>NZ_JADPIT010000021.1:0-6038 GCF_023073035.1 Bradyrhizobium sp. 62
ATGCAGCGGTTCTGGGCGGCCATTTTACATCGACGACAATTGCCTTGGCTCAGCCGGACGATCACTTCTTGAAGATTGTATCCACCAAAGGACAAAACGCCGATCGGGTTCGCAGCACAGCGTTCTCGGTCTTGGCAGACCATCCTCAAGGCAAAGGACTAACCGGCACCTCGTTTCGTTCGAAAATGCCTTGCATCAAGAATGAGTTCCTGAGTGACGTCGGAACGAGCCACTGGCATAAGCTTGCCGAAAGAGGTGGCACACGCGCTGGTGCAAGTTTTCCTCTATTTAGGGATGGTGAAGCCATCGGAGTTCTGCTCTTCCTGGCCAGCAAGGAAGGCATCTTCACCTGCGAGATCGTTGAGCTACTGGCCAGGCTGGCGGAAAACGTTTCGTTTGCTCTCCACAATTTTGATCGGACGGAGGCAAAAAGAATCGCCGAGGAGCGCATCCGCTTCTTGGCTACCCACGATGCTTTGACGGGCATCCCGAATCGCTCGATGTTCAACACAATGGTCTCTGACGCGCATCAGCGCGCGACCAGGGCCAACGGGCGTCGGTTCGCGGTTCTGTACATAGACCTTGATCGGTTCAAAATGATCAACGACTCGCTCGGTCATACTGCCGGCGATCACTTGCTTATTGAAGCATCCAAGCGAATGCGCGCGAATATTCGGGCTGAGGACGACCTCGCTAGGCTAGGCGGCGACGAGTTCGTGGTTTTGCTTGACCAGTTGACCGGGAAAGATCAGGCGACCGTGATCGCCCGTCGCCTTCTGAAAGCGCTCGAGTCACCTTTCGTCCTATGCGGGCACGAATGTCGCATCAGCTGTAGCATTGGCATTGCGATTTTCCCGGACGACGCCTCGGATCCCGAGGAGCTCGTCAAGCAAGCGGACACCGCAATGTATGCGGCCAAGGCAGGTGGAAAGAATACATACCGCTTTTTTTCGGCGGAACTGCAGTCACAAACGCTCAAGCACCTGGTTCTCGAAGCAGACTTGCGCCGAGCGATCGAGAAAGACGAGCTGCTTCTCCACTATCAGCCCAAGGTGAATACGGCGGGCCGCATTGTCGGTGTTGAGGCGCTTCTACGGTGGCAGCATCCGCAAAAAGGCATGATGGCCCCCGCAGCCTTCATCCCGCTGGCCGAGGAGAGCGGTCTGATCATTCCAATAGGCAGATGGGTACTGGAAACAGCTTGCCGGCAGAGTACTATGTGGCAGTCAATGGGATTGCCGGCAATCTCTATGGCCGTCAATCTCTCGCCGAAGCAGTTCACCGATCATGAGCTGCTGGGATTTCTCGACAGAGTCCTGCGTGAAACAGGCTTAGCTCCCGAATTCCTGGAGCTCGAGGTGACCGAGAGTATGGTGATGCAGAACGTCATGCAGGCGACTGCGGTCATGCAGGCCGTCAGTCGTCGCGGTGTTCGTCTCGCTATCGACGACTTCGGCACGGGCTATTCGTCTCTCTCCTTGGTAAAAAGTTTCCCGATTGACACGATAAAGATCGACCGTTCCTTCGTTGAGGGGATCAGTGAAAGCGCTCAAGACCGCGCTATTTCCGCAGCCATCATCACGCTCGGACAGGCACTTGGTCTGACCGTAGTTGCCGAAGGGGTCGAGACTGCCGAACAAGATGCTGTCCTGAGGGGTTTCAACTGTCAGGAATTTCAAGGTTTCCTGTTCAGTCGCGCCGTTTCGGCCGAGGATATTTCCCGGTTGTTAGATGGCAGCCATAAACTCATGGAGCATGTAGCATCTCCCTGCGTCGCCCCGGCGGGCGAGAAAGAAACATGCATTGTGGCTGGCCTTCCGGCTTCTGGTGAGGTCGTCTAGTCCAGGTCACGACCCGCAGAAGTTCGCTGATGGGGATTGGTCAATGCGGTCGAGTAGACACAGCACATTTCGAAGGAGGTTTGGAGCAGGCTGCATCCAATAACCCATTTGATCAATACCCACTGGCACTTCGATCATACGGATGGGAACGCTTGCGCGTGCTTCACGCGTTAGGCCGCCCGTGACGGCGGCGCAGGCAGGGTGGGAAAGTTCCGCCGGGATCGGGAAGCGTTGGTAGCCGAGCGACGCCAAATTCTAGATGCGGCGCAAACGGCGGTCGGCTTGCAAGCAGATCCTCAAACAGACGCTGCCATAAGGCTCGCCGCCTGGACGTTGCGCGGCTTGGTGCGGCCAACGGGCGGAGACTTTGAGATGCTTCGGTTGATGTTGCTGGCGTTGTTGCCACAGATCGGCGGCTTGCTGATGATGGTGGCGCGCAGAGGCGATCGTTAGATGAATTAGCGCCTGCCACAGGCGCAATATCTTGCTTGGCGGGGGACGTGGCGCCGGTCGCAAGTTCCAACGTCGGCTTGAAATTTTGTTAACCGTCTGCCGGCAGGATGCCGCTCCGAAATTGGAGGAGCACGATGTCTGATCTGGAACAAAACATTCGCGAACGCGCCTACCAGCTGTGGGTTGAAAGCGGCTGCGAGCACGGCAAAGCCGAGATGCATTGGCTAGACGCTCAGCGCGAGGTTCTTGCGGCTGCACTCGGAGGTGTCGCTCGGGTTTCGAATGCCGGGTCGGGCAACTTGAAGACAAAGGTCACCGCGCCTCGGAAAAAGCGCCGAGCAGCTTAGGGATCAACGCGCTCTTTGGCTTCAGCTTTTGTCCTCGACGCGGAGCGAAGGCACTACCTCAATTCGTCCGGGCGCGGGACCCAGCGTGCATTTGTGAAGCAACACCTCGCTCCTTGCGGACTTCGGAAGAGTTTTGGTTCGCTCCCGTTGTGCTGGTTGAACTTCCTGATCAGGATTGAATGTAGCGCGGATCGTTCGGACAAAGCTGTTCGAGCATCCGCGCTGTTGAGCTGCTAGTCGTATTCCGCCAGTGGCGTTGAAGGAGTCTTGCGACGGGATCCCACAGTTCAACCGCGCATGCCCGAGCCTGTCACCGGAGCCAGCGCCCGAGGTTCTGCAAGAGCATCCCGCGGGACATGGAACCACTAGGGTTTCCTTCCTGGAACCTAAGTATCTAATTTGCTCACTATTTCCGTCGATCCTCACTGGGTGTTGCGGGCTCGCTACAGCAAAGACAGACGGAGAGGTTAAGCTTTGCGCGGCAGGTGGGAATACGTCGTGCTTCAACTTTTCCTTGGGGAGACACTCTATGAAAAAACTTCTAGTCACTGCGGCGGCAGGGGCACTGGCCCTCGGCCTATCGGCTCCCGCCAGCGCGGCGGACTTGGCAGCGCGTCCCTACACCAAGGCACCTCCGATGGTCGCCGCGATTTATGACTGGAGCGGCTTCTACATCGGCGCCAACGGCGGTTGGGGCTCAAGCCGCAACAGCTGGGATTCGGTTGCGCCCTTTCTGGTGGGCCCCGAAGGGTCGCACGATGCAACCGGCGGTGTTGCTGGTGGTCAGATCGGCTACCGCATGCAGACCGGCACTTGGGTGTACGGCCTGGAAGCGCAGGGCGACTGGGCCGACCTGCGGGGCAACAACGTGAGCACTTTGTTCGGACCGGGTTTCCGCAACGATTCACGCATCAGCGCCTTCGGTCTGTTCACCGGCCAGCTCGGTTGGGCCACCAACAACGTCCTGTTCTATGTCAAGGGCGGTGCTGCCGTGACCGACAACCGTAACCGGATCTACTCGACTGCAACCGGCGCTCTACTTGCTCGCACCGGCGACGACACCCGTTGGGGCGGTACCGTCGGGGTAGGCCTGGAATACGGCTTCGCCCCCAACTGGTCGGCTGGTGTCGAATACGATCATCTGTTCATGCAGGATCGAACCCTCGGTTTCACGGGTCCCACGGGCTTAGCATTCGGTGCGGATCGCATTCGTCAGGACGTCGATCTCATCACCGTTCGCGTGAACTACAAGTTCGGCGGCCCCAGCATCGGACGGTACTAAACCGTTCAGCTCTCCCGTTCCAGTCATCTGGCCCGGCCGCATTGCGGCCGGGCTTTTTTCTTGCTGCTTGGTTTCTTGCGTTTTGCTGTCGTTTGAGTACAAGCCGAACTGAGCCGTCTTGCCAGAGTCGGTAGCGAATTCGTCATCGTTGGACTACCCCGATCGTGTCCGATGCGGGCTGCCTAATGTCGTCATGGTCGCCTTACGCACCGCGTTCTGTGTAAGCTGGTTAACGCCGAACCATCCCCAGTAAATTCGATGATGTTGGATGAGACCATGCTCGATTTCCATTACCTCCATGAGTTATATTTGATCTCCGTCGGGGGCTTGCCGGGGATACTCCCAAATCAGACCCGTTTACCGTCGGTGAACCAGTTGTCATTTCTGTACCACCTTACGAGTTCGTTCGGCCTGCGGCGCGCGCCCTCTTCAAAGAACGGACGAATCTGCCGATGCCCACGAAGGACGCCGCTGCGCCCTTCAAAGATTGCCGGCACTAAAGGCGTTTCAAGAATGGCATCTTGGCCATAAAGAGAGATCAATCCGTCAGTATGTAGCGATTTGGCGCGCGTACCCATTCGCGGTGAATCCGCTCGCAACCCGCCATAAAGCTGTCGCGGAGCGAGCGCTGCGTAGCTGGATGATCCTTGGTAGGGTTCCTTCTTTCGTGCCGATTCGGGCGGTCATATGTAACGACCCGCTGCTGACAGCCTTGTGTCACCATCCACGGTCACTCGCGACGTGGTCGACGCGCATTCCCCGGCTCGCGGCCTCTCGACGTGAACGTCTCCTTTCGGACCGCAAGCGGACACTGATCGCGGCGGAAAACCTGTCCGTTTTGGGCCGATAGTGTTGAAAAAGTCGAAAGTTGCAACGGTCTGAATTTTTGGCGAGAACTTGAAGCGCGCCTAGATCGATGATTCGTGTGCTCTCAGTCGCGCTACCAAAGTCGCCGGTGAGTTTAGCGTGAGGCGACGAGGTCCCTCAGGACCTTACTTGAAAACGACGCCTACGGCCCGCAGAATTTTTGACCACCTGTGCAAAACGACTTTTGCAACAGTATCGGCCAGAAGCAGTCCACTCGTGGCGCCCGTAAGTGCTAACCAGAGAATGATTTCGCCCTCACGTGATGAGGCAGCCCTCAATTGCAAACCTCAACGTTTCCACCACTGTTAGCCGCTCCACCGGCGACGATTCCGGACCGAAACTGCAAGTGGCACCCCTTGGCAACGGGCCGACAACCCGCACTATTGCAAACGACTTGGCCTGAGGACTGCGGTTTCGCGGCCGAACTTTCGGCTTGCTTCCGCGGCTCATCAGGCCATTTCGGTCCATTCTTCGTTGCAACCGGTTTCTTGTCCTGCAGCTTCTGACATTCGTTGTCGTGATCGACGCGATATCCAGCCGGACAAGCGATCTTGACGCATGTGTTGCCGTCGGCCTTAAAGCCGCGGTTGCAGACCAGCGGACAGACACGACCCGGCCTGGCTCTGATTGCATCCAGCGCCTCGTAGGACGCCAGTTTGGAGTTTAAATTCGTCCCAGAATACTTGTTGAAGAGCGACAGCGATTGCTGGGAAGAGTCGTTCCAGCCGTCATCAGCTGCGGCGTTCAAGCACCCGACACGGCGTAGCTCCGATTGAACCAGTTTCACGGTCTCCTGCGGAGACAGGCTGGACTCGGCAGCGGTCGGAGCAACCGCTGCCAGCTTCTGTTCACCGTCCGCCCGCGCCTTCTCGGCCGACTGTTTTGCGGCCAATTCGGTAGTCGCCTTGTCCTTGACGATCCTGTCGGCGAGCGCTTTTTCGGCCGCCTGCTTGTCAGCCAGATCCTTGGCGACCGCCGCTTCAGCTTCCTTCCGCCGCTGCTCGGCAGCCGCTGTTTTCGCTTCCTCCGCCTGCCTCGCCTTCTCTGCCGCGAACTTGGCAGTCTCGGCGGCGTCAGCTGCCGCGGCGGCCTTGTCCTGCTCAGCCTTGCTGGCGCGTTCGCTGGCAAGACGGGCCTTTTCGTCCTCTGTCTGTTTGGCCTTGTCCGCAGCGGCGGCGCGCGCCTCTTCAGCCTCGATTCTGCTCAACTGCCCCTTAGCGAGGCTGGCGTAAAAGCCGTCCGGATATT
>NZ_JADPIT010000014.1:0-23407 GCF_023073035.1 Bradyrhizobium sp. 62
TTGCGCTGCGCTCCATCCGGGCTACGAAACGCTACACCACCGCCAGCTTGCGATCGATCACCAGGAGCACGCGCTCCAGCTCGTGGCCACGGCGCAGGATCAGGCCCGTCGCCGAGATCACGCTGTACATGCCCTGCTTGCGCGCGAGGCGCGGATCCTTCTCGATGCGATAGATCGGCACTTCCGAAGCGCGGCGAAAGACCGAGAACACGGCGCGATCCTTGAGGAAGTCGATGGCGTAGTCGCGCCACTCGCCGTCGGCGACCATCCGGCCGTAGAGATTGAGAATACGGTGCAGCTCGAGCCGGTTGAACGTTACGCGGCTCGGTTGCGCATTCGAAGCGGCGGGGCGCGCCGCCGCGCGCTGTTCGCTCGGATCGGCATCCTCCGACAGACTCATAGGCTGCCTCCTGTCGTATCAGCATGACCGCGTCCGCGAAGACCGTCCCCGGAACCGCGGATCATGACAGTTGCATGATCGCGCCAACTGTTCCCCACTGCAAGGGGCCCTGTAAGGACGTTGGACCGGAGCAAACCGCCCACACGCAGCGGTGGAACTCTGTCGCGGCAAACCGTCACGGGATCGTTAGCAGGAATCATAGTGTCGCCGCTTTTCCGCCAAGCGACTGCCGCCCTGCATTGCGAAAAGACCTATGTGCGTTGACCCGGTCCTTTCGGTTCCGGATTCCTCAGCCCCCAGCCCCCCGGGGCCGTCAGGATCGGGTCTGTTCGCACGACAAGGAGGGCCAACGCGAGTTGGTCCTTTTTTGTTTGGGGGCGGTTTTGTTTGTGTCGGGATGTTTCCGCCTCGACGGATCTCTTCCTCATCAGCGAGAACACTCCCTCCCCTCATCCTGAGGAGCCGCGAAGCGGCGTCTCGATGCCTCAGCAGGGCCTGGTGGTTCGAGACGCGCGCAAGAGCGCGCTCCTCACCATGAGGATTGAGACTGCGCTTGAATCGGAATATTCGAAGTGTGCGCGTTAGTGCAGCGACGTGTACGCCGCGCCCAGCATCGGGCCCGGCTTTTCCCGGCTGCCGTCCTGGACGTAGACCACAGCACCGTCGACGCCGTCGCGCGTGAGGTTCTCGATCGGCACCGTCCAGCTTTCCGGACGGCCGGTCCAGTCGCCGACCTTGAGCAGGTTGCGCACCACGTTGTGATAGATCACCTGCTGTCCGCGATTTTCACCGCGGCTGATCGCGATCGGCACCGACTTCGCAATCGAGCAGATCCAGACCTCGCCGTGGGACGCCGTCGGCTCCTTGCTCGCGGCCACCGAGACGTTGATCTGCTTGCCCGCGAGCGACATCGTCACCGGTACGCTCATCACACCAGTGCCCGCGTCGGTTTTGCCGATCGCGCTTTCGATGCCAGTGCGATCGCTGCCGACGACATGCGTGGAGCCGTTGACCACGACCTGCGGCGTGTAGACTTCGCGGTCACCGCGCATGCGCGAATAGGCACGCTGCCGTGCAGAGAAGCGCGAATCGGCCAATGTGTCCTTCCAGCCGAGATAGTCCCAATAGTCGATCGGCATGCTCAGCGCGATGATCGAGGGATCGCGGGCGAGGTCGCCGATGATCTTGTCGGCCGGCGGGCAGGACGAGCAGCCCTGCGAGGTAAACAATTCGACAACGGCGCGGGGATCAGCCTCGGCAGGACGAATGACGGCGACGATCGCACAGAGACCAAGTGCACCCGACCAGAGGGCGCCGGACCAACGTGAAACCAGATGAGAAGCCGTCATTGTTGTCATGTCGAACGCCGCACACCATTGCTCGCGAGAGGGAAACCTTACCGCCGGATGGTCACCGTAGTCTTACGGCCTCACACATTCGTCCGCCACAGCAGCCGTCCAGGGCGTGAGGTTCTCCGCCGGGCGGGCCATCCGAAGCCTGGCAAACGCGTGAAGGCGGCCTTGTGATAGGCCGCCTTCGTGTAACCTACTACTCACTTCGCAGTGAGCCACCGTTCACAAATCCGCGCTTACGCCGCGAGCTTGCGCAGCACGTAGTGCAGGATGCCGCCGTTGCGGTAGTATTCGAGCTCGTCCAGCGTATCGATGCGGCAGAGCAGCGAAACGCGCTGCAGCGAACCGTCGCCGGAGACGATCTCCGCGGTCAGCTTCTGGCGCGGCTTGAGGTCGCCGATGAGGCCGCGCAGCGTGACCTTCTCGTCGCCCTTCAGACCGAGCGACGACCAGGAGGTGCCGTCCTCGAAGGTCAGCGGCAGCACGCCCATGCCGACCAGGTTGGAGCGGTGGATGCGCTCGAAGCTCTGGCAGATCACGGCACGCACGCCGAGCAGACGCGTGCCCTTCGCGGCCCAGTCGCGCGAGGAGCCATTGCCGTATTCGGCGCCGGCGAACACCACCAGCGGCACCTGCTCCTGCTGGTACTTCATCGCGGCGTCGTAGATCGACATCTGCTCGCCGTCTGGCCAGTGTTTTGTCAGACCGCCCTCGGGGATATTTCCATCCGCGCCCTTGAGCATGAAGTTCTTGATGCGGATATTGGCGAAGGTGCCGCGCATCATGACTTCGTGGTTGCCGCGGCGCGTGCCGTACTGGTTGAAGTCGGCCGGACGCACCTGGTGCTCGCTGAGATATTTGCCGGCGGGCGAGGTGAGCTTGATCGAACCGGCCGGCGAGATGTGGTCGGTGGTGATCTTGTCGCCGAACATGGCAAGGATGCGGGCCTCGACGATGTCGGTGACCGGCTCCGGCTCCTTCTTCATGCCTTCGAAATAGGGCGGGTTCTGCACATAGGTCGAGCTCATGTTCCAGCGATAGGTCTCGCTCTCGACCGTCTTGATCTTGCGCCAGTTGGTGTCGCCCTTGAACACGTCGGCATACTTCTTCTTGAAGATCGACGCGGTCACGAACTTCTTCATGAAGGCGTTGATCTCCTTCGTCGTCGGCCAGATGTCCTTGAGGTACACCGGCTTGCCGTCCTTGCCTTCACCGAGCGGCTCGATGGCGAGGTTCTTGGTGACGGTGCCCGCGAGCGCGTGAGCGACCACGAGCGGCGGCGAGGCGAGGTAGTTCGCCTGCACGTCCGGCGAGACACGGCCTTCGAAGTTGCGGTTACCGGAGAGCACGGCAGCCGCGACGATGCCGTTGTCGTTGATCGACTTCGAGATCTCCTCGGGCAGCGGACCGGAATTGCCGATGCAGGTGGTGCAGCCGAAGCCGACCAGGTTGAAGCCGACCTTGTCGAGATCGGCCTGGAGACCGGAATCGGCGAGATAGGCCGCCACCACCTGGCTGCCGGGTGCCAGCGAGGTCTTCACCCACGGCTTTGCCTTGAGGCCCTTCGCGGCGGCGTTGCGCGCCAGCAGACCGGCGCCGATCAGCACGCTCGGGTTCGAGGTGTTGGTGCAGGAGGTGATCGCGGCGATCACGACGTCGCCATGGCCGATGTCGAACTTCTTGCCGTCAACGGCGAAGCGCTTCCCCGGCTCCTCGGCCTTCTTGTATTCGCTGGCGAGGGCAAGCGAGAAGCCCTCGGCCACGGACGGCAGCGCAATGCGGCCTTCGGGGCGCTTCGGGCCGGCCATCGACGGCACGACGTCACCGAGGTCGAGCGTCAGCGTCTCCGTGAACACCGGATCGGGCGACTTGGCGGTGCGGAACAGCCCTTGCGCCTTCGCATAGGCCTGCACCAGCGCGACGCGCGCCGAGGCGCGGCCGGAGGTCTTGAGATAATCGAGCGCGGCGGCGTCGACTGGGAAGAAGCCGCAGGTCGCGCCATATTCGGGCGCCATGTTGGCGATGGTCGCCTTGTCGGCGACCGAGAGATGATCGAGGCCGGGGCCGAAGAACTCGACGAACTTGCCGACGACGCCAAGTTTGCGCAGCATCTGCGTCACGGTCAGCACGAGATCGGTCGCGGTGACGCCTTCCTTCATCGCGCCCTTCAGCTTGAAGCCGACGACGTTGGGCAACAGCATCGACAGCGGCTGGCCGAGCATGCAGGCTTCGGCCTCGATGCCGCCGACGCCCCAGCCGAGCACGGCGAGACCGTTGACCATGGTGGTGTGGGAATCGGTGCCGACCAGCGAGTCGGGATAGGCGACCTCGAAGGTGCCGGTCTTCTTGCCGACCGTCATCTTCTCCTTCTTGGTCCAGACCGTCTGGGAGAGATATTCGAGATTGACCTGGTGGCAGATGCCGGTGCCGGGCGGCACGACGGAGAAGTTCGAGAACGCCTTCTGGCCCCATTTCAGGAACTCGTAGCGCTCCTGGTTCTGCTTGTATTCCTCGGTGACGTTCTTGCCGAAGGCCTTGTTGTCACCGAAGAAGTTCACGATCACGGAGTGGTCGATGACGAGGTCGACCGGCACCAGCGGATTGATCTTCTCGGCATCGCCGCCGAGCTTCTGCATCGCATTGCGCATCGCGGCGAGATCGACCACGGCGGGCACGCCGGTGAAGTCCTGCATCAGCACGCGCGCCGGGCGGAAGGCGATCTCATGCTCCAGCGACTTCTTGCGCAGCCATTTCGACACCGCGACGATGTCTTCCTTCTTGACCGAGCGGCCGTCCTCGTTGCGGAGCAGGTTCTCGAGCAGGACCTTCATCGAATAGGGGAGTTTCGAAATTCCCTTCAGACCATTCTTCTCGGCCGTGGGCAGGCTGTAATAGACATAGGTCTTGGCGCCGACCTTGAGGGTCTTTTTGCATTTGAAGCTGTCGAGCGAGGTCATGTAGGAAATCCCAATTGTTAGTTATACCCGGCAGGGTATTTTAACACCGTCAGCGTAGGCAGGCTGAGTCGCTTGCAGGGGCAGGTTGAGTTGCTGCATCAAGTAGTTCCGGGCTTATAGAAGCTTTCTAACCGCGCCGCCACAGCCACAAACGTGCCGCAGCAATCCGCGAGCCAAAAATTCCCATACGCTACCCCAAGTTTTCCTGAGGCCTGGCTTTGAGCGGATCGATACGAGGCGAGATGCAGCTTTCCGGACATGGGGTCATTTGCGTGCGGGGCGGCCGCGAGGTGTTTTCCGGGCTCGATTTCGGGGCCGTCTCCGGCGAAGCCGTGGCGGTCGTCGGCCGCAACGGATCGGGCAAGACCTCGCTGCTGCGGCTGATCGCGGGCCTGCTCATTCCGGCGGGCGGCACGATCGCGCTGGACGGAGGCGATTCCGAGCTGACATTGCCGGAGCAATGCCACTATCTCGGCCATCGCGACGCCCTGAAGCCGGCGCTGAGCGTGGCGGAGAATCTGACGTTCTGGGCCGATTTTCTCGGCGGGGAGCGTTTCGACGCCGGCGACAGCCTCGCCACCGTCGGGCTCGACCATGCCGCCTATCTGCCTGCCGCCTTCCTGTCCGCCGGTCAGCGCCGCCGGCTCTCGCTGGCCCGCCTGCTGACCGTCCGCCGGCCGGTCTGGCTATTGGACGAGCCGACCACGGCGCTGGATGTCGCGGGCCAGGACATGTTTTCCGGATTGATGCGCGAGCACCTCGGCCGCGGCGGCCTGATCATCGCCGCCACCCACGCCCCGCTCGGGATCGATTCGCGGGAGCTGCGGATCGGGGGGACGGCATGATTCCCGTGGACCCTCAGCTTTTCGAGCGGCCGGTCGCCGCTCTCGCACCCGGGACGCAGTCGTCGCCGCGGGCTCCCTCGCCTCTCCCGCTTGCGGGAGAGGTCGGCGCGCAGCGCCGGGTGAGGGTTCTCTCCGCTGGGGGAATCTTCGTTGTCGAGACACCCTCTCCCCAACCCTCCCCCGCAAACGGGGGAGGGATCGCACCGTGCCTCAGGCACGATGGGAGCCCCCCATGACCGCCCTGTCTGCCCTCATTCGCCGGGACATCCGGATCGCGCTCCGCGTCGGCGGCGGGGCGTTGATTGGCGTGCTGTTCTTCCTGACCGTGGTGGTGCTGATGCCGTTTGCGGTGGGGCCGGATCTGGCACTGCTGTCGCGGCTCGGGCCGGCGATCCTGTGGCTGGGGGCGCTGCTGGCGAGCCTGCTGACCCTGGACCGGCTGTTCATGGCCGACCACGAGGACGGCTCGCTCGACCTGATCACGATGAGCCGGACCCCGCTGGAACTCGCCTGCGCGGCGAAGGCGCTGGCGCATTGGCTGGCCGCCGGCCTGCCGCTGATCGTCGCAACCCCCGTGCTCGGCCTGCTGCTCAACCTCGACATGGTCGCGACCGGCGCGGTGGCGCTGACGCTGCTCGCCGGCACCCCGGCGCTGACGTTTACCGGAATGATCGGGGCGGCGCTGGCGGTGACGCTGCATCGAGGCGGCTTGCTGATGGCGGTCCTGGTGCTGCCGCTGTCGATACCGGTGCTGATCTTCGGCGTCGCGGCCTCGCAGGCGGTAATCGTCGGCCCCATGACATTCGGCGCGCCGTTCTCGATCCTGTGCGCGCTGTCGCTGGTCAGCCTCGTAATCGGCCCCTTCGCGGCTGCGGCGAGCCTGAAGCATGGGCTGGATTGAGATGGACTGGACTGACCTTGACCCCGATCAACTTTCGCTGCGGACTTTCGTGCTGATTGCGTGAGCGCTTACCTGTGATTATCAGGATACCATGACGCTGATCGACCTCGCCAACCCCACACGGTTCCTCGCGCTGACGGCGCGGCTGCTGCCGTGGCTTGCGGCTGCGACAATCATCCTGCTCGCGATCGGGCTCTATCAGTCCGCCACCGCGCCCGACGACTATCAGCAGGGCGCGACCGTGAAGATCATGTTCATCCACGTGCCCAATGCCTGGCTGTCGATGTTCGTGTGGGGCGTGATGAGCATCGCCTCGCTGGGCACGCTGGTGTGGCGGCATCCGCTCGCCGACGTCGCCGCCAAAGCGGCTGCTCCGATCGGTGCCAGCTTCACCTTCCTTGCGCTGCTGACGGGCTCGCTGTGGGGCCGGCCAATGTGGGGCACCTATTGGGAATGGGACGCGCGGCTGACCTCGGTGCTGATCCTGTTCCTGATGTATCTCGGCCTGATGGCGCTGTGGCGCGCCGTCGACGATCCCTCCCGCGCGGCGCGCGCCGCCGCCGTGCTGACGCTGGTCGGCGCCATCAACCTGCCCATCATCAAGTTCTCGGTCGATTGGTGGAACACGCTGCACCAGCCGGCCTCGGTGATGCGGATGGGCGGCTCGTCGCTCGACAAATCCTTTTTGATTCCGTTGCTGGTGATGGCGATCGCGTTCACCCTGCTGTTCGTCACGCTGCATCTGGCGGCGATGCGGAACGAGATTTTGCGTCGGCGCGTACGGTCTCTGCAGATGATGCAGGCGAGCCGTGTGGCGTTTTCAGAAGTCGGCACCGGCTCGCGTGAAGACGGCACGTCAAAAGAAGCTGGGGCGGCATGATCATGTCGCTCGGTCCCTATGCGTCTTTCATCGTGACGTCCTATGCCGCGGCCGCCCTTGTGGTCGTGATCCTGATCGGCTGGATCGTGCTCGATTATCGTAGCCAGACACAGCGCCTGCGCGAGCTCGAGCGCAGCGGCGTGACCCGCCGCTCCGGCCGTAGCGCGACGGATCGGCCATGAGAGATCGAGCATGAGAGATCAATCATGAGCGAGCAATCGACCTCCGCTCCGCCGCAGCGCCGCACCTTCCTGATGGTGCTGCCGCTGATTGCGTTCATCGGCCTGGCGCTGCTGTTCTGGTTCCGGCTCGGTAGCGGCGATCCCTCGCGGATCCCTTCCGCCCTGATCGGACGGCCGGTGCCGCAAACCACGCTGCCGCCGCTCGAGGGATTGCAGGCCGACAACACGCAGATCCCCGGCCTCGATCCCGCCGCGTTCAAGGGCAAGGTCAGTCTCGTCAATGTCTGGGCGTCCTGGTGCGTGCCGTGCCACGACGAGGCGCCGCTGCTGACTGAATTGGCAAAAGACAAGCGCTTCCAGCTTGTCGGCATCAACTACAAGGATGCCGCCGACAATGCGCGGCGCTTCCTGGGGCGCTACGGCAACCCGTTCGGCCACGTCGGCGTCGATGCCAATGGCCGCGCCTCGATCGAATGGGGCGTCTATGGCGTGCCCGAGACTTTCGTCGTCGGTCGCGAAGGCACCATCGTCTACAAGCTGGTCGGGCCGATCACGCCGGAGAACTTGCGGACGGTGCTGTTGCCGCAGATGGAGAAGGCGTTGAAGGCGGCCGGGAGCTAGCTCTGTCGTCAGTGTGAGAAACCCCAAACACCGCTGTCATGCCCCGGCTTGACCGGGGCATCCAGTACGCCGCAGCTCCTCCGTACCTCACGACTGTCTCTGGAATACTGGATCGCCCGGTCAAGCCGGGCGATGACAGCCGAGTATGTAGCTGCGCTGGGCTCGCAATGACGATTTGAGAGACCTTACCCCTTCCTCACATCGCCCGCCTCGGCCTCGCTGGCTTCCAGCGACGCCGGCTCGAGGTGGTAGCGCTTGGTCAGCGGCATCTGGGCGATGGCGAAGATCATGGTGATCGGCGTGACGCCGAACACCTTGAAGTTGACCCAGAAGTCCGTGCTCTGGGTGCGCCAGACGATCTCGTTCAACACGGCCATGCCGGCGAAGAACAGCGCCCAGCGTAGCGTGAGGATGCGCCAGCCCTGCGGCGTCAAATTGAACATCTGGTCGAACATGACGGCGATGAAGGAGCGGCCGAACAAGAGGCCGCCGCCGAGGATCGCGGCGAACAAAGCGTAGATGATGGTCGGCTTGAGCTTGATGAAGGTCTCGTCATGCAGCACCAGGGTCAGCGTGCCGAACACCAGCACGATGACGCCTGTCACGATCGCCATGATCGGGATGTGCCGCGTCACCACATAGGAGGCGATCATCGCCGCGACTATCGCGACCATGAAGGCGCCGGTCGCGGCGAACAGATTGAACTTCGCATTGACGAAGAAGAACACGAGCAGCGGGCCGAGCTCGGTGGCAAGCTTGAACAGCGGGTGCGGCTGGGTCTTGTCCATTCTTCAGCTTTCGATTCCGGCAATCGCGCGGGCGAAATCACGCGCGGTGAACGGCGCGAGATCGTCGACGCCTTCGCCGACGCCGATGAAATGCACCGGCAGTTTGAATTTCTCCGCGAGCGCCACCAGAATGCCGCCGCGGGCGGTGCCGTCGAGCTTGGTCATCACGAGGCCGGTGACCCCGGCGGTGCGATGGAAGGCCTCGACCTGCGATAGCGCGTTCTGGCCGACGGTGGCGTCCAGCACGAGCAGCACCGCATGCGGCGCAGTCGCGTCCACCTTGCGGATGACGCGCACGACCTTTTCGAGCTCGTTCATCAGCTCGGCCTTGTTCTGAAGCCGCCCGGCCGTGTCGATCAGGAGCACGTCGATGGCCTGCTCCTTCGCCGCCGTCAGCGCATTGAAGGCGAGGCTCGCCGAATCCGAGCCTTGCGCACCTGATATGACGGGCGTCCTCGTGCGTTCGCCCCAGACCTTGAGCTGTTCGATCGCCGCTGCGCGAAACGTGTCGCCGGCGGCCAGCATCACCTTGCGGCCTTCGGACGCGAATTTTTGCGAGAGTTTTCCGATGGTGGTGGTCTTGCCGGAGCCATTGACGCCGACCACGAGGATGACGAACGGCTTCCTGCCGGCGTCGATCTCGAGCGGCTTGGCCACCGCCGCCAGTACCTTCTCGACCTCGGTCGCGACGACGTCCTTGACCTCGTCCGCCGAGATCGCCTTGTCGTAGCGCCCCGTGCCAACCGCATCCGCAATCCGCACCGCGACCGAGGTGCCGAGGTCGGCGCGCAGCAGCACGTCCTCGATGTCGTCGAGCATGGCGCGGTCGAGCTTGCGCTTGGTGACGAGGTCGGCGACCGCGGTCCCGAGCGAGGACGAGGTGCGCTTCAGCCCGTCGGACAGGCGGCGCCACCAGCTCAGCTTGGGGGTCTCGGGGGTGGTATCGTTCATGGTGGCGGTGTGTTAGCCGTTCCGGCTCGCAAACGAAAGTCTTGACCGAAAGTCCTGCAATTGCTCGATGTTCCCGAATTGACGGCCGAGGAAATCCTGGGCCGCGTGCTCCATCGCGACGGATTGATGCTGGTCATCGACAAGCCGGCCGGCCTGCCGGTGCATCGCGGTCCCAAGGGCGGCGCGAACCTCGAAACCTCCTTCGACGCGCTCCGTTTCGGCCTGCCGCGGCCGCCGGTGCTGGCCCACCGGCTGGACAAGGACACCTCCGGTTGCCTCGTGCTCGGCCGCCATCGCAAGGCGACGGCCTCGCTCGGCCTGCTGTTCAAGCACGGCAAGATCGGCAAGACCTACTGGACCATCGTCGAGGGCGGCCCCACTGAGGACGAAGGCACTATCGACATGCCCCTGGGGCGGCTGAACGCCGAACGCGGCTGGTGGCAGAAGCCCGATCCCGAGGGCCAGAAGGCCATCACCAACTGGAAGGTGATGGGCCGGAGCGATGGCCTGACCTGGCTCGCCATGGAACCGGTGACCGGGCGGACCCATCAATTGCGGGTGCATTCGTCCGCGACCGGCTGGCCGATCTTCGGCGATAACATTTACGGCAACGGCCCGCGCTTCGGGGAGCCGAAGCTGCACCTGCATTCCCGCGAGATCGTGGTACCGATCTCCCGCAACAAGGAGCCGGTCCGCGTGGTGGCGCCGGCCCCACCCCACATGCACGAGCGGCTCCGCGCCTGCGGGTGGAACGGGGAGTAGCCCAACTGCTCGCCCCTCATGGTGAGGAGGCCGCGCAGCGCTGCCTATAGTTTACGAAACGTTCAGTGCTCGTCGCTAATGATAGCGGTTGCTTAGAACAAGCTTCCGTCAATCTGCTCAGGACGAGCTGCGCGTCATGTCCACGGCCGAGTTATCGATCATCGACGAGGTCGAGTCCGCGCTTCGGACTGGCTCGGCGGAAAAGGGCCTGGCAACAGCCCGCCGCGTCACCGACCTGTTCCTGTCCTCCGCCGGCAGTTTCGACGACGAGCAGATCGCACTGTTTGACGACGTGCTCGATCGGCTGATCGGCACCATCGAGCTCCGCGCCATCGCCGACATGGGCGCGCGCGTTGCTCTCGCCGAGATCAGCGCGCAGCTCGCGCCGATCGCGCAGGCGCCGCCATCGGTCATTCGCCGGCTCGCCAACAATGACGAAATCCGCATCGCTGGTCCCGTGCTGCAGGAATCCGCGCGCCTCGACGACGGCGCGCTGGTGCAGATCGCCTCGAGCAAGGGCGAGCCGCATCTGCTCGCGGTCGCCGGACGCTGGTGGCTGAAGGAGATCGTCACCGATGCATTGCTGGCGCGGCGCTATCCCAGCGTCAGCCGGCGGCTCGCCGCCAATCCCGGCGCGCGCGTGTCCGGCAACGGATTTGCCGTCGTCGTCGGACAGGCCGAGGCCGACCCCGAGCTCGCGGTCAGCGTCGGCGTCCGCGTCGATCTGCCGTCAGACCTGCGTCGTCAATTGCTGCGCTCGGCAACGGACGCCGTGCGGACCCGGCTGTTGTCACGCGCGCCGCCGCATCTGTTCGAGGAGATCCAGACCGCGATCGCAGCCGTCACCGTCGGTGTCGAGCGCGAGATGTCGGGGGTCCGCGATTTCGAAGGTGCCAAGCGCACCGTCGCAGGCCTGAAGGCGACCGGCCAGCTCAGCGAAGCGACGCTGCTCGGCTTCGCAACGCATCGGCGTTATGAAGAAGCGGTGGCCGCATTGGCCGCATTGTCGGGATCGACCGTCGAAGTGATTCGCCCGCTGATGCAAAGCCTGCGCGAGGACGGCCTGCTGGTGCCGTGCAAGGCGGCGCAGCTCAGCTGGGAAACCACCGCCGCCGTGCTCCAAAGCCGCTTTGCGACCGGCGCGATGAAGCCGGCCGATGTCGCAAGGGCTCAAAGCCATTACGCGCGCATGACCCCGGAGAATGCGCGGCGGACGCTCCGGTTCTGGCAGGTGCGGGCGTTGTAGGCTGTTTGGGGCGCGCTGCTTCTCCACCCTCGGTGTCGTCCCGGCGAAGGCCGGGCCCCATAACCACAGGGAGAAGTTTGGCGACGACGGTCCGTTACTCTGCTTGGTTGGGACAAGCACCGCGGATCACCGATAGATCACGCGGTATGCGTCCCGGCCTTCGCCGGGACGACGCTGGAGGTACAGCGCGTCGTCACTCGCCGCAACGAGGCTAAGCAGTCAGCCGCGCGCCATCGCGACCAGCGATCCGCAGCGGCACGACACTGCCCATACGCTCGCCCGCGATCGCCACCGGCAGATAATGCTCCGTCCGTCCCTGCTCCTCGCTCTCGATCAGCACCTCACGCGTGGCGCCGATCTCGGCTTGCAGCCGCTGCAGAAGCGCAGCCTCACCGGCCGAGCGCAGCCGCTTCGACCGCTCCTTGATTGCGCCGCCCGCAACCTGCGGCATCCGCGCGGCCGGCGTGCCGGGACGCGGCGAATAGGGGAAGACGTGGAGGAATGTCAGGCCGCATTCCCTGACCAGATCGAGCGAGCGCGAGAACATCTCCTCGGTCTCGGTCGGAAAGCCCGCGATGATGTCGGCCCCCAGCGCGATGTCCGGGCGCAGCCGGCGGACCTGATCGCAGAACGCGATCGCGTCACCGCGCGTATGCCGCCGCTTCATGCGCTTCAAGATCATGTCGTCGCCGGACTGCAGCGACAGGTGCAGATGCGGCATCAGCCGCGAATCCTCAGCAATGGCATCCAAAAGATCGCTGTCCGCCTCGATCGAATCGATCGAGGAGATGCGCAGGCGCCTCAGCTCCGGCACGTGCCGCAAAATCTGCTTCGTCAGCACGCCAAGCTTGGGCGCACCGGGCAGGTCGGCGCCGTAGCTGGTGAGATCGACGCCGGTCAGCACGATCTCGGCATGGCCGCGCGCGACCAACGCCCGGACCTGATCGACCACCGCGCCCATCGGCACCGAGCGCGAATTGCCGCGCCCGAACGGAATGATACAGAAGGTGCAGCGATGGTCGCAGCCGTTCTGCACCTGCACGAACACGCGCGGCAGGCCGCTCGCAAAGCCGTCGATGAGATGCGGCGCCATCTCCTTCACCGCCATGATGTCGCTGACGGCGATTTTTTCGCTCGCACCGAGATCGAACGCCGCACGCGCCTCGCGCCATGCGGACGACCGCATTTTGTCGTCATTGCCGACGACGCGATCGACCTCGGCCATCTCGGCGAACATGCCGCTTTGCGTCTGCGCCGCGCAACCGGTGACGACGATGCGCGCTGCCGGCCGCTCGCGTTTCAGCTTGCGGATCGACTGGCGCGCCTGCGCCACCGCTTCGTTGGTGACGGCGCAGCTGTTGATGACGATGGTATCTGAAAGGCCTGCGCCTTCGGCCTCGCGGCGGATCACCTCGGCTTCAAAGGCGTTGAGGCGGCAGCCGAAGGTGACGATGTCGACGCCCATCACCCGACCGGCGCGAACAGCGCCGGATCGAAACGGCCTTCATATTCGAAAGTCGCCGTGCCCGTCATCAGCACGTGATCGTCGCGCTCGCGCCATTCGATCCCGAGCTTGCCGCCGGGCAGCGCGATCTCGACATTGCGCTCGGCGCGCTTCAGCCGCGCCGCCGCAACCGCCGTGGCACATGCGGCCGAGCCGCAGGCCCTGGTCAGGCCGGCGCCGCGCTCCCAGGTGCGGATCGTGATGTGCTGGGGATCGACGATATGGGCGAGCGTGATGTTGGCGCGCTCCGGAAAGATCGGATGGTTCTCCAGCAGCGGACCGAAACGCTCGAGATCGTAGGCGTTGACGTCATCGACCCAGAAGATCGCATGCGGATTGCCCATGCTGACCACCGAGGGCGAATGCAGGATCGGATTGTCGATCGGGCCGATCTGCAATTCGATGTAGCGGGTGTCGCGGAATTCCTGGTCGAGCGGAATGTCCTGCCAGCCGAATTTCGGCGCGCCCATGTCCACCGTATAAAGATCCGGTGCCGGACCCTGCCAGGCATTGAGCAGGCCCGCGGCCGTCTCGAACGTCGCATTGGTCTGGCCGGTCTTCTCGAAGACGCGCCGCACCACGCAGCGCATGCCGTTGCCACAGGCGCCGGCCTCGGAGCCGTCACAGTTGTAGATGCTGATGAAAGCTTCGGTCCCGTCGAAGCGCGGCTTCTGCAGCACCATGAGCTGGTCGTAGGGCACGCCGCCTCGCGCCGATGCCACCGCACGGGCGTCGTCCGGGGTGACCGTCGTGGCGGAATCGCGCATGTCGACAACGACGATCTCGTTGCCAATGCCGTTCATCTTGGCAAATGCGTGGTTGGCCAGCGCGCTCATGAAAATTCCCGAATTTCGCCTGCCTTATATGGCGATCCTTGGCCCTCTTGGCCAGTGATTTGCCGACAAGAGCCAGGAGGCTGCCATGACGCATCTGTCATGGGACGAATTCGGCGCTCGCGTGTTAGAACGGCGAAATTCGCGCAACCGGGACATGCGGCCGGGTTAAGGCCTCGGGGACGTAAGGCCTTGGCGGATAAGCTATTGGGGAGAATAAAAATGTTCAGGTTTCGTCGTCTCGCTTTGGCCGCGCTGATTCCGGCAGCGGCCTTGTCGTTTGGTCTGTCGGCCACGCTGGCCCAAACGCCGAGCCCGGCGCCGGCCGCATCGGCGAGCCCCTCGCCGGCCCCGTCGGCTTCGCCCTCCCCGGCCGCGAGCGCTGCACCCGTGGCCATGCCCTCGCCGGCGGCCAGCGCCTCGCCAAGCCCTTCAACGTCGCCTGCGGCGTCCCCTGCAACCTCGCCCTCGCCCGCAGCCAGTGCCTCACCTAGTCCCGCCGCTCCGCCGCCCGCTGCGGCCGCGACGCCGGCTCCGGTGCAGACGGCCGATCCCTTCGGCCAGGAGACCACGCTCGAGTCCAAGAAGGTCGTGATGGTCAAGGGCACTGCCAATTGGGACTCGGCCTTCGACACGCTGATCGACGCCTTCAAGGCGCTGAACACGCTGCTGGACAAGCAGGGCATCAAGCACGCCGGCAATTCGATGATCGTCTACACTTCGACCGACGACACCGGCTTCACCTTCCTGGCCGAGATCCCGGTCGAGCAGGACCCGAAGAACCTGCCCAAGGACATGAGCGTCGGCAAATCGCCGGAGGGCAAGGCGCTGAAATTCGTCCATCGCGGCTCCTACGACAACATGGACAACACCTATGAGGCGATCACCAATCACCTCGACGACAAGAAGCTGGAAGCCAAGGACACCTTCATCGAGGAATACCTCACCGATCCCCTGAAGACGGCCGAGGACAAGCTCGTGATCAATGTATTCGTGCCGCTGAAGTGAGACCGATGAAAAAGCCTGCCATCCTTTTGACCTCCCTTGTTACGTCCTTTGCCGCCGCGATGCTGGCAACGCCTGCGCTTGCCGACGATTTTCCGTCCGCGATTTCGGTGAGCGGCGAAGCCACGATCTCCGCCGCGCCTGATCTCGCGCAGATCGACGCCGGCGTCGCCAACGACGCCAAGTCTGCGAAGGAAGCGTCCGACGCCAACAACGCCGCGATGGGCAAGGTGCTGCTGGCGCTGAAGGGCGCAGGCATTGACGAGAAGGATTACCAGACCTCGCGGCTGTCGCTGCAGCCGCAATACGGCCAGAACAAATCCACCGGCGCCTCGCCCGTGGTCGGCTTCCGCGCGTCAAACCGCGTCACCGTGAAGATCCGCGACGTGACCAAGGTCGCCGCCATCATCGACACGCTGGTCGGCGCCGGCGCCAACGATATCGGCAACATCTCCTTCGAGGTGACGCAGGCCTCGAAACTACTCGACGATGCCCGCGAGAAGGCCATCGCAGACGCCCGCCGCAAAGCGGAGATCTACGCCAAGGCCACCGGCGTCACGCTCGGCGCGCCGCTCAGCGTGTCCGAAGGCGGCGCCCCGATGCCGCTGTTCAAGGGACGCATGGCCGCAGCGCCGATGGCCGCAGGCGGCGCGGCCGTTGCGCCCGGCGAGGAAACGCTGGCGGTGACGGTGAATGTGAGTTGGGCGATCAAGGCGAAAGAGCAGTAGGCGCAGCTGCCGCGACAGACTCCATTGTCGTCCCGGCGAAGCTAAATCTCCACCACCTGCCCCGGCTTCATCGCGACAAACCGCTCCTGCGGCACCTTTGCGGCGTCGAGCGCCTCGACCAAGGCCTTCGCCGGCGCATCGATGGCTTCATCGGTCAGCTGAAACGTGCCGTGATGATGCCCGAGTGCGGCTTGCGCGCCGCAATCCGCGAGCGCCTTCACCGCATCTTCCGGGTTCATGTGCTGGTCGCGCATGAACCAGCGCGGCTCGTAGGCGCCGATCGGGAGGATCGCCAGGCGTAGCGGGCCGTGCTTCTCGGCGACTCGGCGGAAATGCCCGCCATTGCCATAGCCGGAATCGCAGACGACGTAGATTTTCCCCGCCGGCGTCTCCAGCACGAAACTCGCCCATAGCGCCTTGTTGCGATCGAACATGCCGCGCGCCGACCAGTGCCGGGTCGGCACCAGCGTCACGGCGATGCCGCCGCCGAGCTCGACGCGATCGTGCCAGTCGAACGCTTGCACCTTGATCGTCGCATCGGTGCTGCGCATCGTGACGTCATTGCCGAGCGGGGTCACCACACGCGGGGCAAAATTCTTGGCGAGCCGCGACAGCGTCGCCATGTCGAGATGATCGTAATGGCCGTGCGAGACCAGCACGACATCGATCTTCGGCAGCTTGTCGAACGCAATGCCGGGATCGTTGTGCCGCTTGGGCCCGGCGAAGCTGACGGGCGAGACCCGCGACGACCAGACGGGATCGACGAGAATATTGAGGCCGCCGGTCTGGATCAGCCAGCTGGCGTGGCCGACGAAAGAGAGCCGCACCTTGTCGCCGTCGACGCGGTCCGGCGGGGTGTCGGCATGGGGGCTCGGCGCCCAATCCGGCCAGCTCGCGCGCTGCCGCTTGCCGCCAAATTGCCAGCGCAGGACCTCCCGAAGCGATTTCGGCGGCACGCCGTCCGGATCGAAGAAGTTCAGGCCGTCGAAATGGTCGGAGACCGGGCCGTCATAGGTTTTCATGCGGGACATCCAAAGGGAGGGCACGCCGACCAATGCGCCGGCACCGGCGAGCAGTCCGAAAAGGCGGCGGCGGGTGATCGGCACGGTTCTGGCTTCAGGGACGGTCGGAGGGGCGGGACATCAAGCTGTCATATGGGCCGGCCCCGATGAAAAGGAACCCACGGCCGAAAGAACTTTGTTTTCAGTAGTTTGCTCTGGCAATGGCGCTCCGCGCCCCTAACTTTCCTTGACTTTCGGGCGGCAGCGGCGTTTAACCCGGCCACTTTCTCGGAAAGGCTTTCTTTTCGACCCGCCCACTGGCCCCAGAGGCCAGAGGCCAACGCCCGACAGCGCTATGCGCCCTCGGGCGTAAAGGTGTTTGGATTTCTGCTCCCTCCTCCGCGCATGCGGGAGAGGTGAAAAAGGACAACGGCATTGTTCGACAATCTGTCGGAACGGCTTGGCGGCATTCTCGATCGTCTGACGGGGCGCGGTGCGCTGACCGAAAAGGACGTCGACGCGGCCATGCGCGAGGTACGCCGCGCGCTGCTGGAAGCCGACGTGGCTCTCGAAGTGGTGCGCAGCTTTACCGAGCGGGTCCGCGAGCAGGCGATCGGCGCCACCGTCGTCAAGTCGGTGACGCCAGGCCAAATGGTGGTCAAGATCGTCCATGACGAGCTGATCAACACGCTCGGCGCCGAAAGCCAGACCATCGACATCAATTCCGTGCCGCCGGTGCCGATCATGATGGTCGGCCTGCAAGGCTCCGGCAAGACCACCACCACCGCAAAGCTCGCCCGTCGCATGGTCCAGCGCGACAAGCGCAAGGTGCTGATGGCATCGCTCGACATCTACCGTCCCGCGGCGATGGAGCAGCTGGCCGTCCTGGGCCGCGACCTCGACATTCCGACGCTGCCGATCGTCGCCGGCCAGCAGCCGGCGCAGATCGCGAAGCGCGCGCTCGAGGCCGGCAAGCTCGGCGGCTACGACGTCGTGCTGCTCGACACGGCCGGCCGCACCACGCTCGACGAAGAGATGATGGCGGAAGCAGCCGCGATCAAAGCCGCCGCAAATCCGCATGAAGTGCTGCTGGTGGCGGACAGCCTCACCGGCCAGGACGCCGTCAACCTCGCGCGCGCCTTCGACGAGCGCGTCGGCCTCACCGGCATCGTGCTGACACGAGTCGACGGCGACGGCCGGGGCGGCGCCGCGCTGTCGATGCGCGCGGTGACCGGCAAGCCGATCAAGCTGCTCGGCACCGGTGAAAAGACCGACGCGCTGGAGGATTTCCATCCCGACCGTATCGCCGGCCGCATCCTCGGCATGGGCGACGTGGTGTCGCTGGTCGAACGCGCTGCCGCCAACATCGATGCCGAAAAGGCTGCGCGCACCGCCGAGCGGATGCGCAAGGGTCAGTTCGACCTCAACGACATGCGCGAGCAGCTGTCGCAGATGGCCAATATGGGCGGCATCAGCGGCCTGATGGGCATGATGCCCGGCATCGCCAAGATGAAGAACCAGATCGCGGCCGCCGGCATCGACGACAAGATCTTGAAGCGCCAGGTCGCGGTGATCGATTCCATGACACGCGACGAGCGACGTCATCCCGATTTGCTCAAGGCCAGCCGCAAGAAGCGCATCGCCGCAGGTTCCGGCCAGAGTGTCGAGCAGGTCAACAAGCTGCTCAAGATGCACCGGAACATGGCCGACATGATGAAGGCCATGGGCTCCGGCAAGCGCGGTCCGCTCGCCGGCATCGCGCAGGCGATGGGCTTTGGCGGCGGCATGAAGCCGCCTTCGCCGGAAGAGATGAAGGCGCTGCAGGAAAAGATGCAGGGTGGCGGCGGACAAGGTCTGCCCAGCCTGCCGAAGGATTTACCTGCCGGACTGCGCCAGGGTCTGCCGAACGTTCCGGGTCTGACCGGGCTGAGCGGCAAGCCTATGCTGCCGGGCCTCGGCGGTTTCCCCGGCAAGAAGAAATGAGGAATTCGTCGCGGGAGATCGCAACGGTCTCGCGCAACGCGGAATACCAATCAACCGAACAAAACGTACTTTGAAGGAGAACTTAGATGTCCGTCGTTATCCGTCTCGCCCGCGCCGGCACCAAGAAGCGCCCCGTCTATCACGTCGTCGTCGCCGATTCGCGCTTCCCCCGCGATGGCCGCTTCATCGAGCGTCTCGGCTATTTCAACCCGCTGCTGCCGAAGGACAACGAGACCCGGCTGAAACTCGACATGGACAAGGTGAAGGCCTGGCTCGCCAAGGGCGCGCAGCCGTCGGACCGTGTGTCGCGCTTCCTCGACGCTGCCGGCGTCAAGAAGCGCGAAGTGCGCAACAATCCGGAGAAGGCCGTGCCGCGCAAGGAGCGCAAGGCGCAGGCCGAAGCCGCCGCGAAGGGTTAAGGCGAGATCATGCCGGCGCTGGTCTGCGTCGCGCGGATCGGCGCCGCGCATGGCGTGCGCGGCGCGGTCAAACTGTGGACCTTCACCGAAGATCCCTTTGCCGTGCGGAGCTACGGTCTGCTCTCGTCCAAGGACGGCAAGCGCCAGTTCGAGGTCGCAACGGCGCGCGCGGCCAAGGATCATCTGGTTGCGACGTTCAAGGGCGTCACGACCCGCGATGAGGCCGAGCGCCTCAACGGCATCGAGCTCTACGTCGCGCGCGAAAAACTTCCCGCGACGGACGAGGGCGAATATTACCACACCGATCTGATCGGGCTCGCCGCCGTCACCACGGCCGGCGATGCGCTCGGCCGCGTGCTCGCGATCCACAATTTCGGCGCCGGCGACATCATCGAGATCGCGCCGCCCACAGGCACCACGCTGCTGCTGCCGTTCACGGACGCGGTGGTACCGGAGGTCGACATCGCAGGCGGCCGCGTCGTGATCGCGCTGCCGCAGGAAATCGAGGCAGAGGACACGGAGGAGGATTTCTCCCCGAGTCGTCCGGGCGAAGGCCGGGACCCATAACCACAGGCCAGAATTTTTGGCTAAGCTGATCGCTCCAGCCGTCGCAAAACGAAGTGCGGTGGTCATGGGTCCCGGATCTGCGCTCTGCTTGTCCGGGACGACAATAATTGAGATCCAATGACCACCTCCTCACCCTGGCGCGCGACGGTGCTGACGCTGTTTCCGGAAATGTTTCCGGGGCCGCTGGGCGTGAGCCTGGCCGGCCGGGCGCTGGCTGGCGGGCTCTGGGAGCTGGAGGCGCGGGACATCCGGGCCTCGGCCACCGACCGCCACCGCAGCGTCGATGACACCCCGGCCGGCGGCGGGCCGGGCATGGTGCTTCGGGCCGATGTTCTGGCGGCGGCCATCGATGCCGCCGGGATTGGCCCGGACCGGCCGAAACTGCTGATGAGCCCGAGGGGTCAGCCATTGACCCAGGCCCGCGTCCTGGATCTCGCCAAGGGTCCGGGTCCCCTGATCGTCTGCGGGCGGTTCGAGGGAGTGGACCAGCGCGTGATCGACGGGCGGGGCCTGGAGGAGGTCTCGATCGGGGATTACGTGCTCTCCGGCGGCGAAATCGCGGCCCTGACGCTGATCGACGCCTGTGTTCGGCTGCTGCCCGGCGTGATGGGCAAGGAAGCCTCGGGAACCGAGGAAAGCTTCTCCGACGGTCTCCTCGAGTACCCCCAATACACCCGGCCGCAGCTGTTCGAGGGGGCACCCATCCCGGAGATTCTGACCTCCGGCGACCATGCCAAAGTGGCCAGCTGGCGGCGGGCGGAATCCGAAGCCCTGACGGCGGCCCGCCGACCGGATTTGTGGGCCCAGATCCCGAGCAAAGTCCCGAATCGGGCCGGACGCCAAAAAACGCCAAAAAACAAGACAGACGGGTGACAAACGCTCCGGCTTGCCTTATAGCAGCGGCCACATCCGCAATGGCTGGATAAACGAATTTCGCGCAGCCCCCGTTTTCCAAGGCTGGGCGCGCCGATGGAGATTTACCCATGAACCTGATCCAACAGCTCGAAAAAGAGCAATTCGACAAGCTCTCCGCCAACAAGGAGATTCCGGAATTCGGTCCCGGCGATACCGTGATCGTCAACGTGAAGGTCGTCGAAGGCGACCGCACCCGCGTGCAGGCCTATGAAGGCGTTTGCATCGGCCGTTCCGGCGGCGGTCTCAACGAGAGCTTCACGGTGCGCAAGATTTCGTACGGCGAAGGCGTGGAGCGCGTGTTCCCAGTGATGTCGCCGATGATCGACTCGATCAAGGTGGTGCGCCGCGGCAAGGTGCGTCGTGCCAAGCTCTATTACCTCCGCAACCTTCGCGGCAAGTCGGCCCGCATCGTCGAGAAGAAGCAGGACCGCCCGGCTGCTGCCGTCAACGAGTAAGCTCGGCTTACAGGCGAGTTATCGAGAGCGCGGGGCCAAACCCCGCGCTTTTTTGTTGCGTCAGCCGTGCGCGTCAAAGCCCTCGCGATTTCAATTCGGCCTGCTATATATTCTTGGAATGTTTCCAGATTTGACCAGCCTCTCGCCCGTCAAGCGCGTCGTCATCGACGATCGCTCGCGGCTGCCCGGCCGGTTCTTCGGACGCTTCGCGACCTCGGCAACGTCAGAGCTTACGCGCGCAGCCTAAAGGCTGCGCTGACGATTTTGTTGCCCCGCGCGCCAGCCGCGCAACCCGCTCTACACAACATTCCTGGAGCTGACGCTCATGTCCAAGCCGACCACATTGTACGACAAGATCTGGAACGACCATCTGGTGCACGAAGCCGAGGACGGCACCTGCCTGCTCTATATCGATCGCCATCTGGTGCACGAGGTCACTTCACCGCAGGCGTTCGAAGGCCTGCGCGCCACCGGCCGCAAGGTCCACGCGCCGGAGAAGACGTTGGCCGTCGTCGATCACAACGTGCCGACCACCGACCGCACCAAGCCGAACCCCGACCCTGAAAGCATCGAGCAGATCAAGGCACTGGCCGACAACGCCAAGGAATTCGGCATCGAATATTACGACGAGTTCGACAAGCGTCAGGGCGTCGTCCACGTCATCGGTCCCGAGCAGGGCTTCACGCTGCCCGGCACCACCATCGTCTGCGGTGACAGCCACACCTCGACGCATGGTGCGTTCGGCGCGCTCGCGCACGGCATCGGCACGTCGGAAGTCGAGCATGTGCTGGCGACGCAGACGCTGATCCAGAAGAAGGCGAAGAACATGCGCGTCACCGTCGATGGCAAATTGCCTGACGGCGTGACGGGCAAGGACATCATCCTCGCGATCATCGGCGAGATCGGCACCGCGGGCGGCACCGGCTACGTGCTCGAATACGCCGGCGACGCGATCCGCGCGCTCAGCATGGAAGGCCGCATGACGGTCTGCAACATGTCGATCGAAGGCGGCGCGCGCGCCGGCCTGGTCGCGCCGGACCAGAAGGCGTTCGACTTCTTGCGCGGCCGCCCGAAGGCACCGAAGGGCGCGGATTGGGACGCCGCGATGCGTTACTGGGAGAAGCTGCGCTCGGACGAGGGCGCGCATTTCGACCACGAGCTGCGGCTCGATGCAGCGAAGCTGCCGCCGATCGTGACCTGGGGCACTTCGCCTGAGGACGTCATCTCGGTCACCGGCAGCGTGCCCGATCCCGACAAGATCGCGGACGAGGCCAAGCGTCTCTCCAAGCACCGTGCCTTGAAGTACATGGGCCTGACCGCGGGGACGAAGATCACCGACATCAAGCTCGACCGCATCTTCATCGGCTCCTGCACCAACGGCCGGATCGAGGATCTGCGCGCCGCCGCCAAGATCGCGGAAGGCAAGCAGGTCGCAGGCGGCGTCAACGCCATGGTCGTGCCGGGCTCCGGCCTCGTGAAGGAGCAGGCCGAGGCTGAAGGTCTGGACAAGATATTCATCAAGGCCGGCTTCGAATGGCGCGAGCCCGGTTGCTCGATGTGCCTCGCGATGAACCCCGACAAGCTGGCTCCGGAAGAGCGCTGCGCCTCGACCTCGAACCGCAATTTCGAGGGCCGCCAGGGCTTCAAGGGCCGCACCCATCTGGTGTCGCCGGCGATGGCCGCAGCCGCGGCGATCGCGGGTCACTTCGTCGACATCAGGGAGTGGCGGTAAGCCGCTCCCTGCAATTTGAGCGATCGCGGCAAACCGCCGTTAATCGGCAGCGCCGACACTGCGTCCTCGCGAGGGTTTTGCGAGGACAGGAGCTCATGGCCGGCAAGCCTGAATATGTCGATCTGATCAGCGCGGCGACGCCCCAGCATCGGCGGCGCGCGGCACCGCTGCGCATGGTCGCCAAGCCCGAGGTCGAGGAGGCCTCAAAGCTCAGCCGCTGGCCGCCGGCGATGTTCAAGCAATGGAAGCTGGAGAACCTCACGCGCTGGACGTCGGCGACTTGGAAACTGAAGGATTGGATTTAGGCACATCCTCCGTCATGCCCGTGCTTGTCCCGGGCATCCACGAACTTTCTGCACAAGCCCAATAACGTGGATGGC
>NZ_JADPIT010000014.1:23464-25670 GCF_023073035.1 Bradyrhizobium sp. 62
AGCAGCAACTCACATCACCAATAGCGGTACGGATGGTGCCAGCGATGCCAGCGGCAGACGCGGCGCGGGCCGTAATAGGTCCAGATGACCCGGCAGCGGCGCGGATGGCTGTAATAGGGATAGTAGCCGCCATAGTAGCGCCGGTGGAAATGGCGATGGCCGTAATAGGCGGGGCGATAGATGCCGTAGCGATGGAATCCGCCTCCGCCATAATGGCGAACTCCGCCGTAGCGATAGCCGCCGCCATGAAAGGCGGGCGCGGCGCGGAAGCCACCCGCGTGGAAACCACCGCCGCGGAAGCCACCGATATGCCCTCCGCCACCGTGGAAGCCGCCTCCACCGTGGAAGCCGCCGCCATGACCGCCACCACCATGTCCACCGCCGCCGCCGCCGCCGCCGTGGCGAACCGGGATCACATCGCCACTTGCGGCCTTCGCCGCAGGCAACGCCGTCGGATTGATCGGGGTCATCGCCTCGGCAGGACGCGAGGTCCCGGCCGACAGCATCAGCGTCGCAGCAGCCGCAATCCCGAGCAAGCGCATCGGGCTTGCCGTGAGACCCAATATTCTCAGCATCGACTTCTCCCTGAATCTGGACAGCGGAGTTGCGACGCTCGCTCCCGGCGCGCGTCATCCCTGTTCATTGGCAGTCGCTCCCAAGATTAAATTAGGGACAGCGACGTGAATGCCTCATGAATGAACAACGGGCCCGACGTCGCGCCGCGACGTCGTCACCACGGCCCGAAGCCGAGCACGAACGGTGCGGGCACGCCGTAGGGATAAGGACGGTAGTAGACCGGGCGCGCGTAGTAATGCGGATCAGGACGCGGGGCGTATCGCACGACGTCGGACCGCACATGTCGGCGCCCGTCGAACACCGCGCGCCCGGCCGACGCGTCGGGCAGCTTCGTCACCCTGTGCGCAGCGGACGCGTGAGGCAGGCCTGCGGCAAGCCCGACAGCAACCGCCAATGCGAACCATCTCGTCATGAAGACCTCCGCCTCAGGCGCGCGACGGCATCGCGCTCGTATCAGCCCCGGCGCCAGTAGCAGCTCATATGCGGCACGATCACCGTGCCGCTGGGGCGATATTCCTGCACATAGGTGGCATTGCACTCGCGGACCGCATCGGGACCGGGATTGTAACGGGGATAGACGCCATCCGGACTGTAATAGGGCGTGACGCGCAGGCGCGCCGAGGGCCGCTTGCGCGGCGGCGGCAGATCGTCTCGCGACGCCGCCTGAGCCAGCCTGGTCCCGGGAGCCGCGGTCTGGGCCTCCGCGCCAATGCAAAACTGCGAAAACAACCCCATGCACAGTAGCGTCAGCGCTGTTTTCGCTCGCATTTTTCCGCCCATTTGAACGTCCACTTCGAGGCCCTACGCTCCCCGTTTTGACGGCGCCCGTCAACCTCGTCGCGCTTATAAAGCCGGATGCATCGCCGCGAAACCCACGCTATGACAAGCCCATGTGGACGGAATTGAAAGCGCCCTCGCTGGCCGAGATGGAAGCGATGGCGCACGAAGTGTCCGAACGCCTGCCGGCGGAGTTTCGAAGGCTGTGCGAGGGCGTGATCATCCGCGTCGACGACTTCCCGACCGAGGAAGTCCTGGACGAGATGGCATGCGAGAGCGAGTTCGACCTGCTCGGCCTGTTCCAAGGCGTCGGCCTGCCGCAGCAGAGTTTTGGCGACGTGGCGCGGCTGCCCAACATGGTCTGGCTCTACCGCCGGCCGATCCTGGACTATTGGGCCGAGCACGATGAAAGCCTCGGCCATATCGTCCGCCACGTCCTGATCCACGAGATCGGTCATCATTTCGGCCTGTCGGACGACGATATGACTGCGATCGAGACTCAAGAGCCCGGTTAGGCAGACGAGATCTGCCGAATTCGGCCTAGGATTTCCGCCCCGATCGCGATAAATACCGGTTCCCTAGACCACCCCGGGAAAGCGCAACCATGGACAAGTTCACCACGCTGGAAGGCGTCGCGGCGCCGCTGAAGATCATCAATGTCGACACCGACATGATCATTCCGAAGCAGTACCTCAAGACCATCAAGCGCACCGGCCTTGGCAAGGGGCTCTTCTCCGAGCAGCGCTACAAGGACGACGGCAGCGAGAATCCGGATTTCGTCCTCAACCAGCCCGCCTATCGCAATGCGAAGGTGCTGGTCGCCGGCGACAATTTCGGCTGCGGCTCGAGCCGC
>NZ_JADPIT010000014.1:25727-37829 GCF_023073035.1 Bradyrhizobium sp. 62
ATCCGCTGCGTGATCTCGACCTCGTTCGGCGACATCTTCTACAACAACTGCTTCAAGAACGGCATTCTGCCGATCCGGGTGGCCCAGGAAGACCTCGACAAGCTGTTCGACGACGCCGAGCGTGGCGCCAACGCGACGCTGACGATCGACCTGCCGAACCAGGAGATCCGCGGTCCCGACGGCGGCAACGTCAAGTTCGAGATCGACCCGTTCCGCAAGCACTGCCTGATCAACGGCCTCGACGACATCGGCCTGACGATGGAGAAGAAGGCCTCGATCGACACCTATGAGGACAAGCTCAAGCGCGAACGCGCCTGGGCCTGATCTCGAGTTTTTGTTTGAGCCCTGGTGCTGACAGCGCCGGGGCTTTTTCTTTGCCAGCGTTGTCCTCTATAGCTTGCGCCATGCTGCCCGACATCGTCACCTTCTGGCACGGCCCAATGGACGCCCTGCGCCAGACCTGCCTGCGCTCGCAGCTGGCTGCCGGCCACAAGGTCACGGTCTACAGTTTCGACACCATTCCCGGCCTGCCCGCCGGCGTCGGCAACGCGGATGCCGAGGCGATCCTGCCGCATGCGTTCTCCGAACGATTGCGACCGCCGCAGCCGGACGGCAACTGGCGCGACTGGACCACGCTCCAGTTCAGCGACTTCTTCCGCATGAAGCTGATGGCGAAAGGCCTCGGCCTCTGGCTCGACGCCGACGTGCTGCTGCTCAAACCCGTCGAGATCAATCCGGCAAAGCCCTATTTCGCGTGGGAGCGGCCACGCCAGCTCGGCAATTCCGTGATCTACCTCCCACCCGAACACGGCATCGTTGCCGCTTTCGAAGAGCTGATGGAGCAGGAGGAACTGACGCCGAACTGGCTGTCGCTGCGCCATCGCGTCACGTTTGCGATGCGCCGCCTGCGCGGCGGCTCGAACCGCCTCTCCGACATCCGCGTTGCGATCTTCGGGCCGGCGGCACTCACCGCGCTCGCGCGCCGCACCGGCGAGCTGCACTGCGCCTTGCCGAAGCAATCGTTCTACGCCGTGCATGCCGAACCGAAACTGTTCTTTGATCCCTCGAACCATCTCGGCCTGGTCACCGACCGCGAGATCATCGGCCTGCACATCTCGCCCAAGGGCCGCGGCGGCGAGAAACCGATCCCGGGCAGCCTGTATGCGTGGGCGGCGGAGCGGTTCGGCTGACTGCCGCGCAAGGGGTGCGCTCCCTCTCCCGCTTGCGGGAGAGGTTTGGGGAGAGGGTGTCTACGCAACGGGACAATCTCCTAGAGGAGAGAGCCCTCACCCGGCGCGCGGAACGATGCTTCGCATCGCCCGGGCGCGCCGACCTCTCCCGCAAGCGGGAGAGGTGCAGCGGAGCTCGGGGCTCCCTCATCGCTATTTGATCCAGCGCAACGCGCACCTGCACCATTGTGCCTAATCTCGCTCCAATTCCGCCGTTCGAATGGAGCTTCGCATGAGCACCGCAACCAGGCCTTATCCCATTGTCCAGGACCTCATCGAGTCCTTTGCAAGCTGGCTGAAGCATCGCCGCGAGCTGAACGAGATCCGGCAGCTCGACCGCGCCGATTTCGATCGCATCGCGCAAGACTTGCGGATCGCGCCTGACGATCTCGAAGAGCTGGTTCGCCACGGCAAGCACGCCGCCGACGAATTGCCGAAGATGCTGGAGCAGCTCGGCATCAGCGCCGAAGGGCTCGGCCGCGCGCATCCGCTGCTGCTGCGCGACATGGAGCGGGTCTGCGCGCTTTGCAGCCACAAGGGTCAGTGCGATCGCGAGCTAGCCGACGGCACCGCCGTGCAGAACTACCACGGCTTCTGCGCCAATGCGTCGACGCTGGAGTCGCTCGATCGGGCGGATCACGCGCATCGCTAAGGCACGCAGATCTTCTGCGCCGGCGGGCGAACGGATAGCGCCGCTCTCCAGGGCTGCCAGCCGTCCGGCTGGCGCTCGACTGCCGGCCTACCAAATCCCGTAACAGACCGTCAACGCGGTCTGCGCAGATCAGGCACTGCTGGCCATCGCCGCGGCTTCCGCTGCGGCGCGCTGCATGCTGGTCGACATCTCGTTTGTCACGGTGCTTTGCTCTTCGATGGCCGCGGCCGTCGACGTCACATATTCGCTGACGTTGTTGATGGCCGTCTTGATCGAAGCAAGCGCAGTGACGACGTCGCCGGAGATGCCGTTGAGGCTGCCGATCTCGGCGCCGATCTTGTCAGTGGCCTGCTTGGCCTGGTTAGCGAGGCTCTTGACCTCCGAGGCCACCACCGCAAAGCCCCGACCGGCTTCGCCGGCGCGGGCGGATTCGATGGTGGCGTTAAGGGCCAGGAGGTTGATCTGGCCGGTGATGTTGTTGATGAGCTCGACGATCCCGCTCATCGCCAGCGCTGCTTCGGTGAGGCGCTGGGCCTGGGCGTCGGCGGCGGCGACCTGATCCACCGCGCTCATCGCGGTATCGCGGGATTTGGTCATGGCTTCCGAAATTTCGCGCACTGAGGCGTTCAGCTCCTCGGAGCCTGCGGCAACAGACTCCATCATGCCGCGAACGCGCTCGTTGCCCATGCGGACCAGCACCTGCTTCGTGACGTCGGTCGCATATTTCACGACCTTGAACGGCTTGCCGTTGAGATCCATGATCGGATTGTAGGACGCCTGGATGTAGACCTCCCTGCCGCCCTTGCCGATGCGCTTGTATTCAGCCGCCTGGTACTGGCCGCGGTTGAGCGCCGCCCAGAACTCGCGATAGCCATTGCCATCGCGCTCCGACGGCTCGACGAACGTGCTGTGGTGCTTGCCCTTGATCTCCGCCAGCGAATAGCCGAGCGCGCCGAGGAAGTTCTCGTTCGCGGTGACGATCGTGCCGTCCATGTTGAACTCGATCACGGCCTGGGCCTTCTCGATGGCCGCGATCTGGCCCGCAAGGTCGGCATTCTTCAGCTTCTCCGCCGTGACGTCGGTCGCGAACTTGGCGACACCGAACGGCTTGCCGTTCTCATCGAGTAGCGGATTGTAGGAGGCGAGGATCCAGACCTCGCGGCCGCCCTTGCCGATCCGCTTGAATTCGCCGGCCTGGTATTCGCCGCGGTTGAGCTTGGCCCAGAGCTCGCGATAGGCCGTGCCGTTGCGCTCGGCCTCGGCGATGAACATGCTGTGATGCTTGCCCTCGATTTCGGGCAACGAATAGCCAAGCGCCTTGCAGAAATTCTCGTTGGCAGTGACGATGGTGCCGTCGAGCTTGAACTCGACTACGGCCTGGGCCCGGCCAACGGCGGCGATCTTCGAAGCGTCGGCCATGCTGCGGATCTTCTTCTCGGTGATGTCGATCGCAATCTTGGCGACCATCACCGTCTTGCCGTTGCCGTCGAGCACGGGATTGTAGGATGCTTCGATCCAGACCTCGCGGCCGTCCTTCGCGATCCGCTTGAACTCGCGCGCCTGATACTCGCCACTGTTTAATGCAGCCCAGAACGCCTTGTACTCGGTGCTGTCGCGCTGGTCGGCCGGCACGAACATGGAGTGATGCTTGCCCTGGATCTCGTCGAGCCGATAGCCGAGCGCATCGAGAAAATTCTTGTTGGCCGTGATGATCGTCCCATCAATATTGAATTCGATCATGGCTTGCGAGCGGCCGATTGCCTCAATCTGAGCTTGTGCATCGACGCGGGATTTACGACCGAACATTTCATCGCTCCGAAATTGATGCTTCGCCTGCAGCGCATGCGCTTCCAAACGATTGCAGCATTCATGGTTTCGCTCGGAATCTCGAGAGGACAACTGTGTGTCCGCTGTGCGACCCGGCACATGAAGGAGGTATACGAATCGAATTATCAGGGCATTTGTCCGACCGAAGACACAATGGCCGGATTCTGCCAAAGCGATAGCCGGACGGAGACATCCCGAGCCTCGCTCAGACGCCGAGGAGGCCATCGCGCCTGAATTGCGGACGCCGGCCCAAGATCGTTATCGGTATTCGGCAACGGGCCGGCATCGATCGCCCTCACCTCGGCTCGGGGTGATCCGTTGGCGCAAGAAAAACGTTCAAGCATTGCGTCGGCTCTTCAGACAATTTGTCGCAGCGGCTCGAACTTCGCGTGCAGGTTCACGCTCCGGCAAGCGTCAACGACGTCCGCGGGTCATGCCACGGAATCCCAATTGGTAGCGCCCGAATGGCGATACAGTGATTTGAGCCTTAGAGGATTCTGATTTGGGCGCCGTCTCCTATCTCGACCGGTATCCGTTGCTTAAGTCCCGCGACAGCGAGTTCGCGCGCGATCGCCTATTCGCCGAATATGGCGCAGACCGTTTCGACAAGCATGGCCGCGAGTTCGGTATCCAGGCCAATTTTGCTCGCTTGCAATCAATCGGCCTCGCCTTCTGCGGCTACGAAGGTGCGGCGTCGCTCTCCTTTCCTGAATCGCAAGTTCTCCGCCAGCTCTTCTCCATCCAAGGGGCTGCGAGCTTCAGCACCAAAGGGAGCAGCGGGCCAATTGGGGCCTTCAGTCCGATCATCTCCGGAGACGCCAGGCTGGATCTCGAGTTTGCGCCGGGCTATCGCCAATTGGTGCTGAGGATCGATGCCGCCGCACTCGAGCGGTTGCTGAAGACAATCCTGGGCGATGATAGCGACATGGAGCTGCGTTTCGCCCCGGGCGAATCCGATCCGGCGGTGATGACTTATGTTCGTCAGGACGTCTTCAGATTTGCGGAGGAGTTGGACAGGTTCGGCCAGGACTACTCACCCATAGCCATCAGCGAACTTGAGCGGGCGTTGATGGTTCGAATCCTTCTGGCACACCGGCACAATTTCACCGATCGACTTCAAGGCCCGGCGCCGGGCGCCAACCGGTCCGTCATCGACATCGTCGAATCCTACATCGAGGCTCATTGGGACGAACCAATCGATCTGGAGAAGATTGCCGCAATCGCCAACGTCAGCGTGCGGACGATTTATCGGGAATTCTCCGAGGCGGGGCGGGGATCACCGGGCCAGTGCGCGCGACGCTTCCGGCTTCAGCGGGCGACGGAGCTCTTGCGACATCCGGATGAGCAGACCAGCGTCGTTGCCGTCGCGTTCAAATGTGGCTTTCAAAATCTTGGCCGCTTTGCATCGGAATATCGGCGAGCGGTCGGTGAGCTGCCATCCGAAACCCTGAAGAATGCGAGACGGAGACAGTGACGCGACGAAGCAGTTCCTGGATTCACAGCAAAGCGCGGCCGCAAGCCGCGAGCATCATGTCGAAGTCAGCAGCGCGCAGGTGACGTCCCTCAGCCCTTGCCCATCGCCGCAATCGCATCCGCGATCTCGATCGTGCGCCGCGCCATGTCAGCGTGCAGGCGCTCCACCATCGCGCCGTCGAGACGGATCGCGCCGCGCGAGACGTTCTCCGGCAGCTCGAACGCGGCGATGATCTTTCGCGCGCGCGCGACTTCCTCTTCGGGCGGGGTGAAGATCGCGTTGCAGGCTTCGATCTGCGAGGGGTGAATCAGCGTCTTGCCGTCAAAACCGAGATCGCGGCCTTGCGCGCATTCGGTGGCGAAACCGTCGGAATTGGCGATGTCGCTGTAGGGACCGTCGAGGATTTCGAGGCCATGGGCGCGCGTCGCCAGGATGCAATGGGTGATCATCGGGATCATCGCGGCGCGGCCCGGCAGCATCTTGATGCGCGTCTCGCGCGAGATGTCGTTCGGGCCGAACACGAAGCCTGACAGGCGCCGCGCTGGATCGCGCCCTGCGGCAGCCAGTTCCTCGGCATGCAGCACCGCGCGTGCGGTCTCGATCATGGCCCAGACTTTTACGGTCGGCGCCGCGTCGAGCTCGGCGAGACGACGGCCGATCGTGTCGAGGTCCTCCACAGTGGAGACTTTTGGAACCAGGATGCCGTCCGGCGAGACCTTCGCCGCCATCGCGACGTCGTCGGCCCACCAGGGCGTGTCGAGGCCGTTGGTCCGGATCAGGATCTCGCGCTTGCCGAAACCTTTGGCTGCGATTGCGGCCGCGATGCCGTCGCGCGCCACCGCCTTGGCGTCGGGCGCGACGGAGTCTTCCAGATCGAGGATCAGGCCGTCGGCAGCGAGATTACGCGCCTTTTCCAGCGCGCGGGGGTTGGAGCCGGGCATGAACAGATGGCTGCGGCGCGGGCGGGTCATGCAAGCGTTCCTTCCGTTTTCCTCGTCTCACTTCCGACCGAAGCCGATAGCACCTGGCCTGCCTATTCGAAAGGCTTGTTCGTCCCAGCGGTATATGATTAGGCATAGGCCATGACTACATTCCCAGAGCATTTGCTGGAAGGCTACAAGGCCTTCGCCACCCAGCGGCTGCCGACCGAGCAGACCCGCTACCGCGAGCTGTCGGTGAAGGGGCAGTTCCCTGAAGTGATGGTGATCGGCTGCTGCGATAGCCGCGTCTCGCCCGAAGTGATCTTCGACGTTGGGCCGGGCGAACTCTTCGTGGTCCGCAACATCGCCAATCTGGTGCCGGTGTATCAGCCCGACGGCAACGCGCATGGCGTCTCGGCGGCGCTGGAGTATGCCGTGACGGTGCTGAAGGTGAAGCACATCGTGGTGCTCGGGCACGCCCAGTGCGGCGGCATCCGCGCCTTCGTCGACAAGATCGAGCCGCTCACGCCCGGCGACTTCATCGGCAAATGGATGCAGATGTTCATCAAGCCTGGCGAAGTGGTGGAGCAGCGCGACCACGAGACCATGGCGCAATTCGTCGAGCGCATCGAGAAGGCCGCGGTGTTCCGCAGCCTGGAAAACCTGATGACCTTCCCGTTCGTGCAGAAGGCGGTCGAGAGCGGTCAGATGCAGACCCACGGCGCCTATTTCGGCGTCGCGGAGGGATCGCTGTTCGTGCTGGACAAGGCGGCGAAGGAATTCAGGAACGCGCGAAGCGTGGCGTAGGTCCGCAGCTCTTGTAGGGTGGGCAAAGCGTAACGTGCCCACCACTTCTATCGCGATCGTGGAGAGATGGTGGGCACGGCGCTTCGCGCCTTTGCCCACCCTACGGCAGCACGGCTTACGCCGCCTTCTTCTTCGCGCTGATCAGCTTGCGGTTGATGAGGACTTCCGCGATCTGGATGGCATTGAGCGCGGCGCCCTTGCGTAGATTATCCGATACGCACCACAGCACGAGACCATTCTCCACCGTCGCGTCCTCGCGGATACGGCTGATATAGGTGGCGTCCTCGCCGGCGGCTTCATACGGCGTGGCGTAGCCGCCGGGCTCATGCTTGTCGATGACGAGGCAGCCCGGCGCCTTGCGCAGGATGTCGCGCGCTTCGTCCACGCTGATCGGGTTCTCGAACTCGATGTTGACGGCCTCGGAATGGCCGACGAAGACAGGCACGCGCACGCAGGTCGCGGAGAGCTTGATCTTGGGATCAAGAATCTTCTTGGTCTCCGCCATCATCTTCCACTCTTCCTTGGTGTAGCCGTCCTCCATGAAGACGTCGATCTGAGGAATGACGTTGAAGGCGATGCGCGCGGGAAACTTCTTATTGACCAGCTCCTGGTTGGTGTAGACGGCCTTGGTCTGCGAGAACAATTCGTCCATCGCATCCTTGCCGGCGCCCGACACCGATTGATAGGTCGAGACCACGACGCGCTTGATCGTTGCCTTGTCGTGCAGTGGCTTGAGCGCGACCACGAGCTGCGCGGTCGAGCAGTTCGGATTGGCGATGATGTTCTTCTTCTTGAAGCCCGCGGTGGCGTCCGCATTCACTTCCGGCACGATCAACGGCACGTCCGGGTCCATCCGCCAGGCCGAGGAATTGTCGATCACGACCGTGCCGGCGGCGCCGATCTTCGGCGACCATTCCTTCGACACCTCGCCGCCTGCCGACATCAGGCAGATGTCGACGTCGGAGAAGTCGTAATGCTCGAGCGCTTTGACCTTCAGCGTGCGGTCGCCGTAGGAGACCTCGACGCCCATGCTGCGGCGTGAGGCCAGGGCCACCACCTCGTCCGCGGGGAATTTGCGCTCATCCAAAATGTTGAGCATTTCCCGTCCGACATTGCCGGTCGCGCCGACGACTGCGACTTTGTAACCCATCGTTCACTCTCCGACGAAAAAGCTCTTTCCTGAAGCTGAGGCTTAAACAGGAAGAGCAGCGCTTCTATGCGAGAACCGGCCTCAAGACAACGTTGGACCATGCCTTAGGGACGTGGATGCAGTCGCCCGAGGCCAGCACGGCCACAACCCCCACCCAGATCCATCTGGCGCTTGCAGCCTTCGCCGACGAGGTCGTCGGCACGCTGGCGCGCCTGTTCGCCTATGTGGGGGCTTTGGTGCTGTTTGCCATCCTCGGCCTTGCGGCACTCGGCCAGCTGCCAACCTTGCGCGACGACGATGAGCCAGCGCTGAAGCCGGGTTGGGCCGTGGCCGACCGCTCGCCTCCGGCCTTCGCCCTCAGCCGGCTCGATTCGTCAGAAAAAACAGCCTCTTACACTATCTTGAGGCACCCCGAAGGCGGCCGCAGGGACGTGATGCGCTGGGCGGGCGAGGCGGACAAGGCCATGGCCGAGCTCGAAATCTATCGCGAGGGCGGCGAATTCGACGTCACCCGTCCGGCCGCCGCCGATCTGGCCGTCCGGATGGGACTGGGCACCGCGAGCCCGCTGGAGCAAGCCGGCCTGATCGACACGAAATTCGGCCCCGTCGCCCTATTCCAGCCGACCGGCACGGCGGAGGGCGCGCGGGCCTGCCTCGGCTACCTCAAGCGCAGCGAGGAGCCGGCGCTCCAGATCTCCGGATTCTCCTGCCAGGGCGACAGCCTGCCCGCCCGGCGCGCCGCGATCGCCTGCACGCTGAACCGGCTGACGCTGCTGACCTCGGGCAACGAGCCGAGGCTGGCCGAATTGTTCGCACATGCGGAGCTGAAGCGCCGCCCCTGCACGCTCCCGGGCACGTCGGACTGGCTGCTCGGCGCCGCCAATGCGCAATTGCGCGGCGCGCTCTGACCGGCATCAAGCTCAAGTGGCTGTATCCATGCAACTTTTGCCGGCGCGCACGATTATTCAGCGCTGGTGTGACCCAATAGACCTAGTTGCAGCCGCCCCGGCCGGGTTAGTATGAGGGCGAAATTGATTGGCGGCTTGCCGCCTGAAGGGGACGTGATGAGCTCGAATTTCTCTGCCGCGAACAAACTGGCGATGTGGCTTGCGGCCGGCGCCGTGATTGCCATGTCCTCAGCCTTCGCGACACCCGCCTCGGCCGACACCAAGAAGCAGCGCTATGACAGCGGTCGTCACTATTACGGCCCGAGCGGCCCCAACGCGAGCTACCAGCAGGGCCGCACCCGCATCTATGTGAGCAAGCGCTCCTGGCTCGACGGCGGCACCGAGGTCAATCCGGGCGACCGCAAGTTCTCCGACTATGCCTTCCCGCCGGCAGTGGGCTATCCGACCTTCGCGCGCGAAAATCTCAACCGCCCGATCGATCGCCAGCCGCTGAGCACGCCGCAGGATGTCGGCGGCTATCCGCAGAATTTCCCGCTGTACTGAGGCGGAATTATCGACCGAATCAAAATGGCCGGGCTCGCGCCCGGCCATTTTTGTTTTGAAGAGACCTTGTCGGGTGGGCACGCTTCGCTTTGCCCACCCTACAAACACTGCGCTCGCCGTCAGGCGTGCAGCTTCTGCAATTCCTTCAGGATCGCTTCGCCCATCTGCGTGGTCGAGGCGGCAATGGTGCCTTCCGACTTGATGTCGGCGGTGCGCAGGCCGCTGGCCAGCACCGCGGCGATCGCGGCGTCGACCTTATCGGCGAGCGCGCCCATGTCGAAGGAATAGCGCAGCGCCATGCCGAACGACGAGATCATCGCGATCGGATTGGCGAGGCCCTGGCCTGCGATATCAGGCGCCGAGCCGTGCACGGGCTCGTACAGCGCCTTGCGCTTCTTGCTCTTGACGTCGACCTCGCCGAGCGAGGCCGAGGGCAGCATGCCGAGCGATCCCGTCAGCATCGCAGCGATGTCGGACAGCATGTCGCCGAACAGATTGTCGGTGACGATGACGTCGAACTGCTTCGGCCATTTCACCAGCATCATGCCGCCGGAATCGGCGAGCTGGTGCTCGAGCGTGACGTCGGGGTATTCGCGCTTGTGGATCTGGGTCATGACCTCGTTCCAGAGCACGCCCGACTTCATGACGTTGCGCTTCTCCATCGACGTCACCTTGTTCTTGCGCTTCTTCGCAAGCTCGAAGGCGACGCGGCCGATGCGCTCGATCTCGTAGGTGTCGTAGACCTGGGTATCGATGGCGCGCTTCTGGCCGTTGCCGAGATCGGTGATGGTCTTGGGCTCGCCGAAATAGACGCCGCCGGTGAGCTCGCGCACGATCATGATGTCGAGGCCCTCGACCGCCTCGCGCTTGAGGCTGGAGGCCTCCGCGAGCGCCGGGTAGCAGACGGCGGGACGGAGGTTGGCGAACAGACCGAGATCCTTGCGCAGGCGCAGCAGACCGGCTTCGGGGCGCACCTCGTAGGGCACCGCGTCCCATTTGGGACCGCCGACCGCACCGAAGATGATCGCGTCGGCGTCCCTGGCCTTGGCCATGTCGCCTTCCGAGATCGACACCTTGTGTGCGTCATAGGCCGAACCGCCGACGAGGCCGGTGTCGGTCTCGAACTTGGCGATCCCCGCCGAACTGAGCCAGTCGATCAGCCGCTTCACCTCGCCCATCACCTCGGGGCCGATACCGTCGCCGGGAAGCAGCAGCAGTTTGTGGGTCGCCATGGTCGTTTCCTCTGAGGTCGATTTCGGCCGGAGTGCTAGAGCGGCGATGCGTGCTTGGCAAGACACCATTGCCGCTTCGGTTCTGTGCAAGGCGGGCAGGGCCTGCCACACTGCGCATGCCGGAGTACCCCTTGCACGCACCTGACCGCCCTCCACCCGATGCCCACCCCGCACGGTTGATCCTGACCCTGTCGCTGGCTGCGACAGTTGGGCTGGGTATCGGCCGCTTCGCCTATTCGCTGGTGCTCCCCGACATGCGGGAGGACCTCGGCTGGTCCTACTCGGCGGCCGGTTTCATGAACACCATCAACGCCGTCGGCTACCTCGCGGGCGCCCTTGTGGCGTCCCGGCTGATCCAGCGCGTCGGCTGGTCGGCCGCGATCCGCGGCGGAACCCTGGCCTGCGTCGCCGCGCTCGCGACTTGCGCGCTGACCGGGAATTTCGTCGCGCTGAGCCTGGCGCGTCTCGTGCTCGGCGTTGGCGCCGCGGCCGGTTTCGTCGCCGGTGGCGCGCTGGCCGCTTCCATTGCGCAGTCGCGCCCGGAGCGGGCCAATTTCCTGCTCAGCCTGTTTTATGCCGGACCCGGCATCGGCATTCTCGCATCGGGCCTGATCGCCCCGTTCACGCTGCAATATTTCGGGCCGGGCTCGTGGTGGATCGTGTGGTGGGCGATGACACTGCTGTCCGTCGTCATGACCGTGCCGCTGTTCCTGGTCCGCATCGAGAGCGGCGTGCGTTTCTCGCAAGGAAGCCACGGCGCCTTCGCGATTCTTCCGGTGCTGGTCTATCTCGCAGGCTACTTCCTGTTCGGCGCAGGCTACATCGCCTACATGACTTTCATGATCGCCTATGTGCGCGACGGCGGCGGCGGGGCCGCTGCGCAGGCCGCGTTCTGGAGCCTGATCGGCTTGAGCGCCTTCGTCACGCCGTGGGCCTGGCGCGGCGTGCTCGCGCTCGATCGCGGCGGATTGGCCACCGCCATCATCCTCGGCACCAACGCGCTCGGCGCCGCCCTGCCGATGCTCGGGCATTCGCCGGCATGGCTCGCGGTGTCGGCCGTCGTGTTCGGCGTCGCGTTCTTCGCCGTGGTCGGCTCGACCACCGCCTTCGTCCGCTTCAACTATCCGCCCGAGGTGTGGCCGACCGCGATCGCGGCGATGACGATCTCATTCGGCGTCGGCCAGACGCTCGGCCCGATCGTGGTCGGCGCGATCACGGACGCGCTGGGGAGCTTGAGTTACGCGCTGAACGTCTCGGCGGCGCTGCTGGCGCTGGGCGCAGTAGCGGCGCTGGGCCAGCGGAAGGTGGGGCCGGCCTCATAACAAATGTCGTCCGGCGAAGGCCGGGACCCATAACCACA
>NZ_JADPIT010000014.1:37839-40317 GCF_023073035.1 Bradyrhizobium sp. 62
CATTTTGGCGAAGACTGGTCGTTCGGAATTGGCATCTAGCGAAAATCGATAGACCTCGCGATATGGGTCCCGGCCTTCGCCGGGACGACACTAGCTAGCTCCCGCTGAACGAATTGTAGCCCTGGTCTTCCCAATACCCGCCCTTGTAGTCGTTGGTGACTTCCATCGACACCACGTATTTTGGATTTTTGAAGCCGAGCTTGGTCGGCACCCGGATCTTCATTGGAAACCCATACGCGCGCGGCAGGATTTCGCCGGCGTATTTGAACGTCATCTGGGTCTGCGGATGCAGCGCGGTGCGCATGTCGAGCGGTGAATTGTAGCCGTCCTTGTCGGCGCACTGGAACCAGACGTACTTCGCACGGGTGTCGGCGCCGATCAGCTTGAGGAAGTCGCGCATGGGCGTACCGGTCCAGCTGCCGATCGCGCTCCAGCCCTCGACGCAGATGTGACGGGTGATCTGCGTGACCTGCGGGAGCTTGTACAATTCCGGAAGCGTCCACGACTTCTTGTTGTCGACAAGGCCGCGGACTTCGAGCTTCCAGGATTCGCCGTCGACATCGGGCGCGTCGTCGAGATCGTAATAGGCGTTGAACGGAAACGGTTTTGTGATCGCGCTCTCGGGAAACGTCGGCGCCAGCGCGTCGGGATTGAAGATGAAGGCCTGCACGGCGTCGTTGAATTTCGAAACCGACTTCAGCATCTCCTCGGCGGAGGACGAGTCGATCACGTCGCAGCCGGTGAGCAGCGTCAGTGCGCCGAGGCTGGCGCCGCCCGCGATGAAGCGGCGGCGGCTGACGTCGGGCATCGTCTTGATGGAGTCCCTGATCAGCAGCCGCTTGTCGACGCCGGGAATCAGGAATGAGCGCTTGGCCATGGTTCTTACTCCGCTCTAGCGGCCGATGATCATCGCGCGCAGGCTCTTCGGCACCAGCAGCGCGAGTAAAACGTGAATGACGAGGAACGCGCAGATCGAGGCCATGCAGAAGAAATGGATGTAGCGTGCGGTCGGATAGTCGCCGAACAGGGACACGAGCCAGTGCAATTGCACCGGCTTCCACATTCCCAGCCCCGACAGCACGATGATCACGCCGACCAGGATGATGCCGGCATAGAGCACGCGCTGCACGTAGTTATAGACGGAGAGATCGGCATGGCCGAGCTTGAAGGTCAGCGCGGCCCTGACATCGTGGAGCACGCCGGACGGGGTGATCGGCAGAAGTTTTTTCCGGAAGCGGCCGGTGGCAAGGCCGGTGACAAGATAGGCAAGGCCGTTGATCATCAACAGCCACATCGCCGCAAAGTGCCAGAGCAGGCCGCCACCGAGCCAGCCGCCGAGCGTGTAGTCGCGCGGAAAGCTGAAACCGAACAGCGGCGAGGCGTTGTAGATCTGCCAACCCGACAGGATCATCAGGATCATGGCGAGGGCGTTGACCCAGTGCATGACCCGGACCCAGGCCGGCTGGATCACTTTGGCCGGGGTGGCGCTGACCTGCTCGTCGGTGACTGTGAGGCTCGACATGGCGGTTCCGTCCTGAACATCGTCTGACAGCAATTATACGCCGATGCTTCCGCTTTCGTTACGCCCTGCCCGGCATCGAATCGATACCGGCGGGCTATCATGGTCACAATAAAGCGAGCCGGGGACCCCCGGCTCGCCATTTCGTCGCATCCGGTTCGGGGATGAAGCCGGGCAGCGCGGTGTTAGGTCGCCGGCATCAGCACGGTGTCGACCACATGGATCACGCCGTTCGACTGGTTGACGTTGGAGATCGTGACCATCGAGGTGCCGCCCTTGGCATCGACGATCCAGACCTTGCCGTCCTGCTTCTTGACCGTCAGCTCCTCGCCTTCGGCGGTCTTCATCTTCTTGCCGTCGGTGAGGTCGGACGCCTCGAGCTTGCCCGGCACAACATGGTAGGTGAGGATCTTGGTCAGCGTCGCCTTGTTCTCGGGCTTGACCAGGGTGTCGACCGTGCCGGCCGGCAGCTTGCCGAAGGCGGCGTTGGTCGGCGCGAACACGGTGAACGGGCCCTTGCCTTCCAGCGTCGGCACCAGGCCGGCTGCCTTCACCGCCGCCACCAGCGTGGTGTGGTCCTTCGAGTTGACGGCGTTCTGGACGATGTTCTTGGACGGGAACATCGCGGCGCCGCCGACCATGACGGTCTTTTCCTCGGCGCGGGCGGGCGCGACGACGGTCGCGGTGATGGCCAGCGCGCTGAAGGCTGCAGCGGTGAGATAGGCAATACGCTTCGACATGGAGGGTCTCCCGATTGGATTGTGACCGGCGATTGCCGGCATTCGAGTTGGGCAACAACGGTGGCTGCGACCTGTGAGCGTGAAGCAGCAGCGACGTCGTTGGCTCGAATTACGGGAGGTTTTGCGAAGCGGTTTCGAACAAAACTTCTTTGTGATGGGTGAAACTAAGTGCGGGTGTGTTCGTGAGGGGGCGTCATTGCGAGGAGCGAAGCGACGAAG
>NZ_JADPIT010000014.1:40327-47151 GCF_023073035.1 Bradyrhizobium sp. 62
AGCCTCGACGATCTACCTGCCGCTCAATCCCTGTTGTGCGGCGTCTGAATGAACCCGCGGTTATGCGTCGGGCTGATCAGCAGTTCGTTGATGCACACTCGCGCCGGCATGCTCGCGATGAACGCGATGGTGCGGCCGAGATCTTCGGATTGCAGCATCCTGGCCTGCTCCTCCTCGCTTGGCACCACCGGGCGCAGCTTCAGGATCGGGGTCGCCACCTCGCCCGGCATCAGGCAGCAGGCGCGCAGGCCGTTGACGCATTCGTCCATGTTGAAGGAATGGGTCAGCGCCAGCACCGCATGCTTGGTCGTGGTGTAGGCCGGGCCCGGCATTTTCGAGACGTGGCGGCCGGCCCAGGACGAGACGTTGATGATGGAGCCGTCCTGCTGCTTGCGCATCGTCGGCAGCACCGCGCGCATGCAATAGAGCACGCCGTTGAGATTGACCTGGACCAGCTGGTCCCAGCCCTCCAGCTCCATGTCGTTCCAGCTGCGCTTGGGGACATTGATGCCGGCATTGTTCACCAGCAGGTCGATCCGGCCGTGCCTCGCGACGATTTGATCGGCCGCCTTCTGGGCTTCGGCGGCAACCGACACGTCCAGCGCGATGGCCTCGGCGGCTCCGCCCGCCCCAGTGATTTTCGCGACCACGGTATCCAGGGCGTCCTTGCGCCGGCCCGAGACCACCACCGTCCAGCCGTCGGCCGCCAGCGCCTCGGCGCCGGCCTCTCCGATCCCGCTGCCCCCGCCTGTCACCCAGGCCACGCGTTTCCCGTTTTTGGTCATGCAAACTGTCTCCGTTGCTTCATCGGGGCGGTTTTTGCTAATCCAGCCCTCGGTTTTGACCGGCCTTGTCTGACGAGCCTCGTGGTCAAGCCTTGCGGTCGAGGAAATCTTGCATGAACCAAGCTGCCAACGCCAATTTGTTTTCCCGCCTGTTCGACGGCCTGGATGATCCGAAGCGCCTCGCCATCGAGACGCATGACGGAGGGCGCATCAGCTATGGCGATCTGATCGCCCGGGCCGGGCAAATGGCCAATGTGCTGGTCGCGCGCGGCGTGAAGCCCGGCGACCGCGTTGCGGTTCAGGTCGAGAAATCCGTGGCCAACATCGTGCTGTATCTGGCCACCGTGCGGGCCGGCGCAGTCTACCTGCCGCTCAACACCGCCTATACGCTGAACGAGCTCGACTATTTCATCGGCGATGCCGAACCCTCGCTGGTGGTCTGCGATCCCTCCAAGGCGGACGGGCTTGCCCCGATCGCCGCCAAGGTGAAGGCGAAAATCGAAACGCTCGGGCCTGACGGCAAGGGCTCGCTGACGGACGCCGCCGACAAGGCGAGCAGCGAATTCACCACGGTGTCGCGCGCAAACGACGATCTCGCCGCGATCCTTTACACGTCGGGCACCACCGGCCGCTCCAAGGGCGCGATGCTGACCCACGACAATCTGGCGTCGAACTCGCTCTCGCTCGTCGGCTTCTGGCGCTTCACCGACAAGGACGTGCTGATCCACGCGCTGCCGATCTATCACACCCACGGCCTGTTCGTGGCGACCAACGTGACGCTGTTCGCGCGCGCGTCGATGATCTTCCTGCCGAAGCTCGACCCCGATCTGATCATCAAGCTGATGGCGCGCGCTACGGTGCTGATGGGCGTGCCGACGTTCTATACCCGCCTGCTCCAGAACGCTGCGCTGTCGCGCGAAACCACAAAGCACATGCGGCTGTTCATCTCGGGCTCGGCGCCGCTGCTCGCCGAAACCCATCGCGAATGGTCGGCGCGCACGGGGCATGCCGTGCTCGAGCGCTACGGCATGACCGAGACCAACATGAACACGTCGAATCCCTATGACGGCGAGCGCGTGCCCGGCGCAGTCGGCTTTCCGCTCCCCGGCGTCTCCGTGCGCGTCACCGACCCCGAGACGGCCAAGGAACTGCCCCGTGATGAAATCGGCATGATCGAGGTCAAGGGCCCGAACGTGTTCAAGGGCTATTGGCGCATGCCGGAGAAGACCAAGGCGGAATTCCGCGGCGACGGCTTCTTCATCACCGGCGACCTCGGCAAGATCGACGCCAAGGGTTACGTCCACATTCTCGGCCGCGGCAAGGATCTCGTCATCTCGGGCGGGTTCAACGTCTACCCGAAGGAAATCGAGAGCGAGATCGACGCCATGCCCGGCGTGATCGAATCCGCCGTGATCGGCGTGCCCCACGCCGATTTCGGCGAGGGCGTCACGGCCGTGCTGGTCTGCAACAAGGGCGCGGATGTGACCGAGGCCGCGGTGCTGAAGGCGCTCGACGGCCGGCTGGCGAAGTTCAAGATGCCCAAGCGCGTCTTCGTCGTCGACGAGCTGCCGCGCAACACCATGGGCAAGGTGCAGAAGAACGTGCTGCGCGATACGTACAAGGATCTTTACGCGAAGAAATAGGGGCTGTGGTTCGCAGCACTCTCGTCGTCATTGCGAGGAGCTCTTGCGACGAAGCAACCCAGAGTGCCGCCGCGGAAAGACCCTTGGATTGCTTCGCTTCGCTCGCAATGACGGAGTTTGGGGCGGTCACTGTCCGCCTAACAAACTCATCACAAACCTGCTGCCGACGATGAACAGATAGCACCCGAACGCGACCTCCAGCGTCCGCTTCGACATTGCATGCGCAGCCTTCACACCGAGCGGTGCTGTCACAAGGCTCATCGGCATCACCAGCACGGCGCCGATCAGGGAGACGTAGCCAAGCGCGAATGGGACTTGCAGGGCTGCAACGCCGGGATAGTGCGCGGCCGCAGGCCAACCGGCATAGATGTAGCCGAGCGCACCGGGGATCGAGATCAGCACCGCGAGCGCCGACGATGTCGCCACGGCCTGATGGATCGGGCGGCCGTAGAACGTCATCAGCAGATTCGAAAACAATCCACCGCCGATGCCCATCAGCGTCGACAAAATGCCGACGCAGAAGCCGTAGAATCGCATCAGCGGCCCCTTCGGCAGATCATCGCCGAGCTTCCAGCTCTCGCGTGCGAAGGTCAGCCGTACCGCGGCCGACCAGGCGACGGCGACGAACACGATCTTGAACAGCCGCTCCGGTGCGTAGCGCGCGACCACGCTGCCGGCGACGACGCCGACCAGGATCGGCAGCCACCAGACCCGAAGGATCGCAAGATCGACGGCGCCGCGTCTGTAGTGCGCCCGGAACGAACGGATCGAGGTCGGGATGATCACGGCGAGCGAAGTGCCGATGCAGAGCGGCATGCGCACCTCGAGCGGCACACCGGCGATGCGGAAGCACTCGTAGAACACCGGCACCAGAATTGCGCCGCCGCCGATGCCGAACACGCCGGCCAGAAATCCGGAGAGCGCGCCGGTTGCGATCAGCAACAGCGCGAGCTCGACGACCTCCTTGATATCGAGTCCTGCAATCACCCCTGACCTGCCCCGGCGGTGGGTCGCAACTTCTCCGATGCATCGCTCGGACAGCTGCCCGCAATGCTCTAGGCGATCTGATTTGCCGGGTCGACCGCCGCGTCGGCGGTCTGGGGTGGGATGCAGGCTGCGCATATCCGCCCGTCTCGCGAAAAATCGGTGCGCTTGACGGAAATTGAAAATTGCTCGCCGATCAGCCCTGCCGGTTCGAACCTCATGGATGACTGGTTCGAACCCCGGTTGGCCTGCGGCGGCTTAGAGCCGTTCCAATAGTAATTTCAATACGCCGCAGCTCTGCGGCAAGACATGAATTTGTGTTCGTTCTTTAGCCGGTGCGCCATGGCCCTGGTATACCAAGCCGCCGATTGGCCTTGTTACATCAAGGGCCTAGAGCTGAACCCAAGTTCGATCTATGGCGATTTGGTGATTGCGCAGGTGAAATCGACTCCGTAAATAGAGCCGACCTTTCGCGATCCCCGCGCGCCCATGCTGGGCCGCAATAAAGCAATCGAAGCCCATGACCGCACGGATCGAACGACCGCTTTCGCCGCACATGCAAGTCTACCGCTGGACGCTGACGATGGCGCTTTCCATCGTCCATCGCGCCACCGGAATTGCCCTCTACGCCGGAACGCTGCTGCTGGCCTGGTGGCTGATTGCGGCGGCCTCTGGCCCTGCCGCCTATGGCCACGTCCAGGCCTTCACCGGCAGCATCATCGGCCGGCTGATCGTGTTCGGCTACACCTGGGCGCTGATGCACCACATGCTCAGCGGCATCCGGCATTTCGTCTGGGACCTCGGCTACGGCTTCAAGGCCAATGAGCGCGAAGCGTTGACCTGGGGCGCGTTGATCGGCGGCATCGTGCTCACGGTCCTCGTCTGGATCATCGCCTACGCGATCGGAGGCGGCCGATGAGTTTCGACGAATCCCACGGCGCTCCGAAGGGCTCCTCCATGCGCACCCCGCTCGGCCGCGTGCGCAATCTTGGCGCTGCGCATTCGGGCACGTCCGATTTCTGGCGCCAGCGCATCACCGGCGTCGCCATGACGCTGCTGATGATCCCCGTGATCGTGATCGTGATGATGCTGCTCGGCCGCAACCAGGCCGGCGCCGCGCAGATCCTCGGCTCGCTGCCGATCGCGGTGATCCTGCTGCTCTTCATCTTCGCCAGTGCCTGGCACATGAAGATCGGCATGCAGGTCGTGATCGAGGACTACATCCATAACGAGAAGCTCAAGCTCATCTCGATCATGCTCAACAACTTCTTCTCGTTCGCCGTGGCGCTCGCCTCGACCTACGCGATCCTGAAACTTTCCTCCGGAGTCTAACCCATGGCCACAGAGACCAATGGCAAGGGCAACGGCGCTCCCGCCACCAACGGCAAAGCCTATCCGATTGAAGACCACACCTATGATGTCGTCGTGGTCCGCGCCGCCGGCGCCGGCCTGCGCGCCGTGGTCGGCTGCAGCGAAGCCGGTCTTCGGACCGCCTGCATCACCAAAGTGTTTCCGACCCGCTCGCACACCGTCGCGGCGCAGGGCGGCATCTCGGCGTCGCTCGGCAACATGCACAAGGACGACTGGCGCTGGCACATGTACGACACCGTGAAGGGGTCGGATTGGCTGGGCGACCAGGATGCGATCGAATACATGGTGCGCAACGCGCCCGAGGCGGTCTACGAGCTCGAGCACTGGGGCGTGCCGTTCTCGCGCACCGAAGACGGCAAGATCTATCAGCGTCCGTTCGGCGGCATGACGATGGACTACGGCAAGGGCCAGGCGCAGCGCACCTGCGCCGCCGCCGACCGCACCGGCCACGCCATGCTGCACACGATGTACGGCCAGTCGCTGCGCCACGCGGCCGAGTTCTTCATCGAGTTCTTCGCCATCGACCTGATCATGGACGACCAGGGCACCTGCCGCGGCGTCATCGCGCTCAAGCTCGACGACGGCACGCTGCACCGCTTCCGCGCCCAGACCGTTATCCTGGCGACCGGCGGCTATGGCCGCGCCTATGCGTCCTGCACCTCGGCGCACACCTGCACCGGCGATGGCGGCGGCATGGTGCTGCGCGCCGGCCTGCCGATGCAGGACATGGAGTTCGTGCAATTCCACCCGACCGGCATCTACGGCTCGGGCTGTCTCGTCACCGAAGGCGCGCGCGGCGAAGGCGGTTATCTCGTCAACTCCGAGGGCGAGCGCTTCATGGAGCGCTATGCGCCCTCCGCCAAGGATCTGGCTTCGCGTGACGTCGTCTCGCGCGCGATGACGATCGAGATCCGGGAGGGGCGCGGCGTCGGCAAGAAGAAGGACCACATCTTCCTTCATCTCGACCATCTCGATCCCGCGGTGCTGGCCGAACGCCTGCCGGGCATCTCGGAATCCGCAAAGATCTTCGCCAATGTCGACGTGACGCGCGAGCCGATCCCGATCGTGCCGACCGTGCACTACAACATGGGCGGTATCCCGACGAACTATCACGGCGAGGTCCTGACCAAGAAGGACGGCGACGACAACGCCATCATCCCGGGCCTGATGGCGATCGGCGAGGCCGCCTGCGTCTCCGTGCACGGCGCCAACCGCCTCGGCTCCAACTCGCTGATCGACCTCGTCGTGTTCGGCCGCGCCGCTGCGCTGCGCCTCGCCGAGAAGCTCACGCCAAACGCCAGCCAGCCGGAATTGCCGGCGAACTCGTCGGATCTGGCGCTCGGCCGGCTCGACCACTACCGCTACGCCTCCGGCGGCACGCCGACCGCGAAGCTGCGCGAAGGCATGCAGCACGTGATGCAGAACAATTGCGCGGTGTTCCGCACCGGCGACATCCTGAGCGAAGGCCAGAATCTGATCGAGAAGGTCCATAGCGGCATCACCGACATCGCCGTGTCCGACCGCTCGCTGGTGTGGAATTCCGACCTGATCGAGACGCTCGAATTCGACAATCTGATCGCGCAGGCGGTGGTGACGATGAACTCGGCCGCCAACCGCACCGAGAGCCGCGGCGCGCATGCCCGCGAGGACTTCTCCGAGCGCGACGACAAGAACTGGATGAAGCACACGCTCGCCTGGCTGGAAGATTCCGGCAAGGTCAAGATCGAGTACCGCCCGGTTCACGACTACACCATGACCAACGACGTCCAGTACATCCCGCCGAAAGCTCGCGTTTACTAAACGGCGCGCGTGTACTGAACGAACAGCGAAAGCTTTATCGAAATGGTTGAATTCGCACTTCCGAAGAACTCCAAGATTTCAGGCGGCAAGACCTGGCCGAAGCCCGCGGGCGCGACTGAAACTCGCGAATTCCGCGTCTATCGCTGGAACCCGGACGACGGCAAGAATCCGAGCGTCGACACCTATTACGTCGACACCCATGATTGCGGGCCGATGGTGCTGGACGGCCTGATCTGGATCA
>NZ_JADPIT010000014.1:47161-49567 GCF_023073035.1 Bradyrhizobium sp. 62
CCGTCGCTGACCTTCCGCCGCTCCTGCCGCGAAGGCGTCTGCGGCTCCTGCGCGATGAACATCGACGGCCAGAACACACTGGCCTGCACCCGCTCGATGCACGACGTGAAGGACGGCGCGGTGAAGATCAATCCGCTGCCGCACCAGCCTGTCGTGAAGGACCTCATCCCCGACCTCACCAATTTCTATGCGCAGTACGCTTCGGTCGAGCCGTGGCTGAAGACGACCTCGCCGACGCCGCAGAAGGAATGGAAGCAGAGCCACGAGGACCGCGAGAAGCTCGACGGGCTCTACGAGTGCATCCTCTGCGCCTGCTGCTCGACCTCGTGCCCGAGCTATTGGTGGAACAGCGAGCGCTATCTCGGTCCCGCCGCGCTGCTCCAGGCCAACCGCTGGGTGTCGGATTCGCGGGATGAAGCGACCGGCGAGCGGCTCGACAATCTCGAGGATCCGTTCCGCCTCTATCGCTGCCACACCATCATGAACTGCGCCAAAGCCTGCCCGAAGGGCCTCAACCCGGCGGAAGCCATCGCAGAGCTCAAGCTCAAGATGGTCGAGCGCCAGATCTAGGCGTCACTTATGCTGCCATCCCCGGCCGGAATGGCCGGGGCATTCTACGGCGGGCGCGTATTCGAGCAGATTTTGCCTCCGCCCCTGCACGAGCAGGCCGGCAGGTTGCAACCTCTGGTTCCCGCTACAAGCCGCTTCCTTCCCGGCGCGAAATTCAAGTAAGCTCTCCGGTGTGGGACCGGAGCGACCGTGCAGGGCGCACAACGCAATTCGCTGAGATTGCTGCAGTGGATGATGGCTGCGTCCCTGGCGCTGCCCATTGCACTGTTCGCGATCGCCGCCTCGATCTCCTACACCTCGACCAAAGACATCGCCGACCGCGAGATCGAGCGCACCCTCGATGTCGCGCATGAGCACGCGCTCAAGGTCTTCGAGACGATCGACCGCAGCCTCGCCGAGATCAACGAGGTGGTGCGCGGCATGCCCGACGACATCATCCGCTCGCGCGAGCCGGCCCTGCACCGCCGCCTGAAGCAGCTGACCGATTCGCTGCCGCAGCTGAAATCGGCTTGGATCTTCGATGCGGACGGAAAGTCGCTGGTCAACAGCCTGGCCTCGCCGCCGCCGGCGCAGAGCTTTGCGGACCGTGACTATTTTGCGGCCCATGTCGATCAGACCATCGGCAGCTACATCGGCGTTCCCCTGACCCCGCGTCAGCCCTATCAGGGCGCGCGCTTCTTCGGGGTCAGCCGCCGCCGCGGCTCCGACGACGGCAGCTTCATCGGCGTGATCCAGGCCTCCGTCCTGCCGGAATATTTCGAGAGCTTTTACGCCAGGATCGGCTCCGATGCCGGCAGCTTCCTCGCCATGGGACGCACCGACGGCGTGGTGCTGGCGCATCTTCCACGGCTGGACCGCGACCTCAGGCTCGATCCTAACGGGCCGGTCGGCCGGAGCATCGCAGCTCATCCCGAGCATGGCCTCATCACCATCGCCTGGCCATCGGACGAGGTCGAGCGGCGCATCGGCTACCGACGCATCGCCGAATATCCGATCTATGTCAGCGCGGGATTGGAGACCTCGGCAATCCGCGCACGCTGGTTCGCCACCATGGGCCAGCATCTGGTGTTCGGCATTCCCGCCACCGCGCTGCTGTTTCTGCTGCTGGCGTTCGCGTTCCGGCGCACCCAGCATCTCCAGGCCGAGGCCGCCGCGCGGCGCGAAGCCGAGGAGGCGCTCAAGCACAGCCAGCGCCTGGAGGCGCTCGGCCAGCTCACCGGCGGCGTCGCGCACGACTTCAACAACCTCCTGACCGTGATTCGCGCCTCGGTCGATCTGCTGAACCGGCCGCAACTGAGCGAGGAGCGGCGCCAGCGCTACATCACCGCCATCGCGGACGCGGTCGGGCGCGCGGCCAAGCTAACCTCGCAGCTGCTCGCCTTCGCGCGGCGCCAGACCTTGAAGCCGGAAGTGTTCGACGTCGGCGCGCGGCTGCAGTCACTGCACGACATGCTCGCGACGCTGCTCGGGCCCGCGATCGAAATCGCGATGCGGCTGCCGGCCGAGCCCTGTCTCGTCAATGCCGATGCAAGCCAGTTCGAGACGGCGTTGATCAACATGGCGACCAATGCGCGCGATGCGATGCACGGCAAGGGCAGGATCGTTTTCGAGGTCGAGGCCGCGGCGACCGTTGCGGACACGCGGGCTCCCGTCTCGGGCAACCCTGATCTTTCAGGTCACCATGAGCTTCCTGGCAAACATGGCTTCGTCGGTATTGCCGTCAGTGACACCGGCATCGGCATTCCGGCTGCGCGGCTCGAGCGCATCTTCGAGCCGTTCTTCACCACCAAGCAGGTCGGCCACGGCACCGGTCTCGGCCTGTCGCAGGTGTTCGGC
>NZ_JADPIT010000014.1:49606-64087 GCF_023073035.1 Bradyrhizobium sp. 62
CAGTCCGGCGGCGAGGTGACAGTCACCAGCGAGGTAGGCCACGGCAGCACCTTCGCGCTCTACCTGCCGCGCGTGGCGCCGCATTTGCTGCCGCAGCGGCAGGCACCGAACACGGCTCCGGCCGTGGCCGGCAGCGGCATATCGGTGCTGCTGGTCGAGGACAATATCGAGCTCGCCAATTTCGCGGCCGACGGCCTCACCGAGCTCGGCTACAGCATCACGCTGGTCGACAATGCAACCGACGCACTCGCCGAGCTGGTCATGGATTCCGATCGCTTCGATGTCGTCTTCTCGGACATCGTGATGCCCGGCATGACCGGGCTCGATCTCGCGCAGGCGGTCCGCGACCGCGGCATCGGCGTGCCGGTGGTGCTGACCACCGGCTACAGCGAGGCGCTGTCCCAGGATGGCGAGGTCGATTTCGAACTCGTGCAAAAGCCCTACGCGATCGATCAGCTATCGCGCGTGCTGCACCGGCTCACACGTCGCCGCCGGGTCCGCAACGGCGCCGCCGAATGAACCGACACCTGGAACTCGCGGGAACCTTTTGATTTAGCTGGCGTTATCCGGCCATGCAAAAGCCGGCCGAAAAGCGCGAATCGGGCAAGAAGCCGCCCATTGTCGAAATCGTCGGCGAGACCGGCGAGGAAGTGGCTCCGCCGCCGCCCGAGCTGGTCGAGCCCGACCCGGCGCTGTCGCCCGAAGAGGCCGAGCAGGCCCGCAAGGACTATCTCCTCACCCGCTTCTGGATCAGCGGGCGCGGCTTCTGGGGCCGCAACGGCGACCGGCTGGCATGGCTCTACTCCATCGGCCTCGGCGTGCTGATCGTCCTGACTGTCGGTTTCCAATACGGCATCAACGTCTGGAATCGGGCGATCTTCGACGCGATCGAGAAGCGCGAGGCGTCCACCGTCTTCCATCTCACCGCGGTGTTCTTCCCGCTCGCGATCGGCAGCATCTTGCTCGGCGTGGCGCAAGTGTTCGCGCGCATGGGCATCCAGCGGCGCTGGCGAGCCTGGCTGACGGCAAGCGTGCTGACGCGCTGGCTCGGCAATGGCCGCTATTACCAGCTCAATCTCGTCAGCGGCGACCACAAGAATCCGGAATACCGGATCGCGGAGGATCTGCGCGTCGCGACCGATTCGCCGGTGGATTTTCTCGCCGGCGTGACGTCCGCGCTGCTGTCGGCCGTGACCTTCATCGTCGTGCTCTGGACCATCGGCGGTGCGCTCACCGTCACGCTTGCGGGATCGTCGGTGACCATTCCCGGCTTCCTGGTGATCGCCGCGATGCTTTATGCGGGAATCGCCTCGGGCTCGATCCTGGTGATCGGCCGCCAATTCGTGCAGGTCTCCGAGGACAAGAACCAGGCCGAGGCCGATTTTCGCTACACGCTGACGCGCGTGCGCGAGAACGGCGAGAGCATCGCGCTGCTCGGTGGCGAGGAGGAAGAGCGCGACGGCATCGACCGCAATTTCACCAACGTGCTGCGGCAATGGGCGCGGCTGGCGGGTCAGCACATGCGCACCACGCTGGTGTCGCAGGGATCGAGCCTCGTTGCTCCCGTGGTCCCTCTTCTGCTCTGCGCGCCAAAATTCCTCGACGGCAGCATGACGCTGGGTCAGGTGATGCAGGCGGCTTCCGCCTTCACCATCGTGCAGAGCGCGTTCGGTTGGCTGGTCGACAATTATCCGCGGCTCGCCGACTGGAATGCCTGCGCTCGCCGCATCGCATCACTGATGATGTCGCTCGACGGTCTCGAGCGCGCCGAGCAGGGCGACGGAATCGGCCGCATCAAGCGCGGCGAGACCAGCAACGACGCCATGCTGGAGCTGAACGATCTCTCCGTCACGCTCGACGACGGCACCGCCGTGGTCGGCGAGACCGAGGTGGTGGTCGAGGCTGGCGAGCGGCTGCTGGTGGCCGGCGAATCCGGCACCGGCAAGAGCACGCTGGTGCGCGCCATCGCCGGGCTCTGGCCGTGGGGCGGCGGCAGCGTCAATTTCCATCCCGACCGGCGGCTGTTCATGCTGCCGCAGCGACCCTACGTGCCGTCAGGCTCGTTGCGCCGCGCGGTCGCCTATCCCGGCGCGGAAGACGACTGGACCGTGGAGGAGATCGGCGAGGCCCTGCACAAGGTCGGTCTCGACCATCTCAAGGAGAAGATCGAGGAAGAAGCACCGTGGGACCAGACGCTGTCCGGCGGCGAGAAGCAGCGCCTGGCCTTCGCGCGACTGTTGCTGCACAGCCCTGACATCGTCGTGCTCGACGAGGCGACCTCGGCGCTCGACGAGAAGAGCCAGGACAAGATGATGAAGATGATCACCGACGAGCTGCCGAAGGCCACCATCGTCAGCGTCGCGCATCGCGTCGAGCTGGAAGCCTTCCACAGCCGCAAGATCGTGCTGGAGCGCCGCAAGGGCGGCGCAAAGCTCGTCAGCGACATCGAGCTGATCCCGCGCAAGGGCAAGCGCAAGCTGCTCGGCCGCTTCCTGAGGCAGCGCAAGCCGCCGAAAAAGGCGGCGTGAGGTTCGGTCTCTTTTCTTCGTTGTCCCGGCGATTGTTGTCCGGATCGAGCGTTGGAGTCCTCGGCAAAACCGGCTATGCATGCGCCGCTTGCAACGAGGACTTTGACTTGGCGACCGACAATGCCCCTTCGTCCGCGCCGTTCGGCGCGTTTGCGCCGAACGCGGCGCAGGCCGCGATCATTCGCCTCGCGACACAATCGCGGCTGAAGCGCGGCGCGTTCCGGCCCTGGCTGTCGCGATTGGTGAACCTGCTGGGCGGTGGCCCCATCGACGTGCAGTACCAGGGCGCATCGTTCCGCTTCTATCACCAGGGCAGCGCGACCGAGCGCGGTGCGCTGTTCAATCCCGATTACAATCTCGACGAGCTCGACTTCCTGCGCCAGCACACCCCCGCGGGCGGCGTATTCGTCGACGTTGGCGCCAATGTCGGCACCTTTGCACTAGTGATGGCGCGACAGGTCGGGCCATCGGGGAAAGTGGTCGCCGTCGAGCCGCATCCGATGACCTTTGGACGGCTCTCGTTCAACCAGGCCGCGTCGCAAGCGACGCAAGTGCGCCTGGTGCAGGCGGCCGCCGGCGACAGCGACGGCGAGCTGATGATCGAGAGCGGGGGCGGCAATCTCGGCGCTACGCATGTCGTCACCGGCACGGCCAGTGCGGAGGCGATCAAAGTGCCCTCGCTGCGGTTGACGCGCATTCTCGACGAAGCCGGCGTCACCAAGGTGGACGCGTTGAAGATCGACGTCGAAGGGTTCGAGGATCGCGTGCTGATCGGCTTCTTCCGCGACGCGCCGCAATCGCTATGGCCGCGCGCGGTGGTGATCGAGCATTTGTCACACAAGGAATGGCGGGAAGATTGTATCGCTGACATGGTCGCGCGCGGTTTTGTGGTTGCGCGCAAGACGCGGAGCAATACGTTCCTGTCGCGTTGACGACGAACGACGGAGGTTACGATGATCGACCATATGGGCTTCCCGGTCTCCGACTATGAGGGCGCCAAGGCGTTCTACGCCAAGGCATTGGCCCCACTCGGCTACAGCCTGATCATGGAGGTCACGCAGGAGCAGACCGGACATGATCCGGCCGCCGGCTTCGGCGCCGATGGCAAGCCGGATTTCTGGATCGGCGGCGAGGGCGCGCTGAACAAGCCGGTGCATGTCGCGATCCTGGCAAAGGACCGCGCCACGGTGGATGCGTTCTACAAGGCGGCGATCGCGGCGGGCGGGCGCGACAACGGGCCGCCCGGCATTCGGGCGCATTACCATCCGACCTATTACGGCGCTTTCGTGCTCGACCCTGATGGACACAACATCGAGGCGGTTTGCCACGCGCCGGAATAGATAAGTTCCATGTTCCGGCCGGAACCTCGTTCCGCGCGCGCCGTTGTCGTCCCTTGCAAGAAGGAGCACGACATGGCCAACGACAATGCCCGCGACGTCGATCGCGTATGGGATCTGATGAAGACGATCGGATTCGCGATGCTGGTGACGCGCGATGGCGACAAGCTCCGCGCGCGGCCGATGAGCGCCTATCTCGATCGCAACGCGGACACGATATATTTCCTCACCGACGCGCGGCGTCACAAGGACGAGGAGATCGCGCGCAATCCGTCCATCAACCTGTCGTTCGCGGATGCGAGCAGCCAGAAATACGTGTCGCTGACCGGCACTGCCGTCGTCTCCAACGACCGTGCGAAGATCAAGGAGCTGTTCTCGACGCCGGCCAAGGCGTGGTGGGACTCTGCGGAAGATCCCAACATCCGCGTGCTCAAGGTCACGCCCGACGATGCCGAGTTCTGGGACTCGCCCGGCACCGTGATCTCCTATGTGAAGATGGCGGCCGCGGCAGTGACCAACACGCGGCCCGATCTCGGCGACAACCGCAAGGTCTCGATGTAATGCCGATTGAGCCGCCCGAGATTCCGCCGTCGACGCCGGGCACACCCACCGAGCCGCCGCCGGGGATTCCGCCGGGCAATCCGCAGCCTGAAATCGCGCCGCCGGTGCGCGAGCCCGGCTCGCCAGCGCCGCCCGACGAATTGCCGGGCCGCATGCCTGAAGAGATTCCATCACGCGGACCGAACGGACCGCTCACGCCGAATCCCGCGACGGATGCAAGTCCGCCGCGGGATCGCGCATGAGGCGACGCATCACATCCGAGGCAATTGCAACCTGCGTCTGAATGCGCAATGAACGTCACCATAGTGAGGTGATTTGCGTGCAGAAATAAATCGGGCCGCGTCCGCTTCGTCCGCCACAATCCGGCCTAACGCGTAGCTGTTCATCCCAACACTTCGTCAAAGAACCTTCCGGGGAAGTTCACCACATGACCAACCTTCGTTTCGTGCTGCTTGCCACCACGGCTCTGACCGCGATGCAATTCGCAAGCTCCGCATCGCATGCACAAGGCGCGCCGCCGCTCGTCGTCGCGCAGGCGCAGCCACAAGAGACCGGCCCTGACGGAAAACCGAAGCAGCCGCCGAAGGGACCGCCGGCGGCCGCGCCGCCTGCGGCGCCCGCCCGCCCGGCCGCACCGCCGCCCGCAGCTGCACCGCCCCATCCGCCCGCGGCACCTCCGCCGGCTGCCGCACCGCCGCGCCCAGCAGCTCCGCCGCCACCTCCGCCGCCACCTGCGGCCCGTCCGGCACCGCCACCGCCCCCACCGCCGCCTGCGGCCCCGAAACCGCCTTCGCCGCCCCCGGCTGCGGCTCCGCAACAGCATGCGCCGCCTCCTGCACCGCCCGCGGCACGCCCGGCTCCCACGCCCCCGGCACCGCCGCCCGCCGCGGCTCCGCAGCAGCACGCACCCACACCTCCGCCTCCGACGCCGCCCGCGGCTCGTCCGGCTCCCACACCACCGCCCGCTCCCGCTCCGCAGCAGCACGCACCGACACCTCCGCCGCCTCCTGCGGCCGGTCCTTCGGGACGGCCTGCGCCTACGCCGACAGCAACGCCTCCGGCATCTGCAGCTCCCGCGGCGCGCCCGGCAACGCCTGCTGCCCCGACCGCCACGCCTGCTCCGACAGCAACGCCTGCACCGACCGCAACGCCAGCTCCGGGCAGCACGCCGCCGACTGGCCGCCCCGGTGCGCCGCCCCCCGGCGGACGTCCCGGCGCGCCTCCGGCTGCTGGATCAGCGACACCCGCTCCGGGCGCCACGCCCGCGCCGACGACTACCCCGACCCCCGGTGGCGCTCCGACGCCCCTGCCCGGACGTCCCGGTGCGGGACCCACGCCCGCTCCTGGCGCGACCCCGGCTCCAGCCGCGACGCCAACGCCAGGCCAGCAGGGAGGAACGCCTCCTGCCGGCGCGCCCGCTGCCGGAGCTCCGCCGACCCAGCCGCAGGCAGGCGCCCCGCCGCGGCCGCCGGCTCCCCCCGCTGGCGCCGCGGCACCGAGCACCGTCCCGGGCTCGGCAGCTGCGACCCCGCCGCCCAACAGGGCACAATACGCGACGCCCACCGTTGCGCCGGCCTTCCGCGCCGCCCCGACCACGACCACGCCCCTGCCGCCACCGCCGCGTCCGCCGCAGCGTGACCTGACGCCGATCGCGATCGGTGCAGGTGTCGTCGCCGGTGCCGTGATCGGCGCCACCATCGCCGACTACCGCAACCAGCGCCGCGAAAGCATCGAAGGCGGTCGCACCGTCTACACCGAGCCGGACCGCATCATCATCCGCGATCCGGGCGGGCAGACATACGTCCGCGGCAACGATCTCTATCGCTTCCGCTATGGCGCCCGCGACATCCGCACCGAGACTGTCGGTGCCGATACCCGCACCGTGGTCATCCGTCCCGACGGCAGCCAGATCATTACGGTTGTCGGTCAGGATGGGCGGCTGCTGCGTCGAATCCGCAGGGACCCTGCCGGGCGCGAGCTCGTCATCATCGACAACAGCTACCGCGATCCGCGGTCGGTCGGCGGCTTCTATGTCGACGCGCCGCCTCCGGTCGTCAACATGCCCTACGATCGTTATATCGTCGACGCCCAGGAAGCGTCGCCGGACGTGATCTACGAGACGATGGTGGCGCCGCCGGTGCAACGGGTGGATCGTCGCTACACGCTCGACGAGATCCGCTACAGCCCCAATGTTCGCATGCAAATGCCGAGCATCGACCTTAACACGATCAACTTCGAGACGGGATCGTGGACCATCCCACCGGACCAGGCGGCGAAGCTGCAGTCGATCGCCGACGGTCTCAACCGTGCGATCCAGGCCAATCCGCGCGTGGTGTTCCTGATCGAAGGTCACACCGACGCAGTTGGCAACGACGTCGACAATTTGTCATTGTCGGATCGTCGTGCGCAGTCCGCGGCCGAATTGCTGACCCAGCAATTCGGTGTGCCGTCTGAGAACCTGACGTCGCAGGGCTACGGCGAGCAGTATCTGAAGGAGCAGACGCAAGGGCCGAGCGCGATCAACCGCCGCGTCACCGTCCGCAACATCACGCCGCTGCTCAACGGTGGCCAGGCCTCGCTGCCGCCGCCCCCGCCCGGCACCGCGCCGCCGCGCTGAGGCGAAGCACAAAATAAAAATGGCCGGGAGCAATCCCGGCCATTTTTGTTTCTGTCATTGCGAGGAGCGAAGCGACGAGGCAATCCAGACTGTCGCTGCGGGAAGACTCTGGACTGCTTCGCCTCGCTCGCAATGACGAACGAGGCAGCAATCCCCGGGCGCGTCAGCCCTTGTCGCTCTCCAGCCGGAAGATCTGCGAGCCTTCACTGCCCGACAACAGGCCCGTGTCGCTGTAGAGCTTCAGCTTGGCGCGGGTGTCGTTGATGTCGAGGTTGCGCATGGTGAGCTGACCGATGCGATCGGCCGGCGTGAACGCTGCGTCCTCGACCTTCTCCATGCTGAGCCGCTCCGGCGCATAGGTGAGGTTCGGGCTTTCCGTGTTGAGGATCGAGTAGTCGTTGCCGCGTCGCAGCTCGAGCGAGACCTCGCCTGTGACGGCGCGGGCGACCCAGCGCTGCGCGGTCTCGCGCAACATCAGGGCCTGCGAATCGAACCAGCGGCCCTGGTAGAGCAGGCGTCCGAGGCGCATGCCGCTGATGCGGTATTGTTCGATGGTGTCCTCGTTGTGGATGCCGGTGACGAGGCGCTCATAGGCGATGTGCAGCAGCGCCATGCCGGGCGCTTCATAGATGCCGCGGCTCTTGGCCTCGATGATGCGGTTCTCGATCTGGTCGCTCATGCCGAGGCCGTGGCGGCCGCCGATCGCATTGGCTTCGAGGAACAGCGCGACGGGATCAGAGAAGGTCTGGCCGTTCAGCGCGACCGGCTGGCCTTCCTCGAAACGCACCACGACCTTCTCGGCCTTGACGTTGCAGTCGTCACGCCAGAACGGCACGCCCATGATCGGGTTGACGATCTTGATGCCGCTGTCGAGGCTCTCGAGATCCTTGGCCTCGTGCGTGGCGCCGAGCAGATTGCTGTCGGTCGAATACGCCTTCTCGGCACTCATCTTGTAGGCAAAGCCCTGGGCCGTCATGAACGCCGACATCTCGGCGCGGCCGCCGAGCTCGTCGATGAACTGCTGGTCGAGCCAGGGCTTGTAAATGCGCAGGCCCGGATTGGTCAGCAGGCCGTAGCGATAGAAGCGCTCGATGTCGTTGCCCTTGAAGGTCGAGCCGTCGCCCCAGATGTTGACGCCGTCCTCCTTCATCGCGGCGACCAGCATCGTGCCGGTGACCGCGCGTCCCAATGGCGTGGTGTTGAAATAGGTGATGCCGCCAGTGGAGATATGGAAGGCGCCGGACTGGATCGCGGCGATGCCTTCATGGACGAGCTGCGTGCGGCAATCGACCAGCAGCGCTTTCTCCGCGCCGAACTCCATCGCCTTGCGCGGGATCTCGTTGTAGTCGGCCTCATCCGGCTGGCCAAGATTGGCGGTATAGGCGTAGCAGCGCGCGCCCTTCTGCTTCATCCAGAGCAGCGCCGCCGACGTGTCGAGGCCGCCCGAAAACGCGATGCCGACTTTCTCGCCCTTGGGCAGGCTTTTCAGGATCGTGGTCATGGGGCTTCCAATCGGTCTCGAAGTGCGGGTGTCGTTTCACGGGGTTGACCGCGCGAATATCAAATTTCGCGGGGCTCGGCACCCCTTTAATGGCTCAAACTGACGGCTCGGCACTCGACTTGCTGCCGAACAGGCGCTGGCGCAGCCGGTAGGCGGGCATGTTCAGCCGGGTCAGGGCGGCATCGACCGCCTCGTCCGAAAACCGGGTCCGCGGCCAGCGGTAGATCAGCGCGTAGGCAAACCAGATCACGACGAAGGTGACGAGGCCGGCGATCGACACGTCGGTGAAGAAGTGGCCGCCAAAGGCCATCCGCAGCCCGCTGGTCACGAGGCCGAACACCACGGCTCCGGCATAAGCGAGCGGCCGCCACGGCGGCGGTGCCAATGCGGCCGGCGCCAGCGTCCAGAACGCGGTCGCGCCCTCGCCCGAGAAGAACGAGCAGTTGCGCGCGCAGCCGCCGCGCGGATCCCACCACGGCACGAATTGCTGGTCGCCGGCAAATTGCGTCACCACCACCGGGCGCGGCCGGCCCCAATAGGACTTGAAGGCGAGATTGGTAAGGATGCCGGCTGAGAGGATGATCGTCACCAGAAGGAAGACGATCGCGCGCCCGGATACCATCAGTGGCCGGTCTGGCCGGACCATCTTGACCACGAGCGCGACCAGCGCAGGCAGCACGAACGCCCAGGCGACCCACATCGCGGCATCGCGCGCGAAGCCGGCCCAATCGTTCAGCTTGAGCGGAAACGACTTGGTATCAGGATCGAAGAACAGCGCGGCGAGCTTGAGATCAAGCTCGGGATAGAGGCCGAAAACGACGCCGATCACGAGCCACAGCGCCAGGGCGATGAAGAGTCCAGTCCGGTTCATGGCGCGCGGTTTAGCCGAGTGGGAAGGGGATGAAAACCCCGGGGCAAGTCAGAAACTCACCGCACGTCCGGTCTTGAATTCGACGGCAGCGGCGGAGGCGGCTGGCGCGGCAGCGGCGGATTGCGCCAGGCGCCGGCGTTGCGGCCGGCGACCAGCCAGTAGACGACACCGGCGACGATGCCGGCGCCGGTCATGATCTCGAGATGGCGGCGCACGATGCCTTCGAATTGCAGCGTGTCGGAATGAAACGGGACCAGGCCGAGATAGCAGGCGAGTCCCACGACGCCGCCGCCCACGGCATAGGCAAGCGCGCTGCGGATGTAGAGCGCCTCGGTGATCGCGACGATCACCGCCGCCGGCACCAGCGCAAAGCCGGAGACGAAGATGAAGCCGAACCCGAGCACGATATCGATCGTGCCCTGATCGACGGGACCGGCGCCGAGGTCGGCGAATTCCGGAAACAACAGCGCGACGACGACGATCATGCCGCCGACGAAGCAGGCCGCGAGAAAGCCGATGAAGATGACGATGAGGCGGCCGATCAGGGACATGCAGAGGAAGCCAACGTTACCGTCATTGCGAGCGAAGCGAAGCAACTGTCATTGCGAGCGAAGCGAAGCAATCCAACTATTTCCGCGGCACGGATTCTGGATTGCTGCGTCCGAGGAGGCAGTCTGGATTGCTTCGTCGCTGCGCTCCTCGCAATGACGGGGAAGCAACACAGTGCACCTACCAAGCTAATCCGTCATCGCCATGGCTCGCAGCGTCTGGCGTTCCCTGGCGGAAAGCTTTTCCGTCTCCGACTTGAGCTGGCCGCAGGCGGCCAGAATGTCGCGGCCGCGCGGGGTCCGCACCGGCGAGGAATAGCCGGCGTTGAAAACGTATTCGGAGAATTTTTCGATCTGGTCCCAGTCCGAGCATTCATAGGCCGTGCCGGGCCAGGGATTGAACGGGATCAGATTGATTTTGGCGTGAATGCCCTTGAGCATCTTTACCAGCAGCTTGGCATCGTCGAGCGAATCGTTGACGCCCTTGAGCATCACATATTCGAAGGTGATGCGGCGCGCGTTCGAGGCGCCGGGATAATCGCGGCAGGCCTGCAGCAATTCCTTGATCGGATATTTGCGGTTGAGCGGCACGAGCTCGTTACGCAGCTCGTCGCGCACCGCATGCAGCGAGATCGCGAGCATCACGCCAATCTCCTCGCCCGCGCGCACGATGTTCGGCACCACACCCGAGGTCGACAGCGTGATGCGGCGGCGGGAGATGCCGATGCCTTCGTTGTCGCCGACGATCAGCAGCGCATCGCGCACCGCGTCGAAATTGTAGAGCGGCTCGCCCATGCCCATCATCACGATGTTGGTGACACGACGCGTACCGTCTTCGCGATCGGCCCAGTCGTTCAGACGATCCCGCGCGACCATCACCTGTCCCACGATCTCGCCGGCAGTGAGGTTGCGCACCAGGCGCTGCGTGCCGGTATGACAGAAGGAGCAGTTCAAGGTGCAGCCGACCTGCGAGGAGACACACAGCGTGCCACGATCGGTTTCGGGGATGTAGACGCACTCGACTTCATGCGCCTTTTCGACATTGTCGCCGCTCGGCAAACGCAGCAGCCATTTGCGGGTGCCGTCGTTGGATATCTGCTCGGCCACGACTTCGGGCCGGTCGACGGTGAAATGTTGCGCGAGCTCGGCGCGAATGCCCTTCGAGACCGACGTCATCTCTTCGAAATTCTGGGCGCCACGGAAATACATCCAGTGCCACAGCTGCTGCACACGCATCTTGCGCTGCGCCGGTGCAACGCCGATCTCGCCGAGACGATCGGCAAGCTCGGTGCGCGACAGGCCGATCAGCGAGGGCCTCGCCGGCGGCACATAGGTTTCGAGCGGAGTCTTCTCCACCAGCGTTGCGTTGTGCGGCTCGGTCATCGGTTGCATTGAATAGACCTGGAATTTGTGTTCGTCGTTCCGGGATGGTCCGAAGGACCGGACCCGGAACCGCGAGATTCCGGGTTCGATGTTGCGCATCGGCCCGGAATGACGGGAGAAAACCTGGAACGCGCCCTATATAGCAACCGGAACCGCCGATTGCGACCTTATCGACCGCAGGCTTAACGCCTGCAATCCTGGGAGATCCGGTCAAGCGCCTGGGCGAGGCCCTTCAGCGAGAAGGTGTCGGTCGTCTCGGTCCCCTTGGACGAGATGCCCTTGACCACGAGATCGGCGGATTTGCGCATGGCCTCGACCATCCGCTCTTCCTCGGCCGCGTTCTTGATCCAGAGCCCGTCGCCCTGCGAGTACATGGCGAACGCGGCGCCGCCGACCTCGACCGAGGATTCAGAGCCCGGCTTCAGCGCGTAGCCGATCATGACCGAAACTTCGTTGTTGACCTTCTCCGCCGGGCGGGTGGAGACGAAGGCATAGGCAGGATCGCGCGGCCGGTTCGGCGGGTTGGTCTTCGACGACGACGGCTTGGCCAGCGCGAAGCAGACCTTTTTGCCGTTGGGCGCAGCCGAATATGCGCCCCAGGTGCCGAACTGACCGATCAGGGTTGGCTCGGCGCCGCCCGCAAGCGCCGCGTGCGGGGCCGCCGGCTTGCTCTCGGGTTTGGCAACCGTCTTTCCGGTGGTATTGGCCACCGGCGCGGCCGGTTTCGGCGCGGGCTCTTTCGGTGCAGCCTTGGGCGCAGGTTGCGCCGTCTGCGCCCGCGCGGAATCGATGATCCCACAGGCCGCCACGCCCGTCATCAAAGCTAAAATCAGCACCCGCCACATGCTGGAGTGGTTCCCTCAATATTGTGACTGGAAGATGGCCCGGTCGCGCATTGTCCCCGGGGCAGGGATAGCCGGGAAAGTCCAATTTGGGAAGGCAGTTAGCGAAGCTCGCGGCGACTAGGCCCTGGATCGCGCGGCGCGCTGCTCCGCCCATTGCGCGTCGGTCCAGCGCAACAAATCCTCGGCGCCGGAGCTGCGCAAATGCGCGCCACCGTCGATCACCACCATCTCGCCGTTGATGTAGCCGGCACGGTCGGAGACCAGGAAGCTGGCGAGGTCGGCAAGCTCGCCGTGCTCGCCGGCGCGTCCCATCGGGTTGCGCGCGGCCCATCCTTCGTCGCGACCCTCGGGGCGGAGCTGGCCCGAGGCGCCGGCGGTCGGGAATGGTCCCGGCGCGATCGCGACTGTGCGGATGCCCTTCGGGCCCCATTCTACGGCGAGACTTTTGGTCATCGCCAGCACGGCCGACTTTGCCATCGCCGACGGGACGGTGAAGGCGCGGCCGGTGATGGTCGAGGTCGAGAGGATAGAGAGCACGACGCCGCCATGCTTGGCGTCGATCCAGCGCTTGCCGACGGCAAGCGTGCAATACATCGCACCATGCAGCGTCGGGGCGAGGATCGCATCCGCGGCGCGGAATGAGAGATGCTCGCTCTGCGCAATGAAAGTCGCAGCCGCGTTGTTGACGAGGATATCGAGCGGCGCCTCGCGCCAGATGGCCTCCATCATGCTCTCGACGGCGGTGCCGTCGCGGATATCGCAGGCGATCGTCGTGACCTTCCCGCCGGTCTCTTCGCGCATCTCGCTCGCCGCCGCCTCGAGCCGATCGACCTTGCGGCCGCAGATCACGAGCTCGGCGCCGAGCGCGAGGAAGCGGCGTCCTATCGCGGCGCCAAGGCCCGAACCGCCACCAGTGACGAGGATGCGCTTGTCCTTGAGCAGGCCTGTTTCAAACATGGTTTGAATCCTCCTTTTTCTTCTTCCGTCATTGCGAGCGAAGCGAAGCAACTGTCATTGCGAGCGAAGCGAAGCAATCCAACTATTTCCGCGGCACGGATTCTGGATTGCTTCGCTGCGCTCGCCGCAGCCTGGATTGCTTCGCTTCGCTCGCAATGCGAGAGGATAGGCCGGTGCGGTCTAATAGACAAAGAAACCGGATTGTCGCCCGTCCCTAAATCCGGCAGAACCAGCCCAACTATAATTCTGCCTCGAAACGCCAAGTGCTCTCAAGAAGGTGCCGCCATGAAAGCCATCCTCTGCTCGCAATATTGCCAGCCCGACGATCTCGTTCTGGCCGACGTGCCGGATCCGGTGGCCGGTCCCGGCGAAGCCGTGATCGCGATCAAGGCTGCGGCGCTGAATTTTTTCGACATCCTGATGATCCAGGGCAAGTACCAGATCAAGCCGCCGTTCCCGTTCTCGCCGGCCGCCGAGGTGGCTGGCGTGATCGAGAGTATCGGCCCCGGCGTGACCGATCTGAAGGTCGGCGATCGCGTCGTCGCCTCCTGCGGCCACAATGGCGCACGCGAAAAGATCGCGTTGCCCGCGGCATCGATCGTGAAGATCCCCGACAATCTCGATTATGACCGCGCGGCTGGCATCATCATCATCTACGGCACCGCGCTGCACGCGCTGGAAGATCGCGCGAGCCCGAAGCCGGGCGAGACGCTCGCGGTGCTCGGCGCCGCCGGCGGCACCGGACTTGCCGCGTGCGAGCTCGGCAAGCTGATGGGCCTGAAGGTGATCGCCTGCGCCTCGTCGGACGAGAAGCTCGAATTCGCCAAGGCGCACGGCGCAGAGCTCACGCTCAATTACGGCAAGGAAGATTTAAAGGAAGGCTTGCGAAAGCTTACCGGCGGCAAGGGCGTCGACATCATCTTCGATCCGGTTGGTGGTACGTATGCCGAGCAGGCGCTACGCTCGATTGCCTGGGAAGGCCGCTTCCTCGTGATCGGATTTGCCGCCGGCGACATCCCAAAGATGCCGCTGAACCTCGCGCTGCTGAAGGGCTGCGATATCCGCGGCGTGTTCTGGGGCGCCTGGACCCGGCTCAACCCGGAAAAGAACCGCGCCAATCTCGAGAAGCTCGTGAAGTGGACAGCGGAAGGAAAGATCTCCTCGCATGTCGACCGCGTCTTCCCGCTGGCGCAGACGGCGGATGCGCTCAAGGTGCTCGCGGGACGTCAGGCCATGGGCAAGGTGATTTTGCGTCCGTGAGGGTGTCGGCGCGTAGGGTGTCGCGACATCGTCACCACACACTCAGCTTTCGTCGCCCGGCTTGACCGGGCGA
>NZ_JADPIT010000014.1:64190-74169 GCF_023073035.1 Bradyrhizobium sp. 62
GAGGATGCGGCAACAGCTACTGCGCGGCTTCCGCGTCCACCTCATCCACCCCGCGCTTCAGCGCGGCGCGGGCGGCTTCGCGATGCTCGTTCGTGATGTGGCTGGCAACCATGCGGATCGCAGTGGCGAGCACGGCGGCGTCATCGGTGAAGCCGAGGATCGGCATCACGTCGGGAACGAAATCAAACGGCAGGATGAAATAGGCGATCGCCCCGAGCAGCGACGCCTGGATATGGCGCGGCGTCTGCCGGTCGAAGGCGCAGTAATAGGCGGCGAGCAGATCCTCCGCGAACGGCAGTTGCGCGGCGACACGCTTCAGCTTGCGCCAGAAGCGGCGGCGCACGCTCTCACGATCTTCCGCGAGCCGGTCGGCCGGCTCGAAACCAACGCTGTGTTCGGCAGCCATGGTCGACAAACTCCCCGTTCAGCCAAGGGTGGCAGATCGCCGCATCCCGTGCTGAACACAAGATGGGGAGGCGGCAGCGCCTCGCAAGGCGTCAGCCTGGTGTCAGCTTGGCGATGGCGTTCATCGCCCTGGCGAGCTCGATGTCGAGCGCGGTGACGCCGCCGGCGTCATGGGTCGACAGCACCACCTCCACCGTCTTGTAGACATTGCGCCATTCGGGGTGGTGGTCCATCTTCTCGGCGACCAGCGCCGAACGCGTCATGAATCCGAACGCCTCGTTGAAATCCTTGAAGACAAAGGTTTTCCCGATCGCCTCGCGTCCCTGAACCTCGGTCCAGCCAGATAGTCCGCCCAGCGCCTGCCTGCGCGCCTCCGCCGAGAGCCGTTCTGCCATCGTCGCCTCCGTCCTTTCAGGGGAACTTTACCCTAACACCGCACTGACGCCCCGGGTTCATACGGGATTAGACGCCATCCGCTAACCATGACGGAGATGTAACCCTGCCGGACAAGAAATTTGCTACACTTGCGGGCGTAAATCGCCGGCCAAGATGAAACTGAGCCTCAAGCGACTGTTCGGGAGATCGATGACCGGGGGATTGGACCTGGCCGAAGCGCCCACCCCGCCTTCGCCGCGATCAGCGGCGCGGAAGACGGCGCTCGTGTCTCTGGCACTCGTGCTTGCGATCGTGGGCACGCTTGCCGGCGGCTATTATTTCGCGATGCGGCCGGTGACGCTGAAGATCGCGGTCGGTCCCGCCAACAGCGATGACCTCAAGGTCGTGCAGGCGCTGACGCAGGCTTTCACTCAGAACAAAAGTCTTGTGCGGCTACGGCCGATCCAGACCGACGGCGCCACAGCCAGCGCCGAGGCGCTCGCGGAGGGTAAGGTTGATCTCGCCATCGTGCGCGGCGACGTCGACGTGCCGAAGAACGCGCAGGCGGTCGCGACCCTGCGCAAGAACGTCGTGGCGCTGTGGTCCGTGCCCGGCAAGGGCAAGAAGAAGGGCGCGAAAATCACCAAGATCGCGCAGCTCGCCGGCCATCGGGTCGGAGTGATCGGCCGCACCCAGGCCAACGTCAATCTGCTCAAGGTGATCCTCCAGCAATACGGCGTCGATCCTGCCAAGGTCGAGGTGATACAGTTCCCCGCCAATGAAGCCGCCGAGGCGATCAAGGCCCAGAAGGCCGATGCCTATCTCGCAGCCGGCCCTGTCAACAGCAAGATCACGTCGGACGCGATCGCCGCCACTGCCAAGGAGGGCGGGACGCCGGTCTTCCTCGCGATCGATTCCGCGGATGCGATCGCGCAGAACCATCCGGTTTATGAAGCCTCGGAGATTCCGGCCGGCACCTATGGCGGCTCACCCGTTCGCCCCGACGACGAGGTCAAGACGATCAGCTTTTCACACCACATCGTGGCGCGCAAAGGCGTATCCGAAACCAACATCGCCGCGTTCACGCGCCAGCTTTTTGCCGTGCGCCAGCAACTGGTGACGGAATTCCCGCTGGCGGCGAAGATCGAAACACCCGACACCGACAAGGACGCGGTGATCCCGGTGCATCCCGGCGCGGCCGCCTTCGTCGACGGCGAGGAAAAGACCTTCCTCGACAGATACAGCGATTACATCTGGTGGACGCTGATGGCGCTCTCGGCCATGGGCTCGATCGGCGCCTGGTTTGCGGGCTATTTGAAGAAGGACGAGCGCGACAACAACAACCATCAGCGTGAACGTCTGCTCGACATGATCGCGGCGGCACGCAAGAGCGAGACGACCGAAGACCTCGACCAGATGCAGACCGAGGCCGACGACATCCTGCGCAATACACTGCGCTGCTTCGATCACGGCGCGATCGAGGAAGCCGCGCTCACCGCCTTCAACATCGCGCTCGACCAGTTCCACGCGGCCGTCGCCGATCGCAAGGCGGTGCTATTCAGCCTGCCGCAGAACCTGCAGCGCGCCGGCGCACATTTCAGGGCCGCCGGCAGCGCGTAAAAGCTTCCGCGCGTAATCGCGGCGTCACATTGTCTCAATATAGCGTCGGACTTCACCGTGGCGGTCGCCTGAGCGATCGTCTCACGCGATATCGAGTCCGTCCCATGAACATCAAATTCTCCCGTCGCCGTTTCCTGACGACCAGTGCCGGCGCGCTTGGCGCGGTCGCAATGCCGCATCTCTCCCGCGCGGCCGACCGGCCGGCCGTGACCCATGGCGTGCAGTCGGGCGACGTCACCGTCGACGGTGGCGTGGTCTGGGCGCGCGCCGACCGTCCCGCGCAGATGCTGGTCGAAGTGGCGACGACGGAGTCGTTCAGGGATGCTCGCGCGCTGCCGCCGATCGCAGCGCTGCCCGAAAGCGACTTCACCGCGAAGATGCTGATCGAAAACCTGCCGGGCGGACAGGACATCTTTTATCGCGTCCGCTTCCGCGACCTTTCGCACACCGCGGTGGTGGGCGAACCGGTGACCGGCCGCTTCCGCACCGCGCCCGCCGACCGCCGCGACGTCAGCTTCGTCTGGGGCGGCGACGTCGCCGGCCAGGGCTGGGGCATCAACCCCGACGACGGCGGCATGTTCACCTTCTCGGCGATGCGCAAGCACCGTCCGGATTTCTTCCTGCACTCCGGCGACACCATCTATGCCGACGGTCCCATCCAGTCCGAGGTGAAGCTCGCCGACGGCAAGATTTGGAAGAACGTCACGATTCCCGAGAAGGCCAAGGTCGCCGAGACGCTGGACGAGTACCGCGCCGCGCACAAATACAATTTCACTGACGACAATCTTCGCGCCTTCAATGCCGAAGTGCCGATCTTCGTGCAGTGGGACGACCATGAGGTGACCAACAACTGGTCGCTTTCGAAGGAGCTGCCGGCGATCTACAAGGAGCGCGACATCGCACTGCTTGCGGCCCGCGCGGGCCGTGCCTTCCACGAGATGTATCCGATGCGCGAGAGCATCGTCGAGCCCGGCCGCGTCTATCGCCAGATCTCCTATGGTCCTCATCTCGACGTGTTCGTGCTCGACGAGCGCAGCTATCGCGGCCCGAACGGCCCCAACCTCGAAACCGCTTACGACCCGGCCAGCTATTTCCTCGGCCTCGACCAGATCGCCTGGCTCAAGCGCGGCCTGTTGAATTCGCGCGCGACCTGGAAGGTGATCGCCTCCGACATGCCGCTCAGCCTCGTCGTGTCAGATACGGCAAAGGGTGGATCGGAAGCCATTGCGCAGGGCGACGGCCCGGTGCGCGGCCGCGAGTTCGAGATCGCCGACATCCTGCGCTTCATCAAGATGGCGCCGGTCAGCAACACCGTATGGCTGACGGCGGACGTGCATTACGCCGCCGCGCACTATTACGATCCGAACAAGGCCCAATTCCAGGATTTCGAGCCGTTCTGGGAGTTCGTGTCGGGCCCGCTTCACGCAGGCACGTTCGGTCCGAACGCGCTCGACAATACGTTTGGGCCGGAGGTGCGTTTCGTCAAGGCGCCGGGGAAAGACAACCAGAACCTGCCGCCGTCCGCCGGCATGCAGTTCTTCGGTCACGTCAAGATCGACGGCGCTTCCGGCCAGATGACGGTGACCTTGCGCGACCGCGCCGACGTCGCGCTGTGGTCGACCACGCTCGATCCGAAGCCGGCCTGACGCCGTATCGCTAGTCCGCCGCGCGGACCTGGAGCGCTGCCTCCAGCGCGTCGCTCGAACACGGCTTCTGCAGACGCGGCTGGCCGGCGAATTCCGGTGGGATGCGCGCGTCAGCGCCGTAGCCGGTGACGAAGACGAAGGGAATCTTCAGGGCCGCGAGCCGTTCGGCGACCGCAAAACTGTTCTCGCGACTTAATCCCACGTCGAGCAAGGCGAATTCGGGGGCATCCGCCGCGATTGCGGTCAGCGCCTGCGCGACTGAACCTACCGTGCGCACGCTCTTCACACCAAATCCGAGCAGGCGATCCTCGAAGTCGATCGCGATGATCGGATCGTCCTCCACGATGAGGACATCGGCGGGACAGTTTGAACCATCGGAAACAGCGGGTGCCATCATCGTAACTTGGAGCATGAGGTTTTCTCTGACTGGGATACCGGGTCACGACGCCTGTACCCAGCGCGGAGGGTTCCCGGAACGAAACCACCACATCACAGTTGTCAGGTCTGTCTACTTGTGCACACAGGACCTCGTCGGAACTCGCTAATGTGGAGGCGGATGGGAGTTTAAGATGGACGCGCGGACCAGCAACGCCACCGAGATCGATAGCCGGCCGACCAACAATCTGCTGCGGCGCTTGAGCCACGCCGACTACGCGCTGCTCGCACCGCACATTACCGTCGACACGGCCGGGGCGAGCGAGCTGCTCTACAATCCCGGCGACGACGTCCAGGTCGTCCATTTCCCCTGCGGACCATCGCTCGCGACTTTCCTCGTTCCCAATGAGGACGGCCGTGACGTCGAGACCATCCTGGTGGGCCGCGAAGGCGCAGTGGGCGGTATCGTTAGCGAGGGCTATCTGCCGGCCTATACCCGGATCTGCGTGAAATTCGGCGGACCGTTTGCGCGAATTCACGTCAGCAAGCTGGAGGCCGCCAAGCAGCGCTCGTCCTCGTTGCGCCATGTCTTCGCTCGCTACGCCGACTGCATGCTGGCGCAGATCTTCCAGTCCACCGCCTGCAACGCCATTCACTCGATCGAGCAGCGCACTGCCAAATGGATGCTGGCGGCGATGGAGCGGACCGGCGACGAGAGCAGCGTGCCGCTGACCCATGAACAGCTCGCGACACTGCTCGGTGTCGGCCGCAGCTATGCCAGCCGCGTGCTCCAGTCGTTCAAGGCGGAAGGTGTGCTCGACACCCGGCGCGGATCGATTCTGGTCCGTAACCGCGAGGGCCTGCGCCTGCGCGCCTGCCGGTGCAACGAGGCCGTGAAGATGCACTTCGAGGAAGTGCTGCGCGGCGTCTATCCGACCGAGGAGCGGCAAGCCGGCTAGCCGCCCGCCTCGCTCCTCTTCGGGGATAAGAAACGGCCGCACTATCCCGCCAGGCGGGAACCTGGGCTAATGTCCCCGCATGAGCGGGGCTTTCCTTCACACTCTCTTCGACGTGGCAGCATGGCTGGCTGCGGCCGTGGCGCTGTACTGGCTGTCGCGACAGGGCTTGCAGTTTCCGACGCAATCCTTCGAACGGTCCTACCTCGCCGCTTTGGTGTTCGGTGCAGGCCTCGGCGCCTATCTGTTCGGCTCCGCCAATCTGTGGCTGTCGGGCCAGAGCGGCATCGCGCGCTCTGTGGAAGGTGCGCTCGCCGGCGGCATCGTGGCGATCGAGCTCTACAAATGGTCCGCAGGGATCACCGTCCGAACGGGCGCCCGTTTTGCGCTGCCGCTGGCGATCGGCATCGCGATCGGCCGGCTCGGCTGCTATTTCGCGGGCCTCGACGATTTCACCTACGGCACGCCGACGGCATGGCCCTGGGGCCACGATTTCGGCGACGGCATCCTTAGGCATCCCGTGCAGCTCTACGAAAGCGTCGCTATGGGGGTATTCGCGCTGCTCTACGTGCTGGCGGTCTTGAACCGGAGCGCGTTTGTGATCACCAATGGTTTCCACCTCGTCCTCGTCTACTATGGTGCACAGCGCTTCCTGTGGGAATTTCTCAAGCCCTACGGCACGCTGATCGGCCCCTTCACGCTGTTCCACCTGCTGTCGCTGTCCATCCTGCTCTACGCCGTCGTCATGCTGGCGACGGCGCCCAAAGCGAGACCCATGCATGAACGCGCCGTTGCGTAAGTCGCGCCCCTATGTCTTCTGGGGCCAGACCCAATCTCTCTGCGAGACCTGCCTGAAGCTGGTGCCGGCCAAGATCCAGATCCTCGACAACGAGGTCTGGTACGAGAAGCGCTGCAAGGAGCATGGCGTCCAGTCCACGCTGGTGTCGACGGACGCAGCCTATTGGCGCCTGTGCAAGGATTTCATCAAGCCCGGCGACCGGCCGCTCGCCTTTCAACGGCACACCGAATTCGGCTGCCCCTATGATTGCGGCCTGTGCCCCGACCACGAGCAGCATTCCTGCCTGGCGCTGATCGAGATCACCGAGCATTGCAATCTGACCTGCCCGGTGTGCTTTGCCGATTCCTCGCCGGCGCGGACCAGCTTCACGCCGCTGCCCAAGATCGAGCGAATGCTGGACGCGTTGGTCGCGAGCGAAGGCGAGCCTGACCTGGTGCAGATCTCCGGCGGCGAGCCGACGCTGCATCCCGACTTCTTCGCGATCCTCGATGCCGTGCGCGCGCGCCCGATCCGCCATGTCATGATCAACACCAACGGCCTGCGTATCGCCCGCGAAAAGGATTTCGTGGCGCGGCTCGCCGAGAACAAGCGCGGGCTCGAGGTCTATCTCCAGTTCGACTCGCTCGAACGCGACGCTTTGATCAATCTGCGCGGCGCGGATTTGCGCAAGATCCGCCAGCAGGCGCTGGAAAATCTCGAGCATTACGGCGTGTCGACCACGCTGGTCGCGACCATCAAGCGCGGCGTCAACGATGCCGAGATCGGCGACATCGTTCGCCACGCGCTGACCTGGAAATGCGTGCGCGGCGTCACGCTGCAGCCGGTGCAGGATGCCGGCCGCAACGAGAATTTCGACAAGAACACCGACCGCATCATGCTGTCGGAGATTCGCAAGCGCGTGGTCGAAACCGGCGTATTCGGCGACAAGGACATGATCCCGCTGCCCTGCAACCCCGAAAGCATCTCGATCGGTTACGGCCTGCGCAACGGCGAGAAAGTGCTGCCGCTGACCTCGCTGATCCCACAGGAGCAACTCGTCGCATTGTTGCCCAATACGATAAGCCCGGAGAAGCATCCGGCGCTGAGGGAGAAATTCATCGACCTGTTTTCGCTGTCCTCGGGACCGCTGAACACGAGCGAACGCGTCTGCGAATTGCTGTGCTGCCTGCCGAGCTTCGAGGTGCCGCAGGGCATCACTTACGAGAACGTATTCCGCGTCACCATCGTGCAGTTTCTCGACCGCTTCAATTTCTGCGTCGGCAACGTCAAGCGCAGCTGCATCCATTTCGTCACCGAGAACGGCGCGATCATCCCGTTCGACACCTACAATCTGTTCTACCGGAACGGAAAGATCGACAGCATCCGCGCCGAACTGGCGGCGCAGTCAACCGAAGGAGCCCTGCAGGCATGAGCATCAGCGACACGCCTTCACCAGCCCCGCCGGGACCGCCTCCTGCCCCGCCGAACAAGCGCAGCGGTTGCCTGACCGCGCTCATGGCGATCTTCGGGATCATCCTGCTGCTGCCCGGCGCCTGTGCACTCCTGTTCGGCGGAATCTCGATATCCGACAGAGGCCGGATCGATTCCGACGTCGCGCCCCTGGTGTTCCTGGGCCTGGTCGTGGGGCTGGGCGGGGTCGCCCTGATCTGGGCCGCCATCAAGGGCCGGCGCGGCTGAGCCCGGCTTTTTGCCTAACCCCCGGGAATCCCCGGACAAAATTCAATCAACCAACGGCCAAAGAACACATTGTTTTTTGGCCGTTTTTGCCTATATTGCGCCGCAACGCGTAGGGTGCCCGGTCGATATGCCGGGCTTTCCCTTTTGGGCGGAAAGCGCCCCGTTTCCAGTCTTCAAGCGTTGTTTCGAGAAGAGGTCCCGGTCTGACCGGCGAGATCGCGCTTAACCCATTGTCCGACCGCAAAGAAGCTCACTCATGAACCTTCGCAACATCGCCATCATCGCCCACGTCGACCACGGCAAGACAACGCTCGTCGACCGCCTTCTCCAGCAATCCGGCACCTATCGCGAGAACCAGAAGGTGACCGAGCGCGCCATGGACTCCAACGATCTGGAGCGCGAGCGCGGCATCACCATCCTGGCCAAGGCGGCCTCGGTGCAGTGGAAGGACACCCGCATCAACATCGTCGACACCCCCGGCCACGCCGATTTCGGCGGTGAGGTCGAGCGCATCCTCAACATGGTGGACGGCGCGCTGGTGCTGGTCGACGCCGCCGAAGGCCCGCTGCCGCAGACCAAATTCGTGGTCTCCAAGGCGCTCAAGGTCGGTTTGAAGCCGATCGTCGTGATCAACAAGGTTGACCGTCCCGACGCGCGGGCGACCGAAGTCATCAACGAGGTGTTCGACCTGTTCGCGGCGCTCGACGCCAGCGAGGAGCAGCTCGACTTCCCGATCCTCTATGGGTCGGCCAAGCAGGGCTGGATGGCCGAGAGCCCGGACGGGTCGCACGAAGCCGGCATGCAGCCGCTGTTCGACCTGATCGTGCGCCATGTCGCGCCGCCGACCGTCGAGGAAGGCCCGTTCCGCATGATCGGCACCATTCTGGAAGCCAACCCCTATCTCGGCCGCATCATCACCGGCCGCATCTCTTCCGGTTCGATCAAGCCGAACCAGGCCGTGAAGGTGCTGGGCGCCGACGGCAAGACCATCGAGACCGGCCGCATCACCAAGATCCTCGCCTTCCGCGGCATCGAGCGCACCCCGCTCGACGAAGCCGAGGCAGGCGACATCGTTGCGATCGCCGGCCTGACCAAGGGCACCGTCGCCGACACCTTCTGCGATCCGTCGGTCGATACCCCGCTCGTGGCGCAGCCGATCGACCCGCCGACCGTGTCGATGTCCTTCATCGTCAACAACTCGCCGCTCGCCGGCACCGAAGGCGACAAGGTGACCAGCCGCATGATCCGCGACCGCCTGTTGCGCGAGTCCGAGGGCAACGTTGCGCTGCGGGTGGTCGAAGCCTCCGACAAGGACGCGATGGAAGTTTCGGGCCGCGGCGAATTGCAGCTCGCGATCCTGATCGAGACCATGCGCCGCGAAGGCTTCGAGCTTTCGGTGTCACGTCCGCGCGTCGTGCTGCAGAAGGACGAGGCCACCGGCGCCACCCTGGAGCCGATCGAGGAAGTCGTCATCGACGTCGACGAGGAGCATTCCGGCGTCGTCGTGCAGAAGATGAGCGAGCGCAAGTCCGAGCTGATCGAGATGAAGCCGTCCGGCGGCAACCGTTTGCGCCTTGTGTTCTACGCGCCGACCCGCGGCCTGATCGGCTACCAGGGCGAGTTGCTCACCGACACGCGCGGCACCGCGATCATGAACCGCCTGTTCCACGGCTACGCGCCGTACAAGGGCGAGATCCAGGGCCGCCGCAACGGCGTGCTGATCTCCAACGACCAGGGCGAAGCGGTGGCTTACGCCATGTTCAAGCTGGAAGATCGCGGCCCGATGATGATCGAGCCGGGCTGGAAGGTCTACAAGGGCATGATCGTCGGCGAGCATACCCGCGACAACGACCTCGAGATCAACGTGCTCAAGGGCAAGCAGCTCACCAACATCCGCACCACGTCGAAGGATGAAGCGGTGCGCCTGACCCCGCCGATCCGCATGACGCTCGAAAAGGCGCTGGCCTATATCGAGGACGATGAGTTGGTGGAGATCACGCCGAAGTCGATCCGCCTGCGCAAGCGGCATCTCGATCCGAACGAGCGCAAGCGCGCGGAAAAGTCCAAGGAAGCGGTGGCTTAAGCTACCGCTCGCAACTCTGTCATGCCCCGGCTCGACCGGGGCA
>NZ_JADPIT010000014.1:74216-138838 GCF_023073035.1 Bradyrhizobium sp. 62
CGGTTCGACCACAAATGTCTCTGGAATACTGGATCACCCGCCTGCGCGGGTGATGACAGCTGTTCTTGAGGCGGCTTCAGCACTCTTCGCGAACGTGCTAGAGCCCGCGCATGAGTTCCCTTCCCTCCTCGGTCGACGTCGCGATCATCGGTGCGGGCGCCGCCGGCCTCGGCGCGGCGCATGCACTGGCAGGCTCCGGCCTCTCCGTGATCGTGCTGGAGGCGCGTAACAGGCTCGGCGGCAGGGCCTGGACGGTGCAGGCCTCGCCCGAAGTCACCTTCGACGTCGGCTGCGGGTGGCTGCACTCGGCAGACAACAACTCCTTTGTCGCGGTTGCAAAGCAGCTCGATTTCGAGGTCAACAAGGACCTCCCGCCCTGGCGCGAGCGCGCCTATGGCAATGCGTTTCCGAAAGCCGAGCGCGATGATTTCATGCGCGCAATGGACGCCTTCTATGAGCGGCTGTGGAAGGCCGCCCAGAAGGGCAAGGACGTCCCCGCGAGCTTGAGCCTGGAGCCCGGCAATCGCTGGAATCCCATGATCGACGCGATCTCGACCTACATCAACGGTTGCGAACTGAAGGACATGTCGACGCTGGACTGGGACGCCTATGAGGACAGTGCCCTCAACTGGCGCGTCCGCCGCGGCTACGGCGCTCTGATCGCGGCCTATGGCGCGCCATGCCCGATTGCGCTGAACTGCAGCGTCACGCTGATCGATCATTCGGACAAGCGCATCCGCATCGAGACATCGCAGGGCACGCTGACCGCGGACAAGGTGATCGTCACCGTGCCGACCAATCTTATCGCCAATAAGGCCATCCGCTTCTCGCCACCTCTCCCCGCCAAGGTCGATGCCGCGGCCGGCCTGCCGCTCGGGGTCGACGACAAGGTGACGTTGGCGCTCGAGGACGCCGAAGCCTTCCCGAAGGAAGGTAATTTGCGCGGCGCCACAATGCGCACCGACATGGGCACCTATCATATCCGCCCGTTCGGCCAGCCCTGCATCGAAGGCTTTTTCGGCGGCAGCTTTGCACGCGAACTGGAAGACGCGGGCGACGGCGCCATTGCCGCGCAAAGCATCGAGGAGATCGCAGGCTTGCTCGGCAACGACATCAGGCGAAAGCTGAAGCCGCTCTGCGAGTCGCGCTGGGCGCACGACCCGTTCGCGAGAGGCTCCTACTCGCACGCGCTGCCGGGCCACGCCGGCGACCGCGCTGTGCTGGCGGCGCCGGTGGACGGACGGCTGTTTTTTGCAGGAGAAGCGACATCGCCGAATTTTTTCTCGACGGCGCATGGGGCGAGGGATTCAGGGGAGCGGGCGGCGAGGGAAGTGCTGGGCGTTCTGGGCAAACCGTAACCGCACGCTCGTCATTGCGAGCGCAGCGAAGCAATCCAGCTATTTCCGCGGCACGGATTCTGGATTGCTTCGCTGCGCTCGCCGCAAGACGAATTACTCGATCACCCGCGCCCGCAAGTCGGCATCCGGTACGACGCACGAATCATACTTGCCGAAGATGCGGTAGCGGTTGCGCGCGACGAGGTTGTAGAGCGGGTCGCGCAACGCTTTCGGCACAGCGAATAGCATGCTCACCCAGCCCCAGCCGGGGAGCTGCGACAGCACCGTCAGCGCAGCGTCGGATTTCATGAACACCGCGCCGCCATGAACCACGGCATTGGTGTCAGGATCATCCGGATCGATGCCGAACGTGCGTGCGAGCCGGGCGCCATAGTCCGACTGGATCGGCGTGAAGCGAAACCTCTTCCCCGTATCGCGCGCGGCGACGAAGCGGACCCAGCGCGAGCAAAAAATGCAGACGCCGTCGAACAAGATCACGTCATCGTCGGGCCATTTGGGCATCAGCGATTATCCAACATCAAAAGCGCGACAAGCATCAGCACGATGGCCGGTCCCGTCTTCACCAGTGCGCCGAGCGGCTCGATCCAGAGGTCCGGCGTCAGGATCGCGGCACCAAACATATAGCCCAGCGAAGCCAGGATGCCCCCGACGAGTCCGATCGCAGCGGTGCGACGGACGGCAATCAGCACGCCAAGGCTCATATCCATCAGGCTGGTGCCGATGGTGATGGGATCGACCAGCGCCGACGGAAAATTGTGCGCAGTCAGTATCCCGGCGGCGGCGCGATAGGACACGAACAGCGCGATGCAGCCGGAGACGCACCAGAACACGACAAGGCTTGCGAAGATCAGCGTCTTGACCAGGAACAGCCGCGCGAACCACTTATCCTGGATCGTGGCGGGGTGGCGGCCGACCCTCTGAGCCAGTGATTTCGGCACGATGCCCGTGGCGGCGATCCATGCCGAGGGATCGCCGCTCACGCCGCGGCGCAGCTCGGCGATGGCCGTGGAGCGCATCGGCGGCATCCAGCCAAGATAGTTGGCGACGTCGCCGCCTTTCGCGCCGAGATCGAGCATGAAGGACGGCATCGCGACGCGCAACCAGCCGGCCGTGCCGAACGCGATACGAAACTGCTCGATGACGCCAGCCATTGTGATCGGTTCGACCTGCATCGGGTCCCAGTTCACGGCCTTCACCGATGCGTCATCGATATCGCGCGCGGCAAGCCAGGCAATGGTGGCGGAAATATCCTCGACAGCAACGGGCTGGAACGGCGTCGCCATCTCCTTCTCCGGCAGGTCGAGCGGAAAGGCCGCAAGCGCGCGGAGCATCGCACTGCCGCCATAGGCCGACGGCGCGACCACGAAACCGGGCCGCAGGATGGCGTGGGGAAGGCCGGAAGCCGCGATCATACGTTCGGCCTCACGCTTCGTTGTTGCGAACGCGGTTCGATCCTCGCCCGCGGTCCCGGGAATCGAGATGTGCACCAACCGGATCGCACGGCCGCTGCCGCCAATCGCCTGAAGCAATCGTGCGACGAGATTCCGATGCACCGCGTTGGTGTCGCTGCCGGGTCCGTCCTGGAGCACACCGAGGCAGTTCACGACGACATCGACCGCGTACTTGCCGAGGAGGTGCGCCAGCGCGGCTACCTCGAGCGAGAGGATCGGCAGCTCGATGTCCAGCGTGCTCATCTTGTGGGCGGGCGACAGGCTGCGCGCCACCCCGATCACGCGAAATCCCTGCGCGCGAAGATCGTCGGTGACATAGCGACCGATCAGGCCTGAGGCGCCGAGCACGAGAATGGTTCGCTGGCTCATGACCCTCCTCAAAACGGTTTTGCGATCATCAGCCAGAGGATCAGCATCGTGGCGCCAAAGCCGGGAAAGCCGAATGCGAACCAGCGGCGGAACAGAACAAAATAGCGCTCCGGAAGCGCACCGCGCTGCTCGGCGGCCTTACGCGCGAGGTCGCGCATCTCGATCTGCATGAAGATCACGGGGATCCAGAACAAGCCAGCAATTGCATAGAGCGCAAGGGAGGCGAGCAGCCAGCGCTCGGCGACCGACGTTGCCGAGAGCATCATCAGCAGGCCGCCCGTGACCGGCTGGAGGATCACGGCGGACAATGTGAAGATCGCGTCGGCGATCACGACTACCGAAGCGGTGCGCGCGATGAACGCCACGTCGTTCGTCCGATGTGCCATCAGCATGAAGAAGGCAATACCGGTTCCGGTGCCGAGGATGACGATAGCTCCGAGCACATGCAGATATTTGATGAGGAAATACAGCGTCATGGCTTCTTGGTCACCACGGGCTTGGGCAGGTTCAACCCACGCGCAAGCTCGGCACTCGCGGCTTTGACGCCGGCCTCGGTTTCGATCATCCAGTGGCCCTCGCTACCGACGGCCGGCGTCGTCCGGAAGTCGACCTTGCCACCGCCACCGCGAAACGCATCGACCAACGCACGCGAAAATGCCGGTGCAAAGTAGCTGTCATTGGCGGCAACGAGCCACGTGATGGGGATGCGCGCGGCCTTGCCGAATTCAGCCGCCGCGGCGAGAAGCGTATGCGGCGCGCAGATCCGGTTCGGCTCGTCGTTGGCATGGCCGCCGCGGCCCGGCGCAATGGCGATGATGGCGGAGATCGCCTTCGGATCGGCATTCGCGAGCGCCAGCGCGCCCCAACCGCCGGCGGAATGTCCGATCACGAGCGCGGCGTCGTTCCGGATAAAATCCTGCTTTCGCACATAGTCCAGCGCGAGCGCGATTTCGTCGGCCGTTGCGCGGCCCGAGCGCGCATAGTCCGCCTCGTCGCAGCCACCCTGGTCCTCGACATAACGGCCGCCTGTTACGCCATGGCCGAGCCGTTCCGGCACCAGCACGGCGAAGCCGCGCGCGATGAGGAACGCAGCGAGCGCGCGGTATTCCGGCTGAGACATTTGCGCGCGCCGCAACCCATTTTGCGTCGAAGCATGCGCGATCACCGCAAGCCGGAACGGGCCGGCACCCGGCGGGCGAAACAGCAAGGCATGAGCGGCGATGTCGGTATCCGGCGACGGCACGTGCCATTGCTGACGGCGAAACGGATCGCCCTCCGCTCCGGACGAACCAAAAATGACCTGAGCGCACACAGGCGGCGCAGTCAGCAAGGCCAACAGAGCCAGGAGCACGAGAATGTTGAGGAGCCGCATGAATGGCCGGAGGCGAGAACAGCGACAGTTAGACTAGTAGGAACGAATCAATATCGGCAGACTTTCTGCGTTGCCATTGCCGTTCATTCGTTGCCGCAAAGCAGTTTTGCACCGACGCAGAGCACCCCGGTGCCATTCGAATCGGCGTCTTGTCTTTTTTCGGTACAACATGGTTCAAATACTGATGCAGAAAGTCCACAGGTTAACCGATAATTAAGGATAGGTCTTGCCGCCGGCGCGGCGACTTGGTTTGATCACGTCCATGAGCACAACCCTGATCGAGGTCCGGCCGGCCAAAGCCGCAGATGCAACTGCGGTGGCGTCCACCCATGACGAAGCCTGGCGCTCCGCCTATCAGGGCATCATTCCCGGCGCCGAACTGGAAAAGCTGATCAACCGCCGCGGTCCGCAATGGTGGGACAGCGCGATCCGCAAGGGCAGCCGCGTCAGCGTGCTGGTGTTCGGCGACAAGATCGCAGGCTACGCCAATTACGGCCGCAACCGCGCCCGCAGCCTGCATTTCGACGGCGAGGTCTACGAGCTCTATCTGCGTCCCGAATTCCAGGGCCTGGGCTTCGGCCGCCGCCTGTTCACCGCGGCCCGCCGCGACCTGATGCAGAGCGGCCTGAAGAGCATGGTGGTGTGGGCGCTCTCGGACAACGATCCGGCCACCGAGTTCTACCGTGCCTTGGGCGGCCGCATGGTGGCGCGCTCCTCGGAGCGTTTCGGGCCGAAGTCGCTCGACAAGGTTGCCTTCGCTTGGACCAATTGAGCTGCTGAAGTCCGGCCGGCAGCAATTCCCTTCCGTCGATACCGCTGCCTTTTGAGCCGGTGATCGCCGGATTCATTATTTCACAAAAACGCGATGGATCAGCGGGCCAAGCCCGCGTATGACAGCGCCAAAATCGCTGCCGGGTGCGATTTAACCTCGGCAACAACGGAGCCTTGAATGCGTATCGATGCGATCTCGATCGGGAAAAACGTCCCCCACGACATCAACGTCATCATCGAAGTCCCCGTGGGCGGTGAACCGATCAAATACGAGATGGACAAGGAAGCCGGCACGCTGGTGGTCGACCGCTTCCTCTACACGCCGATGCGTTACCCCGGAAACTACGGCTTCATCCCGCACACGCTGTCCGATGACGGCGACCCCTGCGACGTCCTCATCATCAACACCCGCGCCATCATCCCCGGCGCGGTCATGAGCGTGCGCCCGGTCGGCGTTCTGTTCATGGAAGACGAAGCCGGCGGCGACGAGAAGATTCTGGCGGTGCCTTCGTCCAAGCTCACCCAGCGCTACGACAAGGTGAAGTCGTATTCCGACCTGCCGGACATCACGCTCCAGCAGATCCAGCACTTCTTCGAGCACTACAAGGATCTCGAACCAGGCAAGTGGGTGAAGATCCTGCGTTGGGGCGGCCCCGAGGATGCGCACAAGCTGATCCTCGAAGGCATAGATCGCGAGAAGAAGAAGAACGGGTAGGTCTTGTGTCCCGGACGCAGCGCACCGTGACGACGCGCTGCTGAGCCGGGGCCAGTACTGCGGTGCCATGCGTCCCGGTTCAGCGTCGCGTCATTTCATGCCGCGCCGCGTCCGGGACACGAGAGTGGCGTTACACCGCCGGTTTCGGCAGCCCTGCAATCGCGCAGGCCGCGCGCAACGTGTTCACCAGCAGACAGGCGACTGTCATCTGACCGACGCCGCCGGGCACCGGCGTGATCGCGCCAGCCACTGCGAGCGCTTCCTGATAGGCAACATCGCCGACGAGACGCGTCTTGCCGTCGTCCTTCGGGATCCGGTTGATGCCGACGTCGATCACGGTCGCCCCCGGCTTCAGCCAATCGCCGCGCACCATCTCGGACTTTCCGACCGCGGCGTAGACGAGGTCTGCGCGCTTGACGAGCCCGGGCAGGTCGCGCGAGCGCGAATGCGCGATGGTCACCGTGGCGTTCTCGTTCAGCAACAGCTGCACCAGCGGGCGGCCGACGAGGTTGGATCGGCCGATGACGATGGCGTTCATGCCTTCGAGCGAAGCATGCACGCTCTTGGTCAAAATGATGCAGCCGAGCGGCGTGCAGGGCGACAGCGCCTCGAAACCGCCGGCCAGGCGGCCGGCATTGTTCGGATGCAGCCCATCGACATCCTTGGCGGGATCGATGGCATTGACGACGGCCTCGGTGTTGAGGCCCTTGGGCAGCGGCAATTGCACCAGAATACCGTGCACGGCGGGATCGCGGTTGAGTTTTGCGACCAGCGCCAGGAGATCTGCTTGCGAGACGTCGGCCGGCAGCTTGTGCTCGAACGAGGCCATGCCGGCGGCCTGGGTCTGGGTGTGTTTCGAGCGGACATAGACCTCGCTAGCGGGGTCGCTGCCGACCAGGACCACCGCGAGGCCCGGTACCAGATTGTGCTCGCGTTTGACGCGTGCGACCTCGTCCGCGACGCGGGCGCGAAGTTCCGCGGCGATGACTTTTCCGTCGATGATCTTGGCGGTCATGTCAGTTCCCTCAGTCCGTCGATTTGGCTGATGCGAGCTGGCGCAGGGCTTCGCCGAGCCGCGCCGGATCGCCGTCGACCGCGATCTGCTTCAGCCGCGAGGTCGCTCCCGACAGGAGTTTGACGCTGGCCTTGGGCACGCCCAGCGATTTCGCCAGCAGCACCAGAACGGCCTTGTTGGCCTCGCCGCCATCGGCGATGGCGCGCACACGCACCTTGAGCACGCTGCGGCCATCGGAGAGCTGCTCGATCCCGTCGATGTCGTCGCGGCCGCCGCGCGGCGTTACCCGCAGCGCGATGCTGATTCCTGCGGCCCCGTAACGCCAAGGTTCCTTGATGACAAGGTTCTTTGGCAACCCGGGGCGCTCCAGCCTGCTTAGATCACGTTCGGGTAGATGTAATACAGGATCACCCGCTCGATGAACATGATGAGCAGGATCAGGATGATGGGTGAGATGTCGAGGCCGCCGAGGCTGGGCAGGAAATTGCGAATCGGCGCCAGGACCGGCTCCGTGATTCGGTACAGGAACTCCGCCACCGCCGACACGAACTGGTTGCGGGTATTTACGACGTTGAAGGCGATCAGCCAGGACAGGATCGCGGACGCGATCAGCAGCCAGACGTAGAGGTCGAGCACGATGATGACGATGTCGAGAACGGCACGCATGGCTTTTAAAAACTCTGGCTGCGGTCGGGATTGACGTCTTTTGCTAGATATCGGTTCCCCCCGGTCCAAACAAGGGAAGTCGGTGCCGGGATGGCTAAAACCGGGTTACAGCCGTCCTTGACTTGACCTTGGCGGGGACTTAAATGGCGCCCGGTTGTCGGCCGCATTGACCAGAGCGGCCTACAAAAGGGGCCATAGCTCAGCTGGGAGAGCGCGTCGTTCGCAATGACGAGGTCGGCGGTTCGATCCCGCCTGGCTCCACCAGCCTTCGCTCGCTTCGCGAGCTACGGCTCGGCAAGCCCGGAAGGTCTCTCGCAGCGAAGTAAGCGAAGGCTGCCGCGGCGTAGCCCGAAGGGCGAATCCGGGCTCCATCCGCCCCCCTACTTCCCCGTAAACCTCGGCGGCCGCTTCTCCATGAAGCTTGCGACCCCTTCCCGGAAATCGCTGCCGTTCAGCGCCACCATCATGTCCCGGTTGGCCGCGATCGTCGCCTCCGCCAGCGTCTGGAACGGCACCTCGTAGAGCTGCCGCTTGATCACGGCCATCGCGCTCGGCGAGACGAAATCGGCGAGGTCGCGCGCATAGGCATAGGTCTCCTCGCGGAGTTTCTCCGGCGAGCAGAGCCGGTTGACCAGCCCGATCCGCAACGCCTCGTCACTCGAAACGCGCCGCGCCGAGAGCAACAGATCCATCGCGTTGGCGTGGCCGACGATTCGCGGCAGCATCCAGCTGATGCCGTGCTCTGCGATCAATCCGCGCCGCGCGAAGGCTGTCGTGAACACCGTGTTGTCGGCGGCAAAGCGCAGGTCGCAATAGAGCGCGTGGACGAGGCCGATGCCGGCGGTCGCGCCGTTGAGCATGGCGATGACGGGCTTTCCGATCGACGGATAGAAGCCATAGCGCGTCTGCCAATCGGGCCGCCGGTTCATGTCGAAGGGCGGCAGGTTCGACGCGCGCCCGACATCATCGGGGTCGAGCCCCTTCAATGCGTCCATGTCGGCACCGGCGCAAAAGGCACGGCCCGCGCCGGTGATGACGATGACGCGGACATTGTCATCGGCGCTCGATGCTTCCATCGCATGGCGCACGTCGCGCTCCATGATGGGCGTCCACGCATTCATGCGGTCGGGACGGTTGAGCGTGATGGTCGCGACCTTGTCGCTGACCTCATAGAGAATGTGTTCGTAGGCCATGGCGCTCTCCCTTTGCTTGCCGGCACGCGTTCGCGCGCGCTCGTTGACAATGAGCCTAGCATACAAACGGATGAGAAGAGCTTGCGCTAAGGCGCGATCACTCGGCTGCTTGCGCCAGAACCGGTCGGCGCGTCAGCCAGCCGTCGATGAAGTGATCGAGCCAGGCGCGTTCGGCGGCATCGTAGACGGCACGATCCGCGAAATGATGATGCCGCTGCCGCGCGCCGGGCGCGCTTAGGCCGTCATAGCCGCGCGTGGTCCAGCGATGCATCATCGCGTAGGTCACGTCAGGATGAAACTGCACGCCGAAAGCGTTGCCGGTGCGGAACGCCTGCACCGGAAAATCGTCGCCTTCGGCAAGCAGTTCAGTGCCGACCGGCAACTCGAAACCTTCGCGATGCCAGTGATAGACCCGCGCCGGCCAATTCGGGCAGAGCCGGTGTCCCGCTTCTGTCGGGCGGATCGGGTAGTAGCCGATCTGGGTCAGCGCATCGGCATGCGGCGCGACGCGAGCTCCTAACTGCTTCGCCAGCATCTGCGCGCCGAGGCAGATGCCGAGGAACGGCCGCTGTTCGCGGAGTGGAATTTCGATCCAATCGATCTCGCGGCGGATGTAGTCGTCGGGATCGTTGGCGCTCATGGGACCGCCGAAGACCACCGCGCCGGCATGCTGGTCGAGGGTCTCGGGCAGCGGATCGCCGAAGCGGGGACGGCGGATGTCGAGGCGATGGCCGAGCGCGCGCAGCGCATTGCCGACGCGGCCGGGCGTCGAGGATTCCTGATGCAGGATGATCAGAACCGGCAACCGGGTTTCGGAGGCGGCGACGTTCGGCGTCCTTCTGGGGAAGGGCACCACTTCTGCGCCACCAAACCTGTTCGTCCGGAACGACATGGTCTCTGCGAGTGCTATCGGTTCAGACCGCCAGCATAACTAAGCGATCGTTAATTTCGTGTGAGTTTGCGCACACACACGCCCGATAGAAAGCAAGCTCCGGGCCACGACCGACCGAGAGCTCTCTTTACTGTCTTTGCCTCTGAAACCGGCTGGTAGCCGACAGGATGAAGCCGCGCGGGAAGAAGCGCAGCGCAAATGGCACGATCTTGATGCCCAGACCAGGGAGCACTGCCCGCTTGTTGGCCATCAGGCCGCGATAGGCCTGCCGTGCGACATCGGCGGCAGGAACATTGAGAAGGGCCGTATCATGGCCGGATCCAACGCCGGCGCGCGCCTGGAATTCGGTGGGCACCGGGCCCGGGCAAAGGACGGTGACGCGAACGCCGTGCGGTGCAAGCTCCGCCCGCAAGGCCTCGGTGAAGGAAATGACATAGGCCTTGGACGCGTAGTAGACCGCCATGCCGGGTCCGGGCAGAAAGCCGGCGACCGATCCGACGTTGAGAAGACCGCCCTTGTTCTTGATGAGCTGATCGGCAAAGCGCAGCGACAGATCCGTCAGGGCCCGGACATTGACATCGACGATGCCGAGCTGCTCGACGCGGTCTCGCTCGATTGCGTCACCGAATACGCCGAAGCCGGCATTGTTGACGAGATTGTCGAGCTCGACGCCTTCGGCGACGAGTGCGGCCGCGATCTTCTCGCCGGCATCCGCATCCTCGAGATCGCAGGCGATCACGATCGGCTTCTTGCCGCCCTTGGCGGCGAGCTCGTTCGCGAGCGCCTCGAGCCGGTCCGCGCGTCGCGCCGTCAGCGCAAGACGATGTCCGTTCGCGGCGAACACACGCGCCAGCTCCGTGCCGATGCCCGCCGAGGCACCGGTGATCAAGGTTACCCGCTCAGTCACGATCGAGATCTCTTCAATTGAAGTTTTTTGGCCCCGCAATGCTGGAACGAGAGCATAGGCCGAGCGCGACAGGCAAGCGGCGCTGGCAGCATGGCCACTTGAGCCGGTGACAGGGGGCGCAAAACCCCGAGATTTTACGGACGAATCCGGAGTCGAGACGGCCGGGGGCTACATTAAAGTTTCGTCATGTGTCGCCACAACCGTCAATTGGTTGTGCTGACGAGATCACCCACCGAGTGCGCTGTCCTTGACCTGACCACCGGCACGATCTGCGACCGCGTGCTTCAGGTCGATCCGGTCGCGCTGGGCGATCCCGAGCAGGTCGGAGGCGCGCCAGACCACATTATCCTCGAACTCGGTGACCTGGCCGTCGGCGTAGACCAGCTCCCACATCATCTGGACGACCCGCTTGCGGCCCTCTTCGTCGAGCGAGCGCATCATGATGCTGGTGAAGTGATAGAGGTCGACCGCCTCGCCCTCGACCTCCGTCGCATCCGCGATCAGACGATCGGCAGTGCCGCGATCGAGCCCGAAGTGGCTTTCGATCAGGCTATGCAATTTGCGCTGCTCGGCAGCCGTCGGCTGGCCGTCCAGCGAGATCACGTGAACCAGCAGCGCGGTCGCCGCCAGCCGGTAATCACTGTCACCGAATGCGCGGTCCTGGGCATGGGGAGCAACAATGTCGGCGATGAATTGGCGCAGGCCGTCGAGCATAAGGTCCTACCGAATCGATGAAGCCGCGGAGCGCGGCCGCTACCAGCATTATATGAGCAGGAAACTCAACCGGCGCAACGTGCGTCAGTTCCGCGCGACGCATTACGTTTCGGCAATCTGGAGCGTTGCCGGGCTGACGACAGAGGTTTGGCGCAAATTGCCTCCACAACGTCATTGCGAGCGCAGCGAAGCAATCCAGCTATTTCCGCGGCACGGATTCTGGATTGCATCTTTCCGCGATGACAGTCTGGATTGCTTCGTCGCAAGTGCTCCTCGCAATGACGCAGACCATGGTGATCGCCGCCCCTCACGGTATCTCGTACACCACCATCTTGTCGGCGATGCCGCGCAGTGCGGCCTGCTTCTGGATCGGCCTGATCTCGCGCTGCTTGAGGACTTCGGCGACCGCCGGTGCATCCAGCACCGGGCCGGTGATGTGGATCTCCTGCGCGGTCGAGAGGCTCTGCACGCGGGCGGCGATGTTGACGGTCTGGCCGAAATAATCCTGCCGCTCGTTCAGCATCACCGCGAGACACGGACCCTCGTGGATGCCGATCTTCACGATCAGATCGGCAGTGCCGCGCTTTTTGTTGAGCTCGTCCATCGCCGCGCGCATCCGCAAACCCGCTGCGATCGCATGCTCGGGACGGACGAAGGTCGCCATCACGGCGTCGCCGATGGTCTTCACCACCGCGCCTTTCTCGGAGGAGATGATCTCGAGCAGCGCATGGAAATGCGCGCGCACGAGGTCGAAGGCGACTAGATCGCCGACGCGCTCATAGAGCGCGGTCGAGCCCTTCAGATCGGTGAACAGGAAGGTCAGCGAGGTGATCTGGAGCCGCTGGTCGAGACTGAGATTGTCCGCCTTGAAGACGTCGCGAAACGTCTGGTTCGACAGCATCCGCTTGGCGGTAAGAAACGGTTTGCGCTTGCCGATGAGGTGATGGAGTGCCTCGGCCGCGATGAACACCGACGGCAGCACGCGCACGCCGGCCTGGTTTTCCAGCGACAGCCGCAGCGGGCCCGGCCGCATGGTCGTGGTTCCCGTCGGCGCCTGCACCTTGTTGTACATGATGGCGAGCTGCTGACGGTCCTTGGTCGGCTCGCCCTGCACGTCGATGAAATGGGCGGCGTGCGTCACCGGTTCGAAGATGATGATGAAATCGTTCGGCAGTTGCAGCGACATGGTCGCCTTCTCGCCGGCCGGCAGCTCCATCGTATCCAGCGTCACCTCGTTGGCGAGCGTCGCAAACGATTCCTTGTTGAAGTCGACGCCGGAGCTCCAGAATACCTGCTTGAAATACTCCCACACCGGCAGCGTATCGGGATCATGCGCCGCAATGCGCCGGACACGTGAATTGACGGTGAAGGAGACTTCGACCTGATCGTCGACCGAGGTCTTGTAGCCGCAGGCGCAGAGCGCGCAATGATACTCATCTGGCTTGAGCGCCTTGAGGGTCGAATGCGCGCCCAGCACGCCGCCGCAGCCCGGGCACAACACGTTCCAACCGAGATCGAACAGGCCGAGCCGCGCCGAATGCAGGAACGCCGAGATCACGCGCTCTTCGTCGAGATTGTGCTCTCTGGAGAAGTCCAGGACATTGACGCGGTTGAGCTCGTGATCCTCACCGTCTTCGATGAGGCGCGTGATCGCGTCGACCACTTTCGCATCGGCGGTCTGCTTCAGAACGGAAAACTGGGCCTGGATGTCGCTCATGGCGTAACTCTATCTGGTGTGGATCACGCCGTCGGCCAGGCGAATGCCTGTCACCGACGCGTGATGCGGAACAGCGGTGAACGGTCCGGCTGGGTCGTGACGACGCCGAGCGGGATGACAGGGCTGGTATCGGCAAGCTCGACACGGAACGCGCCGATCAGCCGGGCCAGCGCCAGCACGGATTCGGCTTGCGCGAAGGGTGCGCCGATGCACACGCGCGGACCCGCGCCAAAGGGCAGATAGGCAAACCGATCGGGCGCTTCCGTCGACATGAAGCGTTTTGGAATGAACGCGTTCGGCTGATCCCACAGTTTCTCGTGCCGGTGCAGCAGCCACGGCGCGATCATGATGATGTCGCCCTTGCCGATCTCGACGCCGGCCGCGTTGTCCTTCTCGCGCGCGGCCCGGGCGATCAGGAAGGCCGGCGGATAAAGCCGCATGGTCTCCTCGATCGCGGCGCGGGTGAACTTCTGGCGATCGATGTCGGCCATGCTGTCGAGATGCTCGCCACGGGTCTCGGAGGCGATCTCCTCCTGCGTATCGGGATCGAGCGCGAGCAGATAGAGCGCCCAGAATAGCGCGGTCGCCGTAGTCTCGTGGCCTGCGAGGATCATGGTCGCGACTTCGTCGACGAGTTGCTCGTCCGAAAAGCCCTTGCCGGTCTCAGGATCGCGCGCCTCGTCCATGAGATCGAACAGATCGCGCGGCGGCGCGCCGTCCTTTTTGCCCATCTCACGCCGCTCGGCGATCAGCATCGCGACGAATTCGGTCCAGCGCTTGCGGAAACGGGCGCGGGCAAAATCCATCGGGCTTGGCCAGGACAGCGGCAGCACCATGTCAAGCAAGTACGGCCGTCCGAGTCGGGCTCCATACTCCATGACGAAGTTGCGCAAGGTCCGACCATGACGGTCCATGCCGAACGAGAACATGGTGCGTCCGGCGATCTCCAGCGTCATCCGCTGCATGATCTCGCGCAGATCGACCGGCTCGCTCGTTTGCGCGTCGAGCTTCGCGATGGTCTCGTCGAGCACCGCCGTCATGTGCGGAACGAGATTTGCGGTCGCACGCGGCGTGAACGCCGGCGCGAGGGTGCGGCGCTGAAACGTCCACGAATGGCCCTCCGCAATCAGAAGACCGTCGCCGAGCACGGGACGAAGCATGCGGATGCCGGCCGGGGTGCGCGAATAATTCTCGTAATTGCTGAGCAGGACATGCCGGATCGCATCCGGCCGGTTCAGGATGAAACTGTTGCGGAAGAAGAAGCGGCCCTCGATGACGTCTTCCTCATAGGCGCGCTGCCCCCAGGTCGCGATCATGTTCCGCTTGATCACGGCAAGCCGGCCGAGGAACGACATGTCGTCGGGCGCACGCGGCGGCGTCGGAGGGACGATGGGCCGACGCACACTGGCGATGTTCATGGCTCGCTCCCGCAGAGGTGACGCAGGCAATTAGCTAGTAAGTCAGCTCGGCAATCGCAATCCTGTTCTCGGAGGCAGGCCAGGCGCGTGCCACAATTCGTTCTTCGCTAAATTGGGCCACGATGTTACGCCCGACCTCGCCGGCCGAAAGGCGCAGTGTTGCTGTCGAATCCGTGGGCACACCCGATTTGACGTCCGACGGCTCCTTGCCGTCGAGCAGCACCACGTCCCGCGGCAGGCCGAAATAACCGCGCGGGCGCGACATGATCACGACAGCCCCGGCGTCCTTGTCCGCGGGCCCGAGCGGACGCGCAGCGCGCAGATGCACCAGGTCGGACGAGCGCGGGAAGGGCGAGCGGTAGATGTGCGTCGTCGGCGCATCCGGCGCTGCGAGGGCAAATTCGAGCGACCAGGAAGGCTCGACCTGCGCCGGTCCCCAGCGGCCGTCGGCGCCGGTCTTCGCGCTGTACACGGCGCTACCCTTGCGCTCCCCGGTTTCAGGATCGACGCGAAAGACATCGACGGTTGCACCCGCCACCGGGCGATTGGTCGACACGCCGCCCGGTGTGCCCGTCACGAGGCCGCTCAGCCTGACGCTCTGCTCCGGCGCGATCGCGATGCGCGAGGGCTCGCGGCCGGCGATGAACTTATAGATCTCGCGGAAGGCCCGGGGGTGAAACGCCACCTCGCGATGATCGAGGGCGCCGAGCACGAGGTTGGTGGCCCCCTTCAACTCCGGACCTTCGACGCTGACGCCCGTTGGCGTACCGGGCTTGCCGATGAAACGGCCATCGGCCTGCGCGTATTTGTCCATGCCGTCACTGCGCAAGGTGAGGAAGGCAACACCCGGTGTCACTTCGCTCTCGCCATCGTTCAGGCTGCGCAGGAACGCGCCGCGACCGTTGAACTCGCTGTTCGGCTGGTCGTCGGTCGCGAACACGCCGTGATTGGGCGTGCCGCACAGCACGGCATGGCTGATATCGCCGCCGCCGCCGTTCTTGATCGCGTTTCGGATCGCGTAGCCGCCGCGCGAGCTGCCGACCAGTGCCACGCGGGCCGCGCCGGTGCGGCGCTTCAGTTCGGCTATGGCGGCGGCGAGCTCGCGGCGCTGGTCCTCGGTCGAGGAGCGGCCTGCCTGTTCGACCTTGTCGTCACTTCGTGCATTGGGATCGGTGAAATTGATCGCCGCCATGCGGTCGCGCGCGATACCGTTGGATTCCATCCGCCACAAGGTCGTCATCCAGAGCGCGTCGTAGTCGCCATTGCCGTGGACGAACAGGATCGGAGGCACCTCGCCCGGCCCGGCAGGTGAAGGTTGAGCCAATGCGCCCGTCCGCAGGCTCGCAACTGCGAAGGGCAAGCTGCCGGCCCCCTGCAAGATCATCCGTCGTGACAGCTTCATCTGTTCCTCCCCGGCAAAACCATCTCTTTGCACCGCTTATACCGGCCTAACCACTGGACAGCGAAGGACTTTCGCAGGCATCACTGAACTTGCCGGAATCGCCCAAAGACCGCTCCAAGACAACTTCAAGACAACTTCAAGACCACTTCTGCCAGCCCATTTGGAAGGGGACATGACCGAGCAGACGAACCGCCAGAAAATTGCGGCCGACGGCATCATGGCGCCGCTGCGGTACACCGTGTTCCGGCGCATCTGGCTCGCCAGCCTGCTCTCCAATCTCGGCCTGCTGATCCAGGGCGTGGGCGCCGCCTGGGCCATGACGCAGATGGCGGCCTCGGCGGACAAGGTGGCGCTGGTGCAGACCGCTCTGATGCTGCCGATCATGCTGATCTCGATGCCGGCCGGCGCCATCGCCGACATGTATGACCGCCGCATCGTGACCCTGATCGCACTCATGATCGCGCTGACTGGCGCGACCGCGCTCACGGTCCTGGCCTGGCTCAACTACATTTCCCCGGAAACGCTGCTCGTCTTCTGCTTCGTCGTCGGCAGCGGCAACGCACTGTTCGGTCCGGCCTGGCAGTCCTCGGTCAGCGAGCAGGTGCCGCCCGACGCCCTGCCGTCGGCCGTCGCGCTGAACGGCATCAGCTACAACATCGCGCGCAGCTTCGGCCCGGCGGTCGGCGGTGTCATCGTCGCCGCACTCGGTGCGGTGGCGGCGTTTGCGTGCAATGCGATCCTCTATCTGCCCCTGCTGGTGGTGCTGCTGCTCTGGCGGCGCAACACCGAACCATCGCGCCTGCCGCGGGAGAAGCTCAACCGCGCCATGGTGTCGGGCTTCCGTTACATCACCAATTCGCCGCCGATCAAGATCGTGCTGTTGCGCACGCTGGTGATGGGCCTGATTGGCGGCGCCATCATGGCGTTGATGCCGCTGGTCGCGCGCGATCTGCTGCATGGCGGCGCGCAGACCTACGGCATCATGCTCGGTGCCTTCGGGATGGGCGCCGTGATCGGTGCGCTCAACATCCACGAATTGCGCAAGCGCATGAGCGGCGAAGCTGCGATCCGCGCCTGCACCATCTCGATGGCGTTTGCGATGGCCGCTCTTGCCGTGAGCACTGAGCCGGTGCTGACCGCGGCTGCACTGGTGCTCGCCGGCGCGGTCTGGATGGCCGCCATTGCGCTGTTCAATATCGGCGTGCAGCTTTCGGCGCCGCGCTGGGTTGCGGGCCGCTCGCTCGCGGCGTTCCAGGCCTCGATTTCCGGCGGCATCGCGATCGGCGCCTGGGGCTGGGGCCATCTCACCGACTATGCCGGCGTCGAGGTCGCGCTGCTGACGGCCGCCGGCCTGATGCTGATCTCGCCGGTGCTCGGGATCTGGCTCACGATGCCGCGCGTCGGCGCCCGCAACGAAGACGCCGATGTGCTGGCCGATCCTGAAGTCAAGCTGTCGCTCACGGCACGCAGCGGGCCGCTGGTGGTCGAGATCGAATACCGCGTCGCCCAAGAGAACGCGCGCGCCTTTCACAACGTGATGCAGGACGTGCAACTCTCTCGGCAGCGCAACGGCGCCTATGGCTGGTCGATCGCGCGCGACATCGCCGATCCCGAATTGTGGACCGAACGCTACCATTGTCCGACCTGGCTCGACTATCTACGCCAGCGCAACCGCTCGACCCAGTCCGAACGCGCGCTGCATCAGGAGGCGATCGATTTCCACGTCGGCCCCGATCCGGTGCGGATCCGCCGCATGCTCGAGCGTCCGTTCGGCTCGGTGCGCTGGAAAGAGCAGACGCCGGACCAGGCAGCAAGTGAGGTGCTGCCCGTGGTCGCCACTGCGGCGGGAAGCAGCACGTAGGATTTTGCGAGTCCGTAACGACGCCTTATTGCCCGTGATCCGTCAGCACCTTGTCGCAGCCTTTGGTGAGCCGCGTACGGTTCTGCTTGAGGCAGGCGAGCACAGCCTGATCGCCATTGTTCATCACCGGGCGGCAGAAGCGCGTGACGTCGCGTGCGCAGGCGTCGTGACCGGGCTGCTGCGCTGACGCAGCCGATGCAAACAGGATCAATGGAATGATGAAAGGAAATCTGGTCATCGCGTAATGCCTCTTACCCGGAAGATGTGCGGGCGAAGCTAGAGCGACGATCCCGAGGCCGCAACGGCTTTATTGACAGGCGGGCCTGCGCCGCCGCGTGGCTCCGGCATTCACGCCGGGGCACATCGCGAGGGGAGCGAACCGACGCAACGAGCGATCGTTGCTGTTACTGACTGTCCTGGGCGTCAGCGACCTTGCGTGACGCGCCGCCCTTGGCGAGTTCCTTGTCCATCACGGTGCGGCAACCGGCGCTCAGATCCGAACGATGCTTCATCATGCACGCCGTGATCTTCGGGATGTTCGGGATTTCCGACGAACACAGGCGGAAGGCGTCGCCAGTGCACTGCTGCTGCGCTTCGGACGAGAAGGCGAAGCTCGAGCCGGTCGAGGCGATCGAGAGGATGGCGGCAAAGCCCAGAGCCAGGCTGGTGTCGCGGATCTTGCTACTTAAGGACTTGGTGTTCAGAGACTTGGTGTTCAGCGAGTTGGTCATTTGAAGCTCCCATTGGCACCGCTGGAAGCGGGCCCGTTGTTGATGGGATCGACCATGCTCCAGCAAAACAGTTTCCACTGTGATGACGGTCACGGGAGGCCCACCCTCTGTGACTATGGTCACGTTGGCGCACCTCGCTGAAATTCCTTCGTATCCGCTGCCGTGTTGGTGTCACGTTAACTGTTCCTTCGCATTAATGGCTCGGCGAGCGGGAAATTCCGCCGGTTTGGTTGCGTAATTGGAAAGAATGGCGATGCGTAATGCGTTGGGCCTGATGCTGGCCAGTGTAGTTGCGGCGGTCGTGATTGCCGCCGGCGGTTGGTTTTATTATTCCTCGCGCGCCGACCAGGCCGCTCCCAAGACAATTGCCGCCCGTGCCGCCGATCCATTGCCGGCACAGGCGAAGCTCGCCGCCAAGGACGACGTCGCGACCACGGCGACGATTGCGGCCAAGCCGGCCGCAGCCGCCCCGGCGCCTGCACCCGCACCGATGCCGGTGCAGCAAAAATCGACCTGCGCCAATCCCAACGCGCTCGGCGTCTCCCGGGTGGTCGAGATCGACACCACCGGCGGTCCGGGCTTCGGCTTCGATCATTTCAAGCAGTTCGACTTCCTCACCGACAAAGAGGTCGTGCTGACCTTCGATGACGGCCCCTGGCCGGTCAACACGCCCGCCGTGCTGAAGGCGCTCGCGGATGAATGCACCAAGGGGCTGTTCTTCTCGGTCGGCAAGCATGCGACCTACCATCCGGAAATCCTGCGTCAGGTGCTGGCCCAGGGCCACACGGTCGGCGCGCACACCTGGTCGCACGTCAATCTGAACGGCAAGAAGATGACGGAGCAAATGGCCAAGGACGAGGTCGAGAAGGGCTTCAGCGCAGTGAGGTTTGCGCTCGGCACCAATCCCGCACCGTTCTTCCGCTTCCCGCAGCTTCAGCACAATCCGGCGATCGTGAGCTATTTCGGCACTCGCAACGTCGCGATGTTCTCGACCGACATCGACTCCTTCGACTTCAGGAAGGGCGCGACGCCGGAGAAGATCATCGAGACCGTGATGACCAGGCTCGACAAGCTCGGCAAGGGCATCATCCTGATGCACGACTTCCAGAAGCACACCGGCGAAGCCATGCCGGCGCTGCTCGCGCGTCTCAAGGCCGGCGGCTACAAGGTCGTGCAGATGAAGGCCAAGACGACCTTCCAGACGCTGCCGGAATATGACGAGGCGCTGCTGAAGGACCTGAAGGTGCCGACCTCGAGCGCGCGTCCGATCGGGAGCGTGGTGCAGACGGTTTCGCAGTAACGCGTCAGTCCGATCCAAAACTCTTGCGTCATGGCCGGGCTTGTCCCGGCCATATGCTTTTTGAGAGAGCAGGCACTTACCAGTAGATGCCGTGGCGATGCAGCTCGCTGATGATGCGGCCTTCGGTCCAGCTGCGCTTGTGCTTCCGCTTGTCTGCCTTGGCCGTCGTCTTCGCGGCGGGTTGGGTCGTCGTCGCGGGCGCTGAGGCCGTGGTGGTCGTCGGTGTGGGTGTGGCGGCCGCCACGGGCGCAGCAAGCGAAACCGCCGGCGGGCGATCGAGATATTTCGGAGCTTCGGCGGCTGGCGCTGCTTCGCTCACCTGCGTCGGCGCGGCAGCAAGCGCCGGCGCCGTTTGCTGAACCGAAGCCGGCTCGCTCACCGCGGACAGCGACAGGCTGCGCGGGCCTCCGGCCTGGGCAGAGGCAGAGACCAGCACCATGGTGGCCACCAGAATGATCTTGCGCATATGAAATCTCCCCGTGTTTGGCGTGAGCTGGATACTAGGGGAGCCGCGCTCGGGGTAATGTGACGCGAATCACGCCGGCGGCATCCCTCGCATCTTCATTGGCTACCGCCGAACGCTCAGCTCCCGGATCGCAAAACCGAGACCACGGGGATCGCCGGAAAATGCGTGACGGCGTTGGTGTCCAATTCGACCACGAGCGTCTCGTCGCTTGCGAATCAATCCAACGGAAATGACAACGGGCCTGCGGGTACGACGCCTTTGTAGATCTCACGTCCATTGATCTTGACCAGGAATTCGTTTCCGGAGATCGGCATGGGCCACAATTCGAGCTTCAACGTGCGCGCCGGTATCAAAGGCTTGTTCGGAATCTCGAGGCGCGCGTTCGGCGATGCCCATTGCAGCGCACCGCCAGGGGTCATTTCCTTGCCGAAAAGACCGCGCGTTGCGATCCCCGGCGGATCTTCTGCGCCGACCTCAAGCACATTGCGTTGCCCATCCATGAATTCGCGCGAAGACCGGTCTGTGGCCACGGATATCAGCCGCTGCCCCGGATTGGCCGTGAGCCGTCCGGACGCCACCAGACAGTCGAACTTTTCAAAGCCTTCGGGAAAATACGGCCGCCCCGCCCTGTCGGGCCAGGACATGATTCGCGGCGCCGCCCAAGGCACACGAAGCTCCGCTGCGAGCCGGCGCAACAAATTGTGCATCATCGGATTCGCAACATCGATGACGAGTCCGTTGCAGCTCTTGATGTCCGCCGACAGGCGATTGTAGTCCCAGTCGAGAGACGTCGCCTTTTGCGCGTTGACCTGCGCGGCGGCGGTCGGAAGACCCGGAAGACCCGCGCCCACCGCTTGCATCACCAGCAGCGGCCGCAATATGCCGAGGCCGAGGTGAACAGCCACTACGACGGCAACGGCGGCAACGGCGCTTGGATTCCACCGCTTCGCAGCCAAGGGCGCCAAGGGAGCAACGACAAAAGTGAAGAGCATCGGCGTTGCCATGGCCAGGCCCTTGCCCGCGGCCCAGCCATGACCGGCCGCGAGGATGGCAATGGGTACGAGGCATCCGGCAAGGCTGCCTGCCAGGAGTCGAGCGGCGCTGCCGTCCGGATCGGCGCGCCAGATCGTCCACGCTGTTCTTGCAATCCCCCTCAACAGCACGAACAGAAAGCCATAGAGCAGCAATTTCCACGCGACCGCCACCGCGGCGGGCCAACCCGCCGACGGCAGCACCGCATAGAGGCCGAGACCCGCAAGCGCGGATTCGACGGGCAATGAGAACCAGGCGTTCGCCAGTTCTCCGATACGACTGTCGGGACTGGTGATGACAGCGAGAAAGTTCGCGTCGCTGCCAAACAGGTAACGCTGATAGTACTTCCACCAGTCGGGCGGGTTGATCGCTGCATGACTCAGCTGGCGGACGACATAGGCAACCGTGCCGGACCAGAGCGGGATGCACGCGAGCAGCGATATTCCCACACCCGCCGCCAAGCCTGACGCAGCCACGGGCAAGGCCTTGCGCGAGGCGCGTTGCCAGCAGCCCATCGCGGCCGCAACCGCCGCGGCGGGACCGTAGATCGTCAGCGATTCCGGGTAGAGAAAGAACGCGCCTGTCATCAAGGCCGCAAAGACCGCTCCCAACCGCATGATCGAGCCGGGCATCTGCCCAAAGCGATTGTGGTCGAAGGCGAAAGTCACGAATGCGAGCAGAAGCAGGAAGATCGGCTGCGTCGCAAGCTGCGACCAGGCGTTGATATCGAAGACGTACTGCTCGAAGAATCCAATCGTAAGCGCGGCGGCGCACGCAAACCCCAGCCAGCGCCGCATCGAGAGCGCGTTGACAAAGACGAACAGCGCCGCAAACAGCATGTTGAGCTGCATGCCGACCATATACGGATAGGCGCAATCGACGACATCGCCGCGACTGATGGCGGCGATTGCCGCATGGATCATCGACACGGCGCCGCGATAGTCGACGAACTTCAGCGCCATCACTGAAATTGGATTGGAGTTCGTCTCGTCGGCGCCCTGGACTGCCAGGGTTGCGTGGTCGAGCACCCGATACGAAACCGAGGAGCCCACGTACAGCATGTGATCGTAGACGTTGGCCTGGAAAACGCGGAAGCGCGCGCCTCCGGTCCAGCCGGGAGCAAGACACACCATCGCAATCGCCGCGACCGCGATCGCCATCGCAAGCCGGCGTCCGAACGATGGCTCGGGCCGCCGACGCAGCGCCGGAAAGCGCATTGCGGCGGCAATGACAAGACCGGCGATTGCCATCGCAAGCAGCGTCACCCATGGAGCGACGCCGGAGAGATACAGGACCGCGGTTCCTGCGGCGAGAAGGCCGAAGCCAAGCGGCGGCGCGAGCGCCCAGCGCACAGCAAACTGGTCCGACGGCAGAAGCAGGGAGAACGGAAGACCAATGGCGCCGCTCGTGAGCGCGACGAGCCCAACCACCAGGATATCGTGCATGCTGCCTCGCGCCGCCGCATTGCCTTTAGTTTCGGCCGTCCGGACGCGCTGTCAATCCAAGGCAAATGACCAAAGCGCGCGGCACGCGGGCCGCGAAGCATTGTCAGCTTCATGCATGATTTGGGATATTTCGACCTCGAGCAGAAAACCCTGCAACGTCTCGACTTAGGTCCGTTCCGCCACCAAAATCTTCGGGCCGGACGCTGGGGCGCTGGTGCGCTGGTGCCGCAAGAGGGATTCGAACCCCCGACCCCGTCATTACGAATGACGTGCTCTACCAACTGAGCTATTGCGGCGAACCTTGCGGGGGCCCGCGCGAGGCCGGTCCCGTTACGCGCGCTCCTGATATCGGGCATGGCCCGAATTGGCAAGGTGGCGCCGGCTCCCAAATGCCGCTCACCCGCCCCAGCGAGACCAGAATCCGCGCCAGCCGCCGGCCTGGGCCTTCGCGTGGTCCCTGGGCGTGCCGATTTGTTCCGTAAATTCATCGCTCGGACCCTCGTCGTCAATCCCTGGATCATCAGGGGCGCGGACGATCGGGATAACGGCGGGAATAGGTGCTGGTGTGGGCTTGCCGAGGTCGGCGCGGGTCCGGAACACCGGCGTTGCCGCCGCCGGCGATGATTCGACGATCTCGGGGGCCTGTTGGACCGGCTCGGCGGGCGCGACGACCGGCTCTTCCTTGGCTGTTTCCTTGACAGTTTCCCCGGCGATTTCCTTTGAGATTTCCTTATCCTCAAGGGGCGGCGAATTGTCCTGCGGGGCAGGCACCGGATCCGGCGCCGTGACAACCGGTTCCGCCGGGCCTTCGCTCGGGGCCGCCGTCACCCGCTTCGGCGGCGGAGCCGCCAGCATGGCTTCCTCGAAGGCTGAGGATTCGATCATCGCGCCCCTGTCGGAAGGAAGACTAGCGACCGGCGTCTGCCACTGGAACGCGTCAAGCCGGCCGGTGACCGGGGACACCGGACGCCAGCGGTCGCTGACATAACCGTCCGCGGTCCAGGCCGGATCATGGCGGGCGCGCACCGCGCGCAAAGTCCAAGCGCGGGCCCGGCCGCCGTCACCATGCTCGGTGCGCTCGATCTCGGCCATCAGCAGCGCCACGCGCTGGGTCGGATCGTTGACGTAAGGCGCCAGCACCGCGCGCGCACGGGCGAACTCGGACGCATCGATCGCGGCGCGCGCGATCGCCAGCTGGCCTTCGACATAACCGGCCTTGTCGGCAGGAATCTTGGCCGCAAGCGTCTCGACCCGCTGCAGACGCTGCCGCGCGGAATCGCCGAGCTTCACATGCGCATAGGCATCCGCGAGATCAGGATGCGGATTGGCGAGCCAGGCGGTTTCCACCAGCTTCATGGCGCGGCGCACCTGATGCGCCTCGCTCTCGAATTTTGCGGCGAGCACTGCGGCCGGGACCAGGGTAGGCGCGAGCTTGACCGCCTGCATCACGCTCTCGCGCGCGACGTCGCGGTCCATCGTTTCCAATTCCAGCGCGCGTGCGGCGAGCAGCACGCCGCGCTGGCGGCGATAGGCCTGCTTGTCGATCAGACCCGCGGACAGATTCGAATCGAGGATCGCGAGCGCGCCGCTCCAGTCGCCGCGCGCGCAGCGGAAGCCGAGCACCGCATGCGAGGCCCAGGTCGAGGACGGCGACAGCTTGATCGCTTCCTCGGCGATCATCACCGCGCCGACCGCGTCGTCGGCGCGCTGCGCCTCGATGAACAGGCCGCGCAGGCCGAGCAGGCGCGTGTCCTCGCGCTCGGCCATGGCGCGGAAGACGCGCTGGGCCTCGTCGCGATTGCCCTCGAGCTGCGCCGATTGCGCATGCAAGAGAAGCGCGAGCGGATCGTTTGCAGCCAGCCGCCGCGCGGTATCGGCGTGACGACGGGCAAGCGCGGTGTCGCCATGGCCGATCGCAAGCAGGCCGTGGGTGATGGCGTGGCGACCGCGCGCATGACGCTTTTCGTGACGACGGCGGCGCAGACGCCCCGGAGCGCGCCAGGCCATCGTCAGCAGGCTCCAGACCAGCACGACTGCCGCGGCAAAGAGGCCCAGCAAGAACACGAATCTGGGAAGCGTCGTCGTGGCGCGGAAGGCGCCTGCGGTCAGGACGAGATCGCCGGGCTGGTCGGCAACCCAGGCCGCGCCGGCCGCCGCCAGCGCGATCAGGACGAGGAAGAGGACGATGCGAAGCATGACGATCCCTATACGCGCTGATTGTTGCGCGAACCTTTATTGACCAGGCTTGACGAGATCCGCCATGGCGGCGTCGGCGAATTTGCGTGAGGCGGCGAGCGCGGCGTCACGGGCATCGGCCTTGTCGAGCCAGGCTTGCGCCGGTGCACGATCGGCCTCCGGCAGCGTCTTCAACTCGCGCCGTGCCTCGACGAAATCGTTGCGCAACGCAGCCGCCGTCACCCGCGCGACGATGGCGCCGCGATCATTGCCGACCCCATCGGTACGCTCGATGCGGACGAGTTTCGACGCCCCTGCCTGAAGGCGCTCGACGATGCCGGTGCCGCTGGCCGGAGCTTCCGCCGGCGGCGACAATTTCGGCACGATGTTGAGGAGCTCGCGACTGAGCGCGACCGGCGTCGGAATGCCTGACGAAGCAAAGGTGTCGAGCGGCTTCAGCATATCCGGCTTTGCTGCCAGCGACCGCGCGGCGGCGAGCTGCGATTCGTAGGCGTCGCCGTGGCGAACGGCGACGTCGAGCAGGGCCGCCGCCACCACGTGGCGCAGCGGCTTGTCGTCCATCGTCTTCGCTTCGGCGATCTTCTCGCTTTGCTGCGCGAGTTCCGCACGTTCGGTCTTGCTGGCACGCTCGAGCTGCGCGAGGCGGTCGTTGAGAGCGGCAAGATCGGGCGCGGCAGCGCGCGGCGCCGATGTCGCGTCGTTCAGGGCGCTCGCAGTCTTGTCGGATTGTGCGCGCAGATTGGCGATGTCGCTGCGCAGGATCGTTGCCGATTTCTCCAGCGCATCGATCCGCGCCACCATGGCCGGATCGGCGGCAGGCTTGCCCGCCTTGGCTTCGACCGCGGCCACGCGCCCGCTCAGCGCCTCGACGGTTGCGCCCGTCACTTGTGGAGCAGCCGGCGGCGCCTGCACCGCAGGCCAGCCCAGCATCCAGCCGACCGCGATCACAATGGCGGCTGCCACGGCGCCGGAGAACGGAGCGATAACCCAGGGTGAAATTGACGGCGATGCCGACGCGGACGCAACGGAAGATTCTTCCTGGGCAAGCTCGGGCTTCGGCTCGGCATGAGCTTCTTCGGACTTTGCCTCTTGAGACATTTCCTCCTGAGACTTTTCCTCCTGAGACTTGCCCGCTTCAGATTTGGCTTGCTCATGCGCGGCCTGTTCGGTCGCTGCCTCAGGCTCGCCCGCCACCTCCTGCGGCTGGGTCGAGACCTCGGTTGCCTGGAGGTCGATGGTGGGCGGGATGCGCTTGGCGCGGCCGGACTCGGGAGCCAATCCTGCGTCTTCAGGCTTGTCGTCGGCCATCGTGACGGTTCCTCACACTTACATGCCCTGAACGAACGGATCCGATTGCGTCGGATTCGGCCCGACCTCTTACGCCAAACGGGTGCGCAAAGCACGCTCCAAGGTGTCAAATAGGGCATTTTCGTCCGGCGTCGCCGCCACCAGAACCTGCGAGGCACCCGCCTCGCGCAGCACGCCCGCGACCGTCTCGGACAGGCAGCATTGCGGGATCGCCAGAGCCGAGATTTCGACACCTTCGGAGCGCGCGGCCTCCAGAAAAGCCCGCGCGCTGCGCCGGGAGTAATGCAGCACCGCCTCGATCCCATGGGCGGCAAAGCCCTCACAGACATCGCGCGGCAACAGCTTGACCGGCGCCATGCGATAGGTCGTCTGCGTGACGACGTTGAAGCCTTCGGCGCCCAGCTCACCGCCGAGGTCGCGCGACAGGTCCGCGCCCGCGAGATAGAGCAACGTGCTCTTTTTCTTCAGCCGCTTGTCGCGCGCGCTCTGCATCACCTTGTCGCGCAAGGCCGCGGCATCGCCGCCGGCGACGACCACCTCGGCAAAGCCGGCATCGCGTGCGGCGGCGGCCGTGTGCTCACCGACCGCGAACAGCGGCAGCTCCAGGAGACCAAGGTCCCGCAATTGCGGCGCGACGCCACGGATCGCATTGGCCGACGTGACAATGACGGCGCTGTAGCTTGTCTCACTCTCGTCATGGAAGGCGACCAGCTCGAACTTGAGCACCGGGGCGAGCAGCGCCACATGCCCCCGTGCACGAAGATTTTCCGACGTCGCCTCATTGTCGGGATGCGGCCGTGTGACAAGAATGGACATCGCTTGTGTTCCCGAACCACGTGGCGGTGGCGCTTTCACGAGGGACGGCCGCGCGTGACGATTGCGTTGGCCGACCCCGGAATGCTACCGGACGTACCAGAACTCTGCTTTGCGGATGAGCGCAAGGGGCGTGAGAAGGGCGCAAATTGGATAACAATTCGCCAATGCTGGTACTGGGCATCGAAACCACCTGCGACGAGACCGCCGCGGCGGTAATTGAGCGTGCGCCTGACGGCAGCGGCAAGATCCTGTCCAATATCGTGTGGTCGCAGGTCGAGGAGCATGCCCGTTTCGGCGGCGTGGTACCGGAGATCGCTGCCCGCGCCCATGTCGACCTGCTCGACGGCATCATCGACCGCGCCATGACTGAGGCCGGCATCGACTTCGCCCAGCTCGACGGTGTCGCGGCCGCCGCAGGCCCGGGACTGATCGGCGGCGTCATCGTCGGGCTCACCACCGCGAAGGCGATCGCGATGGTGCACGACACGCCGCTGATCGCGGTGAACCACCTGGAAGCGCATGCGCTGACACCGCGCCTGACCGACGCACTCGAATTTCCCTATTGCCTTTTTCTCGCCTCTGGCGGCCATACCCAGATCGTTGCCGTCACCGGCGTCGGCCACTATGTGCGGCTCGGCACCACCGTCGACGATGCGATCGGCGAGGCCTTCGACAAGGTCGCGAAAATGCTGGGCCTGCCCTATCCGGGCGGGCCGCAGGTCGAGCGTGCGGCAGTCAGCGGCGATCCGGCGCGATTTGCGTTTCCGCGGCCGCTGCAGGGACGCCCCGACGCCAACTTCTCGTTATCGGGATTGAAGACGGCGGTGCGCAACGAAGCGAGCCGGTTGGCCGAGATCACACCGCAGGACGTCAGCGATCTCTGCGCGAGCTTCCAGGCCGCCGTGCTCGACTCCACGGCCGACCGGTTGAGCGTCGGTCTGAAACTCTTCCGCGAGCAGTTCGGTGCACCACGTGCGCTGGTGGCGGCCGGCGGCGTTGCCGCCAATCAGGCGATCCGCAGCGCCTTGCATGAGGTTGCGAGCAAAGCCGGTACACAATTGATCATGCCGCCGCCGGCGCTCTGCACCGACAACGGCGCGATGATCGCCTGGGCCGGCGCCGAACGTCTCGCGCTCGGCATGATCGACACGATGGAAGCACAGCCTCGCGCGCGCTGGCTGCTCGATGCGAACGCGACGGCACCGGCCGGATACGGCAAGACACGCGCGGGATTCTAGCAATGACAGCGTTCCGATCTGTCGCGGTGATCGGCGCGGGCGCCTGGGGCACGGCCCTGGCGATGGTGGCGGCGCGGGCCGGACGGAACGTGACGCTGTGGGCGCGCAATCCCGAGCACGCGACGCGGATCGCATCGAGCCGCGACAATCCGCGGCTGCCCGGCGTGCGGCTTGCTCCGGAGATCATCGTCACGAGCGACCTGGCGCTCGCCGCGCGCGCGGATATGCTGCTGATCGCAGTGCCCGCGCAGCATCTGCGCGGTGCTGTCAACATGCTCGCCTCGCATCTGGCTAGACCGGTGCCGATCATTGCCTGCGCCAAGGGCATCGAGCACGGCACCCATAAATTCATGACCGACGTGATCGCCGAGGCCGCGCCTCACGCGCAGCCGGCGATCCTGTCGGGCCCGAGCTTTGCCGACGATGTCGCGCGTGGCCTGCCGACCGCGGTCACGCTGGCGGCGAGGGAAGAAACGCTGGCCAACCATCTGGTGCAGGCGCTGGGCTCGCCGACGTTCCGGCCCTATCACTCCACCGATGTCCGCGGCGTCGAGATCGGCGGCGCCGCCAAGAACGTGCTCGCGATCGCGGTCGGTATCGCGGTCGGGCGCAAGCTCGGCGCTTCCGCACAGGCCGCACTCACCACCCGCGCCTTTGCCGAGCTGACACGCCTCGGCCGCGCGCTCGGCGCACGCAGCGAAACACTCACGGGCTTGTCTGGCCTCGGCGATCTGATCCTGACCTGCTCGAGCCCACAATCGCGCAATTTCGCGCTCGGCCTGGCGCTTGGCCGCAGCGAGCAGCCGCCCGCCGGCAAGCTTGCCGAAGGCGAATTCACCGCGCCGGTACTGATCGAGCTCGCGGCTTCGCAAAACATCGAAATGCCGGTATCGGAAGCCGTCGCATCGATTCTGACCGGCAGAAGCACGATCGACGCCGCGATCTCGGGGCTCATGACGCGACCTTTCAAGGCAGAGGAATGAACATGGCGTACTGGCTGGTGAAATCCGAGCCATCGGTGTGGTCCTGGGACCAGCAGGTGGCGAAAGGCGCCAAGGGCGAAGCCTGGACCGGCGTGCGCAATTACACCGCGCGCCAGAATCTCGTCGCCATGAAGAAGGGCGATAAGGCGTTCTTCTATCATTCCAACGAGGGCAAGGAAATCGTCGGCATCGCGGAAGTTATCAAGGAAGCCTATCCAGATCCGACCGACAAGACCGCAAAATTCGTCTGCGTCGACATCAAGGCCGACAAGCCGTTGAAGCTTCCGGTGACGATGGCGGCGATCAAGGCCGAGAAGAAGCTCGCCGACATGGCGCTGGTGAAATATTCGCGCCTGTCGGTGCAACCGGTGACGGCCGAGGAATGGAAGCTCGTCTGCAAGATGGGCGGGATGTAGGCTTAGGCGCTGTAGCCCGGATGGGCGAAGCGATATCCGGGACTACTGCTGCGATCCCGCATGTCGCTACGCTCATGCGGGCTACGATATCGGAGCTTGTTTCTCCGGCAGCGCAAACACCTCGCAAGGCGCGGCGATGCCGCGCAGCGAATGCGATCCGAGCGCAACAAGAGGCATGTCGGTCTCCGCGGCGAGCGCGCCCGACACCAGCACGGTTCTGCCGAGCGGCTTGCACAATCCTTCGAGCCGGCTGGCGAGATTGACGGCGGGACCGATCGCCGTGAAATCGAGCCGGTTGGCGGCGCCGATATTACCCCACAGCATCTCGCCGAGATGCAGCGCCGCGCCGAACGCGAGCGGCGGGAGATTTTGGGCACGGCGCTCCGCGTTGAGATACGTCATTCCGGCTTCGGCTGCGCTCGCGGCGCGCAGAGCCGCATCGCACGCTTGGCGCGCTGACGCCCCGACCACCGGAAAGATCGCGAGCACACCGTCGCCGATGAATTTCAGCACCTCGCCGCCGAAGGCATGAACCGCGCCGGCGATGCGATCGAACCAGGCATCGAGCGCCGCGATGACGCCGGCAGGTGGCGTGGTTTCCGACAGGAGCGTGAAGTTGCGCAGATCGGCATAGAGCAGCGCGGCCTGAATGGTCTCGCCGAGATCGCGCCGCAGGGGTGCCGCCAGCACCCGCTCCGCGCTGCGCTTGCCAAGATAGGCATCCAGCGTCGCGCGCAAGGTTGCACGCGCGGCAAGCACCGCAAGAGGTGTCGCGGCAAAGCGCGCGGCCTGGCGCAATTGCTCGGTCTCGTCCGCGGTGAACGGACGCGGCCCAATCCAACCGAGCAACGGCCCGTCGGGCCGTCCGACCAAATCTTCGTGCACCTCACCGCCCGCGATGTCACGCAGCCAGCGGCGGCGGGCATCGTTGGGCGGGTCGGGCGCGGGGCCGCCTGGTGCGAAGCCGAGCGCCTCGATCACCCGGCCGTTCTCCGCGCGCCACAACCATGTCCGCTTCGCGATCAGCGGATGCGGCACCTCGAGTGTCAGGCTGCCTGCCGCAAGCGGCACGCCGTCGGCGACCAGATGTGCGCCGAGATCCGCGAGCAGGCGGTCGGCCCCGGTGCTATCGGCGGCGGCATCGACAAGCCAGGTTAGCGTCGGCGAGAGGTGCATGGCCCGATCATGACGAACGCAGGCGGTCTTTGTCACGGGCAATCCTTGACGGGCCGCTCGAGCGCCGCCATGTCCCAGTGCAGCCCAGGGATGATCGCCGATGACCGAACCGTTCATAGTGCGACGCGAGACCCAGATCGCCGCCCCACGCGCCACCGTTTTCGCTTACCTGACCGACCCCGAGAAGATTTTGAGCTGGATGGGTTCCGACGCGACCACGGAGCCACATCCGGGCGGGCTGTATCTGCTCAAAGGCATCGGCCCCCGCGGCGGCGTTGCCCGCGGCGCGTTCCGCGAAGTCGTGCCGGTGCATCGTCTCGCCTACACGTTTGGATGGGAGGGCGGCCAGGAAGTGCCGCCCGGCTCGAGCCTGATCGAGATCGACCTGATCGAACACGACGGCGGCACATTGCTGCGCATGACCCATAGCGGGCTGCCGACCGAGGAACAGGCTGCCGCACACGCGATGGGATGGGCGCATTATCTGGGACGGCTCACGACCGCAGCCGCGGGAAGCAATCCCGGTCCCGACAACGGCGTTTCCACCAAGGCGTAACGACGCCAGGTCAGACCGCCGCGGTCGCCACCACCTGCTGCAAAAGTTGCTCGCGCCTGGCCTGCGAGCGCTGGCCCTTCATGGTCGCGGCGAAGCGTTCGAGGATGCCGTCCTCGAACGCGGTGACGATGGTATCGTGAACATAACTCTTGCGGCAGATCGCCGGCGTGTTGGAGAGCTGATCGGCAGCGCCGCGGATCGCCTCCAGCACCTGCTTCTTGCGGCCGCGCTGGCTGGTCGCCGGCGTGATCCGCGACAGCGATTCGACGACGACGGCAGAGGCCATCAGCGTGCGGAAATCCTTCAGCGAGATCTTGATGCCGGCGATCTCGCGCAGAAACGCGTTCACCTGCGTGGTGCTGACCGCGCGCACGATGCCGTAGGCATCGCGATACTGGAACATGCGCTTGCCGGGAACGTCCTGCAAAATCTCGATGGCACGCACGAGCTTGGCCGCGTCGCATTCTTTGCGCACAGCCTTGCCGCCCTTCGCCTTGAAGGTCAGCACGAAGCTGTCGTCTTCCAGCGAAACGTTGGACTTCAGCAGCGTGGTGGCTCCGCGGGTGCCGTTGAGACGGGCATAGGATTCGTTGCCGGGGCGGATGGCGGTGCGCGCAATCAGTTCGATGACGGCGGAGAGCGCGAACTCGCGGGTCGGCTCGTCGCCCGACAGGAACGCCGAGACCTTGCGCCGGATCTTGGGCAGCGCGCCGACGAGCTTCTCCAGGCGATGCGCCTTGCGTTGCTCGCGGACCTTCTCCCAATCGGCGTGATAGCGATATTGCAGCCGGCCCGCGGCATCGCGTCCCACCGCCTGGAGATGCGTGCTCGGATCGGCCGAGTAGCGCACCTCGCGATACGCCGGCGGCACTGCCATCGAATGCAGCCGCCGAATGGTGCGGGCATCGCGGATGTGGACGCCGTTGGGCCGCACGAAGGAATAGCCCTTGCCGCGCCTGATGCGACGAATGGTCAGTTCGTTCTGGTCGCCGAGCCGCAGGCCCAGTTCCTTGGCGAGGGCCTCGACCGTCGCCGCAGGCGCCGTGTCGAACGCTTTTTTCGGGCTGGGACGGCCGGAACCGGCCGGTTTCGGCCATTGTCCGAGGGCTTTGGCCAGCGCAATGGCTGCAGGATCGGCTGAAGCGGGCCGCAACGTCCCGAGATTCTGCTGATCCATCATAGTCTTATGCCTTAGCCCTGTCTGTTATCGGTCAATGCCGCTGTTCTGATTTTTGTTCCAAGGGGTCTCGTTGGGCCCGGGTTGGCCATTTAGGGTGTTCCGAACCGCATTGCGAGTCCCGAATCAGTGAGGGCGGTTTCTAAATACCGCTGCCGGGAGCGTGGCGCTCTGCGCCGGCCCATTCCGAGGAGCTCGGTAAAGATCCGAAAGCCCCCGTCGCCCTGTTTCAAAACTGCGACAGTCGCACGAAGCGGCTTGATCCTCCGCATGGCCGGCTGCTCGCCGAAGGTCCAGCTTGTGCACCTTGTCGGGCCCGGTTAGCCCGACGCATAATCGGTTCAACGATCAAGTCGGCTCGCCCGTGGTCTGTGCTCGGCTTGCCGTATGTGGAGGGAAACATGTCCGAGAAGATCTACGACGTCCCCGCGGAATGGGCGAAGCGCGCCTGGATCGACCAGGCCAAGTACAAGGACATGTACGCCCGCTCGATCTCGGACCCGAACGGTTTCTGGGCGGAGCAGGCCAAGCGCATCGACTGGATGCACGCTCCGACCAAAATCGAGAACGTCTCCTTCGCGCCCGGCAACATCTCGATCAAATGGTTCGAGGACGGCATCCTCAACGTCGCCCATAATTGCATCGACCGGCATCTCCACAGCCGCGCCAACCAGACCGCGATCATCTGGGAAGGCGACGATCCCTCACAATCCCGGCACATCACTTACAAGGAGCTGCACGACGAGGTCTGCCGGATGGCCAACATCCTGCGCACCCGGAACGTCAAGAAGGGCGACCGTGTCACCATCTACCTGCCGATGATTCCGGAGGCGGCCTACGCAATGCTGGCCTGCGCGCGGATCGGCGCGATTCACTCCGTGGTGTTCGCCGGCTTCTCGCCCGACAGTCTCGCCCAGCGCATCAACGACTGCCAGTCCAAGGTGATCATCACCGCGGATGAGGGCCTGCGCGGCGGCAAGAAGGTGCCGCTGAAGGCCAATGTCGATGCGGCGCTCGCCAAGGCAGACGGCGTCGACTGGGTCGTCGTGGTCAAGCGCACCGGCGGCGCGGTCGAAATGAATCCCTCGCGCGACCTCTGGTACCACGACGCCGCCAAAATGGTGACGACGGAATGCCCGGTCGAGCACATGCACGCCGAGGATCCGCTGTTCATCCTCTACACCTCGGGCTCGACAGGCCAGCCCAAGGGCGTGCTGCACACCTCCGCCGGCTATCTCGTGTTCGCCGCGATGACGCATCAATACGTCTTCGACTATCACGACGGCGACATCTACTGGTGCACCGCCGACGTCGGCTGGGTCACCGGCCACAGCTACATTCTCTACGGACCGCTAGCCAACGGCGCGACCACACTGATGTTCGAAGGCGTGCCGAATTACCCGGATAATTCGCGGTTCTGGAACGTCATCGACAAGCACAAGGTCAACATCTTCTACACCGCGCCGACCGCGATCCGCGCGCTGATGCAGAGCGGCGACGCACCCGTGAAGAAGACCTCGCGCGCCAGCCTCCGCCTGCTCGGCTCGGTCGGCGAGCCGATCAATCCGGAAGCCTGGGAGTGGTATCACCGCGTCGTGGGCGACGACCGCTGCCCGATCGTCGACACCTGGTGGCAGACCGAGACCGGCGGCATTTTGATCACGCCGCTACCCGGCGCCACCAAGCTCAAGCCGGGCTCGGCGACGCAGCCGTTCTTCGGCGTGGTGCCTGAGATCGTCGACGCCGACGGCAACGTGCTGGACGGCGAGACATCAGGCAATCTGTGTCTGACGCGGTCATGGCCGGGCCAGATGCGCACGGTCTATGGCGACCAAGCCCGCTTCGAGCAGACTTACTTCTCGACCTACAAGGGCAAGTATTTCACGGGCGACGGCTGCCGGCGCGATGCCGACGGTTATTACTGGATCACCGGCCGCGTCGACGACGTCATCAACGTCTCGGGCCATCGCATGGGCACCGCCGAAGTCGAGAGTGCGCTGGTCGCACACGAGAAGGTCTCGGAAGCGGCCGTGGTCGGTTACCCGCACGACATCAAGGGCCAGGGCATCTACGCCTATGTGACCCTGATGGCCGGCATCGAGCCAACCGAGGATTTGCGCAAGGAGCTCGTCACTTGGGTGCGCAAGGAGATCGGCCCAATCGCTGCGCCCGACCAGATCCAATTCTCGCCCGGCCTGCCCAAGACCCGCTCCGGCAAGATCATGCGCCGCATCCTGCGGAAGATCGCCGAGGACGAGCCGGGCAGCCTGGGCGACACCTCGACCCTGGCCGATCCCGGCGTGGTCGACGACCTCGTCAAGAACCGGCAGAACAAGAAGTCGGCGTAAGGCAGTCTCGTGCCCCCGGACGCAGCGCAGCGCTCTTTAGCGGTGCGCTGCTGAGCCGCGGCCCAAGCAACAGCAGACTCTGTGGCGTCCTGGATCCTGGCTCTGCGTCGCACCTCTTCGCGCTGCGCCGCGTCCGGGACACGAGACCGCATCGCCGCGTTAGCGTCTCCGGCATCAACCGCCGTTCACATCCTCACGCACTTGTCAGGCCGCGACCCGGCGCCCGGGCATCTTTCCGGCTGAGTGTTGTTTTCAGGTCATTTACTTTGTTTCGAACATTTCCTTTGTTCCCCCTGCTGGCCGGCCCTTGGCGGCCGTGCGTGGAAACCATCCGGTTAACAGGCGCGGTTAAGAATGTCCCCTGACAAGGACCTGTAACAAGGACTTGCAACAAGGACTTGGCGGGCCGGCGATTGCCGGTTTTGCGTAATTTTGGACGGTCCGTTCGGGGCAAGGGGAAAATCGATGTCGATGAGGATTGCTGTGGCGCTGGCCGCCACCGTCGGGGCTGGGGTCTTGATGTCGACGGCGGCGCAGGCACGGCCGGAAATGGTGGGGACGCACCTGGCTGACTATTCGCCGGGCACCATCGTGGTCAAAACCAACGAGCGTCGGCTCTATCTCGTCCTCGATAACGGCCACGCCGTGCGCTACCCGGTCGGCGTCGGCAAGTCCGGCAAGCAGTGGGCCGGCACCACCCGCATCGACGGCAAGTACCGCAATCCGGCCTGGGCGCCGCCTGCCGAAGTGAAGCGCGACAAGCCGAGCATCCCGGACGTCATCCCGGGCGGCTCGCCGCGCAATCCGATGGGCGTCGCGGCGATGACGCTGTCCGGCGGTGAATATGCCATCCACGGAACCAACGTGCCGGGCTCGATCGGCGGCTTCGTCTCCTATGGCTGCATCCGCATGCTCAACGACGACATCACCGATCTCTACAGCCGCGTCTCGGTCGGCACGACGGTGGTCGTGACGCGCTGATCGCCGGCATCAGGGCGAGACAACAAGAGCCGCGTCTTTCGACGCGGCTTTTTTGTTACCAGAAGCGCCAGCTCCGCGCGCACCAGCCGTCACGATGGCCGCCATTGTAGCTCCGCGCATAGCCGCCGGCGAGCAACGCCGCCGAGACATTGGCCGTGCGTTTGGTCGCGACGTCAGCAAGAACGCGTCCGTATTTGTCAGGTCCGAGATTGGTGATCGTCACGCCACCTTGGCCGAGCAGGTCGCGGAGCGCGGCGGCGGCGGCTTCAGCCTTGTCGAGTTCTTCCTGGCAGGAGGCTTTCATCTCAGGTGCATCGATGCCGCGCAGGCGAACGCGCACGACGAGATCGCGGCCGTTATGCTGACGAACGCGTGCGAGAAAGGTGTCGCCGTCGATGGTGCGAACGACATCGACCGGCTCGCGACGATCGGGATGGCCGTCTTGCTGGAGTACAATCTCGGCGTCTCGTGATTGACCGTCGGTCGCGTAAGGGAACGGCCAGTTCATCCCGTGCCGGAACGTGAACACCACGGCCACCACGATTCCGACCACGAACATCCACGGCAACAGCCCTGAGAACCGGCGACCAAATGGCGAGCCGCTGTATGAAGGCCGATAGGGACGGCTTGGATCGAAACGCGACATTCGCGCACGCTAGGGCTGAGTCGGGCAATCCGGCAAGCGAGCCTCGAAAGGCAAGCTTCAGAAATCCGAAGCGATGCCCTTGCGCTCCCAATCGCCATAGCGGGTCGGCTCGGGTCCTTTTGGCCCCTGCAACTCCTTAGGCGCCGCCTGGGCGTCGTTTTTGGCTCGGACTGCCGCAGCCTGCCGGCGCGCTTCGGCCTCGGCCAGCGCGCGCTGGGCGGCCGGCGTGAGCTGCTTGCGGTCGGGAACGGAAGGCTGGTCACTCATCGTCGGCTTTCTAGCGCGGGGCGGCCCGCGACGCGACGCCCAATAACGCATTCCTGAAATGGCTCCGAAAGGGCTGAAAAACCCGGAAGCGATTCTTACATTTGGCATATTCGCGTGCCAGAGATCACCTCCTCAAGGCATGCGCCCATTACGGCGAACTGCCGCTCGCTCAGAACCTTGTTTCCGCATGCCTTCTCAACGTTTCGCTCCTCCATCCGAAGTGCCCGGTCTCGCGGCGCGGCGGATTGCCGCCGACATCGTCGACGGCGTGCTGCAAAAGCACCGCACGCTTGACGAGCAGCTCGACGGCAGCGGCGCCCATCCCGGACTGAAGACGCTCCCCGACCGCGACCGCGCGCTGATGCGCCGCCTGGTCGCCACCGTGCTGCGCCGGCTCGGCACGCTCGGCCATGTGCTGTCCCGCCTGCTCGACAAGGGCATTCCCTCCGACGCGCCGCGCGCGCAGAGCGCGCTGTTGATCGGCGCCGCCCAGATCCTCTGGATGGACGTGCCCGATCACGCGGCCGTCGATCTCTCCGTTCGCCTCGTGCAATCCGACCGGCGCGCCGCGCGCTATGCCGGCCTCGTCAACGCCGTGCTGCGCCGTTGCGCCCGCGAGGGCAAAGCGCTGGTGGACGAGGTTGCCGCACAATCGCTGGACCTGCCGCCCTGGATGGTCGCGCGCTGGCGCGCGCACTACGGCGAAACAGTCGCAAGAGACATGGCGCTCGCGCTCAGCCACGATCCTTCGCTGGATCTGACTGTGAAGTCGGACGCCGCGCAATGGGCGAGCCGCCTCCATGGCGAAGTCCTGCCGACCGGATCGGTTCGTACGGTGCTGCACGGCGCAGTGACCATGCTTCCCGGCTTCGCCGAAGGACAATGGTGGGTGCAGGACGCCGCCGCTGCGCTGCCGGCCCGGCTGTTCGGCGACATCAAGGGCAAATCCATCGCCGATCTCTGCGCCGCTCCCGGCGGCAAGACCGCGCAACTGGCGCAAGCCGGCGCCCATGTCACCGCCATCGACCGCTCGCCGGCCCGGGTGGCGCGCCTGCGCGAGAATCTGACGCGGTTGTCGCTCCAGGCCGAGACCGTCGTCGCCGACGCCGCGGAATGGTCCGGCCCTGCCGATGGCTTCGACGGCATCCTCATTGATGCGCCTTGCACATCGACCGGGACGATCCGCCGCCATCCCGACGTATCCTGGCTTCGGCAGGAATCCGACATCGCCGCAATGACCGCGCTTCAGCGGCGGCTGCTGCAAAAATCGGTCTCGCTGCTCAAGCCCGGCGGAACGCTGGTCTACTGTACCTGCTCGCTGGAACCCGAAGAGGGCGAGCATGCGGTCGCCGCGCTGCTGGCCGCAGAGCCTGGGCTTCGCCGGGTTCCGATCGATGCGTCCGAGGTGTCGGGACTTAGCGAGATCGTCACCGCCGAGGGCGATCTGCGCACTCTGCCCAGCCATCTGCCAAACGCTGATCCCAAGCTCGGCGGGCTCGACGGATTTTTCGCGGCCCGGCTCGTTAAATCCTGATTTTGCACTGGATTTTGCAACCACGGCGCTGATTCGCGTCGTTCAAGGTGGTGTCGGCCGTCCGATTTTGGGATTAATAAGGATTCGTCGGAATCCTCTCCCCCATCAAGGCAAGGCGTGTCGGTCGCTCAACGCAGACGTATCTCGACGCTGGTGATGAACCGCTTCGCGCGGAACATGCTCGCGCGCGCGAGCGGCGGTTCCGTCGCCCTGTCGCGGGTCTGGCCCGGCCGCGCCGACCGGTTGATCATCGCGCCGCATGATCTGCGCACCGCGGACGCGACCCGCGCCGCCGAAATCTATGCCGGCCGCTTCGTCTTCGCCGGCAAGATCGTCAACTGCCACGGCCGTTCGATCTTCGATCTCGAGCCGCCGTCGGAGGATTGGGAGGTTGCGCTGCTCGGCTTCGGCTGGCTGCGCCATTTGCGCGCCGCCGACACCGCGCTGACGCGCGCGAATGCGCGCTCGCTGATCGAGGACTGGATCGGCAACCCGGCCAGCAAGCGCCGTCCCGTCGCGCGACGCGCCGACGTGCTGGCGCGACGCGTGATCTCCCTGCTGTCGCAGGCGCCGCTGGTGCTCAACGATACCGACAACAAATTCTACCGCCGCTATCTGCGCGCGCTGGCGCGCGAGATCCGCTTGCTGCGCTACACCATGGTCAACATTCCCGACGGAGTGCCGAAGCTCCAGGTGCTGATCGCGCTGTGCTATGCGGCGCTGTGCCTCGCCAACCAGGCAAGTCACATCCGCAGCACCTCGAAAAAGCTCTCGGATGAATTGCAGCGGCAGATCCTGCCCGACGGCGGGCATATCTCGCGCAACCCGGGCGCGCTGATCGAGCTGTTGATCGACCTGTTGCCGCTGCGGCAGACCTTTGCCGCGCGCAACATCGCGCCGCCGCCCGCGCTGCTCAATGCGATCGATCGCATGATGCCGATGCTCCGCTTCTTCCGCCACGGCGACGGCAATTTCGCGCTGTTCAACGGCATGAGCGCGACGCCCTCGGACCTGCTCGCGACGCTGCTTGCCTATGACGACACCCACGGCGCGCCGATGTCGAACATGCCGCATACCGGTTTCCAGCGCCTTGATGCCGGCCAGACCACTTTGATCATCGACACCGGCCCGCCGCCGGCGGCCGGCGTCAGTCACGACGCCCATGCCGGCTGCCTGTCGTTCGAACTATCCTCCGGCATCAGCCGCATCGTCACCAATTGCGGCATGCCGACCACGGGCCGCGACAATTGGCGGCCGTTCGCACGCGGCACGGCGGCGCATTCGACGCTGACCTATCACGACACCTCGTCATGCCAGTTCGTGGAGATGTCGGCGATGAAGCGGCTGTTGCACGGTGCTCCGGTCACCAGCGGCCCCGTCGAGGTCGAGAGCTATCGCGAAATCGTGCAGAACGGCACGCTGCTGACGACGTCGCATGACGGCTACCTCACAAAATTCGGCGCGATCCACCGCCGCGTGCTGATGATCGCCAATCACGGCGCACGCATCGACGGCGAGGACACGCTGTCGCCGCCGCAAGGCGGACGCTTCAAGGGTCCGGATGCCGATTTCGCGCTGCGATTCCATCTGCACCCGGCGGTGAAGGCGAGCCGGCTGTCCGACGCCCGCGGCGTCATGCTGGTGCTGCCGAACCGCGACGTCTGGACCTTCGAGGCGCTCGACGACAAGGTCGAGCTGGAGGACAGCGTATCCCTGGCCGGCAATGACGGCCCGCGCCGCACCGCGCAGATCGTGATCCGTCAGGATGCGCGGCAGGCGCCCTCGATCCGCTGGAGTTTTGTCCGCTCCACCGCCTCGCCGGCGATCACGAATGCCCGCAGAAATGCGCGGCGGGAGCCGGAACTTCCGCTGTAGACGCATGTGATTCGGCCCGATCTGAACGTTGTGAAAGCGACCGAAAACTGCTATCGAGCCCTCGCTCGCGCGACTGGCGACCTTGGATGGAGCACCATCGGGAAGCGCGAGACTGAGAAGCCGCGCGCCTGGGCATAGACACTCCTTCAGACAGAGGATCTTGCTCATGACTGACCATCCCCGCCGCGTCACCCGCGCCCTTCTCTCCGTTTCCGACAAGACTGGCCTGATCGAATTCGCGAAGGCGCTTGCCGCGCACGATGTCGAGCTGGTCTCGACCGGCGGCACCGCGAAGGCGATCGCCGCGGCCGGCCTCAAGGTGAAGGACGTCTCCGAACTGACCGGCTTCCCGGAAATGATGGATGGCCGGGTCAAGACGCTGCATCCGAAGGTGCATGGCGGCCTGCTCGCGATCCGCGACAACAAGGACCATGCGGACGCGATGACGGCGCATGGCATCGCGCCGATCGATCTCCTCGTCGTCAATCTCTATCCGTTCGAGGCGACCGTCGACAAAGGCGCGGGCTTCGAGGATTGCATCGAGAACATCGATATCGGCGGCCCCGCGATGATCCGCGCCGCCGCGAAGAATCATGACGACGTCGCCGTCGTGGTCGAGGCGCAGGACTATCAGGCCGTGCTCGACGAGCTCGCCGCCAACAAAGGTGCGACCACGCTGAAGTTGCGGCGGCGCCTTGCCGCCAAGGCTTACGCGCGCACTGCCGCCTATGACGCCGCGATCTCGAACTGGTTCAACCGCCAGCTCGAAATCGACGCGCCCGATTTCCGCGCCTTCGGCGGCCGGCTGATCCAGTCGCTGCGTTATGGCGAGAATCCGCACCAGACCGCGGCGTTCTATGCGACCCCCGACAAGCGGCCGGGCGTCTCGACCGCGCGGCAGCTCCAGGGCAAGGAGCTCTCCTACAACAACATCAACGACACCGATGCCGCCTATGAATGCATCGGCGAGTTCGACGCCAAGCGCACTGCGGCCTGCGTCATCGTCAAGCATGCCAATCCCTGCGGCGTCGCGGAGGGCTCCGACCTGGTCAGTGCCTATCGCAAGGCGCTGGCCTGCGATTCCACCTCGGCCTTCGGCGGCATCATCGCGATGAACCGCGCGCTCGATGCCGACACCGCGCGCGAGATCACGAAAATCTTCACCGAGGTGATCATCGCACCTGACGCAAGCGAGGAGGCGATCGCCATCATCGGTGCGCGCAAGAACCTGCGCCTGCTGCTCGCCGGCAGCCTGCCCGACCCGCGCGCGCCGGGCCTCACCGCCAAGACGGTGGCGGGCGGTCTCCTCGTGCAGAGCCGCGACAACGCCGTGGTCGACGACATGACCTTCAAGGTTGTCACGGAGCGCGCGCCCACTGATGCCGAGATGCGCGACCTGAAGTTTGCTTTCCGTGTCGCAAAACACGTCAAGTCCAACACCATCATCTACGCCAAGGATCTCGCCACCGTCGGCATCGGCGCCGGCCAGATGAGCCGGGTCGATTCAGCGCGGATCGCGGCACGCAAGGCTCAGGATGCGGCCGCCGAGCTGAAGCTCGCCGAACCGCTCACCAAGGGCTCGGTGGTGGCGTCGGATGCGTTCTTCCCGTTCGCCGACGGCATGCTCGCCTGCATCGAGGCCGGCGCCACCGCCGTGGTGCAGCCCGGCGGCTCCATGCGCGACGACGAGGTCATAAAGGCCGCCGACGAGCACGGCATTGCCATGGTGTTCACGGGCACGCGGCACTTCAGGCACTGATGGATTGGCGTACGGGCGATTCCGTCGAATTCGTCATTGCGAGCGCAGCGAAGCAATCCAGCTATTTCCGCGGCACGGATTCTGGATTGCCTTGCCGCGGAGGGCGGTCTGGATTGCTTCGTCGCAAAAGCTCCTTTCGCTCCTCGCAATGACGGGAATGAATCGCGGTAGCGTGGCTACTCCCGCACCCGCATCAACAGCGCCAGCCCCGCGACGAAGAACACCACCAGCACGGCCATGCCGGCCTTCTGGCTCGCGGTCACCGCGGTGATGACGCCGATGAGAAGCGGGCCGATGAAGGACGTCACTTTCCCCGTCAGTGCGAACAGACCGAAATACTGCGCGATGCGGTCCTTGGGTGCGAGACGGACCAGGAGCGTGCGTGAGGCGGCTTGCAGCGGGCCGCCGGCTGCACCGATCAGGCAGCCCAGCACCAGATAAGCGCGCTCAGCCGCAGCGGCGAACAATGCACCGCCGGGCGCGGGCGGCGCGACCTTGATGAAGAAGATCGAATCCTTGTCGACCAGCAGGATTGCCGCCAGCGCCAGCAGCAGGATCAGCATGCTGCCGGCGATCACGCGCTTCGGCCCGAAGCGATCGTCCAGTTTGCCGCCAAACCACGCGCCGATCGCGCCGGCAATCGCGAGCATGATCCCGAACGTGCCGATCTGGATCGTGTGCCAGCCGAACGTGCCGGCAGCATAGATGCCGCCGAAGGCAAACAGCGACACCAGACCGTCGGTGTAGATCATGTTGGCGAGCAGAAACGCGGCAAGCGACTTCTGCTGCGGCAGCCCCTTGATCGATTGCTTCAGCTCCAACAGGCCTTCGTGCAGCGCCTCGCGCACCGGGCGCTTCGCCGGATAGTCGGGTGTGAACAGGAACATCGGCGTCACGAAAATGATGAACCAAAGCCCGGTCAACGGTCCGGCGGCGCGGTCGCCCTGATGGCTGACCGGATCGAGCCCGAACAGAGGCGTGAGACCGAGCAGCGTGCGGCCGGTCTCGGGATTCGCGGCGAGCAGGCCGAGGACGATGATCAAGCTGACGATGCCGCCGACATAACCCGTCGCCCAGCCGGTGCCGGAGAGCCGCCCGATGCGCTCCGGCGGCACCAACGTCGGCATCATCGCATTGTTGAAGAGAGTGGCGAATTCCGCGCCGACGCTGGCGAGCGCGACCGCGGTGAGCAGCGGCGGAATGATCGAGGGATCGCCGGGCTTGCCGATCCACAATGTGCTGGATGCCAGCACCAGCACTGCGCCGAATCCGGCGATCCATGGCTTCCTGCGGCCCGAAGCATCGGCGATAGCCCCCAGCACCGGCGACATCAGCGCTATCGCGAGGCCCGCGGCAGCCATCGCAAAGCCCCACAGCGATTGCCCGGTGGCGGGATTCGGCGCAATGCCGGTGGCGAAATAGGGCGCGAACACGAAGGTCGTGATCAGGGTGAAATAAGGCTGCGCGGCCCAGTCGAAGAAGATCCAGCTGACGACGGCGCTGCGCGGCGGATAGGTCCGCTGCGCGCCGGCGATGCGCGCATCCGGGGCGATCGTCGTCACTCCATAATCCTCATCACGAACAGTTTTGCCTCTGTCGGGGCAAACCGTATAGCATTGCAGCGCTGCATGTGAACTGCCGATGGCCATTGCGGAAGTTTGATGATGTCGTCTTTCTCGACACGGCGGACATTTTTCGCCTTCCTTGCCACTCTGGCGTTCGGACTTCCGGCCGCGACCGCGCAGGATGCGCGGCGGGCCTATGTGCCGCCCGCGCTCGACACGGTGCATGCCGTTCCCGCCGAGCACGGCATGGTGGTGGCGCAGGAGAAAATCTCCGCGCAGGTCGGCGCCGACATCCTGCGGCGCGGCGGCAATGCCGTCGACGCTGCGGTCGCGACCGGCTTTGCGATGGCCGTGACCTATCCGCGCGCCGGCAATATCGGCGGTGGCGGCTTCATGGTGATTCATTCCACGGAGCGCAACGAAGACATCACGATCGACTATCGCGAGACCGCGCCGGCCGCGACCACGCCGGAGATCTTCCTCGGCGCCGACGGCAAGCCCGACGCGGCGAAGTCGCGGGATTCCGCGCTCGGCGTCGGCGTGCCCGGCACGGTCGCGGGTCTTGCGCTGGCCCTGGAAAAATATGGCTCGGGCCGGTTCACGCTGGCGCAACTGCTCGAGCCCGCGATCGCGATCGCCCGCGATGGCTTCCTCGTCGGCGACGACATTGCCGACACGCTGCCGGGCTGGCACAAGCGGCTGGTGCGTTGGCCCTCCTCGGCCAGGATCTTCTCGCGGCCCGATGGCACGCCGCTCGGCGAAGGCGACAGGCTGGTGCAGAGCGATCTCGCCGAAACGCTGTCGGCCGTCGCCTCACAGGGCCCGCGCGGTTTCTATGAGGGGCCGGTCGCTGAGAAACTCGCCAAGGCCGTGGCTGACGCGGGCGGCATCATGACGCCGGCCGATTTGAAATCCTATCAGGCGGTCATCCGCGCGCCGGTGCGCGGCACTTATCGCGGCTATGACATTGTGTCGATGCCGTTGCCGTCGTCGGGCGGCGTGGTGCTGGTGGAGACGCTCAATATTCTCGAAGGTTTTCAGCTCGCTGATCTGAAGCAGGGATCGCCGGCCTCGCTGCATCTGCTGATCGAGGCCATGAAGCGCGCTTATGCGGACCGGGCGCGCTATCTCGGCGATCCCGCCTTCGTCAACGCGCCGATCGGGACGCTTACCGCCAAAGACTACGCCGCGAAGCTGCGGGCAACCATCTCCGCCGATCGCGCCACGCCGTCGAAACAGCTCGTTTCCACCGCGACCTCACCGCATGAGGGCAGCAACACCACGCATTTTTCCGTCGTCGACGGCAGCGGCAACGCCGTCAGCAACACCTATACGCTGAACTTCAGCTACGGCGTCGGCCTCGTCGCCGACGGCACCGGCGTGCTGCTCAACAACGAGCTTGACGATTTCACAGCGGCGGTCGGCGCTTCCAATGCCTATGGCCTTGTCGGCTTCGAGGCCAATTTGCCCGGGCCGGGCAAGCGGCCGCTGTCCTCGATGTCGCCGACCATCGTCCTGAAGGACGGCAAGCCGGTTCTGGTGACGGGCTCGCCGGGCGGCAGCCGGATCATCTCGACCGTGCTCCAGGTGATCGTCAACGTCCTCGATTACAAAATGGACGTCGCGGCTGCCGTGGCCGCACCGCGGCTGCATCACCAATGGTTGCCCGACGAGGTCCGGGTCGAGAGCGGCTTTTCCGATCATGTGCTGCTCGAGCTGAAGGCGATGGATCATCTCATCGTCGCGCCGATGGGGCAGACATCGGCGAATTCGATCGCGGTGACCGCCAATGGTCCGCTCGGCGCGCCTGATCCGCGTAGCCGAGGTGCGGAAGCAGCGGGGCAGTAACTCTGTCCTTGCATGGCGCGAAGGCTGGCCGGCTTGCGCGCGCCGCCGCGCGTGCTACCACCGCGAGGCCAAAGACTACGAAAGAAAACACTGTCGGGAAACGCACATGACCACAGTTGATCCGAACCAGCGCATCGAACGCGCCGAGATCGAGGACACCAGCCTTCTTGCCTTCTACCGCGACATGAACGCGCCGGAGCGGCGGACGTTCTGGGCCTGCGCCGCAGGCTGGGCGCTCGACGGCATGGACTTCATGATCTATCCGCTGGTGATCGGCACCATCATCGCGCTGTGGAAGGTCGATGCGGGATCGGCCGGGCTCGCCGGCACCGTGACGCTGCTGGCCTCCGCCATCGGCGGCTGGCTCGGCGGTTATCTCTCCGACCATATCGGCCGGGTCAGAACGCTCCAGATCACCATCATCTGGTTCTCGTTGTTCTCGCTGGTCTGCGCGGTCGTGCAGAATTTCGAACAGCTCCTGATCGCGCGCGCGGTGCTGGGCCTCGGCTTCGGCGGAGAGTGGGCGGCGGGCGCCGTGCTGATGGGTGAAGCGATCCGGCCGCAATATCGCGGGCGTGCGGTCGGCTCGGTGCAGTCGGGCTGGGCCGTCGGCTGGGGCCTCGCAGTGCTGTCGCAGGCGATCCTGTTCTCGGCTTTGCCGGCGGAGACAGCGTGGCGCTGGATGTTCGTGATCGGCGCGCTGCCGGCGCTGCTGGTGTTCTACATCCGCCGCTCCGTGACCGAGCCGGAGATCGCGGCTGAAGCCCGCGCCAAGCAGGCCGCGAGCGGCAATCGTCCGGCGCTCTGGGAAATTTTCTCGGGCCCGATCCTGAAGACCACGATCCTGGCGTCGCTGATGGCGACGGGCTGCCAGGGCGGCTACTACGCCGTCACCTTCTGGGTGCCGCAGTTTTTGACCAAGGAGCGGCATCTGTCGATCGTCGGCTCGACCGGCTATCTGTCGACGCTGATCATCGGCTCCTTCATCGGCTATCTCACCGGCGCCTGGCTCGCCGACCGGATCGGACGGCGCAATCTGTTCCTGACCTTCTCGATCGGCGCGATGGCGGTTGTGCTGCTTTACACGCAGCTGCCGCTCACCAACGAGGTCCTGTGGGTGCTCGGCTTCCCGCTCGGCTTTTTCGCCTCGGGCTATTTCTCCGGCGTCGGTGCGTTCCTGACCGAGCTTTATCCAACGCGACTGCGCGGCTCTGGCCAGGGGTTCTGCTACAATTTCGGCCGCGGCATCGGCGCGCTGTTTCCGTTCCTGGTCGGAGCGCTATCGGCGACGACGTCGCTTGCGAATGCGATCGCGATGTTCGCGGTGGTGGCTTACGCGCTGTTCTTCATCGCCGCCTTCGCGCTGCCGGAGACGCGCGGGCGCGTGCTGCACGCGGACTGATGCAGGCAGCTATCGTCCGACCTGATACGGCCCGCCCTTTTCGAGGGCGCGGCTGTACGCTGGCCGCGCGTGAATGCGCTCCAGGAACGCCATCGCCTTGGGATGGCCGAGTTCGAGCCCGCCGCGCGCCTGGGCTGCTTCGAGCGGAAAGCTCATCTGGATGTCGGCGGCAGTGAACTCGTTGCCGGCGAACCACTCGCTCTTCTCAAGCTCGCCTTCCCAATAGTCCATGTGCTGCTTGAGCTGCGGATTGACCAATGCGGTGAGCGCCTGGTTCGAAACCTTGCGCACCAGCGGGCGGAGCAACGCCGGCGCACGCTTCGGCATCAGGGTGAACAGCAGCTTGAGCAGCAGCGGCTGCATCGCAGAGCCCTCCGCATAGTGCAGCCAATAGGTGAAACGCAGCCGCTCCGGCGTGTTCGGCGGCGGGACCAGCCGACCGTTGCCGTAGGTGGCGATGAGATATTCGATGATCGCGCCTGACTCGGCGATAGTGTTGCCGTTGTCGGTGATGACGGGCGACTTGCCGAGCGGATGGATGGCGCGGAGCTCCTTCGGCGCGCGCATGTCAGGCTGGCGCTCGTAGCGCACGATCTCGTAGGGCACGCCCAACTCCTCGAGCAGCCACAGCACGCGCTGCGAGCGGGAATTGTTGAGGTGGTGAACGGTCAGCATCGCGTGGTCCCCGGGGCTAGGCATGGTCGATCGGCCGCGCGTTCGTGCCAGCCCGGGAACACAATGTCGAGCCATCCGGTCAGATATTTTTATCCGGGTATATTGACCTTTGTAATACACCCGGGTATTAAAATCGCCACCGTGACGAATATGGCAATGATTCCAATGCAGAAGACTTTCACCGCTTTCCAGGGGCATCGCCGTCTGGTCTCCGGGCCGGCCGGAGAGGTCGCGCTGGTCATCAAGCGGATGGCGGAGCGGCCTGACGACCCCATCGTCATCTTCGAGGACGCCACGGGCCGATCGATCGACTTCGATCTGCGCGGCGGGGACCGCGAGGTATTGGCGCGGCTGGCGAAGCTTGTGCCGCCCCCGGTCGAGGAGACCGCATCGCCGAGCGAGCCACGCGGTCGCGGCCGGCCGAGGCTCGGCGTGGTCGCGCGCGAGGTGACGCTGCTGCCGCGGCACTGGGAGTGGCTCAGCGCGCAGCCAGGCGGCGCTTCGGTCGCGCTGCGGAAACTTGTCGAAGAGGCGCGGCGCGCCAGCGGCGACAAGGACCGCGAGCGGCAGGCGCGCGATGCGGCCTATCACTTCATGTCGACCATGGCCGGCAATCTGCCGCAGTTCGAGGAAGCATCGCGCGCGTTGTTTGCGGATGACCGGCGGCGTTTCACCGGACTGATCGCAGATTGGCCCGCCGACATCCGCGACCACATCGTCAAGCTCGCCTATAGTGATCGCGCTTAGGCGCGCGCCTTCTCCCAACCCCACCGACGGCCAAGCCACGCGCACTTCGCGTGGCGACGGTTTCGCACGCCCTGATGAAAGGCTAAACCATGTCCGCCGCCAAGCCGCTCTGGAAAAGTTTTCTGCGGTTCCTCGCACCGTTGATGCTGAGCAACGCGCTGCAATCGCTGTTCGGCACCGTCAGCAACGTCTATCTCGGCCAGATGATCGGGATCGACGCGCTCGCATCGGTCTCGGTGTTCTTTCCGGTGATGTTCTTCCTGTTCGCCTTCGTCATGGGGCTGAGCACCGGCGCCACGGTGCTGATCGGCCAGGCCTATGGTGCTGGCGAGCAGGGCCGGATCAAGCTCATCGTGGGCACGACGCTCGCGATCGGCCTGCTGCTCTCGATTGCAATTGCACTGATCGGCGGGATCTTCAGCCGCCAATTGATGACGATGCTCGCAACGCCTCCGGACATTCTCGACCAGGCCAGCGCCTATGCCCGCGTCATGCTGCTCACCATGCCGCTCGGCTTCGTCTTCTTGCTGACGACGGCGATGATCCGCGGCGTCGGCGACGCGCTGACGCCGCTGCTGGCGCTGGCCTTGTCGACTGCGATCGGCTTGATCCTGACGCCGATTCTGATCCGCGGGTCGTTCGGATTGCCGGCGGCCGGCATCACCAGCCCGGCCTGGGCCGCGGCGATCGCCAACGTTCTGACGCTGATCGCGCTGGCGGCCTATCTGCTGCGAAGAAAACATGCGTTGGCACCGGACGCTGCACTGCTGCGCCATCTGCGGCTCAATCGTGTGGTGCTGGGACAGATCCTCGGCATTGGACTGCCGAGCGCGATCGGTATGGTGGTGATGGCGATCGCCGAGCTGGTGCTGCTCGGCCTCGTCAACGGCTTCGGCTCGAACGCAACCGCAGCCTATGGCGCGGTCAACCAGGTGATGGGCTACACGCAGTTCACGGCGATGTCGATTTCAATCGCGGTCTCGATACTCGGTGCCCAAGCGGTCGGCCGCGGCGACAGAGCGGGGCTCGACGGCATCGTGCGCACCGGACTGGCGTTCAACATCGTCCTGACGGGCGGGCTGGTGGCGCTGATCTATCTCGCGCCGCGCGCCGTGCTGGGCATCTTCATCACTGACGACACCGTGCTCGATCTGGCGAAGGGCTTGCTCAACATCGCGCTGTGGAGCTCGGTGCCGTTCGGCCTGGCGACGGTGTTTTCCGGCGCGATGCGCGCTGCCGGCGTGGCACTGACGCCAATGCTGCTCGCGATCTTCGCCATCGGAGCAATCGAACTACCGTCCGCGGTGATCCTGAGCCGCACGATCGGCCTTGAGGGTGTGTGGGCCGCCTATCCGATCGTATTCTGCGCCATGCTCCTGTTGCAGATGGGCTATTACCTTCTGGTGTGGCGCAAGCGGACGATCCGGCGTCTGTCCTGACGAACATCAAGAGATTATGACCGTCATTAAAAGGTGGACCCACGGGCCGCGCTACGCCACAATGCGAAAAAGCGATGTCAGGGAGAATGATTTTGACCCGCACAGCCCCGCAATTCCTGTTCGATTTCGGCAGTCCGAACGCCTATCTCAGTCATCTCGCAATTCCGGCGATCGAGCAGCGCATCGGCGTCAAGTTCGAGTACGTGCCGATCCTGCTCGGCGGCATCTTCAAGTCGACCAACAACAAGTCGCCGGCCGAGACGCTCGCCGGCGTCAAGAACAAGCGGGAATTCCAGGCGGTCGAGACCGAACGCTTCGTCAAGCGCTTCAAGGTGCAGCCCTATGTCTGGAATCCGTTCTTCCCGGTCAACACGCTGAACCTGATGCGCGCGGCAATCGCGGCGCAGCTCGAAGGCGTGTTCGAGACCTATGTCGAGGCCGCCTTCCACCACATGTGGCGCGAGCCGAAGAAGATGGACGATCCGGAAATCGCGGCGAAGGCGCTGGCGTCCTCCGGCCTCGACGCGCAAAAGCTGTTCACCCGCGCCGGGGAACCCGAGGTGAAGGGCAGACTGATCAAGAACACCGAGGAGGCCGTCGCGCGCGGCGCGTTCGGCTCGCCGACCTTCTTCGTCGGCGACGAGATGTTCTTCGGCAAGGAGCAGTTGCGCGAGGTCGAGGAGATGGTGTCGGGGAAGTGATTTTCGTATGATGGACAGATCGAGCCATCATCTCCGATGTCGTCCTGGCGAAAGCCAGGACCCATTAACACAGAAGGCTATGGCTGTGACGTGCTGGGCCTCCAACTTGCCCGACAATACACAGTCGGGGTAATGGGTTCTGGCTTGCGCCAGGACGACGGCAAGAAACAACGACGACGGCAAGAAACAATAAGGACGATCCCATGCGTATCCTCGTGGTCGGCGCTGGCGCCATCGGCGGCTATTTTGGTGGCAGGCTGTTGCAGGCCGGCCGCGACGTCACCTTCCTGGTCCGGCAGCGGCGCGCCAGCGAGCTCGCGAGCGCCGGCCTCGTCATCAAGAGCCCGAACGGCGACGTGACCTTGAAAAATCCGCCGACCGTTCAGGCCGACGCGCTCAAGGACAAGTTCGACGTCGTGCTGCTCAGCTGCAAGGCCTTCGACCTCGACGACGCAATCAAGTCGTTCGCGGCAGCAGTCGGGCCGAATACGGCGATCATCCCGATGCTCAACGGCATGAAGCATCTCGACATCCTCGACGACAAGTTCGGCAAGGAGCGCGTGCTCGGTGGCCTCTGCGCCATCGCCGCAACGCTCGACGAGAAGCGCGAGGTGGTGCAGCTCCAGCCGATGCAGTCGATCAATTACGGCGAGCGCGATGGCAAGCTGTCGGATCGGGTCAAGGCGATCGACGAGGCCTTCAAGAGCGGCATCAATGGTGCAACGGCCAGCCAGAACATCATGCAGGACATGTGGGAGAAGTGGGTGTTCCTCTCCTCGCTGGCGGCGTCCACCAGCCTGATGCGTACCTCTGTCGGCAACATCCTCGCCGCTCCCGGCGGCAGGGATTTCCTGCTCGGCATGCTGGACGAGACCAGCGCGATCGCCGCCGCGTCTGGCTACACGCCGGGCGGGCCGTTCTTCGAGCGCGTGAAGGGCAACCTCACCACCGAGGGCTCGCCGATGACGGCCTCGATGTTCCGTGACGTCAAGGCCGGCCTGCCGGTCGAAGCCGATCACGTCATCGGCGACCTCATCGCGCGCGCCGACGCCGCCAAGGTGCCAGTCCCGAAGCTGCGCATCGCCTACACGCATTTGAAGGCGTATGAGAAGCAGCGAGCTAGCTAACCGCAGCTTCAGCTATTTGAAATACGCGAGATAGTGCGAGACGGCGGTGATTTCCTCATCACTCATGTGATAGGCGACATCGGCCATCGCAGCGCCTCCACCGCCGACGCGCTGGCTGCTCTTGTAGTCGTGCAGCGCCTTGACGAGGTATTCCTCGCGCTGGCCCGCGAGCCGCGCAACGGCCTTGGTGCCGGCAAAGCTATCCGTATGACATGAGGCGCAGCGGCGGCCGACGGCGACCTGGGCGCCCTTTTTCGACAGGTCCGGATCCTTGTCCTCCGCCGCTGTCGGCGGCGTCAGCGCGGCGAAATAGGCGCCGAGATTGCGGACGTCCTCGTTGGTGATTTCCTCGGCAATGGGCTGCATCTGGTCGTTCTTGCGCGAGCCGGCGCGGAAAAACACCAGCTGCCATTGCAGGAACTGATCGGGTTGGCCGGCGAGCGAAGGAATGTTCTCGGTCTGCGAGATGCCATTCTCACCGTGACAACCGGCGCAGACGGCGGCCTTCTCCTTGATCGCGGCATTGTCCGCGGCGCTTGTCGGGAGAGAACCGAGCGCGAGAAGCGCAACCGCGCTGATTGCGTGCGAGATGAACTGCCGGCGCATGATTGGAATTTCCGATCTGTCGAACGCTCATTCCGGGGCGGCGAAGCGCGTGCCCGGAGTTCGATAACCCCCGTTCGTCACTATGGGTTCCGGACTTCTACGTAAGCAGGAACGACAGCGTGCGAAATTGAAATGAGAAAGGCTGCGGCGCCCCTCGGCACCGCAGCCTTGTGTCGTCTTAGGTTACTTCTTGCTGTAGCTGATGCGGTAGATCGCGCCGGCCCAATCGTCGGCGACGAGGATCGAGCCGTCCTTGGCGAGGATGATATCGTCGGGACGGCCGAGATAGCCCTGGTCGCCCTCGATCCAGCCGGAGGCGAACACCTCCTGCTTGGCGTTCTTGCCGTCGGGACCGACGATCACGCGCATGATGCGGCCGCCCTGGTACTTGTGACGATTCCAGGAGCCGTGCTCGGCGATCAGGATGTTGTTCTTGTACTCGGCCGGGAATTGGTCGCCTGTATAGAACTTCATGCCGAGCGGAGCGACGTGAGCGCCGAGGTTCAGCACGGGCGGCGTGAACTCGGAGCATTTGTGGCCCATCGCGAACTTGGTATCCGGCAGGTCACCCTGGTGGCAGTAGGGATAGCCGAAGTGCTCGCCGATCTTGCTGATCATGTTCAGCTTGTCTGAGGGCAGATCGTCGCTGATCCAGTCGCGGGCGTTCTCGGTGAACCAGAACTTGCCGGTGCGCGGATCGACGTCGCCGCCGACCGAGTTGCGAACGCCGAGCGCGTAGATTTCCGCATTGCCGGTCTTGGGATCGACGCGGCGGATCTGCGACACGCTGGTCGGGGGCACGCCGATGTTGAAGGGTGGTCCGAACGGAATGTAGAACCAGCCTTCCTTGTCGACCGCGATGTACTTCCAGCCATGCGCGGCATAGGACGGCATGTCGTCATAGACGACCTTGCCCTCGCCGGGATTGTCGAGCTTGTTTTCGATGTCGTCGTAGCGGATCAGCTTGTCGACCGCGATGACGTAGAGCGCACCGTCCTTGACGGCCAGACCCGTGGGCATGTTCAGCCCCTTGAGGATGGTCTTGACCTCTTTCTTTCCGTTGTTGTCCTTGATGGCGTAGACGTTGCCGAGGCCGAACGAACCGACGAACAGCGTGCCCTTGTCACCCCAGGCCATCTGCCGCGCGGCCAGCACACCGGAGGCGTAGACCTCCATCCTGAATCCCGGTGGCAGCTTGACCTTCTTGACGATGTTGGCGAGCTCGGAATCGGACGCGCCGGTCGGCGGACCGGACGGCGGCGCCAGGCCCTTCTGCGCCTCGGTCTCGTCGCCGAGGAACCAGTCGTCCGGCGGATGGGTCCAGAACTCCTTGGTGCCGGATTCGTATTTCTTCAGCGGCTTGTTCTTGTCCTGCTGCTGCGCGTGACCGACGCTTGTCCCCGCGAGAAGGGCAACCGCTGCAAGCGCCAGGACGGATTGAAAGCCGGATTGAAAGACGGATCGATGGAATTTCATCGCGTCACTCCCCTAAGGCAGCCGTCAGGGCTGCACATTTATTTTATTTTGCTGTCGAGAGGCGAAGTTCGGACTCTGTCGAGAGGACAGACGCAGAAGGTTAGCACATCTGCGAGCGGTGAGAAGCGCGCCGCGTGCGCCGCGATAGCGCTCAGTAAAAATTGAGACGTAAAGTCAATGATGGCGAATGCCGCGACGACACCGCTCTCGCTGCAGCGCGGAATCAAGATCACGCGCGGCTAATTTGCAGGCAGCAGGAGGTCCGGAACAAAAAAACGCGAAAACAACCCCATGCACAGTAGAAATGCTCTGGCCGCCTTGCTGCCGGTGACGCCGGGTAGACATTTGACGCGTCGAGCGAATTCGCGAAGATGGCGGCTAAGGGGCGACGGGGTAGGGACCATCGTCGAAAATCGTCTCATGATAGCCTTTCGCGCCGACATCGCGCGCGAGCGTGCTGCGAAAATCGCGGTGATCGCGAAGACATTTCAGGACATGCGCGAAGTCGAATTCGGGCCGCCAGCCCAGTTCGCGCCGCGCACGCTCATTGACATAGACGCGGTCGATCGCGGGGAATAGCCGCCAGCCGCGCGCAGCAAAGAGCTCCGCACACTCCGGATAGAGCTCGCGCACGACATCGGCCGCGTCACGTGCCAGCGCCGCGAGTTGGCGTTGCTCGAACGGGCTCGTGGCCGACAGGATGTAGCGGGCAAACCCGATGTCCGGCGCGCGCTCGGCGGCGAGGAGATGGGCGTTCACCGCGTCCGCGATATCCAGCCGGCGATAGAGCAGCTCGTTGGCCTGCGCGTTCTCCGGCGCGTAAGCCGACCGCATCGCCGGATCGTCATCGACTTCCGGGAAGAAGCGCGAGGTCCTCAAGACCACGACGGGCAGGCCGCGCTCGCGACAGAACAGCTCGCAGAGAGTTTCGGCCATCAGCTTGGTCGTGCCGTAGATGTTCTTCGGGATCGGGGGCAGATCCTCGGTGACCCACACCGCGGCTTGGCCCGCGTCGGAGCGGAGCTGCGAGCCGAACGCGCTGGTGGTGCTGGTGAAGACAAAACTGCGCACGCCGGCGGCCATGGCTGCTTCAAGCAGGTTGAGCGTGCCGGTGACGTTGGTGTCGATGAAGGCTTGCTTGCTGTGGGTCGCCACATGCGGCTTGTGCAGCGTCGCGGTGTGGATCACGGCGGTGACACCGTCCATCTGGCCCCGCACGAAATCGGGATCGACGATCGAACCGACGGCGTCGGTGAAGGGCGACGCCTTCAGGTCGATGCCCCGCGCAGGCGAACCGCGCCCGCGGAGCGTGCGGAGAAGGGCCTCGCCAAGATGGCCCGCGCTGCCGGTAACCAGAATCGTCATTCGTGACCCAATACAGCCGCCAGCGGCGTGGAAAACCACGTGCCCGTCCGGTCCGGCTGGATGCTTTGGGAAAAATTGGAGCGGGCGAAGGGGCTCGAACCCTCGACCCCGACCTTGGCAAGGTCGTGCTCTACCACTGAGCTACACCCGCATCCTGTGTCGGTCGCATGACTGCGCCGGCAACGGCTGTCGTATGCCAAAAGCGGGAGGGGAATGCAACAGCTACCGGCGGCATAGATTTGCAATCGGAGGCCGGATATGGACCCGAACGCGGCCAAATGACCCAAAAAGGCCCCGGAACCAGCGAATCGGCCCGCATGGATTGAAATTCGGCCGTCCCGGCCCAATTTAGGGCCAACAGCGAAGCATATGAATTGGCGGCGTGCTAAAGAGCCGCCAATTCCAGACATCAGACGAGGGGATCCCGTGACGATCATCGACCAGGGTAACGGAGCAGCGGGCCCGGCTGCCGCCGATCTGATCAAGGACACGACCACCCAGACCTTCGTGAAGGACGTCATCGAGGAATCGAAGCACCAGCCGGTGCTGATCGACTTCTGGGCGGAGTGGTGCGGCCCCTGCAAGCAGCTCACGCCCTTGCTGGAAAAAGCGGTCAAGGCCGCCAAGGGCAAGGTCAAGCTGGTCAAGATGAACATCGACCAGCATCCGGCGATCCCGGGCCAGATGGGCATCCAGTCGATTCCGGCGGTGATCGCCTTCATCAACGGCCAGCCGGCCGACGGCTTCATGGGCGCGGTCCCGGAGAGCCAGCTCAACGCCTTCATCGAGAAGCTGACCAAGGGCGTGACCGCGCCGGGTGAGCCGAATGTCGCGGAAATCCTCCAGGAGGCCGAGGCCGTGCTCGCCGAGGGCGATGCCGCCGCGGCCGCGCAGATCTACGCGGAAGTGCTGCAGCACGAATCGACCAACATCGCAGCCCTGGCCGGGCTCGCGAAATGCTACGCCGTCTCAGGTGCGATGGAGCAGGCCAAGCAGACGCTCGCCATGGTCCCGGAATCCAAGCGCAACGACCCGGCTGTGAAAGCCGTGCAGACCGCGATCGATCTCGCCGAGCAGGCGGAGCAGCTCGGGCCCGTCGCCGAGCTGGAACAGAAAGTCGCCGCAAACCCGCTCGATCATCAGGCCCGATTCGACCTCGCGATCGCGCTCAACGCCCAAGGCAACCGGGCCGCGGCCACCGAGCAGCTACTCGCGATCGTCAAACGCGACCGCAAATGGAACGACGACGGCGCCCGCAAGCAGCTGGTGCAGTTCTTCGAGGCCTGGGGCGGCACGGACGATGCAACCGTCGAGGGACGCAAGCGCTTGTCGATCATCCTGTTTTCCTGACGATGATTGATCCATCACGGCCGGCGGAGCGTTAAGCGTCGTGACTTGATGCGGACAATGGGGACCAGATGCCGATCAACATCGAATATCGCGGCCCCGCCGACCTTCCGGAGATCCTTCCGGTGTTTCCGTTGCCGGGCGCGCTGCTGCTGCCGCGCGGGCAGATGCCGCTCAACATCTTCGAGCCGCGCTACCTCGCGATGATCGACGATGCCTTCCGCGACGGCCATCGCCTGATCGGCATGATCCAGCCCGACATCGCGCATTCGGCCAAGAACTCCGACAAGCCTTCGCTGTTCAGCGTCGGCTGTGTCGGCCGCATCACCCAACTCGCCGAATCCGGTGACGGCCGCTACATCCTCGAGCTCACGGGTGTCTCGCGCTTCAAAGTGCTCGAGGAGCTCGAAGTGCTCACCGCCTACCGTCAGTGCAAGGTGGATTTCTTTGCCTTCGTCGACGACTTCACGCCGCGCATGGGCGAGGACGAGGTCGATCGCGAGGCACTGCTGACGGTGCTGGCGGATTTTTTGAAGGCCAACAACCTCAAGGTCGACTGGGAGGGCGTCGAGACCGCCCCCAACGAAGCGCTCGTCAACGCGCTGGCGATGATGTCGCCCTATGGCGTGGCCGAGAAGCAAGCGATGCTGGAAGCGCCCGACCTGAAGACCCGCGCCGAAATTTTGATCGCGGTGACCGAGATGGACCTCGCGAAGAAGCGCACCAGTGGCGATCCGCCGCTGCAGTGACAGGTGCCTGCGCGCCTGCTCAGGAATGATGCCGGATGCGCTTGCGTCCGGTGATCATCGCGCTGATCAGGTTCTCCCGCTGAAGACGCCCCATCATCAGCACGCCCAGGACGTGCAGCACGACCAGGACGATAACCGCGTCGGATGAATAGTGGTGGGTGTCCTCAACCCACCAGACGCCGAAAAAGGTCACGGTCACCGACATCGCGCCTGATATCGTCGAGACCGCGAGCGAGACCAGCAGCGCCACCAGCATCAACGTGCCGGCGGGATTGAGCCCGATATAGCGGCCCGTGATGCCGCGGCGCAGATTCCAGAGATAATTCGGCGCGGCCCGAAGCCTGACGCCGACCATGCGGAAGCGCGAATAGCGGCTTCCCCAAAGACCCCAGACCAGACGGAAGGCAACAAGCCCGAGCACCGTATAACCGATGATGCGGTGAAGTCCGTCATAGATGGTCGGCGTGAACCACGCCGCCAGAACGCAAGCCGCGAGCGCCCAGTGCCAGAGCCGCAGCGGCAGGTCCCAGACCGCGACTGTCCGCGAAGCGGTTCGATCCGCGGGGGTCCGGTTGGACTCCCCGCGTGCGTGCGGCACCGTTTCTTCGATCAAGTGAGGACCACCCTCAGGCATGACTTTGCGCAGACCATTTGCGCGCAGACCATCTGGCGCGGTCTACTTCGCAATCGTGTGCTTCAGGCTGAGATCTTCGGGGCTGTAGAACAGCTCGTAAAGCTTGCCTTCCTTGACGCCGTAGACCTCGTAGCACGAGCCTTCGATCTTGGAGCGCCGCACTTCGTAGCCGAGCGCCTTGGCCTTGGCTTCCGCTTCGCTCACCGGCTTCCACGACGCCTTGTCGAGCTTGGTGCAGTCCTTGAAACCGTCGGCCGAGGCGGCCGATCCCATCCCAATCCCGATCGTCAATGCAACGGCAACAACACGAATAACCTTCACGAACGTCTCCTCTTCTGTCGTGGGCGCTACGCCCTGGGGCGAAGCGGGACCGAAGGAAGCAAAGCACATGATGAAGTCAATGCGGTTCGCGGCCGGCTCGCTTTAGAGTTATTCTAACGATCCGAAAAAGATCAGCGCTCTCCGTATGCAGCGCGCATTTGAGACGACACTGCGGCCTTACGTCTCACGGTTTGCGCGCAGCCAATCCGACCAAGAGAGACGTCCTCTCACGCCGCAGCTGACGACAAAACCCATGCCCCGCGCCTTCGCATCCGAAAGGCCGATCGGCAGGATCCTTCGATGCAGTTTCCTCGCATCCTGATATTGGCGGGCGAAGGTAACGAGATCGAGTGCTTCGGGGCCGCCAATCTCCGTGCGCTCGCCGCGCAGCCCGTCGAACGCGCAAGTCACGACATGAGCGGCCACATCGGACGTGTCGACGGGATCGAACGTCGTGGTCGGCACCGGCCAGAGCGGAAGCCAGACGAGGCCCGAGAGGAACCTGTCGAGCAAATAGTAGAACGGCATTGCGCGAACCACGGACCATGACAGGGCCGACGCACGCACCAGCCGCTCGCCGGCCAGCTTGACCCGGGCGTAGGGCAACGTCGCCTCGTCGAGGCCGACGATCGAGACGTGAAGGAAGTGCTGCACCCCGGCCCGCCCGCAGAGCTGCAACAGCCGCTCGGTACCCTCGACGTCCACGGCAGAGGGCGACCTGTAGAAGTCTATCGGGCGAACGCCGCCACGCCGCGCGATCGGCGAATAGGTCGCCGCATTGATGACCGTGTCGACCTCCCTCAACGCCTCTCGCAGTCCCGCGCCTGTCGCGAGGTCTCCGTTCGCCCATTCCACATCCGGCCGCGCGCCCGGCGTTCGCGCAAAAACCCGGACGCGTCGCCTGTCCTGAACGAGACGATCGACGATATCGCGACCGAGATGACCCGTGCCTCCGGTGACCAGCGTGACCGGCATATGTCAGCCCCTGCCAATCTTGCGCGGCGGCTCGCCGGTCGGAATGAGGACGGTCTCGCCCGTTGCTACGAGCGACAGTTCGCCATGCTCATCTGCTGCGAACAGCTCGGCACGGGCGAACGCCTGCCTGCGCCCGGCACGAAGGGTCATTCCCTTGGCGATGAAAAGGCGACCGATGGCCGGTTTGAGGCAGTTCATGGAAAAATGAGACGCGGTGACCGAGCCCGCCAAGGTCGCGGCAGCAAAGCCGCAGGCGGTGTCGAGCAGAGCTGCAATCAGGCCGGCGTGCAGATGCCCGGAATATTGGCTGAAGTCGTCACGCCATGTCATGCGGATGGTCGCTTCGCCGTTGCCGGCCGCAACCACTTCAAAGCCAGCGAGGCGGTTGAACGCCGCGGATGCGTTCACAGCGCCGAGCGTTGGCAGATCAAATCCGAAGCTTTCGCTCACGTCATGCTCCATCGTGGAGTCCGGTTGTCGAGATTGCTCGCCACGGCCTCTAAATGGTTGGCAGATCCGAGCAGGGCTGCCTGCTCGGCGGTCTCCGCCGCAAGCCCCGTCGCCACGTCGGAGGCCGCAGAAAGATTGAGCAGTCGCTTGGCCGCGCGGATCGCATCGGGGCTGCGGCCGGCAATTTCATGCGCCGTTGCCAGCGCGGCCTCGACAGGATCTTCAGCGAGCTGCGTCGCGAAGCCATACGCAAGCGCCTGTTCGGCCGAGAAGACGCGGCCCGTATAGGTCAGCTCGCGAACAACGTCGTCGCGCGCAAGGTGACGCATCAATTGCGTGCCGCACATATCGGGCACGAGGCCCCATTTCGTCTCGATGATTGCGAGTTTCGTTGCGGGTGCGAGATAGCGGAGGTCTGCACCGAGCGCGAGCTGGAAACCGCCGCCGAAGGCGACGCCATGCACCGCTGCGATCACAGGCACCGGCAACTCACGCCAGAGCCAGACCAGGTGCTGGGCATAATTGGCGATGCCATGCGTTCGCCGCGTCAGGTCGATCGACGGAATCAGCGCTTCGCCGTTCGCGGTGGCGACGAGCCGATCGAGGTCGAGGCCCGCGCAGAATGCACGCCCTTCGCCGGACAGGACGACGGCGCGGATGTCGTTGCGCGCACCAAGCTGCGTACCGGTCTCGATGATCGCCGCGAACATCGTCGGGTCTAGCGCATTCATCTTGTCCGGGCGGTTGAGCCGGACATGGGCGACGCCGCTATCGATGGTCAGCTGGACACGATTTTCCATGACACTGCTCCGGTCGGTCCGTGACTTGTCGGCGCGTCGCTCAGTAGCCGGCGACCGCCATGACGACGACGGCGCTGAGCGCCATCCATCCAAAATGCCGGCCGCGGGTGGCCCATGCGTTGGCGAGAGCAGAGAAGCCGAACACACCGGCCATGGTGACGACGATCCAGTGGCGCGCCGACTCCGATTGCATCCAGGGCGCCGCGATCAGGAGCACACCGCCGCCAATCCAGGCGACGGTCGAGGCCTGCCAGACCAGGCGGATCAGGGTGCGGAGCCGTTCCGGCTCGATGCGAGCGCGGGCAAAGACCTTGGTCTCGCCGAGAATGCCATGAACGAGGGCCACGGCAATGGTCACGACCCCGGCGCACTGGAGCAAGAGATCACGCATCGTCAAAGCTCCCTGCAAATCTGGCCCATACAGCTCTGTATGGTGAGATAGGCGCTGGCCTGCCGGCTGTCAATACACTAGTGTATGGTTTGCATCCGGAACCCGACATGACCGAACAGCTGACCGCCGACGACTGGATCAAACAGGGCCTGAAGGCGCTCGCGCGAGACGGCTTCACCGCGCTGAAGGCCGATCCGCTGGCGAAAGCCATGGGGGTCTCGCGCGGCAGCTTCTATTGGCATTTCGCCGATCTCGGCGCGTTCCATGCTGCTCTCTTGAAGCGCTGGCGCCAGATCGCGGCCGAGCAGATCATCGCCGATATCGAGACGGACAGCGACGAGCCGCTGAAAGCGCTGCTGCGCAGGACCTTTGGCGCGCGGCTCGACCTCGAGCGCGCGGTGCGGAACTGGGCGGCCTTCGATGCAGCGGCACAATCGGCGGTGCGTGCCATCGACCGGCGCAGGCTCGACTATATCGAGGAGTTGCTGAGGAAGCGCGGGTTCGAGGCGGCGACGGCGCGAGCCCGCGCCCAAATCCTGTACTGGACGTTTCTCGGCTTCGCCCTGTCGGGCCCGGCATTGCCGGCCGCGCGGCTCGAGGGCCTGCTCGACGAGATCCTGCGGATGGTTTCCGCTTGAGGCGACGCGATGGGCTGCCACGATTTTTTATGCTAGAGGCAACCGACCGCCGGAGACCCCCATGAACGCGCCCACCGAACGCCCCGAAGCCAGCGTCGACCCCAAATTGCTGGAGATTCTGGTCTGCCCGCTGACCAAGGGTCCGCTGGAGTTCGATTCTGCAAAGCAGGAGCTGATCTCGCGCAGCGCCAGGCTCGCCTATCCGATCCGCGACGGCATCCCGATCATGCTGCCGGAAGAGGCCCGCAAGATCGATTGAGAGACTTGTGGCCCGTTGAGAGACTTGTAGCCCGGATGGAGCGCAGCGAAATCCGGGCTACCGACAATTCTACAACGCCTCGCCCTTCAACAACCGCGGTATCTCACCGGTCAGACCCGCGGCCTGGCGGATGAACAGGTTCTTCAGCGGCGGGGCGCGATCGACCAGGCCGAGGCCGATGTCACGCACAGTGCGCAGCAGCGTCGATTGGTTGGAGAACAGGAAGTTCAGCGAGTTGGTGGCAACGCCCATCGCCATGGTGTCGAAGCGGCGCCAGCGCTGGTAGCGCTCGAGCACGTCGGCGGCGCCGAGATCCATGCCGAGCCGCGCGGCATCCACGACGACCTCGGCCAGTGCGGCGACGTCCTTCAGCCCCATATTGAGACCCTGGCCCGCAATGGGATGGATGACGTGGGCGGAATCGCCGACCAGAGCGAGGCGCTGGGCAATGAAGGAGCGTGCGACGAAATAGGACAGCGGAAACGCGCGCGGCTTGTCGAGCGCCTTCACCTCGCCGAGATGCAGGCCGAAGCGCTGCTCGAGCTCGCCGTGAAATTCCTCGTCGCTCAACGCGACGATACGCGCGGCTTCGCTGCGGCGCTCGGTCCATACCAGCGAGGAGCGCTTGCCCGAAAGCGGCAGGATCGCGAACGGCCCCGCCGGCAGAAAATGCTCTTCGGCACGTCCCTCGTGATCGCGCTCATGCCCGACGGTGACGACGATGCCGGATTGATCGTATTCCCAGCCATGGGTGGCGATGCCGGCGCGCTCGCGCAGTTTCGACTTCGCACCGTCGGCCGCGACCAGGAGGCTCGCTGCAATCACGCTGCCGTCGCCGAGCGTCACGTCGATACCTTCGGCCCGCGCGTCGTAAGACGACACGGTGGTCGCGCGGAGATCGATGCCCTCGGCCTCGGCGCGCACCACCAGCGCATCGATCAGGCGCCGGTTCTCGACCATATGCGCGAAGGGCTCGCCCGGCGCGACATCGCCGGCAAAGTTGAGGAACGCCGGGCGGGTGGCGTCTTCCAGCTTGGAATCGGTGACGACCATGTCGAGGATCGGCTGCGCCTCGCCCCTGACGTCGTCCCAGGCGCCGATTGCCTCGAACAGGCGGCGGCAGGCCGCCACGATCGCGGTGGCGCGCGGGTCGCGGCTGGGACGTGTCCCGAGCGCGGGGTCGGCGACGATGACGGGAATCTCGGGGCCGAGCCCCTGGCGCAGCGCCAGGGCTAGCGCCAGGCCCGCAAACGCGCCGCCACCAATGACAATGCTACCCTGTACCGACATACCCAATTCCCGGCTAAGTCTTTCGCGTTTTCTTGGTCTTGCTACCAGACTTGAGGTGGGCGAAACAGTGCGGTGAAACAAGGGCGGAACGCCCCCATTGTGTCATTCCGGAGCAGCGAAGCCGGGGCGGCAAGGCGAAAGCTGAATTCCATGTCCAAGAGCCTGATCGACCTCATCTCGATCCTCGACCTCGAACAGCTCGAGGTGAACCTGTTCCGCGGCAACAGTCCGAAGACCAGCTGGCAACGGGTATTCGGCGGCCAGGTGATCGGGCAGGCGATGGTTGCGGCGTGCCGCACCGTCGAGGGCCGGCTGCCGCATTCGCTGCATTGCTATTTCATCCTGCCGGGCGATCCGCAGATTCCGATCATCTACCAGGTCGAGCGTCTGCGCGACGGCAAGAGCTACTCGACGCGGCGCGTCACCGCGATCCAGCACGGCAACGCGATCTTCTCGATCATGGTGTCGTTCCATGCCGAGGAAGAGAGCGCGTTCGATCACCAGGACAAGATGCCCGACGTGCCGCCGCCGGAAAAGCTGACGGCGGAGGAGGTGGCGAAGCAGCCGATATTCAAGGAGATGCCGGAGTTCATCCGCCGCTACTATGAGTCCGACCGTCCGATCGAGCTGCGCCCGGTCGAGCTCGGCCGTTATTTCGGTGACAGGATCGAGGACGGCCGCATCCATGTCTGGATCAAGACCGCAGCGACGCTGCCGGACGATCCGGCGCTGCACATGTGCGCGCTGGCCTACGCGTCCGACTTCTCGCTGCTCGATGCGATCATGGCGCGCTACGGCCGTACCCTGTTCGACAAGCGCATGATGCCGGCGAGCCTCGACCACGCGATGTGGTTTCACCGCCCGTTCCGCGCCGACGAATGGCTGCTCTACGCACAGGATTCGCCGAGCGCCCGAAGCGGCCGCGGCTTGACCCGTGGTTCGATCTTCAAGCCCGACGGCACGCTGGTGGCTTCCGTCGCGCAGGAAGGCTCGGTGCGCGAGCGGAGAGCCTAGGAGGCATAAGCACGATCGATCGCGCTTATGCCTCTCGCGGTCAGACCCGGAGCGATCCCCGCGGAGCCAGGACGGTCTCCGACGCGAACCAGTTCATGATCCAGCGATACACCCACGGGATCGGGATGATGAAGCCGCACAGGAATGCGGCCACGATGCCCCGCCACAGAATCCCGAGACCGCTGCCGTTGAAGACGATCTCGCGCCGCGTGCCTTCGATGCTGCGGCAGAACCAGCGCATCTGAGCCGCGGCGACCCAGGCCCAGCCGATGATGGTGATGATGGAGATCGCGAACAGCAGGCTCCAGCCGACATAGGCCCAGACCGTGCCGGTGAAGCTCAGGCCGAGCGGCTGCCCGTTGGAGGCGAGGTTCGCGACCATCCATTTGATCAGGAGCCAGTAGAGAGCGATCTGGGCGATGAACAGCAAATTGCTCAGCAAGGGGACACCGATCAACCCGATCACGATCGCCAGAACGATGAAGCCGAAATACCAGGGCACCAGCGCCATCGCATTCCCGGTGAAGCTGAGATTGGGCCGCCCGGGGACCTTCACGCAGGACACGATCCATTTCGTGTACCAGACGAACACCCACGGCACCGGGATGATGAAGCACATGCCGATCAGCATCACGATGCTGCGCCACGTGAACTCGAGGATGCCGAAATCGACCGCCAGCGATCCGCCGCCGCCACCGCCGCCGTAGCCTCCGGAGCCCATCATCGGCGGGC
>NZ_JADPIT010000014.1:138888-154110 GCF_023073035.1 Bradyrhizobium sp. 62
GCCGCCGCCGATCAGGCCGGGGATTTCGGCGGCCTTCTGCCAGCCGGCCATGCCTTCCGACCACACCAGCGTATCCGGACGCACGACACCCTGGGCAACGAGATCGCGGAATTGCCCTTCCGGATAGGGGCCCTGCTGCTTACCCTCGGATGCGTAGAACCAACTCGCCATGAAACGTCCCCCTCGAACATAGTTTTGTACCGGCCGCGACGCTTGGGTTCATCGCATCCATTCCAAAAACGCATTGTGGAGGATGAACGGCTGCCCTGTACAGAGGCGGTCGTTCACATCGCCCAACGATTTTCCGCTTCAATCTGCAAGTTTTTTATGCCATTTGCCCGGAAAGATGCCAGATTGACGCTGCGCCGGGGACATACGGCGCAGCGCATCCCGGGGAATAGGCCTGACCATGAAACTCGTCGTCGCGATCATCAAACCCTTCAAGCTCGATGAAGTCCGCCAGGCGCTGACGGCGATCGGCGTCCACGGCATGACCGTGACCGAAGTGAAGGGCTATGGCCGCCAGAAGGGCCACACCGAGATTTATCGCGGCGCCGAATATGTCGTGAATTTCCTGCCGAAGCTGCGGATCGAGATCGCGGTTGCCTCCGATATCGCCGAGAAGGCCGTCGCCGTCATCACCGCGACCGCGCGCACCGGCCAGATCGGCGACGGCAAGATCTTCGTCACGCCGATCGACCACGCGACCCGCATTCGCACCGGCGAAACCGACAGCGACGCGCTCTAGATTTTTGCTTTGACGCGTTTTCCTTTCGCGAACCGGTATCCGCTTCGCTCGAAAACGCTCTTCTTCGATCGCCCCGGGCAACGGCGCCACGGCGTGCGACGCAATCAATAGCTGGGGGAAACGACATGGCGGGATTATTGCGCCGCGCGGCTGCTATCGCCGCGCCGATCGGACTTGTGTCGATCATGGCTTCGCCGGCGCGTGCCGCGGGCTCCGAGATCAACACTGCCGACACCGCCTGGATGATCGTCGCCACCGCGCTGGTGCTGATGATGACGATCCCGGGGCTCGCGCTGTTCTATTCCGGCATGGTGCGCAAGAAGAACGTGCTCGCGACCATGGCGCAGAGCCTCGCCGCGGTGACGATCATCTCCATTCTCTGGGTCGCGTTCGGCTATTCGCTGTGCTTCGTCGGCGACGGCCCGTGGATCGGCACGCTCGACCGCTGGTTTCTCGCCGGCATGACCATGGACAGCGTCAACCCGGCGGCGAAGACGATCCCGGAAGCGCTGTTCATGCTGTATCAGATGACGTTTGCGATCATCACGGTGGCGCTGGTCGCGGGCGCGGTGGCCGACCGGATGCGGTTCTCCGCTTATCTGCTGTTCTCCGTGGCATGGTTCATCTTCGTCTACATTCCACTGGCGCATTGGGTCTGGGGCGGCGGCTTCCTCGCCAGCATGGGCGTGCTGGATTTCGCCGGCGGCCTGGTGGTGCATCTGTCGGCCGGCACCGCCGGCCTCGTCGCGGCGAAGGTGATGGGACGCCGTCATGGCTACGGCACCGAAAATCTCTCGCCGTTCGATCTGTCGCTTGCGGTGATGGGCACCGGCCTGTTGTGGGTCGGCTGGTTCGGCTTCAACGGCGGCTCGGCGGGCGCAGCCAATTCGCGCGCGGTGCTGGCGATCATCGCGACCCATCTCGCAGCCTGCTCCGGCGCGCTGACCTGGGGTGCGATCGAATGGTCGACGCGGCGCAAGCCATCCGTGCTCGGCATGATCTCCGGCGCGGTCGCCGGCCTCGGCACCATCACGCCGGCCTCGGGTTTCGTGGCGCCCTGGCACGGTATCGTCATCGGCGTGATCGCAGGCCTCGTCTGCTATTGGGCCTGCACCTGGCTGAAGCACCGCTTCGACTATGACGATTCGCTCGACGTGTTCGGCGTCCACGGCATCGGCGGGATGACCGGGACCCTGCTGGCCGGCGTGTTCGCAACCAGCGCGATCGGCGGCACCGCCGGCCTGCTCGAGGGCCATCCGCAGCAGCTTCTGATCCAGCTGTACGGGGTCGCCATCACCTTCGCCTGGTCGGCCGGCGTGAGCTTCGTCCTGCTCAAGCTGGTCGGCCTGTTCGTGCCATTGCGCGTCTCCCGCGAGCATGAGCTCGAAGGACTGGATATTTCGCAGCACGGCGAGGCGCTGCAGTAATTGGGCTTGCGCGACACATAAGCACATGCTTATGTGTTGCCATGATCGAAGCCGATATCTTCAAGGCGCTGGCCGACCCGACCCGCCGCAAGGTCTTTGAGAAGCTTGCCGGCGGAAGCCTCAACGCCAGCGCCTTGCGCGACGGATTGGAGATCAGCCAACCGGCGATGTCGCAGCATCTCGCCGTGCTGCGCGGGGCAGGCCTGGTGCGCGAACAGCGGCAGGGCCGCTTTGTGAATTACGAGGTCGATCCCGAAGGAATTGTCGCCATCGGGGCCTGGCTTGCGCGCTACCGCGCCTATTGGCCGAAACGCATGGATGCCCTCGCCGATCTCTTGAAGGAGATGGATCAATGAGTGACGCCGTGAAGCCTGATCCCTCCGACGCGGCGCTCGTGCTCGAATATGAATTCGATGCGCCGCCGGCCAAGGTCTGGCGCGCGGTGACCATTCCGGCTTTGCGCGAGCGCTGGCTGCCGGATTGCGATCTTGCGGGCGCCGAGCCGGAGACATCGATCCCGGGTCAAGAGGTGCGCTATCGGCTTCGCGATTCCGAACCGCCGTTTCGCGAAAGCCATGTCATCTTCCGGATCGAGCCGAACGAGGACGGCGGCACCCGCTTTCGCATCATCCAGCAAGCCTGCGATATCGGCATGAAGCTGCCGCAGCCGGCCAACAGCAATGGCTGCCTGATGCGCGCGGCCGCCTAACACCGACACCACTTCATCACCCCGCAGAAACGGAGGTCGCCGATGCGCGACATGCTTCAGCTCGTCCCTATGGTCGTCGAACAATCCGCCCGCGGCGAACGATCCTTTGACATCTATTCGCGCCTGCTGCGCGAGCGCATCATCTTCCTCAACGGCGAGGTCAACGATGCGATGTCCGGACTGGTCTGCGCGCAGCTCTTGTTTCTGGAGGCGGAGAATCCGAACAAGCCGATCAATCTCTACATCAATTCCTATGGCGGCGTGGTCACCGCTGGCCTTGCGATGTACGACACCATGCAGTTCATCAAGGCGCCGGTGCATACGCTGTGCATGGGCACCGCACGCTCGATGGGCTCGTTCCTGCTGATGGCGGGCGAGCCCGGTCACCGCGCCGCCCTGCCCAATGCGAGCCTTCACGTGCATCAGCCGCTCGGCGGTTTTCAGGGCCAGGCGTCCGACATCCTGATCCATGCCACCGAGATGCAGGAAACCAAGCGGCGCATCATCCGGCTCTATGCCCAGCATTGCGGGCGCCCCGAGCCGGACGTGGAACGGACCCTGGACCGCGACCACTTCATGACCGCGCAGCAGGCGGTCGACTGGGGGCTGATCGACCGGGTGTTCGCGGAACGCAGCGCCGCCTGACGGTCTCTGCCGGCGACCGTCCGGCAAGCCTCGCCTCGCCCAAGCTGGTTGGCGGTTGCGCGTATTCCGTGAGCACAAGTGCGAAGGGGCCGATATTTCGCAGCACGACAAGCCGTGCAATAGGCGCCCGCCTTACGCAAATACCTTTCTGCTGCCCGACGCATGAGCACCAATGTGTCGGCAGCTTGACGTGCCTTTATTTTAATCAGCCATGGTCAGGTATTGAGCGCGGCGTAATAGCGCACTGCACCGCAATACGCGTCGAACGCGAAAACACCCGTTTTCATAGTCCGTTAGGCAACGCGCCCGATCTGGCACGGCATTTGATTCTATGGGTCCTGGCTGTGCCCGCGTAGTGAACTTTCTCCCTCGTGGCGAACCAGTCGAGAAACGCCCGGCCACGTCCGGACCGGGCCCAAGCGGGGATAGGACCCATGAAAATTGTTATGGCGATTATTAAGCCATTCAAGCTGGAAGAAGTCCGTGACGCCCTGACCGCCATCGGCGTTCACGGTCTCACGGTGACGGAAGTCAAGGGATATGGCCGCCAGAAGGGCCATACGGAAATCTATCGCGGCGCCGAATATGCCGTGAGCTTCCTGCCCAAGATCAAGATCGAGGTCGCTGTCGCCTCCGACCAGGTCGACAAGACCATCGACGCCATCACGACCGCCGCGAAAACCGGACAGATCGGCGACGGCAAGATCTTCGTCATCAATCTCGACCATGCGGTTCGTATCCGCACCGGCGAGGCCGATGCTGCGGCCCTTTGATTTCGCGCTCAATCAAAATTCAATCAGGAGTAAATGAAATGACGTTTAAGCGTCCCTATGGCGCGGGATTGGCGGCTCTCGCAGTCGGCCTGTTCGCTGCGACCGCAGCCTACGCCGAGCCAACGGTCAACAAGGGAGACAACGCCTGGATGCTGACATCGACAGTGCTCGTGCTGTTGATGACGATCCCCGGCCTCGCGCTGTTCTACGGCGGCCTCGTCCGCTCCAAGAACATGCTCTCGGTCCTGATGCAGGTGTTCTACACCGTCTGCGTCGTCACCGTGATCTGGGCCGTGTACGGCTACAGCCTCACCTTCACCGGCGGTTCCGACTTCATCGGCGGCTTCTCCAAGGCCTTCATGATGGGCGTCACCACCGACTCGAAGGCCGCGACCTTCTCGGTCGACGCCAACATCTCGGAGCTCATCTATATGTGCTTCCAGATGACCTTCGCGGCGATCACGCCCGCCCTCATCGTCGGCGCCTTCGCCGAGCGCATGAAGTTCGCGGCGCTCGCGCTCTTCGTCCCGCTCTGGGTCACCCTGATCTACTTCCCGATCGCGCACATGGTCTGGTACTGGCCCGGCCCGGACATGATCCAGGACGCTGCCAAGGCTCTGGCTGCTGCGGCTGATGGCGCGGCGAAGACCGCGGCGCAGGCCAAGCTCGACGAGATCAACGCCGACGCAGGCTGGATCTTCAAGAAGGGCGCGATCGACTTCGCCGGCGGCACCGTGGTGCACATCAACGCCGGCATCGCAGGCCTCGTCGGCGCCCTGCTGATCGGCAAGCGCGTCGGCTACGGCAAGGAGCTGATGGCTCCGCACTCGCTGACGATGTCGATGATCGGCGCCTCGCTGCTCTGGGTCGGCTGGTTCGGCTTCAACGCCGGCTCCAACCTCGAAGCCAACGGCGGCGCGGCGCTTGCCATGACCAACTCCTTCGTCGCCACCGCAGCCGCAGCGCTGTCGTGGATGTTCGCGGAGTGGATCATCAAGGGTCACCCGTCGGTGCTCGGCGTCATCTCCGGCGCTGTCGCGGGCCTCGTGGCCGTCACGCCTGCCGCCGGCTTCTCCGGCGTGATGGGTGCGATCGTCCTCGGCCTCGTGGTCGGCGTGGTCTGCCTGTTCTTCTGCACCGTCGTGAAGAACGCGCTCGGCTACGACGACTCCCTCGATGTGTTCGGCGTGCACTGCGTCGGCGGCATCGTCGGCGCCCTCGGCACCGGCATCCTCGTCAATCCGGCGCTGGGTGGTGCGGGCATCATCGACTACACCGCGATCCCGCCGAAGGTTGCCGATTACGACTTCGCGGCGCAGATGATCTCCCAGATCTGGGGCGTCGGCACCACGCTGGTGTGGTCGGGTATCGGTTCGGCGATCCTCTACAAGGTCGTCGATGTGATCGTTGGCCTCCGCGCCAATGTCGAGAGCGAGCGTGAAGGCCTCGACATCACCGAGCACACCGAGCGCGCCTACAACATGTAACTCTCCTCCCGGGCGCGGCCTCTTCGGGGGCCGCGCCACAACTACGGTTTGGGGCACATACCCGGCAATGTCCCGACCGTTGAGGGGCTCCAGCGCAAGTTGGAGCCCCTTTCTTTTTGATTGGCGGAGCCGAAGAAAAAGATTGCCATTCCGCAGCGCCGGCGCAGAAATATCGACCACAAGAAACAACAATCGGGAGGTCGTCATGCGTTTGGAAGGCGGATGCTATTGCGGCGAAGTGCGCTATGTCGCCGAGGGCGACCCGATGATGCAGGCGCAGTGTCATTGCCGCGAGTGCCAGTACATCTCGGGCGGCGCGCCCAACACTTTCATCGCGATGCCGGCGGCCGGCTTCAGCTACATCACTGGGCAGCCCAAGCAGTTCACCCGCAAGGACCTCGAGCGCGCCGTGACGCGCGAGTTCTGCGGCGAATGCGGCACCCATCTGATGACCAAGGTTCCCGGACTGCCAGCCGCGATCCTGAAGGTCGGCACGCTGGACGATCCCAAACAGTTCCATCCCCAGATGGCGATCTACACCTGCGACAAGCAGGACTTCCACGCGATCCCCGCGGGCATGGCGACATTCGAGAAGCTGCCGGCGCACTAGAGCCGCGATGACGGCGCGCTCCCTCCCCCGCATGCGGGGGAGGGCTGGGGAGAGGGCGCCTCAACATCGGGACAGTCGCTGTTTGGAGAGAACCCTCACCCGCGCCTCCGGCGCGACCTCTCCCGCAAGGGGGAGAGGCAAGACCCCCCGCGCATCCCGTTGTTATCCGGCCTCATTATTCCTGCTCTGGACGGAGCCGGCGAACCGATGGTTAATCGCGTCTTAACCTCGCCCTATCTATGGTGAACTGAACCGCTTCCCGCCGGCGCCTTGGTCGCGACCGGCTGTTCCAAGAGTGCTGGCGTCCAGAATGGCTATGACCGCTTCATCCCGTACGCCGCAGGACAGCGGAAGCTCCGATAGCGAACGCTCTCCCTTCGTCCGGCTGAACGAACTGCTGGCGCCGCATCAGCCCGGCAAGCCTTTGATTTCGCTTGCCGTCGGCGAGCCCCAGCATCCCGTGCCCGATTTCGTCGGCCCGGTGCTGGCCAAGCACATCGCCGATTTCGGCCGTTACCCCGCGAACAAGGGCACCGACCCGTTCCGCAAGGCCGCAGGCGCCTGGCTGTCGTCGCGCTTCGAGCTGCCACGCATCCTCGATCCCGAGAGCGAGATTCTCGTCCTCAATGGCAGCCGCGAAGGCCTGTTCCTCGCCGCGATCGCGGCCGCGCGCTATGTCGGCCCGCGTCCCGGCAAGCCCGCGATCCTGATGCCGAACCCGTTCTATCCGGTTTATGGCGCCGGCGCCCGTGCCGCCGCTTGCGAGCCGATCTACCTGCCGACCACCGCCGAGAACGGCTTCCTGCCCGATCTCGACGCCATCGACGAGGCGACGCTGGCGCGCACGGTGGCGTTCTATCTGGCTTCGCCCGCCAACCCGCAGGGCTCGGTGGCCTCGCGCGATTATTTCACGCGCCTGAAGCAGCTCGCCGACCGCTACGGCTTCGTGATCCTCAGCGACGAGTGCTATTCAGAGATCTACACCCGCGAAGCTCCCGGCAGCGCGCTTGAATGCGCCGGCCCTGATTTCACCCGCGTGGTTGCGTTTCAGTCGCTGTCGAAGCGCTCCAACCTGCCGGGCTTGCGCGTCGGCTTCGCCGCCGGCGACAAAAAACTCATCGGCATGTTCCTCGAGTTGCGCAACATCGCGGCGCCGCAGGTGCCGGTGCCGCTCCAGCATGTCGCGACCGTCGCTTACGGCGACGAGGCGCATGTCGAGGAGAACCGCAGGCTCTACCGGATCAAGTTCGATCTCGCCGACCAGATCATCGGCGGTCGTTACGGCTATCGCCGGCCCGATGCCGGCTTCTGCGTCTGGCTCAACACGTCCGACATCGGCGACGACGTGTCCGTGTGCCTCAAACTCTTCAAGGAAGCAGGCGTGCGCGTGGTGCCCGGCAGCTATCTGGCGCGGCTCCAGCCCGACGGCTTCAATCCCGGCGCAGGCTACATTCGCCTTGCGCTGGTGCAGGATGGCGAGACCACGGCGCAGGCGCTGCACCGCCTGGTCGAGACTCTGGGTTAGGCGGGGCCCGTGAGCATGTCGACAATCGAACGTGTCATTCCCCTGGTCGGCCATCTGCCGCCCTCGATCCGCGAGGGGCTGGCGCGACGCGTGCGCGAGCTCAGCGGTCTCGGCCTGATCGCATTGTCGGGTGTCGCCTCGGCGGCGCTGATGACCTGGTCGGTGCAGGATCCCAGCCTCAGCCACGCAACGTCGCGGCCGATCCGCAACATTCTCGGCTATGCCGGCGCGATCGGCGCCGACCTTGCGATGCAAATTCTCGGGCTCGGCGCGATCATGCTGGTCCTGACGGTCGCGGTCTGGGGCTGGCGCATGCTGACCCATCGCCCGTTCGACCGCGAGGCACTGCGGCTCGGCTCCTGGATTCTCTGCACGGTGATCGCGGCGGGCTTCGTCAGCTGCTGGCCACATGGCGGCGCCTGGCCGCTGCCAACCGGCCTCGGCGGCGTTGTCGGCGATGCGCTGGTTCGCGCGCCTGCGGTGATCTTCGGACCGCCGGGCATGATCTATCGCATGGTGCTCGGCACGATCCTGTTCGCCGCGATGGCGGCGACCTTCCTGATCGCCTGCGGCCTTGGCGCACGCGAGCATGACGACGAACTCGCGGAGATCGAGGACGACGACAAGCCGCTCGACCAGGACGATGAGAGCGATCGCGGTTCGGTATCGCTGGGCTGGCTGTTCCACGCATTGATGAGCACGAAGGCGCGGCTGATCTGGTTGCTTGGCGCTGCCTACCGCTCGCTGGTCTCGAGCGGGCCGAAGACCAAGGCCGTTGCATTCAGCCGCCAGGAGCCGAAGCTCGGTGGCGGCCGCGCCGCGCCGTCGATCTCGCCGCAGGCCCAGGACGAGGACTACGACGACGAGCACGAAGAGGTCGAGGAAGACGAGGAAGAGGAGGAGGAGCCCGCCGCCCGCGCGCCGCGCAAGAAGGCTGCGCCCAAGGCCGCTTCCAAGAAATCCTCCGACAAGTTCGAGCTTCCGTCCGTGTCGGTGCTGGCCGCGCCGAAGGCCGGCGATCGCCAGCCGCTCAGCAAGGCCGAGCTGGAAACCAATTCGCGCGCGCTCGAAGGCGTGCTGCAGGATTTCGGCGTCCGCGGCGAGATCGTGAAGGCCCATCCGGGTCCCGTGGTCACGCTGTACGAGCTGGAGCCGGCGCCGGGTATCAAGTCGTCGCGCGTGATCGGCCTTTCCGACGACATTGCACGTTCAATGAGCGCGCTGTCGGCGCGCGTCGCCGTCGTGCCCGGACGCAATGCCATCGGCATCGAGCTGCCGAACGCGCATCGCGAAAAGGTCTATCTGCGCGAGCTGCTGGTCGCCAAGGAGACCGTCGATTCGGTTGCGAAACTGCCGCTCTGCCTCGGCAAGACCATTGGCGGTGATCCCGTCATCATCGACCTCGCACGCACACCGCACATGCTGATCGCCGGTACCACCGGCTCCGGCAAGTCGGTCGCCATCAACACCATGATTCTCAGCCTGGTCTACCGGCTGCGTCCGGACCAGTGCCGCTTGATCATGGTCGATCCGAAGATGCTCGAACTCTCCGTCTATGACGGCATTCCCCATCTGCTGACGCCGGTCGTGACCGACCCGAAGAAGGCGGTGGTCGCGCTGAAATGGGCCGTGCGCGAGATGGAAGAGCGCTACAAGAACATGGCCAAGCTCGGTGTGCGCAACATCGACGGTTACAACACGCGCTTGCTCGAATTGAAGGCCAAGGGCGAAGAGCCGACGCGGACGGTGCACACCGGCTTCGACAAGGAAACCGGCAAGGCGATCTACGAGGAAGAGAAGCTCTCGCTCGACCCGCTGCCCTACATCGTCATCATCGTCGACGAAATGGCCGACCTGATGATGGTCGCCGGCAAGGACATCGAAGGCGCGGTGCAGCGCCTCGCGCAGATGGCGCGCGCCGCCGGCCTGCACGTGATCCTCGCGACACAGCGTCCGTCGGTCGACGTCATCACCGGCACCATCAAGGCGAACTTCCCGACCCGCATCGCCTTCCAGGTGACGTCCAAGATCGACAGCCGTACGATTCTCGGCGAGATGGGCGCCGAGCAACTCCTCGGCCAGGGCGACATGCTCTACATGGCCGGCGGCGGTCGCATCAGCCGCGTGCACGGACCTTTCGCGTCGGACGAGGAAGTCGAGAAGGTGGTGCGCCACCTCAAGACGCAGGGACAGCCGGAATATCTCGAAGCCGTCACAGCCGAAGAACCCAGCGAGGACGAGGACGGCGCGGTGTTCGACGCGTCCGCCATGGGCGCGGATGGCGGCGGCGATTTGTTCTCGCAGGCTGTTGCGATCGTCAAACGCGACCGCAAGGCCTCGACCAGCTACATCCAGCGTCGCCTGCAGATCGGCTATAACCGCGCCGCATCGCTGATGGAGCGCATGGAACTGGAGGGTATCGTCGGACCCGCCAACCACGCCGGCAAGCGCGAGATTCTGGTCGAGGAAGAAGACAGCCATATGTGAGGCGAACCGCCTCAAACCATCATTTCACGCAAAAACGTTATCTGCTTTCGGCCGAAATCACGCTAAAAGGGCGCCCAGCCACACAGGACGACGCGTTGATCAGACATCCGGACATTCGATTCGCTGCCATTGTCGCCGCGCGGAGCGCGCGCATGGCCGGCGTGATTCTCGTCACCGCCGCGATGGTGATCACGGCGTCGTTCGCGCAGACCGTTCCCGTGCCGAAGCCTGCACCGAAGGGCCGCGACGGCGGTCCGGCCGGTGCAGGACCCGCGGTCACCGGCGCGACCCAGACGCCGCCGAATCCGGTGATTCCGGATCCCCGCCGCAACGTGCCGAGCAGCATCTTCCAGACCTTCGATGCCAACCAGAAGGCCCAGGCCGCCAAGGTCAGCGCCTATTTGTCCTCATTGTCGACGCTGGTCGGGAATTTCGTCCAGGTCGGCCCCGACGGCAGCAAGACGCAAGGCGACTTCTACATCCAGAAGCCGGGCAAGGTGCGCTTCGAATATGACGCGCCGAGCCCGATCGACATCGTCGCCGACGGCTCTTCGCTGGTGGTGCGCGACCGCAAGCTCGCGACGCAGGACGTCTATCCGCTGTCGCAGACACCGCTGCGTTTCCTGCTGTCCGACCGCATCGACCTGATGAAGGACACCAACGTCGTCAACGTCTCGGCCGACGACGTCTTCGTCAGCGTGACCATCGAGGAAAAGCAAGCGCTGGTCGGCACCAGTCGCCTCTTGCTGATGTTCGGCGCCAAGGACGGTCAGTTGAAGCAGTGGACCGTCACCGACCCGCAGGGCTACGACACCACGATCGCGGTCTACAATCTCGACACGAGCAAGAAGCTCGATCCCGGCATGTTCAAGATCGATTTTACCAATTACGGCCCGTCGCCGGGCTGAGTGCCGTAGGGTGGACAAAGGCGCACTTGCGCCGTGCCCACCATCTCTCATCCTCACGCCAGTTATGGTGGGCACGCTTCCGCCTTCGCTCTTCGGGCTACGGCGGACAAGTCGCTTTGCCCACCTTACGAGACCTGTGGACACGCATTTGCGTGCGCCCAATCCATGCTAAGACGCATCCCTCATGCGTTTTTCCCTGACAACCTGGAACATCAATTCGGTGCGGCTGCGCATCGATCTGGTCGCAAAATTTCTCAAGAGCGCGCGGCCGGACGTGCTGTGTCTCCAGGAGACCAAGTGTATCGACGACGCCTTTCCCCTGAAGCGCTTCAAGCGGCTCGGCTACGAGCATGTCGCGCTGAATGGACAGAAGGGTTATCACGGCGTCGCCATCGTCTCGAAGATCCCGTTCGAATCGAAGGATATCCGCACCTTCTGTGACAAGGTGGATTCACGCCACATCTCGGTGTCGTTGGGCGAGAAGGCCGGGATCGCAAAGCCATTGGTGGTGCATAATTTCTACGTGCCGGCCGGCGGCGACATTCCCGATCCCGCGCTGAACGAGAAATTCGAGCACAAGCTCCGCTTCCTCGACGAGATGAAGGCGTGCGAGCCGTTGCATCCGCGCGGCGAGGATCGCCACATCCTGGTCGGCGATCTCAACGTCGCACCGCATGAGAACGACGTCTGGTCGCACAAGCAGCTTCTGAAAGTGGTGTCGCACACGCCCATCGAAACCGAGAAGCTGCAAGCCGCGCTCGCCGCCGGCGAGTGGGTCGACGTCGCGCGCGAGCGCATTCCGATGTCGGAAAAGGTCTACACGTGGTGGAGCTACCGCTCCGCCGATTGGACCGTCGGCGACCGCGGCCGCAGGCTCGACCACATCTGGGTCTCGCGCGCGCTGAAAGATGCGGTCAGTGATTTCAAGATTTTGCGCGAGGCGCGCAGCTGGGAGCGTCCGTCGGATCATGTGCCGGTTACGGTGACGCTGGATCTATGATCGTCGCCCTGGCGAAGGCCAGGGCCCATTACCACCAGTCTTCGTTGTTGCGCGAGGACGCCGGTAATCGCACCAGGCCGGAAACATTTGGGATAATGGGTCCTGGCTTTCGCCAGGACGACGTCAACTCGTCAGCTTCGCACCCGCCATCAATATATCGCTGGCGATCTGGCTGGAGCGCACCGCGAATTCATCGCGCAGACGAACGGCGGCGGCGGGGTCGCTTTCGAGCACGCGCTGAAACAGGCTGCGCGCGACGCGGATGACGGAGGCGTGCTCGATCGCGATCGCGCTCGACGGCCGCTTCATCGGCACGATCAGCGCGAGCTCGCCGATCAGCGCACCGGGACTTGCGATCATCTCCGCGCCGGCGCCGTCGTCGACCCGGAAGGCGCCGCGCTGGACCACGAAGCCGGCATCGGCATCGTCGCCGAGGTTGAACAAGACGTCGCCGCGGACGAAGTCACGCTGCTCGGAACCGATCGCCAGCATGCGCAAGGAAGCGTCTCCCAACAGGCGCAATGTCGGGACACGCTCGAGAAGCGCTACATCGTCGTCGATTGACATTCAGGTCCGGGGCTCAAGGGCATGCAATCTAAAACGATTCGCACGCCCCAGAAGCGTATCACGGCACCAGCTTGTAGCCACCGGCTTCCGTGACCAGGATTTCCGGGTTGGCAGCGTCCTTCTCGATCTTCTGGCGAAGCCGGTAGATGTGGGTTTCCAGCGTGTGGGTGGTGACGCCGGAATTGTAGCCCCAAACCTCCTGGAGGAGGGTCTCGCGCGAGACCGGCATCTGGCCGGCCCGGTAGAGGAAGCGGAGGATCGCGGTTTCCTTCTCCGTCAGCCGGACCTTGCGCGCGTTGGCGGCGGTCAGCATCTTGGAGCCGGGCCGGAAAGAGTAGGGGCCGACCGAGAACACCGCGTCCTCGCTGGCTTCGTGCTGCCGGAGCTGGGCGCGGATGCGCGCCAGCAGCACGGCGAAGCGGAAGGGTTTTGCGACATAATCGTTGGCGCCGGATTCCAGCCCCAAAATCGTGTCGGAATCGGTGTCATGTCCGGTGAGCATGATGATCGGAGCCTTGAACCCGCCCTTGCGCAATGAACGGACCACTTCGCGGCCATCCGTGTCGGGCAGGCCAACATCCATCAGGACGAGATCGGGGGCATTGGCCTTCGCGGCGCTCGCGCCCTTGGCGCCGGTATCGACCGCGGAGGCTTCAAATTCTTCGTGCAGCGACAATTGCTCCACCAACGTATCGCGCAGATCGGTATCGTCATCCACGATCAGGATCTTGCGGGCATTGGCCATAGGGGGTCATCCTTTTGGGGTCCGGCGCGGCGCGCATCCATGCTGCACCCAGCCGAGAGGGAAGTTTAGGGGTCGCCGTTATTATTATTGTTCGTCTTGAAGTAGTGGGCTGTTACCGATTCACAAGCCAGAACCACTCTAACCCAGAATAGCAGGCCGTTTTGATGAATGTCCTGTAATGAATTCGACATCGCACGTTCATATGAAAAATAAAGCTGCTTCAGCTAGTTACACCATGAACCGGAGCGCCGGGCCGCTGTCGGCGATCCGCGTTAAGGCTGCCGCCGGGAATCCGCGCCGGGGGTGGCTGACCGCGGGAGCGCTGACGATTCCGGTGGCGCTCGGACGCGGCGGCATTCTGGCGAACAAGCGCGAGGGCGATGGCGGCACCCCGAGGGGCAGCTTCCGTCCCAAGCGATTGTGGTGGCGGGGCGACCGGCACAGCCGCCCGCAGACCTTTCTGCCGGCCCGGATCATCACCGGCGAGGACGCCTGGTGCGAGGATCCCAAAGACCGTCATTACAATCAGGGGATCCGGCTCGGCGAGGGGCAGGGCGGTGACCGGCTCAAGCGGGCCGACCATCTCTATGACTTCATCATCGAAATCGACCACAATACGAGGCCGCGGATCGCCGGCCGGGGCAGCGCGGTGTTCTTGCATCTCGCGCGCGACAATTTCGGCCCGACCGCAGGCTGCGTCTCGATGACCAAAGCGGCGATGCGACAATTGCTGCGGCGGCTGGGCCCAAAAACAAAAATCATCATCGGGTGAGGACACATGCTCGACAGGGATCAGATCGCCGCCGCTTCGCAGGTCCTGATCAAACATTGGCGCGACGGCACCAAGCTTGACGCGCTGGAGCCACGGTTGCGGCCACAGAGCCGCGCCGAGGGGTATGCCGTGCAGGCAGCGCTCGGCGGGACCTTGTTCGGCTGGAAGATCGCGGCGACGAGCGAGTCCGGACAGAAGCACATCAATGTCGCGGGACCGCTGGCCGGCCGGATCATGAGCGACACCGTGATCGCCGATGGCGGCACCGCCTCGATGAAAGGCAACGCGATGCGCGTCGGCGAACCCGAGTTCGCTTTCCGCATGGGACGCGATCTGCCGCCGCGCGCGGCGCCGTATACTGTCGACGAGGTGCTCGCCGCCGTGGACAGCTTGCATCCTGCGATCGAGATTCCCGATTCGCGCTTTGCCGATTTCGCCGGCGCCGGCGAGGCGCAGCTGATCGCCGACAACGCCTGTGCGCATCTGTTCGTGCTGGGCGCAGCAACGCATGCGAACTGGCGCGCCATGGATCTCGTCGAGGAGCGGCCGCAGATCACGTTGCGTGGCCAGCGCTATCTCGGCCACGGCAAGAACGTGCTCGGCGATCCCCGAATTGCCCTGGTCTGGCTGGCCAACGAGCTGCGTGGCCTCGGCATCACCTTGCAGGCAGGGGAGGTGGTGACCACGGGCACGTGCCATCCGCCGCTACCGATCCAGGCGGGTGATCATTTCACGGCGGATTTCGGCGTGCTGGGGACGGTGTCGGTGAGTTTCTCTTGAGCCGCCCCATACACCGCCGTCATTGCGAGCGCAGCGAAG
>NZ_JADPIT010000014.1:154120-183380 GCF_023073035.1 Bradyrhizobium sp. 62
GAGTTCGTAGGGGGCCCTGCCAACATGACGGCTCTCACCGGTGCCCGAAGATCGCACTTCCCACGCGCACATGGGTGGCGCCGAGCATGATCGCGGTCGCATAATCCGCGCTCATGCCCATCGAGAGCTTCTTCAATCCATTGCGGGCGGCGATCTTGGCGGTCAGCGCGAAATGCGCCGCCGGCGGCTCGTCCACCGGGGGGATGCACATCAACCCCGAGATCGTCAGCCCGTAGGTGTCGCGGCAGCTCGCGATGAAAGCATCGGCCTCGTCGGGGGCGATGCCGGCCTTCTGCGGCTCCTCACCGATATTGATCTGGACGAACAATTCGGGGTGCTTGTCCTGAGATTCGATTTCCTTGGCTAACGCCTGGCAAATGCTCGGACGGTCGACCGAATGGATGGCATCGAACAGCGCGACCGCCTCTTTCGCCTTGTTGGATTGCAGCGGCCCGATCAGATGCAGCGCGATATCGGGGTAAACAGAAGTTAACGCCGGCCACTTGCCTTTGGCCTCCTGCACGCGATTCTCGCCGAATACGCGCTGTCCGGCGTCGATGACCGGGGTAATTGCATCCGCGGCGAAAGTTTTCGACACCGCGATCAGCGTCACGGAGCCACGTTCGCGCCGCGCATCCTTGCAGGCGCGCGCGATTTCGGCTTCGACCGCGGCGAGCGCGTTTGGTGAATGGCCGGTTAGTGGTGCGGCGTTGGCTTCGGTCATGATGTCGCATCGGAGCTGATTGTTGCGGAGCTAGTTCTAATTTTACCGAGTTCAAGAAAGAGTTTTTGAACCCTTTGCTTTACCTTAGCCGCGGGGTGGGCAGCGAAGATGGCAAACGTCAGTTTCAACCGCAAACGAGCGAAACTCAAGCAGGTTCTCGGAATCCGGGCGCGGCTTGCGTTGCTCGCGGTAATTCTGGTGACGCCTTTGATGTTCGAGCGCATCCGCTCGCTCGAAGACACGCGCACGCGGCAGATCGCGCAGGCCACGACCGAATTCACCACCGTTGCAAGGCACAGCGCCGACGCGCAGCGCGAGGTGATCTCGTCGGTCGAGACCATCCTGAAATCGGAAGCTTTCATCCGCGCCTCCGCCGGCGGCATCAGCAAGAGCTGCGACGTCCTGCGCGCGAGCCTGCCGTCGAATCTCCCCTGGATCCGTACGCTTCTGATCGCCGGCCAGGACGGACGCATCCAGTGCGCCACCAACAACATGTATGTCGGCCTCGACCTCAGTGACCGGCCTTACTTCCAGCAGGCGCAGGAAACCGGCCGCTTCGTGCTGAGTGACTTCATCCTGTCGCGCCCCGTGCCGACACCGACCGTCATGGCGGTTTACCCGGTGTCCGCCTTCAGCGGCGTAGCGGATGCCGTCGTGCTCGCCACCGTCAACCTCGACTGGATGTCGAAGGTCATGAGCAATCTGGGTGGTCGCGCCGGCATCACGGCCGTGCTGGTCGACAGCGCGGGTACCGTGCTGGCCGCACCGGCCGACCAGCACAGCGCGATCGGACGTCCGCTCGACAACATGCCGCTGATGTCCGCGATCGCCGACAAGGCGCTGAGGTCTGACCAGGACGAAGGCTCACTCTCTTTCCTCGCAGCCGACGGCTCCCGCCGCGCGGTCAGCTTTATCCGCATCGCCGGGACCAATGCCCGCCTGATCGCCAGCATCGACGAGGACAAGGTGTCCGCCGCCGTGAGCCGCGACATCCGCACCGCCTATCTTCAGCTCGCCTTCGTCGTGCTGTTCGTGCTGCTCGGCGCACTGATCGCAGCCGAGAAACTGGTAATCAAGCCGATCAGGATGCTCGCCGACATGGCCAAGCGCCTGGGCGAGGGCGATCTGTCGGCACGTGCCGCGCGCAATCGCCTGCCGTCCGAATTCGTGCCGCTGGCCCGCGCGTTCAACGCGATGGCCGCGCAGCTCAGCCAGCGCGAACGCGAGCTGATGGCCAGCAATGACCGGCTCACGGTAATGGCTTCGATCGACATGTTGTCGGGGCTTGCCAACCGCCGCGGCTTCCAGAGCCGCCTCGATTTCGAATGGATGCGCGCGCAGCAATATGGCAGCGACCTCGCGCTTCTGATGATCGACGTCGACCATTTCAAGCTGTTCAACGACACCTATGGCCATCTCGAAGGCGATTCCTGCCTGACCAGGCTCGGCGAGTCGCTGTCCGGCATCGCCGCCGACACGATGGGCTTCGCGGCCCGCTACGGCGGCGAGGAATTCTGCCTGTTGCTGCCAAACACCGACGTGGCGCGCGCCGTCGAAATCGGCGAACAGGCGCGCGCGGCCGTGCTGAAGCTGTGCCTGCCGCACATCACCTCCGACCACATGATCGTCACCGTCTCGATTGGCGTTGCCGCGACCAAGCCCAACGAAAGCTTGCGTCCGGGCGATTTGATCGAAGCCGCCGATGCCGCGCTCTACGCCGCCAAGCACCGCGGCCGCAACAACGTCGTCGAACACGGCATCACAGTGATCGACAACGGCGCGGCGGAAATGATGATGGCGGGTTGAGGGCTAACCCGCAGCCCCGGTGCAATCGAGTTCGCTCTCGGTGACCACGCGATTGCGGCCGCTGTTCTTGGCGAGATAGAGCGCGCGATCGCAGCGCTCGATGGAATCGGTGATCGCTTCGCCGGGCCGGTACTGCGCAACACCGATCGATACGCTGATATGGGGCAGGACCTCGCCGGTCGACCGGCGCGTGATCCTGCATTCCGCGATCGCGTGCCTGATGCGCTCGGCGATCTCGGCGCAGGCGGCGAGATCGGCATCCGGCAACACCGCGATCAGCTCCTCGCCGCCATAGCGGGCCGACAGGTCCTGCTCGCGGACCTTTTCGCGCAGCACCTTGGCCATCAGGCGCAGCACCTGGTCGCCGACGCCGTGGCCGAAACTGTCGTTGAAGGTCTTGAAGTGGTCGATGTCGAGCATCAGCATGCTGAGCGGCTCGCCCCAGTCCGCAGTCGCCTGCGCCTTGCGCAGGAATTCATCGAGCGCCCGGCGGTTGGCGAGGCCTGTGAGCGTATCGGTCCGGGCACGCTCCTCGGATTTGGAAAGAGAGGCGCGGATCACGTCGAGCTCGCGGGTCTTTTCCGCAAAGCCTGCCTCGAGCCGCGTCGCGCGGGTCGCCGCGCGTCCCAGCTCGTTCATGAGCTGGGCGACCAGCGCTTTGGGATCGACACCGGCCTTGCCCTGGTCCGCGACCTCGTTGATCGCCTGCATCTGGGAGTGATTGTCGGCAATCGCAGTCGCAAGAAAATCCTTCGCCGCGCCCATAAGGGTGTGGAGCCGCTCGGACGTGTCGACGACGACGGCACTCACCTGGGGCGCGACGTAGGTCTTGAACAGATCCTGATTGGTCCTGACGTCGAAGGGCCGATTGTGATCGATCAGGAGATCGATCGCGTTGCGCAGATCGTCATGGCTTCCCGCGAAATACTGGAACCAGACGGCGAAATTGGCCGGCGTGGCAGGGATCCGCTGTTCGGCCATGGTCCGCATCGCCCGTTCGGCAACGGACGCGGCATAGTCGTAATCGGGATCGTCGAAGCTGGCGTCCATCACAAGTCTTGAGAATTCTGGTTGGCCGCAAACTCGCATCGACCCCTTAATCACGCCCCAACGCGGCCTCAGTAGTTATGCGGTGCAGCGCCGAAGGTTCCCAAATTGCGGCAACCCATTGACCCCTTGAGGACTTCTATGGCCTAGTCCGCCGTCTTTAGACGACCAAATCCACGAAAACCCAACGATTCCATGACCTCCGAACGCTACAACGCCCGCGACGCCGAACCGCGCTGGCAAGCCGCCTGGGACCAACAGGCGATCTTCGTCTCCAAGAACGACGATCCGCGGCCGAAATACTATGTGCTGGAGATGTTCCCCTACCCGTCGGGGCGCATCCATATCGGCCATGTCCGCAATTACACGCTTGGCGACGTACTGGCCCGCTTCATGCGCGCCAAGGGTTTCAACGTGCTGCACCCGATGGGCTGGGACGCTTTCGGCCTGCCGGCCGAGAACGCCGCGATCGAGCGCAAGGTGGCGCCGAAGGCCTGGACCTACGACAACATCGCCGCGATGAAGAAGCAGCTCCGCTCGATCGGGCTGTCGCTGGACTGGAGCCGCGAGATCGCGACCTGCGATCCCAGCTACTACAAGCACCAGCAGAAGCTGTTTCTGGACTTCCTGCGCGAAGGCCTCGCCGAGCGCGAAAAGCGCAAGGTGAACTGGGACCCCGTCGACATGACCGTGCTCGCCAACGAGCAGGTGATCGACGGCAAAGGCTGGCGTTCGGGTGCCGTTGTCGAGCAACGGGAAATGAACCAGTGGGTCTTCAAGATCACGAAGTACTCGCAGGACCTGCTGTCGGCCCTGGATACGCTGGATCGCTGGCCCGACAAGGTGCGGCTGATGCAGCGCAACTGGATCGGCCGGTCCGAGGGGCTGTTGATCCGCTTCGCGCTCGACGCGGCGACGACGCCGTCCGGCGAGAGCGAGCTGAAGATTTTCACGACGCGCCCCGACACGCTGTTCGGCGCGAAATTCATGGCGATCTCGGCCGATCATCCGCTGGCGCAAGCGGCCGCCGCCAAAAACCCTGCGCTCGCCGCGTTCATCGGCGAGATCAAGCGGATGGGCACGGCGCAGGAGATCATCGACACGGCCGAGAAGCAGGGCTTTGACACCGGCATCCGCGCGGTCCACCCCTTTGATCCCTCCTGGAAGCTGCCGGTCTACGTCGCCAACTTCGTGCTGATGGAATACGGCACCGGCGCCATTTTCGGCTGCCCCGCCCACGACCAACGCGACCTCGATTTCGTCAACAAGTACGCTCTCGGCAACACGCCGGTGGTGTGCCCCGAAGGCCAGGATCCCAAGAGCTTTGTCATTACCGATACCGCCTATGACGGTGACGGCCGCATGATCAATTCGCGCTTCCTCGATGGCATGACCATCGATCAGGCCAAGGACGAGGTGGCGAAGCGTCTCGAGACCGAGCTGCGCGGCAACGCGCCGGTCGGCGAGCGTCAGGTCAATTTCCGCCTTCGCGACTGGGGCATTTCACGCCAGCGTTATTGGGGCTGTCCGATCCCCGTCATCCACTGTCCGAAGTGCGACGTGGTGCCGGTGCCGGATGCCGACCTCCCCGTGGTGCTGCCGGAGGATGTGAGCTTCGACAAGCCAGGCAACGCGCTCGATCATCACCCGACCTGGAAGCACGTCACCTGTCCGCAATGCGGCGGCAAGGCGCAGCGTGAAACCGACACCATGGACACTTTCGTGGATTCGTCCTGGTACTTTGCGCGCTTCACCGATCCCTGGAACGAGAACGCGCCGACGACGCCAGAGGTCGCCAACCGGATGCTGCCGGTCGACCAGTATATCGGCGGCGTCGAGCACGCGATCCTGCATCTGCTCTACAGCCGCTTCTTTACGCGCGCGATGAAGGCGACCGGGCACATCGCACTGGACGAGCCGTTCGCCGGCATGTTCACGCAGGGCATGGTGGTGCACGAGACCTACCAGAAGGCCGACGGCACCTACGTCCAGCCGGTCGAGGTGAAGGTCGAGACCGGCGCCAATGGCCGCCGCGCGACGCTGCTGACGTCAGGCGAAGACATCCAGATCGGCCCGATCGAGAAGATGTCGAAGTCGAAGAAGAACACGGTCGACCCCGACGACATCATCGAGACCTACGGCGCCGACGTCGCGCGCTGGTTCATGCTGTCGGATTCCCCGCCCGAGCGGGACGTGATCTGGAGCGATGAGCGCGTCCAGGGCGCCTCGCGCTTCGTGCAGCGGCTGTGGCGGCTGGTGAACGATTCCGTGGAACCCGGCAAGAGTGCGCCGGCGGCCCGGCCGGCCAGCTTCGGCCCGGACGCCATCGCCTTGCGCAAGGCCGCCCATGGCGCGCTGGACAAGGTCACCACCGGAATCGAGCGGCTGCACTTCAACGTCTGCCTCGCCCATATCCGCGAATTCACCAATGCGTTCGCGGAGGTCTTGCAGCGTCCCGGCCAGCCGGCTCCAGATTTGGCCTGGACGATCCGGGAGGCCAGCCAGATCCTGGTCCAGCTGTTCTCCCCGATGATGCCGCATCTGGCCGAGGAGTGTTGGAAGGTTCTCGGCCACAGCGGGCTGGTTTCCGAGGCCGATTGGCCCCAAATCGAACGCGATTTGCTGGTTGAAGACAGTGTGACCCTGGTGGTTCAGGTCAACGGCAAGAAGCGGGGCGAGGTCACAGTTGCAACAGCGGCCGAGAATCCGGAAATCGAGGCTGCCGTTTTGGCCCTCGATGCGGTAAAACTGGCCCTGGACGGCAAGCCCGTTCGCAAGGTGATTATCGTCCCCAAGAGGATCGTGAATGTTGTCGGCTAGGATCCGCATCGCAGCCCGCTTGCTGGCGGTCGCCGCACTGGCGGCCATGACGGCCGGCTGCTTCCACCCGATGTATGCCGAGCACACCGACGGCACGCCCGGCCTGCGCGAGAAGCTGATGGGGGTCGATCTGCCCCCGATCGCCAAGTCCAATGCCTCGCGCGAAGCCCGCGTCGGCGTCGAGGTTCGCAACGCGCTGGCCTTCAGGCTCTATGGCACCGCCACCGGCATGCCGCCGACCCACCGCCTGGAGATCCGCTTCACGAGCGGCAAGTCGTCGTTGATCGTCGACCCCAACACCGGCCTGCCGAGCAGTGAAAACTACGGCCTCGACGCCCAGTACAATCTGATCGAGGTCGTCAGCGGCAAATCGGTGATGACCGGCACCACCTTCTCCCGCGTGACCTACGACATGCCCGGCTCCTATCAGCGTTTCAGCCGCAACCGCGCGGTACGTGATGCCGAGGATCGTGCCGCCAACGAGATCGCCGAGAACATCACGACTCGACTCGCCTCGTTCTTCACCGCGGGCACTTAATTCACCCCGTCATCCCGGTTCGCCCGGACTGACGAATCCCAGGCACCATGGTCGCGCTGCGCGGAAAAGAGATCGACGCCTATCTCGCCCGCCCCGATGCGGGCCGTCCGATCATCCTGCTCTACGGTCCTGACGCCGGACTGGTCCGCGAACGCGCGGATGCGCTGATCGCCTCGGCTGTCGACGATCCCAACGATCCGTTCTCGCTGGTCAAGGTCGATGGCGACGAGCTCTCCGCCGAGCCGTCGCGCCTCGTCGACGAGGCCATGACGGTGCCGCTGTTCGGCGGCCGCCGCGCCATCCGCGTGCGCGCCGGCTCGCGCAGCTTTGCCAGTGCTATCGACACGCTGGCGGAGATGGGCGTCAGGGATTGCCGCATCGTGATCGAGGCCGGTGAGCTGCGCCCGGAATCGCCGCTGCGCAAGGCCTGCGAACGCGCCAAGACGGCCGTCGCGATCGCTTGCTATCCCGACACCGAGCGCGACCTCGCCAAGCTGATGGAAGACGAGCTCCGCATCGCCAATTTGCGCATCGCGCAGGACGCCCGCGCGGCGCTGATGTCGTTCCTCGGCGGCGACCGGCAGGCCTCGCGCAACGAACTGCGCAAGCTCACGCTCTATGCCCACGGCAAGGGCGAGATCACGCTGGATGACGTGATGGCCGTGGTCGCCGATGCGTCGGAGCTGAAACTCGATCCGATCGTCGATGGCGCCTTCGCCGGCCGGCCCGAGATCGTCGAGAACGAGTTTGCCAAAGCCATGATCGCCGGCACCTACCCCGGCGTGATCATCTCCGCGGCGCAGCGCCAGGCGGCGTGGCTGCACAAATCGGCGCTCGCGATCGCCGACGGCACCCCCGCTTCCGCCGTGCTCGACAGCGGTTATCCGCGCCTGCATTTTTCGCGAAAGCCCGCGGTCGAAACCGCACTGCGTAATTTCAGCGTGGCGCGGCTCGCCGTCATCATCGAGCAGCTCGCGACCGCCGCGCTCGACACCCGCAAGCAATCCACCCTCGCCGCCGCCATCGCCCAGCGCACGCTGATGGCGATCGCCGCAAACGCGAAGCGGCGGGGCTGAGCTTCCCGCTCTGTCCGCTCGTCATTGCGAGGAGCCCTTGCGACGAAGCAACCCAGACATCCCTCCGCGGAAAGATACTGGATTGCTTCGCTGCGCTCGCAATGACGAGTGGATCGGCATGAGGTCCTGGCTTTCGCCAGGACGACACCAAGCGGCTACAGCGCGCCCTTCGCCAGCCGCCGCATCACCTCGTCGAGCTGATCGAGGTTGCGGTAGTTGATCTGCACGGAGCCACCGGGATCGCGGTGGCTCACCGTGACCTTGAGCCCGAGCGCGTCGCTGACGCGCTTCTCGAGGTCGACCGTGTCGGGGTCCTTTTCCTTCGCCCCCGTACGCGCCTTCTGCGGCTTGCGCTCCGGCACACCCTCTTCATGCGCCAGCGCCTCGGTCTGGCGGACGTTGAGGCCTTCGTCGACGATGCGCTTGGCAGCCGCGAGCGGATCAGGCACGCCGATCAGCGCGCGGGCATGACCTGCGGTCAGCTCGCCGCTCGTGATCAAGCCCTGCACCTCGGCTGGAAGCTTCGTCAGCCGCATCATGTTGGCGATGTGGCTGCGGCTCTTGCCGACGACTTTGGCAATGTCGTCCTGGCTGCGTTTGAACTCATTGGCGAGCGCGTGATAGCCGAGCGCCTCTTCCATCGGGTTGAGGTCTTCGCGCTGCACGTTCTCGACGATCGCGAACTCCAGCGCATCGCTGTCGCTGATGTCGACGGGAACGATCGGCACTTCGTGCAGGCCGGCCATTTGCGACGCGCGCCAGCGCCGTTCGCCGGCGATGATCTCGAAGCGGTCCTGCGCACCCTTCACCGGGCGGACCACGATCGGCTGGATCACGCCGTGCTGCTTGATCGAATCGCTGAGCTCCCTGAGCTCGCCTTCCGAAAAGGTGCGGCGCGGGTTGCGCGGATTGGGCTTGATGAACTCGATCGGCACCTTGCGTTGCGCGCGCGGGCGATCGACATGCTGAGCCTCGCCGCCGACGTCACCGATCAGACTCGCAAGACCCCGGCCCAGTCGCGAACGCGCTTCGTCGGCCATCGCCAGCTCCCTTGGATTCACGGTGCAGCACTCCAGAACTAAATTGTCGCAGGGTGGGCAAAGCGAAGCGTGCCCACCAGTTAGTCATGTGCGGAAGATGGTGGGCACGGCGAAGACGCCTTTGCCCACCCTACGCACCTCTAATGCGTCGTCCGCAGCTCGCGCTCGCGCTGGATCACTTCGGTGGCGAGCCGCAAGTAAGCTTCGCTGCCGACGCATTTGAGATCGTAGACCAGGACCGGCTTGCCGTAGGACGGCGCCTCCGAGATGCGCACGTTGCGCGGGATCATGGTCTTGTAGACCTTCTCGCCCATGAACTGCCGGACGTCGGCCACGACCTGGTTCGAGAGATTGTTGCGCGAGTCGAACATGGTCAGCACGATGCCGTGGATCGACAGGTTCGGATTGAGCGTCGAGCGCACCTGCTCCACCGTCTGCAGCAATTGCGACAGACCTTCGAGCGCGAAGAACTCGCACTGGAGCGGCACCAGGATGGCGTCCGAAGCCGCCATCGCGTTCACGGTGATCAGATTGAGCGAGGGCGGACAGTCGATCAGCACGTAGGTGTAATCGGCGTCGGGAGAGACGTTGTTGTTGAGCGCGCTGATCGCGTCACGCAGCTTGTACGCACGACCGGGCGTGGTGCCGAGTTCGAGCTCGAGGCCGGAGAGATCCATGGTCGAGGGCGCGATATGCAGCCGCGGCACTGCCGTCGACACCACCGCTTCCCGCAGGCTCGCCTCGCCGACAAGAACGTCATAGGTCGAGCAGGAGCGGTTGCGGCGATCAATGCCGAGGCCGGTCGAGGCGTTGCCCTGCGGATCGAGATCGACGATCAGGACACGTTCGCCGATCGCAGCGAGCGCCGTTCCGAGATTGATCGCGGTGGTTGTTTTTCCCACCCCGCCCTTCTGATTCGCCAGCGCCAGGATGCGCGGATGGCCCTGCGGGACGGCGGCGGTCTGTTCTTGCTGCGGTTCGTCAATCACGCTCATCGCAAATTCCCCACTCGGCCCCTGACGCCTCACCCGCGCCGTTCGACGGAAGCCAGCTCGACGATCCAACCGTCGCCTGTACGGCTTTGGTGGAGCTGCGGCTGAATATTCCAATATTTAGTAGCTTCGGTCAATTCAGACTCTACATCTTGACCCTTGAGAAACAACGCTTTTGCGCCCTGGCGCATCAGCGGCTCCGCAAAGCCGATGAGTTGATGTAGCGGAGCCAGTGCACGCGCGGTGACGCAATCGACCGGGCCGGTGATTCTATCCACATTATCCCCGATCTCAGCGAGATGTACGACTCCCGGAGATGTAGTGACGCGGATGGCTTCGCGCAGGAAGGCTGCCTTCTTGGCGATTCGCTCGACCAGATGGACGCTCGTCCCGGCCGTCCCCGCCATGGCGCAGGCCAGGACGACGCCCGGAAAGCCGCCGCCGCTGCCGAGGTCGGCCCAGCGTTTGGCCGATGGGGCGAGAGCGACGAGCTGAAGCGAATCGGCGATGTGCCGGGTCCAGAGATGCGGCAATGTCGAGGGCGCGACCAGGTTGGTCTTGGCCTGCCACTCCCGCAGCAGCGCGATGTAGCGATCGAGCCGGAGCTCCGTTTCATGTGAAACGGGTGCGAGCTTGAGTGCCGCAACCTTGTCGGCCGCGATGACGGCGTCCAACGATCGATCGTTGGCGCTGGCCTTGTCGATCTTCGGTCTGGTCGGCGCCGGTTCGGAGCGACGACCCGCGCCCTCGCCCGCCGGAGGTTTTCCTGATGACGATCTGCCGCCGCCCGGCTCGCGCTGTTTCACGTGAAACCTATGCGATTGCTTTGGAAGTCTTCCGCGCTTCGCGGCGGAGATAGGCCGCAAGGATGCCGAGCGCGGCCGGCGTCATGCCGTCGATTCGGCCGGCCTGGCCAACGGTGAACGGCCGCGCCTTCTCCAACTTGGCCCTCACCTCGTTGGAGAGACCGGGGACCTGCTGGTAATCGACCTCCGACAGCACCATCCCCTCGTCCCGCCTGAAGGCTTCAACGTCGGCGCTCTGTCGCTCCAGATAGACATCGTACTTCGCGTCGATCTCGAGATGGGTGGCAATGACGGGATCAATGGCAGCGAGCTCCGGCCAGATCGCACGGACCTGGCTCCAGCCGATGTCGGGATAGGCCATCAGCTCGAAGGCCGACCGCCGCTGACCGTCCCGGTTCAGGGTGAGACCCTGCTTGATGGCCTCGTTCGGGGTGATGGTCAGCGACTTCGAGAGCGCTCGAGCCGCATTCAGGGCGTCCATCTTGGCGCGATGATGCGCGGTCCGGGCGCTCCCCACGCATCCCAAGGCGATGCCCTTCTCGGTCAGACGCTGATCGGCGTTGTCCGCCCGCAATGTCAGCCGGTACTCGGCCCTTGAGGTGAACATCCGATAGGGTTCGCTGATGCCGCGGGTGACGAGGTCGTCGATCATGACGCCAAGATAGCCATCGGCGCGGTCGAACACCGTCAGCGCGGCGCCGCTCGCCGTCAATGCCGCGTTCAGCCCGGCCACGATGCCCTGGCCGGCGGCTTCCTCGTATCCGGTCGTGCCGTTGATCTGCCCGGCCAGGAACAAACCGCGCAGACGCTTGGTCTGGAGGGTTGGATCAAGCTCCCGCGGATCGACGTGGTCGTATTCGATGGCATAGCCCGGCCGGACCATCTTCACCCGCTCCAGGCCGGGAATGGTTGCGAGGATGGCGAGCTGGACGTCCTCCGGCAGCGAGGTCGAGATGCCGTTGGGATAGACGGTGCTGTCGTCGAGCCCTTCCGGCTCCAGGAAGATCTGGTGACCGTCGCGATCGCCGAAGCGAACGATCTTGTCCTCGATCGAGGGGCAATAGCGCGGTCCGGAGCTCTTGATCTGACCCGAGTACATCGGAGAGCGATGGACATTGGCCCGGATCACGTCGTGGGTGGCGGAATTGGTCCGGGTGATCCCGCACTGGATCTGTGGCGTCGTGATCCGCTCGGTCATCACCGAAAACGGCTCCGGAGGCTCGTCCCCCGGCTGCATCTCGACCGCAGACCAGTCGATCGTCGAGCCGTCCAGACGCGGCGGGGTCCCTGTCTTGAGCCGCCCAAGGGTAAACCCGGCGCGCTCGAACGAGGTCGAAAGGCCCATCGCAGGCGCCTCGCCAACCCTACCGGCCGGCCAGTTCTTCTCGCCAAGATGGATCAGTCCGCGGAGGAAGGTGCCGGTGGTGACGACGACAGCCCCTGCCCGAAGTTCGCGGCCATCCGCCAGGCGCAGGCCGATCACCCGTCCCTCGACCACGATCAGCTCGTCCGCCTCGCCTTCGACCACGGAAAGACCCCCGGTCTCCCGGATCGCCACCTGCATCGCGGCGGCATAGAGCTTCCGGTCTGCCTGCGCGCGCGGACCACGCACCGCCGGGCCCTTACGGCGATTGAGGACGCGAAACTGGATGCCGCCGGCATCGCCGACCCGGCCCATCAGGCCATCGAGCGCGTCGACCTCCCGAACCAGATGACCCTTGCCCAGACCGCCAATGGCGGGATTGCAGGACATGGCACCGACCGTGGAGAAACGGTGCGTGACAAGAGCGGTCGCCGCGCCCATCCGGGCAGAGGCAGAAGCGGCCTCACAGCCGGCGTGGCCGCCGCCAATCACGATGACGTCGAAGCTCTCTCGCTCTGTTCGCATGGGCGGACTTCTAACTCACAGGCAGGGAAGCCGGAAGCGGAAACTGGAGAGGCAGTTGTTTCACGTGAAACGGTGCAAAGCGGATCAAAGGTCTTTTCGCGAAAACAACCCCATGCACAGTAGAGTGGCCCTTGGAAACGTTGTCGTTTTTTGTGAGAGGAAAAGGGGTCACGAGGGGAAAAGGGTGGTCCGAAGGCCAAGACGGGTCGCCGATCGGACCGCGACGGCAGGACCGTACCCCAAGGCCTTGCGAGCGGACAGACGCCCTTTCCGCGCACCTTTTCCTAAGGTGGTACCGCTCGCAGTGGGCCTCGCGCAACCAGCGACTTAGTCGAAGAGATGTTTCACGTGAAACATCTCGGAACCGAGTGACCCTGTTTCACGTGAAACGCCAAGAAGTGGAACAAATGCTAGTTCTACAATGAAGAACTAGGGCTACTTTCCAACACAGAATTTCTGGAAAATCGCCCCCAGGACGTCTTCGACATCTACCCGACCCAGCAGCCGGCCCAAGGCATAGGCGGCCGCGCGCAGCTCTTCGGCGGCAAGCTCCTCGCCCTCTTCTACTAGCTCAAGACTCCGGCGCAAGCTGTCCGCTGCGCGGCGCAGCAGATCCCGCTGCCGGGCCCGGGTCACCAACGCGCCCTCGGTCGTTCCGAAAAACTCGGCGGCGAATTTCACCAGTGCATCGACCAGCTCAGGAATGCCGTCCCCCCGACTGGCGGCGATTCCGAACTCACCGCGCGGCTCGACGTCCTCGACCCCGCCGAGATCGATCTTGTTGCGCACGATCCAGACCGAGCCGGAGCGGCTGCCTACGTTGCCGGACGTCCCCAGCAAAGGGATCGCCGCCGGATCGACAGCGCGCCCCGCCTCCACCAGCCACAACACGAGGTCGGCGTCTTCGGCTCGCGCTCGCGCGCGGCGAACACCCTCCTGCTCCACCGGATCGTCGGTCTCGCGAATGCCGGCCGTGTCGATCACCGTGACGGGATAACCATCAAGATCGAGCTGCACCTCGATCACATCGCGTGTCGTGCCGGCATGCGGCGAGACGATCGCGACGTCGCGGCGCGCGAGCTGGTTGATCAGCGTCGACTTGCCGACGTTCGGCTCGCCTGCGATTGCAACCACCAGGCCGTCGCGCAAACGTTCAGCTTGTCCCTGTGCCGCAAGGACTTCTGCGATTTCGTCGTGCAGCGCACTGATCGCCTTGACCGCAGGCGCCATCAACTCGGCCGGCACATCGCCCTCGTCGGAGAAATCGATGCCGGCCTCGATCAAGGCCGAAGCCTCGATGATGCGCTCGCGCCAGTCGTGCGCGCGATTGCCGAGGAGACCCTGCAACTGCCGTAACGCCTGGCGGCGCTGGCGGTCGGTGTCGGCATGAATGAGATCGTCGAGGCCCTCCGCCTCAGTCAGGTCGAGCTTGCCGTTCTCGAAGGCGCGCCGGGTGAATTCGCCGGGCTCGGCAGCTCGCATATTCGGGATTACGGAAATTGCGGTAAACAGTGCGGCCAGCACCGCGCGGCCGCCATGGACGTGAAATTCGGCGACATCCTCGCCGGTCGCGCTGGCGGGCCCGGGAAACCACAGCACCACGGAATCGTCGATCGGCTGGCCGACACCGTCATGAATGAGCCGGCGGCTGGCCTGCCTCGGCGCCGGCAACTTGCCCGCCAGCGTAGTCAACACCACGCTGGCGCCTGGCCCGGAGACGCGCACCACCGCGAGCGCGCTTGGCGGACGGCCGGACGACAGCGCAAAGATGGTCTGGTCTCGCGGATGCATGACCTATTTGTCCGGCTGAAAGCGAAAAGGCAAACATCCGTTTCGGCAGACAAATCGCGCGATTTGCTGCATCAATTCCCGCAGCAAATCCGATGTTGCGATGCAATAGATTCGCGAACATCTGCTGCAAGAACCGCTTCCAACGGAATACGCGACGTCCATCGATCACCATATTCGTAAATTATATCAATATTTTATGCGACGTTCGCTCCAAGCGACAGATGCCCACAATGCTGCATCTTCGCTGCAGCAAAGCCGCACAACGAAGAAGGGCGCCCGAAGGCGCCCTTTGATCATGCTGCACTGCAATCAGGTGTTCATCGAGTCGAAGAACTCGGAATTGCTCTTGGTCGAACGCAGCTTGTCGAGCAGGAAGTCGATACCATCCATCGTCCCCATCGGATTCAGGATGCGGCGGAGCACGTACATCTTCTTCAGGACGACCGGATCGGTGATCAGCTCTTCCTTGCGGGTGCCGGAGCGCGAAATGTCAATCGCCGGGAAGGTCCGCTTGTCCGAAACCTTGCGGTCGAGGATCAGCTCGGAGTTGCCGGTGCCCTTGAACTCTTCGAAGATGACTTCGTCCATGCGGCTGCCGGTATCGACCAGCGCGGTCGCGATGATCGTCAGCGAGCCGCCCTCTTCGATGTTGCGGGCGGCGCCGAAGAACCGCTTCGGCCGCTGCAGCGCGTTGGCATCGACACCGCCGGTCAGCACCTTGCCCGATGACGGCACCACGGTGTTGTAGGCGCGGCCGAGACGCGTGATGGAGTCCAGCAGGATCACGACGTCGCGGCCATGCTCGACCAGACGCTTGGCCTTCTCGATCACCATCTCGGCGACCTGGACGTGGCGCACCGCCGGTTCGTCGAAGGTCGAGGAGACGACCTCGCCCTTCACCGAGCGCTGCATGTCCGTGACTTCTTCCGGACGTTCGTCGATCAGGAGCACGATCAGATAGCACTCGGGATGATTATGCGCGATCGAGTGGGCGATGTTCTGCATCAGCACGGTCTTGCCCGTGCGCGGTGGCGCGACGATCAGCGCGCGCTGGCCTTTGCCGATCGGCGCGACGATGTCGATCACCCTTGCAGACAGGTCTTTCCGCGTCGGATCGTCGATCTCCATGCGGAAGCGCTGATTCGGAAACAGCGGCGTGAGGTTGTCGAAATTGACCTTGTGCTTGGCCTTTTCCGGGTCCTCGAAATTGAGCGTGTTGACCTTCAGCAGCGCGAAATAGCGCTCGCCCTCTTTCGGGCTGCGGATGTGGCCTTCGATGGTGTCGCCGGTGCGCAGGCCAAAACGGCGGATCTGCGAGGGCGAAACGTAGATATCATCCGGGCCCGGCAGATAATTCGCATCGGGCGAGCGGAGGAAGCCGAAGCCGTCGGAGAGAACCTCGACGACGCCTTCGCCGACGATGTCGGTCTCGGCGAGCGCAAGCTGCTTGAGGATGGCGAACAGCAGCTCCTGCTTGCGCATGGTGCTGGCATTCTCGACCCCATTCTCTTCCGCGAACGAGACGAGCTCGGCCGGCGTCTTCGACTTGAGGTCCTGGAGTTTGATTTCCCGCATTGGGGTGGTCCTGTGGGGTAACCTGGGAGGGGGGTGCGAGGAGGCTCTGAAATGCGGACGCGAAAAGGTAAGGTCCGCAGGTCTGGCAAGGAGAGCGCCGGTGAGGCTTCAAACCTGATGGGGTGTCCGGCCTCTGGAAAGCTCAGACACGACCACATCCGCCTGCGTTGGGTGGGATATCGCTAATATAGAAAATCGCCTCACACTCCGCAAGCAGAAGCACTGAGCGATTGTTCGCGGCCGCTGCCTAGAACGGCTTCACGATCACCATGATGACGATCAGAATCATCAAGGCAGTCGGTACCTCGTTGATAATCCGATAGAATTTCTGGCTCCGGGGGCGCCGGTCCGCCGCGAAATCCTTCAACCAGCGCGAAAAAAAGCCGTGGACCGCGGACATCGCCAGGACCAGTGCCAGTTTTACGTGCAGCCAGCCGAAAGTGAACCAGTGCCCGGCCCAGGCGAGATAAAGCCCGGCGAGCCAGGTTACGATCATGGCGGGGTTGATGATCGCCTTGAACAGCCGCCGTTCCATGATCTTGAACGTTTCCGACTGCTTCGAGCCGATTTCGGCCTCGCAATGATAAACGAACAGCCGCGGCAAATAGAGCATGCCCGCCATCCAGGAGATGACGGCGATCACATGCAGCGCCTTGATCCAGAGGTAGACGTCTTCAAACATGTCTGGGGTCCGGATTCCTGCCCAGCCGGAGGGGGAACGCTGGGGATAGTAAGGAGTCGTTAAGGTCTTGCCTGCACACATATCCGTCCGTAGCGCCCTTCTCCAATAAGAATCTTAGATTCTTAAGGTTTGAGTCTATGTGACGGTGAATTGGACTCACACATTTCCGTCCGCCCGTTCACACGCGCTTGTTCACATCCATCAACATATCCCTGATCGCTCTGGCCGCTTTCGATAAGTCGGTCAGCTTCAAAGGCTTGCGCGTTTCTGTCGCCAGCTTAACAAGAGGGTTATCGGCGCAATCCCGTTTCCCTTTCGGCGGGGCGTCGAAGTTGTTCTCAGGGGCAGTGGTGTGAAGAAAATTGGCACTTGTCCCGCCCCCGGTGTCGCACATCCCTTTCCAAGGGGTTAAGCTCCACAGAAATCCACAAACCACACCGGTTTCATACAAAGGGCTTTTGTGCCGACCTCGAGCAATTATTTCCATCTGCACCTCGTCTCCGACTCCACCGGTGAGACGCTGATCACGGTGGCGCGCGCCGTTGCCGCTCAGTACGCCAACGTGACCCCGGTCGAGCACGTCTATCCGTTGGTGCGCAGCCAGAAACAGCTTGATCGCGTGCTCGACGAGATCGAGGAAGCACCGGGAATCGTGCTGTTCACGCTGCTCGAGAAGGATCTGGTCGCCAGGCTCGAGGACAAGTGCAAGGGGATCAATGTTCCGAGCCTGTCGATCATCGGCCCGGTGATGCAGTTGTTCGAGGCGTATCTCGGAGCTGCCACGACCGGCCGGGTCGGCGCCCAGCACGTCCTCAATGCCGAATACTTCAAGCGCATCGACGCGTTGAACTACACGATGATCCACGATGACGGCCAGCATGTCGAAGGGCTCGATGATGCGGACGTGGTGCTCGTCGGCGTTTCCCGCACCTCCAAGACCCCGACCTCGATCTACCTCGCCAACCGCGGCATCCGCACTGCCAACGTGCCGCTGGTTCCAGGCATTCCGGTGCCCTCGCAACTGGAAACGTTGACGCGACCGCTGGTGGTAAGCTTGCATGCGACGCCCGAACGCTTGATTCAGGTGCGCACGAATCGTCTGCTCTCCATGGGCGCCGATTCCAGCAGCGACACCTATACTGACAAGCAGTCGGTCGCCGAAGAGGTCGCATTTGCCCGCAAGCTGAGCGCCAAGCACGATTGGCCGCTGCTCGACGTCACGCGGCGCTCGATCGAGGAAACCGCCGCGGCGATCATGAAACTCTACAGCGATCGCCAGCGTAACCGGCCTTCTGAATAGTTTTGGGAATAGTTCGCGATGAGTCTGTGGCTCGGCAAATCTTCGTTGATCCTGGCCTCGCAGAGCAGCGCGCGAAAGATGCTGCTGGCCAATGCCGGGCTCGAGTTCAAGGCGATCACGGCTGATATCGACGAGCGCGGTATGCAGGCCGCCTCCGGGCTTTCTGGTCCGCGCGAGATTGCGTTGCTGCTGGCGCGCGAAAAAGCCAAGGCAGTCTCGGCCCATCACGCTGGAAGCACCGTCATCGGTGCGGATCAAACGCTGGCGCTTGGTGATCGCCTCTTTAACAAGCCTGCGGGCCGCGCCCAAGCGTTGGCCCAACTGCGCGATCTCTCCGGCCATAGTCATGAGCTGAATTCCGCGGTGGCGATAGCACGTGACGGTGAGATCATCTTCGAGGACGTCTCGGTCGCGCGCCTCGCCATGCGGCAGATGACCGAGGCCGAGCTTTCGGCCTATCTCGACATCGCCGGCGATGCCGTCACCACCAGCGTCGGCGGCTATCAGCTCGAAAGCCTGGGCATCCACTTGTTCGAGCGGATCGAGGGCGACCACTTCACCATTCTCGGTCTGCCACTGCTGCCGCTGCTTGCGTTCCTGCGGCGCGAGCGGCTAGTTGCGGTGTGAATAGCAGAGATGGCTGGGCGTTGATGCGGATCCTGGGACTAACCGGCTCGATTGGGATGGGCAAATCCACCACCGCGAAATTATTCGCGGAGGCTGGCGTCCCCGTCTACGATGCCGATGCGGCCGTGCATCAGCTCTATGAGGGCGAGGCTGCGCCCGCGATCGAGGCCGCCTTTCCCGGCACCACCGCGAACGGCAAGGTCGATCGGCCAAAACTGTCGGCGCGTGTGGTGCATGACGCTGCCGCCATCAAGCAGCTCGAGCAGATCGTTCATCCGATGCTCGGCGCTTCCCGGAAAAAATTCTTCGCCGACGCCGAAGCCGCCGACGCGCCGGTTGTGGTGCTGGACATTCCGCTGTTGTTCGAGACGGGTGGCGAGACGCGGGTCGATGCCGTGGTCGTGGTGACGACGTCTCCGGAACTGCAGCGCGAGCGGGTGCTGGCGCGCGGCACGATGGACGAGGCCAAGCTCGACGCCATCATCGCCAAGCAGACACCCGATGCGGAAAAGCGCCGGCGTGCCGATTTCGTGGTGGATACGTCGCATGGACTCGATCCAGTGCGCGCCCAAATCGCGCACATCCTCGCCGAGGTCGTTAAGATGCCGCAGCGGCGCGCCTGATTCGCCGCCTGACACGGCTTACTTGATCATGCGCGAAATCGTTCTCGACACCGAAACCACCGGCCTCGACCCGCTGCGGGGAGATCGCCTGGTCGAAATCGGTTGCGTCGAGATGCTCAATCGCATGCCGACGGGGCAGAGCTTCCACGTCTACATCAATCCTGAAAGGGACATGCCGGCAGAAGCCTTTGCCGTGCACGGGCTGTCGGCCGAGTTTCTGGCGACCAAGCAGCTGTTCCATGAGGTCGTCGACGATTTTCTGGAGTTCATCGGCGACGCGCCGCTGGTGATCCACAATGCCTCGTTCGACATCAGCTTCATCAATGCCGAGCTCGACCGGATCAAGCGCCCGGCGATCCCGCGCGAGCGGCTGGTCGATACGCTGCTGCTGGCACGGCGCAAGCATCCCGGCGTGTCGAACCGGCTCGACGATCTCTGCTCGCGCTATGCGATCGACAATTCACGCCGCACCAAGCACGGCGCGTTACTCGACGCCGAGCTGCTTGCGGAAGTCTATGTGGATCTGGTCGGGGCGCGGCAATCGCAGCTGCTGCTGGCTTCGGAATCCGAGGAGACTCGCGCCAATGGGGCTGCCGATGCGCCTCGGCGGCAACGGCCGGCGCCGCTCACCCCGCGGATTTCAGACGCCGAGCGCGAGGCCCACCGGGCCTTCATCGCAACGCTCGGCGACAAGGCGATCTGGAACGAGTTTCTGCCCGCTCCAGCTGCCCCTTTGGCTGGTTAGGCCTGGCCGCTCGGCTGAGCGGCCATTTGCCGCTCCATGTTCTGGCGATAGAGACCGACGAAGTCGACCGGATCCAGCATCAAAGGCGGGAACCCGCCGTCACGCACGGCAGTGGCGATGATCTCACGGGCGAACGGGAACAGCAGGCGCGGGCATTCGATCATGACCAGCGGATGCAAATTATCCTTCGGCACGTTGGAGATGCGGAATACGCCGGCATAAGCGAGCTCGAACGAGAACATGATCTTGCCGGCGGTCTCGGCCTTGCCCTCGACCGACAACGTCACCTCGAACTCCTGTTCGCTGAGGTTGTTGGCGCTGACATTGATCTGGATGTTGATCTGGGGCGGCTGGCTCTGCTGCTGGAGCGAGCTGGGCGCGTTCGGATTTTCGAACGAGAGGTCCTTGGTATATTGCGCCAGGACGTTGAGCTGGGGAGCCTGGGCCGCCTCGGGAGGGGTGCCGTTACCGTTGGTCATAAGAGTGTCTCCTTACCCGATTGGGCTGAATTTCGCGGCGGTTGGCTAACATAGGGCTACCTCGTTCCACAAGGACGAACGGTCCCGGATGGGGAATTCCGGCCACGCCCACAACTATGGCGTTCACCCCGTCGATCCCGCGCAACTGCGGCTTAAACGATTGAAGATGCGCGATTTCCGGGCAGGATCGGGTTTCCCCTTAAGCATAAAACGCGCTACACTCGGTGCTGTGCCAAAAGGCGCCATTGGCCGGGCAAGATTTCGTGCCTACATCCCACGGACCTGACGCGCGGACCCGAAATGGTGATGTAGACTTGCCGTTCCGGTATGGAACGGTCTACTGGCCGGATCGATTTTCCCGGCACGACCCTTTCGAACGGCCCCTTCTACAGACGACCAGAAAGCGAATACGACGTGGACATCTACACCATCATCTTCCTGGCGCTGGCGGTCTTCATCTTTCTGAGGCTGCGCAGCGTGCTGGGGCAGCGCACGGGCAACGAGCGGCCGCCGTTCGACCGCAACGCGCTCCAGGGTGCCCAGGACAAGAACGTCGTCACCATGCCGGGCAAGGTCATCGACCAGGCCCCCTTGGCGCCGACGGCCGAGCCGACCCCGCCCTCCGACCGCTGGAAGGGCCTGACCGAGCCGGGCACCGTGCTCGCCCAGGGTCTCGACTCCATTGTCGAAAAGGATTCCACCTTCGATCCGCGCCATTTCATCTCCGGCGCCCGTGGCGCCTATGAGATGATCGTGCTGGCCTTTGCCAACGGCGACCGCCGCGCGCTGCGCGACCTGTTGTCGTCGGAGGTCTATGAAAGCTTCGATGCCGCGATCAAGGAGCGCGAGAAGAACGAGCAGAAGACCGAAACGCGCTTTGTCTCGATCAACAAGGCGCAGCTCGTCGGCGCCGAGCTGCGCGACCGCACCGCCCAGCTCACGATCCGCTTCGTCTCGCAGATGATCTCGGCCACCCGGGACAAGGCCGGCAATATCGTCGACGGCAGCGCCGACACGGTCGCCGACATCACCGACATCTGGACTTTCGCCCGCGACATCACCTCTCGCGATCCGAACTGGAAGCTGGTTGGCACCGGAAGCGCGAATTAAGGCTTTCCTGAAGACCAGCGCGACGGCGCTTTGCGCAGGTGCCGTCGCGCTGTCGTCGTTTTCACTCGGCGCCGAGGCGGCGCGGCGCCACTATCGCAGCCATCACCATCATCTCCCGGAATTGCCCGCCGCGCCCCCGCGCGCCTTGCCGTATCCGCAGCTTCCGCTGCCGTTCGAGATTCCCGGCGCGCAATATCTGCCGCTGGCCTGGGCCGACGTGAAGGGCTGGGGCGATGACAATCATCTCGCCGCCTACAAGACCTTTCGCGCCAGCTGCCGTCCGATCAGCGCACAGACCGGCGCTCCCGAACCCAAGGCTTTGGGCGCCTCGCTGGCCGAACCCTGCCGGGTCGCCAAATCGCTCGAGGCTACCGACGACGCCAGCGCCAAAACCTTCTTCGAGGAGAATTTCGCGCCGCTGCGGATCTCGCGCCTCGGCGAGCCCGACGGTTTCGTCACCGGCTATTACGAGCCGGTGCTGGAGGGATCGCGCACGCAGACCGACGTCTACAACGTCCCGGTCTATCGCCGCCCGTCGAACCTTTTCGTGCGCGGCTACAAGCAGGATTCGGTCAGCCTGCCCAACAAGGGCCCGGTCTATCGCAAGATCGGCCGCCGCAAGCTCGTGCCCTATTACGACCGCGCCGAGATCGAGGACGGCAAGATCGCCGGCCGCGGACTCGAGATTGCCTGGCTGAAGGACCCGACCGATCTGCTGTTCGCCCAGATCCAGGGCTCGGCGCGGATCAAGTTCGACGACGGCGGCACGGTCCGGCTCAATTACGATGCCTATAACGGCTATCCCTATACGGCGGTCGGTCGCATCCTGATCGAGCGCGGCATCATTCCGAAGGAAGAGATGTCGATGCAGAAGATCAGGGAGTGGATGGCCCAGACTCCCGACGGCGCCAGGGAGCTGCGGCGCCAGAACCGCTCCTACATCTTCTTCCGCGAGGTCAATCTGTCCGACAAGGAGGAGGCGGTCGGTGCGCAAGGTATCCCTCTGACGGCCGGCCGCTCGATCGCGGTGGACAAATCGCTCCACGTCTACGGCACGCCGTTCTTCATCGAAGGCGAGCTGCCGATCGATTCCGAACGCGCGAAGACGCCGTTCCATCGGTTGATGATCGCGCAGGACACCGGCTCGGCCATCATCGGTCCGGCGCGCGCCGATCTCTATTTTGGCGCGGGTCAGGAGGCCGGCCGCGTCTCCGGGCGGCTGCGCCATGCCATGCATTTCGTGATGCTGGTGCCGAAGGGCCTCGATCCTACGGCGCGCGCCGCGCGGCTCCCGGTGCCGGACCCGCGGCCTTCGGAGAAGATCGCAAAGCTGTTTCCGCAAACCGATCCTGCGAAGGACAAGCCGGCGGCAACCGTGGCGCAAAGCACGAGCGAGACCGTCGCTGTCGCCGGTCCAGTCCCGCTACCGGTGCCGCGTCCCGTGATCGAGCCAGTTCAGGAGCCGCGGCGGCCGGTGAAAAATCGTTCCCATCGGCAGCAATGAAGCGATCGTCCCGTCCGCCCGTGCTGGAGCCTCGTCCCTCGACGCGCCGTCGCGCGCTGAGCGAGGAAGAGCGCGCGCTGTGGGACAACGTCGCCAAGCAGGTCAAGCCGCTGAGGAAGCATCGTGTCGCCAAGGTGCAGGCCGCACCGCGCACCGAGCCTTCCTCCGCAGCGCCCGCCACGCGGCCTGCGTCATCGCCACGTCCGATTGCCGCTGCTCCGGCACCGCGTGCAGCGAAGCCCGCGGTGCCGCCGCTGGCGCCGCTCGGCAAACGTGAGCGCACAAAGCTGTCGCGCGGGCGTAGCGAGATCGAGGCGCGGCTCGATCTGCACGGCATGACCCAGATGCGCGCCCATCGCGCGCTGACCGGCTTCTTGCACCGCGCCCATCATGACGGCCTGACCTTCGTGCTCGTCATCACCGGCAAGGGCCGAAGCGGCGGTGAAAGCGGCGTGCTGCGCCGTCAGGTGCCGGAATGGCTGAGCCTGCCGGAATTCCGCGCCTTCGTCGTGGGGTTCGAGGAAGCAGGCATCGGCCACGGCGGCGAGGGCGCGCTTTACGTGCGGATCAGGCGAGCGAGATATTAGGGAGCATGATCCGGAAAAGTGGGCCCCGGTTTTCCGACCGGATCATGCTTGGCTAGAAGGGCCGCACGATTCCGACGCGCGGGATCAGTGTGACGATCAGGCCGAAGATATTTGTCTTCTGATCTTCCGCCGGAATCAGCGGTGTCTCGCGTGCGGCGGGCAGCATCTTCACGGCGTGCAGGATCAGGAACATGCAGACGGCCCAATTCGAGATCCAGCGCGAATAGTCGAACACCATCGCGAACATCACGAGACAGGCGAGGCTGACGCCGGCAAGCGCCGCGACCACGAGACGGCGATGCGTGTCGTTTGCGAGCGCAGCGATCAGGTTCGCAAAATAGCGCCACAGCGGTGTGTGCAGCCAGATCAGCAGCACGAACACGGGCACTCCTGGGATGTTGTGGGGCAGGCGACCCCAAGTGTCGGAAATTTCCCTCGCCAGCGGCTGATACCAGATGTAGGCAAACTGCAGCAGGTCGGTCCGCGACGGATCGGCCATCCGGCTCTTCAGGTAGGCAACGAAATCCGCCTCCGGTATCGGCATAGTTCCCCAAAATTGCGCGGCGAAGAACAGCGCGGAGACGGCAAGCAAGGCGATGATGCCGAACGCGACATTGGTGCGACCGCAGCCGTGCGTCAGATAGTGCCTGATCACGACGATGGTGATGATGGTCGGCACATACATCAGGAGATGGATGTGGTGGATCAGGACGAGAATGATCGAGAACAGCGCAGCCAGCGCCACGAACAGCAGCGAGCCGGCCGGCACCAGCAGCAGGATGATCGCCAGCGCGCAGCCATAGATGTCGAAATGGCCGAGCGTGTGCATGAAATTCTTGAGGAAGAACGGCGAGCCCGCGATGAAGACGAACAGCGGCAACGTCTTCGCGGTGAAGCCGAACGTTGTCTGGAATAGTCTTGCATACAGGGCGAGCGTCGCCAGCCATGTCGCGCCGCCGAGCGCGAACACCAGCCATAGCGGCACCTTGTCGGTGAACAGCGCGACGATCGCTCCGATCAGCGCGCGCTTGATGAAGCCGAAATGATAGTCGACGAGGAGGTGGATGTAGGGGACGTAAGGCGGCAGCTGGATCTTGTGAACGAAGACGCCGACGATGGCCGCCGCGTTGATCGCGAGCAGGAGACGCCAAGGGTTTTGCAGGATGCGTGCGGTCACGCCGCATCCATAGCGCGGCCGCCCGGATTTACAAAATGAACCGGCTCAAATCCGCGTTCTTGGCGAGGTCGCCAACGTGCTTTTGCACGAAATCGGCGTCGACCCTGACGGTCTCGCCGCTGCGGTCGGGGGCGGTGAAGGAGATCTCGTCCAGCACCCGCTCCATCACGGTCTGCAGACGCCGCGCGCCGATGTTCTCGACGGTGGAATTCACGGCCACAGCGACGTCCGCAAGCGCGTCGATCGCGTTGTCGGTGATGTCGAGCGTGACGCCCTCTGTCTGCATCAGCGCGACATATTGCTTGATCAGCGAGGCCTCGGGCTCGGTCAGGATGCGGCGCATGTCGTCGCGGGTCAGCGCCTGCAGCTCGACGCGGATCGGCAGGCGGCCCTGCAGTTCCGGCAACAAATCGGACGGCTTGGCGACGTGGAAGGCGCCCGAGGCAATGAACAGGATGTGGTCGGTCTTCACTGCGCCGTGCTTGGTCGAGACCGTGGTGCCCTCGATCAGCGGCAGCAGATCGCGCTGCACGCCCTCGCGCGAGACGTCGCCGCCGGCGCGGCCTTCGCGGGCGCAGATCTTGTCGATCTCGTCCAGGAACACGATGCCGTTGTTCTCGACCGCGCTGATCGCCTCCAGCGTCAACTGATCGCTATCGAGCAGCTTGTCGGATTCCTCGTTGATGAGGATTTCGTGCGAGCTCTCCACCGTCAGCCGCCGCGTCTTGCTGCGTCCGCCGAGCTTGCCGAAGATGTCGCCGATCGAAACCGCGCCCATCTGCGCGCCGGGCATGCCGGGGATCTCGAACATCGGAAAGCCGCTGCCGCCGCCTTGCGTCTCGATCTCGATTTCCTTGTCGTTGAGCTCGCCCGCGCGCAGCTTCTTGCGGAAGGAGTCCCTCGTTGCGGCGCTGGAATTGGCACCGACCAGGGCATCGAGCACGCGCTCCTCGGCGGCGAGCTGCGCGCGTGCCTGCACGTCCTTGCGCTTGCGCTCACGGACCTGGGCAATCGCGACCTCGACGAGATCGCGCACGATCTGCTCGACGTCGCGGCCGACATAGCCGACCTCGGTGAATTTCGTCGCCTCGACCTTCAGGAACGGCGCGTTGGCAAGCTTGGCGAGCCGCCGCGCGATCTCGGTCTTGCCGACGCCGGTGGGGCCGATCATCAGGATGTTCTTCGGCAAGACCTCTTCGCGCAAGGAGCCTTCGAGCTGCTGCCGCCGCCAGCGGTTGCGCAGCGCGATCGAGACGGCGCGCTTGGCATCGGCCTGGCCGACGATGAAACGGTCGAGTTCGGAAACGATTTCGCGGGGAGAAAAGTCTGTCATGGGACCTTAGCTAGGGACAGATGCGGGGCGGGACAAGCCGCTTTTTTTGCCGTCAGATGATCGGCGGACCCGATTGCCATTGTTTCACGGCCTCGATCGGATGGATCAGCATCAGGATATTGAGCGTCAGATTGTCGCGAATATGGAGCGCCAGCATGATTTCGAAGGCGAGCCCGAGCAGGACGGTCACCGACACGGGCAGCAGGCGCGCCGCGAGGAAGCCCAGCATCATGGACAGATTGTCAGAAACCGAATTGACGATGCTATCGCCGAAATAATCCAGCGAGATCGTTCCGGCGCGGTAGCGTTCGATGATGAAAGGCGAGTTCTCGACGATCTCCCAGGCACCCTCGATCAGCATCGCGACGATCAGGCGCGCGGGCCAGGACAGAGACACGAATGGCAGCCGCGCGAACAGCAGCCAGGTCAGCCCATAGAACAGGAAGCCGTGCAGGATGTGCGAGAAGGTGTACCAGTCGGCGATGTGCTGCGAATTTTCGGAGCTGTTCACCACGCCATGCCACAGCTTGACATAGCCGCAGGTGCAGATCGGCACCCGGCCCATCGCAAGCAGGATCGAGGCCTGCATCGCCAGCAGCAGCAGCGCGATGCCGACCCAGGCGAGCGGTGGAAACGCGGCCTTGCTTTCGTATGTGCTTGTCAGCGTCATGCCTCGCGCACCATCAGCAGCGCTGCTCCGTCGGGCGTCTCGACCATGCGGTCGCGGATAAAGCCGGCCTTCTCATAGGCACGCACGGCGCGCGCGTTGAGCGGATCAGGATCAGTGACGATGCGCGGCAGACCGTCTCGTAACTGCGCGTCGGCGAATTGGCGGATGAATGCCGAACCGTGCCCGCGCGCGATCATGTCGCTTTCGCCGATGAACTGATCGATGCCACGGGTGGCCTCCGGTTGCGGCCCAAGACCCGTATTCCAGGCGGTCAGGCGGTAGCATTGAAGATAGCCGAACGGCTTGCCGTCGGCCAACACGATGAACTGGTCCATGTCCGGCTCATCCAGATCGCCGCTCACGAGCGCGAACTGCTCGTCCGGATCGCCCCACCAGTCCCGCACATGCGCTTCGCCGAGCCATCGCCGGATTAGCGGCAGATCGGCCGCGGTCATCGGGCGGAAGGTGTAGGCGGGCGCCATGGCCTACCCGGCCGACAGCGCTTCGACAGTGACATTACGGTTGGTGTAGACGCAGATGTCGGCGGCGATGTCGAGGGAGCGGCGGACGATGGTCTCGGCGTCCTTGTCGGTGTCGAGCAAGGCGCGTGCGGCCGCCAGCGCGTAATTCCCGCCCGAACCGATCGCCATGACGCCGGCTTCGGGCTCCAGCACGTCGCCGGTACCTGTCAGCACCAGGGAAACGTCCTTGTCGGCGACGATCATCATGGCCTCCAGCCGTCGCAAATAACGGTCGGTGCGCCAATCCTTGGCGAGCTCGACGGCGGCCCGGGTCAATTGCCCCGGATATTGCTCGAGTTTGGCTTCCAAACGCTCGAACAGCGTGAAGGCGTCGGCCGTGGCGCCGGCAAAGCCGCCGATGACGTCGCCCTTGCCGAGTTTCCGGACCTTCCTGGCGTTGTGCTTGATCACGGTCTGGCCGATCGAGACCTGGCCGTCGCCGCCGACCACCACCGTGCCGCCCTTGCGGACGGTCAAAATCGTGGTGCCGTGCCAGACCGGCGAACTGTTTGGGGAGTCCTGCATGAATGATCCTCGTTGTCCGGCCTGATTTAGGCGGTCGGGGCCAAGGGGACAACTGGCCCACAACGGGCCGCTCCGGGCCCAATTTCGCTCACCATAGGCAGAAGTAGAGGCCCGGCCAGCCGTTCCCGCAGTAGCGAAGGCGTCATTTGGCTGTTAAAAGACCGGCGTTTTCGGCCCCGAACGAGGATGAAAGCTAGTTTTGATGCGCACCGCGACGATCAAGCGCAAGACCAAGGAAACCGACATCGAGGTCACCGTGAACCTCGATGGCACCGGCGTGTCCAATATCGCGACCGGCATCGGCTTTTTCGACCATATGCTCGATCTCCTCGCCCGGCATTCCCGCATCGACCTCACGGTCAAGGCGGTCGGCGATCTGCACATTGATCATCACCATACCACCGAAGACACCGGCATCGCGCTCGGCCAGGCCGTCAGGCAGGCGCTCGGCAACATGGCGGGCATCACCCGCTATGCCGGCGTGCACATGCCCATGGACGAGACGCTGTCGCGCGTGGTCATCGACATCTCGGGCCGCCCGGTCCTGGTGTTCAAGGTCGACTTCCCACGCGATAAGATCGGCGAGTTCGACACCGAGCTGGTGCGCGAGTGGTTCCAGGCCTTCGCCATGAACGCGGGTGTGACTCTTCACGTCGAGACCCTATATGGCGATAACAGCCACCATATCGCCGAGTCCTGCTTCAAGGGTCTGGCACGGGCGCTGCGCACCGCCGTCGCGATCGATCCGAAGGCTGTGGGCGAAATCCCGTCCACCAAGGGCTCGCTCGGCGGCTGACATCTTTCGGCCCGCGGCCCGCGCCGTTTGCGGTATCACTGAATTCCTAGGGAACGGGGCATCGCCATGTCCGTCTACACAGTTCATGCTCCCTCACCTGCCGGAGCCGATCTGCGCGCGACCGACAAGTTCGTCTTCGTGCGCGACGGCTTCCATTTCTGGGCGATGATCTTCGGACCGTTCTGGCTGCTGTGGAATCGGCTGTGGCTGGCGCTGGTCGGCTGGCTGATCTTCGTTGCCGCCTTCAATGTCGGGCTGTCCAGCCTCGGCGTCGGCCGGTCGTCGATCTTCTTCGCCGACATCATCGTCGCGCTCCTGATGGGATTCGAGGCCTCCAGCCTGCGCCGCTGGACGCTGTCGCGCGGAAAATGGCGGCAGCTCGACGTGGTGATTTCCGACGACGAGGACACCGCCGAGCGCCGCTTCTTCGAGCGCTGGAGCCAGAAGCAGCGCGGCATCGTCAATGATCAATGGGCCG
>NZ_JADPIT010000014.1:183443-194018 GCF_023073035.1 Bradyrhizobium sp. 62
AGCAATTTTCCAACCCGCCGCCAATGCCGGCGGGTGGCATCATTGGTTTGTTTCCAGAACCGGGAGGGTCAAGATGAGCGTCGCCATCATCGATTACGGTTCCGGCAATCTGCATTCGGCCGCCAAGGCGTTCGAGCGCGCCGCGCGCAGCATGGAGAACCCGCAAAAGGTCTTCGTCACCAGCGATCCGGACCAGGCCTACAGCGCCGATCGTCTGGTGCTGCCGGGCGTCGGCGCCTTCGCCGATTGCCGGCGTGGGCTCGATGCGGTCAATGGCATGGTCGAGGCGATCACCGAAGCGGTGCGGGTCAAGGCGCGGCCGATGTTCGGCATCTGCGTCGGCATGCAGCTGTTCGCCACCCGCGGCAAGGAGCATGTCATTACGCAAGGCCTGAACTGGATCGGCGGCGACGTCGAGAAGATCACGCCGCGCGACGAGAGCCTGAAGATCCCGCACATGGGTTGGAATACGCTCGATGTGCTGCGCGAGCACCCGGTGCTGGACAAGCTGCCGCTCGGCCCCAAGGGCCAGCACGCTTACTTCGTGCACTCCTACCACCTCAACGCCGCCAACGAGGCGGACGTGCTCGCGCGCGCCGATTACGGCGGGCCCGTTACCGCGATCGTCGGCAAGGACACGGCCATCGGGACGCAGTTTCACCCCGAGAAGAGCCAGCGCTTTGGTTTGGCCCTGATCTCGAACTTTTTGCGATGGAAACCGTGATTCTCTTTCCCGCGATCGACCTCAAGAACGGCCAATGCGTGCGCCTCGAACAGGGCGACATGGCGCGCGCGACCGTGTTCAACCTCAATCCCGCCGCGCAGGCCGAGAGTTTCGTCGCGCAGGGCTTTGAGTATCTCCATGTCGTCGATCTCGACGGCGCGTTTGCCGGCAAGCCGGTGAATGCGCAGGCCGTCGACGCGATGTTGAAGACGATCACGATTCCGGTGCAGCTCGGTGGCGGCATTCGCGATCTCGCGACTGTCGAGGCCTGGCTCGAAAAAGGCATCACCCGTGTCATCATCGGCACCGCCGCGGTGCGCGACCCTGAATTGGTGAAGGCGGCTGCCAGGAAATTCCCCGGCCGCGTCGCGGTCGGGCTCGATGCACGTGACGGCAAGGTCGCGGTCGAAGGCTGGGCCGAGACCTCGCAGGTGACGGCGCTGGAGATCGCACGGCGTTTCGAGGATGCCGGCGTCGCCGCGATCATCTTCACCGACATCGCGCGCGACGGCCTGCTCAAGGGCCTGAATCTCGATGCGACCATCGCGCTGGCGGATGCGATCTCGATTCCCGTGATCGCCTCCGGTGGCCTCGCCTCGATCGAGGACGTCAAGGCGATGCTGACGCCGCGCGCGAAAAAGCTCGCCGGCGCGATCGCAGGCCGCGCGCTCTATGACGGTCGGCTCGAGCCGGCCGCCGCCCTAACCTTGATCCGCAACGCGCGCGCCGCCTAGGAGCTGACACATGTTCAAGGTGCGCGTGATCCCCTGTCTTGACGTCAAGGACGGCCGCGTCGTCAAGGGTGTCAACTTCGTTGACCTGCGCGACGCCGGTGACCCCGTCGAAGCGGCGATCGCCTATGACGCCGCCGGCGCGGACGAACTCACCTTCCTCGACATCACCGCGACCCACGAGAATCGCGGCATCATGCTGGACGTGGTCCGACGCACCGCTGAAGCCTGCTTCATGCCTGTGACCGTCGGCGGCGGCGTGCGTGAGGTCAACGACATCAAGACCCTCCTGCGCGCCGGCGCCGACAAGGTCTCGATCAACAGCGCCGCGGTGTCGCGGCGCGAGTTCGTCAAGGAAGCCGCCGAGAAATTCGGCGGGCAGTGCGTGGTGGTCGCGATCGATGCCAAGCGGGTCAAGCGCGCCGGTGGCGGAGAGCGCTGGGAGATCTTCACCCATGGCGGCCGCAACTCGACCGGCATCGACGCCATCGAATATGCCCAGGAGGTGGTCTCGCTCGGCGCCGGTGAAATCCTGCTCACCTCGATGGACCGCGACGGCACGCGGCAGGGTTTTGACATCCCGCTGACCCGGGCGATCGCCGACAGCATTCCCGTTCCCGTGATCGCTTCGGGCGGCGTCGGCAATCTCGACCACCTCGTCGACGGTATTCGCGATGGCCACGCCACCGCCGTGCTGGCCGCCTCGATCTTTCATTTCGGGGAATTCACCATCCGCGAAGCCAAGGAGCACATGTCCCGGCGCGGGCTGCCCATGCGCCTCGATGCCTGACGACTCCCGTCCCTAAAAATGCTACATCATCGGCGGGAACCGGCTTATCCCGCCAGGTAACCGGCCAATCATCGGCCAAGGCGCGTTTTCCGAGTATTTGTATGCCGCGTTTCACGATCCACGACCTGGCCGAGACCATCGACGCCCGCGCGGCGGCGGGTGGCGAGGCGTCCTATACCCGCAAGCTCCTCGACAAGGGCGCCGAACATTGCGCCAAGAAGTTCGGTGAGGAAGCAGTCGAAACCGTAATCGCAGCAGTCGAAAACGATCGCGCGCATCTGATCGCGGAAGGCGCCGACCTGCTCTATCATTTCCTTGTGCTGCTCAAGGCCCGCGGCGTAAAGCTGGAAGAGGTCGAGGCCGCATTGGACAAGCGGACCAATATGTCAGGGTTGGAAGAAAAGGCGTCGCGCAAGGGCGGCAGCTAGCCGAGGTGGAGAGTCGCGTCATGGATATCCGCGCACCCGAGCAGCAGTATAACCCGTACCGCGTCTATACGCGCGAGGAGTGGTCGCGACTGCGCGACGACACGCCGATGACGCTGGAGCCGGGCGAGTTCGACCGGCTGCGCTCGCTGCACGACCGCCTCGACTTGCAGGAGGTCGAGGACATCTACCTGCCACTGTCGCGCCTGCTGTCGATCTATGTCGATGCGATGCAGCGGCTCTATTACGCGGAGCGCCAGTTTCTCAATATCCGCGACCGCAAGATGCCCTACATCATCGGCGTCGCCGGTTCGGTCGCGGTTGGAAAATCCACCACGGCCCGCGTGCTTCAGGCGCTGCTGGCGCGCTGGTCGCCGCGTCCCAAGGTCGAGCTGATCACCACCGACGGATTTCTGTATCCCAACGCCGTGCTGGAGCGGCAGGGCATCATGCAGAAGAAGGGTTTTCCGGAGAGCTACGACCTGCCGCTGCTGCTCAGCTTCCTCTCCGACATCAAGGCCGGCCGCCGCCATGTGCGCGCGCCGGTCTATTCGCATTTGACCTACGACATCGTGCCGAACCAGTGGGCGGAGATCGACCAGCCCGACATCCTGATCGTCGAGGGCGTCAACGTGCTGCAGACCGGCAAGCTGCCGCGTGACGGCAAGGCCGTGCCCGTCGTGTCCGACTTCTTCGATTTCTCGGTCTATATCGACGCCGATGAGGCCGCGCTGCGGCAGTGGTACATCAGGCGCTTCCTGTCGCTGCGCGACACCGCGTTCACCAATCCAAAGTCCTACTTCAACCGCTACGCGCTGTTGTCGGACGAGGAAGCCACCGCCACCGCGATCGCGATCTGGGAACGCACCAACCTCGCCAATCTCGAGGATAACATCCTGCCGACCCGCCCCCGCGCGACCCTGATCCTGAAGAAGGGCGCCGACCACACGGTGGCAAGCGTGGCGCTCAGGCGGCTGTAACCGCTGCGGTCGACGGCTCTAGCCCGTCGCGCGCAGAGTGTCTTTTGTTGCAGACCGACAAAGGGTATTCGGCTATGAGCTCCGTAAACGCGAGGGACCCATGGTTGATCGTCTCAGAAACGCCGCCGAGCATCTCGAAGCACCGACCTGCCCGGACTGCCATATCGAGATGAAGTGGTTCCGTTCCGAGCTGCTGGCGGACGAGCCAACCCCGGTCATCGCGCATCTCTTCGTGTGTCCGCATTGCAAGCGCGCGGCCCAGGCAGATACTAAATTCAAGGGCACCGCGACGCCGCCGGCCAAGCTGTCCGCGCCGCGGTTTGCTGCTCACGCCTCATAGCATTCGGGGGGAACGGATTCGGCGCTCGGCTGACCGCCGGATAGTAACTCGACATGACGATCATTTCCGGACCTCCTGTCGCGCTTTCGAAGCGATGAAGATGTGCCACGCCGTGAGAAACATCGCGGCGACGAGTGGGCCGATGACGAACCCGTTCGCTCCGAACGCCGCAAGGCCGCCTACGGTAGCGAGCAGCACGACATAGCTCGGCATTTGGATCGACTGGCCGACCAGGATCGGACGGAGAAAATTGTCCGCAAGACCGATCACGAAGATCCCGAAGGCGAGCAGGATGATCCCTTTCGTGACTGAGCCTGCCACAAGCAGGTAGAGCGCGACCGGAACCCAAACTAGCGCAGAGCCGAGCACGGGCAGAAGCGAGAGCAGCGCCATGAGGGCGCCCGCCAGCAGTGGGACAGTCAAGCCGAGCACCCAGAAAATCAGCCCGCCAAGCGCTCCCTGAATTAGCGCAACGAGAACGATCCCCTTGATCGTCCCGCGAACCGCCAGGGTGAACGCATTCAGAATCTCGCTGGTGTGGCTCGGCCGCAGCGGGAGCGCGTCGCGGATCCGTACGTTGAGCTCGTCACCATCACGGAGCAGGAAGAACAGCAGGTACAACATCACGAGCAAGCTTGCGACGAACTCCAGCGTCAACTGACCGATGTTAATGGCGTGTCCCGCCAGCTGTTGGCCGGCAGGGACGACCAGACTCGACAGACGTTCCTTCAGGGCCGAAAAATCGATGCCAGCCAGGCGATCCGACAGGGAAGTAGCCCAGGCGGGCAACGCGGATTTCAGCTGCTGCAGGGGATGAGCGAAACTGATCTCCCCACTCTGAGCGCGCTGATACAGCTCCCCACCCTGGTCGATGAGCGAGGCGATGACGACCGCCACGGGGATGAGGACCATGACGATCACGACGACGACAGTGAACGATGCGGCGAGGTTGCGCCGTCCCGGAAGCGTTTCGAGAGCGCGGCGATAGAGTGGCGCGAAGATGATCGCCAGAAGCGTGGCCCACAACAACGCGCCGGAGAACGGCCAAAGTACCCACCCGAATGCCAGCGAGATCGCGGCAAGCAAGACGAGGAATGAGCGGTCTTCCGACGTTCTCACGTGTTCCCTAGCCCTTCTGTTGCCAGAGCATGATCCGGACCCGATGTCCGGCCGTCACTTGTCTGCTTTCGCGGTCCAGTCGGCGAGCTTGATGCGTCCTGCAAGGGTTGCGGGACCCGAGCTGCCGGCCTTGTAGATGAAAGCTTCGCCCTCCTGCACGTCCCCGGCATCCTTGCCGAAGGCATCGGCGATGTTGGTCTTGTGGGTGACCAGGACCGTGTTGGTGCCGGCCTGGGGCGGCGCGTCGACGAGCTGCCGCACGGCCTGGCCCGCTTTTGCATTTGCACCGGTCGGATTTGCCATGCCCGACGCACTCGCGTTGCTGCTGTCCGTCAATGCATCGACCGGCTTGACCTCGCGGCCGGAGATCAGTCTGCCCGCCTCGATCGCGCGGTTCAGCCGGCTGGTGTAGATATCGCCGATTGGGATCGCGAGCTCCTTGATGGCCGTCCCGATCTGACGCGCCATGTCGCGGCCCTTTTCACTGAGCTGACGCTGGGCGCTCATGTCGTCGAATTTGAAAGGATAGAGATCCTTTTGGCCGTCGTCGGTGGCCGTGTGGCGAAACACCAGCACGTAACCGCCTTGCTTGAGCGAGGCGATCAGTTGCGAGCCATCGGCCGCGGCGGCGTGAGTGGAACCACAGAGAAGGATCACGAAGGCGAGGCGGCACAGCACGTTCATGCGAAGTCCTCTGCTTGAATGCCCCTGAGGATGGTGACGCGCGACGCGGTCGATTTCAATTGTCGATTGCCGTCCGAGATCGGGTTCCTATGGAATCCGGATCAAACCGCCAGCTGCCGCGCCGCCGCCAGTCCGGCCAGCGCCTCTTCCAGCTTTTCGCGATCGAGCGGCTTGATCAGGAACCCGTTCATCCCTGCTTCAAAGCAGGCGTAGCGATCCTCCACCAGCGTATTGGCGGTGAGCGCGAGAATCGGCGTGTGGTGGCCGCCTTTGGCTCCTTCATGCGCGCGGATTCGTTTTGTCGTTTCGATGCCGTCGAGCTGCGGCATCTGGATGTCCATCAGCACGAGATCATAGGGCGTGCCGGCCGATGACGCGCCGAGCCAGGATTCCAGCGCGGCCTCGCCATGGACAGCAATGACCACGCGGTGGCCGAGTTTCGTCAGCAGCGAGCGCATCAACAGCGCGTTGATCTCGTTGTCCTCGGCGACGAGAATCGACAGGCCTTTCGCCGGTACCGCGCCGGCGGGTTGAGCCGATGGCTCCGGCGCGAGATCGGGCGAGGCGACCTCCGGGGGCAACGAGAGGCGTGCGGCGAGTGAGGCCGCGCGCAGCGGCTTCACCAGGAAGCCGGTGAAGGCCGGCGAGAGTTTCTCGTGGCGCGAGCCGGACGTCAGCAGCACCAGGCGTTGCGTCGCATGGCTGCGTGCGGCTTCGCCGAGGCGGTCGGCGATGGCAGCGCCGAGCGCGCGATCGATCAGCACCGAATGCCATGAGCGTTCCGGAAGCAGCGCTTCCGCCACCGCGGCGTCAGTCACCATGCAGGTCTGGCCGCCCCAGCGCTCCAGCCGCCGCGCGATCAGGGAGGCCTCGATGCCGTCGGCGATCAGCAGGATCGACTTGCCGGTGAGATCGGGGCTCGGGAATGCCGTCTGTTCCGCGCCGGCGAGGGATGACGCCAGCGGTACTGCGACCTCGAAGGTCGCGCCCTTGCCCGGCTCGCTCGTAAGTGTGATGCGGCCGCCCATGCGTTTGACGATGCGCTCGCTGATGGCGAGACCGAGGCCGGTGCCGCCATGGGTGCGGGCGACGCGTTCGTCGGCCTGCTCGAATTCGCGGAAGATGCGCTGTTGCGCGTCGGCTGCGATGCCGATGCCGGTGTCGCGCACCAGAAAACTGATCTCGTTCGGCCAGATGCCGGGCTCGACGATCAGCGCGACGCCGCCGCTCGCGGTGAACTTGATGGCGTTGCCGGCGAGGTTGAGCAGCACCTGGCGCAGCCGCGCGGCGTCGCCGACCACTTCAAGCGGCAGCCGCTCGTCGACATAGGCGGCGATCTCGAGCTGCTTTGCCTGCGCGCGCGGCGCGAGCAGCTCGGTGATGTCCTCGATCAGGGCCGAGAGCGCAAACGGACGCTGCTCGAGATCGAGCTTGCCGGCTTCGATCTTGGAATAGTCGAGCAACTCCTCGATCAGCGCCATCAGCGCTTCGCCCGAGGTCTTCACGGCCTTGGCGTAGGTCGACTGCTCCGGCGTCAGCGTGGTGTCGAGCAGCAGTCCGCCCATGCCGATGATGCCGTTGAGCGGCGTGCGGATCTCGTGCGAGGCCATCGCCAGGAAGCGCGATTTCGCCCGGTTGGCGGCGTCGGCCTGGTCGCGGGCGTCGGACAGCGCACGCTCGGTCTCGGTGCGGTCGGTGACGTCGCGTCCGACGCTCTGCAATTCGGCGGGCTGGCCGGCGTCGAGGCGGACATAGCCTTCGCGCCAGGCGATCCAGCGCGCGCCGAGCGGGGTTGCGATCTTCTGGTCGTGAATGCGCGTGCCGTTGCTCTCGCGGGCGCTGTCGCCCTGCTCCAGAACGTCGAAATCAAAGCGCGTGCCGACCAGCGCGCCGCGCGCCTGCCCGGCAAGCGCGCAATAGGCGTCGTTGGCGAAGGTGATGCGGTCGCTTGTGTCGCGCAGCACGATCAGGTCGCCCTGCTGTTCGAACAGGCTGCGAGCGCGTTCTTCCGCTTCCTTCAGCTCCCAATTGCGGTCGATCAGCGTCTCGTTGTGGGCAGCCAGCGCACGCATCCGCTTGTTGACGAAGCGCAGGCGCATGCTGAGCGTGGCGAGGCCGAGGCAGGCGAGCGCGAACAGGAAGCTGACGCCGATCGCAAACGCATTGGGATCGTAGCCGGACGTCTCGGACCGGCTGCCGGAGACAAATCCATAGGCGCCGCCGAAGGTCGCCGAGAAGATCATGATGGAGCGGATCGCGAAGGCGATTTTTGGGTACTGTCGCCTGAAGCGGCGCATGCGCACCTTGATCCGGAACGTCCGATCCATCGCCACCGACCCGACTCTTTTCTTAAAACGCTGTGCTCGCTGTCAACGACGATGTGCCGCCGACCTTGCGAACAGTTTGAGGCCCTGCGACCGCCTCCAAATAGGGTTGACGAGTTGTTAACGGCGCAGAGCGAGGCGGTTCAAAGCGAAGCGGCCTGGAGATGGCGGTGGCCGCCGCGGGCGCCGACGATCAGCGCCGCCGCCTCGCGCTGGGAGAAGGTCTTCGAGCGCACATAGACGCGGTAATCCGCCGGCCCCTCGCTGGAGAGATAGATCACCTGACCGCCGTCGACGGGCTGCGCGGCAATCGAGATCAGGCGCGTCGAGGGGTTGGCCTGGCAGGACTCCAATTCCAAACCGGGGCCGTCGTCGACGACGGCGAAGTCGGCAGCGTCCGCATCCTCGGTAATCTGAACCCGCACCGTGGCACGCGCGGGATCATCGGTGAAGGCGACATGCACGCCGGCGGTCCAGAACAGCGACGTCAGCTCGACCGAGGTGTCGCCGAGGGCGATGCAGGGATGCGAGACCGATCCGATCTCACTGCGGGCAAACACCGCGGCCGCCAACAGGGGAACAACCGAGGCCAGGATCTTGAAACGCAACATGACACGCTACTCGCCAGGCCCTGTACGGGAACTGATGGGCCTTATGGTTTGCAGAGCGTAAAGGAAACTCGTTACCGCCGGGTTGATGCCGGTATCGGGGGATGAGAGTCTCGGTCGGTTAGGCGCTTTTGTTGGTTTTTCGCTCGACTTCAGTGAGAACCAAATAGCTGTTCTTGCCAAAGCTGATCGCCCAAAGCGCCGCCCAGGCACCCCACCGGTTCCTGACCTCGATCTCGACGGTTTGGCCGGGACTGCTGCGAACGACGAGCGGCTGGCTCCTGCCCCAATCAATGCTCGCATCGATCGTGCAGGTGCCGGCCGGCAGCGTGATCTCCAACACGTCGTTGCGTGCAAGCTTCCCAACGCTGGTCCCGTTGACCCACAGCTCGTACGACCTCAGCCAATCGGCATATTGGGACGCACGAACAAATCTGATGGTGCAGGCATTCGCATCGGTCATGATCAATCTCGGGCATGGTGATGTTGTCGAGAAAGCTGCGGCGGCGCATCGCTCACGCCAGCTGCCGCACATCTTCCGCGAGCGCGCGGTAGGACAGCGCCTCGGCGAGGTGCAGACGGCCGATTTTGTCGGCGCCGTCGAGATCGGCGAGCGTGCGCGCCACCCGGAGCACGCGGTGATAGCCACGCGCCGACAGCCGCATGGTCTCGGCGGCGTCGCGCAGGAGCTTCTGGCCTTGCGCATCCGGCTTGGCGATCTCCTCCAGCACCGAGGCCGGCGCTTCGGCATTGGTGCGAACCTTCGGCAGGCCGGCATTCGCGTAGCGTGCGAGCTGGATGTCGCGCGCCGCCGCCACGCGCGCGGCGACTTCGGCTGAGCCCTCTGCCGGCGGCGGCAGGATCAAATCGGCGGCGGTCACCGCGGGAACCTCGATGCGCAAATCGATGCGGTCCATCAGTGGCCCGGAGATGCGGGCCTGGTAGTCGCCGGTGCAGCGATCGATGCGGCCGCGCTTGCAGGCATAGCCGGGCTCGAACGCATTGCCGCAGCGGCAGGGATTCATCGCGGCGACCAGCATGAAGCGCGCGGGATAGGTGACGCGGTGATTGGCGCGGGACACCGAGACCTCGCCGTTCTCCAGCGGCTGGCGCAACGAATCCAGCACGCGCGGATCGAATTCGGGGAGCTCGTCGAGGAACAGCACGCCCTGATGCGCGAGCGAGATCTCGCCGGGCCGGGCGCGCATGCCGCCGCCGGTGAGCGCGGCCATGCTGGCGGAATGATGCGGCGATCGGAACGGCCGCCGCGCCGTCAGCGCGCCGCCCTCGATCTCGCCGGCAACAGAGGCGATCATCGAGACCTCGAGCAACTCGCCCGGTGACAGCGGTGGCAGGATCGAGGGCAGGCGTGCCGCCAGCATCGATTTGCCGGCGCCCGGCGCGCCGATCATGAGCAGGTGATGACCGCCGGCGGCCGCGATCTCCAGCGCCCGCTTGGCGCTCTCCTGTCCCTTGATGTCGCGCAGGTCGAGCGGCGAGGCAGCGGCTTCATGCACCTTCGGCACAGGCCGCGACAGCACCTGCGTTCCCTTGAAGTGGTTGGCGATCTGGATCAGCGAACTCGCGGCGATGATCTGGATGTCCGGACTCGCCCACGCCGCTTCCGAGCCGCAAGCCGCCGGACAGATCAGCCCCTCCTCGCGCACATTGGCGCCGATCGCGGCGGGAAGAACACCGGCCACCGGCGCGATCGATCCGTCGAGGCCAAGCTCGCCCAGAACGGTGAAGCCGGTCAGCGCATCCGGCGGGATCGCGCCGATCGCCCCCATCAGCCCAAGCGCGATCGGCAGGTCATAATGGCTGCCCTCCTTGGGCAGATCGGCGGGCGC
>NZ_JADPIT010000014.1:194050-217837 GCF_023073035.1 Bradyrhizobium sp. 62
TGATCCGCCGGGCCGGCAGCGCCAGCCCCGAGGCGATCAGCGCCGAGCGGACCCGCTCGCGCGCCTCCGACACCGCCTTGTCCGGGAGACCGACGATCGCGAAGGCCGGAAGACCCGGCGCGACCTGCACCTGCACGTCGACCGCGCGGGCCTCGATCCCCTCAAAGGCGACGGTAGAAACCCGCTGAACCATGCCCGAACCAGCCTGCCCTTTTGCACAATTAGGGGTAGCAGAGCGGGCCGGCTCTTGCAAGAACAATACAGGAACATGCTCAGGGGCCGGGAGGTCCTAACTGATCGTAAACACGACGAAGACACTACGCCTCGAATGCAAGCTGCTCTGCTCAGCACATCCCAACGAATGTCCGCTACTCCTAGGGGTGCGGGATGGGCCGTGGTCTAACGGGTGAACAATTCAAATGCTTGCAAATCGCCGGAGAAGCGAACGACGGATGTGCACGCGGCTCGCCAAGATTCACTTTGGCGCGGGTTCGCTGCCGCGGGATTGCACGATCACGGATATTTCGGATGGCGGCGTGAAAGTGGTGGCGGAGTTCCTGGAAGTGCCGCCGCAATTCACCATCATCTTCGCGCCCGACTATTCCAGGCAGTGCCGCCTGCGCTGGCGCATCGGCTGCGAGTTCGGCGCTGAATTCACCGACTGAGCCGCGCAAGCGCCCCGCCTTAACGGGACTTTAGCGTTAATCGGTAAGCATCTCTGATCAGTCGCCGAGTGATCAGAGTATGTCCAAGCGTTTGTCCGTCGCCTCTCCTCCGGCGAGATATCTGTTTTCCGCGCTTCTGATCCTGGCTCTTGGCGGCTGTCAGACCACTGGCATCGAGGACATCACCGGCGCGCTCGGCGGAAAGTCGGAAACGGCTGGCAAGTCCGATACCAAGCCCGACGTGAGGCCGGACATGGACGCGCTGCGCGAGCGCTATCGCGCCAAGCCTGGCGATCCCAACGTCGCGCTCGAATACGGCAAGGCGTTGCGCCAGACCGGCCAGCGCGCGCAGGCGCTCGCAGTGCTTGAGCAGGCCGTGCTCGCCCATTCCAGCAACAAGGCGCTGCTCGCAGGCTACGGCCGCGCGCTCGCCGACAGCGGCAGTTTCCAGCAGGCGTTCGACGTCCTCGGCCGCGCGCATTCGCCCGAAGATCCCGACTGGCATATCCTGTCGGCGCAGGGCGCCGCGCTCGATCAACTCGGCCGCAACGAGGAAGCGCAGCAATATTACGCCGCCGCGCTCAAGATCGTGCCGGACGAGCCGTCGGTGCTGTCCAATCTCGGACTGTCCTACATGCTGCAGAACAATCTGACGCGGGCAGAGGAAACGATGCGCCGGGCGCACGCGCGCAATCCCGCCGATTCGCGCGTGCGCGCCAATCTCGCACTCGTGCTGGGACTGGAAGGAAAGCAGGCCGAGGCCGAAACCATCGTGAAGGCGGACCTGCCGCCGGATCAGGCGGCGGCAAAGGTCACGGCGCTGCGGCAGTTGCTGGTGAAAAAGCAGCAGCGGGCGGAGAAGTAACCCGCCCTCGCGCGTCAGGATGCCTTGCTCAGGATGCCTTACGATGCGGGGCTGACCCGCGCCCCGATCGACCCTTCAGCTTCTTCAGCAGCGGCCCGAGCAGCGAGCGCTTTGGCTTCTTCACCTCGCCGCGCCCGGCAAGGCGGTTCGCCATGTTCTGGAACAGCTCGGTGGTGCGGTGGCTTTTGGAGACCTCCGCGATCATCTGGCCGTTGTTGGCCGCGGTCGAGAACAGCTTCGAATCGAACGGGATAACTGCGATCGGCTGGCTCTCCATGGTCTTGGCGAAGGCCTTGACCTCGATCTCCGCACGCTTGGGCATGCCGACCTGGTTGATGCAGTAGAGCGGTGGCCGGTCGTTCGGCCGCGCCGCCTTCAACACGTTCAGCATGTTCTTGGTGTTGCGCAGGTTCGCAAGATCGGGCTCGGCCACGATCACGATGTCGTCCGCGTTGACCAGCGCGCGTCGCGTCCAGCCCGACCATTGATGGGGAACGTCGAGCACGATGCAGGGCGTGGTCATGCGCAGCGTGTCGAACACCGCATCGAAGGCCTCCGCGCCGAAATCGTAGACGCGGTCAAGGGTGGCAGGCGCGGCAAGGAGGCTGAGACGCTCGGTGCATTTGGAGAGCAGACGCTCCATCAGGGCCGTGTCCGGCCGATCCTGCGACAGCACCGCATTGGCGATGCCCTGCACCGGGTCCTGGTTGTAGTCGAGACCCGCGGTGCCGAAGGCGAGGTCGAGATCGATCACGACGGAATCGAGTGCGAGGTCGCGGGCGATGGTCCAGGCCACATTGTGCGCGACGGTGGAGGCGCCGACACCGCCCTTGGCGCCGACCACCGCGATGACGCGGCCGGTGATGATGGTTTCGGACGCCGAGAACAGGCTGCAGATCGAGCGGACGACGTCGAGCGTCTCGACCGGTCCCACCACATAGTCGTTGACGCCGCGGCGGACCAGCTCGCGATAAGGCGCGGTGTCGTTGGGATTGCCGATCACGACCACGCGGGTGCCGGGATCGCAGACGCCGGCGAGGTCGTCGAGGCCCTCGAGGATGTCGCGGGTGCCGTCGGATTCGATCACGATGACGTTCGGCGTCGGCATCGTTTCATAGACTTCGATTGCCGCAGCTAGGCCACCGTCCTTGGCGGTGAGATGCGCCTTGGCGAGGCGGCGATCCTGCCCGGCCGCGGTCACCGCGGCGAGCGTCTGCTCGGTCTCGCAAAAGGCCTGCACGGAGATGCGAGGAACCGGCGCAATGTGTTCCTCGGGGTGCTGCGGATCGTCCGCTTCTTCGTCGTGGACGCGTGTCATCTGCCTGTATCGCTGAGTTTGGCCTTGTCGGCGTCTGGATTCATGGTCGCGATCGGCGTGCCCTTGCGATAGCGCTCGAAGGCCACGTCACGCCGTGCGTTATAGGCCGGCGTCTCGGACCGCGGCTGCTCGAGGTCGGCCGGATTGTCGATCATGGCCGCGAGGTTGCGCTGGCTGGCGCAGCCCAGATTGAAATAGGGCCGGTTCTCATTGTAGCCGGGGTCGAGGATGGAGGGGCCGAGATCTTCCGGCCACAGCCCGCAGGGGCCCGCGACCGCGGCGATCCGGGAATAGCTCAGACGGATGGTGGGCAGCAGTCCGGGATCCTCGGGCCGATAGGGATGCTGGACGATGGCACGCGCGGGTACGCCGCCGGAGGCGAGCACGGAACGGATCTCGTGATAGGTCGCTGCCGCCGCGCGCGAATTCGCGGCGTTGACGGGGACGTCGACGATGACCGAGCCGGTGCCTTCGCGCACCCAGTCCCGGGCAATGCCGGCGACGTCCGCGTGCTGCGCGGCCGAGAGGCCGCCGCGAGCCTTGCCGACGAAGATCACGATCGACTTCTTGGCTTCCTCGACCGCGATCGGGTGACGCTGGCGATAGTCGGTCGGCACCGTCTGGGTGACGACCTCGCCGGTGGTGTTGCAGGCGCCCAGCATGACGGAGAGCCCCGTCAGTGCCAGCGCGACGCTCAACTTGCGACGTCGATCGGCCATGGTCTTCGTCATCGCTTCATCCCCTCGTGCCCCGTCTCTTGCCGTCTCTTGCCCCATTCCCAAGCCGTCCGTTCGTCATCAGTCGATGATGAAGCCGAAATCACCGGGCGTGCCCGCGATCGGATCGACGCGGCGCGCGATGCCATAGAGGCGGTTCATGCGGCCGAGCAGCGCGGTCTGGGCATCGGACGCCGGTGCGAAGCCGTCGTCGGGCCGGGACAGCTCCTTCTGGGCCACCGCGCGCACCACATAGGGCGTCACGATCACCATCAGCTCGGTCTCGTTGTTGACGAAGTCCTGGCTGCGGAACAGCGCGCCGATGATCGGCACCTGGTCGACGCCGGGCAGGCCGTTGATCGCCTGTTTGGTCTGCTGCTGGATCAGGCCGGCCATCGCCATCGAGCCGCCCGAGGGAATTTCCAGCGTCGTTTCGGCGCGGCGGGTCTGGATCGACGGGATGGTGATTGAGTTGGTCGAGTTCGAGGACAGCGCCTGGGTGACCGTGATGGCGCTCTGGTTCGACAGCTCGGACACCTCGGTCATGACGCGCAGGCTGATCCGGCCCTCGCTCAATACCACCGGGGTAAAGTTCAGGGAGATGCCGAACTTCTTGTAGGTGATCTGGGTGGTGCAAACGTGGGTGACGGGATCGCAGGCATAGCCGGACGGAATGGGGAATTCGCCGCCGGCGATGAAGGTGGCGGATTCGCCGGAGATCGCGGTCAGGCTCGGCTCGGCGAGCGTGCGCATGACACCGGCACTTTCCATCGCGCGCATCGTGGCGCTGACGGTTGCGAAGCCCTTGGTGAGCCCAGCGACACCTAATCCGTTGTTGCTGACGATCGGTCCGCCGCTGACCGAGAACGGGTTGGAATTGTTGAAGTTCACCACCGCCGTGCCGGCATTCAGGCTGGCGCTGAGATCGACGCCCAACTGCTTGACGATATCGCGGCGCACTTCGCCGACGACGACCTTGAGCATCACCTGGTCGCGGCCGCGCACGACGATGTTGTTGACGACCTTCTCGGAGCCGCCGACCAGTTTGGCGGCGACGTCGCCGGCCTGCTGGGCCTCGACCGGGCTCGACACCGAGCCGGTGAGCATCACGCTGTCGCCGACGCCCTCGATCTGCACGCCCGGCAGCGACTGACGCAGCGCCGTGCGCATGCCGTTGAGATCGCGCTTCACCGCGATGTCGTAGGCGGCGACCTGCTGGCCGTCGGCGGCGAAGAACACGACGTTGGTCTGGCCGACCTGTCCACCGATGATATAGGCGCGTTGGGCCGAGCGGATCACCGCATTGGCAATCTTGGGATCGGCGACCAGCACGTCCTTGACGTCGCGCGGCAGGTCGATCACAGCGGACTTGCCGACGCCGAGCGACAGGAAGCGCGTCTTCGCCGGTGCAATAGTCCCGACCGGCGACACATCGAGATCCGCTGCTTGCATGGGCGCCTGGTCGCCGACCGGCGCATCCGCGGCGCTGACGACATCGGGGGCTGCGAGCAGCCCCAGGATCAGCATCGTCCCCGTCCAGACCGAGCGCGCGCGATTCCCCCGAATGCGCATGCCCGTCCGATCATCCCCAAAGTTCATCATATCCCCATCACTTCTGTGACGTCAGTTGCCGCGCCTGTACGCCGTAGCGGATTATGTTGACTCCGCTGGACCGCTTGCTCGCCTGGTCCTCGGGCGCGCTGTCGACCGAGTTGACATCGACGATGCTGCGCAGCGCGAGTGTCAGCGTGCCGCCCTGGCGCGCTGCCGATAGCGTGGCGACCTGGTCGGGCTTGAGCTCGAGCGTGACGGTCCTGCCGACGACGGCGTTCTGGCCGTCCTTTTCCTTCGGCGCCTGGTCGATCGCGAGCACGCGGATATTGGTCAGAATCGCCTCGGACAGGATGAGGTCGTTGCCGGCGGCCCCGTCGGGATTCTTCAGGCGGCGGGTCAGCACGATGTCGACGCGGTCATTCGGCAGGATGAAGCCGCCGGCGGCAGTCTCGGCTGAAATCTCGGTGGAGACGGCGCGCATGCCCGACGGCAGGATCGCGGCCATGAAGCCGGAGCCGTCGGCCTTGACCAGCTTCTGCTCGCGGATCGGCTCGCCCTGCATCAACGGCACGCGTGCGATCGAGCCTGCGATCTGGATCTGCGCCTCGGGCCTGTTGTCGCGGCGGATGAAGGCGCTGCTCGCGGTCGCCGCCGGCCAGACCTGCCATTGCAGGTCCTCGGGCTTTACGGCTTGACCGAGCTGGATGTCGTTCTTGGCGACCAGGACCTCGACCGTCGGCAGTTTCTCGGCGACGGGGAGAACGGGCGCGGGCTTGTTGTCATAGCCGCTCGCCAGATACGCAGCGACGCCGCCGGCGCCCAGTGCGATGACGAGAACGACAATGCGTGCGGTGTTCATACGCTTCTACTCTTACGCGGGGCACTCGAACCGCACCTGGCGGGTTCCCCGTGTCGATGAGTAGGCAGTAAAAGTATAAGCGGTGTTGCGAGGCCGAATGCGATCGACGGCCGCGCTGTGGTCTTTCGGCAGATGGTGAACGTCGCGTTAGCCGGTCGGCCACTGGCCCCGTAGTTTCACGCAGTTGCGGCCCGTGCGTTCGAATGATGCGCGCCGCGTCATGGTGAATGCGTGGTTAGTGATGTGTGGGGTGATGCTTGATGCCGGCATGCAGTGAGATGGAAACAACGCGCCACATCACCGCTGTCGTCCTGGCTTTCGCCAGGACGACATTGAGGAGGCTACGGGCCGATGCCTACTTCGCCCGCTTCTGCTCGATCACGTCCCAGAGCTTTGCGGCAACGTCCGGTCCGCCGAGCCGCGCGATGGCGCGGATGCCGGTTGGCGAGGTCACGTTGATCTCGGTGAGGTTGCCGTTGATGACGTCGATACCGACGAACAACAGCCCGCGCTCGCGCAGCGCCGGGCCGACGGTGGCGCAGATCTCGCGCTCGCGCGGCGTGAGCTCGGTCTCCTGCGCTGCTCCGCCGCGCACCATGTTGGAGCGGAGGTCGTCGGCGGCCGGCACGCGATTCACCGCGCCGGCGAACTCGCCGTTGATCAGGATGATGCGCTTGTCGCCGTGCTTGACCTCGGGGATGAACTGCTGGATCACCCAGGCTTCCTTGAATGTCACCGAGAACATGTCGAACAGCGAGCCGAAATTCATGTCCTGCGGCATCACGCGGAATACCGCCGCGCCGCCATGGCCGTGCAAGGGCTTCATCACGACGGCGCCATGCTTGTCGCGAAACGCGTTGATCTCGTCGAGGTCGCGCGAGATCAGCGTCGGCGGCATCAGCTGCGGAAAGTTCATCACGAACAGCTTTTCCGGCGCGTTGCGCACCGAAGCGGGGTCGTTGACGACGAGCGTCTTCGGATGGATGCGTTCGAGAAGGTGCGTCGAGGTGATGTAGGCGAGGTCGAACGGCGGATCCTGGCGCAGCAGCACCACGTCGAAGCCGTTGAGCGCCTCGCGCCTGGGTTCGCCCAGGGTGAAATGATTGCCGGGCTCGTCGCGCACGGTGAGCAGCTGAACCGGAGCGACGATCTCCTCGCCGACCATCGAGAGCTTGTCGGGCGTGTAATAGGACAGACCATGGCCGCGCTTCTGCGCCTCCAGGAGCAGCGCAAAGGTGGAATCGCCCTTGATGTTGATGCGGGCGATGGGGTCCATCTGGACGGCGACGTTCAGTTTCATGGTCTGCCTTTCAGGTCGAGGCGTCGAATGCCGCCAACACATGGCGTGGAAGTGACCGCGGCGCAATCAGCATGGCATCGAATCGCATTTCAAATTCCGCATGCTCGGGATGCGCAACGAGCCAGCCTTGCGCGGCGTCGATGATGCGCTGCTGCTGGCGCGGCGTCACCGCGAAGGCGGCGTCGTCCAGGGTCGCGCGCGCCTTGACCTCGACGAAGGCAATCAAATTGCGGCGGCGCGCCACGATATCGATCTCGCCATGCGGCGTGCGGAAGCGCTTGGCGAGAATGCGGTAGCCCTTGGCCATGAGATAGGCCGCGGCGCGGCTTTCCGCGGAGATGCCGGTGCGAAACGCGGCGATACGCTCGGGCGATGCGATTTTCGGTTCCGCCGGCGTCTCAGTCTTCGCCATCGCCGCCCCGCAGATCTTTGGCAAGCTCGAGCGCGCGGGCATAGACCTGGCGGCGCGGCCGGCCCGAGAGCGCGACCGCATGCGCCACCGCATCCTTGACGCTGTTCGCGGCGAGCTGCTCGCGCAGGAGGTCGTCGAGCGCGTCCGATGTCAGCATCTCGGCATCGGCCGCAGGCGGAGCGATCACCAGCACGAATTCGCCGCGCGTCTCCAGCGTGTCGGCATCGCGCGCGAGCTCACGCAGCGTCGCGCGCGAAATCTGCTCGTGCAGTTTGGTCAGCTCGCGGCAGATCGCGGCTTCACGGGTCCCCATGATCTCGGCGAGCTCGGCGAGCGTGTCCTGCACGCGATTGCCGGAGTCGAACATCACCAGCGTCGCATCGATGCGCGCAAGCTCGGCCAGGCGCGACTTCCGCGCGGCTGATTTGGAAGGCAGAAAGCCTTCGAAGAAGAAGCGGTCGGTCGGCAGCGCTGCGACCGACAGCGCCGCCAGCACCGAGGACGGGCCGGGCAGCGCGTAGACCGCGTGGCCGGCGGCGCAGACCTCGCGCACCAGCTTGTAGCCGGGGTCCGAGATCAGCGGCGTGCCGGCATCCGACACCAGCGCGATCGAGTCGCCCTGCGAAAGCCGCTCCAGGATCCTCGGACGGGCCGCTTCAGCGTTGTGCTCGTGATACTGCTTCAGCTGCGCGGAGATGTCGTAGCGCTCGGTCAGACGCCGCGTGATCCGGGTGTCCTCGCAGGCGATGACATCGACCCCGGCGAGGGTCTGCAGTGCTCGCAGCGTGATGTCGCCGAGATTGCCGATGGGGGTCGCGACCAGGTGCAGGCCAGGCGCGGCCTTCGGCGCGACAAGCCGATGGGCGTCGATGGAGAAACCGCGCGAGGCGGGCTCCGTAGTCTCAGGTGTATTTATCGGGGACGGCTTTGCGCGCATAATCAGACGAACTTAGGCATGATCCCCGGGACTGGGAACCGGTCCCCGGAAAAAGATCGTGCCTGGGCAAGGGGCGAGGCAAGGAAGGACTGGAATGTGATCCATTCGACATCACATTCCCCAGGGAATGAAGCGTCAGCGCCATATTCGCGGCGGAAACGCCGCCTTGATGCTAGGTGACGGACGGCGGACAGCTAGCCAGAACTTGAGAGGAAGCCGCGTTAAGCGGGCATTATCCTTTTGTTTGAGTTAACTATTTGCCGACAATATGCCTGAATTCACGACTGGTGTCGTGGAGTATCGTGAGCGGCTGGCGACGGTCGGTCAGAAGAGAAACTGTCATGACGGGCCCGCGTGATCCCAGATCTTCCCTTCCGGAGGAGTCTCCCGTTCAGGGGCCCCTGATATCAGGGGCGACCCGGCGAAGCGCGCTCGGCCTGTTGCTCGGCGCGCCGCTGCTGTCGGCCTGCGCCGGCGTGCAGCAGAGCCTGAGCCAGTTCTCCAATCCGTTCAGCAGCTCCTCACCGCCTCCGGCCCAGCCGGCCGGCCCGCCACAGCAGGCGACGACCGCCGGCACCGGCGGAGTGAAGGTTGCCGTGATCCTGCCGCTCTCGGCATCGGGCAATGCCGGCCTCGCCGCGCAGTCGATGCGTAATGCCGCCGAGATGGCGCTGGCCGAGTTCCAGAATCCCAACATCCAGCTCCTGATCAAGGACGACAATGGCAGCCCGCAGGGCGCGCAGGCCAGTGCGCAGCAGGCGGTCGACGAAGGCGCCGAGATCATCCTGGGTCCGCTGTTCGCGCAATCGGTGCCTGCAGTGGCGCAGATCGCGCGCACGCGCGGCATCCCGGTGATGGCATTCTCGACCGATTCCAGCATCGCCGGACGCGGTGTCTATCTGCTGAGCTTCCTGCCGGAGTCCGACGTCAACCGCATCGTCGAATATTCCGCCAGCATCGGAAAGCGCTCCGTCGCCGTGCTCGTGCCCGACAATGCCTATGGCAACGTGGTCGAGGCCGCGGTGAAGGCGGCGGTGCCGCGTCGTGGCGGGCGCATCGTCGCGTTCGAGAAATACGGCGCCGATCGCGCCACGCCGGCCCGGACCGTGGCGCAGCAGCTCGGCAGCGCCGATGCGCTGTTCATCGCCGATGATGGCGACGCCGTCGTCTCGGTCGCCGATGCAATGAGCGCGGCGGGTGCGAATCTGCGCAATATCCAGCTGCTCGGCACCGGCCTGTGGGACAGTCCACGCGTCTATGCCAGCCCAAGCTTGCAAGGTGGCCTCTACGCCGCCCCCGATCCGGCCGGCTTTCGCGCCTTCTCCGGCCGCTATCGCACCAAATACGGCGCCGAGCCGATCCGTACGGCCACGCTCGCCTATGACGCCGTCGCCCTGGTCGCCGCGCTCGCGCGCACGCAGGGCACCACGCGCTTCTCGTCCGACGTGCTCACCAATCCTTCCGGATTCGCCGGGATCGACGGCCTGTTCCGCTTCCGCGCCGACGGCACCAACGAGCGGGGCCTTGCGGTGATGAAGGTCACGACCGGCGGCGGCGTTGCGGTGGCGGGCTCGCCGAAGAGTTTCGGAGCGTAGCTGTTTCCTCGACGTCGTCCTGGCTTTCGCCAGAACGACGATGGAGAGACCTTACGCCGCCAGATCCGCGACCACCGCGTCCAGCACCGGAAAACCGCTGCTGGTCACGCGCAGCCGTCCTGTTGCATCCACCGTGATCGCGCCTTCTTCGCGCAGCAGCGTGATGCGCTTCGGATCGAGCGAGCGGCCTGACAGCGCGCGGTAGCGCTCGGGGTCGATGCCCTCGACGAGGCGCAACCCCATCAGCAAAAATTCGTCGGCGCGCTCCTCGCTGTTGAGGAGATCGTCGGTGACGATGCCGTGGCCGTTGGTCTCGACCCGCATCAGCCAGGCTTCGGGACGCTTCTCGGTGGCAATGGCGTGCCTGATTCCGTCGATGTCGAGCCGGCCATGGGCACCGGGGCCGATGCCGGCATATTCCTCGCCGCGCCAGTAGACCAGATTGTGCCGGCACTCGGCGCCGCGCCGCGCATGATTTGAAATCTCGTAGGCGGGCAGGCCGAGCTTGTCGCAGGTCTCCTGCGTGACGTCGTAGAGCGCGCGTGCGACCGCTTCATCAGGCGTCTTCAGCTTGCCGGCCTGATGCAGGCCGAAGAACGGCGTGCCTTCTTCGATCGTCAATTGATAGAGCGACAGATGCTCGGCCGCCTCGTCGATCGCGAGACGCAACTCATCGGCCCACATCGCCGGCGTCTGGTCGGGACGGGCATAGATCAGGTCGAACGAATAACGATCGAACGAGCGGCGCGCGATGGCGACCGCGTCGAGCGCCTCGCGCGCGCTGTGCATGCGGCCCAGCGCTTTCAGCGAGACATCGTCGAGCGCCTGCACGCCGAGCGAGACGCGGTTGACGCCGGCGGTGCGATAACCGGCAAAGCGCGTGGCTTCGACGCTGGTCGGGTTTGCCTCCAGCGTGACTTCGACGTCCTTCGCCACAGTCCAGTGCTTGCCGATGGCGTCGAGCACAGCGCCGACGGTTGCAGGCTGCATCAGCGAGGGTGTACCGCCGCCGAGAAAGATCGCGGTGACTTCGCGTCCGGGCACGCGCTCGGCGGTCGCAGCGATCTCGCGCGCGAAAGCCGACGCGAAGCGCGGCTCGTCGATCGCGGTGTGGCGGACATGGCTGTTGAAGTCGCAATAGGGGCACTTCGACAGGCAGAACGGCCAGTGCACGTAGACGCCGAAGGCTTCGGATTCTTGTTTTGACGCGTTTTCCTGGCGCGAACCGGTATCCACTTCGCTCGAAAACGCTCTAGCGCGGCTCAAGGCAGATCTCCGCCAGTTTCACGAAGGCGCGGGCGCGATGCGACAGGCCAAGACCGAGCGGCGGCAGGCCGTGCTTCTCGATGCTCTCCATCTCGCCGAAGGTACGGCTATGGCCGTCGGGCAAAAACATCGGGTCGTAGCCGAAGCCGGCGGTGCCGCGCGGCGGCCACACCAGCGTGCCGTCGACGCGCGCCTCGACCTCTTCGAGGTGATCGTCGGGCCATGCAACGCAGAGCGCGGACACGAAGTGCGCCTTGCGCTTGGCGGGCGTGGTCGCGCCGCGCTCCTGCAACAGCCGTTCGATCTGCGCCATCGCCGCGGCAAAATCCTTGTTCGGACCGGCCCAGCGCGCCGAGTAGATGCCGGGCGCGCCATCGAGTGCGTCGACCACGATGCCGGAATCATCGGCGAAAGACGGCAGCTTGGTCGCCTGCGCTGCCGCAATCGCCTTGATCGCGGCATTGCTGCGGAAATCGTTTCCGGTCTCTTCAGGCTCGGGAAGGCCGAGCTCGCCGGCCGACACCGCCTCGATGCCGTAAGGCGCGAGCAGCTCCTTCATCTCGGCGAGCTTGCCGGGATTATGGGTCGCGATGACCAGCTTTCCGGTGATTCGGCGATGCATCGGGCTATTGACTACGCTACCGCCAGTTTCTGCAAGTCCACGAGGCGCGCGACGCCCTTGCGCGCCAGCGCCATCAACGCCAGGAACTCGGCTTCCGTGAACGGCTCGCGTTCCGCGGTGCCCTGAACTTCGATGATGCGGCCATCGCCCGTCATGACGAAATTGGCGTCGGTATCGGCTTCGGAGTCCTCGGCATAGTCGAGGTCGAGCACGGGCGTGCCCTGGTAGATGCCGCAGGAGATCGCGGCGACGTTGTCGCGCAACACATTGGCTTTGACCATGTTGCGCGCCTTCATCCAGGTGATGCAATCGGCGAGGGCGACCCAGGCGCCGGTGATCGAGGCCGTGCGGGTGCCGCCGTCGGCCTGGAGCACGTCGCAATCGACCGTGATCTGGCGCTCACCGAGCGCTTCGAGATTGATGATGGTGCGAAGCGAGCGGCCGATCAGGCGCTGAATTTCGACGGTGCGGCCGCTCTGCTTTCCTGCGGAGGCCTCGCGGCGGGTGCGTTCCGAGGTCGCGCGCGGCAGCATGCCGTATTCGGCGGTGACCCAGCCACGGCCCTGGCCCTTCAGCCACGGCGGCAGGCGGTCTTCCAGCGTGGCGGTGACCAGCACGTGGGTGTCGCCGAATTTCACCAGGCACGAGCCTTCCGCATATTTGACCACGCCGCGCTCCAGCGTCACGGGGCGCAATTCGTCGGGCGCACGGCGGCTTGGCCGCATGGGAAATCCTCCAAAACTCTCGGAAAAGGGCTGTTGGCGGTGCTTGTAGGGGGGGTGAGGGTGGGCGGCAAGGGGGAAGATCGAGGCCTTATTCACCCCCGATTTTCAATCCGCGAACGCCACGCTTGTCAGAAGCCCCAAGGATAGACAAATTACCTGTATCTGAGAGGAGTTACGGTCTGTGGCCCATCACGATCCGATCCATCTGATCGCGCCGCGCGCGGGCCTCGCCCAGCTCAACGAGCGTTCCCGCGACATCTTTCGCCAAATCGTCGAAAGCTACCTCGCGACCGGTGAGCCGGTGGGCTCGCGCAATATTTCGCGCCTGATCGCCATGCCGCTGTCGCCCGCTTCGGTCCGCAACGTCATGGCCGACCTGGAACAGCTCGGCCTGATCTACGCCCCGCACACCTCGGCCGGCCGGCTGCCGACGGAACTCGGCCTGCGCTTCTTCGTCGATGCCCTGATGCAGGTCGGCGACCTCAATGACAGTGAACGGCAGGCGATCCAGAGCCAGTTGACCTCCGTGGGCCACGCGCAATCGGTGGAGGCTGCGCTCGAGGAGGCATTGACGCGGCTCTCCGGCCTGACCCGCGCTGCCGCGGTCGTGCTGACGCCGAAATCCAATGCGCGGCTGAAACATATCGAATTCGTCCGCTTGGAACCGGAAAAGGCATTGGTGATCCTGGTCGGCGAGGACGGGCAGGTCGAAAACCGCGTTTTGACGCTGCCGCCGGGGGTTCCATCCTCGGCGTTGACCGAAGCCGGCAACTTCCTCAATGCGCGGATCCGGGGCCGGACCCTGGCCGAGGCGCGGTTGGAGCTCGAGACCGCGCTCGGAGAGGCGCGCACCGAGCTCGATCAGCTGACGCATAAGGTGATCTCGGCCGGGATTGCCAGCTGGTCGGGCGGCGAGAACGAGGATCGGCAGCTCATCGTCCGCGGCCACGCCAATCTGCTCGAAGATTTGCATGCGCTGGAGGATCTCGAGCGCGTTCGCCTGCTGTTCGACGATCTCGAGACCAAGCGCGGGGTCATCGACCTGCTCGGGCGGGCCGAGACTGCGGAAGGCGTGCGGATCTTCATCGGCAGTGAGAACAAGCTGTTCTCGCTGTCGGGCTCGTCCACCATCATCTCGCCCTATCGGGATGCCGCTGGCCATATCGTGGGCGTTTTGGGCGTGATCGGGCCGACGCGGCTGAATTATGCCCGCGTGATCCCGACCGTGGACTACGCTGCCCGCATCGTCAGCCGGCTCCTGGGGGGCTGACCGGCGTCTCCCCCGATCACGGGCGCTTGATTTTCGGCGCCCGAAGCACGATATCCGGGCCAGAAACCCCCTGAGATGAATGCGAAAAGAGAGCCGATGACCGATCGAGACCGGCAACCCGAAGACACGAGTGCTGCGGCCGGCGAGCCCGTGGTGTCAAAACCCTACATCATGCCCGACGATCCCGAGCCCGGCTCGGTCGAGCTTCTGCAGAAGGAAGTCGCCGAGGCGCGCGACCGCATGCTGCGGACGCTGGCCGAGATGGAGAATCTGCGCAAGCGCACCGCCAAGGAGGTCGCGGACTCCAAGCTCTACGGCGTCACGGGCTTTGCCCGCGACGTGCTCGACATCGCCGACAACCTCCAGCGCGCGCTCGATGCCGTTCCGGCCGAGGCCCGTGCGGCGGCCGATGCTGGCCTCGCCTCGCTGATCGAGGGCGTCGAGCTGACCGAGCGCTCGCTGCTCAGCGCGCTGGAAAAACACGGCGTGAAGAAGTTCGACCCCCTGGGCCAGAAGTTCGACCCGAACTTCCAGCAGGCGATGTTCGAGGTGCCCGATGCATCGGTGCCCGCGGGCACCGTCGTGCAGGTCATGCAGGCCGGCTACACCATCGGCGAGCGCGTGCTGCGTCCTGCCTTGGTCGGTGTCGCCAAGGGCGGCGCCAAGGCCGCGCCCGCCAACAGCAACGAGCCGAACGGCGCGGCGAACTGATCGATCCTCATGCTGAGGAGGCGCGCTAAGAAGCGCGCTCCTCAGGATGAGGGTCTTGCAGTTCGGTCGCGCCTCTTACGCGCTCGCCGCGATATCCGCGGACTGAATCCGCTTCACGCCGGCCTTGGCCATATCCGCCCAGGCTTTTGCGAGCGAACCCTGATTGTCGATGCCGCGGCAGGCGTCTTCCACCACATAGACCTCGAAGCCCGCCTTGCGCGCGTCGAGCGCGGTCCAGGCGACGCAGAAATCCGTCGCCAGCCCCGCGACGAAGACGCGCTTGATCTTGCGCGCCTTCAGATAGCCGGCAAGGCCGGTCGAGGTCTTGCCGTCGGCTTCGAGAAAGGCCGAATAGCTGTCGACGTCCTTGTGAAAACCCTTGCGGATGATCAGCTCGGCGTGCGGGATCGCAAGGTCTTTCGACAGCGCGGCGCCGTCGGTGCCCTGCACGCAATGGTCGGGCCACAGCACCTGCTTGCCGTAGGGAAGATCGACGGTCTCGAACGGCTTCTTGCCGGCGTGGACTGATGCGAAGGAAACATGGCCTTGCGTGTGCCAGTCTTGCGTCATCACCACGTTCGAAAATGCTTTCGAGATCTTGTTGATGACGGGCACCACCTGCTCGCCTTCCTTCACGGCAAGGCTGCCGCCGGGCAGGAAGCAATTCTGCACGTCGATCACGAGCAGCGCGGATGCATCGTCCGGCTTGATCGATGTGGCCGCCAGAATCGCGGTTGGCGCGAGCGCCGCGAGCGCGCTCGTCCCGAGCGCCGCCAAGACTTGTCGCCGATCCAGCATCATTCGCCTCCCTCAAGGATGAACTCAACGGAAGGGGAGCCTAGTTCCGTTCGTATACGAACAGAAGCCCGAAAATGCAGCCGGCTTTGGTGAGTCGTTGGGCTGCTGACCGGATATCTTCGCCGGGACGACGATGAGTGTCGGGCTAGCCCTTCGGCTGGATGCCGTCGCGGACCGCGCGGAAGCGGGTGAAGGCGGCCGGCCATTGCTCGCGCGGGGCGCTGGCGATGATGCGCAGCGAGGCGCCGCCGCTGCTGAAGCGGATCCACTGCACCACAGTCACCGGCGTCTTGTCCTTGCCGCTGACGCCGTCGATCCGGGTCTCGAAACCCTGCTGGCCGCTGATGCGGATCGGCTCGGACATGGTGACGCGCGACTCGCGCACGCCGGGAATCTGGAGCGCCGCCTCCTGGGCGAAGCGGGCGCGGTCGTCGGCGGCTTGCGGGGTGGCGCCAATCACGCCGAGGATGATGAACGGCTTCGATTCATAGCCGGAGCTCTCGTCGCCGTCGGCCAGGATGATGCTCGAGCCCGGCGCCAGCGTGCGAACGTCCTTGAAGTCGGCGAGATCGGTGATCTTGAACGGCATCAGCGCGATCTGCTCTTCGGCCGAGACCTGCTTGCGGGTGACGACGCTCGCAAACATCTGCCGCACCGCCTCGTCGGTGTAGATCTTGATCGCATTCTCCGGAATCTGCACCGCGACATAGCCGGAGAAGCCGGCCCCCGGCACGATCATCGAATAGCGCCGCACCGGGGTCTCGCCGGCCTTGCCGCTCTCGGTCGTGAAATAGGCAAGACCCGCGGGCGTCTCGATCTTGTCCTGCTTGACGCCGTTGGCTCCGGCTGGATTGGAGTTGAAGGCGCTCACGACCTCGCCATAGGCCGCCGGCGGCAGTTCTGTGATCAGCACCTTGACGTTGCCGTCCTCGCTCTCGAAGCCGGGAAAGGTCTTGGCCGTGTTGAGACCGACCAATGGCACCATGCCGAGGCGCAAGCCGGGTGGGAAAACGGCGTCGGCAGCCAGAGCCGGAAGCGCAGAGGCAACGAGGAGGGCGAGCGCAGCAAGGGGGCGGATCAGCTTCATGGGCACTCTGATTGGTTCACATTGAGGCCGTTCGATGGTCGGCCACCGGGCCGCTTTGTCGCGCGACTCAGCCAGATGACGAGCCCGCTCGGCCGCCCCGCCTTTTAGCGGGTTTGGTCTTGCCGCAACAGGGCAGGGCGGAACGCGGTAGCGGATGCCGGCCGATCGCGGGACCTGTTAATAATTCCTCACCCGCAAGGCGGGTTCAGCCCGGATATGATCTTCCAAAACCCAATGTTTTCACGGCCGAAACTTGCGTTCGGTCCTTGCGGGCCCCTCCCCCCCTCCTATATGAGCGTCAACCATCGCAATATCGCGAATGTTTGATCTTAGGGGGTTTCGGTTCGGGTGCCTTCTGGGCCCAGCCAACCTGCCGCAAAAACAAGGATACAGGACCATGGGAAAGGTCATCGGGATCGACCTCGGCACCACGAATTCGTGCGTCGCCGTAATGGATGGCAAGAACGCCAAAGTCATCGAGAATTCCGAAGGCATGCGCACGACGCCTTCGATCGTCGCCGTGACGGACGACGGTGAGCGCCTCGTCGGCCAGCCTGCCAAGCGCCAGGCCGTCACCAATCCAGAGCGTACGTTCTTCGCAGTGAAGCGCCTGATCGGCCGCCGCTACGACGACCCGATGGTCGAGAAGGACAAGAAGCTCGTTCCGTACAAGATCGTGAAGGCTTCCAACGGCGACGCCTGGGTCGAGGCCGACGGCCAGACCTACTCGCCCTCGCAGGTCTCGGCGTTCATCTTGCAGAAGATGAAGGAGACCGCGGAAGCCCATCTGGGCCAGAAGGTCGACCAGGCCGTCATCACCGTGCCCGCCTACTTCAACGACGCCCAGCGCCAAGCCACCAAGGACGCCGGCAAGATCGCGGGCCTTGAAGTGCTGCGCATCATCAACGAGCCGACCGCGGCCGCGCTCGCCTATGGCCTCGACAAGACCAAGACCGGCACGATCGCCGTGTACGATCTCGGCGGCGGCACGTTCGATATCTCGATTCTCGAAATCGGCGACGGCGTGTTCGAGGTGAAGTCGACCAACGGCGACACCTTCCTCGGCGGCGAAGACTTCGACATGCGCCTGGTCGGCTATCTGGCCGACGAATTCCAGAAGGAGCAGGGCATCAACCTGCGCAACGACAAGCTCGCGTTGCAACGCCTGAAGGAAGCTGCTGAAAAGGCCAAGATCGAGCTGTCGTCGACGACGCAGACCGAGATCAACCTGCCCTTCATCACCGCGGACCAGACCGGCCCGAAGCATCTGACGATGAAGCTCACCCGCGCCAAGTTCGAGGCGCTGGTCGATGACCTCGTCCAGAAGACCGTCGAGCCCTGCCGCAAGGCGCTGAAGGATGCCGGCCTCACCGCCGCCGAGATCGGCGAAGTGGTGCTGGTCGGCGGCATGTCGCGCATGCCGAAGGTCCAGGAAGTCGTGAAGCAGCTGTTCGGCAAGGAGCCGCACAAGGGCGTCAACCCGGACGAAGTCGTGGCGATCGGCGCCGCGATCCAGGCCGGCGTGCTTCAGGGCGACGTCAAGGACGTGCTGCTGCTCGACGTGACCCCGCTGTCGCTGGGCATCGAGACGCTGGGCGGCGTGTTCACCCGCATCATCGACCGCAACACCACGATCCCGACCAAGAAGAGCCAGGTGTTCTCGACCGCCGAGGACAGCCAGAACGCGGTCACCATCCGCGTCTTCCAGGGCGAGCGTGAAATGGCGGCCGACAACAAGATGCTCGGTCAGTTCGACCTGATGGGCATTCCGCCGGCCCCGCGCGGCATGCCGCAGATCGAGGTGACCTTCGACATCGACGCCAACGGCATCGTCAACGTCTCGGCCAAGGACAAGGCCACGTCCAAGGAGCAGCAGATCCGCATCCAGGCCTCCGGCGGTCTGTCGGAAGCCGACATCGAGAAGATGGTCAAGGACGCCGAGGCCAATGCCGAGGCGGACAAGAAGCGCCGCGAGGCCGTGACTGCCAAGAACGACGCGGATGGACTGGTGCATTCGACCGAGAAGGCACTGGCCGAGCACGGTTCGAAGGTCGCGGAGACCGAGCGCCGCGCGATCGAGGATGCGGTCAGCGACCTCAAGGAAGCGCTGAAGGGCGACGATGCCGAAGCCATCAAGGCCAAGACCCAAACGCTGGCCCAAGCGTCGATGAAGCTCGGCGAGGCCATGTACAAGCAGCAGGCCGAGGCCGACGCCAAGAAGGATGCGGCCAAGGACGACGTCGTCGACGCGGAGTTCACCGAAGTCGACGACGACAAGAACAACAAGAAGTCCGCCTGAACCCCGCGAGGGTGATGATGCGGACGGCTTGGACCCCACACGCGCCAACGGCCTCCTCCCTCGCGGGGGAGGCCATCGTGTCAGGCTCGACGGGGCAAGGCCTTGCTAAAATCGGCCCCGTTACGATCGATCAATTCCCAGCCGTTATTCTGAATGCTGCCGTGCAACCCTCTGCCGCGAGGCGGAAGGCTGCCTATATCGTTGCATGGCGACGTTGCTTCGCTCCGACTTGAATCGCGATCGGATAGACTGAGCTCATCATGTCCACGTCCACCAAGCGCTGCTATTACGAAACCCTCGAAGTCGAACGCGATGCCGACGATTCCGTCCTGAAATCGTCGTTCCGCAAGCTGGCGATGAAGTTTCACCCCGACCGCAATCCCGGGGACGACACCAGCGAAGTCAAATTCAAGGAAATCAACGAAGCCTACGAGGTCCTGAAAGACAGGGACAAGCGCGCCGCCTATGACCGTTTCGGTCATGCCGCCTTCGAGCAGGGCGGCGGCGGTGGCGGCCCCGGTTTCGGCGCGGGCTTCGCCTCCTCCTTTTCCGACATTTTCGAAGATTTGTTCGGCATGGCCGGACAGCGCGGCGGCCGTGGCGGCCGCGAGCGCGGCGCCGACCTGCGCTACAACATGGAAATCACGCTCGAGGAAGCTTTTGGCGGCAAGACCGCGCAGATCGAGATCCCGGTCTCGGTCACCTGCGAAGCCTGCTCGGGCATCGGGGCCAAGGCCGGCACCAAGCCGAAGACCTGCTCGACCTGCGGCGGCGCCGGACGCGTACGGCAGTCGCAGGGCTTCTTCACGCTGGAGCGCACCTGCCCGGGCTGCCAGGGGCGCGGCCAGATGATCGAAGACGCCTGCCCGTCCTGCTCGGGTCAGGGGCGTGTCACCCGCGAGCGGAATCTGTCGGTCAACATTCCCCCTGGAGTCGAGGATGGCACCAGGATCAGGCTCGCCGGAGAGGGCGAGGCCGGGGTCCGCGGCGGCCCGCCCGGCGACCTCTACATCTTCTTGTCGCTGGCCCAGCACCAGTTCTTCCAGCGCGACGGCGCCGATCTGCATTGTCGTGTGCCGATCTCGATGGTGACGGCGGCGCTTGGCGGCGAATTCGAGGTGCCGACCATCGAGAAGGGCAAGACCAAGGTGAAGGTCCCCGCGGGGACCCAGTCCAGCCGCCGATTCCGCATCGCATCAAAAGGCATGCCGGTGCTGCGCTCGCGCCAGATGGGCGACATGTATGTTCAGGTCGTGGTCGAGACCCCGCAAAATCTCACCAAGAAACAGCAGGAATTGCTGGCCGAGTTCGAAAAACTCTCCTCCGGCAACACCCAGCCGGAATCCGAGGGTTTCTTCACCAAGGTCAAGGATTTCTTCGGTAATCGCGCGAGTTGACGCGTCTTGACCGTGCCGCCTTCGGCCTATACGTCTTTATGACCATTTTCTGACACGCCGCGGTCACGCGGTCCCGGCCGGTCCCGACATGCCATTGCCATCGTCCGCGCGTGCGTTGAAGAAGCCCCGTCTCGATGACGAGGTGCGTTTTCTCCGGTCATGGATTGAAAAGCCCCTCCACATGGGCGCGGTGATGCCGTCGGGCAAGCTGCTGGCCCGGACCATGGCCCACTACGTCGACGTCAATTCGGACGCACCGGTGGTCGAGCTCGGGCCCGGCACAGGCGCCATCACCTCGGCCCTGGTCGAGCGCGGCGTCGACCAGAAGCGCCTCGTCCTCGTCGAATACAATCCAGGCTTCTGCGCCCTGCTGCGCGACCGCTATCCGCAGGCCAAGGTGGTGCAGGGTGATGCCTATCGCCTGCGCGACACGCTCTGGAACGTGCTGAGCGCGCCGGCCTCCGCGGTCGTCTCTGGCCTGCCGCTGGTCACAAAACCGATGCTGACGCGGCTGCGGCTCATTCGCGACGCCTTCACGGCGCTGGCGCCCGGTGCGCCCTTCGTCCAGTTCACCTATGCGGTGGTGCCGCCGATTCCGAAATCGCTGCCCGGCGTGTCCACAGAGGCCTCGGAACGGATCTGGATGAACCTTCCGCCGGCCCGCGTCTGGGTGTATCGCAAGGATTAATTCCGCCGGCATTCCTGTTTGCGTGGCGGGCTCGTTTCGCCGAACGCATGGAAGCGGATGTCCGCACCGAAAATCCTGATCATTCCCGGCTCACTGCGCACCGGCTCGCATAATGCGAAGCTGGCAGCGGTCGCCGCCTATGCATTCGACCAGGCGGGCGTCGACGTCACCCGCATCTCGCTCGCCGATTTTCCGCTGCCGATCTATGACGGCGATCTGCAGGCCAAGTCGGGTGTGCCCAAGCACGCGATCAATCTCAAGCGCATGATCGGCGCGCATCATGGCGTGCTGATCGTCTCGCCCGAATACAATGCCTCGGTGCCGCCGCTGCTGAAGAACGCGATCGACTGGGTCAGCCGCGTGCATGAGCTGCACGAGCCGCGTGGCGAGGTGTTCCGCAACCGTGTCTTCGCACTCGCCGGCGCCTCGCAGAGCCGGCTTGGCGCGGCTCGCGCGCTGCAGGCGCTGCGGCTGATCCTGACTTCCTGCCACGCCAATGTGATTGCCAGCCAGCTCACGCTCGCCTTTGCCGATCAGGCCTATGACGATATGGACAGGCTGAAGCACGAGGGCGATATCGCCGCGTTGAAGGAACTGGTGCGGCAGTTGATCGACATTTGCCAACGCATGATGTGAGGTGACATGACGCCAGCCGAGATTGCCCCGAAAGACCGCCTGATCGTCGCGCTCGATCTGCCCGGCGTTGATGCCGCGGAAGCGATGGTCAACCGGCTCGGCGACAGCGTCACCTTCTACAAGATCGGCTATCGGCTGGCTTATGCCGGCGGCTTGCCGCTGGTCGGCAAGCTCGCCGACAAGGGCAAGAAGGTCTTTCTCGATCTCAAGCTGCACGACATCGGCAACACCGTGGCGCAGGGCGTCTACAGCATCACAAGGCTCGGCGCGACCTTCCTCACGGTCCACGCTTATCCGCAGACCATGAAGGGTGCCGTCGAAGGCCGCGGCAACTCGAACCTGAAGATCCTCGCCGTCACTGTTCTGACGTCCTACAACGAGGACGACCTGCACGCGGCAGGCTTCCGGCTCGGCGTCTCTGAGCTCGTCGAAGCGCGCGCGCAGCAGGCGCAGGTGCTCGGCATCGACGGGCTGGTATCGTCGCCCGAGGAAGTCGGAGCCTTGCGCAAGATCGTCGGCCACCAGATGAGCCTCGTCACCCCCGGCATCCGGCCGGCCGGCGCGGCGAGCGGCGACCAGAAACGCATCATGACGCCGGGCCGCGCGATTGCGGCCGGCGCGGACCACCTCGTCGTCGGTCGGCCGGTGGTGGAAGCCACGGACCCCAAGGCGATTGCCGAGGCCATCCAGGCCGAGATCGCGCAAGCGCTCGGCTAATCAACAACACAGGGAGAAGAACAATGGCAAAAGGCTACTGGATCGGACGCGTCGATGTGAGCAGCGACGAGGGCTACAAGCCCTATGCCGTCGCCAATGGTCCGATCTTCAAGAAATGGGGTGGCCGCTTCGTCGTTCGCGCCGGCAAGTTCACCACCGTCGAAGGCGCCAGCCGCACCCGCAACGTCGTGATCGAATTCCCGGACTACGAGACCGCGATCGCCTGCTACAACTCGCCGGAATACCAAGCCAACATCAAGGTGCGCCAGCCGCACTCCGTCGCCGACCTCATCATCATCGAGGGCTATGACGGCCCGCAGCCGTCAGACGGCTGAGGCGCGCTCAGCTCCGTCATGGCCGGGCCTGACCCGGCCATCCACGTCTTCGGTCTCATATGCGTGGCCGTTCGTGGATGGCCGGGACAAGCCCGGGCATGACGGTGGCGTTTGCCCCTCGGTTGCCGGAACTGCCTCCCCCCGCTACAACGACCGTGAGAGGATCGCACCATGTCCGACATGCGCTTGATTGTTGCTGGAGCCGGCGGCCGGATGGGCCGGGCGCTGACGCGGGCGATTGCCGAAAGCAAAGGCGCGGTGCTGGCCGGCGCGCTGGAGGCACCGGGCTCGGAGCTGCTCGGCAAGGATGCCGGCGTGCTCGCAGGCCTGCCGGCCAACGGCATCAAACTCTCCGGCGATCTCTGGGCGTTGTCAAAGGACGCCGACGGCATTCTGGATTTCACCGTGCCCGCGGCGACCTTGGCCAATGTCGCGATCGCCGCCGAGCGCGGCCTCGTGCACGTGGTCGGAACGACCGGGCTGTCGGGCTCCGACAACGCCGTGATCAAGAGCGTCACCAACCGCGCCGTCGTGGTGCAGTCCGGCAATATGAGCCTGGGTGTCAATCTGCTCGCCGCCGTGGTCAAGCGCGTCGCCAAGGCGCTCGACGAGAGCTTCGACATCGAGATCGTCGAGACCCATCACCGCATGAAGATCGACGCGCCCTCGGGCACGGCGCTGATGCTGGGCCAGGCGGCCGCTAGCGGCCGTGGCATCGCGCTCGACGAGCATGCAGATCGCGGTCGCGACGGTATCACTGGCGCGCGTAAGCCCGGCGACATCGGCTTTGCGTCGCTGCGCGGCGGCACCGCGGCCGGCGATCACAGCGTGAGCTTCCTCGGCGCGTTCGAGCGGCTGACGCTGTCGCATCACGCGGAGGATCGCATGCTGTTCGCCCATGGCGCGCTGAAGGCCGCGCTCTGGGCGCATGGCAAGAAGCCGGGGCACTACTCCATGGCCGACGTGCTCGGCCTGTCTGACATCTGAAGCATGATCCGGAAAAGTGTGAAGCGGT
>NZ_JADPIT010000014.1:217847-231400 GCF_023073035.1 Bradyrhizobium sp. 62
CGATCATGCTTAGCCAACGAACGAAACGGAAAGCAGTCAATGAGCGAACGTCTTCTCGTGCTGGTGCGGCACGGCCAGAGCGAATGGAATCTGAAGAACCTGTTCACGGGCTGGAAGGATCCTGACCTCACCGAACTCGGCGTGAAGGAAGCCTCGGAAGCCGGCCGCAAGCTGAAGGCGCAGGGCCTCGTGTTCGACGTTGCCTACACCTCGGTGTTGACGCGCGCACAGCACACGCTCGATCTCATTCTCGGCGAGCTCGATCAGAAGGGCCTGCCGACGACGAAGAACCTTGCGCTGAACGAGCGCGACTATGGCGATCTTTCAGGCCTCAACAAGGACGACGCCCGCAAGAAATGGGGCGAGGACCAGGTGTTGATCTGGCGCCGCTCCTACGACGTGCCGCCGCCCGGCGGCGAAAGCCTGAAGGACACGCTCGCGCGCGCGCTGCCGTATTACGTGCAGGAGATCCTGCCCGGCGTGCTCAACGGCAAGCGCACGCTGGTCGCCGCCCACGGCAACTCCCTGCGCGCGCTGATCATGGTGCTGGAAAAGCTCTCGCCCGAAGGCATTTTGAAGCGCGAGCTCGCCACCGGCGTGCCGATCATCTACCGCCTCAATGCGGATTCGACGGTGGCGTCGAAGCTGGATCTGGCGGGTTAAAGACGTTCGCGCGCGGCGGAGCCGGCCAAACACTGGGCGTCGTCCTGGCCTTCGCCAGGACGACGATGTGGGGCAGTTTACGCGTAGCAACTATTACTGCATCCCGAGCTGCCCGGCCTCCCAGCCCAGCATCGCCTGCTTGCGGGTGATGCCCCAGTGGTAGCCGGTGAGCGTGCCGCTCTTGCCGAGCGCGCGATGACAGGGCACGACGAACGACACCGGGTTCTTGCCGACGGCAGCGCCGACGGCGCGTGAGGCTTTCGGGCTGTTGATGTTGCAGGCGATGTCCGAATAGGACACCGCGCGGCCCATCGGGATCTTCAGCAACGTTTCCCACACTCGCACCTCGAAATCGGTGCCGATCATCACCACGCGCAGCGGCTGATCCGGCCGCCACAGTTTCGTGTCGAAGATGCGCTGCGCCAATGGCGCGGTGCCTTCGTGATCCTCGACGTAAGTTGCGTTCCGCCATCGCCGCGTCATGTCGGCGAGCGCCACCTGTTCCTCACCGGGATCGGCGAAGGCGAGTCCCGACAATCCGCGATCGGTCGCGATCACGATCGCGGTGCCGAACGGCGAGTGATGGAAGCCGTAGCGCAGGATGAGCCCCGCGCCGCCGTTCTTCCATTCGCCCGGCGACATCGCCTCATGGGTGACGAAGAGATCGTGCAGCCGGCCCGGACCCGACAGACCGGAATCAAGCGCGGCGTCGAGGATGCTGGCGGAATCCCGCAGCAAGCCCTTGGCGTGATCGAGCGTGAGCGCCTGCATAAAAGCCTTCGGCGTGATCGAGGCCCAGCGGCGGAACAGATGGTGCAGCTCGTCCGGCGTGACGCCGGCCGCATCCGCCATCGCCTCGATGGTCGGCTGTGCGCGCCAGTTTTCGGAGATGAAGGCGATCGCCCGGCGCACGGAATCATAGTCGCGCATCGCGGCGTTCTGGGTGCCCGGCCCGGCCAGGCGCTGGTCATGTATCGCGAGTGTCATCATGACCGCAAATTTAGGAGAGGGCAGGGTGCGAAACCACCCGATTTCCGATCCGCAAATCAGGTGACCGGATTGTAGGTCGGGCCGCGCCGGGCGGCATTTAACGCCTCAACCAAGCCTTTGTAAAAACTTGCCTTTTCGTCCGGTCCCAGGAAGCGGGCGATCTGGATCTGGTGACCTCGCGAGATCAGATAGAGGTGCTCGATGCCAAAATCCTCGTCGATTTCCATGTCGAGACGGACCCAGAGTGGGTTGAAGGTCCACTCGACCACCTGGCCGTGCTGGCTGACGCGCCGCACGCGCAATTCAGATGGCGTGACCACGATCTCCTCGCTGGCCCGCGCCGCGCGGAAATTGGCCTTGAAGGCCCACCAGATCACCAGCACATCGAGGCCGAAGAAGCCGAACACCGGCCACGCGCCCATCATCAGGAAGACGAGGCCAGTGACGAAGCTGACGGCGCTCAGGAACAGCATCACGGCGAGGAAGCCGGTGCGGTTCAGCGAGCGGTGCGGCGTCAGGCGCGCGGAAAAGATCTGAGGCTCGGCCTCGCTTCCGGATCGTTCGCGCTCAATTTCGTTGCCTGTGGTCATCGTCCCTCAGTATATCCCGATCATGGCGAAAATCACCCGCAAGCCGGTCCCGCGTAAAACGTCCGTGCCGAAGAAAAAGGCAAAGCCGGTCGCGGCCAAACCGAACGGACCCGCGAAGAAATCGCTTAAGGCCCTGAAGCCCTGGACGCCGCCCGAGGTCCACGAGGCCTTCAGCCGTTTCCGCAAGGCCAACCCGGAGCCGAAAGGCGAGCTCGAGCACGTCAATCCGTTCACGCTGCTGGTCGCCGTGGTGCTGTCGGCGCAGGCGACCGATGCTGGGGTCAACAAGGCGACGCGTGCGTTGTTTGCGATCGCCGACACGCCGCAGAAGATGCTCGACCTCGGCGAGGAACGCCTGCGCGAGTACATCAAGACCATCGGCCTCTACCGCACCAAGGCGAAGAACGTGATCGGGCTGTCGGCGAAGCTGCTCAGCGAGTTCGGCGGCGAGGTGCCGCGTACGCGCGCCGGCATCGAGTCGTTGCCGGGTGCCGGGCGCAAGACCGCCAATGTCGTGCTCAACATGGCCTTCGGCGAGCACACCATGGCGGTCGACACGCATGTCTTCCGCGTCGGCAACCGGACCGGCCTCGCGCCTGGCAAGACGCCACTGGAGGTCGAGCTCGGTCTCGAAAAGGTGATCCCGGCCGAGTTCATGCTGCATGCCCATCATTGGCTGATCCTGCATGGCCGCTATACTTGCCTCGCGCGCAAGCCGCGCTGCGAGGTATGCCTGATCAACGATCTCTGTAGGTGGCCGGAAAAGACGGTCTGAGACTGGCGTTCGGGAAAGTGGTTTGGAGTCTATCGTGAGTCAGCAGGAACAAATCCCGTCGTCGACACCTGCTGCCACACCGGCGCCGACACCGAAGTCAACGCAGCGACCGGCGAGTTCGCTGTGGAGCCGGCTCGCGATTCCGCTGTTCGCGGTGATCGTCGCGCTCGGCTTCGTCGCGCTGGCAACGCAGCGCTTCGACGAATGGGTCGGCAATTCGGTGGTGCAGACCACCAACGACGCCTATGTGCGCGCCGAGCTGACGCGGCTCGCCAGTCGCGTCTCCGGCGAAGTGCTGAGCGTCGGGGTCACCGATTTCCAGCGCGTCAAGGCCGGCGATCTCCTGATCCAGATCGATCCTGCCGACTATCAGGCGCAGGTCGCGCAGTCCGAAGCGGCGGTCGCCGCCGCGCAAGCCGTGCTCGACAATCTGGCCAACCAGATCGAGCTGCAATATGCGACGATCGCGCAGGCGCAAGCCGCGCGGCTCTCGGCCGAAGCCGTGGAGGTCGAGGCGCGGCAGGAGCAGGAGCGTCAGCAGTCCCTATCGCAGACCGAATCCGGTACGCGGCAGCGGTTCGAACAGGCGGTCGCAGGCTACGCCAAGGCGCAGGCCGACGTGCGCGCGAGCCGCGCCGTGATCGCGGCCCAGCAGCACCAGCTCGAGGTGCTGCAAGGCACCAGGAAGCAGCGCGCCGCCGATCTCGAAGCGACCAAGGCAACACTGGCAAGTGCGAAGCTCAAGCTCGGCTACACCAAGATATCGGCGCCGTTCGACGGCGTCGTCGGCGAGCGGCAGGTCCAACCCGGCGACTACGTCAACATCGGCACCAACCTCATCAACGTCGTGCCGTTGCCGAAGGTCTACGTGATCGCGAACTACAAGGAGACCCAGCTTACCCACGTCGCACCGGGCCAGCCGGTCGAGATCACCGTCGATAGTTTCCCGCGTGAGAAGCTGCGCGGCCGGGTGGAGCGCATTGCGCCCGCAACCGGCGCGCAGGTCGCGCTGCTGCCGCCGGACAACGCAACAGGCAATTTCACCAAAGTCGTGCAGCGCATTCCCGTGCGCATCCAGTTCGACGACAACCAGCCGCTGCTGGCGCGGCTGGTGCCGGGCATGTCGGTCGTCACCAGCATCGACACCAAGGCCGGTAATGGCGGAAAATGACGATTCCAGCCGCGGACCGCTCTCGCGCGGCGGCGTCGCCCCGCAGCCGCTGTTTGCGGTGGCGGCAGTGCTGCTCGGCTCGTTCCTCGCCAATTTCGACAGCCGCCTGACCACGATTGGCCTGCCGGACCTGCGCGGCGCGTTCTCGCTTTCGTTCGACGAAGGCGCATGGCTCTCCACGGCGGGCATCGGCTCGCAGATCTTCATCGCGCCCGCGGTGGCCTGGCTTGCCACCGTATTCGGCCTGCGCCGCGTGCTGGGCATCCCCAGCCTCGTCTATGCCGCGGTCTCGCTGATCATTCCGTTCGTGCACGATTATCCGACATTGCTCGCGCTCAGCGTCGTGCATGGCCTCTTGCTGGGCACCTTCGTGCCGGCGACGCTGATGATCGTGTTCCGCAATTTGCCGATCCGCTGGTGGCTCCCGGCGATCTCGATCTATTCGATCCGCGTCGGCTTCGCGCTGGATACCTCGAGCTCGCTGGTCGGCTTCTATGTCGATCATCTCGGCTGGCAATGGCTGTACTGGCAAAGCGTCGTGATCGCGCCCCTGATGGGCCTGATGGTTTATTGGGGCACGCCGAACGAGCCGGTGAATCGCGCTTTGCTGCGCGAGGCCGATTGGGGCGGCATGCTGCTGCTCGGTGCCGGCGTTTCGATGATCTACGCCGGGCTCGACCAGGGCAACCGGCTGGACTGGCTCGGGTCGGGAACGGTGATGGCGTTGATCATTGCCGGCGCGGTGCTGGTCGCGGGCTTCCTCGTCAACGAGGCCCTGGTGCGACAGCCATGGGCGCATATCAACGTGCTGTTCTCGCGCAATATCGGTCTCGGGCTGGTCCTGATCCTGCTCTATACGCTGACCAGCCTCTCCAACGCGTCGCTGGTGCCGAATTTCCTCGCCACCATCGCCCTGCTCAGGCCGGAGCAGAGTGGCTTGCTGCTGCTTACCTACGGCGCGTTGCCGATGTTCGTGCTGGTGCCGCTTTCGATCTGGCTGCTGCGGCATTTCGATACGCGGACGGTGGTGGTCGTGGGATTTGCCTGCTTCGCCGCCGCCAATCTCTGGGGCACGCAGCTCAGCCATGAATGGGCGCGCGAGGATTTCGCCGGCATCGTGCTGCTCCAGGCCATCGGGCAGTCGCTGACCTTGCTGCCGCTGATCATCACACTGCTGTCCAATTCCGATCCGAGCCGTGCCACCTCGTTTGCTGCCTATATCCAGATCATGCGGCTCGGCGGCGCCGAGATTGGCGTGGCGTTGATGGGGACGTGGCTGCGCGTCCGCGAGCAGATTCATTCCTTCTATCTCGGCCAGAATCTCGGCGTCGGTGACGTCGACGTGGTCCGCATGCTGAAACAGCTCGCCGACCATTTTGCGGCCCATGGTGCGGGTTCGGCCCAGGCCCGCGCGGTCGGCACGCTCGCGGGCTTGGTTCAGCGCGAGGCCAATGTGCTCGCCTATATCGACGGCTTCTGGCTGTGCTTCTGGGTGGCGATGGCCGCGCTCGGCGTCGTCGCGCTGGTCACCCGTGCGCCGCCCGGCCCGTTCACGCCAGCGCCGTTCGGCTTCGCCAGGATGCTGTTGCGCAAATGCGGGCTGTCGCTGACGTAGACGCCGTCACCGCATCTGTCGCGCCGGCTCGATCAGCTCTGGCCGCGGGCCTGAGAGCCGCTTGTGCATGTGGACCATGAAGGCCATGGCGAAGATCGGCGTCGCCAGGTTCACGATCGGGATTGAGACGAAGGCTGCGATGAACAGGCCCGCGGTGAAGATGGTTGCGGCATTGTCGCGCCGCATCGCCTTGGCTTCTTCCGGCGAGCGAAACCGCATCGCCGCGAGCTCGAAATATTCGCGGCCGAGCAGCCAGGCCGTGGCGAGGAAGAAGACCAGGAAACCGGCGCCCGCGAAAAGCACCAGCGGCAAGGCGATCAGGTAGACCAGGATCGTCAGCAGCGCGGTCTTGACACCCTCGTAGATCGCCTGGCTGAACGGCAGCGCGACGCCCGGCCGCTCGGCCGGATAGTGCTCGCGCTCGACGATGTCGGCGACGTCGTCCACGAACAGGCTCGCCACCACCGAGGTAATCGCGGGCATCAGGAACACAGCCCCGAACACGACGCCGAGGCCCGCGGCGATCGAAATGATCCAGGACAGCACCTCGAGCGATGCGTGCCAGCCCGGACCGAGCAGGCCCTCCAGCCAGGCCTCGCCATAGGTCGCAAACCAGCTCAGGAGCCGCTGCAAGCCGATCGCCAGCACGATGATCAGCACCAGTGCGACGCCGATCGACCGCCACAGGATCGAGCGCATCGGCGGCGAAATCATTTGCGACAGCGCCTTGACGGCGGCATCCAGCATGGGAGTTCCTCTCACGACATCACCCGCGAGACGTAGACACCCCGGGCCACTTCGGCAAGGGAGATCGGCGGCACCGCTTATGGCCGGATTGACCGCTGGCATCAACGAAGCCACGATGAATTCGGCAAGACCGTTGCTTCACCAACCCGCTTGACAACACGCGGAACCAGCCGCGCAAAGGAATAGGCTCTTATGGCGATGGAAGAATCGGCGGCCGGATTGCCGCTTGCAGGCGTCCGCGTCGTCGAGATGACCCACATGGTCATGGGCCCGACCTGCGGCATGATCCTGGCACAACTCGGAGCCGACGTGATCAAGGTCGAGCCGCCCGCGGGCGACAAGACCCGAAGCCTGGGGGGCATGGGCACCGCCTTCTTCCCGTTGTTCAACCGCGGCAAGCGCAGCGTGGTGCTGGATTTCGAGAAGCCTGAGGATCGCGACACCATGCACCGGCTGCTGGCGACGGCCGACGTGTTCCTTGAGAATTTTCGCGACGGCCAGCTCGAGAAGCAGGGGCTTGGCGCCGACGAACTGCGCCGCCGGCATCCAGAGCTGATCATCGCCGGCCACAAGGGTTTTCTCTCGGGTCCCTACGAGCACCGCCCCGCGCTCGACGAGGTCGTGCAGATGATGGCGGGCCTTGCCGCCATGACCGGCACCAGCGAAAAGCCGCAGCGCGTCGGCTCGTCCGCCAACGACATCATGGGCGGCATGTTCGGCGTGATCGCGATCCTCGCGGCGCTCTATCAGAAGCGCGGTGGAAAACGCGATGGCGCCGACATCCGCATCGGCCTGTTCGAGAACTGCCTGTTCCTGGTTGCCCAGCACATGGTCGAATACGAGATGACCGGCAACAAGCCGCGCTCGATGCCGGAGCGCGAGCATGCCTGGCCGATCTACGACATCTTCGAGACCGCCGGCGGCGAGCGCATCTTCATCGGCGTCGTCACTGAAGGCCATTGGCAGAGCTTTTGCCGCGAGTTCGGCCTGACTGAATTCCTCGATGATCCCGCCTTGCGCACCACGACCGATCGCATCCTGGCGCGCGGGCGGATCATTCCGCGCGCCGCCGGGATCATCAGGCAATGGGACGTGGCAAGACTGTCGCAGAGGCTCGATGCGCTCAACATCTGCTTCTCGCCGATCAACCGGCCCGAGGATCTCTTCACCGATCCGCATGTGTTACGGCCGGGTGGGCTCGTCAACAATGTGACCGCCGACGGCAAGCCGTTCCGGGTGCCGGCGCTGCCGATCGAATGGAACGGCAGCCATATCGGCGAAGGCCTGAAGGTCGCGCCGCTCGGCGCCGACACGGCCGCCGTTCGCGCCGAGATCGACACCGAAAGCGAAGACGTCACGTCAAAAACAACAGGGAGGCGCGGATGAGCCGGATTCAGGAGATTTACCCCGCAGAGCGCGTCAGCCTGCGCGAAGTCGGCCTGCGCGACGGGCTCCAGCTCGTGAAGAAAATTCCGTCGACCGACGCCAAGCAGCGATGGGTGCGCGAGGAATATGCCGCCGGCGTGCGGCATTTCGAGGTCGGCTCGTTCCTGCCGGCAAAGACGTTTCCGCAATTCGTCGATGTTCGTAATGTCGTCGCGACCGTCGCTTCATTGCCCGGCGCGCATGGCATCGCGCTTGCGCTCAACGAGCGCGGCGTCAACGAGGCGCTGGAATCCGGCGTCGGCGAGATCGCCTCGGTGGTCTCGGCAACGGAAGAGCACAGCCAGGCCAATGCGCACCGCTCGCGCGAGTCCGCGATCGCCAATCTGAAACGCCTGTGCGAGATGCGCGATGCCACCAGCCACAAGCCGCTCGTCAACGCGGCGATCTCGATGGCGCTGGGCTGCTCGATCACCGGGGCGGTTGACCCTGCGGAGGTGCTGCGGCTGGTCGACAAATGCCTGGAGGCTGGTGTCGATTTCGTCGGCATCGCCGACACCGTCGGTTATGCCGGGCCGAAGCAGGTGGCGGAGCTGACGCGCGCCGCCGTGAAGCTTGCAGGGTCAAAGCCGATCTGCATCCATCTCCACGACACCCGCGGCATGGGCATCGCGAACGCGGCCGCCGCGCTCGACGAAGGCGCGCGAATCCTCGACGGCTCGCTCGGCGGCCTCGGCGGCTGCCCCTTCGCGCCCGGTGCGACCGGCAATGTCGTGTTCGAGGATCTCGTGTTCCTGTGCGAGAGCAAGGGTTTTCCGACCGGCATCGATTTGGAGAAACTGATCACGGTGCGCAGGATCCTGCGCGAGGAGATGCCGAACGAAACGCTGTATGGCGGCATCGCGCGGGCCGGGTTGCCGGGTGGGAATGCGAAGGCAGCTTAAATCCGCAAGCGGAATGCTCTTCCCTTCTCTCCCACAAGGGGAGAGGGGAACGCACCGTCTATTCGGCAAATCTACTCATGCCGGTGCGCCTGCTTCCGCGCCTTCGCCTGCTTACCGTCCCCCGTCGGAATCATCACCACACGGCCATAACGCACGCCGCGTTCGGCGATGATGTGGTCGGCGAAATGTCTGACCTCGGAGGCGTCGCCGCGCAGTGCCGTCATCTCCATGCAATTGTTGTCGTCGAGATGGACGTGCAGCGTCGCCAGCGCGAGGTCGTGGTGACCATGGAATTCCTGCACCAGGCGTTTTGAGAGATCGCGGGCGGCGTGGTCGTAGACATAGACGAGACCGGCGACGCAGGGCCCGGCCTGTGCGGTGTCCTCGCTGCTCTGTTGCAAGCCGGCGCGCGCGAGATCGCGGATGATCTCGGAGCGGTTCTGGTAGCCGCGCGCTTCCGCCGCAGCGTCGATCTCTGCCAGCAGATCGTCTTCGATCGTGATCGTAATTCGCTGCATCAAGATGCTCCCTCCCAAGCTCGATGCCATTTTACACGGATTCCGCGACGCTCACAGCCGCGTTGCCCGCAGTCGCAGCGCGTTCCCGACCACGCTGACCGAGGACAGCGCCATCGCGGCCGCGGCGATGATCGGCGACAGCAGCACGCCGAAAGTTGGATAGAGGATGCCGGCCGCGATCGGAATGCCTGCGGCGTTGTAGATGAAGGCGAAGAACAGGTTTTGCCGGATGTTGCTCATCGTCGCCTGCGACAGTTTTCGCGCCCGCACGATGCCGGTGAGATCGCCCTTCAGCAGCGTGACGCCAGCGCTCTCCATCGCCACATCAGTGCCGGTGCCCATGGCGATGCCGACTTCGGCAGCGGCCAGCGCCGGCGCGTCGTTGACGCCGTCACCGGCCATCGCGACGCTGCGGCCGGCCTTCTGCAGCTTCGTCACCACCGCGCTCTTCTGGTCCGGCAGCACCTCGGCCTCGACATCGGCGATGCCGAGCCTGCGCGCCACGGCTTCCGCCGTGGTGCGGTTGTCGCCGGTCAGCATGATGACCTTGATGCCCTCGGCCGCCAGTGCCTTCAGCGCCTCCGGGGTCGAAGCCTTGACCGGATCGGCGATCGCGAACAGGCCGGCAAGCCGGCCGTCGACGGCCATGTTGATCACGGTCGCGCCATCGCCGCGCAGCCGTTCGGCCTCGCCATCGAGGGTTTTGGTGTCGACGCCGATCGACGTCAGATATCGGGCATTGCCGAGCACGATGGTTTTGCCATCGACCTTGCCGGTCGCGCCTTTGCCGGTCGGCGAATCGAATTGCTCGACCTGGCCCAGCGCGAGCTGCTTCTCCTTCGCCGCGCGCATGATCGCGTCGGCCAGAGGATGCTCGCTGGCGCGCTCGACGCTGGCGGCCATGCGGAGGACGTCGTCTTCCGCAAAGCCGGCCGCCGGCACGATCGCGACCACCTTCGGCTTGCCCTCGGTCAGCGTGCCGGTCTTGTCGACCACCAGCGTGTCGATCTTCTCCATCCGCTCCAGCGCCTCGGCGTTCTTGATCAGGACGCCTGCTTGCGCGCCGCGGCCGACGCCGACCATGATCGACATCGGGGTCGCCAGGCCAAGCGCGCAGGGGCAGGCGATGATCAGCACGCTGACGGCGGCGACGAGGCCGAAGGCCAGCCGCGGCTCCGGCCCGAACCAGGCCCAGGCCGCGAAGGCAGCGACCGCGACCGCAATCACCATCGGCACGAACCAGCCCGCGACCTGGTCGGCGAGACGCTGGATCGGCGCGCGCGAGCGCTGCGCGTCCGCGACCATCTGCACGATCTGCGACAGCAGCGTCTCACGGCCTACCTTGTCGGCGCGCATGATGAAGCTGCCGGACTGGTTGAGCGTGCCGGCGATCACCTTCGCGCCGGTCTCCTTGGTGACCGGCATGGATTCGCCTGTGACGAGCGACTCGTCGAGCGAGGAACGGCCTTCCAGAATGACGCCGTCGACCGGCACTTTCTCGCCCGGACGCACGCGCAGGCGGTCACCGGCATGAAGTGCGTCGATCTCGACCTCGTGCTCGCTGCCGTCAGCATCGACGCGGCGCGCGGTCTTCGGGGCGAGCTGCAGCAGCGCCTTGATCGCACCCGAGGTCGCGTCGCGTGCGCGCAGCTCCAGCACCTGCCCTAGCAGCACCAGCACGGTGATGACCGCCGCGGCCTCAAAATAAACCGCGACCGCGCCTTCATGGCCGCGGAAGGTGGCCGGAAAAATCTGCGGCGCGATGGTGCCGATCAGGCTGTAGACATAGGCAACGCCCGTGCCCATCGCGATCAGCGTGAACATGTTGAGGTTGCGCGTCAGCAGCGACTGCCAGCCGCGGAGGAAGAACGGCCAGCCGGCCCACAGCACCACAGGCGTGGCGAAGACGAGCTGGATCCAGTTCGACAGCGTCGCATCGATCCAGTTGTGCGGGCCCGCGAGATGGCCGCCCATCTCCAGCACCACTGCCGGCAAAGCCAGCGCGCCGCCGATCCAGAACCGCCGCGTCATGTCGGCAAGCTCGGGATTGGGGCCGGTCTCCAGGCTCGCCACTTCCGGCTCCAGCGCCATGCCGCAGATCGGACAGCTTCCGGGCCCGGCCTGGCGGATCTGCGGATGCATCGGGCAGGTGTAGATCGTGCCCGCCGGCATCTCGGGCTCGGGCGTCTTGTCCTTGGCGAGGTACTTTGCGGGATCCTCGGCGAATTTGGTGCGGCAGCCGGCCGAGCAGAAATGGAAGGTCGCGCCCTGATGGTCGAACCGGTGCTTGGACGTCGCGGGATCGACGGTCATGCCGCAGACGGGATCGCGGACTTTTGCCGCGGCGCCGTGGTCATGCGCGTGATCGCCGTGCGCGCCGCAGCAGGAGGCAGCGGCGGGCTTGTCGACCGAGGCAACTTTACTGGAACAGCCGCATCCGGAATGTGTTTCCGGCTTGTGATGGTGCTCGTGTTCGGCGTCGTTCATTGCCACGCTCCGGCCTTGCAAGTTATACCCTGGGGGGGTATATAGTCCGCATGCGCAAGGACATCAAGGCATCCGTCGGAAAACGTCTCGGCCGGATCGAGGGGCAGGTTCGCGGCCTCTCGAAAATGGTCGAGGAAGACCGCTATTGCATCGACATCGTCACGCAGATCTCGGCGGTGCGCGCCGCGCTGCGCCGGGTAGAGGAAGAGGTTTTGAAAGATCACGTCGCCCATTGCGTCGAGCATGCGATCGCGAGCGGCGACAAGGCCGATCAGCGCGAGAAGATCGCAGAGCTGATGGCGGTGATTGGGCGGGCGGAGCGGTAGGTCGCCGTCATTGCGAGGAGCGTAGCGACGAAGCAATCCAGACTGTTCGGGCAGAGACGGTCTGGATTGCTTCGCTGCGCTCGCAATGGCCTGGATTGCTTCGCTTCGCTCGCAATGCGAGCTTGGAGGGACGGCTAAGCCGCCATCTCCAACGCGTGTCCCTGCGCGCGGTACTTTGCGAGATCGTTCAGCAGCACAAAATGCTCGGAGAAGGCAACGCTCATCTCCGCGGCCGCCTCACGCATCACTTCTTCAGCCGGAACCGGCGCCTCTTCGTCAATCGCTTCAGGAACGAGCGGCGGCGCACTGAACGTTTCTGGAAACACACCGAAGGTGCCGGCTACCTCCTCGAGCGGCTTCTGCTTGTCGGCCCAGTGCAAGGCGGTGTAGTCGAAGCCGTGCACGATGGTGGGTTTGACGACTTCGAAATAGGGCGAGATGTCGAAGTCGCGGGGCATGTAGAGCGAGGAATCGCGGATGTGCAGGATCTCGCGGCGGGCAGCACGGCTGCCGGCCTTGGTGATCTTCGGCAGGATCGGATAGCGCACGGCGTCGAACGCCTGCGCGATTAGGGCCGAGCAGATGATCTTGGTGGGATCGCCCGAGCCGATCGAGATCATGCGGCGCCGCCAGCGCTGCGGGATCGGCAGCGGAAACAGAAAGCGCATCAGGTCGACGATGTTCTTGGTGTCGTAGCCGAAGCCGATGCGGTTGATCGCATAGCGGCAGACCGTGGTGCGGTCCTCATAAGACAGCCCGACCGGGCGGCAGACGCGGGTGTGATAGGGGAAATATTTCGACAGCGGCGCGGAGGTGACGCCTTCGCCGATATTGGCCTCGATCAGCACGTGCGGCTCGCCGTCGGGCTCTTCCGCGCCCTCGATCGGGCCGACATAGAGGGCGCCGTGGGACCAGGTCGACTGCGTCAGATATTTGATGATGCCCGAGATGCGGTTGTTGCCCTCGACCAGCAGCACGTCACCCGGCTCGATGACGCCGCGCAGATGCTCGGGGTCGCTCGGCGTGAACGGCTCATAGCCCGGCACCTCCTTCGAGAGGTACGCGGCAATCAGCTTGCCGACTGAATCAAGGACCGTCCCCATTTCAAAACTCCCCCACGGCCTTTTCCGGCCGTCTTTTTCTCTTCTCTACCATGGTCTGAACGTGTTGCAATTCGGTTCATCGCTCTGTGACATCAAGCACGATTGATTCACCATGATGGTTGCCGCGCAACATCAGATACGGCAAGGTTCGCTAGCTGTTCCCGTTTGCTGCAAGTCTCCGGAAACCATGCCATGACAATCACGCGCCGCAGGTTCCTATCGGCATCGGCGGGCCTTGCCG
>NZ_JADPIT010000014.1:231453-240968 GCF_023073035.1 Bradyrhizobium sp. 62
GACCCTGCCGCGCGAGGCTGACATCGTCGTGATCGGTGCGGGTGCGGCCGGAATTGCCGCGGCGCGGCGCATCATGGCGGCCAATCGCAAGGTCGTGGTGGTGGAAGCTGCATCGCAGATCGGCGGCCGCTGCATCACGGATACGACCACCTTCGACACGCCGTTCGATCGCGGCGCGCGCTGGATGCACAATCCCGACACCAATCCGATGATCCGGCTGGCGCGCAGCGCCGGGCTCGACGTTCTGCCGGCGCCGTCAGGCCAGAAGATGCGCATCGGTCGCCGCAACGCACGCGCCGGCGAGACCGAGGAATTCCTGGCGGCGCTGGTGCGCGCCAACCGCGCCATCGACGAGGCCGCGCGCGGCAAGCTTGATACCGCCTGCGCCTCGGTGCTGCCGAAGGACCTCGGCGATTGGGCCGGCGCGGCCGAGTTCATGCTGGGCGCGAGCTTCGCCGGCAAGGACCTGAAGGAGTTGTCTGCGATCGACAAGGCGCGGGCACAGGATCGCAACGCCGCGATCGCCTGCCGCCAGGGCCTGGGGACCCTGATCACCAAACTCGGTGAGCAGGCGCCGGTCGCGCTGTCGACGCCGGCGAGTCGGATCGTCTGGAGCAATCGCGACGTCAGCGTGGAGACACAGGCCGGCAGGATCGCCGCACGCGCCGCCATCATCACGGTCTCGACCAATGTGCTGATTTCGGGCGCGATCAAGTTTGGGCCTGACATTCCAAAGCGCACGCTCGATGCCGCCTCGAAGCTCACGCTCGGCAGCTACGATCACATCGTGCTGCAGCTACCGGGCAATCCGCTCGGCCTGTCGCGCGACGACATCCTGATCGAGCAGAGCAATTCGACGCGCACGGCGCTGATGTTCGCCAATATCGGCGGTTCCTCGCTATGTTCGATCGACGTCGGTGGCTCGTTCGGCCGCGATCTCACCCAGCAAGGCGAGAAGGCGATGACGGCCTTCGCCAGGGAATGGATCACGAAGCTGTTCGGCAGCGAGGTCGCCGCCGCCGTGCAGAAAGCCAGCGTGACGCGCTGGAACGCCTCGCCGTTCGTGATGGGTGCGATGTCGGCGGCCTCGCCCGGCGGTCAGCTCTCGCGAAGAATCCTTGCCGAGCCGATCGGCAACATGTTCCTCGCCGGCGAAGCCACGCACGAGACGCTGTGGGGCACCGTCGACGGCGCCTGGGAAAGCGGCGAGCGGGCCGCGGACGCGGCCTTGCGCAAGATCGGCGCGCTCAAGGACGAGCCGGTCGATGTCCCGACGCAGTCGACGAAGAAGCGGCGGGCGCCGCAGTCGCAGAGGAATTGATTAGTCGTCGTCCTGGACAAGCGCAGCGAAGCGAAGCGTAGATCCAGGACCCATTACCCTAGGGATTGGTTTGGCGGAGATTCTTGGTCACCTGCTCGCGCTACAAACGCTGACCGGAGTAATGGGTCCTGGCTTTCGCCAGGACGACGGTGGATTGCTTACCGCAAAATTCCATCGAGCGCCGGCAGTCCCGCGATCACGGCCACCGCGATCAGCGCGTAGCAAATCGCGCGAAACACTTTCTCGCTGGCGCGGCCGAACAGCGACGCGCCAAAGGCGACGCCGATCGCATAGACCGGCCCGACGATGAGCGAGAGCACGAGCGATTCGCGGCTGATCAGGCCGGTGGTCGCGTAACTGATCATCGAGAAGAAGTCCGACGCGCCGAAAAACAGCAGGATGTTGGCGCGCGCGACGATCGGGGCGATGGGACGGCCGAGCCAGTAGCCGACGATCGGCGGGCCTCCGGTCTGGGCGAGGCCGCTGCAGAAGCCGGAGAGGCTGCCGATGCCGACCGAAAGCCAAGCGTGGTCCTTGCCGCGATAGCGCCAGCCCGACAGCAACAGAAGCAGCAGCGCGGCGACGAAGCAGGAGATGATCCATCTCGTCGTGACGGGTTCGAGCACGCTGAGGAAATAGGTGCCGACGGGGACGCCGACCAGCGCGCCCAGCACGATCACGGCGGTGGCCTTGCGGTCGGCCTTGCGCCAGGCGTCGGGCAGCAGCGGCGCGGCCGCGACGAAGTCGATCACGAGGAGCAGTGCGGCAACCAGACGCGGCGCCGCGATGCTGCTCGCCAGCGGCATGAAGATCAGGGCCGAGCCGAAGCCCGAGAAGCCGCGCGCGGTGCCTGAAACGAAAGCGACGGCGCAGAGCGCCATCGCAACGGTGAGGCTGACGTCCTTTGGAAGAAAGTCAGTGAGACTCATGCTCTAGATTTCTCGAGCATGATCATGCTCTCAAAGTGCCGCCGGTCTTCTTCGTCACCTCCGCCACGATCTTCGCGGCGACGGCCTCGATCTCCTGGTCGGTCAGGGTCTTTTCGCGCGGCTGGATCGTTACCGCGATGGCGATCGACTTTTTGCCATCGTCGATGCCCTTGCCTTCGTAGACGTCGAACACGTTCACGGCGGTGATCAGCTTCTTGTCGACGCCCTGAGCCGCGCGCACGATATCGCCGCTCTTCACGGTGCGATCGACGATGAAGGCGAAATCGCGTGAGACCGGCTGGAATGCCGACAGCTCGATCACGGGCTTGGCACGGGTCGGCTTCTTCTTCGCCTCGGGGATGCGGTCGAGGATCACCTCGAATACCATCAGCGGGCCGCCGGCACCGAGCGCCTCGAGTGCGCGCGGATGCATCTCCCCGAAATAACCCAGCACGTTCTGCGGCCCGATCTGGATCGTACCGGATCGCCCGGGATGCAGCCAGGACGGGCCGCCCGCGACGATCTGAAGGGCCTGCATCGGTGCCCCTGCGGCGGCGAGCACCGCGAGCGCATCGGCCTTGGCGTCGAACAAGTCAGCCTGCGCCGAACCCGACCAGTGTCGTCCCAGACCTTGCGACGACGCAAAGCCGCGGCGGACGCCGCTTGCCGCCATGAACTGATCCTGCGGGCGATCGCCCTTGAACGCCTGCCCGACCTCGAACAGCGCGACATCGCCAAAGCCGCGATCGGCATTGGCCTGCGCCGCCGCGATCAGGCCCGCCAAAAGGGTCGGGCGCATGTCGGACAAATCCGATGCGATCGGGTTGGCGACCTCGAGTTCGCGCTGGCCGCCGCCGAACAGCTTTGCGGCGGACTTGGTGATGAAGGACCAGGTCACCGCTTCGATGATGCCGCGGCTCGCCAGCGCGCGCCTGGCGCGGCGGGTGCGGAGCTGGAGCGGGGTCAGCACGGGTTTGCGTGCGTCCTCGCCGCGCTCGAACGGCGTCATCGGCACCTTGTCGACGCCGTGGATGCGGACGACTTCCTCGACGATGTCGGCCTTGCCGTGCACGTCGGTGCGCCACGACGGCACCGCGACCTTCACGACCGGGCCCGGGCCCGCCATCATGAAGCCGAGATGGGTCAGGATGCGCTTCATCTCCGGCATCGGCACTTCGATGCCCGAGAGCCGCTTGACCTCGGTGACCGGGAAATCGATCACGCGGTCGTCGCCGAAGGTCTTGCCGACAACGACGTTCTCGGACGGCGTGCCGCCGCACATCTCCATCACCAGTTTCGTCGCGAGCTCCAGCCCCGGCACCATGAAGGCCGGATCTACACCGCGCTCGAAACGATAACGCGCGTCCGAATTGATGCCGAGCTTGCGGCCGGTCTGGGCGATGTTGATCTCGTTCCACAGCGCCGATTCGATCAGCACGTCGGTGGTGGTCTCGTCGCAGCCCGAGGCCTCGCCGCCCATGATGCCGGCGAGCGATTCGACGCCGTGCTCGTCCGCGATCACGCAAATCGCGGGATCGAGATTGTAGCTGCGGCCGTCGAGCGCGAGCAGCGTCTCGCCGTCACGGGCGCGGCGCACCACGAGATTGCCCTTCACTTTCTTCGCGTCGAACACGTGCAGCGGTCGTGCGCGGTCGTAAGTCAAGAAGTTGGTGATGTCGACCAGCGCGTTGATCGGACGCAGGCCGATCGCGGTCAGCCGCTTCTGCAGCCATTCCGGCGACGGTCCGTTCTTCACGCCACGCACGAGACGAAGCGCAAAACCCGGGCACAGCGTCGCGTCCTCGACCGTGACCTTCACCGGGCACGGGAATTCGCCCTTGATCGGCTTGATGGTGGGATCTTTGAATTTGCCCATGTCGGCGGCGGCAAGATCGCGCGCGATACCATGCACGCCGGTGCAGTCCTGCCGGTTCGGCGTCAGATTGATCTCGACCACGGGATCGCCGAGGCCGGCCCATGCGGCGTAAGCAGCGCCGATCGGCGCATCCGCGGGCAATTCCATGATGCCGTCATGGTCGTTGGAAATCTGCAATTCAGCCGCCGAGCACAGCATGCCGCGGCTCTCAACGCCGCGGATGGTGCCGACCCCGAGCGTGATGTCCTTGCCGGGAATGTAGGTGCCGGGCGGCGAAAACACGCTGACGAGACCCGTCCGCGCATTCGGCGCGCCGCACACCACCTGCACGGGCGCTCCACCGTCGCCGGTGTCGACCATGCACACGCGCAGCCGATCCGCATTCGGATGCTGCTCGGCGGATATCACCTTCGCGATGGTGAAGGGCTTCAGCGCCTTCGCCTTGTCCTCGATGTTCTCGACCTCGAGCCCGATCATGGTGAGCTTCTCGGCGAGCTTGTCCAAGGGCTCGTCGGTGTCGAGATGTTCCTTCAGCCAGGAGAGGGTGAATTTCACGAGCTCAGCCCTCCCGCGAGCGTCGGTACTTCGAGCGGCTTGAAGCCGTAATGGGACAGCCAGCGGACGTCGCTGTCGAACAGCTGGCGCAAATCGGCGATGCCGTATTTCAGCATGGCGATGCGGTCGATGCCCATACCCCAGGCGAAGCCCTGGTACTCGTCGGGATCGATGCCGCAGGCGCGCAGCACGTTCGGATGCACCATGCCGCAGCCGAGAATCTCGAGCCAGTCCTCGCCCTCGCCGAAGCGGATCTCGCCCTTGTCGCGGCGGCACTGGATGTCGACTTCCAGCGACGGTTCGGTGAACGGGAAGAACGAGGGCCGGAAGCGCATGTTGATGTGATCGACCTCGAAGAACGCCTTGCAGAACTCGTGCAGGATCCATTTGAGGTGGCCGAGATGGGAGTGCTTGTCGATGACGAGGCCTTCGACCTGGTGGAATTGCGGCGTGTGGGTCGCATCGGAATCGATGCGATAGGTGCGGCCCGGGCAGATCACGCGGATCGGCGGCTTCTGGCTCAGCATGGTGCGCACCTGCACCGGCGAGGTGTGGGTGCGCAACAGCATGCGGGAGCCGTCCTCCTTCGGATGGAAGAAGAAGGTGTCGTGCATCTCGCGCGCGGGATGGCCTTCCGGAAAATTCAGCTTGGTGAAGTTGTAATCGTCGGTCTCGATATCCGGGCCTTCGGCGACCGAGAATCCCATGTCGGCAAAGATCGTGGTCAGCTCGTCCCAGACTTGGCTCAGCGGATGGATGCGGCCGGCCTCGGCCGGCGCATCGCGCAACGGCAGGGTGACGTCGATGGTTTCCGACGCAAGCCGCGCGTCGAGCGCCGCCGATTTCAAGACGTCGCGCCGCGCGGCGAGCGCTTCGGTGACCTTGTCCTTGGCCTGGTTGATCGCAGCGCCCTGGGTCTTGCGCTCGTCCGGCGACATTTTTCCGAGCGTGGCAAGCAGCGCCGAGATCGAGCCCTTCTTGCCGAGGGCCGCGACACGCACCGCTTCGAGGGCGGCCTCGTCGCCGGCGGCGGCGATCTGGTCGAGGATGGATGTTTCGAGCGTTGCGAGGTCGGACACGGTCAAATCCCTGCTGCCAAATTCGGCTGGGTTGTCGCCGCCCGAAGGCCGTAACGTCAAGCGAAAAGCCGGTCATTCGGGCTGACGAGCGGCTGGGTTGAACCTCGCGCGGGAGGCTGGCACCAAGGGGGATACGAGGAGGCTTTCGCGATGCTCTCAAGATCCGGTCTGGCTGCTCTCGCCGTCGTTCTCTTGGTCGCGAGCACCCCGGCGCGCGCCATGGTCTGCATGGAGAAATCCATGACGCTGGACGAGGTCGTCGACACCATCGGTGCCCAGAAGGGCTGCGAAAGTGCGATGAAGGTGTTTCAGGATTGCCAATTGACCGCGAGCGGCGATGTCCAGCTCGGCGCCGCCGTCGAGAAGAAATGCGAGGCGGACTTCATGCCCGGCCTCAACATTGCGCGGAAACGGGCTTACCAACGCGAGATGCGCGTGTGCGACCGGAAGTACCGGAATAAATCCGGCACCATGTATCTGTCGTTCACAGCATTCTGCCGGGCGGAGATCGCCCAGCGCTACTCGCAACGCGCGCTGAAAGCCGGCGGAGCCGGCCGTTAGCGCGGGCGTGCTCAGGCCGCCAGAGCGGCTTTGGCCTTCTCGGCGATCGCCTGGAACGACGCGGGCTCGTTGATCGCGAGATCCGACAGCACCTTGCGGTCCACGGTGATCCCGGACTTGGCCATGCCGTCGATAAAGCGGCTGTAGGTCAGGCCGAACGGACGCACGGCAGCGTTGATGCGCTGGATCCAGAGCGCGCGGAACGTCCGCTTCTTGCGCTTGCGATCACGGAAGGCATACACGAGAGCCTTCTCGACCGCCGGCTTGGCGGTGCGGATCGTGTTCTTGCGGCGGCCGCGGAAACCCTTGGCGGCCTTGTAGACTTTCTTGTGCTTGGCGTGGGCGGTCACACCGCGTTTGACGCGAGCCATGACAAATATCCTTCGAAAGATGACTTGATGTTCGGATCGCCGCGAAAGCTGCGGCGCGGGTGGCAATGATCGTGGACGCGATCAGGCGTTCGGCAAGAAGTACTTCTTGACGTTGTCGCCGTCGGTCTTGAACAGCACGGCAGTGCCGCGCAGCTGCCGGATCTGCTTCTTCGTCCGCTTGATCATGCCGTGACGCTTGCTGCGATGAGCGAACATCACTTTGCCGGTGGCAGTCACCTTGAAGCGCTTTTTAGCGCCCGATTTGGTCTTCAGCTTGGGCATTTGGCTCTCCTAATGGCCATAGAAATCCGCCCGCGAAGGCGGCTGGCCGTCAAAATGCTCGTTAGAGCGTTGATTGTGCTCAGGTTTTACGAACAAGCGCGAAACCCGCACGGACACCGCCACGGCAGCCCTTAATCAGCCGGGCAATGAAGGCTGGGCTTATGACAGAGGACGGGCGAATTGGCAACGATGAACCGGTGGAACCTAGCCGCCGACTATCCGGAATTGCTAACCTCATGTCCGAGCCGTGTCGCCCGGAGCAGGATTAAAATGCCCTATTTTTCCCAATCGCTTCCGTCTTTGACGGATGTCGCTCGTCCGCGCCGCCTGGCGCTGTTGGCTGTGCTCGCCATGGCTGCGTTTCCGTCGACTGCCGATGCTCGCATCCGCGGCTATGACGGCGTCTGGAACGTCACCTTCGCCACCACCCGCGGCAATTGCAGCTCCGGCTACAGCGTTCCCTTCACCGTCGCCGGCAGTCGGGTGTCGTCCGCCGGCGGTGGCCGGGTCTCCGGCAAGGTCAATCGCAGCGGTGGCGTCGCGGTCGAGGTTTCGGTCGGGGCGTCCCATGCCAGCGGCGGCGGCCGGCTCGCCGGCGCGGCCGGGACCGGCTCCTGGCACGGCATCATCTCCGGCGACCGCTGCAGCGGCATCTGGCAGGCGACAAGGACGTAATTCGAGCGAGCCATCTCCGCGATGGAGGTGCGCTCCCTCTCCCGCAAGCCGGAGAGGTCGCAGCGGTGCTCGCGGCTCGAATATCCGACAAAAAACAAAACGGCCCGCCGGAGATCCGGACGGACCGTTGAATTCTTCAGCCTAAAGAACCGGCGTCAGCGCGGCGCCAGAACCATGACGACCTGACGGCCCTCGAACCGCGCGTCCTGCTCCACCTTGGCGAGCTCGGCGACGTCGGTCTTGATCTTGTCGAGCAGCTTGGTGCCGATCTCCTGGTGCGCCATTTCGCGGCCGCGATAGCGCAGGGTGATCTTGACCTTGTCGCCTTCTTCGAAGAACCGCTGCATGGCGCGCATCTTCACTTCGTAATCGTGGTCGTCGATCATCGGGCGGAGCTTGATCTCCTTGATCTCGACGATCTTCTGCCGCTTGCGGGCTTCAGTGGCTTTTTTCTGCGCGGCGTACTTGTACTTCCCGTAGTCCATGATCTTGCAGACGGGAGGGCTGACGTTCGGCGAGATCTCGACCAGATCCATGCCGGCTTCCTGGGCCAAGCGGATAGCCGCGACGGTCTCGATGGTGCCCTTGTTGTCACCGGTCTGATCGATCAGCTGGATCTGCGCATTGCGAATATCGTCATTGATGCGCGGCCCGTCTTTGGCGGCAGTGGGCGGGGCTTTATTTGGACGGCGAATGGGTGGTTCTCCAAAGTTATGAAAAGAGGCGGCTATTTTGCAGGAAGATACGGTTGCCGGCAAGCAATCGCTCGTGCGGCGGTCGAAAAAGCCTCAAATGCGAGGCATTTTGGCCACGGCGGGGCACGCAGAGGGACATAGACACCTTGCTTCTGTTCCGCAAGCGTCCCAAAGGGCCAATGACGACGTCCAGCTGCGCTGCGGAGCACGTCCGGACAGCTCAAACCGCACAGCCAGAGTAAACGTTCCATGAATCACCCAATTCCCGATGCCGTGCTCGACTTCATCGATGTGGGCGAAGGCCCCTCCGCACGCCGGATCGCGGTGCGCCGCCGCGCGGCCCAAAAATCTGGTCAAGAATCTGGTCCAGAACCTGGTCAAGGACCGGGACTGGTCTGGCTCGGCGGGTTCAAATCGGACATGCGGGGCAGCAAGGCCGTGGCGCTGGACGAATGGGCCCGGGACCACGGCCGCGCCGTGGTCCGTTTCGATTATTCCGGCCACGGCGAATCCGGCGGCGATTTCGCCGACGGAACCATCGGGCGCTGGCTCGAGGAAAGCGTCGCGGTATTCGAGCGATTCTGCGACGGCCCGCAAGTCCTGATCGGCTCGTCGATGGGCGGCTGGATGGCGCTGCTGCTCGCGCGCGAGATCAAAAAGCGTTCTGGCAAGGCCTCGCTGGCGGGCCTGGTGCTGATCGCGCCGGCGCCGGACTTCACCGAGGAGCTGATGTGGAAGAATTTTCCGGCCGCGGTGAAGAAAGAAATCGAGACCAAAGGCGTCTGGCTGAGACCATCGGATTATGGCGACGGCTCGCCCTATCCGATCACGCGAAATCTGATCGAGGAGGGGCGCAACCACCTCGTGCTCGGCAGCGCCATCGATCTCGGCTGTCCCGTCCGCATCCTGCAAGGTGCGCAGGATCCTGACGTGCCCTGGCAGCACGCGTTCGCGCTGACCCATCGCCTGCCGGCCGACGACGTCGTGCTGACCATGATCCAGGACGGCGATCACCGCCTCTCGCGCCCGCAGGACATCGCCCGCATTCTTGCCGCCGTGGCCGAGATCGGGTGAAATCGCCACCTAGCACTCGGTGTCATCGCCCGACTTGATCCGGCGATCCAGTATTCCAGAGGCGCTCGTGCTCAAGCCGAGAAGCCGCGGCGTACTG
>NZ_JADPIT010000014.1:241016-254013 GCF_023073035.1 Bradyrhizobium sp. 62
TGAGAATGGGAGGGGAGAATCGCCGATGACCACCACCGCCATGCTGCGCGCGTTCTGCGACGCCGTCGAACAACGCAACGGAAAAGCGTTCGCTGATCTCTTCACCGAGGACGGCGTCTATCACGACGTGTTCTACGGCGCCTTCGCCGGCCGCGAGAAGATCGCCGCGATGATCGACGACTGGTTCTATCGCACGGCGACCGACTTCCGCTGGGACATGCACGACCCGGTGTCGAACGGCACCACGCTCTATGCGCGCTACACGTTCAGCTATCGCTCGACCTTGCCGGAGGCCGATGGCGCGCGGGCGATGTTCGAGGGCGTGGCGATCATGACGCTTCGCGACGGCAGGATCGTCAGTTATCACGAGGTCGCCAACACGGCGCCGGCGTTTGTCGATCTGAAGTTTGCGCCGGAACGGATCGCGAAGATCGTCGCCAGGCAGGGCGCGGAGCTCAAGGCACGGCCGGAGATGCAGCGGCATTTTGGCTAGCCGTCGTTCTTGCGCACCTACCGCTTCGACGGATTTACCATCGGCTTGCGCTGCGCCAGCGCGGCGACCGTGGCTGTGCCGATCGGGCCCGCTTCGTCGTAGAGCCAGCATTCGCCGATCGCGACACCGTCGGTGGCCTGGTGGTTCACCACCTCGAAGCCGATCCAGCTCGTCACCGGCAGGCGGTGCAGATAGATCGTAACGTCGCTGTTGATGTAGCCGAGCCCCTTGTCGCCGGCGTTCGCGAACGGACTGGCGAAGTCGGCGCCGGTGGCGACATGGACGAACGGCGTCATCGGCACGCCCGCGACCAGCTCGCGCACCTCGCTCATCCAGAGTTTTCTCGGCCCGAGCGAGCCCATCTGGCCGACAATCGGTCGCGTGGTCCATTTGCCGTTCATGCCGAGCCTGGGATCGGTCGGATTGGGAATGTCGGCCGGCTTCGGCACGTCCCAGTTCGGCGGCGACCAGACATTGCCGTCCGGATTCTGCGTTCGGCGCAACAGCTGGCACGAGGCGCGCGCCATGCCGATGCCGCTGGAAAAGAACTCCGCTTCCACGACGCGGATGCGCATCCCGTCGCGCACCAGCCGTGTCGTCACCTCGATCGGCTTGTCGATGGTCGGCAGCCGAAACATATCCACGGTCAGCCGCGCCGGCACGAATTCGGGGCCGGAATGGCGCTCCTCGATGGCGAAGCCGAGAAGGCCGACGATGACGCGTCCGTGCAGCGATTTCGGATCCCACGGGCCGTTGGCGACTTCCGTCGGGTGGAATGTGTCGCCGTCGCGGGTGAAGAAAGGCATGTTTGTCATGATGCGCGAGCTTGAAGGAACGTGTGGGGAAATCAAGGGTGGCGAGAGCGTGCCTGCTCGCCACAACAACAGGTGTCATCGCCCGGCTTGACCGGGCGATCCAGTACTCCGAGCTGGCAGTGATTGAATCGATGGGCCGCGGCGTACTGGATGCCCCGCTTTCGCGGAGCATGACAGCGGAGGATTAGGGGGCGGTGCGCCACTCCTCACGCACGCTTTCGTCGCTCTCGCCAGCAATCGCATTCGTCCTGATCGCCTCGAACTCATCCCGTGGCATCAACTGCCCCAGCGCCCACACCGCAGCCCCGCGCACCAGCGCGCTCTCATCGCCCAGCAATCGCCGCGCCTCGTCCGCCAGCGCGATATCACCGGAGTTGCCGATCGCGATCAGCACGTTGCGCAAAAAGCGGTCGCGGCCGATGCGCTTCACCGGAGACTTCGTGAACAGCGCACGGAACGACGCGTCGTCGAGCCGCGCGAGCTCGGCAAGACCTGGCGCGCGCAAAGCGTCACGTGCGGCGAGCTTGGCCTCACGGCCTTCCTGCGCGAACTTGTTCCAGGGACAGGCGGCGAGGCAATCGTCGCAGCCATAGATGCGGTTGCCGATGCTTTTGCGAAATTCGCGCGGGATCGGTCCCTTGTTCTCGATGGTGAGATAGGAGATGCATCGCCGCGCATCGAGCTTGTAGGGCGCGGGGAAGGCCGCGGTCGGGCAGATGTCGAGGCACGCCCGGCACGAGCCGCAATGATCGATCTCGGCGTCGTCGCGCGGCAGCTCCAGCGTGGTGTAGATCGCGCCGAGAAACAGCCATGAGCCGAATTCGCGCGAGACCAGATTGGTATGCTTGCCCTGCCAGCCCAGATGCGCGGCTTGCGCCAGCGGTTTCTCCATCACGGCCGCGGTGTCGACGAACACTTTCACTTCGCAAGGCGTCACCTCACGAGTTGCGGTCGCGACCAGCCATCGCGCCAGTGCCTTTAGGCGCTTCTTGATGAGGTCGTGATAGTCGTCGCCTTGCGCATAGACCGAGATCGCCGCGCGCGTGCGCTGTTGCAGGATCGCGAGCGGATCCTGATCGGGGCCGTAATTGACGCCGAGCATGATGACGCTGCGCACGTCCTGCCACAGCCCGCGCGGATCGACCCGGCGCTCCGGCTGCGCGGCGAGCCAGTCCATGTCGCCATGGCCGCCGGATGCGATGAATTCGAGAAAATGTTGTCCGGCGCTTTCGATCGTGCCGGGCTCTGTGATGCCGATGCAGTCGAAGCCGAGCGCGCGGGCCTCGTTTGCGAGCGCGGTCTTCAGTTCGGTCGGATCGGAGTTCAGAAGTCCAGGTCCACGTAGGTCCGCGACGCCGGCACGCCGGCCAGCCATTCGCTCAAGAGCGGACGGAACGACGGGCGGGATTTCACCCGCGCGTACCAGGCCTTTGCCGCGTCGTCCTCGCTCCATGGCACGTCGCCCAGATAGTCGATCGCCGAGAGGTGCGCCGCGGCGGCGAGATCCGCGTAGCTGAGCCGGTCGCCGGCGAGGAAATTACGCGTCTGCGCCAGCCAGCCGATATAAGCCAGATGATAGCGCACGTTGGCCTTGGCGGCGCGCATCACGTCGGCCGAGGGCGGGCCGCCACCGTTGTCCTCGCTCATGAAGCGCTTGTAGATGCGCTCCGTGACGAGCGGGTGGGAGACTTCCTCGAAGAACTTTTCGTTGAACCAGGCCATCAGCCGGCGGACCTCGACGCGCTCGCCGATCGTGTCCGGCATCAGGCGCTTCAGTCCCATCTCGGAGCCATAGGCCTCGTCGACATATTCGGCGACGATCGCCGCGCCCGGTATCGGCGGCTGCTCGTCGTCCACCAGAACGGGCGTCGTGCCCGCCGCATTGAGCAGCAGAAACGCTTCGCGCCGCTCCCAGCTGCGCTCTTCGATCAGCTTCAGCTCAAGCCCGTATTCTCCCGCGATCAGGCGGATGAACCGCGAATGCGGGCAGAACGGATGATGAAACAGCGTAAACATGAAGCCTTTGACTATGTGATGGTGCTTAAGAATCCATCAATGTTTGTGCGGCGCCACACTAGTCATTCAAAACCGCGAAGCAAGGGCGCGCCGCCGCATTTTGCGATTGCAGCAAGGGAGCGGATGGGCGAGAAGAGCCCCGCTTTTCCAGCCGAAATGGACCGTAAATATGTCAGATGCAATACGGGCAGTGATCCTCGGCATCATCGAGGGTGTGACCGAGTTCCTTCCCGTGTCCTCGACCGGCCATTTGCTGCTCGCGGAGCGCTTCTTCCATCTCGGCGAGGGCGCGTTCTGGGACTCGTTTACGGTCCTAATCCAGCTCGGCGCGATCCTCGCGATCGTCGTGTTGTACTTCAAGAAATTGTGGGACGTCGCGATCGGCATGTTCACGGGCGACGCCTATGCACGCCGCTTCGTGATCGGCGTGCTGGTCGCGTTCCTGCCCGCTGTCGTCGTCGGTCTCGTCGCCGGCAAGTACATCAAGAGCATGCTGTTCAATCCGTGGGTGGTGTGCTTTTCGCTGATCGTCGGCGGCGCCATCCTGCTCTGGGTCGACAAGCTCGATCTCAAGGCGCGCGAGCACGACGCCACCCGGTTTCCGCTGCTGATGTATCTCTATATCGGCATCGCACAGTGCATCGCGATGATCCCGGGCGTGTCGCGCTCCGGTGCCAGCATCGTCGCGGCGATGTTCCTGGGGGCTGACAAGCGCGCGGCGGCGGAGTTCTCGTTCTTCCTCGCCATTCCCACCATGATCGGCGCGTTCGCCTACGATTTCTACAAGAACCGCTCCGAGATGACGATGGACCACATGGGCATCGTCGCCATTGGCTTCGTGGTGTCGTTCGTCACCGCGATCATCGTGGTGAAGACGTTCCTGGAATACGTCACCCGCCACGGCTTCGTGGTGTTCGCCTGGTGGCGCGTGATCGTCGGCACGCTCGGCCTGATCGCGCTGGCGCTGGGGCGGTAGACCCGAACGTCAAACAACTGCAGTCCGGACGCTGAAGTTCGTCATGCCCGGATGACGGCGGGGATGGTTACGCGCTCTTGCGCTGGAACTGCCCGGCGGCGCGGAAGCGCCAGAGATATTGCGGGGCGATCGCCTCAAGCGAGTCGGGCGTGATGCCCAGGCCTTCCAGCGTTAGCCCGGCGGCCTTCGCCGCGTCCGACACGACATTGTCGCGCGCGAGCAGCGTGACCTGGTCCGGCGTCAGCTTCAGCGCGCCCGGCGCGAATTGCAGGAAGTTGGCCTTGAAGCGGGCGAGGCCAAACGGCAGCGGCATCAGCATCGGCTTGCGATCGGCAATCTCGAGAATGGCCTCGATGATCTCGCGCATGGTCAGCACTTCCGGGCCGCCGAGCTCGTAGGTTGCGCCCGCCTTGGCCTTGCCGTCGACGGCATCCGCGACCGCGGTGGCGACGTCGCCGACATAGACCGGCTGCATCTTGGTGTCGGCGCCGATCAGCGGCAGCACCGGCGACATCCGCGCCAGTGCGGCGAAGCGATTGGTGAACTGGTCCTCGGGGCCGAACATCACGGAGGGGCGGAAGATCGTCGCCGACGGCACCGCGGCCAGGACCGCGGCTTCGCCGGCCGCCTTGGCTCTGGCATAACGCGAGGGCGATTCCGCGTCGGCGCCGATCGCCGAGACATGGATCAATTGTGCCCCGGCGGCGGCCGCCGCCTTGGCAATGGTCTCGGCGCCCTTGGCCTGGACGGCGTCAAAACTCTGCGCGCCGCCCTCGGCGAGGATGCCGACCAGATTGATCACGACATGCGAATCACGCAGTGCCGCCTCGATCGAGGCCGGATAGCGCACGTTCGCCTGCACGGTGTGGACCTGCCCGACCTTGCCGGAGGGCTGGAGGTACCCGGCCAGCTCCGGCCGCCGCACCGCGACCCGGACCCGGTAGTCGCGCCGGCACAGTGCACGGACCACATTCCGGCCCAAAAACCCCGATCCGCCGAAAACCGTGACGAGCGTGTCCAGATTCGATGCCATGGGATCCATTCCTGGGTCATTCCTGCGGGAAGAGTGCGTCTCGTCAGGCTTGTATCGGGCCGGTTTGCGATGCGCAATCCGCATCCCGAAGCGGGGTTCAAGCATGAATTGACAACCGCGTCACCGAACCGTAGTAACCGCCTCCGTGCCTAACCGGCATGCCCAGGTGGTGGAATTGGTAGACGCGCTGGCTTCAGGTGCCAGTGGCTTAACGGCCGTGAAGGTTCGAGTCCTTTCCTGGGCACCATCGCTCTTCGATGTTGTTGAAGTTGCTGAACTCCCTGATAAGTAAGGGTGATCGACCGTCTCAACTGGTACACAGAGACGGTACACATGCTTCTGCGAATGGCTTCTCCTATCCGCCGCGACGGCTCCTCCGTTCATTACCTGCGAAAGCGCGTTCCTGCCGAGCTGAGCGAGAAGGCGGTGGGCGTGGTGCTGCGCGTGCCAGTAGGTGATGAGACTGCGGAAGTGCAGGTTGGTCGCAACGGCACAATCAAGGTCTCGCTGCGCACCCACGATCCTCGCGAGGCCAAAGCGCGGCAAGCCAAGGCGCTCGCCTACCTTGATGATGTCTGGCGTTCCATGCGCGAGAGCCCCCGTCGCCTTACCCATCGGGAGGCCATAGCGCTCGCGGGCGAAGCCTACCGTCATGCCAAGAAGACTTGGGAGAACGATCCTGGCCGAGCAACGCTTTGGAACATGCTTCACCAAGCCGCCCTCAAGTGGGACACTGAAACGGTGCAGAGTGAGATGGCTCCATACGTTGCTGAGCTGCTCCAGCGTAAGGCCCTGCGGATCGACGATGACAGTTCAGCCCGGCTGGCCGCTGCCCTGCATGAGGCATTCAAGGACGCTACGGCGCTCTTGGAGCGGAGAGGCAGAGGTGACTATGGGCCGGACCTCGTTGAGACGCGGTTTCCTGAATGGGAAGCCAAGGCCGCCCCGAGGGGGCAGGCAGGGCTTACGGTGGCCGCGCTGTTCGCTGGCTGGGAGTTGGAGAGCCGGGCAGGGGGTGTCACCGAGAAGACGGTCAGCGAGTATAAGTCCGTGCTCACGCGCTTCGTTGCCTTTGTGGGACACGACGACGCGACGCGGATCACCCCTCACGATGTCGTTGGTTGGAAGGATAAGCGGCTCTCGGATGGCCGCTCCCCGAAGACTGTGAAGGATGTCGACTTGTCTGCGATGAAGTCGGTGTTCGGCTGGGGCGTGCGGAACCACAAACTGCCAAGCAATCCGGCTCAAGGCGTCACGCTGAAGATCGGGAAGAGGGTCCGCGAGCGAGGCAAGGGGTTCACTGATGATGAAGCTGCGGCCATCCTGAAGGCCGCTCTAGGCTACAGCGGGGCCGCGCAGGAGCACGCAAAGACGACTGCAGCGAAGCGGTGGCTCCCTTGGTTGTGCGCCTACAGCGGCGCTCGGATTGGCGAGATGGCGCAGCTCCGGCGCGACGACATCCGCCGTAAGGGCGATCACTACGTGGCAACGATCACCCCCGAGGCTGGTCCGGTGAAGAATAAGGAAGCACGCGAGGTGCCGCTGCACCCCCACCTCATTGAGTTGGGCTTCATCGAGTTCGTTACCGCATCAGCCAAAGGCTATCTGTTCTTGACGGTTGCTAAAGATGACGATGTGCGGGGCAAGCTGCGCGCATTGAAGAACCGTCTCGCTGAGTTCGTGCGAGACATCGTCCCCGACAAGCGGGTGGCACCGAACCACGGCTGGCGGCACCGCTTCATCACCATGAGCCGAAAGCACGGGCTGGATCAGGAGAAGCGGCGCATGATCACCGGCCATGCTGGCGAGAGCGTGGATGAGCGGGTCTACGGTGACCCTGCAGGATTGTACGTCGAAGTCTGCAAGCTGCCCCGATACGACCTAGAGCGCTTCTCTTCGGCCGCCTGACTATCTGAAGAGGTCGGGTTGGGTCATCTCGTCTAGTCGGATGACGCCAAGCAACTGCCAAGTCTGCGGCCTCTTGGCTTGGTTTCCCAAAGCGAAGGCCATGCCTTTGCTGGGGTACTGTTCGTCGTAGACAGCTCGCATGCGATCCAGCGCACCTCCCTCGCCGTACTCGGCTTGCCAGCGCCAGAACATCGCATGCGTTTCCCAGTCTCCGTTCTGGTAGTCGTGGGGGCCGTCGTCGTCCTCGAACCGAAACCTGAAGTCGAAGGGAGATGGCTCAAGTTCCGCCAGCTCCTTGTCGAAGATGGATGTTTGCTGAGCGGCGGCCTTGTATGCCTCTCGTTCCTCGGCAAGATCGGCCGCTGACTTGCGCTTCGCAATGAACTTGGTGTTCCGAGGTCGGATGAGAGTTAGCGATCTCCCGAGCGCCATTGCCTCCTTGGCTGAGCCGGTGAGGAGGGGCGTGAGCAACCTCGTCCGCTCGGCTTGGGGCAACTGGCCGTCCATGGCGATGCTGTCCTCGTAGACGTGGCAGCTCTCGCTCCGCTTGTCCCTTGTCGGCGGCCGGTAGGAGAACTTCACCCAATGCCAGCGGGCGAAACTGCTGTCACCACGGAGGTGCCGAAAGCGTACCGGGAAGAGCCGCTTCCATTGCCCGTCAGCGGTCACCCCAGCGCAGCAGACAGTCTCCCCGTAGGTTCTACTGGGCTGCGGCAGCGCCTTGACTAGAACGACTGCGCGGGAGCTTTGCGGCGTTACGGACATAACGATCGGGTTCATCACCAAAGAGGTGGAACAACTTGACCTGAGTCGGTAGTGCCGATGCAACCATCAACCTGTGGCATTCACTGGGATCGCGCTCAAAGCACATCAAACAGGTGCTCTGCTCGTCCACCAGCTTGGCCAGCTCTAGGAGACTTTGCTGCGGTTCGCTCTGGGCGAGATGCTTGCCGTAGATCTTCCGGAACTGATCAAAGTGGCCCGCCCTCGCGGCATCCCGGCCGGGCTTTGGGTCGCCAAGCGCGGCCAGATGAACGTACCGGATGCCTTCTTGCTCAAGTCGGTCGCGGAGCTTGTTCTTCGAGAACCCCTTCTTCCGCGAGATCGGCACGGCGCGGACATCGGCCAAGAGCTGCACCTTGATGCTCTTCAGCGTGGCCACGAAGCGGTCGATGTCGGTACCTTCGTAGCCAATGGTGTACAGCGTCGTCATCCAATCACCCCTGTCTGGGCACTCATCTTGGTTTAGTAAGTGTGAACGCCCCATTACGCTGGTCAGTGAGCAGATGCAAAAAACACTGATCGGGCCGCGAAGATGCACTTAGAGCTGACTATGCGGCCCAACTCGTCAGCGCCGCCTCGGCTCCAACCGGGTCCTCTTTGATCCGATAGATTGTCTGTCGGCTCAGCCCCGTAGCTGCCGCGATCTGCCCGACGCCCGCTGACTGCTCCAGCATGTTGAGGACCGTTTCGAGCTGGCCCTTGTTGAACGTCGGCTTCCGTCCCCGGTACTTCGTCTCACCTGCTGTCGCCTTTGCGAGGGCGATGCCGCCGCGTTGTGCCTCCTTGATGGCCTCGGCATTGGCCTGCGCGGTGGCGGCCATGAAGGCAATGAGAGCGTCTCTAACGGCTTGCTGCATGGGGTCCGTGGTTGCACCGTCGAAGGTGAGCCCATTGATCACCGTGCGGATCACAACGCCCCGGCGCATGAACTCTCTGATGGTGTCGCAAACGTCACCGTAGTTGCGCCCGAGGCGGTCGATCCAGCGAACAACAAGCGTGTCGCCGCTGCGAAGGATGTCGAAGAGACGCTTGCCATCGGGTCGTTCGGCAAGGCGGGTGCTGATGCCCGAGACACCATGGTCTGCGACGACGCGGTCGATCTTGAAGCCTGCCGCCTCTGCTCCGGTCCGCTGATGTTCGACGGTCTGATCTGTGGTGGATACTCGCGCATAGAAGATCGTGGCCATGGACGTCCTCTGTCCTTTAGGGTTCTGTCCGTTGACTATCGTGTCCGTTGATCGATGTCAACCCTAACGGATGTCGTTTCTGGTCTGTTTTGCCTGTCCGCACGGGCATACCCCAGCGTACATCCGCTCCCCATGTTCCTCACCGCTTGCCACAGTCGGTGTTCGAGGCTTCCCTGGTGCGGAGGGGAACCGAGGGAAGATCATGAAAGACATGCTGGCTCAACTGCAGACCCTACGGATGCAGGTCGTTGAGTGCGAGCGCCTTGCCCAAGCAGCCAAGAGCGAAAGAAAGCGTGCCGCCTTCCTTCGGGTCATAGCTCACTACAGGACCATGATCGGAGAGCTGGAGCAGACCATCAGTGACGAAGCGTCATCTCAGTCTCGATGAGCTCGCTCGCACAGGCAGGCGACATGCTCATTAGGAGCGACCCCTCCCCCGGGGGAAGCCCGCCACAAGATGGGATCGAGCGGGGGCTTCACACTTTTCTGCTCAATTATTCCGGGTCTTGGAGAGCAAGGGCGCTCGCGAGGCGCTGTCGAGCGCTGGGTATCTTCAGAGGCTTCCCAGAATGGCAGCGACCGTCGCCCCAACGAATGTCCGGGTTTGTGTAACCTGGCCCTCGGGTCGTCTCGATGGCTGCTTGCCGGATCAAGCCGGGTGAGATCGCGACGATGTTCCCAAGCCTGATGTCGAACGGGTTGCCGTTGCGGTGGCGAACCGCGTAGTTGCCCGAGCTGCCGAGCAGGAAACGCGCCGCTGCGAAGCCTCCTTCACGCCCTTTACCCGCCGCGTAGAGGCCACCCCGAGCGACCCGGAGAGTTGTTAGTTTCCATCGTTGAAGAGTGGCCCACCCCTTAGGGCAGAGGATGACGGTGTAGCCCGTGGGGACAGTCCCGACGAGGACGACCGGCTGGCCGTCCAGCTCGCCTTCAGTCACCATACCGGGCGGCATCGTTGTTGGGATGGCGGCCGAATTGCTGTTGGCGTTCAACAAGGTAGTGCCCCTGCTGGCTGATAGGGTGTCCAAGTTGGACGGTAGCTAGAAATCATCATTGATCTCAGTGGGTTGTGTCGCCCGCGGCTTGGCAGGCTCCAGCAGGGCCTTGGCGAACTCCTGAAGGAGCGCCCTTCGCTTCCCCAAACAAGCGACCCCTCTCGCTTCCGCAACGGCCAACGTGAGGGCCTCGCGGACGCGCACTTCAGCGGTGTTGAGCGGCCTTCTGGGGTCGGACGCTCCGGCATTGTCGTCCCGCCCTGATCGCATCTTGGCAGCGATCTTCGGGAACGCCTTCTTCATCCAGTTCTCAATGGACGACTTCGACGCAAGGCCACCGAGGTCCTTCGCGATCTCCCGATACGACCTGAGGCCAAGCCGTCCCACGCGATTGCGCCCTTGCCGGATGTACAGCTCAAACACCCTGCGCTTCTCGCTTTGGCGGGCCAGCCGTGCGCCGTTGCAGGTGTTCGCCAAGGCCGCCTGCCACTGCGCCTCATCCTCGCTCAGCTCCTGGACAGTTGCCTCGATGGCATCGCGGCCGAGCTGCCTCTGGGCCAGGAGCCGGTGCCATCCGTCCATCAGGACGAGCGCCCCGCCTACGTCGGCCAGCCGAACCGGAGGCATGTTCGCCCCGTGCACGTAGTGGGTGATGTAGTCCCTCACGAGGGTTTCGTTGATCTGATCGCGGACCTGCCAATCAGCTCGCGTCGCGATGTCCGCAACGGGAACCAAGATGACGGGGTGTTGTTCGGGACCTTCCGCGTTGTCCTCGAAGTCGTACGTCGGTGGGGCAGAGGTGCGCTTGTTGCTGGTGCCCAGAGCCGCGTTTCCGGGCCCCGTCGGGTTAGTTGAGGTGTGTTCTGTGTTGTCGTGGTTTCGCATGTACAGGGATGTTCGATGGGCCCCAAAGGTGCTCGTCCTGAACGGCTGACAGTGCCAGCCACGGACGCCTGAGGGTGCGCGGAGGTGATCATTGGTGGAGGCTTGATTGCTAACCCGCAACCTAATGGCGTTGAGCAACCGTACCTGCTTCCTGTAGCGCAACCCAACTGGTGGACCCTGAAGCGACTGCGTGCGCAGCCTTCCCCTTCGTCTGCTTCGTTCCCACATTGGAGCACTCAAGGAGGAACGATGAGCAAAGACGATCCCCTCTACCGTTATTCGGTAGAAACTCGCGAGCGGAGCCAACGACAATTGAAGGTGATCGAAAGCGGCAAGTGGACCCACGGGAGCTACAGAGAAGGCACCATGGAGGACCAGACGAAGGAGGCGATTGAGACGCACAAGCGGATCATCGCGGAGACCACCGCCGTCATCGATGGCTTGGAGCGCCACCCCCTGCCCTGACCGAAGAGATCAGGATCGACATCGCCCGGTACTATCGACACCACGGCAAGAAGCCGAGCGGCGGGGGCTGCTGGGTGTTTCGGGTCGTGTCTCCGCTGGCGACCGCCAAGACCACGTCCACGCCCCTCAGGACGAGATGCCGTTCGAGGTGGCGTGTGAGCGGGCTCTGGAGGTTGCCGCACTGCGCCGGGCCACGCTGAACTTCTGGGGCCATGTTCTGGCCGCGCAGGAGTTGGACTGCGGGAGCGATAAAGAGGCCGTGAAGCTGTCCTCCGACATGCGATTGGATCGAGGTCTCCATCGAGGTCTGGTTGGGTCCTCGGAGGGTTGCTCGGCTGGCCCGTCCATAGCTCTTATCTTTCGCGTGCCAAGTCATCCTGCTATGTTCCCGTCTGGGAACGCTGGCGTGTGTGTCGCTATGGCTAACTATCGAGCGTATTTTCTAGACGAAGCTGGCCACATCTTCTCCGTGACGTATCTCGAAAACTGTTGGACGGATGAAGACGCTGTGGCCAAAGCGAAGCAGTTGCTCGATGGCCGCGACATCGAGGTTTGGGACCAAGCCCGGAAGGTAACCACTCTCAGACACAAGCCCCACACGGAGCACTGACTGGCATCCCCCAAGCGAGCTTCAAGGCGCCTGAAGACATTGACCTTGGACACACGACTGGTACACACGGGCAGCAAAGACGGTCGAAAACGTAAGCAAAATCAACCTCTATCGTTTGGATGAGCCCTTTCCTTTCCTGGGCACCACCTCCTACTCAAGCGATTGAAATCGCTTTTGCAGGGAATTTGAGCTGCTGACCGGTACACAAAACCGAGGCACGGCGCTCATGGCTTACCGAATGGCCTACATCGCTCGTCGGGTCGGCTCGGATCGCAGGCGATCTGGAGGAGGCTGGCCTCAGTCGCTCAGGTAAGTGCTACGCACCGAGCTATGAACGACGTCCACCGCGCTCGCGGCCGAAGCCGTCGTCGCCATGTGGGAAAAGGTCGGTAAAGCTGATGACCCCAAGCGCCTAAGAGGTCTCAGTGCTCGTTGACCGCAGCGCCGAGCTTGATCAGGCTCAGCGAGCGGTTCGCGGTCTCGCGTAGGCGGCAGTAGCTCGCGCTGCCCCGGTACATGCCGGGATCGACTTTGTCGAAAACCGCGCAGAAGCCATCACGCGACGCTGCGAAAGTTTTCTGCGACTCATTGACCGCCTTGATCACGTCGGCGAACCCGCCGGCCTGAACCTTCTTTAGCGCCTCACTTGTTTTCTGCGTCCAAATGGCGAGTTCGCGCGCCGCGCAGGCTTTCCATTTGGCGACATCGTCATTCGCGCCCTCTGCCGCTTTGATGCAGGGGTCGGCGACGAGCCCGACGCACGCGCCGCCGAAACCGTCGGTTTTCTCCGCGGTCTTCAGGCAGCCATCGATCACCGCAAGTTCGGCTGGC
>NZ_JADPIT010000014.1:254043-256465 GCF_023073035.1 Bradyrhizobium sp. 62
TTGGGCGAAAGCCATCGATGCGAGCGGGAGGCTTGCGGCGAGCATCGCGGCGGCAAGTTTGAGCTTCATTGGAGATCTCCGTTCGGCGCATCGAAAATATGGAACACAATACCACTGCGAGCACATGAAGCTCAGCGAGACGGTAGACCGGCGGCTGTGGCGGAAGGGCCGGACGGCGAGGGCGAAGGGAAAACGAGGGGGTATGCGGCTTCGGCTATGCCCTCTCCAATCAATGCCTTTGAATGCACCTTGACCTGACTTACGAGATTTTCGACCAATAGGTGATGCATGCAACTTTGGTCATCGAAGGCCCAGCGTTGGTTCACCTGAATGTGGAACAGGAGCTACGCTGACGAATAATGACGGCGGGACCGGTTAAGGCACGCACGGGCTCTGCCTCTTGCGCGTTAAAATTTTCAAGTCGGAACAGCCGCTTGGAGGCTTTCGAAGCTGGCCGTCGGGCCGATTTTCATTCCGCAAAACCCCATCGATTGCACCGTCCGAATTTACCCGACTTTAGACAAACTGGCCCTAAGTCAGCGGGCAGGCTCGCATCCGGCCGTCGGCGAGCACGGAGCCATCGGGCTCGCTTTGTCGTGAGGGAAACGGTGGATCAGCACCAGGTCTGGCACGAGCCGGCATTCGACAAGGTTGCGAACGCGATCAGCCCGTTCTTCCTGAGATCGGGAATTTATCTGTTCCTGATCTCGTTCATTTGCCTGTTCTACGTCTTGAACGCGCCGCTTCTGCTCGGTCATTACGATCTGGGCTGGCATCTCGCGGCCGGAGATCTCATCCGGGAACGCAACGCCATCCCGCTCCACGACCCCTGGTCGTTCACCCACGGCGACAAGCCGTGGCTCAATCTGTCTTGGCTCTGGGACGCGCTTGCCAGTGCGACGCTTCAATACGCGGGCTTCGGCGGCCTCGTCCTGTCGACGGTCGCCTGTGGTGCAGCGATTGCCGGCATCCTGACTGCGATCTCTCTCGGCTACGGTGCGTCGGCGATTGCGGTTTGCGTGGCAGTCTTCCTGGCCTGCCTGCTCTATCCCGCCTACGAAGTTGCGCCGAACATGTATCTCGCGGTCGCGCCGAATACATGCACGATGCTGTTCTGCGTCGTCTTCTATCGCGAATGCCTGCGACGTACGCGATGGTTCGTGCTTCCCGTGTTGATGGCGTTTTGGGCCAATCTGCACGGCGGTTTTCTGCTCGGGTTTTTCGTGATTGGCGTCTTCTGCGGCGCCGCCTTCCTCAGAGGCGCCTGGGCCGATCTCAGGGTCCTCGTTCTCGCGGCAATCGGGTGCCTTGCTGCGACATTCGTCAATCCGCTCGGCTGGAATATCTATGCCGGTGCCGCCGCGACGATGGGGCACTTCGTCCAGGGTAATATTACCGAATGGCGGTCCTACTACGACAACATTGAAATACCCGGCAGCATTCCGGGCATCCTGTACATGCTGGCCTTCGTCGCGCTCGAGCTTCGCTACAGAAACTCCAGGCCAGTCCCGCTCGAACCGAGATTGATGTCCTGGCTGTTCCTGATTCTGGGACTGTGTCAGTTCAGGTACATCGCGTTCTTCTTCATCTTCTCGACTGTGCCAATGGCGCTTCACCTCAGCCGCTTGCTGCCTCGGCGTCTCACCGCCGTTGACGTGCGTGGAGCGTTGCTGGCTGCCGGCATCGTCGGTCTCGGCACCCTGCCGCTGGCTTATTTGCGCGTCGCGCCGGCGCTCGCACTTCCGACGATGCTGTCGAGCGAAGATGCCGGCTATCTGCAAAAGCATCTCGCCGATGCGCGGGTCCTGAACCATTGGAATATCGGTGGCTACCTGATTTTCGCGACGCACGGCACCGTTCGCCCGTTCGTCGATGGCCGCGCCGCGACCGCCTATCCGGACGATTTGCTGCGCGACTATTTCAAGCTGGTGAGCTGGGAGATCGACGAGTCCGCGTGGGACATGGTGCTCGATAAATACCGGATCGACGCCGTGCTGTGGGTTAAGGCGCACGAACAGCTGCGGCAGTTCCTGGTGGAGCGGCGAGGCTGGCGCGAGCAATACACCGGCGCTTACGTGACCGTTTACGTCAGGCCCCAATCCAGTTTGGCTGGCGAAGCCAAAACACAATGACGACCAGCGCCGCAGCTCTGCGCCCCATAGCGCCTGCCGTCAAAGCCGAAAGCTTCGCGACGCGATACGGCGCCTTGTGCGCATTGCTGCTACTGGCTGCGGCAGTCCGGCTGCCGCTCGCCTTTTGGCCGAACATCGTTCACGTTGACGAGCTGTATCAATATCTGGAGCCGGCCTGGCGCCTGCTTGGCCACCAGGGTGTCGTCACCTGGGAATGGCGCGACGGCATCCGGAGCTGGTTTCTGCCGACCTTGTTCGCAGGGCCGGTCGCTCTCGGCGACTGGCTTGCG
>NZ_JADPIT010000014.1:256518-267757 GCF_023073035.1 Bradyrhizobium sp. 62
CTGGCGGTCGGGCTTGCCTCGCTGTCGATCGTCGTCACGGCCTGGCATTTCGGCGAACGCATCTCCCGGTCGCATGCCGTCGTTGCGGCGTTTGCCGCCGCGGTCTGGTTCGAGCTGGTCTACTACGCGCCCCACACGCTGAGCGAACCGCTGGCGACGGCCGTGATCCTGCCGGCGGCCTATCTGCTGACGGGCGAACTGGCGCGCAACCGGCTCTTCACCGCGGGCGCATTGCTTGCTCTCGCCTGTGTCTGGCGCTTTCAATATGTACCGGCTTGCGCGGTGTTTGCGTTGGCGGCGTGCTGGCGCGACCTGCGAAACGCGATCCCCCTTGTCGCGGGCGGATGCCTGGTCCTGGTGCTGTCCGGCGCCCTCGACCTGGCCCACGGCTCAGCGCCGTTTGCGTGGCTCGTCCGGAATATTCAGCAAAACCTCCTGCATGACCGCGCATCGGAATTCGGTGACGCGCCGGCGGCCGCCTACGTTCTGCAGGCTTCAATTCTGTGGTCGGGCACGACGCTGCTGATGCTGGTGGCGCTCTGGCGGGGCTGGCGACATGCCCCCCTTTTGATCGTCGCGGCCGTCGTCAACGTCGCGTTTCACAGCATGATCGTGCACAAGGAATACCGCTTCATTTTCCTGTCGATCGCCCTGCTGATCATCGCGGCGGGGCTTGGCTCCGCCGATTGGGTCCAGATGATGCGCCGGCAGAACCCGTGGCGCTCACTTGCCGTCGTATGTGGCGGCTGGCTGCTGCTCTCGCTCGGTCTGTCGGGCGCAACGCTCATCATGCGTGACAACTGGATGCGCGGCATCGGCGTGGCCCAGCTGATGGCGGAGCTCGAGGCCGATCCTGAATTTTGCGGTCTGGCCCTGTACGCGATCAACTATCCCTTTGTGCCCGGACGCGGGCAGCTCGCGGCCCGCCGACCGATCTATTCCCTTTATCGGGACGACCCCCTGGCCAAGGGGCGACTTCCGGCTGTGGTGAAGACGCACCAGGCCGGGTTCAACCGCATCATCGGCCCGGCGAGCCTGGCCAGCGAATTGCCGGCGGATTTCTCGCCACGAAGTTGCGCGATGATGAGCGATGACAAGCCGGCCTGCGTCTTCGCGCGACGCGGGGCTTGCGATGCGCCCGCCAGCCCTTTCGGCGTCAATGACGTGCTCGTGCGCCTGAACTACTAGCCGCGCCTGATGCTTGCGCCGGCGGCTGCCAGCGGATACATCGCGGCCGGCCCTCGCCAGCGTCTGTCCCGGGGATTAGCCTGCCTAGGCGCACCGATTCGATTGAGGTTTGAAACGCCATGACCGTACGCCTGCACCGCGGCGACCTGCCCGATCTGTCCCGCTACACCGGAGCGGTGGCGATCGATACCGAAACGATGGGCCTGAACCCGCATCGCGACCGGCTCTGCGTGGTGCAGCTCTCGCCCGGCGACGGCAGCGCGGACGTGGTGCAGATCCCCAAAGGTCATACCGACGCACCGAACCTGAAGGCGCTGCTGGCCAATCCCGCGAACACGAAAATCTTCCACTTTGCGCGGTTCGACGTCGCGGTGCTGTATCAGACGTTTGGTGTCATGACCGGGCCGATCTACTGCACCAAGATCGCCTCCCGCCTGATCCGCACCTATACCGACCGCCATGGCCTCAAGGACCTCGTGCGCGAGGTGCTCAATGTCGATCTCTCCAAGCAGCAGCAATCGAGCGATTGGGGTTCCGACAGCCTGACCGAGCCGCAGCTCGCTTATGCCGCCTCCGACGTGCTGCATCTGCACGGCTTGCGCGAGCGGCTCGATGCCATGCTGGCGCGGGAAGGCCGCACCGCGCTGGCCAAAGCCTGTTTCGACTTCCTGCCGACCCGCGCCTTGCTCGATCTCCAGGGCTGGGCCGAAGAGGACATTTTCGCGCATTCCTAGCGTTTCGCGTAGCGGCCGGGTGGGGCGGTCGCCCCGTTTCAGACACTTTCGTAACAGCCTGTCGCTGGCTGCATATTTTGGCGTTGCCGGCTACAATGGGGCGCCCGCCAGCCGGACAAGGCGGGCGACACCTCAGGAGCCCAGGTGAATTCGGCCCATAATGTCACCTACGATGCCGCGCTTGCGGCGAAGTTCGCCAGCGCGGCGCGCCACAGCCGCCTGGTGCGGATTCTGCGCGTCGCGGTGCCGGCGACGGTGGCTGCGACGATGGGTCTGCTCGTCCTCATCTCGACCATCTTCAACCCGTTCCAGATCCCCGTGAAGCTCGACTCCGGAAATCTCGTGGTGACAGGCACCAAGATCACGATGGAATCGCCGCATATGTCCGGCTTCACGCCGGACCAGCGGCCCTATGAGCTCTGGGCCAAGACCGCGACCCAGGACATCACCGATCCCGATCATGTCGATCTCCATGATTTGCGCGCGAAGGTGCTGATGGAAGACCAATCGACCCTGTTCCTCGATGCCCGCACCGGAAGGTTCGACAACAAGCAACAGCAGCTCGACCTGCACAAGGACATCTTCCTGCGCACCTCGACCGGCTACGAGGCGCGGCTGAACTCGGCCTTCGTCGACATGGGCAAGGGTACGGTTTCCTCGGATGAGCATGTCGACGTCAAGCTGACCAACGGAACGCTGACCGCCGATCGGCTGCGGATCACGGAGGGCGGCGACGTCATCCGGTTCGAAGGCAATGTGGTGATGCACCTCGACAAGCTGGACGATCCCGCCGCCGCTCAGCCTGCGCCGGCCGAACCCGCGCCGGCGGCGAAGACACGTACGCCCCAGAACAAGTCCGCCAATTCAAAGTGATTTTCATGATCAGGTTTTTCCCGCGCAACGACGACAAGCGGCGCGTCATCCTTGGTGCGGCCGCGCTCGCCGTCGGCATCGCACTGATTGCAACGGGTGGGGCAAGCGCGCAGAGCACGATGCAAGGCGTGCCCAACGCGATGCAGGGCTTCTCGCAGAACCGCGATCAGCCGATCCAGATCGAAGCCGCCTCGCTCGAGATGCGCGACAAGAAAAAGGAAGCGACCTTCTCCGGCAATGTGAAGGTCATCCAGGGCGACACCACCATGACCTCGAAGACGCTGGTGGTGTTTTACGATTCGGGCGGCGACAAGCCGGCCACGCCACAGCCTGCGGCAAAGGCGGCAAAGGGGGCGCCGATGCAGTCGGCGACGCCGGGGCCGGGGGGGAACTCCTCGATCAAGCGGCTGGAGGCGCGCGGCAATGTCGTGGTCACCCAGAAGGACCAGGTGGTGACGGGCGAGACCGCCGTGTTCGACACCCGGACCAACCTCATCACCATGCTTGGCGGCGTCGTCTTGACGCAGTGCAAGAACGTGCTGCGCGGCGACCGGCTGGCGGTCGACATGACCACGGGCGTGTCGCGTGTGGAATCCGACAGCGGCCGGGTGCAGGCGCTGCTGCCGCAGGGCGGCAATGATTGCGGATCCGGAGGCGCGGGCAAGCCCGGCGCGGGACCTCTGCAATTGCCTGGTGCAAATAAGCCCAAATAAGCCCAGTTAAGTTCAAGCCAGGCAAAGTAAATTTGAAGGATGATTTCAGTTGCTTGGCTCGATCACTCCCGATCCGAGGTTGAAGCTTGCCCGTCGAGACTGTATCTAGCGCAAAGGGCTTCCGAAGCGGGGTTCGCCGCTTTTCGGGCGTGTTTCACTGGGCATGAGACATCCCTTCATTCATGCTGCGTCGGCGAATCCTGAGGCCGGCGCGGCAGATCGCGCGAAGACCGCGCAGGATCGTCGCGCAGAATCGTCGCGAAAGGCTAGAAGGCGGGGATGGTCGATCTCTTCAGCATGTTCCGTCGGCGCCCCGCCAAACGCGGCCGGCCAGGATTTGCGCGCCAGGACATCACTGCGCTCGGTGACAGCGTCGGCGGTCTCGTGGCCAGCCCGGTCAGGGACGCGCCGCCGATCGCCCGTAACCAACCGATGCATGCACCCGATCAATTCCAGGGCGACTATCAGGCCGAGCCGCCCCGGGCCCAGGCGGTTCACCCCGTAAGGGCTGCCGGCAGGCCCAATGGTTCCGGCGGGCCGCAGCTCTTGAAGAGGCCGGGCTTCCTGGCTGTGCATAGCGTGGAAAAGAGTTTTGGCAGCCGCCAGGTCGTGCGCGGCGTCAGCATCTATGTGCGCCGCGGCGAAGCGGTCGGCCTGCTCGGGCCCAACGGCGCCGGCAAGACCACCGTGTTCTACATGATCACCGGCCTGATCAAGGCCGATCGCGGTGCGATCGAGCTCGACGGCCACGACGTCACCAAGCTGCCGATGTATCAGCGTGCGCGGCTCGGCATCGGCTATTTGCCGCAGGAAGCCTCGATCTTCCGCGGCCTCACCGTCGAGCAGAACATCCGTGCGGTGCTCGAAGTGGTCGAGCCCTCGCGCAAGAAGCGCGAGCAGCAGCTCGATTCGCTGCTCGACGAATTCAACATCACGCGCCTGCGGAAATCGCCGTCGATCGCGCTGTCCGGCGGTGAGCGGCGCCGCGTCGAGATCGCGCGTGCGCTGGCGACGCGTCCGAACTACATGCTGCTCGACGAGCCCTTTGCCGGCATCGATCCGATCGCGGTCGGCGACATCCAGGACCTCGTCCGCCACCTCACCAACCGCGGCATCGGCGTGCTGATCACCGACCACAATGTGCGTGAGACGCTAGGCCTCACCGATCGCGCCTACATCGTTTATGCCGGTGAGATCCTGACCGAGGGGAGCCCGGATGAGATCGTGGCCGATCCGGACGTGCGCCGCCTTTACCTTGGCGAGGAATTCCGCCTCTAGCCCGTTTTTCCAATTCGTCAAGACGTGTACATCGGGCTTGGACTAGGATAAGCAAAAATCGGACCAACTTTTTGGGATCGGTTCTTGCTTCATGGCGCTTTCGCAGAGATTAGAGTTCCGGCAATCGCAGTCGCTGGTCATGACGCCGCAGTTGATGCAGGCGATCAAGCTGCTGCAATTGTCCAATCTCGATCTCACGACCTTCGTCGAGGAGGAACTCGAGCGTAACCCCCTGCTGGAACGGGCCAATGACGAGCCGCCCGTGGGCGAGGGCCCGGCCGAGACCGGCCAGTTCAACGACAGCGACGGCGGCCACAACGACGAGCCGGGCGGCGGCCCGGGCGAAGCGTTCGAGCCCGGCCAGGAAGAGTGGATGAGCAAGGATCTCGGCACCCGCGCCGAGATCGAGCAGACCATGGACACCGGGCTGGACAACGTCTTCTCCGAGGAACCGGCCGAGGCGGCCGCCCGCACCGCCCAGGATGCCGCGCCGACCACCTATACCGAATGGGGCGGCGGCGCCTCCGGTGACGAGGACTACAATCTCGAAGCCTTCGTCGCTGCGGAGTTGACGCTCGGCGACCATCTCGCCGAGCAGCTCTCGGTTGCCTTCACCGGGGCCGCGCAGCGCATGATCGGCCAGTATTTGATCGACCTCGTCGACGAGGCCGGCTATTTGCCCCCGGATCTCGGCCAGGCCGCCGAACGGCTCGGCGCATCGCAACAGGACGTCGAGAACGTTCTTGCCGTCCTGCAAAAATTCGATCCGCCCGGCGTCTGCGCGCGCAATTTGAGCGAATGCCTGGCGATCCAGCTCCGCGAGCTCGACCGCTACGATCCGGCGATGCAGGCCCTGGTCGAGCATCTCGACCTCCTCGCCAAGCGCGACGTCGCGGCCTTGCGCAAGCTCTGCGGCGTCGACGATGAGGACATCGCCGACATGATCGGCGAGATCCGCCGGCTCAATCCCAAGCCCGGCATGAAGTTCGGCACGGCCCGGCTCCAGACCATGGTGCCCGATGTCTATGTCCGTCCGGGTCCCGACGGCGGCTGGCATGTCGAGCTCAACAGCGACACCTTGCCGCGCGTGCTGGTCAACCAGACCTACTATTCGCAGCTCTCGAAGAAGATCGGCAAGGACGGCGACAAATCGTATTTCACCGACGCGCTTCAGAACGCGACCTGGCTGGTGCGCGCGCTCGACCAGCGCGCCCGCACCATCCTGAAAGTCGCAACCGAGATCGTGCGCCAGCAGGACGGCTTCTTCACCCATGGCGTGGCGCATCTGCGACCGCTGAATCTGAAGGCCGTCGCCGACGCCATCCAGATGCATGAATCCACGGTGTCGCGCGTCACCGCCAACAAATACATGGCGACCAATCGCGGCACGTTCGAGCTGAAATATTTCTTCACGGCCTCGATCGCCTCGGCCGATGGCGGCGAGGCACATTCGGCCGAAGCCGTGCGTCACCACATCAAGCTGCTGATCGATGGGGAGGCGCCGTCCGCGATCCTGTCCGACGACACCATCGTGGAACGCTTGCGCGGCTCGGGCATTGATATCGCCCGCCGCACGGTCGCGAAGTACCGCGAAGCCATGCGCATTCCTTCCTCGGTGCAACGCCGTCGCGACAAGCAGAGCGCTCTTGGTAACGTCCTCTCCACCGCCATGGCCGATCGCTCCCGCAATCCCGAACCGGCCTGATTGCGCCGGCGCCAAATCGCGCTACTCTCGATCTGCTATCGGGCCCGATCCTGGCCAGGCACGAACCAAGCGAGGTTCACATGACTCTCCGCATCTCGGGAAAGAGCGTCAACGTCGGCGAGGCCCTGCGCGGCCGTGTCACCGACCGGACTGAAGAGGTCCTGCGCAAATATTTCGACGGCAATTATTCCGGCCACATCACGCTGAGCAAGGACGGCTTCGGCTTCCGCACCGACTGTGCGCTGCATCTTGATTCGGGAATCACGCTCGAGGCCGATTCGAACGCACCGGATGCCTATGCCAGTGCCGACCAGGCGCTGGTGATGATCGAGAAGCGGCTCAAGCGCTACAAGAGCCGGCTCAAGGATCGCTCCGCCCGCAAGGCCCATGTCGCCTCCGCGGCGCTGGCCGCGATGGATGCCACCAGCTACGTGCTGGAAGCCCCGGGCGAGGGTGAGGACGAGGACGAGATCACCGGCTACAGCCCCGTCATCATCGCCGAGGCCACGACCTCGCTGAAGCCGCTGTCCGTCAGCGAAGCGGTCATGGAACTCGACCTCAGCGGGGCGCCCTGCCTGGTGTTTCAGCACGGCTCCTCGGGCCGAGTGAACATCATTTACCGCCGGGCCGACGGCAATGTCGGCTGGATCGATCCCCCGGGGGCCAAGGCGGATGGCAAGGCCTGAGGCCGCGGGCGACGCCCTGGGGCCCCCGCGCCGGGGGCCCCTTTCCGCCTTAACAATGACCGGGGCAAAGCTGCACGCGGGAGTTGGCACCGGGATTGCGTTGGAGTAGAAGCCCCCCACATCAGGGGCGAGCTAAGTCCGCCTCCTGCTTCAACTTCTTGACGTCGGCCCGCCCAGGTTCTTTGTCCAGGCTGGCCAATTCGGAACCTGACGTTTTCATTCACCTCGGAAGACTTCCATGCCGATTACCGATCTGGTCGCGCCCGAGGCGATTCTCCCGGCATTGAAGGTCAACAGCAAGAAGCAGGCGCTTCAGGAACTGGCGGCCAAGGCCGCCGAGCTGACCGGGCAGAACGAGCGTTCCGTGTTCGAGGTGCTCCTGCAGCGCGAGAAGCTCGGCACCACCGCGGTCGGCTACGGCGTTGCCATTCCCCATGGCAAGCTGCCCAAGCTGGAAAAGATCTTCGGCCTGTTCGCGCGCCTCGATCGTCCGATCGATTTCGAATCGATGGACGGCCAGCCGGTCGACCTCGTCTTCCTGCTGCTCGCCCCCGAAGGCGCCGGCGCCGATCACCTCAAGGCGCTTGCCCGCATCGCCCGCCTTTTGCGCGACCAGGACATCGCCAAAAAGCTCCGCGCCTCGCGCGACGCCCAGGCGATCTATTCGGTGCTGGCGCTGCCGCCGGCGACGGCGGCGTAACCCTTTCTCTCTCGAACCGACGCAGCGCCGTCTGCGACTTATTGGGCAGCCGGGTGCTGCGATATTCGTCTCCGGCACGGTTTCGGCGCGGGGATTTTGCGAGATGATTTGCGGTTCGATCGGCCGAGTTTTTGGTCTGCTTTGCTCCGTCACCATTGTCGCCACCGCCGTGGCCCGCGCCGACGGGGCGTCCAACGACCGCGTCATCGCGGAGAAGACCGAGATCATCGCAGCCGACGCAACCAATGCGGTCGCTTACGAGCTGCGCGGCGAAGCCTACTACATCAAGCACGACTGGAATCGCGCCTTCGAGGATTGCAGCGCCGCGATCCGGATCGATCCGAATTTCGGGCGGGCCTATCACTGCCGCGGTCGCGCCTATTCTGCCAAAGGCGATCGCGAGCACGCCATGATCGACTACAACGAGGCCATTCGCCTCGACCCAAATTATGGGGCGTCCTACACCTCGCGCGCCGAGGAGTATTTCAGCAGGGGCGATTTCGATCGCGCGATCGCCGGCTTCACCGAGGCCATCGAACGCAGCCCCAAGCAGGCTTACCGTGCGCTCGTCATGCGAGGGGAGGTGTATGCGGCGAAGGGCGACACTGATCACGCCGTCGCCGATTACAGCGAGGCGATGCAGCGCAATCCGGTCGCCGCCTGGCCCTACGAGTTGCGAAGCACCGTCCGCCTCAACAAGGGTGAGATCGATGCAGCTCTGGACGACTGCGACAGCGCCGTCCGCCTGGAGCCCGGAAGTGCCGGCGGCCACTATTGCCGGGCCATGGTGTTCCTGAAGAAGGACGACGCCGACAGCACTATCCGGGAGCTGGATGACGTTACCAGGATTAGGCCGTCTTTCGAAAAGGCCTATCTGGTTCGCGGCGTCGTCCTGCACGGGAAGGGCGACGACAAACGCGCCCTTGCCGATTTCGACGAACTGATCCGATTACGGCCGGGGAATTCGGAGGCCTACAGCAGTCGCGCCGGTCTGTTTCGGGACATGGGACAGCACGATCGCGCGCTCGCCGACTACAACGAGGCGATCAGGCTCGATCCGAAAAGCCAGCTCGCCCTGGTCAACCGCGCTCTCCTCTACATGATGATGTCCGTCGCCAAACATGCGCGCGCGGATTTCAACAGCGTGCTCGCGCTGCCACTGAGCGACAAATGGGCCGTGGACACGGCGCGCGAGGGGCTTGGTTTTGTGAAGTGACGGCGGGGCCGCGCGCTCTCGACTCCGTCATTGCGAGGAGCTCTTGCGACGAAGCAACCCAGACATCGTCCGCTGAAAGAGCCTGGATTGCTTCGCTGCGCTCGCAAGCCTGGATTGCTTCGCTTCGCTCGCAATGCGAGCTGGGGCAATCACTCCGCCACCAGCGCAGGAAACTTCATCAGCCGAAATAAAAACGGGCACGCCTTCCTGCGAAGGCATGCCCGCTTGAAACTCTATTCGTGCGACGTGCGTGCGCTCAGTGCACGCTCACCGCTTGCAGCTCGTTGCTCCAGGCATTTGCGATCGCGGCTTCGCGGCTGTCGGTCAGCATGATCGGCGTGCCGTCGGCGGCGTGGAGCGCGAAGAGCTTGAGGCCCGGCGCGATCTTCGGCGCTTCGGGAAACAGGCCCGGCACATCCTCGGAGCGGATCTGCTTCACATAGGCGATATGGCCTTCGCCGAGGGTTGCCAGCGTCTCCGGCGAGACGTTCTTGGCTTCGTATTCGAACGCAACGTGACCTTCACTCATGGTCTCGACTCCTTCACAGAAACTAAGCGGTCGAGTCCGCTACTCGTTCCATTATTCGTGCTCATTGATAGCGATTGTCTTAACGATCCTCTCCGGTTCCGGCCGGGCAAGATCGATCGCCAGCAATCCGTTCTTCAGATCCGCACCCAGCACCAGCATCCCCTCCGCCAGCACGAAAGTGCGCTGGAAGTGGCGCGCGGCGATGCCGCGATGGATGTATTGCCGGGACTTGTCGTCCTGCTGCCGTCCGCGAATGACGAGCTGGTTTTCCTCAATGGTTACATCGAGTTGGTCACGGGTGAATCCGGCGACCGCCAGCGTGATTCGCAACCGCTCGGGCTGGCCCTCCGACCGGTCGCACCTCTCAATATTGTAGGGAGGGTAACCGTCGGCACCTTTGACGACCCGATCGAGCACGCGCTCGATCTCGTCGAAGCCCAGAAGGAACGGACTGGAAAGCGTGGGAACACGAGACATAGTTTACAAAGTCCTCTCGAAGCGACTTTGGTGCATCAGGGCCCGTCAAGGCACCCCTTGATCAGCAATATGGGCATATCCGCGTGTAGGTTCAAGGACGTAGCGGGGGGCTGTGGATTGGCAGCTCCCCCACTCTGCCATGCACGAATGCTGACTTGTCGTCATGGCGCGAAACGCCTGCGATGAGCCCGGCGTCCGACGAATTTGCGGGCCGATTTTTCTCAACGAAAACAAACCCCCTTCTACTGTGCATGGGGTTGTTTTCGCGTTTTTTGATCGACGTTCCTGCGGAACCGGTCAGACCTCGATCCGCGTGCGGCCGTCGCCGCTGAACAGATGCAGCTTTTGGCGCATTGCCGCGACGCGGATCCGCTCGCCGATGGGCGGCGCCTCGGAGCCGGGAATGCGGACGATGACCTCGCCGGGCGGCAGCTCGCCGGGATTGGCGGCGATGCGCTGCTCGTCCTGAGCCCGCGTGCCGTAGATGAAGGTTTCGGCGCCGACACGCTCGATCGCTTCCACGGTGAGCGGCAAGACGACGCCGTCGGCCGGGGTCTGGTCGGTGATGACGAAATCCTCCGGGCGGATGCCGAGGATTCCGGCGTCAGCCGCGCCGCTGCCGGCGAGCTGCGACCGGATCTCCTCCGACCGCGTCGACATCAGATTCATCGGCGGTGCCCCGATGAAGGAGGCGACGAAAGTCGTCGCCGGCTTCTCGTAGATCGCCAAGGGATTGCCGACCTGCTCGACCTGGCCGCCATTCATCACAACGAGAATGTCGGCGAGCGTCATCGCCTCGAGCTGGTCGTGGGTGACATAGATCGACGTGGTGTTGAGCCGGCGCTGCAATTTGCGGATCTCGACCCGCATCGCGATGCGGAGTTTTGCGTCGAGGTTGGACAGCGGCTCGTCGAACAGAAACACTTTCGGCTGGCGCACGATGGCGCGGCCCATGGCGACGCGCTGGCGCTGGCCGCCGGAGAGCTGGCGCGGCTTGCGCTCCAGCATGGACGTGAGCTCGAGCACGCGCGCGGCTTCGTCGACGCGGGTCTTGACCTCGGCCTCCTTCATGCCGCGGTTGCGCAGGCCGTAAGCCATGTTGTTGAAGACGCTCATATGCGGATAGAGCGCGTAGTTCTG
>NZ_JADPIT010000014.1:267926-292933 GCF_023073035.1 Bradyrhizobium sp. 62
CAGCACGCAGAACTGGCCGTCGCCGACATCGACGTTGACGCCCTTGATGGCCTCGAAGCCGCCGGGATAGGTCTTGCGGACGTTGCGCAGGGTGACGTTAGCCATGGGATCTACTTTTCCGTCTCCACGAGTCCGCGCACGAACAATTTCTGCATCACGACGACGACGAAAACCGGCGGCAGCATCGCAAGCACGGCGGTCGCCATCACGATCGGCCATTCGGTCAGCGCGTCGGTGGTGGTGATCATCTTGCGGATGCCGACCTGGATGGTCTGCATGTCGTCGCGGGTGGTGATCAGCAGCGGCCAGAGGTATTGATTCCAGCCGAGGATGAAGAGGATCACGAACAGCGCCGCCATGTTGGTGCGCGACAGCGGCAGCAGCGTGTCCCAAAAGAAGCGCAGCGGACCGGCGCCGTCGATGCGCGAGGCCTCCAGCAGCTCGTCGGGCACGGTCATGAAGAACTGGCGGAACAGCAGCGTCGCGGTGGCCGAGGCGATCAGCGGCAGTGAGAGGCCCGCATAGCTGTCGAGCATGTGCAGATCTGCGACGATCTTGTAGGTCGGATAGATGCGCACCTCGACCGGCAGCATCAGCGTGATGAAGATGATCCAGAAGATAGGCATCCGGAACGGAAACCGGAAATAGACGATCGCGTAGGCCGAGATGATCGAGATCGCGATCTTTCCGACCGCGATCAGCAGCGCCATCACCAGCGAGTTCAGCATCATGTTGCCGACGGGCTCGCGGGTCGATCCGCTCGTGCCGACGAAAATGGTCTGGTAGTAGACGTCGAAGAAATGACCGCCCGGCAGCAGCGACATCTGCCCGTTGGCGATCAGCGCGTTGTCCTGGGTCGAGGCGACGAACGCGATGTAGACCGGGAAGGCGACGATCGCGATCCCGATCCAGAGGATGATGTGGGCGACGTAGCGCCGGAAGCCCTCTTCCTCGACCATCAGTAGGTCACCTTGCGTTCGACGAAGCGGAACTGGATTCCGGTCAGCACGATGACCATGACCATCAGGATCACCGATTGCGCGGCCGAGCTGCCGAGATTGCCGCCGAGCAAACCGTCGGAATAGACCTTGTAGACCAGCGTGACCGTCGACGTTCCGGGACCGCCGCGGGTCATCGTGTCGATGATGCCGAACGTGTCGAAGAAGGCGTAGACGATGTTGACCACCAGCAGGAAGAAGATGGTCGGCGACAGCAGCGGGAAGGTCACGGTCCAGAACCGCCGCATCGGACGGGCGCCGTCGATCGCGGCGGCCTCGAACACGCTCTTCGGGATCGCTTGCAGGCCGGCGAGGAAGAACAGGAAATTATAGGAGATCTGCTTCCACGCGGCGGCGAGGATGATCAGCGCCGCGGCCTGGTCGCCGTCGAGCAGCGGATTCCAGTCGATGCCCATGTTGCGAAGATAGCGCGAGAGCACGCCGAGCGAGGGATGCAGCATGAAGATCCAGAGCACGCCGACCACGGGCGGCGCCACCGCATAGGGCCAGATCAGGAGCGTGCGGTAGAGCATCGAGCCACGCAGCGGCTTGTCCGCCATCACGGCGAGCAGCAGCGCGAAGGACAGCGACGAGACGGCGATGGCGAACGAGAACAAGAAGGTTCGGACGATCGCCTCGAAATAGGCCGCGTCCTTGAACAGCTCGATGTAATTCTCGAACCAGACAAAGGTGGTCGACAGACCGAACGCATCCTGGAGCAGGAAGGACTGGATCACCGCCTGCAGGGCCGGCCAATAGAAGAAAATCAGGACGATCGCGAGCTGCGGCGCAACCAGCGCGTACGGTAATAGCCTTGACTGGAAAATGGCTTGCTTTTGCATGATGCCAGCAGAGCGGCAGGCCGGGTCGCGGCCTGCCGCTCATTGCCTCACTTGACGGCGGTCTTTTCGAACTGCCGCAGCATCGTGTTGCCGCGCTCGACGGCGGCATCCAGCGCCTGCTTGGCGGTCTTCTTGCCGGCCAGCGCCTGCTCGATCTCTTCCGACCAGACGTCACGCAGCTGCACCATGTTGCCGAGGCGCAGGCCGCGCGAGTTCTCGGTCGGCTCCTTGTTGGTCAGCTCGAGCAGCGGGGTCTCGAGATAGGGCTGATCCTTGTAGAAGCCCTCTTCCTTCGCCTTGGCATAGGCCGCCTTGGTGATCGGCAGATAGCCCGAGGCCTTGTGGATATAGACCTGGCGGTCGGTGTCTGAGAGGAAGGTCAGGAACTTCGCGACGCCCTTGTATTCCTCGGCCGACTTGCCGCCCATCACCCACAGCGAAGCGCCGCCGATGATCGAGTTCTGCGGGGCGCCCTTGACGTCGGGATAATACGGCATCGGCACGGCGGTGAAGGCGAACTTGGCCTGCGCCTTGACGTTGCCGAAGAAGGCCGACGAGGTCAGGTAGATCGGGCACTCGCCGGAAGTGAAGCGACCCTCGCCGGTGTTGGTGCGGCCGGCGTAGTCATAGGTCTTGGTCTTCTGCAGCTCGACCAGGGTTTCGAGATGCTTGACCTGAAGCGGTCCGTTGAACTCGAGCACGGTGTCGAAGCCGTCGAGGCCGTTGGCCTTGCTGGCGAGCGGCACGTTGTGCCACGCCGAGAGCTGCTCGAGATTGACCCAGGTGATCCAGGAGCCCGAGAAGCCGCAGGTGTCGTGACCGGCAGCCTTCAGCTTCTTGGCGGCCTCGAACGTTTCGGGCCAGGTCTTCGGAATCTCGACGTTCGCCTTCTTCAGCTCGTCGAGGTTGACCCACATCACGGTCGAGGACGAGTTGAAGGGGAATGAGAGCATCTCGCCCTTCGACGTCGAATAATAGCCGGTGATGGCGGGCAGGTAGATCTTGGGGTCGAATTTCTCGCCGGCGTCGGCCATCAACTTGTAGACGGGCTTCACGGCGCCGGTCGCGGCCATCATGGTCGCGGTGCCGACTTCGAACACCTGCATGATATGCGGGGCGTTGCCGGCGCGGAACGCCGCGATGCCGGCGTTCATCGTATCGGGATAGTTGCCCTTGTAGGTCGGGATCACCTTGTAGTCGCTCTGCGACGCGTTGAAGTCGGTGGCGAGCTTGACGATGACGTCGTTGTTGGCGCCGGTCATCGCGTGCCACCACTGGATTTCGGTCACGGCCAAGGCCGGTGAGGCCGATAGTCCAACCGTGAGTGCAATAGCGGCAGCCGCTCCAAAGTGTCGAAGAGCCATCAAGTAAACCTCCCTTGGGCCGTCAAAAATGATCGCTTGCGCTAGCAGCGCCATATGACGTTCACATGACTGTGTAAGCGGCCGAAACGAAAGCGGCAAGCGCTGGAAAAGGGAAGCTGTCAAATAGGCGAATGCCGCGCGCGCAGCGTCCTCCGTTCGCGATGCACAGAGCGCCCGCACCGCAGTGCGGCATTGCCGTCGGATGAGGAAGGCGAGGCGCTAGCGCTTGCGCTCGGGTCCGCAGACCGTGCCCTGCTCGACCATCGCGTCGATCTCGGACCTGGAGTAGCCGAATTCGCCCAGCACCTCGGCCGCGTGCTGGCTGAATTTCGGCGGCAGGCGCCGCAGGCTCGGCTTGCTGCGATCGAGCCGGATCGGGGATGCCACGCCCTTGTACCAATCCTTCTCGATGATATCGCCGCGCGCGATCGTGTGCGGGTTGGTCAACGCCTGGTCGATCTTCTGCACGGGCCCTGCTGGCAGGCCCGCGGCGAGCAGGCGATTGCACAGCGGCTCGGCCTCGTGCTGGCTGAACACGGCGGCGAGCTCGGCCCGCAGTGCCTCGCGATTGGCGATGCGGTCCTTGTTGCGCGCAAAGCGCGGATCGGTGCCGAGCTCGGGCTTGCCGATCTCCTTGGCGAGCTTGCGGAAGGTGCCGTCATTGCCGACGCCGATGAAGATGTTGTCGGTCTTGGTCGGGAAGATCGCATAGGGCACGAGGTTGGGATGCTCGTTGCCGGTGAGCGACGGCGGCTTGCCATGCATGAAATAATTCGCGGTGTGCGGATGCATGATGGCGAGACCGGTCTCGTACAGTGTGGTCTCCAGGAATTGGCCCTGGCCCGAGCGCTGCCGCTCCGACAGCGCCATCAGGATGCCGATCGCCGCATAGAGGCCGGTGCCGATGTCGACCAGCGGCACGCCGATCCGCATCGGTCCGCTCTCGGGCGAGCCGGTCGCCGCGATCATGCCGGTCATGGCCTGGATGATGGCGTCATACCCGGGATTGCCGCCGCGCGGGCCGTCGGCGCCGAAGCCGCAGATCCGGCAATGCACGAGGCGCGGGAATTTTTCGCGCAACACCTCGTTGCCGATGCCCCATTTCTCCAGCGTGCCCGGCTTGAAGTTCTCGATCAGGACGTCGGCGCTCTCCAGCATCTTGAGCAGCACGGCCCGGCCGCCCTCGGAGGCGAGGTCGAGGCCGATCGAGCGCTTGTTGCGGTTGATGCCGATGAAATAGGCCGCGTCTTCTTCGTGGAAGGGAGGGCCCCAGTCGCGTACCTCGTCGCCGGCGGGCGGCTCGACCTTGATCACGTCGGCGCCATGGTCGGCGAGGATCTGGGTGCAATAGGGACCGCCGAGCACGCGCGTGAGATCGATGACGCGCAGGCCGCTCATTGCGCCTGTGGCAGCTCCAGAACTGGCGGCTTCAGTCATCCCTTCGCGTCCCCTGTGTCGATGTGATCACAGGCCTAACGAGGTTCGTCCGGGCCGGCAATGGCTTCCCGCGTAGGGCGTCATGCAGGCCGCTCGCCGCAATCCCGCGGGATGGCAAATCATGGGAAGCGGCCGGCCCGAGGGGATCCCGGGCCAGCCGCTTCAGCTACCCGTTCAGACGACCGTCAGGCGAACGTCGACATTGCCGCGCGTCGCGTTGGAATACGGGCACACCTGGTGCGCCTTCTCGACCAGCGCCTCGGCTTCCGCGCGGGCGAGGCCCGGCAGCGAGACGGCAAGGTCGATGTCGAGACCGAAGCCGCCGGCCGCGCGCGGGCCGATGCCGACGGTCGAGGTCACGGAGGCGTCGGCCGGAACCTTGGGGCCGCCCTGCGAGGAGACGAACTTCATCGCGCCGATGAAGCAGGCGGCATAGCCCGCCGCAAACAGCTGCTCGGGATTGTTGCCGGTACCGCCTCCGCCGCCGAGTTCCTTCGGCGTGGTGAGCTTGACGTCGAGCGCGCCATCGAGGGTCGCGGCATGGCCGTCGCGGCCGCCGGTGGCCTTTGCGCTGGTCTTGTAGAGGACGTTCACTGACACTTTCGTCTCCCTGTGTTTCTCGGGTGGGGTGCGATCCTTATCGCAAGCAATTAGATTGTGCGCAATTTAAATTACGGTGCCTCACATTTAATTGTTCGCAATTGAATATGCCGCCGGCCGGCCCCAGAATGGAGCAAGTCCCGTGAGATTCTCGATGCCCCGGAAACATTCGGCAGCGGACGCGCCGCTTCGCCTCGATAACCAGATCTGCTTCGCGGTCTATTCGGCCGCGCATGCCTTCAACCGCGTCTACAAGCCGCTGCTGGACCGGCTCGGCCTGACCTATCCGCAATACCTGGTGATGCTGGTGCTGTGGGAGCGCGACGACGTGCCGGTGAAGAGCATCGGCGAAAAGCTGCACCTGGATTCGGGCACGCTGACGCCGCTGCTCAAGCGGCTCGAGGCGGCCCATCTCGTCAAGCGCACGCGCTCGAGCGAGGACGAACGTCAGGTGCTGATCGCGTTGACGCCGCAGGGCCACGCCTTGAAGGACAAGGCGCGCGCCGTGCCGCAATCGATCCTGGCGGCGACGGACTGCTCGGTCTCGGAACTGGTCGCGATGAAGGACGAGATCGTGGCGCTGCGCGATCGGTTGAATGCGGTGATTGGGGGGTAGGGGTTAGAAGTGCGTGCTTAGGACAGCCGCTTCTTTGTGAAGGCCCGGCCGGAGTGAGACTTCAGGTACGCTTCAAAAGCGAGCGCTTTGTACTTGTCAGGGAAAGCGCAGTACCAGATCAGCTTCCAAGGCTTGAACTTGGCGGTGTGGGTGGATTTGCCAGCATTGTGCTCTGGAATCCGGCGCTTCAGATCTTCCGTAGCCCCAACGTATTCCTGCTCAGGACATTCGATGCTGCGGAGGATGTAGACGTACCACATTGACGATTATCGCCTGGGCAGCCGCTGTGTCGGAATCTCACCAGTCCGTCTTCGCCCTTCGGGCTTCGCCGGACACCACGCTTCGCCCTTCAGGCTGTGCGCGGCTGCGCCACGCGTAGCCTGAAGGGCGAAGCGTGGTGGAGCCAGGCGGGATCGAACCGCCGACCTCGTCATTGCGAACGACGCGCTCTCCCAGCTGAGCTATGGCCCCTTAACCGTCCGACGCGCCTTGGGCGACGCGTCGGGAAAGACCCAGAACCACAGTTCTGGAATTATCTCAAGTCTCTTCGTCACCGCCGACATCACCAATGATGTCGGTCACGTCCTCATCGCCTTCTTCGTCGTCGGCGATAAAGGTCGAATCGTCGTCGTCATCGTCCTCGATGGTCTCATCGACTTCGATGTCGTCCTCGGATTCGGGCACGACGGCCTTGACCTTGCCGGTGTTCTCCTCCGCATCGGCCTCCTCGAGCGAGACCTCCTCGACCTCCGCCGGCTCCGGCGTGGCGTCGGCGGCAGCGGCAGCGTGGCGGGCTTCGGCGCCGCGGGGTGCGCGAGCCGGCGCGATGGGCGCGATCGGCACGACTTCACCGGTATAGGGCGAGATCACCGGATTCTTGTTGAGGTCATAGAACTTTTTGCCCGTGGTCGGGCAAATACGTTTAGTTCCGAGTTCGGACTTGGCCACGGCAGAGGAATCCTGGAAATGTCTGAAAAGCGGTGCTTCACTTGGCTAGTTGGCGGCCCGCTGTCAATAGCGCATTGCGGGAGAACGACATGCCCGTGACGGCGGGGAGGCCATGTGGTACCTGCCCCGCGAGTCCCGCAGGGACGTTTCGGGCCTATCCAAGGACACAAAGTTGACCGATTCCGACAAGCCGACGCCGCTCCAGTCGCGCGCCAGCGGCCCCCTGACCGGGAAAGTACGGGTGCCCGGAGACAAGTCGATCTCCCACCGTGCCCTCATCCTCGGCGCGCTCGCGGTCGGAGAGACGCGGATTTCGGGCCTCCTCGAGGGCGAGGACGTGCTTAACACCGCCAAATCCATGCAGGCGCTTGGCGCCAGGGTCGAGCGCACAGGCGATTTCGCCTGGAAGGTGAACGGCGTGGGTGTCGCGGGCTTCGCGGAGCCCAAAGTGCCGCTGGATTTCGGCAACTCCGGCACCGGCTGCCGGCTCGTCATGGGCGCCGTCGCGGGCTGCCCGATCTCTGCGATTTTCGACGGCGATGCCTCGCTGCGCACCCGGCCCATGCGCCGGATTCTGGACCCGCTGGAAAAGATGGGTGCGAAGGTCGTCTCCGGCGGCGAGGGCGGCCGCCTGCCGCTGACCGTCCAGGGTGCGCGCGATCCGCTGCCGATCACCTACAAGACCCCAGTCGCCTCGGCCCAGATCAAATCCGCCGTGCTGCTCGCGGGCCTGGCCGCGCCCGGCATCACCACGGTCATCGAGACCGAGGCGAGTCGCGACCACACCGAGCTGATGCTCAAGCATTTCGGCGCCGAGATCAGCTCGGTGCAGGAAGGTCAGCACGGCCGCCGTATCACGCTCGTGGGGCAGCCTGAGCTGCATGGGGCCAATGTCGTCGTGCCCGCCGATCCCTCGTCGGCGGCGTTCCCCATCGTTGCTGCGCTGATCGTCGAAGGTTCCGACCTCGTCCTGTCTGATGTCATGACCAATCCGCTGCGCACCGGTCTTTTCACCACGCTGCGCGAAATGGGTGCCTCGATCGAGGAAAGTGAAGTTCGCGGCGACGCCGGCGAGCCGATGGCAAAGCTGCGCGTACGCGCCTCGAAATTGCGCGGTGTCGAGGTGCCGCCGGAGCGCGCACCGTCGATGATCGACGAATATCTGGTGCTGGCGGTGGCGGCCGCCTTCGCCGAGGGCACGACCATCATGCGCGGCCTCCAGGAGCTCCGCGTCAAGGAATCCGACCGTCTCGAAGCCACCGCCGCCATGCTCCGCGTCAACGGCGTCAAGGTCGAGGTCTCCGGCGACGATTTGATCGTCGAAGGCCGCGGCCACGTTCCCGGCGGCGGCGTCGTGGCCACCCACATGGACCATCGCATCGCGATGTCCGCGCTGGTGATGGGCTGCGCGTCGGACCAGCCGGTGACCGTCGATGACACCGCCTTCATCGCCACCAGTTTTCCGGATTTCATCCCGATGATGCGTTCGCTTGGGGCCGAGTTTTCATGATCATCGCCATCGACGGACCCGCGGCGTCGGGCAAGGGCACGCTCGGCAAGCGTCTTGCCCACCATTACGGCTACCGTCACCTTGATACCGGCGTTATCTATCGCGCGGTGGCCTATTCCCTGATGCAGTCCGGGCATGATCTCCGGGACGAGGCAGCTGCGGTCGCTGCGGCGTTGGAACTCGATCCCGAGAAGTTCGGCAATCCCGCCTTGAAGACCCAGAAGGCCGGCGAGGGCGCCTCCATCGTCTCGGCGATCCCAAGGGTGCGCGAGGCCCTGGTCAGCTTTCAGCGGCAATTCGCCGCCGATCCGCCCGGCGCCGTGCTCGACGGTCGGGATATTGGAACCGTGATCTGCCCCCATGCCGACGTGAAGATCTTCGTCGTGGCCGACCCCAAGGTCCGCGCCCGCCGCCGGACCATGGAGGCCAAGGCGCGGGGCGAGGAGGCCGACGAGGCGGCCGTGCTCGCCGACATCATCCAGCGCGACGAACGCGACAAAAACCGGGCGATCGCGCCCCTGAAGCCGGCCGCGGATGCTTACTTGCTAGATAACTCCCAACTGGATATAGAAGGCGGCGTCCGGGCCGCCATCGACATTATCGAGGCCGTCCGAGCGGGCCGGTCGCGGGGTTAAGCCGCTGCCGTCATTGGAGGAAGCGCCCGCTCCCGCTCTTTGAGGTCGATACTCTCGGTCCCTGCTTGGGGCCGACGCGATCCAGGTTCCGGACAAAAGATTTCCACGTATCGAATGCGCGGGCCTCAGCCGGCCCGCTTCCGCTGTTCCGCCCTCCAGGTCGGAGCAGCGAGCGGTCGCTCGAAGGTTCTGCGGACCTTCCGACACTGCGCGTACGGTGCGCCCAAGAACCCAACGGCCGGCATGACATCCGCAACTGGAGAACAAATGGCTTCGACTTCTGCTGATACCTATAGCCCGTCGCGCGACGATTTCGCCGCGATGCTCGACGAGTCCTTCGCAGGCGGCAACCTGCAGGAAAGCTCAGTCATCAAGGGCAAGGTTGTTGCAATCGAAAAGGACATGGCCGTCATCGACGTCGGCCTGAAGACCGAGGGCCGCGTTGCCCTGCGCGAATTTTCCGGCCCCGGCCGCGACAGCGAGCTCAAGGTCGGCGACGAGGTTGAAGTGTTCCTCGATCGGATCGAGAACGCTCTCGGCGAAGCCGTGCTGTCGCGCGACAAGGCGCGCCGCGAAGAGAGCTGGGGCAAGCTCGAGAAGGCCTTCCAGAACAACGAGAAGGTCAACGGCGTTATCTTCAACCAGGTCAAGGGCGGCTTCACTGTCGACCTCGACGGTGCCGTGGCCTTCCTGCCGCGTTCGCAGGTCGACATCCGTCCGATCCGCGACGTTGCGCCGCTGATGAACAACTCGCAGCCGTTCCAGATCCTCAAGATGGACCGTCGCCGCGGCAACATCGTCGTGTCGCGCCGCACGGTTCTCGAAGAGACTCGCGCCGAGCAGCGTCAGGAGCTGGTGCAGAACCTCGAAGAGGGTCAGGTCATCGACGGCGTGGTCAAGAACATCACCGATTACGGTGCGTTCGTTGATCTCGGCGGCATCGACGGTCTGCTGCACGTCACCGATATCGCGTGGCGCCGCGTCAACCATCCGACCGAAGTGCTCTCGATCGGCCAGACCGTGAAGGTCAAGATCATCAAGATCAACCACGAGACGCACCGCATCTCGCTGGGCATGAAGCAGCTGTTGGACGATCCGTGGCAGGGCATCGAAGCCAAGTACCCGCTGGGTGCCCGCTTCACCGGTCGCGTCACCAACATCACCGACTACGGCGCGTTCGTCGAGCTCGAGCCGGGCATCGAAGGCCTGATCCACGTCTCCGAGATGTCGTGGACCAAGAAGAACATGCACCCCGGCAAGATCGTTTCGACCTCGCAGGAAGTCGAAGTGCAGGTGCTGGAAGTGGATTCCGTCAAGCGCCGCATCTCGCTCGGCCTCAAGCAGACCATGCGCAACCCGTGGGAGGTCTTCGTCGAAGGTCACCCGACCGGTTCGACGGTCGAGGGCGAAGTCAAGAACAAGACCGAGTTCGGTCTGTTCCTGGGCCTCGAGGGCGACGTCGACGGCATGGTCCATCTCTCCGACCTCGACTGGAAGCAGCCGGGCGAGCAGGTGATCGACAACTACAAGAAGGGCGACATGGTGAAGGCCGTGGTGCTCGATGTGGACGTCGAGAAGGAGCGTATTTCGCTCGGCATCAAGCAGCTCGAAGGCGACCCCTTCGCCGAGCCGGGCGATGTCAAGAAGGGCGCGGTCGTGACCTGCGAAGTGATCGAAGTGAAGGAGAGCGGCATCGAGGTGAAGATCACCGGTACCGACTTCACCACTTTCGTGAAGCGCTCGGAGCTCGCTCGTGACCGCAACGATCAGCGCGCCGAACGCTTCGCCGTCGGCGAGAAGGTCGATGCCCGCGTGATCCAGTTCGACAAGAAGGCCCGCAAGGTCCAGGTGTCGATCAAGGCGCTCGAAGTCGCCGAAGAGAAGGAAGCCATCGCGCAGTACGGCTCCTCCGATTCGGGGGCGACGCTCGGCGACATCCTCGGCACCGCGCTCAAGAACCGCGACACCAAGTAAGCGAAACGCAGGTTTCTCTGCATCAAAGCCCCGGCGCAAGCCGGGGCTTTTTTGTCGTCCCGGCGAAGGCCGGGACTCATACCGCGTGACCTATCGATGATGGGCGGTAGGAGTGCCGAGGCCACGGGTCTTCGCCGAACTACTCCCTGTGGTTATGGGTCCCGGCCTTCGCCGGGACGACACTGAGTGTGTCGCTACGTCGTGGCCCATGCCGCAGCCGGCCTTGTTTTCTTCTAATTGCGCCGCAATTGATGTATCCAGATAAGCCAATGCTGACGCTGCGACGGCACAACGCGCTTGGCCTTTCATTTGGAGATATTGAGATGTCGCTCGATTCGGACATCATCGTCGATCGCCGCAGGATCCGCCGCAAGCTGACGTTCTGGCGCGTATTGGCCGCGCTGATCGCGGTCGCGGCGATCGCAGGTTTCGCGCTGGTCGCGACGCCGGGTGCGCGCGGCACGTTCGCGTCCGCCGGCTCGATCGCGCGGGTCCAGATCGACGGCCTGATCCGCAGCGATTCCGATCGCACGCAGGCGCTGGAACGGCTGGAGAATTCGCAGGCTGCCGCCGTCATCGTTCACGTCAATTCGCCGGGCGGCACCACCGCCGGCTCCGAGCAGCTCTATGATTCGCTGGTACGGCTGAAGGCAAAGAAGCCGCTCGTCGTGGTCGTCGAAGGCCTCGCCGCCTCCGGCGGCTACATCACCGCGATCGCGAGCGATCACATCATCGCCCAGCAGAGCTCGCTGGTCGGCTCGATCGGCGTGCTGTTCCAATTCCCGAACGTCTCGGAGCTGTTGAAGACCGTCGGCGTCAAGGTGGAGGAGGTAAAATCCACGCCGCTGAAGGCCGCGCCCAACGGTTTCGAGCCGACCAGCCCCGAGGCACGGGCGGCGCTCGATGCGCTGGTGAAGGATTCCTATGCCTGGTTCAAGGGATTGGTGAAGGAGCGGCGTGGCATGGATGACACGCAGCTCGAGAAAGTGGTTGATGGCCGTGTCTTCACCGGACGCCAGGCCATCGATCTCAAGCTGATCGATCAGATCGGCGACGAGAAGACCGCGGTGACCTGGCTGGTCGAGCAGAAGGGCGTCAAGAAGGGGCTCTCCGTGCGCGATTACAAGCTGCAGCCGCGCTTCAGCGATCTGCCGTTCCTCAAGACGGCGGCCGCAGTGACGCTGGAAGCACTGGGTTTAGGCTCGATTGCGCATCAAATCGCGCAAACCGGCGTCGTGCAGGCGGTTGATCGGCTCGGAATGGATGGAATGCTCGCCTTGTGGCAGCCGGCGGCGTCGAACTGACCGGAACCGGGCGAGCCCCAGAGGTTTTTCCCGTTCGGCGCGTGCAGGGCCAGCCTGCTTTTTCGGCATTTGTCACGTATTTTCACGACGCTCAACCTTCATTTAGCGTCTTGACAGATCACGGTATTTTCACGGAAATGGTCGTCCGCACGCTCCCGGGTCCTATCTCTCGATGATCAAATCCGAACTTGTTCAGCGTATCGCCGAGCACAACCCGCATCTGTACCAGCGGGATGTCGAGAACATTGTGAATGCGATTCTCGAAGAGATCGTAGCGGCTCTCGCGCGCGGTGACCGCGTCGAGTTGCGCGGCTTCGGTGCCTTCTCGGTCAAGCATCGCCCTGCACGCGCAGGGCGCAATCCGCGCACCGGCGCCCATGTGCCTGTCGATCAGAAGAGCGTTCCGTTCTTCAAGACCGGCAAGGAAATGCGCGAACGGCTGAATCGCGACCATCCGGATCCAGGCGCGCCAGACTGAGGTCCACCTCAGGGTTTCCCGCGGTCGCCAGCGATGCGGCCGCAACCTTGATTCAAGGCGAGCGAGCCGAGATGCGAAAATTCCTGACCGCGCTGGTCGTGATTCCGCTGGGCCTGATCCTGATGGTCTTTGCCGTCGCCAACCGGCATTTCGTCACGGTCTCGTTCGATCCCTTCGTGTCCAACGACCCGTCATTCTCGGTCACGCTGCCGCTGTTCCTGCTCCTGATCGTGGTGGCTGCGCTCGGGGTGGTCGCGGGTGGTTGTGCCGTCTGGTTGGGCCAGCGGCACTGGCGGCGTGCTGCGCGCCGGCATGACGCGGATGCGCGGGCCGCGCGAGGCGAGCTGGCCGATCTGCGGGCCCAGTCTGCCGCAGCAAGGCCTGAGTCCCAGCGCCTCCCCGTTCCCTCCGGGGTGGGGCTTTACGGGTCCGTCGGGCGAGACAAGCAGCGCGCGACGTTGTAGAAGCGGCCGCAACCGAAAAGCCCGTTTTCCGGCCGCGGACCTGCGGCCTCCATTTGCTTTGAGCCCATATCCGTCGAGAACATGTCCTTGCTCGTCAAAATCTGCGGCCTGTCCACGCCCGAGACGCTCGAAACGGCGCTCGAGGCGGGTGCCGACATGGTGGGTTTCGTGTTCTTCCCGCCGTCGCCGCGACATTTGTCGCTGGAAGCCGGCCGGGAGCTCGGCCGGCAGGTGAAGCGGCGCGCGCTCAAGGTCGCGCTCACCGTCGATGCCGACGATGCCACGCTCGACAACATCATGGACGCGCTGTCGCCGGACATGTTCCAGCTTCATGGCACGGAGAGCGTGGCCCGGCTGCGCGACATCAGGCAACGGTTCGGTCGTCCGGTGATGAAGGTCGTGCCGGTCGCAACATCAGCCGATCTCGCCGTGCTGCCCGGTTACGCAGAGGTTGCCGAACGCATCCTGTTCGATGCGCGCGCACCGAAGGACGCAACGCGGCCGGGCGGCCTCGGTGCACCGTTTGATTGGCATCTGCTCGGAAACCTGGAGCTCGCGGTGCCGTATATGGTCTCGGGCGGCCTCAGCGCCGACAACGTCGCCGAAGCCGTTCGCGTCACCCGGGCCGGTGGCGTCGACGTCTCCTCCGGTGTCGAGAGCGCCCCAGGCGTGAAAGACCCCGAGATGATCAAGGCCTTCATTCGCGCCGCGCGCGCAAGCCAAGATGCAAGTCAAGAGTTGAGCGTCCGATGAATGTTGTAAAACCCAATTCCTATCGCAGCGGCCCCGACGAGCGCGGCCATTTTGGCATTTTCGGCGGACGCTTCGTTGCCGAAACCCTGATGCCGCTGATCCTCGATCTGGAGAAAGCCTACACCGAGGCCAAGGCCGACCCGGCCTTCCAGACCGAGATGAACGGCTATCTCAAGAATTATGTCGGCCGGCCCTCGCCGCTCTATTTCGCCGAGCGTCTGACCGAGCATCTCGGCGGCGCGAAAATCTACCTCAAGCGCGAAGAGCTCAACCACACCGGCTCGCACAAGGTGAACAACGTGCTCGGCCAGATCATGCTGGCGCGACGCATGGGCAAGAAGCGCATCATCGCCGAGACCGGCGCCGGCCAGCACGGTGTCGCCACCGCGACGCTGTGTGCGCGCTTCGGCCTGGAATGCATCGTCTATATGGGCGCCGTCGACGTCGAGCGGCAGCAGCCCAACGTCATCCGGATGGAGATGCTGGGCGCAACGGTCATTCCAGTGCAGTCGGGCACGCGCACGCTGAAGGACGCCATGAACGAGGCGCTGCGCGACTGGGTCACCAATGTGCACAACACCTTCTACTGCATCGGGACGGTCGCGGGTCCGCATCCCTATCCGACGCTGGTGCGCGACTTCCAGTCGATCATCGGCAACGAGACCAAGGCGCAGATGCAGGAGATTGAAGGCCGGCTGCCGGATTCGCTGGTCGCCTGCATCGGCGGCGGCTCCAACGCCATGGGCCTGTTCCATCCGTTCCTCGACGATTCCACCGTCGAGATCTTCGGCGTCGAAGCTGCGGGCCACGGACTGACGCAACTGCATGCGGCATCGATCGCGGGCGGCCGTCCCGGCGTGCTGCACGGCAACCGCACTTATCTGCTGATGGATGCGGACGGCCAGATCCAGGACGCGCATTCGATCTCCGCCGGCCTCGACTATCCCGGCATCGGCCCCGAGCACTCCTGGCTGCACGAGATCGGCCGCGTGAACTATCTCTCCGCGACCGACGACGAGGCGCTCGCAGCGTTCCAGTTGCTGTCAAAGCTGGAAGGCATCATCCCCGCGCTCGAGCCGGCACATGCCATCGCCAAGGTGATGGAGCTCGCGCCGAAGCGGACAAAAGATCACCTGATGGTCGTCAACCTCTCCGGCCGCGGCGACAAGGACGTCCCGCAGGTCGGCGAGATCCTGAGGGGCAAGAGCAAGTGACCACGCGTATCGACACCCGTTTCGCCGAGCTGAAGAAAGCCGGCCGCGCGGCCTTTGTCACTTTCGTGATGGCCGGCGATCCCGATCCGGCGACCTCGCTCGAGATCATCAAGGCGCTACCGAAAGCGGGCGCCGATGTGATCGAGCTCGGCATGCCTTTCACCGATCCGATGGCCGACGGTCCGTCGATCCAGGCGGCAGGCCTGCGCGCGCTCAAGGCCGGCATGACGCTGAAGAAGACGCTCGATCTCGTGCGCGGCCTCCGCAAGGACGACAACACCACACCCATCGTGCTGATGGGCTACTACAACCCGATCTACATCTATGGCGTCGACAAATTCCTGGCCGATGCGAAGAGTGCCGGCATCGACGGCCTCATCATCGTCGACCTGCCGCCGGAAGAGGACGACGAGCTCTGCCTGCCCGCGATGAAGGCCGGCCTCAACTTCATTCGGCTTGCAACGCCAACGACCGACGACAAGCGTCTGCCGGCGGTGCTCGCCAACACTTCAGGCTTCGTCTACTATGTCTCTATCACCGGCATCACCGGCGCTGCGGCCGCGGACTCCACGGCCGTCGGCGAGGCAGTTGCCCGTATCAAGCGGCACACAAAACTGCCGGTCTGCGTCGGCTTTGGCATCCGTACACCGGAGACCGCCCGCGCGATTGCCTCGCATGCCAATGGCGCCGTGGTCGGCACCGCACTGGTCGACGCCCTCAAGAACAGCCTCGATGCGGACGGGCGCGCCACCGGCAAAACCGTCAACGCCGTCGCCGAGCTGACGGCGGCACTGGCCCAGGGCGTCAAAGGCGCGCAACAGGCGGCGGAATAGGCCATAATTCCGCTGCCAAATCCGACGAGCAAGTCCGACGAGCAAGGCGGACGATACGGCGGCTTGCCGGGCCGGGTCCCGGCCGCCATATATCCCTTCAGGTGGTCCCCAGGCGGGATCGCACATCGGAGCAAACCATGAACTGGCTTACCAACGTGGTCCGGCCGAAGATCCGCAACATGCTGCGGCGGGAGACGCCGGAGAATCTGTGGATCAAGTGCCCGGATTCCGGACAGCTCGTGTTCTACAAGGACGTCGAAGCCAACCAGTTCGTCATTCCCGGCTCGAACTATCATATGCGCATGAATGCGGTGGCGCGTCTGAAGTCGATTTTCGACAACGAGACCTGGTACGACGTCGCGCTGCCTGACGTCACGCCCGATCCGCTCAAGTTCCGTGACGAGAAGAAGTACGTCGATCGCATCAAGGATGCCCGCGCGCGGACCAATCTGAACGACGCGATCAAGGTCGGCTACGGCAAGCTCGAAGGTGCCGCCGTCGTCGTCGCCGTGCAGGATTTCGACTTCATGGGCGGCTCGCTCGGCATGGCCGCGGGCGAAGCCATCGTGCGCGGGCTCGAGCTCGCGGTCGAGAAGAAGTCGCCCTTCATCGTGTTCGCCGCCAGTGGTGGCGCGCGCATGCAGGAAGGCATCCTGTCGCTGATGCAGATGCCGCGCACCACGGTCGCGGTGCAGATGCTGCGTGAAGCAAAACAGCCTTACATCGTCGTGCTGACCAATCCGACCACCGGCGGGGTCACCGCATCCTATGCGATGCTCGGCGACGTGCAGATCGCCGAACCGGGCGCGCTGATCGGTTTTGCCGGCGCGCGCGTGATCGAGCAGACCATTCGCGAAAAGCTCCCCGAGGGTTTTCAGCGCGCCGAATACCTCAAGGAGCACGGCATGATCGACATGGTCGTGCACCGCCACGAATTGCGTCCGACCCTGGCGCGGCTCTGCCGACTGTTGACCAGGGCGCCGGCGCTTGAGACCGCGTCAAAGCCGGTGCAGCCGGTCGTCAGTCCGGCGCAGATCGTATCGGCTCCCGAAACGGCGCCGGCCGCGCCGCACGCGTGAACGCTTCCTCCGACCGCGCAAAGCCGCCGCTCGACGAATTGATCGGGCGGCTGTCGGCCCTGCACCAGAAACGCATCGATCTCGGGCTGGAGCGGATGCACCGCCTGCTCGACCGGCTCGGTCATCCCGAGCGCAAGCTGCCGCCGGTGATCCACATCGCCGGTACCAACGGCAAGGGCTCGACGCTCGCTTATCTGCGCGCGACGCTGGAGGCCGCCGGCCTGCGCGTCCACGCCTACACGTCGCCCTATCTCGTTCGCATCAACGAATGTTTCCGGCTCGGCCGCGTCGGTGGCGGTGTGCTGGTCGGCGACGACGAATTGCGCGCGGCGCTGGAACAGGTCGAGCGTGTCAATGCCGGCGAGCCGGCCACCGTGTTCGAGCTCAAGACGGCGGCGGCGTTTCACCTGTTCGCGCAGAACCCCGCCGATGTGGTTCTGCTGGAGGTCGGCCTTGGTGGCCGGCTCGATTCCACCAACGTCGTCGACGCGCCGGCAGCCTGCGTGATCACGCCTGTCAGCATGGACCACTTGGATTTTCTGGGCGACACCTTGACGTCGATCGCGGGCGAAAAGGCCGCGATCATCAAGCGCGGCGTGCCTGTGGTTTGCGCGGAGCAGTCGGCTGAGGCGATGGCCGTGATCGAGGCGCAGGCCAAGCGCATGCGCGCCCCATTGTTTGCCGCGGGCGAGAGCTGGCACGTCAACGTCGAAAACGGGCGGCTGGTCTATTCCGACGAGCGCGGCCTGATGGATCTCACGGCGCCGCGTCTGTTCGGCCGCCACCAGTTCGACAATGCCGGCCTCGCGATCGCGACGCTGCGGGCCACCAACGCCTTCAAGATCAGCCAGGCGGCATTCGAGGCCGGGATCGTCGGCGCGGAATGGCCGGCACGGATGCAGCGCATCGCGTCGGGCGAGCTGCTCGCTCTCGGCCCTCAGGGATCGGAGATCTGGCTCGACGGCGGCCACAATGCGGAGGGCGGACGCGTCGCGGCGGCCGCGCTTGGCGATCTCGAAGAGCGGGTGTCGCGGCCGCTGGTCGTGATCGCCGGCATGATGGCCAACAAGGACGCGCAAGCCTTTCTCGCCAATTTCGCCGGTCTGACCCGCCACATCATCGCGGTGCCGATTCCTGACACCGACAATGCCATGCCGGTCGACCGGCTCACGGATGCCGCCCGCAGCCTCGGCATGCGCGTCGAGCCCGCGCCCGGCGTCGAGGCCGCACTGCGCGCCTTGGCGAAGCTCGCCTACGAAGTGCCGCCGCGCATCCTGATCACCGGCTCGCTCTATCTCGCCGGCCACGTGCTCGCCATCAACGGCACGCCTCCTTTATAGTCTTCGCTCCATCCGGGCTACAGGAAGACCCATGCGTTTTGCCGCGATTGCCGACGTCCACGGAAACTACCTCGCGCTGGAAGCTGTGCTCGCCGACATCCGCGCGCAGGGCGTCTCCGACATCGTCAATCTCGGCGATATGCTCAGCGGCCCGCTCGATGCGCGCCGCACGATCGAGATTCTGATGAAGCTCGACGCGGTGCACGTGCTCGGCAATCACGATCGCTATCTGCTCGACCGTCCTCCGGAGAAGATGGGCTCGTGGGATCGCCCGGCCCATGCCGCGCTCGATGCCGCGCAACTCGACTGGCTGCGCGCGCAACCGGCGACGCGCGTGTTTCGCGAGCAGGTGTTCCTCTGCCACGCGACGCCCGACAGCGACGAAGTCTATTGGCTCGATACCGTGCATCCCGACGGCGCGATGGCGCTGTCGCCGCTCGATCGCATCGAAGAGTTTGCGCAAGGTATCGCGCAATCGCTGATCCTGTGCGCCCACACCCATCTCGCCCGTGCCGTACGACTTCGGGACGGAAGGCTGATCGTCAATCCCGGCAGCGTCGGCGGCCCAGGTTTTCGTGACAAACATCCTTTCCCGCATGTCGTCGAGGCCGGCACACCGCACGCGCGCTATGCGATTCTCGAGCTAACCGATGGCGCCTGGCAGGTCACGTTCCGCCATGTCGTCTACGATCACGAGATGATGGCCGCGCTCGCTCGCCGCAACGGCCAGCCGGAGTTGGCGAACGCGCTGGCGACGGGATGGCTCGGATAGTTGCCGCTCCATCTGGGCTACAGCTGTTTCAACAGCTTTATCGGGTCCACCACCTTCTGCTTCAGCTGCTCGAAGCTGCATTGCCGCGGGGCCTTGTCGGGGCGCCAGCGCAGGATCGAGGTACCGTGGCGAAAGCGGTCGCCGCTGAAATGGTCGTAGCAGACCTCGATCACGAGCTTCGGCTTGAGCGGACACCACTTCGCAGACCGCTCGGTGGACCAGCGGCTCGGCCCGCCCGGCGCGTTGCCGGTGAAGCCCGGCTCGCCGATCAGCGCCTCTAACCGATCGGTCAGGTCAGGCTTTTCCGTCGCCTTGATTGCCGAGGTGAAACCGACATGGTGCAGGAGACCTCCGTCGTCATAGAGTCCGAGCAGCAGCGACCCGACCACCTTGCGGCCGGCGATCTTGTTGGTGGCATAGCGGAAGCCGCCGACCACGCAATCGGCGCTGCGGAATTTCTTGATCTTCTGCATGCCGTCGCGATTTCCCGCCTGGTAGGGCAGGTCGACGCGCTTGGCGATGACGCCGTCCGAGCCGCCACCGGATTGCGCCAGCCACTTTTTCGCAATGGCGTAGCTCGTCGTCGCCGGTGAGAGGCGGAAGATGCTGCCTTTCAGATTGGCTTTGGCAAACGCTTCCAGCGCCGGCCGCCGTTCGCTCAGCGGCTGCTCGGCAAGCTGTTTCTCCCTGGTCGTCGCAAGCAGATCGAAGCCGAGATACAGCGCTGGCGTTTCCTCCGAGAGCTTCTTCACACGGCTCGCCGCAGGGTGAATGCGTTGCAGCAGCGCGTCGAAGGAAAACCGCTTGCCATGCGGCACGACGATCTCGCCGTCGAGCGTGAAGCGATCCGCCTTCAGCTTCAGCGCTGCGGCGACGATCTCGGGGAAATAGCGCGCGAGGTCTTCGCCGGATTTCGAGCGCAGGTCAATGCTGCCGCCGTTGCGCGACAGCAGGCAGCGGAAGCCATCCCATTTCGGCTCGTATTGCCACTCCTTGCCGCGCGGGATCGCATCGACCGAGCGCGCCTCCATCGCCACGAGAGATGTCGATTTTCGCGCGCGTCTTGCAGGGGAAGGCACAGGCAGGACTCGTCTTACGCTGGAACTGTCCCATCAACGCAAAACGGCCGGCTTTCGCCGGCCGTTTCCAAAAATAATTTCGTGCAGGCGCGGATCAGACCGCGGAGGTGATCCACTGCTGCAGCTTCGCCTTCGGCGCAGCGCCGACCTGACGAGAGGCCATCTCGCCGCCCTTGAAGATCATCAGGGTCGGGATCGACATCACGCCATATTTCGACGCGGTCTTCGGGCTCTCGTCGACGTTGAGCTTCACGATCTTGACCTTGTCGCCCATCGCGCCGGCGATCTCGTCGAGCGCGGGTGCGATCATGCGGCAGGGGCCGCACCACTCGGCCCAGAAATCGACGACCACGGGGCCGTTTGCCTTGAGCACTTCGGCTTCGAAATCGGTGTCAGAAACCTTACCAACGGCCATGGGAGTACCTCGTACCTGAGAGAAGGGCGCGACGGGAATCGCGCCCGAGATCATGGCGTCAACCTATGAATGGCTCCTTGCCGGGTCAAGGACGCTCACACCGAGATGAAGAGATGCCAGCGCCGCGTCCAGCGCGGGAGCCGAAATCTCCATATATTCAAGGGCCTCGGTCCAGAGCAGGACGGCGCGGACCGGCTTTTGGGGATAAAGCTTCGAAAGCACCGCCCGGTACAGCGCAAGCTGCCGGACATAGGCGGCGGGCGCTGCGGCGGCGCTCTTGGGAGCCGACTGATTGGTCTTGAAATCGGCGATCAGGACCTCATCCGGCCGAACGACCAGCCGGTCGATCTGGCCGGACACCAGTGCCGGGGCGTGGCCCGGCCGTTCCAGCCGGCCGACGATCGCGACCTCCGCCCGGCTGCCGGCGGCAAACACCGGCGCAAACCGCGGCTCGGCGATCAAGGCGAGCACCTTGTCGGCCAGCGCGGCGCGGTCAGCCTCCGCCCAGTCCGCGGCATTGCGCGCCATGAAGCCGAGCGCGGCCTCGCGCCGGCGCTCAGTGGCGATGTCGGGGAGCGATTGCAGCAGCCGATGCACCAGCGTGCCGCGTTGCAGCGCGAGCGCGCGGGACTGCACTGATTCGCCCGACAGCACGGCGCGGCCGTCCCCGGACGGCTGGCCGGAGGGGCGCACCGGATCGTCGTCGATGGTCTCGCGCGGTGCCCGTGTCCGCAGCCAGTCCGGAAGCGCGGTCCCCTGGTCCAAGGACGCCGCGGGCGTGCCCAGCGCCACGACATCCTCCGGTCGGGAGAAGCGCGTCACCTTTCCCAGCGGCGTCTCGATCGTCTCTTTCGCCAGGCCCGAGCCGGCGAGCCCGGTGTCGACCAGATCGTACCAGCTCAGCTTGCGGACCGTCTTCATGTTGCCGGGCATGCAGCCGCCGACGATGAGCCGGTCGGCGGCGCGCGTCATCGCAACGTAGAGCAGGCGGCGATATTCGTCCTCGGTCTCCTCGAGCATCGCCTTGCGGGCGTCGGCGACGGGCTTGGGATCGTCCGCCTTGCGTCCGGCCCAGACCACCACCTCGCCGCCATTGCCGCGCGGGACCTGGATCAGCCGCAGCCGCTGCGAATCCGCGGGCGACGATGTGGTGTCGACCATGAACACGACCGAGGCCTCCAGGCCCTTGGCGCCGTGCACGGTCATCACCCGCACCTCGTCGCGCGAGATCTCCATGTCGCGCTTCACCTCGGTATCGGCCGAGCGCAGCCAGGCCATGAAACCCTGCAGCGAGGCCGGCGCCTTGCGCTCGTAATTCAGCGCCAGCTCCAGGAATTCGTCGAGCGCGTCATTGGCCTCATGGCCGAGCCGGCGCAGCATGCGCGCGCGTCCGCCGTCGCCCCCGAGCAGCCAGGCGTAAAAGGCGAACGGCGTCTCCTCGCGGGCTCGGGTTTCGCACGCTTCGAGGCGTCGCAACGCTGCGGTGAATTTTTCGCTTGTCGCGGCATGCTCGCCAAGCGCGCGGCGCAGCGATCCCTTGCGATTCCAGGCCAACTGGAACAGATCGTCGTCGTCGAGCCCGAACAGCGGACTCTTCAGCGCCACCGCGAGCGCGAGATCGTCCTGCGGCAGCAGCAGCGCGTCCGCAAGATTCATCAGGTCGATGATTCCAATGTGCTCGGTGAGCTTGAGCCGGTCGGCGCCGGCGACCGGAACATTGGCGTGCTTCAGCGCCTGGATCACAGCGTCGAACGCATTGCCGCGCCGCCGCACCAGGATCAGCATGTCGCCATAGCGCAAGGGACGGCGCTCGCCTTCGTGCCCGGTGAGCGTGCCGCTTTCGACCAGCCGCTTGATCTCGGTCTGGATGCGGCGCGCGAGCTTCACCTCGGGGCTGGTGGCGGCGACGCCGTCGAACGGCGCGCGCCAGCCCTCGATCTCCTGCCTGTCGTCGGCCTCCGCAAGGTCCCACAGCTCGATCACGCTGGGACCGGCATCACCGAGTGCATTGTGCAGAGGATGACCAGTCTCGAGCGAATGGATACTCTTGTAGATCGCGGGCTCGCGGAAGACGTGGTCGACCGAATGCAGGATCGCAGCGCCAGAGCGGAAGGAATAGGTGAAGGCGACCGGATCGAATTTCAGTCCGGCGGCCGTGAACTTGCGGTGCAGCTCGCGCCGGCGCGCGTCGAATTCTCGGGGCTGAGCCCCCTGAAACGAGAAGATCGACTGCTTCTCGTCGCCGACAGCGAAGACAGTGCGGTTCAGGCCCTCGCGCGCACCTTCGCCGGCGGTGAACTCCGAGATGATGTGCGCGACGATGTCCCATTGCCGCGGACTGGTGTCCTGGGCTTCGTCGATCAGCACGTGATCGACGCCGCGGTCGAGCTTGTAATGCACCCAGCCGGAGGAAACGCGGTCGAGCATCGCGAGCGTCTTGTCGATGAGATCGTCATAGTCAAGCAGACCGCGCTCCTGCTTTTCGCGGCGGTAGTTTGCGGCAGCCGCCGTCGCGATATGCAGCAGGGCGGCGGTGCGGTCCCGCATGGTCACCGCACGGCGCTTCTCGATCAACCCACTGACGCGCTGCGCCTCGTTCTCAAACAGGCGGGCGACGGACGGGTTGTGGTCGCAGAACTTCTTGGTCAGCACCGCCTTGCGCGGCAGCTTTTCGTCGGTCAGGAAAACGCTGAGAAAGGCATCGACCTGCGCGCCGCCGGAAAACACCTTTGCCTCGCGAAGCCGGCAGGCCTGGTCGTTGTCGGATTTGCTGCCGTCCTCCAGTGCAAAAGCGATGTCATCCCAGCGCGATCGCGGCAGGAATGGACCGTCGACAATCTCGGTCTCGACGTCCTCAATCCGATCGCTCGCGTCCACGCCCAGCGCGGCCGCCATCTGCGCCGCAGCCAGCTCCGCGCTGCCGGCTTCATCGGTCCAGGCCATGAAGTGATCGTGGCTCAGGCAAGCCTCGCGCACCACTTCCTTGAAGGTGACATCGGCGGCGCTCGCCATCGCGGTCAGCAGCGCGCGGCCGGTGACGCTGTCAGGGTCGCGCGCGGCCTCCAGCAGCACCTTCAGATTGGCGCGTTCCATCATGTCGGTCTGGTCGCGCTCGTCGATCACGGCGAAGCGCGCGGGGACATTGGCCTCGAACGGAAACTGCTGGAGCAGGCGGGTGCACAGCGCGTGGATGGTCTGCACCTTCAGCCCGCCCGGCGTCTCCAACGCACAGGCGAACAGCTTCCGTGCGTCGCGCCGCAATTTTGCAGTGGGGTGCGGGATGCCGACCGCGCGAATCGCTGCATCGAGTGCGGTGTCGTCGAGTGTCACCCAATGCCCGAGCGTGGTGAACACGCGCTCGGCCATGTTGGCGGCGGCCGCCTTGGTGAAGGTGATGCAGAGAATCTTTTCCGGCGGCACGCCCGCGAGCAGCAGGCGGATCACCCGCTGCACCAGCACATGGGTCTTGCCCGAGCCGGCATTGGCCGACACGAAAGCCGAGGCGGTCGGATCCGATGCGCGCGCTTGTCGCGCGCGCACTTCATCCGGGATAGGGCGCGGTGCCTTCACCATTCCTCGATCCCCAATCCGCCGGCCGCGGACCATTCCTTGATCCGGGCAAGATCGTCATAGGCGCCGTAGCGGTTGGTCCACATCGGCAGGTTCAACGAGGTGTAGGGCTGGTTCTCGTCCTCGAAGGCGCGGATCAGCGCCTCGAGCTTGGCCCTGGCCTCGGCAGCCGCGGTGTCCGGCGGCTGTGGCTCGTCGCCTTGCCTATATTTGAGCTCGAGAATGCGTTCTTCGCCCGGCGGATTGTTGCCGCTCAGGCGAACATAGACGAGCTGGCTCACGGACGCGCCGGCGTCGATGTCGGGAAAACCGCCCTCGCGCAGGATTGCGGCTTCCAGCGTGAGCTGCGGCGACAGGCCCATGCGGACCTGCTTGCCGGTCGGCGGCTGGCCGGTCTTGTAGTCGAGGATGACGTATCCGCCGCCCTGGCGCCGTTCGATGCGGTCGGCGCGGGCGGAGAGACGGAAGCTGCGCCCATGGTCGAGCGGGATCGAAATCTCGCCGCGAGTTTCCGCGGCGATCGCCTCGATCGCGTCGCGCCGCGCCGTTTCCCATTCGCCGAACCAGCGCGCGATGCGCTGGAAGCGCGGCCACCACAGCGCCCGCGCCTCGGGTCGCTCCATCAGCGGCGCGAAGTATTTTTCGCCGATCGCGCGCAGCACCCTCGCGGGATCGTCGGGCAGATTCGTGGCGTAGCGTTCCGTGAACTCCCCGAGCGCATCGTGGATCGCCGAGCCGCGGTCGGCGGCCGACAGCGGCATGTCGACGGGATCGAGCGCGTC
>NZ_JADPIT010000014.1:292983-305892 GCF_023073035.1 Bradyrhizobium sp. 62
ATAGGGATCGCGCAGCCAGTCCTCGATCCCAGTCACAGACATCCTGAGCGGCCGGGTCGCGCGCGGCGGTCGCGGCTCGGGCTGCTTGATCGGCCTCACCTCGTCGGGCTGGTCCAGCGCGGCTGCGAACTGCACGTATTTCTCGCCCGCGCGAATCGCGGCCTTCCAGTGCGCATCGCCCGCGACGGCCTCTAGCCGGTGCAGGAAGCGCGAGGCGACCGCCGGAGCACCGCCAGCCTTGGCGGAGTGGGTGAGGATGACCTCGTCGCCGCCGAGCAGTTGCGCAAAATCGTGCGCGGAGAGGCCGATCCGGCGTTCCGGCAGATCAAGGCCGAGCTGGTGCCGCATCGGCCGGCTCAGCCAGGGATCGACGCGCGGAGCCGGCGGCCAGACCCCCTCGATCAGCCCGCCAACGATGATTCGGTCGGCCTGCATCAGGCGCGATTCCAGCGGGCCGTAGATCTGAAGCCGCGCGCCCGGCCTGTCCCGCCGCCGCACCGCGCGATCGCTGAACGCCGTCTGGAACACGTCCGCGTAGTCGGGCAGCGTGACCATCAATCCGCTGGTCGTGCCGCCGCGCAGGAGATCGTCGAAGGCGCTCGCGAGCGCGAGGCCTTCGCGCTCCTCGAACGCCAGCGGGATGCCCTGCTCGTCGCGCGACAGCTCGATCATGATCTCGCGATGCCGATGCGCGAGCTCGGCGAAGTCATGCGGCTTTGATGACGCAAGACTCTCGATCGGCGCCAAGGCTTGTCGCAAGCCATCGATCAGCGCCTGAATGCGATCGAGGTCTTCCGCCTTGAGACGTGCGCGCGGCTCGGCCTTGTGCAACGCGGAGACTTCGCTGCGCCACAGCTTGGCCAGCTCCTCGCGGAATCGATTGAACTCGCGCAGCAGGCCGGCGGTGCCCGCAGGCGGCCGCGTTCCGCGCAACAAAGCGAGCTCCAGGCCTTCGATCGCCGCCTTCCATGCACCGGGTGCCCGGCCGAGCCGGCACAGCGGATGCTTCAGCATCGCGAGCAGCGTCGGCGGCTCCAATCCCTTGGTCGCCGCCTCCGCTGTCAGTCGCGCAAAGACGCCGGCGGAGGTTTCCATCAGGACGTCGCCGCCGGAATCATCGAATGCGAGATCCCATCGGCTCAGCGCGGCCATCACGCGCCGCGCCAGCGTGCGATCGGGCGTGACAAGCGCCGCGGATTTGTCGAGGTGCCGCGCCTCGCGCATCGCGATGGCGATGGCGAGCGCTTCCATTTCAGGATTGGGAGCTTCGACAACCGCGAGGTTCTTCATGCCCCCGGTGATCTTTAAGGCCACATCCGGCTGCTTCAGCCGGTCGTGCCAGATCTCGGTCTTGGCCGACGGCCGCATCGATTCCGACGCCAGCAGATCGCGGCCGTCTTCCGCCGGAGGCTTGAGGATATCGACGTCGCTGCGCTTGATGCCAAAACGATCCAGCAGCGCGTGCATGGCGTATTGCGGATGGTTCGAGACCGGATGCTCCGCGAACTTGCCGAGCGAGTCGCGGACGCCGCCGATGCTGCGCCAGGCATCGTCGTCGAGATCGGTGTCGAGGCCGGGCAGCACCACGGCACCATGCGGCAGCGAGGCGACTGCGTGGAGAAATCTTGCCGTGGCCGGCATCGAGCCGGTCGAACCGGCCGCGATCACGGGGCCATGGGGATGCGCGGTCAGCCGCTTGGCTTCGGCATCGATCAGAAGGTCGCGGCGGGCAGCGGGCTCGATCCGGTTGATCTCGGCGAGATGACCGGGCCAGGCGATGCGCGCGATGCGCAAAAATTCAAGCGAGTGCTGCCAGTACCGATCGAGCATATCGGGCACGAGGCCGTCGAGCGCGCTCCAGTCGACGCCGCGCGTGACCATGTCGTCGATCAGCCGCGCGAGATCGGACGCCAGTGCCAGCGTCGAGGCGGGGCCGCCGACGACCAGCGGAGACAGCACCGGGCCCTTGGCCCAAGCCGCGACGAGCTGCGCCAGTGTCAGCCGCCGTTCGAGCTCGCCGAGCCGCGGCGGAATATCGAGCGGCGTTGCGCCGGAAAACTGTTCGCCCTCATCGGCGAATGCGAGCTCATCCTCGTCGATGTCGCCGAGCGCGACGATGCGCGGCAGCACGACCGCGTCCGCCTTCATCTCGTCGAGGAAAATCTCGCGGACGACGCGCATGGCGCGTCGTGTCGGCAGGTACAGCGTGGCATCCGCCAGCCGTGCCGGCTCCTTGCGCGCCTCAAAGCCATCGACCAGCCGACCGTCGAGCAAGCTTGCGACGACGGTGCGCAGAAACGGAACTGAGACTGGAACGCTGAAAACGCGCATGAGCTGCCTGATTCGGGAATCAGGCGCCAATATAGGGAGGCGGACTCAAATGGATATGGGCGGAAGGGAGATAGTCCCCGCTGTTCGCCGGACCAATACAGGTGCGGTAGGGTGGGCAAAGGTGCGACGCGCCGCGCCCACCATGTTTCCGCGAGTTTCAGCTTAGATGGTGGGCACGCTTCGCTTTGCCCGCCTTGGCACCGCGTCCGGGACAATAGCGCAGCCCTACGCCACGCTCTCCAGAAACGCCTCTTCCGCCGCGTGCACGGCATCGGGCGTGCCGACATGCATCCAGACGCCGTCGAGGCGAAGGCCGAACAGCCGCTCCTGCTCGTTGGCACGGTCGAACATCTTGGTCAGCGAGAACTCGCCCGTGGGGGCATCGGCGAAGATCGACGGCGACAGGATCGCTGCGCCGGCATAGACGAACGGAACGACCTCTTTTTCCTTGCGCTTGCGCAGGGCGCCGTCGGCCAGCATGCCGTAATCGCCGCGGCCGCTATAGCCGATGCTGGTCGCCGTCGGCGCCATCAGCAGCAAAATGTCCATCCGCGCGGGATCGAAGTTTTCGGCGAGCCGCGTCAGGTTGGAGCGCACGCCGTCGATCCATAGCGTGTCGGAATTGACGTGAAAGAACGGTGCGTCCCCGAGCAGCGGCAGTGCCTTGACCACGCCGCCGCCGGTGCCGAGCACCTGGTCGCGCTCGTCCGAGATGGTCACGCGCGGATGCTGGCGGGATGCGGTGTGATCGATGATCTGGTCCGGCAGGTAGTGCACGTTAACCACCGCCTCGCTCACGCCGGCCTGGCCGAGCTTGTCGAGCACGTGGTCGAGCAGCGGCTGGCCGGCCACCGGAACCATCGGCTTCGGCATCTTGTCCGTCAACGGACGCATGCGCAGGCCGAACCCTGCGGCGAGCACCATGGCTTTGGTCGGTTTGACGGACATCCTTCGCTTTCTCAGACCTACTGATTTCGCGTTCGCAGCAATCCTAACACGAGGTTCGACTGACCGCACCGCGTCTTAACCGCCTTAACCACCTGCCATGACGCTTGTACGACGGGTGTTGCCGTTACGCCCCGATGGATGTGGAACGCGCCTTTTTCTTCTTGTCGCCGAGCTTGAGAAAGTTGACGCCGATCTGGTCGCCATTGACCCAGGCGAGCTCGCAGCGCCGATACGCAAGTCCGGTGGACGACAGCAGCAGAAAAAACTCCTTCAGATGCAAGCCTTCGACCGAGCCGTCGATGGTCAATTTGGCGCCGCTGTCGGAGACGTCCTCCATGGTGCAGTCGCGCCGCCAGGTGCCGTCGATACCCATCATCTGGGCCGCGATCCCGCGCTCGAAAACAACCCGGCTGTTGCCGCGCTCGTCCGTCTTCACCGCCATCTGCCCTGCTCCAGCCCCGTAATCATCCGGCTGCTCCGCCGCCAGATTACCGGCGTCTTGGCTAACAGCCGGTAAATCGGGCCCCGAATCAGTCGTTTCAGCCCCTACTGGCCTTTCAGTCTTGGGCCGGGCATTGGGGCGGCGGGACGTTGGCGACATACCAGTCGCGCAGAGGGGCGAGCGCGGGATGCGCCAAGGAGCGCTGGAGATAGGTCCAGATCCGCGGCTGGTGACGCAGATAATGCGGCTTGCCGTCGCGGCGGTTGAGGCGGGCGAAGGTGCCGAGCAAGCGCGTGTTCCGCTGCGCCGACATGATGGCGTAGAGCTCGGCGAAGCCGGCGGCGTCAAAGCTCGCGTCGCTGGCGCGGCGTGCCTTGATGTAGCGCGACAGCAGCGTCAGTTCGATCGCCTCGGGCACGTCGATGCGGGCGTCCTGGAGCAGCGACACCACGTCGTAGGATTGCGGCCCCAGCACGGTGTCCTGGAAATCGATCACGCCGACGCGTTCGATGCCGGTGCGATTCCCGAGCCAGATCAGGTTCGGCGAGTGATAGTCGCGGATGATCCAGGTCTTCGGCGAGGCCTGCGGTTTCTTCAGCAGCTCGCGCCACATCGCGAAAAATGCGGCGCGCTTCTCGTCGTCGAGCGGCGCATTGCGATCGGGCAGGTACCATTCCGGCATCAAGCTGATTTCGATCAGCAGCGCTTCGGTATCGAAGACGGGAATGGCGTAGGTCTGCCCGCCGAGCGGCAGCGTTTCCGGCAGCGTCTTGCCGTGCAGCACGGCTAGTAAATCGGCCGCGGCTTCGTAGCGTTCGACGATCGGGCGCGGCGGATCGCCCTCGATCACGCCTTCGCTGCCGAAGTCCTCGCTGATCAGGAATCCGTGGTCGAGGTCGGAATGATGGATCGCGGGCGCGGAGATTCCTTGCGCGCGCAGGCCCTCGTCGATGGCGACGAAGGGTTTGATGTTTTCGGCGAGATGCACCGCGGCGCTGTAGGATTTTCCGTTGTACATCGCGGCACCATCCGGGCGCTGCGGAGAATTCATGAGGATGACGATTTGGTCGTCGCGCAGGAGCCGCGCATAGGAGCGGGTCGAGGCGTCGCCCGCCATGCGCTTGCGCGTTGCCTCCATGTAGCCGGATGCATCGAGGAATTCGCGCAGCGCCTGCAGCCGCGCGACGGTGGCGGCAGCCTTGCCATGGCCGGTGATGTCGGCGGCGCGTGCATTCGAGCCCAATGCCGGCCGGTGCGTCAGCGCGATGTCGATGCGGTCTTGAGGCATCGCCGACGGTGCGCGCTCCGGCCATTCGATCAGGACGAGGGTTGCTTCCGGCAGCGGCGCCAGCCCGATCTCTTCGAGCTCGCTCTCGTCCTCGACGCGGTAGAGGTCGGCATGCATCACCGGGAATGGCGGCAGCTCGTAGCCCTGCACCAGCGTGAAGGTCGGGCTCGGCACTTCCAGTGCATCGTCGCCGGCGAGGTAGCGGATCATGGCACGCGCCGCCGCGGTCTTGCCGGCCCCGAGATCGCCGGTGAGCGTGATGACATCGCCGGGGCCGACCAGCAGCGCGAGGTCGGCCATCAGTTGCGCGGTGGCCGTCTCGTTGTGGAGCGCGACGGAGAATGTGGTTGGCGCAGTCATTCGGCGGCGTCGCGATGCGCCGCCTGGTCGGTCGGGAAGTCACAGATCACGACCGTGCCCCTGCCCACGATCGAATCGACCCGGATATTGCCGCCATGCAGCTCGACGAAGGAGCGCACCAGCGACAGGCCGAGCCCGGCGCCGCGGTGACGCGAGCCTTGCGAGCGGCTTTCGAACCAGTTGAACACCTTGTCCTTCATGTCGGCAGGTATTCCAGGCCCGGAATCTGTCACAGTGAAGACCACACTGCGTTCGGTGCGGCGGGCGCTGATGCCGACGGTGGAATCCGGTGGAGAAAACCCGACGGCGTTGGCGAGGAGGTTATAGAGCACCTGCACCACGCGCTTCTCGTCGCCGGTGAAGTTGCCGACATCGGGCGCGATCTCGACCTTGAGGCGGATGCGGTCGGTGGCGAGCCGGTCCTGGAGACCCTCGGCCGCGAGCTCGATGGTCTTGCTGACGTCGACCGGGCCGAGTTCCAGCTTCATGGCGCCGGCGTCGATGGTGGCGAGATCCAGGATGTTGTTGGTCAGCGCCAGCAGCGCATTGGTCGATTTGGTGACGTAGTCGAGATATTCGGCCTGTTTCGGCGTCAGCGGCCCGGTCGAGGGATCGCTGAGGAAATGCGCGAAGCCGATGATGGTGGTGAGCGGCGAGCGCAGCTCGTAGGAGACGTGGTGGACGAAATCCACCTTCATCTGGTCGGCCGCCTCCAGCGCCTCGTTGCGCTCACGCAGCGCGCGCTCGACGTTCTCGGTGTCGGTGATGTCCTGGAAGGTCAGCATCGTGGCGCCGTCGTGCAGGGGCCGGATCATGCCGTCGAGCACGCTGCCGTCCTTGCGCTCCAGCTTCAGCGGAATGTCGGCGCGGCTCTCGATCGAGGTGACGGCCTCGCGGATCTGTCGCCAGACGACCGCGTCGTCGAACAGCTGATGGCACCAACCCTCGACCGTCTGGATGTGCGGCTCGTCGCGCATGGCGTCAACGGACAGCTTCCACATCCGGACGAAGGCCGGGTTGAACAGCTGCGCCTTGCCGTTGCTGCCGAACACCGCGACGCCCTCGGCGAGGCTGTCCAGCGTTTCGCGCTGGACCCGGATCATTCCGTCGAAGCGGCGGGCGAGCTCGAGGCTCTCGGTGACGTCGTCGAACAGATAGGTGACGCCGCCTTCGGGGTTCGGCGTGGTGACGACGGAGAGCGCGCGGCCGTCGGGCAGGTACCAGGTGTCCTTGGCAGCCTCGACCGCGCGATAGGCCTCGTGCAGCTTGGCCTTCCAGGCGCGGAAGTCCGGCTGTTCCGGCAATTTGCGCGCGGCGCGGAGCTTGTCGAGCACGCTGGAATCATCGGGGTTGGCGTCGAGAAAGGTACGGTCGAGGTCCCACAGCTGGCGGTAGGAATCATTGTAGAAGGCGAGCCGGCGCTGGCCGTCGAACACGGCGACGCCGGAGGAGAGCTGGTCGAGCGTGCGGCGATGCGCTTCCGCCATCCGCACCAGCGCCGAGCTCAACGCATCCGCCTCGCTGGCATCGATGGCAACGCCGACATTGCCGCCGCCGACATTGACGGCGCGCACGTCATAGATGCGCCGCTCGCCGCCGATCACGATCGGCAGGCGCGAGGTGAAATTGGCCGCTTCCTTCAGCCCCCGCTCCATCGCGCTCCGGTCGGCGCTGTCGAGCAGCTCGAGCTTGCGCTCCTGGGCGTCGGTGATGCTGGCCGCCTCGGTCGCACGGACATAGGCGGGGTTGGCGTAAGCCAGCGCGCCGTTCTCGCCCTTGGCCCAGATCGGCCAGGGTGCGGCGGTCGCGAAGCCGCGCAGCATCTCCGTCTCGTCGGAGAGGGCCTTGTAACGCAGATTGGTCTCGGCCAGATCGCGGCGCAGCCCTGAGAGTTCGCGAATCCTGACGATCGCCTGGCCGCCGATGGCGCGGCCGATGGCCTCCAGCGTGTGGCCATGCGCGGTGGTGAGCGTCAGCTGGAACCCGTCGCCGCGGTCGCGCAGCGCGTCGACGGCGTGGTCCATCCGGAGCGCCGGTTCCGGCGGCAACCAGGTTCCAAACGCCAGCACGCGCTGTGGAGAGGAGTCGCGCGGCAGCACCATGGAGGTGTCACCGGAGATCTGCGCGCGATTGTCGCCGGCCGGCCAGGAGATCAGGATCTGCGGCTCGGCAAACAGCAGTGCGCCGAATCGGTCGGCCTGGAGCTGGAGTTCCCCGATCCGTGCGCGCAGCCGCGCCTCGTTCTTCGCCGTGCGAACGCGCGTGCGCATCAGGAGGATCGCGGCCACCACCGAGAAGCCGAGCAAGGCCAGCGCGGTAGCCAGCACCGCGAGCTCCTGCCGGTTGAAATCCAGCAGCGTTGAGAGTGTGTCGACGAGGTCGGCGGCCTCAGCCGGCGCAGCCGGCAGCAGCGCTGCGAGAGCGCTTCCCAACAAGCCGTTGCGCACGAGCGATGTGCACGACAGCAGCGTCCGACGCATCGACACGATCACGCCTGACATAGTTGCCCCAAGATCGCACGAATTTGCGCGCGGCGACCCCCGTCGCGCGCGAATCAAACGACAATACCCTCACCGTGACTCCACCGGTAAGAGTCCAGATCGTGAACGCAAAGGCGGTCCCAAAAAAATGCGGGGCGCGGTGTTCCAATTCACGTAGTTCCTCGGGTGATTCGGCGGAAATTGCCGCGCCTAGCGACCGGTCGAGCCGAATCCGCCGGCGCCACGGTCGGTCGCGGACAATGTCGCCACGGGAACCAGCGCGGCCTGCGCCATTGGCGCGATCACCATCTGCGCGATGCGCTCGCCGCGCTTGACCACGAAGGCGGTCTGGCCGTGATTGATCAGGATCACCCTGATCTCGCCGCGATAGTCCGCGTCGATCGTTCCCGGCGAGTTCAGCACGGTGACGCCGTGCTTGGCGGCAAGGCCCGAACGCGGCCGCACCTGCGCCTCGTACCCGGGCGGCAACGCGATCGCGAGTCCCGTCGGCACCAGCGTGTATTGGCCGGGCGCGAGCGTCAGGGGCTCGTTCTCGGCTACCGCCGCCATCAGGTCGAGACCGGCGGCATCATTGGTCTGATAGGCCGGCAGCGGCAGCCCCTCCGCATGGGGCAAACGTTGCAGTTCGACGGTGACTTTGGTGCTCAAGATGCGGGCTCCCGGGATTTGCCGGTCACGCTTTTTGCGATATGCGCGACCAGTTCAATGGCGACCTGTTCCTTGGTCATCACCGGCCAGGAATCAACTGCAATCTCGCCATCCTTCTCGTCGTTCTTCTCACTGTTCTTGCGACTGATGAGGTGCACGGTGTTGCGGTCCCCGCCCATCACCCCGGTTGCGGGGGAGACGTCGTTGGCGACAATCCAGTCGCAGCCCTTGCGGGCAAGCTTCGACTTGGCGTTGTCGATGAGGTGCTCGGTCTCGGCGGCAAAGCCGATCACCAGCGGCGGCCGCTTGTCGGTCAGTTTCGAGATCGTCGCGAGGATATCGGGGTTCTCGACCAGCTGGAGCGGCGGCATGCCGGCCGAAGTCTTCTTCAGCTTCTGCTCGCCTTCGTTGACGACCCGCCAGTCGGCTACGGCGGCGGCGAAGATCGCGATGTCAGCGGGCAGCGCGGCCTGCACCTGCTCCAGCATCTGCCGTGCCGATTCCACATGCCTGACCGTCATGCCCTGGGGATCGCGAAGCTCGACCGGGCCGCTGACCAGGATCACCTCGGCGCCTGCGGCTTGTGCGGCGGCGGCGATCGCAAAGCCCTGTTTGCCGGAGGACCGGTTGGCGATGTAGCGCACCGGATCGATCGGCTCGTGGGTCGGACCAGCCGTGATCAGCACGCGCTTGCCGGCGAGGGGGCGCGGCACTGGCGGCCGCAGCAGGCGCTCGGCGGCGGCCGCAATTTCGATCGCCTCGGACATGCGGCCAATACCGGCTTCACCTGCTTCCGCCATCTCGCCGGAATTCGGCCCGATCAGCATCACGCCGTCGCGTTGAAGCTGCGCGACGTTGCGCCGCGTCGCCGCGTTGTTCCACATCAGCGGGTTCATCGCCGGCGCGAGCAGGACCTTGCGGTTGGTCGCGAGCAGGATGGCGCTGGCGAGATCGTCGGCATGACCGTTGGCGATCTTGGCCATCAAATCCGCGGTCGCGGGCGCCACCACGATCAGGTCGCACTCGCGCGCGAGGCGGATATGACCAGCGTCGAACTCGCTCTGGGGATCGAACAGGTCGGTGTAGACGCGCTCATGCGAGAGCGCGCTCACGGCCAGCGGCGTGATGAATTGCTGCGCCGCCTTGGTCAGCACGCAACGCACCTCGATCCGCCGCTCCTTGAGCCGCCGGATCAAGTCGAGCGATTTGTAGGCCGCGATCCCGCCGCCGATGATCAGGGTGAGGCTGGCTTCTGGAACGGCGCCGGTGCGTTGGGGCAGCGGGGTGGCCGCGGCCGCGGGCGGCGCCGTGAATGGCGTCAGGGGCTCCTCGCGGCCCTCGATCAGCTCCCCGAGGATGACCCGGACCTCTTCCTCGACCGACCTGCGGTTCTTGGCCGAGCGCAGGCGGAGGAAGGTTTTGACGTTCTCGTCGAGCTTGCGGATGGTCAGACTTGCCATGGCACTCTCCGGCGCGAAATGATAGCGATGCTATCATTCGCATGATTGCACTGCAATCAAAGATTCCGGACGGCGATTAGGATGCCGATGAAGGTCGCAGCGATGATCCAGAGCGCCACGGTGCGCCAACGGTTCTTGCGGCCCTCGCTGCGGCCCATCGCCGCGATGCTCTCCGGCGACAGCCGGATGCCCTCCCGGGTCATCGTCTCCAGCTGTTCGAGCACCGCAACCGAGCGCGCGGCGATATCAGGCAGACGCATCAGGATGCGCGCGAGATCACCGGTGCCGGAGATCGCGCCGTGGACCCGGCCGATCGGACCGAGATTGCGCTCGATCCATTCCCGCACCACGGGGTCGGCGACCTTCCAGATGTCGAGCTTGGGATCGAAGCCGCGTGCCACGCCCTCGACCACCACCATGGTCTTCTGCAGCAGGATCAGCTCGGGCCGCGTGGTCATGTCGAACAGGCCGGTGACCTCGAGCAACAGCGTCAGTAGCCGCGCCATCGAGATCTCTTCCGCCGTGCGGTTGTGAATGGGCTCGCCGATGGCGCGGATCGCTTGCGCGAAGTTCTCGACCGAGTGATGCGCGGGCACATAGCCTGCCTCGAAATGCACTTCCGCGACACGGCGATAGTCGCGGGTGATGAAGCCGAGCAGGATTTCGGCGAGGAAGCGCCGCTCCTTCATGCCGAGCCGGCCCATGATGCCGAAATCAACCGCGACGAGGCGGCCCGCGTCATCCAGGAACAGATTGCCTGGGTGCATGTCGGCGTGGAAGAAGCCGTCGCGCAACGCGTGGCGCAGGAAGCTCTGAATCACCTTGCGGCCGAGATCGGGCAGGTCGACCTGCGACTCGGCGGCCCGCTTGTGATCGTTCAGCGCGATGCCGTCGATCCACTCCATCGTCAGCACGTTGTGCGTGGTACGGTCCCAGTCCACGGTCGGCACCCGGAAATCAGGATCGTCGCGCGTGTTCTCCGCCATCTCCGACAGCGCCGCGGCCTCGAGGCGCAGGTCCATCTCCATCGCGACCGAGCGCGACATGGTGTTGATGACTTCGATCAGGCGCAGGCGCCGCGCCTCGGACGAATAGGATTCGGCCTTGTAAGCGACGAAGAAGAAGTCGGAGAGGTCGCGGCGGAAGCGAGCGGCCACGTTGGGGCGCAGCACTTTCACGGCGACCGCCTTGCGGATGCCGTCGCGCAGGACTTCGCCGCGATGCACCTGTGCGATCGAGGCCGCTGCGACCGGCGCGCTGAGGCTCACGAACACATCGGTCAGCGGCCGTTCCAGCGAAGTCGCGATCGCAGCCTCCGCTTCGGCTTGCGAAAACGGCGGCAAGCGGTCCTGGAGGCTTTCGAGGTCGCGCGCCATGATGACGCCGACGACGTCGGGACGGGTCGCCAGAAATTGACCGAGCTTGAGATAGGCCGGGCCCATCCGGGTCAACGCGCGCGACAGCCGCGGGCCCTGCTTCGGACCGCGCCGCTCGATGATGCGCGCAAGTTTCAGCGCGAGCTGTCCGTGCGGCGGTACCAGACTCGGATCGACGGCGCCGAACACGCCCTCGCGCGCGAATACGAACGCGGCGCGCATCAGGCGCGCACTATGGGTTATGGCAGAGATCACAAACGCCAGCCCGAATGCAGTGCGACGATGCCGCCGGACAACATCTGCCAGTTCACGCGGGCGAAGCCGGCGTTGCGGATCATGTCGGCGAAGGCGTTGGGTCTTGGAAACTTGCGGATCGACTCGACCAGATATTGGTAGGACTCGGCGTCACCGGTGATCATGCGGCCGAGCGGCGGGATCACCTTGAACGAGAACAAGTCATAAAGGCGATCGAGCCCGGGCATCTCGACGGTGGAGAATTCCAGACAGAGGAAGCGGCTGCCCGGCTTGAGCACGCGATAGGCCTCGGCCAGCGCGAGATCGATCCGCGGCACGTTGCGAATGCCGAAAGCGATCGTATATGCGTCGAAGCTGCGGTCGGCGAAAGCGAGCGCTTCGGCATTGCCCTCGACAAAATCAACCTGGGTCTCGAGATGCCGCTTTGCGGCGCGCTCGCGGCCGACCTCCAGCATCCCGGAATTGATGTCGCAGACGGTGGCATGGAAGCCCGCGCCTGCGGCCTTGGCGGCGCGGAACGAGATGTCGCCGGTGCCGCCGGCAACGTCGAGCAGCGCGAACGGCCGGTCGCCTCTGGGCGGGTCGAGCGCGGTGATCATGATGTCCTTCCAGACCCGGTGCAGGCCACCGGACATCAAATCGTTCATCAAATCATAGCGCGACGCCACGCTGTGAAACACATCGTTCACCAGCGTCTGCTTGTCGCCCAGGGGAACGTCCCTGAAGCCAAAATGCGTGGTTTCGCCCGGCCGATCCATTACTCTACTCCACGAGGCGGACCATAGCGCGCCCGCCGCAATGGCGCTATCACACCGCCCTCATAAGGTGAATGCCTGACCATGCCCGAATTGCCCGAAGTCGAGACCGTCCGCCGCGGCCTTCAGCCTGTCATGGAGGGTGCGAAAATCCTGGTCGCGGAGGCCCGCAGGCCCGATTTGCGCTTTCCCTTCCAGCCCGACTTCGTGGCCCGACTGAAGGGGCAGGTCGTCACGGGGCTCGGCCGCCGTGCAAAATATCTCCTGGCCGATCTCGCCTCCGGCGACGTGCTGTTGATGCATCTGGGCATGTCGGGCTCGTTTCGCGTCATCAAGCCGGACAGCGAGGTAGCGCCCGGCGAGTTTCACTATCCGCGAGCCAAGGACTCCACGCACGATCACGTGCTGTTTCGGATGTCCTCCGGGGCCGACATCATCTTCAACGATCCGCGCCGCTTCGGTTACATGAAAGTGATTGCGCGCAGTGCCCTCGACGACGAGCCGCTGTTGCGCGGGCTCGGCCCCGAGCCGCTCGGCAACGAATT
>NZ_JADPIT010000014.1:305902-323829 GCF_023073035.1 Bradyrhizobium sp. 62
CAGCGATGCTGGCGCGGTCCTGCGCTGGCAAGACCACGAGCCTGAAAGCCGCGCTGCTCGATCAGCGCGTGGTCGCCGGGCTCGGCAATATCTATGTCTGCGAAGCCCTGCATCGCTCGCATCTGTCGCCGCGCCGGATCGCCGCGACGCTGTCGACCAAGAAGGGCGAGACCACCGACCATGCGAAGCGACTGGTCGGCGCGATCCATACCGTGCTGAACGACGCCATCAAGGCCGGCGGCTCCAGCTTGCGCGATCATCGCCAGACCTCGGGCGAGCTCGGCTATTTCCAGCACTCGTTCAAGGTCTATGACCGCGAGGGCGAGAAATGCACGACGCCGCGATGCGGCGGCACCGTGAAGCGTTTTACGCAGAACGGCCGGTCGACCTTCTGGTGTCCGAAATGTCAGAAGTGAAAATCAGGCTCGTAACCGAGAGGCCGTAAGCTTCTGCGAGAGTGACGAGCCCACCACGACCGTCATTGCGAGCGCAGCGAAGCAATCCAGCTATTTCCGCGGCACGGATTCTGGATTGCCTTGCCGACGAAACAGCCTGGATTGCTTCGTCGCAAGGGCTCCTCGCAATGACGTAGACGATAGAGTTTCCCAAAAACGCGAAGCGAAGCAATCCGGCCGGGCTGGTGGCCGGATTGCTTCGTCGCTAAGGCCCCTTCCGGATGGTGAAGGGCCGGCTGCCGTCTGAGCGATTGCCCCGCTCAGGACGCCAGTATCGTGGTCTCGTCGGCTGCAAGCTCGGCGGCGACGTGCAACATTCCGTCCGCGGCCGCGATGACCTGGTCGATCAAGACATTGGTGGTGGCGGCGAGCTCGAGCCGGGTCTCGATCCAATGCCAGAGGCCGCGGATCTCCTCGGTCGACTTGCCGTTCGGGGCGAATTCGTTCACCGCGAGGCCGCTTGCGAGCGAGTCCTGGTGGTCGTTGCGCATCACGATCAGGGGACGCGCGAGCACCTCGGCCAAATCGAGCGCGGCTTCCTCGGCGAGGGTGTTGGCGGCATTATCGATACGCTGGCCGCGGATCGGCGTTTGGTTCAGCACGAAACTGTAGGGGCGCTTCCAGGCGCGCGCGACGCTGAGCGTGGAGACGGTGGCTTCGATGTCGGCGACGCTCGGGCGGGCCGGGATCAGGCAGAGGTCGGAATGGCGGATCGCGGCGGTGGTCGCGGCGCTGAGGCCGGCGGCGGTATCGACGATCGCGATCTTGAGGCCGCTGTCGGCCAGCATCCTCAGGCGCGGCTCGATGTCGGCGGCGTGATAGATCGGCTCGACGACGAGATCATCGGTGGTGCGGCGGCGCTGCCAGTTGGACAGTGTGCCCTGCGGGTCGGTTTCGATCAGGCGAACGGTGAAGCCGGCCTGCTTGGCTGCCAGCGCGAGGCCGATGGCGAGCGTGCTCTTGCCGCTGCCACCCTTTTGGGTGGCCAGTGCGATCGTGTGCATTGAAGATCAATCCTTTGGAGTGCTTGGGCCAGGGAAACGCCACGCGAACGTGCATCGATCTCGATGCTGAGCTCTTCTCGCTCAGGACGTGCCGGCCCGATCCAAAGGGGATCGCGGAGGTCCGAATCAGCAGGAACGATGATGGCGGAAGCGGGAATGCCAGCGAATCCGTACCATTACTGGACCCGTACTCGTACGTGTGCTGTGCTTGATACCGTGAGTAAGAAGGACAAGAGGCATGGGCGGAAACTGGCGCGACCGGACGGCGACGAATTTCGAATGCCAGAAGATGCCTGCGGTATCGAGCCGCGGCATGGTGGTCAGCAACCATCCACTGGCCTCGAGCGCCGGCGCGGAAATGCTGGCCGCCGGCGGCAACGCCGTCGACGCCGCGATAGCGACCCTGTTCACGCTGACCGTGGTCGAGCCGATGATGGTGGGCATCATCGGCGGTGGCATGGCGCACATCCGGCTCGCCGACCGCAGCCACCGTTTCATCGACGGGCAGAGCACCGTGCCCGCGGCGGTGCTTGACACCAGCTACACCCCGACGCCGGGTTCCGCGCATGACGTGTTCGACACCGTCGGCAATGAAAATCTCAACGGCCCAAAGGCGGTCGCCACACCGGGTTCGCTGAAAGCCTGGTGCGAGACGCTGCGCCGCTTCGGCACCATGAGCCTCGCCGACGTCATGCAGCCCGCGATCAAGCACGCCGCGCGGGGCTATGCGGCGACACCCTATCTGCACGAATGCATCAGCGAGAGCGCCGCCGAGATGCGCAAGGACAAGCCGATCGCGGCGATTTACTTGCCTGATGGAGAGCCGTTGAAGGTCGGTGAACGCGTGGTGCAGGCCGAATATGCCGAGACGTTGCGGCATATCGCCGACCACGGTGAAAAGGCGCTCTATGAGGGACCGCTTGGCGACATCCTGGTCGATTACATGGAAAAGGCCGGCGGCTTCATCCGGCGCAACGACCTCACCAGCTACAAGACCGTCGAACGGCAGCCGATCCGCGCCGATTACCGCGGCTGGACCATCTTTGGCCCGCCGCCGCCCGCGGCCTCGGGCGTGCATATCGCGCAGATGCTGAACATCCTGGAGGGTTACGACATCGGCAGCCTCGGCTTCGGCACACCGGAAACGATCCACTATCTCGCGGAGGTCCTGAAGATCGCATTCGCCGATCGCGCCGCTGCCAGCGGCGATCCTGATTATGTCGGCGTCCCCGTGGAGCGGCTGACCTCAAAGGCCTATGCCGAGGAGCGCCGCGCTGCGATCGATCCGGCACGGGCGCAGAGCTGGGGCGCCGGCGTGTCGCAGCTTGAAGGCGCTCACACCACGCACATGACGGCGGCGGATGCGTTCGGCAACGTGGTTGCGACCACGCAGACCATCAACAATCTGTTCGGCGCCAAGATCATGATCCCTGGCCTCGGCGCCATCGCCAACAACTACATGAACCTGTTTGATCCGCGTCCAGGCCACGCCCTGTCGCTGGCGCCGGGCAAGCGGGTGACGACCTCGATGTCGCCGATGATGGCGCTCCGTGACGGAAAGCTGCGCTACGCGCTGGGCCTGCCCGGGGGCAAGCGCATCTTCCCGAGCGCGATGCAGGCACTGGTCAATCTGATCGACCACGGCATGAGCTTGCAGGAAGCGGTCGAAGCGCCGCGGGTCTGGACCGAAGGCAATGCGCTCGAAGTCGAACAGACGGTGCCGGAGAGCGTGCGCGCGAAGCTCGACCGCCTCGGCCACAAGGTGCAGCCTGTCGCGACAGTCGCCGGCGGCATGAACGGTATCGCCTTCCACGACGACGGCACCATGATCGGCGCCGCCTGCTGGCGTGCGGACGGCACGCCGGTCGGGATTTCCGGCGGTCTCGCGAAGGCCGGGATCAGATTCAGGCTGAGCTAATGGCGCGCTGGGTCGCGGGCTTGGTCACCTCTGCCGCTTGCGGGGGAGGTTGCGCACCTTCGGCGAGCTTACTTCCGCACGCAGATCACGCGCACGACGGCGGCTTTCGCATCCGCCGAGGTGCCGCTCGCGGTGACACCGTTTGTCTTCAGGAAATCGCGCACCGTCTCCGCGGAGACCATCACCGCCTGCGACGCCGGTACCGACGTCGCGGCGCCCGCAACCATCGCCGGCTTCAACACCGCGATGCCGGAGAACTTGCCGTCGCCGTCGATGGCGGGGCTGCCGGAGAAGCCAACAGCCGGCGGCGGTGAGAGCGGGGAATCGCCGCCACCGACAGATGCCAGCGCAGCCTTGAGGCTCGACGCAACGGCGGCTCCGCCCTGGCTCTGCGGATCTGCGATACCGATGATATCGACGCTCGTCTTCGCCGCGCCGCTGCCGAGGCTGAACGGCTTCAGGCCGCGGGCGCCGTAGATGTGGAGCAGCGCGAGGTCGTGTTCCCGGTCTTCGGCGAGACGGTCGGCGCTGCCATAGCCGGCGACCGTGATCGCGAGACAGGAATCGGTGACGAGGCGGTCGGTGACGATCGCGCCATCGTCGCTGACGACGAGCCCGGTGCCATATTCGACGGTCTTGCGTGGCGGCGGCCCGGCCTGTGGCTCCGACGGGAATGCAGTGAACGCGCTCGACATCGCGATCACGACCGGCTCGACCGTGTTCTCGGTCGCCTGATCGTAGAGGATCGTCATGATGCGAACTTCATCACCCCGAGAGGTGCCGCGCATGTAAAATTTCTTCAGACCCTGCAGACCCGACAGCACGAAGAAGTCGGGCTTCACCACGGTGTAGTCGACCTTGCGACCCGGCTCCTTCTTTTCCGCTTCGGCAAGCTTGGCCGTGGTCGGGTTCGCCTCCTTGCGGCGGCTGAGCAGCACCTGCACCGTTCCGGTGGGAGAGGTCCATTTCGAGCCGTTGGCGTCGGTCGCCTGCTGCGGCACCAGTTTTGAGGGAATGCCAAGCCGCGCGCCGCTGGTCATCTCCGTCACAATCCTCCAGCCGACGCTCTCCTGTTTGCGGCGCGCGGTCTCGGCGAGCGCGGCGCGTTCCTGCGGATTGAGCACGCCGGTCGGCTTGCCGCCCTTCGCTTTCTGATACTCCTTGATCGCCTCGACCAGGCGCGCGCTGACGTCGCCGGTGATGGCGCCGTTATATTGGCCGACCCAGGCAAGGTCGGACTGCAGCGATAGCCGCTCCGCCTGCGCCATGGCATCGGCCGTCGCAGCCGGCGTCTGCAAAGCAGGAGGCCGGATCGGAACGGTCTGGACCGGCTTCGGCTTGGTGCCGGGAATCTGCGGTGTCGTCATCTGGGCGTGTGCGCCCGTCGCAGCCGCAAACATCAGTGTTGCCGCAAGCATCGATCTCATGACAAATCCAGCCAGCCCATTGAACGCAATGCCATTGAAGCACATCTCGTTGGTCGCGAACAATGTTGCGGTGGTTCAGGCCGGCGATAGAGGCCGCGGTCTCGGGCCCTCATCCTGAGGAGCGGCCTCAAGGCCGCATCTCGAAGGATGGCTCCGGGCGATATGGAGCCTGCATGGTTCGAGACGCGCGTTCCGCGCTCCTCACCATGAGGATTGAGAGAACGAAGGATAACGATGCTGAGCCCGGACGAACTCGAACGTTATGCCCGCCATATCGTGCTGCGCGATGTCGGTGGTCCCGGCCAGGCTGCGCTGAAGCGGGCCTCCGTGCTGGTGATCGGCGCCGGCGGGCTTGGTGCGCCCGCCTTGATGTACCTTGCGGCCGCCGGCGTCGGTACGCTCGGCGTGGTCGATGACGATGTGGTGTCGCTGTCGAACCTCCAGCGCCAGGTGATTCACACCACGCCCGATATCGGCCGGCACAAGGTCGAGAGCGCGGCCGAACGGATCTCGGCGCTCAATCCGCATGTCCGCTTCGTCGGTCACGCCACCTGGCTCAATGCCGACAATGCGCTGGCGCTGATCGGCGACTATGACCTCGTGCTCGACGGCTCCGACAATTTCTCGACCCGCTATCTGGCCTCGGACGCCTGCTTCTTCGCCAAGAGGCCGCTGATCACGGCGGCGCTTGGCACCTTCGATGGCTCGCTGACCACCATCCGCGCGCATGAGAAGAACGAGCAGGGCGAATTCAATCCGACCTATCGCTGCCTGTTCCCGGAGGCGCCACCGCCTGGGACCGTGCCGGCCTGCGCCGAAGCCGGCGTCATGGGCGCGCTGGCGGGCGTGATGGGCTCGATGATGGCGCTGGAGGCGATCCGCGAGATCGTCGGCTTCGGCGACGGCCTGGTTGGCCGCCTCCTGATGATCGATGCGCGCGCGATGCGCTTCGAGACGCTGCGTTACGCGCGCGATCCAGCCAATCCGCTCAATGGCGATGGGCCTGTGATCACTGATCTCAGCGCCCATCGCACCTGATCGCAGCCGCTACGCCGTGGCCGGCTTCTCGCTGTCGAGATGCGCCATCTGCTCGGCGGCGTAACGCGTACCGGCGGCGACATCGGGCGGGAAGGCCTTTGCCAACAGCGCGAGATGAGCCGGCGTCAGCGTGACCTTGGCCGCGCCAAGTGCCTCGCTGAGGCGGTTGCGGGTGCGGGCGCCGACCAGCGGTACGATCTCCTTCCCTTGCGCCGCCACCCAGGCGATCGCGACTTGTGCCGGCGTCGCGCCAATCTCGGCGGCGATGGCGCGCAGCTGCTCCACCAGCGCCAGATTGACGTCGAGATTCGATCCTTGGAAGCGCGGCGTCATCAGCCGGTAGTCCTTGCCTGTCTTGCCGGAGTCCTTCGACCAATGGCCGCTGATCAGGCCGCGTGCCAACACGCCGTAAGCCGTGATGCCGATGCCGAACTCGCGGCAGGTCGTCAGGATGTCGCGTTCGATGCCACGCTCGATCAGCGAATATTCGATCTGGAGATCGGCGATCGGGTGCACGGCATGCGCGCGGCGGATGGTGTCGGAGCCGACCTCGGACAGGCCGATATGTTTGATGTAGCCGGCCTTCACGAGATCGGCGATGCCGCCGATAGTCTCCTCGATCGGAATGTTGGGATCGAGCCGCGCCGGGCGGTAGACGTCGATGTAGTCGGTGCCGAGCCGCTGCAGTGAATAGGCCAGGAAGTTCCTCGTTGCGGCCGGCCTCGTGTCCATGCCGGTGAATTCGCCGGCAGGACCGCGCAGCGCACCGAATTTGACGCTGATCTGCACCTTGTCGCGCGGCACGTCCTTGAGCGCTTCGCGCACCAGCATTTCATTGTGGCCCATGGCGTAGAAATCGCCGGTGTCGACCAGGGTGATGCCGGCATCCAGCGCGGCGTGGATCGTGGCGATGCTCTCGCCGCGATCGGCGGGGCCGTAGACCTCGGACATGCCCATGCAGCCGAGACCGAGAGCGGAGACGGTGGGGCCGGTTGAACCGAGTTTGCGCTGTTCCATGATGGCTCTCCTCGAAAAGGCGCTGACTGCGCCGCGTGACGAGGCCTGATATGCGCCTGATCGATTACGCCGATAAGCTGGACAATCGAGAATGGCTTGTTCACATTAGCGAACAATGGCTGAGCCCGACCTGCGTGATCTCGACGTCTTCGTGGCGGTCGCCCGCACCCGCAATTTCCGGCGCGCGGCGATCGATATTCGCGTGTCGGTGTCGAGCCTTAGCCAGCGATTGCGGGACCTCGAGGAGCGCCTCGGCGTGCGCCTGATGAACCGCACCACCCGCAGCGTCGCCCTGACCGAGGCGGGCGAGCTGCTACTGTCGCGCGTGGCGCCGGCGCTGCGCGATGTCGGCGACGCCCTCGATCAAGTCCGCGGCCTGCGCGAGGTGGCCTCGGGCCGGCTACGCATCAACGCACCGCCGCCCGCGGTCGATCTCGTGCTGGCGCCGATGATCGGGCCGTTCCTGAAGGCCTATCCCCAAGTCGACCTCGACGTCGTCTCCGAGAGCGGGTTCGTCGACATCGTCAGCGCGGGCTTCGATGCCGGCGTGCGCTATGGCGAGCATCTCGCGCAGGACATGGTCGCGATCTCGCTCAGCGGTCCGCAGAGCTATGTCGTGGTCGCTTCGCCCGATTACCTCGCGCGCCGCGGCAAGCCTGAGCATCCGAAGGATCTGCTCGACCACGATTGCATCCGCGCCCGCTACTCCAGCGGTGTCATGCATGATCTGGAGTTCGAGAAGGCCGGACAGCTGGTGAAAGTCGATCCGCCGGCAAAGCTGATCTCGACCAACATGGGCCTTTCCATGCGCGCTGCGCTCGACGGCGCCGGTGTCTGGGCGACGCTCGATGGATATGTCGGCGAAGCCCTGAAGTCGGGCGCGCTGGTCAGGCTGCTTGAAGACTGGTGCGAGCCGTTTCCGGGCCCGTTCCTGTATTATCCAAGCCGGCGCCAGACGCCGCCGGCACTGCGGGCCTTCATCGATTTCGTTGCCGACTGGCGCAAGCGCAACGCCCGGAGATAGCAGACCCTCATGGTGAGGAGCGCGGAACGCGCATCTCGAACCATGAAGGCCCGGATCTCGCCTGCGGCCATCCTTCGAGACGATCGCTACGCGGTCTCCTCAGGAGGAGGCAGGAGAGCTTATCGCGCAGTAAGTTGAACTCAGAGCATGCTCGGCAGCACGCGATCCGGCGGCTTGTGCGCATCGAGGAAGGTGCGGATGTTGATGATCACCTTCTCGCCCATCTCGACGCGGCCCTCGATCGTGGCCGAGCCCATATGCGGCAGCAACGTCACCTTGCCGGCCTTGGCGAGCCGCACCAGCTTCGGGTTCACCGCGGGCTCGTGCTCATAGACATCGAGGCCGGCGCCGCCGATCTCGCCGCCTTCGATCAGCTTGATCAGCGTGTCCTCGTCGGTGACCCCGCCGCGCGCGGTGTTGACGATGTAGGCGTCCTTGCGGATCAGCTTCAGCCGGCGCGCCGACAGCAGATGGTAGGTCGCCGGCGTGTGCGGACAGTTCACGGAGATGATGTCCATCCGCGCCAGCATCTGGTCGAGGCTTTCCCAATAGGTCGCGCCCAGCTCTTCGGCGATCTTCGGCGCCACCGGCCGCCGGTTGTGGTAGTGGATCTGCAAGCCGAAGGCGCGGGCGCGGCGTGCGACCGCTTGGCCGATGCGGCCCATGCCGATGATGCCGAGGCGCTTTCCGCCGATGCGATGGCCAAGCATCCAGGTCGGCGACCAGCCGGGCCAGGGTTTTCCTTCCGTCAGGATCGAGGCGCCTTCGATCATCCGCCTGGGCACGGCGAGGATCAGAGCCATGGTCATGTCGGCGGTGTCTTCGGTCAAAACTTTGGGCGTGTTGGTGACGGTTATGCCGCGGGCATGCGCGGCCTCGACATCGATGTTGTCGACGCCGTTGCCGAAATTCGCGATCAGTTTCAGCCTGCAGTCGGGCTGGTTGACGATGTCGGCGGAGATGTGATCGGTCACGGTCGGAACCAGTACGTCGGCGGTACGGGCGGCTTCCGCGATCTGCTCGGCCGACATCGGCGCGTCGTCGAGGTTGATCCGCGCGTCGAACAGCTCGCGCATCCGGGTCTCGATCGAGTCCGGAAGCTTGCGCGTCACGACGACGAGGGCTTTTTCTTCACCGACATGTCCTGCCCTCATGAGGCATTGCGAGCCGCCTCTGTCGCCAAAGGCCGGCCGTTGAGGCCTCATTAACCCGGTTGTTCGACACTGCCTTTGCCGTGTCGTCCCCGGCGTTTCCTTCAAGCTCTCCCGACATTTCCGGCCGGAAAATCGGGACAAACCGGTTGTTCAGACGTCCGTCCTCTCTAGCAGAAGGCCGGGCCAAGACAAGAACCACGGGCAAAGGGCTCGGGAACACCCGCGTGGGGCGGGTCAGGGGCGACAGCGGCCTGGTTTTGGAATTTTGGGGTGAGGGCCCGGCTCGGCCGGACCTTCGACAGGAGACGGGTTGATGGCGTTGGGGCGTTTTTGTTCGGTGATGGCGCTCGTTTGCACCTGGTTGAGCGCTTCGGTCAGTCCCGGGCATTCGGCAAAGGACAGCACACCCCAGACGGCCTCGGGCCTCCCGGTGCCGCGCTACGTCAGCCTGAAATCGGATCACGTCAACGTCCGCGCCGGCCCGACCAAGGACAATGATGTCGCCTGGGTCTACACCCGCTCCGGCCTGCCGGTCGAAATCACCGCCGAGTTCGAGAACTGGCGCCGGGTCCGCGATTCCGAGGGCGCCGAGGGCTGGGTCTATCACTCGCTGCTGTCGGGCCGCCGCACCGCGGTCGTCACGATGAAGCACAAGGACGAGCTCGCGTCGATCTACGATCGCGCCGATCCCGACAGCGCGGTTGCGGCCAGGCTCCAGGCCGGTGTCGTCACCCAGGTGAAAAAGTGCAGCGCAAACTGGTGCCGCGTCAGCGGTAACGGCTTTGACGGCTGGATCCAGCAGGAACGTCTCTGGGGCGTCTATTCGGACGAGCAGGTGAACTGACGTTGGGCGGGAGCGGAGCTGTGTTCCACCGTCATGCCCGGGCTCGTCCCGGGCATCCACGTTCTTGTGGCCGCGCGACGGCCGTGGATGGCCGGGACAAGCCCGGCCATGACGGCGTAGAGCGGAAACAGAAACTACTTCTCGATCTTGTATCCCGTCGCCTTCACGATCGGCTGCCAAAAGGCGGTGTTTGCGGCGAGCTCCTTCGTCAGACCTTCCGCGCTGCTGCCGACCGGGATCAGCCCGATTGCGGTGAGCTTTTCCTTCACCTCGGGCTTGGCGAGCGCGGCGCTTGCGGCAGCGCCGAGCTTGCTTGCGAATTCCGGCGAGCTGCCGGCGGGAAGCCACATGCCGTACCAGGCGTCCGCGACAAGATCGATGCCGCTCTCCTTCAAGGTCGGCACCTCCGAAGCAAAGGGTGAACGTTCGGCGCTCGCGACCGCAATGATCTTCACGCCCTTGGCACGATGCTGCGGCAATGCATCCGCCAATGTGACGATACCGAACGAGACATGACCGCCGATGATGTCGTTGAGGATCGGCGCGCTGCCCCGATAGGGCACGCGCGTCATGGGAATGCCGAGATCCTTCTCGAGCTTGGAGCCCATGAAATGCGGGATGGTGCCGTTGCTCGGCACGCCGAACGACGCCTTGTCCGGATGCGCCTTCAGCCAGGCGACAAATCCCTTGAAATCCGCGGCATCGATCGTCGGACTGATCACGACGGCGAACTCGAACCGCACCAGCAGCGAGACCGGGACGAAATCCTTTGCGGTATCGAAGCTCGGGGTCGTCTCCACCATCGGCAGCAGGTACATCGTGGGCCCGGTCGTCACCAGCACCATGCTGCCGTCGGGGCTGCCGCCCTTCACCGCCTTGATGCCGATCAGGCCGTCCCCGCCGGTGCGGTTCTCGACCACGATGGTCCGCTGCAGCGCCGGCGCCATCTCCTGCGCAATCAGCCGGCACAGCGTGTCGCCACCCGCTCCCGCCGCGAACGGGAAGATCACTTTTGTCAGCCCGGTCTGTGCTTGCGAACCGCCCGCTTGCGCCAACAACGGCAGCCCGAGGCACCCGGCGATGAAGTTGCGGCGATCCATCGGTTTCCTCTTTGAGCCCATTATGGTTGGCGACAGTTAGAGCCAGACGGGCGTTCCGGACAAGCGCCGTTTACCGGGCCTGCCGCCTTGCGCCGGCCATCGTCCTGCTGCAAAAGCGGGCCTTACCGGCGCCGCTCTCCAGCACATACACACACCACATACACAGATGGCCAGCCCCGAACTCAGTCAATTCCGCCGCATCGTCGTCAAGGTCGGCTCCGCGCTGCTGGTCGATTCCGACAAGGGCGAGGTGCGGGCGTCCTGGCTTGCCGCGCTCGCCGACGACATGGCCAGGCTGCATCGCGAGGGACGTGACGTGCTCGTCGTGTCCTCCGGCTCGATCGCGCTCGGCCGCAGCCGCCTGAAACTGCCGCGCGGCCCGCTGAAGCTGGAGGAGAGCCAGGCGGCCGCCGCCGTCGGTCAGATCGCGCTCGCCCGCATCTGGTCGGAGGTCCTTGGCGCCCACGGCATCGGCGCCGGCCAGATCCTGGTGACGCTGCAGGACACCGAGGAGCGCCGCCGCTATCTCAACGCGCGCTCCACCATCGGCAAGCTGCTGGAGTGGCGCGCGATCCCCGTGATCAACGAGAACGACACCGTCGCCACCAACGAGATCCGCTACGGCGACAATGACCGCCTCGCCGCGCGCGTCGCCACCATGGCGAGCGCGGACCTGCTGGTGCTGCTGTCGGACATCGACGGGCTCTACGACGCCCCGCCGAAGAACAACCCGGACGCCAAGCTCATTCCCGTCGTCGACAGCATCTCCTCGGAGATCGAGGCCGTCGCCGGCGACGCCGAGTCCGAGCTATCGCGCGGCGGCATGCGCACCAAGGTCGAAGCCGCAAAAATCGCGACCACCGGCGGCACGCATATGCTGATCGCCTCGGGCAAGATCGAGCATCCGCTTCAGGCGGTCGCCGATGGCGGCCGCTGCACCTGGTTCCTGACGCCGGCCAATCCCATCACGTCGCGAAAGCGCTGGATTGCGGGCTCGCTGGAGCCGAAGGGCACGCTGACGATCGACGCCGGCGCGGTCGCGGCGCTGCGCGCGGGCGCCAGCCTGCTGCCGGCCGGAGTCGTCAAGGTCGAGGGCCAGTTCGCCCGCGGCGACGCCGTGATCGTCCGCGGCCCCGACACCAGCGAGGTCGGCCGAGGCCTGATCGCCTATGACGCCGACGATGCCGAGCGGATCAAGGGCCGCTCCTCCCCGGATGTCATGGCCATCCTCGGCATCAGCGGGAGGTCCGAGATGATCCACCGCGACGATCTGGTGATGGGCGGGTAGGCTTTTGTCGTCATGGCCGGGTCAAGCCCGCCATGACGCCGGAGCTAGGCCATTGACCGAGCTGTCGTCCGGCACGTGAAGCCCTGCCATACCCTGCCGACCCTTCGCAAAAGCGGGATTTCCGTGCTAGGACACTGCCTTAGCAGAAGGTTGAAACTCCCATGGCCGCCCCCCTCAAAGCCGTCGACGGCAATGCCGATCTTCAGGCGCTGATGACCGATCTCGGTACCCGTGCCCGCGCTGCCGCGCGCGTGCTGGCGCTGGCGCCGCCGGAGCAGAAGAACCGGGCGCTCGAGGCCATGGCGCGGGCGATCCGCAACAACGCGGCCGCGATCCTTGCCGCCAATGCCGAGGACGTCACCGACGCCCGCGCCTCCGGCAACGCCACCTCGTCCTTCATCGATCGCCTGACGCTGACGCCGGCGCGGGTCGAGGGCATGGCCGAGGGCATCGGCATCGTGCGCGGCATTGCCGATCCGGTCGGCATCGTCACCGAGAGGTGGCAACGGCCGAACGGCATGACCATCGAGCGCGTGCGCGTGCCGCTCGGCGTCGTCGGCGTGATCTTCGAGAGCCGGCCGAACGTTGCGGCGGACGCCGGCGTTCTCTGCCTGAAGTCCGGCAATGCCGTGATCCTGCGCGGCGGCTCCGACAGTTTCCGCTCCTGCCGCGCGATCCATCAATGCCTGGTGCAGGGCCTGCGCGAAGCGGGCCTCCCCGAGGCTGCAATCACGCTGGTGCCGACGCGCGACCGCGCGGCGGTCGGCCAGATGCTGTCGGGATTGAACGGCGCCGTCGACGTGATCGTGCCGCGCGGAGGCAAGAGCCTCGTCGCACGTGTCGAGCAGGAAGCGCGCGTGCCGGTGTTCGCGCATCTCGAAGGCGTCAATCACGTCTACATCGACGGCAGCGCCGACCTCGCCATGGCGAAATCGATCGTGCTCAACGCCAAGATGCGCCGCACCGGCGTCTGCGGCGCCGCCGAGACGCTGCTGGTCGATCGCGCCGCTGCCGGTAAAAACCTCAAGCCGCTGGTCGAGATGCTGATCGAGGCCGGCTGCGAAGTGCGCGGCGACGACGCCGTGCAAAAGACCGATCCGCGCGTCAAACCCGCGAGCGCGGACGATTGGGACACCGAATATCTCGATGCGATCATCGCAGCGAAGGTGGTGGACGGCGTCGACGGCGCGATCGCGCATATCCAGAACCACGGCTCGCATCATACCGATGCGATCGTGAGCGCGGATGAGACCGTTGCGAAAAGATTCCTGAGCGAGGTCGATTCCGCGATCGTGCTGCACAACGCCTCGACGCAGTTCGCCGACGGCGGCGAGTTCGGCTTCGGCGCCGAGATCGGCATCGCCACCGGCAGATTCCATGCCCGCGGCCCGGTTGGCGCCGAGCAGCTGACGAGCTTCAAATATCGCGTTCACGGTACCGGGCAGACGCGGCCGTAGACGACGCAGGGCGCGGGGCATTGAGCAACAATTTCGTCGCGCCACGTTTCTTCGCGCAGGCCATACCGACCCATACCTCTGGCATGCGCATCGGCCTGCTCGGCGGCTCGTTCAATCCGCCGCACCAGGCCCATCGCGCGATCAGCCAGTTCGCGCTGAAACGTCTCCAGCTCGATCGCGTGTGGTGGCTGGTGACGCCAGGCAATCCGCTGAAGGAGAACGGCGCGCTGCATGAGCTCGGCGAGCGCATGCAGGCGGCACGCGAAATGGCCGACGATCCCAGGATCGAGGTGAGCTGTCTCGAATCCGTCATTCGCACGCGCTATACCATCGACACGATCAACACCTTGCGCCGCCGCCTCTCGGGCTTGCGCTTTGTCTGGATCATGGGCGCCGACAACCTCGCTCAATTCCATCGTTGGCAGCACTGGCGGCGCATCGCCGATCAGGTACCGATCGCGGTCATCGACCGCCCGCCGCAGAGTTTTCGCGCGCTCGCCTCTCCCGCCGCCCAGGCGCTCAGGCGCTATCGGATGCCGGAGAATGAGGCGCCATTGCTTGCGGATCGGGCCGCCCCGGCCTGGGTGTTCCTGACCGGAATGAAGCTGAATCTCTCGTCGACCGGCTTACGGAACCCGGACGGAAGCTGGAAAGGTACGAAGTGAGTCAGATTGTGCGAACGCCATGTGGCCTTCGGGCTCTCTGGCATATTGAAACCCTTAACCCCACATGATGTAGTGTAACCAGTGAGCGCCGGATTCGGCGTTCGCGATACAGTGAAAGGAATGGTCCCTGACCACATCTGTATTGTCCAAGACAGCCTCACCCAAGACGGCTTCACCGAAGTCTGTTTTACCCAAGGTTGCCAAGCCGACGCGTAAAACATCGACCAAAGCTGCGGCCTTGAAGGCGCAACCCGACGCCGACAAGACGCTGAGCCTGATCCTCTCCCGCCTCGACGACATGAAGGCGGAAGAGACGGTCACCATCGACCTTCGCGGCAAATCGGCCTACTCCGACTACATGATCGTCACCACCGGCCGGGCCAACCGGCACGTCGGCGCGATCGCGGAGAACGTCGCCAAAGGCCTCAAGGAAAACGGTATCAAGAACATCCACGTCGAGGGCTTGCCCAATTGCGACTGGGTGCTGATCGATTCCGGCGATGTGATCGTGCACGTGTTCAGACCCGAGGTCCGCGAGTTCTACAGTCTCGAGAGATTGTACACGCAGGGCCCAGGGGCGGCGAAGGCGATCTGAGAGGCTGCTGGCCGATTTCGAATCGGCTGACGCGCATGCTAGCGTCGTGCGCGCGCAGATCGCGCGCGGTCCAGAAAACGCGACCCTGAACATATCATGCGCATAGCCGTCATTGCGGTGGGCCGGCTGAAGCAGGGCCCCGAACGGGAGCTTGCCGAGCGCTATTTCGAGCGGTTCGACGAGGCCGGCCGCAAGCTCGGATTCCGCGAGCTCGCCATCCACGAATTGCCCGAAAGCCGTGCGCGCGATACCGCGACGCGGATGGCCGAAGAGGCGGCGGCGATCTCCGCGCATGTTCCCGAAAAATCGGTCCTGGTGGCGCTGGACGAGCGCGGCCAGAATCTGGATTCGACCGTATTCGCACGGCATCTCGGGCGCTGGCGCGACGAGGGTGCCGGTCATACTATCTTCATGATCGGAGGGGCGGACGGACTTTCGCCCGAATTGCGCCGTAAGGCCAAGCTCGCGATCGCGTTCGGCTCTGCGACCTGGCCGCATCAAATGGTCCGCGTCATGCTTCTGGAACAGCTTTATCGGGCCGCCACCATTCTGGCCGGCCACCCCTATCACCGCGCGTGATCCGCGCCACAACGAGCACCTTTGCTTAAAGCGATGCGAGCGCCAATTCTCAACCTGCTGCTGATCGCCGGCGTTTTGGGCTCAACTATTTTGGGCGCAAGCCTCGCGCAAGCTCAGACGCCTGCACCGCAGACTGCGGCCGTCGCGCCCGATGCGATCAAGCAGCGCGAGCAGGAGCTCGAAGCCGCGCGCGCCAGCAAGAAGAGCGCGGAGGAAGCGCAGGCCAAGCTCAAGGCCGAGATCACCTCGCTCGGCCAGGACCGCACCCAGCTCAATCAACAATTGATCGACACCGCCGCCAATGTGCGCACCGTCGAGATCAAGATCGACGAGGCCGAAGTGCGGCTGCGATCGCTGAACGGCCGCGAGCAGGCGATGCGCAGCTCGCTCGATTTACGCCGCGCCGACATCGTCGAGGTGCTGGCGGCCTTGCAGCGCGCCGGAAGGCGGACGCCGCCAGCGCTATTGGTACGGCCCGAGGATGCCCTGCAATCGCTGCGCACGGCGATGCTGCTCGGTGCCGTCGTGCCGGAATTACGCGGTCGTGCCGAGAAGATCGCAAGCGAGCTCGGCGAGCTCGTGGCCTTGCGCAAGACCATCGCGACCGAGCGCGACCAGCTCGCATCCGACCGCGACAAGGTGCGTAACGACCAGACCCGGCTCGCGGCTCTGGTCGACGAGCGGCAGCGCCAGCAGGCGTCGCGCGAAAAGGACCTCGACGCCGAGAATGCGCGCGCCGTCGCGCTCTCACGACAGGTCGGCGATCTCCAGGGGCTGATCGCCAAGATGGAGCAGGATCTGCAAAGTGCCGCCAAGGCAGCCGAGAAGGCGGCCGAGGCGGCCAGGCAGGCCGAGGCCAAGGCGGCTGCAAACGCGGCCGCCAGCGCCAAGACCGGCCCCGGCGCTTTCAAGGATCGTTCCCGGACCACCCCTGCGATGGCCTTCGCTGCGGCCAAGGGTCTGCTGCCTCTTCCGGTTAACGGTAACAAGATCAGGGATTTCGGCGGTTCGGACGGGCTCGGCGGGGTTCAGAAGGGCATTTCGCTGGCGACCAGGCCCGGCTCCCAGGTCACGACGCCGTGTGACGGCTGGGTGGTCTATGCCGGCCCGTTCCGCAGCTATGGACAACTCTTGATCCTCAATGCCGGGGGCGGGTATCATGTGCTGATCGCCGGGATGGAGCGCATTTCGGTCAACATCGGTCAGTTTGTGCTCACGGGGGAGCCTGTCGCGACCATGGGGTCGACTTCTCAAGTCGCCTCCATTCTCGCCACGAACGCGAGTCAACCTGTGCTCTATGTCGAGTTCCGCAAAGACGGCACTCCAATCGATCCAGGCCCATGGTGGGCCGCAAATGAAGGCGAGAAGGTTCGCGGATGATGCGCAAGACTTCAGTTATCCTCCTCAGCGCGGCCACCGGTGCGGCGCTGACGCTGTTCGTGACGCAACCGCGCGCAGTCTTCATGGGCTCCAGCGCGCGAGCCGCCACCGCGGACACCTATCGCCAGCTCAATTTGTTCGGCGACGTCTTCGAGCGCGTGCGCTCGGACTATGTCGAGAAGCCCGACGACACCAAGCTGATCGAATCCGCGATCAGCGGCATGCTCACCGGTCTCGATCCGCATTCGAGCTACATGGACGCCAAGAGCTTCCGCGACATGCAGGTGCAGACCCGCGGTGAGTTCGGCGGCCTCGGCATCGAAGTCACGATGGAAGACGGCCTGATCAAGGTGGTCTCGCCGATCGACGACACCCCGGCCTCGCGCGCTGGCGTCATGGCCAACGACATCATCACCAATCTCGACGACGAGGCGGTGCAGGGCCTGACCCTGAACCAGGCGGTCGAGAAGATGCGCGGCCCCGTCAACACCAAGATCAAGCTCAAGATCATCCGCAAGGGCCAGGACAATCCGATCGACGTCACGCTGGTGCGCGACAACATCCGCGTCCGCTCGGTGCGCGCTCGCGTCGAGGCCGACGACATCGCCTATATCCGCATCACCACCTTCAACGAGCAGACCACCGAAGGCCTGAAGCGCGAGGTCGCCAACCTCTCGAATCAGATCGGCGACAAGCTGAAGGGCTATGTCATCGACCTCCGCAACAACCCGGGCGGGCTGCTCGAGGAAGCGGTCACCGTCTCCGACTCCTTCCTGGAGAAGGGCGAGATCGTCTCGACCCGCGGCCGCAATGCCGAGGAGACCCAGCGCCGTACCGCGCATACGGGCGACCTCACCAAGGGCAAGCCGGTCATCGTGCTGGTCAACGGCGGCTCGGCTTCGGCGTCGGAGATCGTTGCCGGTGCGCTGCAGGACCACAAGCGCGCGACCATCGTCGGCACGCGCTCGTTCGGCAAGGGCTC
>NZ_JADPIT010000014.1:323925-343240 GCF_023073035.1 Bradyrhizobium sp. 62
AAGTCGATCCAGGCCAAGGGCATCGTGCCCGACATCGAAGTGCTGCAGGACGTGCCGGACGAGCTGAAGTCGCGCACCGACACCAAGGGCGAAGCTTCGCTGCGCGGCCACCTCAAGAACGACGGCGACGAGAAGACCGGCTCGCAGTCCTACGTTCCGCCGGACGCCAAGGACGACAAGGCGCTCAAGCTCGCCGACGATCTGCTCCACGGCATCAAGAACAGCGCCTCCGCGGCGCCCACCCCGGGCGGCGACAAGGCCACCACCGACAAGCCCAAAGCGGCGAACTAAGTCGGCGCATCGCGATCTGACGAAAAAGGGCGGCTCCCCGGAGCCGCCCTTTTTGCTTGGAACTCCTGCTATCCCCGGCCTATCCCGGCCTGCCGCCGCTTGACCTCGGCGTGGTATCGTCGTCTCGAGTGATTCGGGATCGCGCATGACTGAAACGGCCGATGATCTGAGCGCCCCGCTCGGACGGGACAAGCCGCGCCGGAAACGCCGGCTGCGGCTGCCGTTCACGGCCATGCAGCTGCTCGCTGTCCTGCTCGGCCTGTTCCTGGTCAGCTTTGCCGGCTTCGCCATCTTCAACAAGGATCCGCTCGGCGGCGAGCCGATGACGCGGCTCGCGATCCACGAGCCCAATGCCGCAGACAAGGCGGGCGATGACAAGCCGGCCGCTTCCGGCCACGGCCAGGACAGCAAGCAGGAGACGAAGCACGAGACCAAGGAGGCGCCGAAGCAGGCGGGCGAGCAGAAGACCGTCACCATGATCGACGGTTCCACCGGCACGCGCCACGACGTGGTGATCGGCGGCGATCCCGCCGGCAAGAGCGAGGCGGCCTCGGCCTCCGCACCGCCGCCCGTCATGGCCGGGATCGACCCAAAACTTCTCGAGAAATCGCGCTACGGCATGATCCCCGCGATTTCCGGCGACCTCAAGCCGTTCAACGTCTATGCGGCGGATGCCGACCGCGCCAAGGCCGCCAAGATGCCGGTGGTCGCGATCCTGATCGGCGGCCTCGGCGTCGGCGCCGCCAAGACCACCGATGCCATCATGCGGCTGCCAGCGGCGGTGACGCTGGCCTTCACGCCTTATGGGTCCGATCCAGGAAAACTCGCCGAGCGCGCCCGCGCCCAGCGCCACGAGATCTTCCTCCAGATTCCGATGGAGCCCTATGACTTCCCCGACAACGATCCGGGGCCGCAGACGCTGCTGACGTCGCTCAGTGCCGACCAGAACATGGACCGGCTGTACTGGCATCTGAGCCGGATGCAGGGCTATGCCGGCCTCACCAATTTCATGGGCGCCCGCTTCATCGCAACGGAGCCGGCGATGCAGCCGATCATCCGCGAGGCGGCCAAGCGCGGCCTCGGCTTCTTTGACGACGGCTCCTCGCCGCGCAGCATCGCGCCCCAGGCTGCCGGCAGCTTGGCGATGCCGTTCGGCAAGGGCGATATCGCGATCGACGCGGTGCCGACCCCGGCCGAGATCGATCGCGCCCTGACCAAGCTCGAAGCGGCGGCGCGCGAGCGCGGCGTGGCCGTGGGCACCGCCTCCGCCCTCCCGGTCTCGATCGAGCGCATTGGCGCCTGGACCAAGACATTGGGCGACCGAGGTATCCTTTTGGTGCCATTGACAACCGCGATGCTGAAATCAAAATCCAGCTAAATCAACGGATTGGTACGGCACAGACCCGCGGGGCCTGCTTCAGCCTTACCGACAGCATGCGAGAGGTCTGGCGGAATGGCGCGTTACGAGGATCTGCCCTACCGGACCTGCGTCGGCGTGATGTTGCTCAACAAGGACGGACTGGTGTTCATCGGCCGGCGTGCCGGCGGCATCGAGCATGTCGACGACACCCATGTCTGGCAGATGCCGCAGGGCGGCGTCGATCCCGGCGAGGACAATTGGGAGGCCGCCAAGCGCGAGCTCTATGAGGAGACCAGCGTGCGTTCGGTCGAGCGGCTCGGCGAGGTTCCGGACTGGCTCACTTACGACATTCCGCGCACGGTCGCCGGGCGCACCTGGAAGGGCCGCTACCGCGGCCAGCGCCAGAAATGGTTCGCGGTCCGCTTCACCGGCAAGGACAGCGAGATCAACGTCGAAAAGCCCGGCGGCGGCCACAAGGCCGAGTTCGTGAGCTGGCGCTGGGAGCCGATGAGGAACCTGACTGGGCTGATCGTCCCGTTCAAGCGCCCGGTCTACGAGCGCGTGGTGAAGGAATTTTCCCCGCTGGCGCAGGATTAAGTTCAAGTCGCCGTTCCAGCTTGATGCTAATGCATCGCCTGAAATGACGACGAGAGATCCACGCGTGACCACTGAAAAACCCTACCGTCCCAATGTCGGAATCGCTCTGTTCAACGCCGATGGCCACGTGCTGATTGGGCACCGCTTCAAGGGCGACGGCCCCGAGATCATCCTTCCGGGCTTGGACTGGCAGATGCCGCAGGGCGGCGTCGACGAGGGCGAGGATTTGCGCGACGCCGCGCTGCGCGAGCTCTGGGAAGAGACCAGCGTCAAGAGCGCAACCTATCTCGGCGAGACCGACTGGCTGACTTACGAATTCCCGCCCTATGACGGGCCGCAGACGCATCGGCTGGCGAAATTCCGCGGCCAGCGCCAGAAGTGGTTCGCGCTGCGCTTCACCGGCAAGGATGACGAGATCGATCCGCTGACGCCGCGCAACGGGCAGCCCGCCGAGTTCGACGCCTGGCGCTGGGAGCGGCTCGACCGCGTCCCCGATGTCGTGGTGCCGTTCCGCCGCCACGTCTACAGCGCAGTGGCGCAGCAGTTTGCGCGGTTCGCAAACTGAAAACGCGAAAACAACCCCATGCACAGTAGAACGGGGTTGAAATCATTAGAGAACTTTGCCCGGAAATTGCGCGAGCCTAGTTGATCGGGCCCACCGTGAACGGGCCGATCGCGATGACGTGGCAATCGCTGTCGCGCTTGGCGCAGTCGGCGAGGGCGGAATTGACGGCGGTCTGCTCGTCCGCGGCCTTGAGGCCCAAGCCCGGCCGGCCCGCGGTGCCAACCGCGACGGCGTTCCAGCCCATGCCATCTCCGAGCTTGCGCACGACCTCGTCGCGCGCGTCTGCGACGATCGATGCGTTCGACGCCGCGTGGAAGAAGCCGGTGATCCGGAGCAAGGTCGGGATCGGCACGACGAAATTCTCGTCGACCGCAACGACCAGGCAGGCGACGCCGGCGATCGCTCCGCACGATTCCAGCGAACGCCGCGCGGCATCGTCGGCGGATGACGCACCCATCACCATGAAATATTGACCGCCCGGGCCGAGCGCGACCGCGCGGGATTTCGCGGCAGGCGCGAACATGTTCTCGAGCCGGACCTTGGCGGGATCACGCACCATCGGAAAGTCTTTCGAGGCGAAGGCGCGTTCGGTCATGGAATCATGCCGGACGAACGGTTGCGGCGGCATCGGCGGCTTGCCGTGCGTGTAGACGACGTTGTTGCCGACCGCATAGAGCTCGCAGCGCCGCGGCGACTGCGCGGCATCGGCGCGCTTCTGACACTGATCGAGTGCGGCGTTGCGCGCGGCTTCCTCGTTCGGCTGATTCAACGACGCGCCGGTGAACCCGCCGACATTGAGCGCGAACGCCTTGTAGTCGCCGGCAGCGGAATAGTCGCCAGCCAGGTAGTTGCGGATGCGCTCGTTGATGAAGGGGACGCTGTCGGCGGGAAACTTGCCGAGCATCGGCGAAGCCGATGGTGCCGGCATGGGCATCGGCGCTTTCGCCGCCATGGTGGCTGATGGGCTTGGCGCTGTTGATGCAACCACGCTGGGCGCAGGGCTCGATACAGGGCTTGGCACGATCGCTGCGATCGCCGGCGCCCTCGTCGTCTCGAGCTTGGTGAAATAGAGGAAGCCGCCGACGCCGATGGCGACGATGGAGACGACACCGACCACCAGCGGCCACATCCAGTTCGGCGCGGGCGGGGCCTTCGTCACCTTCTTGATCTGCGGCGTCGCGTAGCTGCCGTCCCCGCGTCGCATCGCCACCATGTAGGCGTGCACCGGCGTCGGGATGTTCTTGACCTCCTGCGCGCCGATATCGGCGAACTGCACCGACAGCTTGTTGGCGACCTGCTCGTGCACCGCGCGGGAAACGCAGATGCCGCCGACCTCGGCGAGGCCCTCGAGCCGGGCGGCGATATTGACACCGTCACCGAGCAGATCGCCGTCGCGCTCGACCACGTCGCCGATGGTGATGCCGATGCGGAACGACATCTGCCGGCTTGGCGGATAGGCCATGTTGCGGGTTCGCAGGGATTCCTGGATATCGATCGCGCAGCGCACCGCATCGACTGCGCTTGGAAATTCCGCGAGCACGGCGTCGCCCGCGGTGTTGAAGATGCGTCCGCCCGCCCTGGCAATGAAATCGTCGACGACCTCGCGATAGGAGGCGAGACGCCGCAGCGTCTCCTCTTCGTCTTCCGCGACCAGTCGTGAATAGCCGGCAATATCGGCTGCGAAAATCGCTGCGATCTTGCGTTTCATCTGCGGCCGGCCCCCGGAACAAAGTTCGCGGGCGCAGAATGGCGCTATCGGCGGCGCGGTGCAACAAAGTTTCAGCGCCCGCCACTTCCGTGACGAGCGCTGAACTTATTCAGGAATTTGTAGCTTGAGCCCCGGCGCAGTGCACCGGGGCTTAGTGCATCGCCGTGCTGTTGAGCTGCTGCTGGATGCTCTTGAAGTGGTCGAGCCGCGCGATGGCTTGATCGAGCTCGTTGCCTTCGTGCTCCTTCAATCCCTCTTCCATCTCCGAGACGGTCGCGGCGAACTGGGCGCGGTCGAGCTCGGCCAGCGAGGTCGCGACGTCGGCGAGCACGGTCAGGCCCTTGTCGGAAACTTCGGCGATACCGCCGAGCACGATGATCTTCTCGTGCTTGCCGCCGGTGGTTACGGTGAGAATGCCGGGCCGGATCGCGGCCACGACCGGCGCATGTCCCGCCAGCACGCCGAAGTCACCTTCGACGCCGGGGATATCGACCTGGTCGACCTCGCCCGAGAAGGCGAGCTTTTCCGGCGAGACGAGATCGAAGTGGAAGGTGGCCATTGGAAACCTGCGAATGGTGAGTAGCGAATTGCGAATGGAGGGGGAGCAGCGCGACTATTCGCTACTCCCTGCTCGCCCTTCGCAGCTTAGGCCGCCTCGGCCGCCAGCTTCTTGCCCTTCTCGATCGCCTCTTCGATGGTGCCGACCATGTAGAAGGCGGCTTCCGGCAGGTGGTCATACTTGCCTTCGCAGAGGCCGCGGAAGCCCTTGATGGTGTCCGCGAGGTCGACGAACTTGCCGGGCGAGCCGGTGAAGATTTCGGCGACGTGGAACGGCTGCGACAGGAAGCGCTCGATCTTGCGGGCGCGGGCCACCGTCAGCTTGTCCTCTTCCGAAAGCTCGTCCATGCCGAGAATGGCGATGATGTCCTGCAGCGACTTGTAGCGCTGCAGCACCTGCTGGACCTGACGCGCGGTGTCGTAGTGCTCCTGGCCGACGACGAGCGGCGAGAGCATGCGCGAGGTCGAGTCGAGCGGGTCCACCGCCGGATAGATGCCCTTTTCCGAGATCGCGCGGTTCAACACCGTGGTGGCGTCCAAATGCGCGAACGAGGTCGCGGGCGCCGGGTCGGTCAAGTCGTCGGCCGGAACGTAAATGGCCTGCACCGAGGTGATCGAACCCTTCTGCGTGGTGGTGATGCGCTCCTGCAGCGCGCCCATGTCGGTGGCGAGCGTCGGCTGGTAACCCACGGCGCTCGGGATACGACCGAGCAGCGCCGACACTTCAGAACCGGCCTGGGTGAAACGGAAGATGTTGTCGACGAAGAACAGCACGTCCTGGCCCTGGTCACGGAAGTGCTCGGCGACGGTCAGACCGGTGAGGCCGACGCGGGCGCGGGCGCCGGGCGGCTCGTTCATCTGGCCGAACACCAGCGCGCACTTCGACTTGACGCTCGGATCCGGATTGTTCGGATCGGCGTTGACCTTGGACTCGATGAACTCGTGATAGAGGTCGTTGCCCTCGCGGGTACGCTCGCCCACGCCGGCGAACACGGAGTAACCACCGTGCGCCTTCGCAACGTTGTTGATCAGCTCCTGAATCAGCACGGTCTTGCCGACGCCGGCGCCGCCGAACAGGCCGATCTTGCCGCCCTTGGCATAGGGCGCGAGCAAGTCGACGACCTTGATGCCGGTGACGAGAATTTCAGCTTCGGTCGACTGGTCGGTGTAGCTCGGCGCTTCCTGATGGATGGCGCGCGTGCCCTCGGACTGGATCGGGCCGGCTTCGTCGATCGGCTCGCCGATCACGTTCATGATGCGGCCGAGCGTGCCCGCACCGACGGGAACCGAGATCGGCTGACCGGTGTCGGTCACTTCCTGGCCGCGGACCAGACCTTCGGTCACGTCCATCGCGATCGTGCGCACGGTGGACTCACCAAGATGCTGCGCAACTTCCAGCACGAGGCGGATGTTGCCGTTCCTGGTTTCCAACGAATTCAGAATGGCCGGCAGATGGCCTTCGAACTGAACGTCGACGACGGCGCCCATGACCTGGGTGACACGACCGACCTGGGTAGCTGCTGTAGCCATGAAGCTCTCCTTCGAAATTCTTTACTTGAACGACCGTCGTTTGGTTCGTGCGTCAGACCGCCTCGGCGCCGGAGATGATCTCGATCAGCTCCTTGGTGATCTGGGCTTGACGGGTTCGGTTGTAGATCTGGGTTTGCTTGCGGATCATTTCGCCCGCGTTGCGGGTGGCGTTGTCCATCGAGCTCATCTGGGCGCCGTAGAACGAGGCGTTGTTTTCCAGCAGCGCACGGAAAATCTGCACCGCGATATTCCGCGGCAACAGGCCGGAGAGGAGTTCGTCTTCCTCCGGCTCGTAGTCGTAGGACGTCGACGGCGCGTTCGCCGCCTTTTCTTCCACGGTCAGCGGAATGATCTGCTGCGCGGTCGGGACCTGGGCAATTACCGACTTGAACTGCGCGTAGAACAGCGTGCAGACGTCGAATTCGCCGTTGTCGAAGCGGGCCAGAACCTTCTTGGCGATGTCCTCGGCGTTGACGAAGCCGAGCTGACGAACGCCGCGCAGGTCGAGATGCTCGACGATCTGCTTGTCGTACAGGCGGCGGAGCTGCTCGTAGCCCTTGCGGCCGACGCAGAAGAATTTGACTTCCTTGCCCTGCGCCATCAGCGCCTGGGCGCGCTCGCGCGCGAGGCGCACGATCGAGGAGTTGAAGGCGCCGGACAGGCCGCGCTCGCCGGTGCAGACCAGCAGCAGGTGAACCTGGTCCTTGCCGGTGCCGGCCAGCAGAACCGGCGCGCCGGGCGAACCGGCGGCAGCGCTGGCGATGTTGGAGATCACCGCGCTCATCTTGTCGGCATAGGGCCGCGCCGCCTCGGCCGCTTGCTGGGCGCGGCGCAATCGGGACGCCGCGACCATTTGCATGGCCTTGGTGATCTTCTGCGTCGCCTTGGTGGAGGCGATGCGGACGCGCATGTCTTTAAGTGACGCCATTCTTCGTTCACCCCGGCGGTTCGATCGCTTGGATCAAGCCGCTAGCCTATCCCAGTCGTCATGCCCGGGCGTGTCCCGGGCATCCACGTCTTCGTTTCCATGCAGTGAGGCACGGAAGGCCGGGACAAGAAGCCCGGCCTTGCGACCGTTCTCTTATGCGAAGCTCTTGGCGAAACCTTCGACCACCGACTTCAGCTTGGCGGCGGTGTCGTCGGAGAGATCGCGGCTGTCGCGGATCGCGTTGAGGATCTCGACATTCTTGCCGCGCAGCAGCGACAACAGACCGTCCTCGAACGCACGCACCTTGTTGACCGGAAGCGGATCGAGATAGCCGTTGGTGCCGGCCCAGATCACGCAGACCTGCTCTTCCATCTTCAGTGGCGCGAACTGCGGCTGCTTCAGCAGCTCGGTGAGACGCGAGCCGCGGTTGAGCAGGCGCTGGGTCGAGGCGTCGAGATCGGAGCCGAACTGCGCGAACGCCGCCATTTCGCGGTACTGCGCCAGCTCGCCCTTGATCTTGCCGGCGACCTTCTTGGTGGCCTTGGTCTGCGCCGAGGAGCCGACGCGCGACACCGACAGACCGACGTTCACCGCGGGGCGGATGCCTTGGAAGAACAGGTCGGTTTCGAGGAAGATCTGGCCGTCGGTGATCGAGATGACGTTGGTCGGAATGTAGGCCGACACGTCGTTGGCCTGGGTTTCGATGACCGGCAGCGCCGTCAGCGAGCCGGAGCCCTGGTCCTTGTTCAGCTTCGCCGCGCGCTCGAGCAGGCGGGAATGCAGATAGAACACGTCGCCCGGATAGGCTTCGCGGCCCGGCGGGCGGCGCAGCAGGAGCGACATCTGGCGGTAGGCGACGGCCTGCTTGGACAAATCGTCATAGATGATGACGGCGTGCATGCCGTTGTCGCGGAAGTACTCGCCCATGGTGCAGCCGGTGAACGGCGCGATGTACTGCATCGGTGCCGGATCGGACGCCGTGGCGGCGACGATGATCGAATATTCCAGCGCGCCCTGCTCTTCCAGCACCTTCACGAACTGGGCAACGGTCGAGCGCTTCTGGCCGATCGCGACGTAGACGCAATACAGCTTGATGTTCTCGTCCGGCTGCGCGTTGAGCGGCTTCTGGTTGAGGATGGTGTCGAGCGCGATCGCGGTCTTGCCGGTCTGACGGTCGCCGATGATCAGCTCGCGCTGGCCGCGGCCGATCGGGATCAGGGCGTCGATCGCCTTGAGGCCGGTCGCCATCGGCTCGTTCACGGACTTGCGCGGAATGATGCCGGGCGCCTTGACGTCGACGCGCATGCGCTTGTCGGCCTGGATCGGGCCCTTGCCGTCGATGGGGTTGCCGAGCGCGTCGACGACGCGGCCGAGCAGGCCCTTGCCGACCGGCGCGTCCACGATGGCGCGGGTGCGCTTGACGGTCTGACCTTCCTTGATCTCGCGGTCGGCGCCGAAAATAACGATACCGACGTTGTCGGTTTCGAGGTTCAGCGCCATGCCGCGGGTGCCGTTCTCGAACTCGACCATTTCACCGGCCTGGACGTTATCCAGACCGTAAACGCGGGCGATACCGTCACCGACGGACAGCACCTGTCCGACTTCGGAGACTTCAGCTTCCTGGCCGAAATTCTTGATCTGGTCCTTGAGGATCGCGGAAATTTCCGCGGCGCGGATGTCCATCAGCCTGCCTCTTTCATCGCGTGCTTGATCGAATTGAGTTTGGTGCGAAGCGAGCTATCGATCATCCGGCTGCCAAGCTTGACCACGAGGCCACCGATGATCGAGGGATCGACCTTCACGTTGAGCGCGACGTCCTTGCCGGTCACCGACTTCAGGGCAACCTTGAGGGCGTCGAGATTCTTGTCCGAGAGCGCCTCCGCCACGGTGACGTCGGCCGTGGCCTCGCCCTTGAACTTGGCGACCAAGGCGCGATAGGCGCGGATGACGTCAGCCACCGCGAACAGGCGGCGGTTGGCGGTCAGCACTTTCAGGAAATTGGCGGAGATGCCGGCGATGCCTGCCTTGTCCAGCACGGCCGAGAGGGCCCTGGACTGGGCGTCGGCCGCGAAAACCGGGCTGCGAACGAGGCGCTTCAGATCGGCGCTTTCGTTGAGCATGCCCTCGAATTTCTCGAGATCGGCTTTGACCTCGTCGACCACTTTCTGGTCGCGGGCCAGTTCAAACAAGGCCGTTGCATAACGGCCCGACACACCGGAAACGGACGTATCTTCTGCAGCCACAGACGTGCTCTTTTTGCTGTCAAACTCGCAAGGGAAAAACCGTCGCCACAAAGCGGCGCCTAGCGATCCAAGCCCTTGGAATTCAAGCGGGACTTCGATTTTCGACCCCGCACGGAAGTGCCGGGCTCGTTAAAATCGCGGCTTTGCTAACATAGCAGGCGCGCACGTGCAACATGACGCCAAATTAAAGGCATGACGTTCTGTCGCCAGTTCGTCGCAGTCCACGACGACGCGACGACGACCTGCCACGCCGCGGAATTGCCACAGCGCTTAAGCCAGCCCATGAGCCGACGCCGGCGATTTGTTCCTGCCCTCAGCGCATAGCGGCCATGAACACGGATCGCTGAGGCGTGATTCCGGGCGCATCCGCTTCACTCGCCGAATACTTACCCAATTCAAAATGCGGGAAGCGATGACTTCGTTTTACAGTATTTGTAAGTAATATAGAGGTTAATGAATCGTTAAAATCCAAGATTACGGAATATCGGCCGAATATCCCTGCCGGTAACAAGATATTACATGAAGACACAGAACGGATTTACTGCCCAATTCACGCCTCATTAGGAATCGAAACGCGGTCCCGCTCGCAAACTTACGGGGGCTCCACTTGCCACATATGTGGCAATACTAGCTTAGGGACCAATATATGCTTTGTTTGAAGACGCTGGGCTCTGTGACCCGGCCGCGTACGGCGATCGCCTTTGTTGCCGCAACTCTTCTCATCGGTGGAACTGCCACCGAAGCTTCCGCCAAATCCCGCCATCACCATCGGTATTCCCACCATCATCACCGCCACCACGCCCAGAACGATGCCAACACGACCTCCGATTGGCGTAACGCCAATGCGTCGATGACGCCGTCGCAGGGCACCGGACGTTCCTTCTCCGGCATGGCTTCCTTTTACGGCAACGAGTCCGGCAGCAGGACCGCCTCGGGCCAGCGCTTCAACCAGAACGCCATGACCGCGGCGCACCGTTCGCTGCCGTTCGGCACCAAGCTGCGGGTCACCCATGGCGGCTCGAGCGTCATCGTCACCATCAACGACCGTGGCCCGTTCATTCGCGGCCGTGTCCTCGACCTCTCCACGGGCGCTGCCCGTGCCATCGGCCTCACCGGCGCCGGCGTCGGCCGCGTCACCGCGGAAGTCGTCTCCTAAGACGCGCGACGCGTGAAACAAGCCCGCCGTCTTGGGGACGGCGGGCTTTTTGTTTGTTCCTCCGCCGTCATTGCGAGGAGCGCAGCGACGGGGAGAGAGCGGTGGCCTACAAAAAGCTCTGCGGATCGACGTCGACTTCGAGCTTTTGATTGCCCTTCGGCTTCGGGCATGCGGCAAGCCAGTTGCGCAGATAATCCGACAGGTCGAAGCCGCGCGCGGATTTCACCAGAATGCGGAAGCGGTAGCGGCCCTTGATGACCGCGAGCGGGGCTTCCGCCGGGCCCAGCACCACCACGCGCTCATCGCGCGGCGCGAGCGCGACGAGGTGGCGGCCAAAGCCTTCGGCGCTCGGCCGGTCGCCGGCGGAAATGATCAGGCTCGCGAGCCGCCCGAACGGCGGATAGAGCGTGCGCTCGCGCAAATCGATCTCGCTGTCGTAGAAGGCTTCGCGATCGCAGGCGATCAGCGCCTTCATCACGGGATGATCGGGCTGGTGGGTCTGGAGATAGCCGACGCCGCGGCCCTGCTCGCGGCCGGCACGGCCGATCACTTGGTTGAGCAATTGCCAAGTGCGTTCCGAGGCGCGCGGATCGCCATTGGACAGGCCGAGATCCGCATCGACCACGCCGACCAGGTTGAGCCGCGGGAAATTGTGGCCCTTGGCGACGAGCTGGGTGCCGATGATGACGTCGACGCGGCCCTCCGCAATATCATTCAGCTCGGAGCGCATCGTCTCGATCGAGGTGATGAGATCGCTCGACAGCACCATGGTACGCGCCTCCGGGAACAGCGCCGCCGCCTCCTCCTGCAAGCGCTCGACACCGGGCCCGACCGCGACCAGCGATTCCTCCGCCGCGCAATGCGGGCAGGTTTGCGGGCGCGGCATCGAGAAACCGCAATGGTGACAGACGAGGCGCTGGCGGAAGCGATGATCGACCAGCCAGGCGTCGCAGATGGTGCAGGCGAAGCGATGGCCACAGGCGCGGCACAGCGTCAACGGCGCATAGCCGCGGCGATTGAGGAACAAGAGCGCCTGCTCGCGCCGCTCGATCGCGGTCCTGATCTCGGACGCTAGCCGCGGCGAGATGAAGCGGCCGCGCGCCGGCGGCTCGCGGCGCATGTCGATGGCCTCGATATGCGGCATGTGCTGGCCGCCGAAGCGCGACGGCAGCGCGATGCGCTGATAGCGGTTCTTGCGCGCATTGACCTCGGACTCGACCGACGGCGTCGCCGACGCCAGCACGATCGGGACCTTTGCGATATGCGCGCGCACCACCGCCATGTCGCGGGCGTGATAATGCACGCCCTCGTCCTGCTTGTAGGCCTGGTCGTGCTCTTCATCGACCACGATGAGGCCGAGATTGGCGTAGGGCAGAAACAGCGCCGAGCGCGCGCCGACCACGACCGGCGCGCTGCCCTCGGAGATCGCCGCCCAATTGCGCGCGCGAGTGCGCGGCGTCAGCTCGGAATGCCATTCCAGAGGCCGCACGCCAAAACGCTGCGCGAAGCGGTCGAGGAACTGGCCGGTGAGCGCGATCTCCGGCATCAGGATCAGCGATTGCTTTCCGCGTCGGATCGCCTCGGCCACGGCTTCGAAGTAAACCTCGGTCTTGCCCGAGCCGGTGACGCCATCGAGCAGCGCGACGTGAAAGCTGCCGTTGGCCGCGAGCGCGCGCATGGCATCGACCCCGGCGCGCTGGAGCGGCGAAAACTCCGGCCGGCTGAAATCCGGATCGGGTGCGGGCGGCGGCGGAGCCGGCGGCATCGGCTCGACCGTGAGCGTGCCTTCGTCGACGAGGCCGTCGATCACGCCGGCCGAAACGCCGGCCTCCTTGGCGGCTTCCGACTTGCCGTGCAGCAGCCGGTCCGACAGCACCTCGATCAGGCGCTGCCGCGCCGGCGTCAGACGTTTTGGCGGATCGCCGACCAGGCGCACGCCGGCGCGCACCCGCTCGGGGCCGAGGTTCTCGCCCATCCGCAGGCACATGCGCAGCACCATGCCGCGCGGGCTCAGCGTGTAATTGGCGATCCAGTCCACGACCGCACGCAACTCGGGCTTCAGCGGCGGGATGCCGAGCTTTTCGCTGACCTCCTTGAGGCGGTTGTGCAGGCGCGGATCCGGATTGGCGTTTTCGGCCCAGACCACGGCGAGCACCTCGCGCGGGCCGAGCGGCACGCCGATGATATCGCCCGCTTTCAGCTCCATCCCACGCGGCACCTTGTAGGAATAGGTCTGGTCGAGCGCGACCGGCACCAGCACGTCGACCATGCGGGTCGCGTTGGCGGAGACGGCGTTGCTGCGCGACGTGTGATCCATGGAGGGGGAATCGGAACCAGGGGGCCTCAAGGCTAGCGCCCTGAGGCGGCCTTAGCGAACGATAAACGAGTGTGATGCGATATACTGAGTGGAATCACCACGTCCAGAGCGCATGAGCAAAGCGGCCGTCCCATACATCGAGCTCGCCAGCGCCGATCCTGATATCGCGCAGGAGGTGATGCGCTGGCTGTCGCATCTCGGCGCGGAGCGGCGGCTGTCGCCGAAGACGCTGGAAGCCTATGCCCGCGATTTGCGGCAGTGCCTGAATTTCCTCTGCGGCCATTGGGGCGAGCGGGTGACGCTGAAGCGTTTCGCCGCGCTGGAGGCCACCGATATCAGGGCCTTCATGGCGATGCGCCGCGCCGACGATATTGCCGGGCGCTCGCTGATGCGCGCACTCGCGGGCCTGCGCTCGTTCGGCCGCTTCCTCGAACGCGAAGGCAAAGGCAAGGTCGGGGCGCTCTCGGCGATCCGCGCGCCGAAAGTCGCCAAGAGCCTGCCAAAGCCGCTCCCGATGGCGTCGGCCAAACGTCTTGCGGACGCCGACGAGCGCGCCGGCGAGGATCGCGAGAGCTGGATTTTGGCGCGCGATGCCGCGGTGATGGCTCTCCTCTACGGCTCGGGCCTGCGCATCTCCGAAGCGCTGGGGCTGACGCGCCGCGAGGTGCCGCGTCCCGGCGAGGGCGACGTGCTGATCGTAACTGGCAAAGGCAACAAGACCCGCATGGTGCCGGTGCTCCAGAACGTGCTCGCACTGGTGCAAGACTATGTCGCGATTTGCCCGTATCCGCTGCCGGCCGAGGGCCCGATCTTCGTCGGCGCGCGCGGCGGGCCCTTGAGCCCGCGTATCATCCAGCTCGCGATGGAGCGGCTGCGCGGCGCGCTCGGCCTGCCCGACAGCGCCACGCCGCACGCCCTCCGGCATTCCTTCGCGACGCATCTGCTGTCACGCGGCGGCGATCTGCGCGCGATCCAGGAATTGCTCGGCCATGCCTCGCTCTCGACCACGCAGATCTATACCGGCATCGATGCCGAGCGGCTGCTGGAAGTCTATGCCAGCGCGCATCCTCGGCGGTGATGCTGACATGAAGCTGTCATAGCAAGCCTCTCGGCGCGCATGCCCCTTGCGCGGCGCCCGCGGTTCGGTCAATCGTGGGAACCGAGCCAGGAGGGATTTATGAGCGCACATGAAAGCATGGAGCATGCCGAGCACGCCGAACACGCGTCCGGCTCGAACAAGAAGATCGCGCTCCTGATCGCCGTTCTGGCGCTTTTCCTGGCGATCTCGGAGACGCTCGGCAAGGGCGCCCAGACCGAATCGATCAGCAAGAACGTCGAGGCTTCCAACCTCTGGGCCTTCTTCCAGGCCAAGAGCATCCGCCGCACGGTGGTGCAGACCGCGGCCGAGCAGGGCAAGCTGACGTTCGGCGCCGCGACCGACGAGGCCACCAAGGCCGCGGCTCAGAAGCAGATCGAGGACTGGCAGAAGACCGCGCAGCGCTACCGCTCCGAGCCGGAGACCGGCGAAGGCACCGAGCAGTTGGCCGAAAAGGCCAAGCACGCCGAGCATGAGCGCGACGAGGCGACTGCGAAATATCATCACTTCGAGCTGGCGTCCGCCGCCTTCCAGATCGGCATCGTGCTGGCCTCAGCCACCATCATCACCGGCATGCTGCCGCTCGCCTGGATCGCGGGCCTGCTGTCGCTTGCCGGACTTGGGATGACCGTGCTCGGCGCCTGGTCGCCGCATCTGCTGCATCTGCATTGAGGTGATGAGGCCACATACTCCGCTGTCATGCTCCGCGAAGGCGGGGCATCCAGTCCGCCGCGGCCTCTCGATTCTAGCCTCACTGTCTCTGGAATACTGGATTGCCCGCCTTCGCGGGCAATGACACTGAACAAGTGGCGACGCTCAGCGCGCTTCGTGCACGCTCTTGCGAAAACGCTGGATCAGGCGGAGCGTGCGGGAGGACCAGCCTTCGCCGTTGCCGGCGATCAGCTCCCTGATGCGCCGCTTGATCGGATCGACCAGCTCGGCGGCCTTGGCACGCAGCTTCAGCACCAGATCATAGAGCCGCTCGAACCAAGCCATCTCCATCAGCTTGTCGCGCGTCACGTCGAAGACGAAGGCGGTGACGCCGACCCCGAGCAGCTTTGCGAACACGATGGTGAAGACCGCGCTGGTCCAGTATTCGTGCGTGAGCAACCACAGACCGACCAGCTTGAGCGGAAACAGCGGGATGATGGGCACGGCGAACACGATCAGCGTCATCGCCGGCGACAGCGCATCGACGCGGTCCGACAGCCATTGCTTGAACCGCGCGAGCGGAACAATTGCGACAACGCGCGCAACGATCGGTTCGAGATGGTCCCACAGCCAGGCTTCGATCAGGAAGATGATCGCAAGCAGGACCCAGACCGGTTGAAGCAGGCGGCGTAGCATGTGTTTCCCGCCCGATTCGGCGCTGGGCGCGACCTACATATGGATGGCCCGCTTGCCGACTGCAAGCGCGGCTTCCTTGATGGCCTCCGAGCGGGTCGGGTGCGCGTGGCAGGTGCGCGCGAGATCCTCCGCGCTGCCGCCAAACTCCATGAGAACGGCCGCCTCATGGATCATTTCGCCGGCTTCGCGGCCGATAATGTGCACGCCGAGCACGCGATCGGTCTTCGCATCTGCGAGAATCTTCACAAAGCCGTCGGTGGTCTGGTTGACCTTGGAGCGGCCGTTGGCGGTAAAGGGAAACTTTCCGACGGTATAGGCCACGCCCGCCTGCTTCAGCTCCTCCTCGGTCTTGCCGACGGAGGATACTTCCGGCGTGGTATACACGACGCCTGGGATAACATCGTAGTTCACGTGGCCGGCCTGCCCGGCGATGATCTCGGCAACAGCGACGCCTTCATCTTCGGCCTTGTGCGCGAGCATCGGGCCCGCGACGACGTCGCCGATGGCATAGACGCCCTTCACGCTGGTGGCGAAGTGCGGATCGATCTGCACGCGGCCGCGATTGTCGAGCGCGACGCCGGCTTCCTTCAGGCCCAGCCCCTCCGTGTACGGCACACGACCGATACAGACGAGAACGACGTCGGCTTCCAACGTCTCGGCAGCGCCGCCCGCGGCGGGCTCGACCGTCGCCTTCAGCGTCTTGCCGGAGGTGTCCACGCCCGTGACCTTGGCACCCAGCTTGAACGTAAAGCCCTGCTTCTCCAGGATGCGCTGGAATTGCTTGGCGATCTCGCCGTCCATGCCGGGCAGGATACGGTCGAGGAATTCGACGACGACGACTTCGGCGCCGAGACGGTGCCAGACCGAGCCGAGCTCGAGCCCGATCACGCCGGCGCCGACGATCAGCAGCTTGCCCGGGACCTTGTCCAGCGACAGCGCGCCGGTTGACGACACGATGCGCGTCTCGTCGATCTCGATGCCCTTGAGGCGCGCGATGTCCGAGCCGGTCGCGATCACGATGCTCTTGGTTTCGATCACCTGCGACTTGCCGTCGGCGGAGACTTCGACCTTGCCGGTGCCGAGGATCTTGCCGGCGCCCTTGAGCACGTCGATCTTGTTCTTCTTCATCAGGAACTCGACGCCCTTGACGTTGCCGTCGATGCCCTGCTGCTTGAAGTTCATCATCGCAGGCAGATCGAGCTTCGGCGCGGAGACGCTGACGCCCATCTTGGCGAAGGAATGGCCGGCCTCCTCGAACATTTCGGAGGCGTGCAGAAGCGCCTTGGACGGCATGCAGCCGACATTGAGGCAGGTGCCGCCGAGCGTCGCGTTCTTTTCGACCACGGCGACTTTCATGCCGAGCTGCGCTGCACGCACCGCGCAGACATAACCGCCCGGTCCGGTGCCGATGACGACGAGATCGTATGCCATGAGAGAAAGTCCCGTAAGTTTAGCGTTGAGGGATGTGTCGGCGTCCGCGCGGCGCGTCAGCGTCCGCCGGACACATCGAGAATGGCTGAGGTGACGTAGGAGGCATCGTCCGACATCAGCCAGACGATGGCATTGGCGACTTCATCGGCGGTACCGACGCGCTTCATCGGCACCATATGGGCCAGACGATGGGCGCGGTCGGGCTCACCGCCGGCAGCGTGGATTTCGGTGTCGATCAGGCCGGGCCGGATGCCCGCGACGCGAATGCCCTCGCCGGCAACCTCATAGCCGAGGCCGACGGTGAAGGAATCGATCGCGCCCTTGGACGCGGCATAGTCGACATAGGTGTTCGGCGCGCCGAGCTTGGCGGCAACCGATGACAGATTGACGATGACGCCGCCCTGGCCGCCGTGCCTGTTCGACATCCGCTTCACCGCTTCGCGCGCGCAGAGGATGGAGCCGGTGACGTTGACCGCCATCACGCGCTGGATGCGCTCGGCCGACATCTCGTCGACGCGCACGCCGCTGGTTCCGACGATACCGCCATTGTTGACCAGCGCGCCGAGCGTGCCGAACGCGTCCGCGGCCTTGAACAACGCCAGGATATCGCTTTCCTCGGCGACGTCGCATTTCACCGCGATGGCCTTGCCGTTGCTGGCCGCGATCTCCGCGACCACCTCGTCGGCGGCCGTCTTGTTGCTGGCATAGCCGACGACAACGCGGAAGCCGCGCGCGGCCGCCGCAATCGCGGTCGCGCGGCCGATGCCGCGGCTGCCGCCGGTGATGACAACGACTTTATCGGTCACGCGTGCCTCCATGGTTCGACACGCGCCGTCGCGAAAGGCGACGGCGCTCGCATAGCATCAGCGATCAGAGATCGAGCACCAGGCGCGCCGGATCTTCCAGGCTCTCCTTGACGCGAACCAGGAAGGTCACCGCTTCCTTGCCGTCGATGACGCGGTGATCGTAGGACAGCGCCAGATACATCATCGGGCGGACCTCGATCTTGCCGCCGACGACCATCGGCCGCTCCTGGATCTTGTGCATGCCGAGAATGCCGGACTGCGGCGCGTTCAGGATCGGGGTCGACATCAGCGAGCCGTAGATGCCGCCGTTGGTGATGGTGAAGGTGCCGCCCTGCATCTCGTCGATCTTGAGCTGGCCGTCACGGGCGCGGCGACCGAAATCGGCGATGCCCTTCTCGATGTCGGCGATCGACTTGTTGTCGCAGTCGCGCACCACGGGCACGACGAGGCCCTTGTCGGTGCCGACGGCGACGCCGATGTGATAGTAGTTCTTGTAGATCAGATCGGTGCCATCGATCTCGGCGTTGACGGCCGGAATATCCTTCAGCCCCTGCACGACGGCCTTGGTGAAGAAGCCCATGAAGCCGAGCTTCGATCCATGCTTCTTCTCGAACGCATCCTTGTAGTGGGCGCGCAGCGCCATGACGTTGGTCATGTCGACCTCGTTGAAGGTCGTGAGCATGGCGGCGGTGTTCTGCACGTCCTTGAGGCGGCGCGCGATGGTCTGGCGCAGCCGGGTCATCTTGACGCGCTCTTCGCGGGCGGCGTCATCGGCCGGCGAGGGTGCGCGGACCTGAACCGCAGCAGCCGGCTGGTTGACCGGGGTCGGCGCCGAGGCCGCACGCTCGATCGCGGCGAGCATGTCGCCCTTGGTGACGCGGCCGTCCTTGCCGGAGCCGGGAACGGTCGAGGCGTCGACGCCGGTCTCGGCCGAGAGCTTGCGCACGGACGGGGCGAGCGGCGCATCCGCCGGCGGCACCTTCGCCGCAGCGGGAGCAGCCGCAGCGGCGGCAGCAGGAGCGGCAGCCGCGGGCTTTGCGGGCGCAGCGGCAGCCGGCTTGGCAGCGCCGGCGGCACCTTCGGTAATCTGGCCAAGCAGCGCGCCGACCGCGACGGTGGCGCCATCGGCGGCGATGATCTCGCTCAGCGTGCCGGCGGAGGGCGCCGGGACTTCGATGGTCACCTTGTCGGTCTCGAGCTCCACCAGGGGCTCGTCGACGGCGACGGGATCGCCGGCCTTCTTGAACCAGCGGCCGATGGTGGCCTCGGTGACGGATTCGCCGAGGGTCGGCACACGAATTTCAGTCATGGTCTTTTCCTTAAGGAGATCGCCAATGCGGTCGGGAATTTCACAGGTGTCATGCCCCGCGAAGGCGGGGCAT
>NZ_JADPIT010000014.1:343250-354967 GCF_023073035.1 Bradyrhizobium sp. 62
CGGCGTTCGTGGTCATCACGGCCGTCACGGCGTACTGGATCGCCCGTCCCAGTGCGCAATTGCGCACAAGGCGGGCGATGACAGCGTCCTAAAAAACTTCTCAGCTCAATGCTTCGTCCAGGAACGCCTTCAACTGGGCCTGATGCTTCGACATCAGACCCGTCGCGGTCGCGGCGGAGGCGGCGCGGCCGACATAACGCGGACGCCGGCTCGCACCGTTCACCTGGTTCAGCACCCATTCCAGATAGGGCTCGATGAAGTGCCAGGCACCCATGTTGCGGGGCTCTTCCTGGCACCACACCACTTCGGCCTTCTTGAAGCGCGACAGCTCGGCCACCAGCGCCTTCAGCGGCACCGGATAGAGCTGCTCGACGCGCATCAGATAGATGTCGTCCATCCCGCGCTTCTCGCGCTCCTCGTAGAGGTCGTAATAGACCTTGCCCGAGCAGAGCACGATGCGGCGGATCTTCTCGTCGGGGACGAGCTTGATCGCTTCGCTCGGCAGCATCTGGGCGTCGTCATAGAGGATGCGGTGGAAGGTCGTTCCCTTCGCGAGCTCCTCGAGACGCGACACCGCCCGCTTGTGACGCAGCAGCGACTTCGGCGTCATCACGATCAGCGGCTTGCGGATCTCGCGGTGGAGCTGCCGGCGCAGCACGTGGAAGTAGTTCGCCGGCGTGGTCGGATAGACCACCTGCATGTTGTCTTCCGCGCACATCTGGAGATAACGCTCCAGACGCGCCGAGGAGTGCTCCGGCCCCTGGCCTTCATAGCCATGCGGCAGGAGGCAGACGAGGCCGGACATGCGCAGCCATTTGCGCTCACCCGAGGAAATGAACTGGTCGAACACGACCTGCGCGCCGTTGGCGAAGTCGCCGAACTGCGCTTCCCACAGGGTCAACGTGTTCGGCTCGGCGAGCGAATAGCCGTATTCGAAGCCGAGCACGGCTTCTTCAGACAGCAGCGAGTTGATGACCTCGTAATGGCCCTGCTCGTGACCGAGATGGTTGAACGGCGTGTAGCGGCTCTCGTCTTCCTGGTCGATCAGGACCGAGTGGCGCTGCGAGAAGGTGCCGCGCTCCGAATCCTGTCCGGACAGGCGGACATGGTGGTTCTCGTTGAGCAGCGTGCAGAACGCCAGCGCCTCGCCGGTCGCCCAGTCGATGCCCGTGCCGCCGTCGATCGCCTTGGCGCGGTTTTCGAGGAAGCGCTGGATCGTGCGGTGGACGCGGAAACCATCCGGCACCTTGGTGATCTTGCGACCGATGTCCTTCAGTGCGGTGATGTCGACGCCGGTGACGCCACGACGCGCATCTTCTTCCTGATCGGCGATCTTGAAGCCGGCCCATTTGCCGTCGAGCCAGTCGGCCTTGTTGGGCTTGTAGCCGGAGCCGGCTTCGAGCTCGGCATCGAGCCGCGCGCGCCAGTCGGCCTTGGCTTTCTCGACCTCGCCCTCGGTCAGCACACCTTCACTGATGAGACGGCGGGCGTAGAGCTCGAGCGTCGAGGGATGGGCTGCGATCTTCTTGTACATCACCGGCTGGGTGAAAGCCGGCTCGTCGCCCTCGTTGTGGCCATGCCTGCGGTAGCAGAACATGTCGATGACGACGGGCTTGTGGAATTTCTGCCGGAACTCGGTCGCGACCTTGGCCGCGAACACGACGGCTTCCGGATCGTCGCCGTTGACGTGGAAGATGGGCGCGTCGATCATCTTCGCCACGTCGGACGGGTAAGGCGACGAACGGGAATAACGCGGATAGGTGGTGAAGCCGATCTGGTTGTTGACGATGAAGTGCACGGAGCCGCCGGTGCGGTAGCCCTTCAGGTCCGACAGGCCGAAGCATTCCGCGACCACGCCTTGGCCGGCGAACGCTGCGTCGCCATGCATTAACAGCGGCATCACCGAGATGCGCATATCCGGCGGATCGCCGTGCTGGTCCTGCTTGGCGCGGACTTTGCCGAGCACGACGGGATCGACGATCTCGAGATGCGAGGGGTTGGCGGTCAGCGACAGATGGATGCGGTTGCCGTCGAACTCGCGGTCCGAGGACGCACCGAGGTGATATTTGACGTCGCCCGAGCCTTCGACCGCATCAGGATTGGCCGAACCGCCCTTGAACTCGTGGAACAGCGCGCGATGCGGCTTGCCCATCACCTGGGTCAGCACGTTGAGCCGGCCGCGATGCGGCATGCCCAGCACGACCTCCTTCACGCCGAGATTGCCGCCGCGCTTGATGATCTGCTCGAGCGCGGGGATCAGCGATTCAGCACCGTCCAGGCCGAAGCGCTTGGTGCCGGTGAATTTGGTGTCGCAGAACTTCTCGAAGCCTTCGGCTTCGACCAGCTTCATCAGGATGGCGCGGCGGCCTTCGCGGGTGAAGGAGATTTCCTTGTCCGGTCCCTCGATGCGCTCCTGGATCCACGCCTTCTGCGCCGCGTTCGTAATGTGCATGAACTCGACGCCGAGCGTCTGGCAGTAGGTACGCTCGCAGATCGCGGTGATTTCGCGCAAGCTGGCGTATTCGAGACCGAGCACATGGTCGAGGAAGATCTTGCGGTCGAAATCGGCTTCGCTGAAGCCGTAGGTCCGCGGGTCGAGCTCTTCGCGATTGCGCTGGGCTTCGATGCCGAGCGGATCGAGCTTGGCGTGGAAGTGGCCGCGCATGCGGTAGGAGCGGATCAGCATCAGCGCGCGGACCGAGTCGCGGGTGGCCTGGAGCAGGTCGGCGGAAGAAAGGCCGCCGGCCTTGTCGCCACCCTTGGCCTGCGCCTTGGCGGCGATCTTGGCGCCGACCGTCTTCTCGACTTCCGCCCAATTGCCGTCGAGCGCGGAGGTCAGATCGTCCTGCGGGGTCAGCGGCCAGTTGGCGCGCTCCCAGGACGGGCCTTGGGCGTTCTTGCTGATGTCACCCGGCTGGTCGTTGAGGCTCTTGAAGAAGTCCTGCCACTCGGCATCCACCGAGGACGGGTCCTTCTCGTAGCGGGCGTAGATTTCGTCGATGTAGGTGGCGTTGGTGCCCTGCAAAAAGGAGGAGAGGGCAAAGGCTGCGTTCGCGTCTTGGCGAGACATACTTGAGTTCCTGGCGATTTCGGTTCGCGCATAACAAACGGCGCTGGCGCTGGGCTCCCCGGCAGAGGACCAGCGCGACAGGCACCATTTACCCTATTTGCTGCGAAACTTCGCCCGGAAAATTACGAAGATGTGAATCAGGCCTTCAATTTTTCGGCAAGCGTGTGGCCAAGACGAGCGGGAGACGGCGACACTGTAATTCCAGCCGATTTCATCGCGTCGGTCTTGGAACCAGCGTCACCCTTGCCGCCCGAAATGATCGCGCCGGCGTGGCCCATGCGGCGGCCGGGAGGGGCCGTGACACCGGCAATGAAACCGACCATCGGCTTCTTGCGGCCGCGCTTGGCCTCGTCCTTAAGGAACTGGGCGGCGTCCTCCTCGGCGGAACCGCCGATCTCGCCGATCATGATGATCGACTCGGTCTTGGGATCGCCGAGCAGCATTTCCAGCACGTCGATGAACTCGGTTCCCTTGACCGGGTCGCCGCCAATGCCGACCGCCGTGGTCTGGCCGAGGCCTTCCTGGGTGGTCTGGAACACGGCTTCGTAGGTCAGGGTGCCCGAGCGGGAGACGATACCGACGCTGCCGGTCTTGAAAATGTTGGCCGGCATGATGCCGATCTTGCACTCGCCGGCGGACATGACACCCGGGCAGTTCGGCCCGATCAGGCGCGACTTGGAGCCGGCCAGCGAACGCTTCACCCTGACCATGTCGATGACCGGGATACCTTCGGTGATGCAGACGATCAGCGGGATCTCGGCGTCGATGGCTTCGCAAATCGCGTCGGCCGCGCCCGGCGGCGGCACATAGATCACCGATGCATCGGCGCCGGTCTTCTCACGCGCCTCGCGCACGGTGTCGAACACCGGCAGGCCCAGATGCGTCGCGCCGCCTTTGCCGGGCGAAGTGCCGCCGACCATCTTGGTGCCGTAGGCAATCGCGGCCTCCGAATGGAAGGTGCCGTTCTTGCCGGTAAAGCCCTGGCAGATGACCTTGGTGTTCTTGTCGATCAGGATGGACATGAGGTCTGCTTTCGCGAAACTAACGAGTGAGAGGTCAGTGGATGCGGCGGTAGACGCCGGTGAGCACGTCGGCCCAGCCTTCCGCGTCCGGCGAGAACTGGATCTTCAACGAATAGGAATCGTCGTCGATGATTTCATAGACGTGGCGCGCATTGCCGCGGAGCGAGCCGCGCACCAGCGTCAGGGTCTTGCCGACCCACCCGCCGGAGGCGGGCGAGGGCGGCGTGTAGCCGAGCGAATCGTACCAGAACAATTTGTAGGTCCGGTCTTCGCGGTCGAAAGTGAAGATCCCGTGGGTGGCGAAGCTCTGCTTGCCGTCGCGGGTCTGGACCGAGTCCTGGATCAGATAGAAGCCATTGAGATGCATGTGGGCCACAACGCGAGAGGTCGCCGTCCCGCCCTCCGTCCAGCGCGACGCAAAGACCACCTCTTCGCCATTCCATTCACCGGCGAACGCGGCAAGACGCGCGTGCTCCGGCAGCGGGGATGATGCAGCGAGATGGTCCTGGGTCATGGCCTCAGCCTCCCTTGACGGCCTTCACGATCTTCTGCGCGGCGTCGTCGAGATTGTCGGCCGGCACCACGTTCAGGCCGGATTCACGGATGATCTTCTTGCCCAGCTCGACATTGGTGCCTTCGAGGCGAACCACCAGCGGCACGCTGAGGCCGACTTCACGGACGGCGGCGGTGACGCCCTCGGCGATCACGTCGCACTTCATGATGCCACCGAAGATGTTGACCAGAATGCCCTTCACGTTGGGATCCGCGGTGATGATCTTGAAGGCGGCCGCGACCTTTTCCTTGCTGGCGCTGCCGCCGACGTCGAGGAAGTTCGCCGGCGCCATGCCGTAGAGCTTGATGATGTCCATCGTCGCCATCGCGAGGCCGGCGCCGTTGACCATGCAGCCGATATTGCCGTCGAGGGTGACGTAGTTGAGGTCGTATTTCGACGCCTCGATTTCCTTGGCGTCTTCCTCGGTCTCGTCGCGCAGCGCGAGCACCTCGGGGTGACGGAACAGGGCGTTGTCGTCGAACGACACCTTGGCGTCGAGCACGCGGAGCTGACCCTGCTTGGTCACGACCAGCGGGTTGATCTCCAGCATCGACATGTCCTTGGCGACGAAGGCCGCGTAGAGCTGCGCGGTGAGCTTCTCGGCCTGCTTGGCGAGATCGCCGGAGAGCTTCAGCGCGTTCGCGACGGTGCGGCCGTGATGGCCCATGATGCCGGTCGCGGGATCGATCGAGAAGGTCACGATCTTCTCAGGGCTGTTGTGCGCGACGTCCTCGATGTTGACGCCGCCCTCGGTCGACACCACGAAGGAGACGCGGGAGGTCTCGCGGTCGACCAGGATCGAGAGGTAGAATTCCTTGTCGATGTCGGAGCCGTCCTCGATGTAGAGGCGGTTGACCTGCTTGCCGGCGGGTCCGGTCTGGATGGTGACGAGCGTTGCGCCGAGCATCTGCTTGGCGAATTCGGAAACTTCCGCGGCCGACTTGGCGATGCGCACGCCGCCCTTGTCGCCGGCCGATGCTTCCTTGAACTTGCCCTTGCCGCGGCCGCCAGCGTGGATCTGGCTCTTCACGACCCAGACCGGGCCCGGGAGTGCCTTTGCTGCCGCGTCGGCATCAGCTGCCTTCAGGACCGGAACGCCCTTGGAGATCGCGACGCCGAACTCGTTCAGCAGCGCTTTGGCCTGATATTCATGGATATTCATATGGTCGCTCCCTGAACCCGCGGGCGGTGACCTCGTAGGCCCACCTCAGTCTTGTGGCTGGCATACCATATACCACAGGAACTGCAACCCGGATTCTCTGACATCGATCTCTGGACTTGCGGACCAGGACCCGCCCCAACCTTAAACAAGGTTTGGCGGAACCCCGGAAATGAAACCGCCGAAGACCGGGCTTCGGTCTTCGGCGGAATATTTGACCTTAGCGGCCCAGAAGATCCGGTGCGATCTTCTTGCAGGCGTCAACCAGACCCTGCACTGCGCCGACCGACTTGTCGAAGGCTTCGCGGTCCTTGCCGACGAGCTCGATCTCGACGACGCGCTCGACACCCTTGGAGCCGATCACGACGGGCACGCCGACATACATGTCCTTCACGCCGTATTCGCCGTTCAGGTAGGCGGCCGAGGCCAGCACGCGCTTCTTGTCACGCAGATAGCTCTCGGCCATCGCGATCGCGGAAGCCGCCGGCGCGTAGAAGGCCGAGCCGGTCTTGAGCAGGTTGACGATCTCGGCGCCGCCGTTGCGGGTGCGGTCGACGATCTCGTCGAGGCGCGCCTGGGAGGTCCAGCCCATCTTGACGAGATCGGGCAGCGGGATGCCGGCGACGGTGGAGTATTTTACCAGCGGCACCATGGTGTCGCCATGGCCGCCCAGCACGAAGGCGGTGACGTCTTCGACCGAAACGTTGAACTCGTCGGCCAGGAAGTAGCGGAAGCGCGACGAATCCAGCACGCCGGCCATGCCGACGACCTTCTTGTGCGGCAGGCCGCTAGCCTTCTGCAGCGCCCAGACCATCGCGTCGAGCGGGTTGGTGATGCAGATGACGAAAGCGTCGGGGGCGTATTTCTTGATGCCGGCGCCGACCTGTTCCATGACCTTGAGGTTGATCGAGAGGAGGTCGTCGCGGCTCATGCCGGGCTTGCGCGGCACGCCGGCGGTGACGATGCAGACCTTTGCGTTGTCGAGCGCCTCGTAGGAGTTGGCGCCGGTGTAGTGCGCGTCAAAGCCGTCGACCGGCGAGGACTGCGCGATGTCGAGCGCCTTGCCCTGCGGCACGCCCTCGGCGATGTCGAACATCACCACGTCGCCCAGCTCTTTCAGGCCGATGAGATGAGCCAGCGTTCCGCCGATCTGACCGGAGCCAATCAAAGCAATCTTGTCGCGCGCCATGTGAGCCTGTCCTTTAGACACGTAAGGAGGGGAAAACTGAGACGGGTGGTTATCCCTTTCGCCTCCCCCGTTCAAGTCACGGGTTGCCCAATTGTCGGGCTTGCCGCGTATTCGAGCGCAACTCGTCATTCCGGGGCTTGGGAAGCGCCGCGCCCGGAATGATAGCGCTGGCAAATAGGACTTAAGTCTCGACCAAGCCCTTTAAGTCTCAACCAAACCTTTGGTCGAGCCGCTGGCGGTGGAATCCTTGCGGCCGTGGGGCAGCGCCAGATAGGATTCCGAGCTCATTTCGATCAGGCGCGAGGCGGTGCGCTTGAACTCGTTGGCCTCGTTGCCCTCGTTGGCAAGATAGAGCGAGATCGGGTTGGCATCGGCCGAGGCCATCAGCTTCACGGCATTGTCATACAGCGTGTCGATCAACGTGATGAAACGCTTGGCGGCGTTGCGCTGGGAGAAATCCATCACTGGAATATGGTCGACCAGGATGGTGTGATAATCGTGTGCCAGCCTGAGATAGTCCGATGCCCCGAGCGGCTTCTCGCAGAGATCGGCGAACGCGAAGCGCGCCACGCCGTGGGCCGAGCACGGCACGTGCAGGATGCGGCCCTTGATCGAAATATCGCGCGACTTGCATTTGGCGCCGCCTGACATCTTCGACCAGGCGCGGTCGAGCGCGGCGTCCGCCTCAGTGTCCGCCGGCGTCAGCCACATCGGCACGCCCTGAAGCTTTTCCAGCCGGAAGTCGGTGCGCGCGTCGAGCCGCAGCACGTCCATGTGGTCGGTGATCTGCCTGATGAAGGGCAGGAACAGCGAACGATTCAGACCGCCCTTGTAGAGGTCGTCAGGCGCGACGTTGGAGGTCGCGACCACGACGGTGCCGAGCTCCAGCAGCTTTGCGAACAGGCGGCCGAGGATCATCGCGTCCGCGATGTCGGTGACGTGGAATTCGTCGAAACAGAGCAGCCAGCTCTCCTCGAAGATCGCATGCGCGGTCAGCGCGATGACGTCGCCATCGGCGATCTCGCCGCGCGCGATGCCCTGGCGAAAATCGTAGATGCGCTCGTGCACCTCGGCCATGAATTCGTGGAAATGCGCGCGCCGCTTGTGCTCGACGGTCGAGTGCTGGAAGAACAGATCCATCAGCATGGTCTTGCCGCGACCGACCTCGCCATGGACGTAGAGTCCGTGGGGCGCCTCGTCCTTGTCGCTGCTGAACAGGCGGCTGAGCAGGCCCTGCTTGCGCGCCGGCTTGTAATCGGCGAGCCGCTGGTCGAGCGCCGCATAGGCGTCGGCAATTTCGGCCTGCGCAGCATCGGGCTCGATCGCGCCGGACGCGATCTGGGCCTGATAGGCCTCGCGGAATGAGGAACTGGGGGTCGAGAGCATGCTCTTTACCGCCAGAGATGAGCGGAAATTGCAAGCCGTGAATTGGGGCGGGGCGCTATGCGTTCGGTGTCCCGGACGCGCTACAGCGTGCAACGCTGCTGCGCAGAGCCGGGACCCACCATTTGGTACATCGATCGTGGAGCGATGGGCCCCGGCTCTGCAGCGCACCGCTTCGCGCTGCGCAGCGTCCGGGGCACGAGAGCTTCGCTACTCACACAGCTCGTACGCGTCCTCGACCACATACGGGCCGCCGCCGGTTGAGGCGCGGGACGAGAACAAAACAAAACGCTCGGCCGTGAACGCCTTGCTGGGAAAATAGCCGCGCAGCGAGAGATAATCGGCGACGTCACGGTCGGTGGCGTCGTGCAGCCGGGCCAGCGTGACATGCGGGATGAACTTGCGGCCTTCCGGGTCGAGGCCGATCCGTTGCATCAGGCGCTCGAGCTCGGCCTGCAATTCCATCAGCGGCTTGCTCGGCACGATGGTGGCGACCACCGCGCGCGGCTTGCGTCCGCCGAAACTCTGCAAACCCTGCACCTTCACCTCGAACGGCTTGCGATCGACGCGAAACAGCATCGAGGCGATTTCGTTGGCGGACATGCCGTCGATATTGCCGATGAAGCGCAGGGTGACGTGGTAATTCTCGGGATCGATCCAGCGGGCACCGGGAAGGCCGCCCCGCAAATTGGAAAGCGACTGGCCAATCTCGGCCGGAATTTCCAGACCAGTGAACAAACGCGGCATCGTTTCGCACTCCCGATGCTTGGGCATGATCCCAGGGCAAGATCATATCCAAATTTTAGAGCCGGCGACGAATCACCGGTACCTTAATTCCTATCGCAGTTGTGTGACTCTGCGAAGCATCGCGCGCCTCACCCCGGTAAAACCCTGGGAATTACGGTCGGCGCTGCCTGCTTTTCAACGCCGCTGCTCAGCTATCGTGCCAATGAATGCCTCAACCGTGGGCAAGATATTCCTGACGATGATGTCGACGCCGGCCGCGGTCGGATGAATGCCGTCGGCCTGGTTGAGCTTGGCATCGGCCGCGACACCGTCGAGAAAAAACGGATAGAGCGGCACGCCAAATTTTTTCGCCAGATCCGGATAAATCGAATTGAAGCGCGCGGCATAGTCCGCGCCGTAATTCGGCGGCGCCAGCATGCCGCACAGCATCACCGCGATCTTGCGCGCCTTGAGGCGCAGGACGATCTCGGTCAGCGCGGAGCGCGTCAAATCGGGATCGATGCCGCGCAGCGCGTCGTTGGCGCCGAGCTCGATGATCACACCGTCGGTTCCGTCGGGGACCGACCAGTCGAGCCGGTCACGGCCCCCGGAGGAGGTGTCGCCGGAGACCCCGGCATTGGTCATATCGACCTCTATGCCTTTGTCTTGCAAAGCTTTTTGAAGCTTGGTGGGGAACGCCTGCTGGGCCGGGAGGCCGAGGCCGGCGCTCAAGGAATCGCCGAGAACCACCAGCTTGATCGGCTTCGCCGCCTCGGCCCATGCCGGCGCCCACGCCGGATTTGCGACCGTCATCAAAGCGAGCATCAACACGGCTATGTGCATGAACAATCCGTAACGCCTCTCGACCGCGCGGGCGGAGTTGCCATATGACCGGACCATGGACACTCGCATCTCTTCCTCTTCGCTCGCCGACAGTTCGGCGGACACCATCGCCATCTCCAACGTCAATCTGTCATTGGGTACGGGCGCGGCACGCGTTCACATTCTCAAGGATATCAGCTTGCGCGTGGGCCGGAGCGAGACGATCGGCCTGATCGGCCCGTCAGGCTCGGGCAAATCCACGCTGCTGATGGTGATGGCGGGGCTGGAGCGTCCTGATAGCGGAGAGGTGGTGGTCAGCGGCACGCCTTTCAATGCCCTCGACGAGGACGCGCTGGCCCGCTTCCGCGGCCGCGAGGTCGGCATCGTCTTCCAGTCCTTCCACCTGATCCCGACCATGACCGCGCTGGAGAACGTCGCCGTGCCGCTCGAGCTTGCGGGCAATCCCGACGCCGCAACGCGCGCGGCGCAGGAGCTCCATTCGGTCGGGCTCGGCGACCGTCTGCATCATTATCCGACGCAGCTCTCCGGCGGCGAGCAGCAGCGCGTCGCGCTGGCCCGCGCGCTGGCACCCGATCCCGCGATCCTCGTTGCCGACGAGCCGACCGGCAATCTCGACGAAGCCACGGGACAACAGATCGTCGACCTCCTGTTCAGCAAGCATGCCGAGCGCGGCATGACGCTGGTGCTGGTCACGCATGATTCGTCGCTCGCGCATCGCTGCGATCGCGTGATCCGCCTGCGCTCCGGGCGCATCGACACGCAGTCGGCGCCGGCATGAGCGCTGCTGCCGAACCGTTCGCGAAGCCCAACGGCGTCGCACTGTCGCTGCGCTACGCGCTGCGCGAATTGCGCGGCGGCCTGCGCGGCTTCTACGTCTTCATCGCCTGCATCGCGCTCGGCGTGATGGCCATCGCCGGTGTCGGCTCGGTCTCGGCGAGCCTGAGCGACGGCCTCGCCCGCGAGGGCCGTACGCTGCTCGGCGGCGACGTGTCGTTCGTCCTGTTTCAGCGCGAGGCGAAGCCGGAGGAAGTCGCCTTCCTGCGTTCGCGCGGCACCGTCTCGAGCGCCGCCACACTGCGCGGCATGGCGCGCTCGGCCGAGGGCAAGCTGGCGCTGGTCGAGATGAAGGCGGTCGACGACACCTATCCGATGCTCGGCCAGTTGACGCTGGCGCCGCCGCTGCCGATGTCCGACCTGCTCGCGGAGCGCGACGGCGCGTTCGGCGCGGCCGCCGATCCGACACTGCTGGCGCGGCTGTCGCTCAAGACCGGCGATCGTGTCACCGTCGGGGCTGCGACGTTCCAGATCCGCAGCGCCGTCGAAGCCGAGCCCGACAAGCTCGCCGGCGGCATCGGCTTCGGCCCGCGCTTCCTGATCAGCGAGGCGGGCCTGCGCGCCACGGGGCTGGTCCAGCCCGGCAGCCTGGTGCGCTGGGTCTATCGTGTGAAGCTGCCGGAGATCGCCAATAGCGAGCGCGCCACCGACGCCTTCATCGCGGACGCCCGCAACGCCGCGCCGCAGGCCGGCTGGGAGGTTCGCAGCCGCTCCAATGCCTCGCCGCAGCTCGAGCGCAACATCAACCGCTTCACGCAGTTCCTGACCCTGGTCGGCCTCGCCGCGCTGCTGGTCGGCGGCGTCGGTGTCGCCAATGCCGTCAAGGCCCATATCGACCACAAGCTCGAGGTGATCGCGGCCTTCAAGGCCGTCGGCGCCACCGGGCGCGACGTGTTCGGCATCTATCTCGCCCAGGTGCTCCTGCTCGCCGCGATCGG
>NZ_JADPIT010000014.1:355011-358474 GCF_023073035.1 Bradyrhizobium sp. 62
TCGGCGCCGCGATGCCTTTCGCGATCGTCGGCCTGTTCGGCAAGCTGCTGCCGCTGCCGGTGGTGCCGGCGGTGCATGCCGACGAACTCGCGCTGTCGTTCGTCTACGGGCTGCTCACGGCGCTTGCCTTCGGCCTGTGGCCGCTCGGGCGGGTGCACGACGTGCCGGTGGCCGCCCTGTTCCGCGACACCATCAGCTCCGAATGGCATCGGCCACGCTGGAGTTATCTCGTTTTCATGGCCGTCGTGATCGCGCTGCTCATCGCGGTCGTGATCGGGCTGTCCTTCGACAAGCGCATCGCCGCCGTGTTCGTGGCCTCCTCCGTGGTCGTGTTCGCGCTGCTGCGCGGCATTGCCGCGCTGTTGATGACGATCGCGCGGCGGCTGCCGCGCACGCGCTGGCCAATGCTGCGACTTGCGATCGCCAACATCCACCGGCCGGGCGCGTTGACGCCCTCGGTCGTGCTGTCGCTTGGCCTCGGGCTCGCCGTGCTCGTCACCATCACCCAGATCGACGGCAATCTGCGCCGGCAGTTCCTGGCGGCACTGCCCGAGCACGCGCCATCGTTCTTCTTCATCGATATTCCGAGCACGCAGGCCGAGCAGTTCGACTCATATCTGCGCCAGATCGCCCCTGGCGCGACGGTCGATGACGTCCCGATGCTGCGCGGGCGCATCGTCGGAGCCCGTGGCGTCCGCGCCGAAGAGCTCAAGCCCAGCACCGATTCCGAGTGGGTGCTGCAGAGCGACCGTGGCCTGACCTATACCGCCGAGCTGCCGAAAGGCTCCAAGGTGGTCGAGGGCGAGTGGTGGAGCGCCGATTATGCCGGCCCGCCGCTGGTTTCGATGGAGAAGAAGATCGCGGACGGACTCGGCCTCAAGCTCGGCGACCAGGTCGTCGTCAACATCCTCGGCCGCGACATCCCCGCGAAGATCAGCAATCTGCGCAGCATCGACTGGCAGGGCCTCGGCATCAATTTCGTCCTGGTGTTCTCCCCGAACGCATTCAAGGGCGCGCCGCACACCCATATCGCGACGCTGACGGAAGCCGGCGGCGATGCGGCCGGCGACGGCAAGATCATCAAGGAGGTCGCTGACGCCTATCCGATGGTGACGAGCGTGCGCGTGCGCGAGGTGATGGAGACGGTCGGCTCGGTCGTGACCAATCTGGCGCTGGCAATCCGCGGCGCCAGCGCTGTGACCCTGATCTCGGCGATCCTGGTGTTGGGCGGCGCGCTCGCCGCCGGCCACCGCCACCGGGTCTACGATGCGGTGATCCTCAAAACGCTGGGTGCGACCCGGCTGCGGCTGCTCGGCGCCTATGCGCTCGAATACCTCTTGATCGGACTTGCAACCGCAATGTTCGGCGTTTTCGCCGGCAGCGTCGCGGCCTGGATGATCGTGACCCGACTGATGACCCTCACCTTCGTCTGGCAGGGCGGCAGCGCCGCCGGCGTGGTCGCGGCTGCCTTGGTCGTCACGGTCGGCCTGGGTCTCGCCGGCACGCTGCTGGCGTTGAACAAAAAGCCCGCCACGGTGTTGCGGAATTTGTGACAAATGGTAGCGGGCGGCGGCACGGGAGCGAAATCGCACGATTCCGGCGATTAACCACGTCCGCTCGCCTGGATTGCAGGGAAGGGCGACATTCAGCCGCGCGTGGACGGTTGCAGCGGATGTGTTAGTTTCCCACATATCGAATGGGTTCGGAGCCCCGATTGTTAGCCAAAATTTAGTCGGCAGACATCGGTATCCGAGATAGAATTTGACGAACCGGCGGCGTGGCGACCCTCATGCCGGACCGGACCAACCAACGGGAATTCGACCATGTCGGACCTAGACCGCAATTACGCTTCTCCTTTCGGCAGGGCCGCCGGGCGTGTTGACGCCGCGACGGTCGATGCCGGCCTGCGCGCCTACATGCTGCGCATCTACAACTACATGAGCATCGGCCTGGCCATCACCGGCTTGGCCGCGCTCGGCGTCTACATGGCCGCCGTGACGGATGTTCCGACCCCGGAAGCCGTCCGCGTCGGCAAGCTGTTCCTGACGCCGTTCGGCTACGCGATGTTCGTCAGCCCCCTGAAGTGGCTGTTCATGCTCGCGCCGCTCGCCATGGTGTTCGTGATCTCGGCGGGCATCAACCGTCTCGCTCCCTCGACCGCCCAGATCCTGTTCTGGGTGTTCGCGGCGCTGATGGGCGTCTCGCTGTCCTCGATCTTCCTGGTGTTCACGCACACCTCGATCGTGCGGGTGTTCTTCATCACCGCGGCGACCTTCGGCGCGCTCAGCCTCTACGGCTACACCACCAAGCGTGACATGAGCGGAATGGGTTCGTTCCTGTTCATGGGCCTGATCGGCATCGTCATCGCGAGCCTGGTGAACCTGTTCCTGGCGAGCTCGGTGCTGCAGTTCGTCGTGTCGGTGGTCGGCGTGCTGGTGTTCGCGGGCCTCACCGCCTGGGATACCCAGCGGCTGAAGAACGACTACATCTACGGCTACGCCTCGGCCGGCGGTGACATCGCAGAGCGTGCGGCCATCACCGGCGCGCTGTCGCTGTACCTGAACTTCATCAACCTGTTCACGCTGCTCCTGCAGCTCCTCGGCCAGCGCGACTAAGCGTCAGACCAGAGCGAACGACACCAGCCCCGGCCGAAAGGCCGGGGTTTTTGTTTGGGCGTGATGTTCCCTCAACCACCGTCATTGCGAGGAGCTCTTGCGACGAAGCAACCCAGAGTCCCTCCACGGACGCATTTCTGGATTGATTCGTTCCGCTCGCAATGGCGGCGTGGGGAGGCCGTTGCCTCTTCCAGTCGTCCCGGGAAGGCTCTAATCTTGCCGCATGTCCGCACCCGAAATCAGGCCCACCCTTGAGGCCGACCTGCCCGCCATCACCGCCATCTACCAGCAGGCTGTCCGCGAGGGCACCGCGACGTTCGAGCTGGAGCCGCCCGACCTCACCGAGATGACGCGCCGCTACCGCACGCTGATCGACGGCGGCTATCCCTATTTCGTCGCCATCCTCGACGGGCGCGTCGCCGGCTACGCCTATGCCGGCGCCTACCGGCCGCGGCCGGCCTACCGCTTCACGGTCGAGAACTCGATCTATCTCGATCCGTCCTTTCACCGCCGCGGCATCGGAGCGCTCCTGCTGGAGCGGCTGATCGTCGAATGCGAGGCGCGCGGCTTCCGCCAGATGATCGCCGTGATCGGCGATTCCGCCAATGCCGGCTCGATCGGCGTGCACACCAAGGGCGGCTTCAGGATGATCGGCACGCATCCCAGCGTCGGGCTGAAATTCGGCCGCTGGCTGGACACGGTGATGATGCAGCGCGACCTCGGCGAGGGCGCGACTACGGTGCCGGAGAAGTAGGGTTCAGCTCTTGTAGCCCGGATGGAGCGAGCGAAATCCGGGAAAGGTTCATCCGCGGATACGACTGCCCCGGATTGCGCTGCGCTCCATCCGG
>NZ_JADPIT010000006.1:0-1763 GCF_023073035.1 Bradyrhizobium sp. 62
CCGGCACCGGCAATGCGCTGAACGCGCTCGGTCTTGCCGGCAACACCGGGACCTCGACCGCCTTCACTGCGGCGCGGACCTCGGGCGTCGGCGGTATCAGCGGCAAGACCTTGACCTTCTCTTCCTTCAACGGCGGCACGGCGGTCAATGCCACCTTCGGCGACGGCACCAACGGCACGGTCAAGACGCTCGATCAGCTCAACACGAAGCTTCAGGCCAACAACCTGACGGCGACGATCGACGCCAACGGCCTGCTGACGGTCTCGACTACCAACGACTACGCGTCCTCGACGATCGGTTCGAGCGCCGCGGGTGGTGCGATCGGCGGTACGCTGACCTCATCGCTCACGTTCTCGACGGCTTCCAGCCCCGTCCAGGACACGGTCGCCCAGACCTCGCGTTCGAACCTGGTCAGCCAGTACAACAACATACTGAACCAGATCGACACGACCTCGCAGGACTCCTCGTTCAACGGCGTCAACCTGTTGAACGGCGACCAGCTCAAGCTGGTGTTCGACGAGACCGGCAAGTCGAACCTCAGCATCACGGGCGTGACCTACAACTCCAAGGGTCTCGGCCTCGCAGCGCTGACCAGCGGTGTCGACTTCATCGACAACTCCGCGACCAACAAGGTGCTGTCGAACCTGAACGCCGCGTCGAGCACGCTGCGCTCGGAAGCGTCGAGCCTCGGTTCGAACCTCTCGGTGGTGCAGGTTCGTCAGGACTTCAACAAGAGCCTGATCAACGTGCTGCAGACCGGTTCGTCCAACCTGACGTTGGCCGATACCAACACCGAAGCCGCGAACAGCCAGGCGCTGTCGACCCGCCAGTCCATCGCGGTCTCCGCGCTGTCGCTGGCCAACCAGTCGCAGCAGAGCGTGCTGCAGCTGCTCCGCTAAGTAGCGGGCGACATCGCAAGCAAGATCTGGCGGCGGGGCTTCGGCTCCGCCGCTTTCTTTTTACGGCGGCATCAGAGTGCCGCTCACGAAGCAGAGACGATGCATCCGGATGCAGCTGATTGCTTACTCTGAGTTATGGTTGACAAGTCGCAAACGTCCGGTTCTTGCGCCAAAAAGCATCATCCTATCATGACGATATCGATGAGCCCGATATGGCTCCGCTCCCTCGTATGGTGAATCCCCGCAAGGCCTGGCGCGACACGCTTCATGCTTTGTTAGCCGTCTGTGTTCACCGTCCCGGACATCGATTAATCCTAATCGAAGTTTGTTGCGTTGCGTACCAGAAGGGTAACACTCAATGTCCGGTATTGTTCTCTCCTCGTCGGTTCGTCAGAACCTGCTCTCCCTCCAGTCCACCGCTGATCTTCTCGCCACCACCCAAAGCCGTCTGTCGACCGGCAAGAGCGTCAATTCGGCCCTGGACAATCCCACCAACTTCTTCACGGCACAGTCGCTCGACAACCGCGCCAGCGACATCAACAATCTGCTCGACGGCATCGCCAACGGCGTGCAGGTGCTGCAGGCCGCCAACACCGGCATCACCTCGCTGCAGAAGCTGATCGACAGCGCCAAGTCGATCGCCAACCAGGCGCTGCAGACCACCGTCGGCTACTCCACCAAGTCAAACGTCTCCACCACGATCGCGGGTGCGACGGCCGCCGACTTGCGCGGTACCACCTCGTTCGCCAGCGCGACTGCCAGCAGCAACGTCGTGTATAACGGCACGGCCGGCGGTACCACGGCGGCAACCGGCACCACGACGCTCGGTGCGACCCTCGGTTCGTTCACGGGCACTGCGGGAAC
>NZ_JADPIT010000013.1:0-123553 GCF_023073035.1 Bradyrhizobium sp. 62
AATCAGGCGGCCTTCGTCGTATGCGTACTGTCTTTCCGATTTGGCTCGAGGAGTAACGTCAGGTTCTCAACTTCCGTGTTCACACGAATTGAAAATCGTTAGCCGTCAAGTTGACCTTCGACACGTGGTTGAGGGTAATTGTGTCGTTGGCATCATAGGTGATGACCGTATTGCCGTGGCCATCGTCAGCAGTATGGGAGAGCACGCTCGCAAAGTTCGCGAACAGCGCGTGATCGAACTGGATCACGTCGCCGACAGCCGGGCCAGCCTGGAAATCGGTAATGGTATCCTTGCCGAAGTTGGCACTAAACACAAACGTATCGTTACCGGCTCCGTCGCCTGAGCCGGCGCCTTTGCCCCAGGCGGCATACGGAGCGAAGGACGTGCCGTTGGAAAGCCACACGTAAGAGGTGTCGCCCGAGAACTGAATAATGTCGGTTTTGCCGTCCCCATTGAAGTCGCCAAACTTGTCATTGGGCGAGAAACCGCTCCCCCAGAGGGCGTAGTTGTTGAACCCCGCGCCGTTTGAGATCCAAACATAGGCGTTGCCGCCAGAGAACTGAAGGACATCGGTTTTACCGTCGCCATTGAAGTCGCCAAACTTGTCATTGGGCGAGAAACCGCTCCCCCAGAGGGCGTAGTTGTTGAACCCTGCACCGTTGGAGACCCAGACATAGGCGTTGCCGCCTGAGAACTGAATGGCATCGGCTTTATGGTCGCCGTTAAAGTCGGCGAACTGGTCGTTGGGCGAGAACCCGCTGCCCCAGAGGGCGTAGTTGTTGAACCCCGCACCGTTGGAGATCCAGACATAGGCGTTGCCCCCAGAGAATTGAAGGACATCGGTTTTACCGTCGCCATTGAAGTCGCCAAACTTGTCATTGGGCGAGAAACCGCTCCCCCAGAGGGCGTAGTTGTTGAACCCTGCACCGTTGGAGACCCAGACATAGGCGTTGCCGCCCGAGAACTGAAGGACATCTGTGTTACCGTCGCCATTAAAGTCGCCAAGTTTGTCGGACGGTTGAGACCCGTTGCCCCATTGAGCATAGTTGTCCAGCCCACTCCCGGTCGATAACCACACGTCCAGCATTCCGTTCTGGTTGAGTTGTATGACATCGGCCTTGTTATCGCCATTAAAGTCGGCAATCCGATCGACTGCGCCGTTTGAGCCGAATGAGAGGACCGAGACATCGCCAGATAGGATGTCGTTGCCGCCGCCGCCGGTCAGCGTATCGTTGCCGGAACCGCCGTTCAGTGCGTTGGCGATAGCATTGCCGACGATCGTGTCGTTGCCGGAGCCGCCGATGGCGTTGTCGATGTAGGAACGCGCGTCGTTGTTGTAGAGATAGGAATTGTAGACGTTACCCGACGCGTAGTGACCGTTTCCGAGATTGGCGAGTTGAACCGACGAGAACACGGACGACGCACCTGGATTGAGATTGATGCTCAGGTTCGTCGTGTAGTTCGAAAGGTCATAGGTATCGACGCCGCCCCCATCCCAGATCGTCTCGTAGATGCGATTGGCCGAGCCACCGGCACCGCCATTGTCGGCCGGCTGGCCAGCGCCGTTGATGAACTCCTGCCCGGTGGTGGAGCTCCATGAATAGACGGTGGTCCCGCTCTGGGTGGCGTAGTCCGCGCCGTACATCGTCTGCAGCGCGAGGATATCGTTGGCCATATAGGTCTGCGAATATCCATAGGCCTCGTTGGTGTAGCCGCTCGAGGTCGAAGCACCGACATAGCTGCGATAGCTCATGACGGTGTATTCGCTGTCGTCATGCGCGCTCGGCACGGCGACGTTGGCGGGACCGCCCGCTTCCTGACTGTGCTTCAGGCCAAGGGCGTGTCCGAGCTCGTGCAACGCAGTCGTGAAATAGTAATTGCCGAGCGCAGCCAGCGAATAGTTGTAGGCGGTTCCGAACCACACGTCGCCGCCGGACGCGTAGTTGCCGGGGTAATAGGCGTAGGAGGTCGGATTGGCCGAGGGCGACTGCGCGACCATGATGTCGGCGCCGTTCGTCCCGGCGTACTGGATGTTGGCGTTGGTGTAGCCGAGGATCAGTCCGATCGCGTAATTGATCCCCGCCTGCATCTGACTCGGCGCCGGGGCAAAACCCGAGGTCGTCGGCTCACCGCTGCCGCCGCTGTAGGGACTGGCGTAGTCGCTTGCAGCGTCCGGAAAGCTGTAGGTGATCGCGCCGGTCCATTTGTAGCCCGACAGCAGGCCGTCGATCTCGGCATTGTTGGTGGCACTGACGTTGACAGCGGTAGCCAAGGGAATCTCCGAAGCAGCAAACCCCGTTCGATTCGGGGCGCGACAGGTGATTCTAGCTTGAGAGTTGAACGTTTGGTTTAATTTTGGCGAACCGGTCCAGACTCCTTCCGTAAGGCCGTGTTAGCCATCAAATCCCGTAGTCATACGGGCCAGACCAAGGGATGTCAGTTCCGGCGACTTACTTGTTGCGAGTGAAATCATGAAACGAGGTCTACTCTCGGCCGGTCTGTTCGGCGCCCTGATGGCGCTCGCCGGGCCGGGCCATCTACCCTTCGGAGGACTGCCTGTCATGGTCGGCAAAGCCAATGCGGATGAGAGCGGCAAACAAGGCGGCACCGCGGGGCGCGCGCCCTCCGTTCCGATGGCCCGCGACCCGTCGGCTGCGGTCGCGGAGGAGTACGAGTCCGCCCGGCGCAAGGGAACGCGCGAGGCGTTCGAGCTGTTCATTGCGCGCCACGGCGATGACCCGCTGGCCGAGCAGGCGCGTGCCGAGCTGAAAAGGCTGGCGCGCTGAACCCCTCGCGGAACCGCTCAAGCATTGCATTTCGACAGGCGGCATCCGCGCGGCCCTGACCTGCCGCGCGACGTCTTGCTGCATGGTCTTTCGGCACTATGGTAGGCCCGCAATCTGTCCCGGAGCCCATCAAGATGCCCTTTCCGCATGCCTCGGAAGCCCTGTCACGCTTTACCGTGCTCGATTTGACCCGCGTCCGGTCCGGGCCCACCTGCGTGCGGCAGCTCGCGGACTGGGGCGCCAACGTGATCAAGATCGACGCGCTCACCGAGGATGCCGGCGGCGAGCAGCCGGGCGGCCCGCGGCGCGGCTCCGATTTCCAGAATTTGCATCGCAACAAGCGCGCGATGACGCTGAACCTGAAGGACGAGCGCGGGCTCGCCGTGTTCAAGCGCCTCGCCGCCAAGGCCGACGTTGTGGTGGAGAATTTCCGCCCCGACGTGAAGAAGAAGCTCGGCATCGACTATGAGGGCCTCGCCAGGATCAATCCGCGCATCGTCTACGGCAGCATCTCCGGCTTCGGCCAGGACGGCCCCTATCACAAGCGGCCGGGCTTCGATCAGATCGCGCAAGGCATGGGCGGGCTGATGTCGATCACCGGCGCGCCGGGCGAAGGCCCGATGCGGGTCGGCATCCCCGTCGCCGACCTCACCGCCGGTCTGTTCTGTGCCATGGGCATCCTCACCGCGCTGCTGGAGCGCGAGGTCTCGGGCAAGGGCCAGTGGGTACAGACCTCGCTGCTGCAGGCCCAGATCTTCATGCTCGACTTCCAGGCCGCACGCTGGCTCATGGAGAAGGAAGTGGCAAAGCAGGCCGGCAACAACCACCCGACCAGCATTCCGACCGGCGTGTTCAAGACCTCGGACGGCCACATCAACATCGCCACCACGGGCGGCCGGATCTGGGAGCGCTGCGCACAGGCGATCGGCGCGCCGGAACTCTACAGCCATCCCGACTATCTGACCGCGCCGGCCCGCTCCAAGAACCGCGATGCGCTCAATGCCGAGATCGAGAAGCGTACCTTGACGAAGTCCACCGAGACCTGGGTTCGTGAACTCAATGAGGCCGGCGTGCCCTGCGGGCCGATCTACGCCATCGACCGGATGTTCGAAGACGAACAGGTCAAGCATCTCGGCATCGCGCAGGAGGTACCGAATGACGAGGATCGCGACATCCGCCTGGTCGGCCAGCCCGTGACGCTGTCGCGCACGCCGAGCAGGATGGTGGCGCGACCGCCGGAGTTCGGCGAGCAGACCGACGAAGTGCTGAAGGAGTTCGGCTTCGGCACGGACGAGATTGCCAAGCTCAGGGACGCAAGGGTGGTGTGACCACTGGGCGCCGCGCCACACAAAGAAGAAGCCCGGCGTGCGCCGGGCTTCCACAGACTGAAGTTTCAGAAGGTCTTAGTACTTGGCGACGACGGGGCCGCCGAACTTGTAGTTCACGCCAGCCCGGAGGATGTTGTCCGTGATCCGCGAACTGTAGTTCGTTGTAAGCACGCCGCCGCCAAGCGCGCCAGTCGTCGTCGTGAACCCACCGGAGGTGCGGCCGAGATCGACCCAGAGATACTCAAGCTTCGCGGTCCAGTTTCCGCTGATGACACCTTCGACGCCGGCACCAACCGTGTAACCGAGGCGCGTATCGCTCCTGGAGAACACAGCGGCGGCCGCACCGACAGTCTCCGTCGTCTTCACCTCACCATATGCGAGACCGCCGGTACCGTAGAACAGCACCGTTGGGGTCGCCAAGATTCCGACGCGACCGCGTACAGTACCGAACCACTCCAACTTCTGATCGATGGTAGCGGGCACCGCGGGCCCCGGAAATACTGCAATAATGCCGAATGGCGGGGTGCAGACACCCGTCGGGCAGGTGAAGCTGCGGCTGCCCTTCTGATCGCTCCCCTGGAGATCGGCCTCAAGGCCCCAGACCCAGTTCTGCATCTGCCAGTTGTAGCCAATCTGGCCGCCGCCAATCACGCCGTCCATGTTGGCACGATCACTGCTGCCAAACAGCACGACACCGGCGGGCGTGGTCAACGTCGAGTCGTCCCGCGAGCGGCCCCAGCTGTAGCCGATGTTACCGCCGATATAGAAGCCAGTCCAATTGTAGGCTGCAGCAACCATCGGCGGGGCCTTGACGTAGGGCCGCGCTGCCAAGTCGGCAGCCATTACGTTCGTCCCAAGCAGCGAGATCGCCGCTGCCATTCCCATCACAATCCGCTTCATGGAAATTTCCTCCGCACCAAAAATCATGGTCAAAGCATATGCTACGCTTCGCCCAAAAACTGTGCCGCACCAGCAACAGGCTGAAAGAATCGACCCATAGCTTGGCCAGGAGCTCTATCCACCCCCGCTATATGTTTGATCTAAAAAGACAAACTGCCCTAGTTCTGAGTCAATTTGGTGCCTGGCCTCGATTCCGGTGGCGCAGCAAGCCGTCGATCACAGGCCAAAACAGCAGCACGATCGCCAAGGTCGTGATCGAGCCTACCAGGCCATTCGACCAAAACACCTTGAGGTCGCCGCCGGCGCCGATCATCGACAGACGGAAGGCATCCTCGGCGCGGTTGCCCAGCACGAGCGCCAGCGTGAACGGAGCGAGCGGAATGCCGATCTTCTTGAAGACGTAGCCGACGACGCCGAAGCCGAGCATCAGCCAGATATCGAACATCGCATTCTGGATCGCATAGGCGCCGATCGCGCATGACACCACGATCATCGGCGCCACCGCGGCGAACGGCACGCGCAGGATCGAGGCGAAGATCGGCACCGTCGTCAGCACCAGCACGAGGCCGACGACATTGCCGAGATACATCGAGGCGATCAGGCCCCAGACGAAGTCCTTGTGCTCGACGAACAGCAGCGGTCCCGGATTGAGCCCCCACACCATCAACCCGCCGAGCAGGATCGCGGCGGTGCCCGAGCCGGGAATGCCGAGCGCCAGCATCGGCAGCAGCGCCGCGGTGCCGGAGGCATGCGCCGCCGTCTCGGGCGCGAACACGCCCTCGATGCGGCCCTTGCCGAAGCTCTCGGGATCCTTGGAGAAACGCTTGGCGAGATTGTAGCCCATGAAAGAGGCCGCGATCGCGCCGCCCGGCGTAATGCCGAGCCAGCAGCCGATGAAGGAGGAGCGCAGCAGCGTCACCCAGTATTTCGGCAGGTCCTTCCACACAGCAAGCACGACGCGCAGCGAAATGCTCGCCGCGTGTCCGCGCAACGCGAGGCGCTCCTCCATCGTCAGCAGGATCTCGCTGATGCCGAACAGGCCGATGACGGCGACGAGGAAGTTGATGCCGCGCAAAAGCTCGGACGAGCCGAAGGTCATGCGCAGATTGCCTGACACCGTGTCCATGCCGATGCCGGCGAGCAACAGCCCCAGCGACATCGAGATGACGGTCTTGTGCTTGGCCTCGCGCCCCAGCCCGACGAAGGAGCAAAAGGTCAGCAGATACACCGCGAAGAACTCCGGCGGGCCGAACTTCAACGCAAAGGACGAGATCATCGGGGCGAGGAAGGTGATCAGGAGCACCGCCACCAGCGAGCCGATGAAAGAGGACGTGAACGCGGCGGTCAGCGCTTCCGCCGCCCTGCCCTGCTGCGCCATTGGATAGCCGTCGAAAGTGGTCGCGACCGACCAGGCTTCGCCCGGGATGTTGAACAGGATCGAGGTGATCGCGCCGCCGAACAGCGCGCCCCAATAGATGCAGGACAGCATCACGATCGCCGAGGTCGGATCCATCGTGAAGGTGAGCGGCAGCAGGATCGCAACGCCGTTGGGCCCGCCGAGGCCGGGTAGCACGCCGACGAAAATGCCGAGCACCAGCCCGACCATCATCAGCGCGAGCGTCTTCCACGTCAGCAGGACGGCGAAGCCGTGAAGCAAGAGACCGAGAGCTTCCATCGCGGGTCCGCCTAGTAGCCGAAGGCCGCTTCGAGCGGCCCTTTCGGCATGATGACGTCGAAGGCGATGTCGAAGGTGACGAACATGATCGCCGTGAACACGACAGCGGTGAGCAGCGACTTCCACAGCGCGATCTTGCCGACGAGGCGCATGAAGCCCGCGATCAGCAGGAAGCTCGCGACATAGAGGCCGAGGAACTGCGTGGCCAGGCAGAACAACAGCGTCGGCACGAACACCGCCATCACGCGGCGGGCTTGCGCGCATGTGACGAAGGTCTCAGCCGCCTTGCGGTGCGCGACCAGCGCCACGATCAGGCCGTAGAGGCTGCCGCCGCCGAGAATGACGCAGAGATAGAACGGGAAATAGCCAGGCTCCGGCCCGGTCGAATCCCACGAGGCGCCGGTGCGCCAATTGTCGTAGCCGAGCGTGGCGGCGAGCGCGAGCAACAGGAGACAGACGAATATCTCGACCGTGCCGGAGGAGACGACGGAAGGCGAGTCGTCTTCGGGCGCGGTCGGATCGTCGACGACGATTTCAAGATCGGTTTGGGACATGAGCTCCGCAAGATCAGATTGCGTTGTCATCATCCGCGAATGCGGATGATCCAGTACGCCATGCAGAAGCCGTCTTTCGTCGAGCTCTGTGCAATACTGAATGCCCCGCCTTCGCGGGGCATGACATCGAGGGTGGCTACTTCGCGACGAAACCGGCTTCTGTCATCAGCGACTTGTTGACTGCATCGTCCTCCTCGAGGAACTGCACCATGTCCTTGCCGGTGAGGAAGATCGGCTTCAGTGCCTGCTTTTCCATGTAGTCCTTGTATTCCGCGGTCTGCGTCACCTTGTGGAACAGCTCGACGTAGAACGCCTGCTGTTCCGCCGTGACCTTGCCGGGCAGGAACATCGCGCGCAGCATCAGATACTGCACATCGACGCCCTCCTCCTTGCAGGTCGGGATGTCGGCCCAGGACTGCGTCTCCGTCACCTTGCTCGTGTAGGAGATCCGCTCCTTGTCGAACACGCAGAGCGGACGCACCTGGCCCGCGCGCCAGACTTCGAGATTCTCGGATGGGTTGTTGACGTTGGATTCGGTGTGGTTGCCGACGAGCTGGGTCGCGGCCTCGCCGCCGGACTTATAAGGCAGATAGGAGAATTTCGCGCCGGTCTTCTGCTCGAGGAACACGGTCAACACGTGATCCTCGCGCTTGGAGCCGGTGCCGCCCATCTTGAACGGCGCGGCTGCCGCCTTCGCGGCCGCGACGAACTCCTTCACCGTCTTGGGACCCGCGCTGTTGTCCCACAGCACGAACTGGTCGAGCGCGATCACCGAAACCGGGGTCAGCTCACGCCAGTTGAACGGGATCTTTGCCGACAGCGGCAGCATATAGATCAGCGAATAGGCGATCAGCACCTTGTTGGGGTCGCCCTCGCTGGATTTCATGTACATCAGCGCTTCGGCGCCGGAAGCCCCGCCCTTGAGCGAGACCACAATCGGTTGCTTCATCAGATTGTTCTTCTGGATGGCGGCTTGCATCATCCGCGCCATCTGGTCGGAGGCGCCGCCCGCGCCTGCCGCGACCACGATCTCGACCGGTTTGGTCGGCTCCCAGCCGGCAAAGGCCGGCGTGCTCAACGATAGCGCTGCTGCGACGCCAACAGCTTGCATTAGAATTCGCACGAGTTTCGTCCCCTGGATTATTGGCTTTGTTTGCCAGGAATTTATCGACACATTGTGCGGACTATTGCGAGCGAGTTCAAGCAGGCGAGGATGCCGCTACCTATGACTTTAGGACGAAGCCAGCCTAGCTCGCGCTACCTGCCCTTCCAGTTCGGCGTGCGCTTGTTGAGGAAGGCGTCCATTCCCTCGCGGAAATCTTCGCTCATATAGGCCTTGAGGATCAGATCCTCGCCCTCTTCGCGCGACAGCGTGCGGCGGATGCGGCGGACTGCCTCCTTGGTCGCTTCAAGCGTCAGCGGGGCGTGGCTCGCCACGAGCCTGGCGGTCTCGTCGGCGCGGCGCTGCAGCGTCTCGACGTCGGGAACGATCTCGTTGAGAAGGCCGAGCGCCAGTGCTTCCGGCGCTTCGACGAGGCGTGCCTTGAAGATCAGATCCTTGGTGCGGGCGGGGCCGACCAGCGAGACGACGCGGCTGATGTTCGACATCGACAGGCAGTTGCCGAGCGTGCGCGCGATCGGAAACCCGATGCGCGTCGTTTCAGTCCCGATGCGCAGGTCGCAGCAAGCCGCAATTCCGGCGCCGCCGCCGGTGCATGCCCCCGCGATCGCCGCGATCACGGGCACGCGGCACTGCTCCAGCGTGCCGAGCACGCGGTCGATGCGGGCCTCATAGTCGAGCGCATCCTGCGCGGTTTTGAACGCACGGAATTGAGAAATGTCGGTGCCGGAGGCAAACGCCTTGTCGCCGGTGCCGGTCAGGATCAGCGCCTTGATCGAGCGGTCGGCGTTAATCTCCTGGCAGATCTCCGCCATGCGCTCGTACATGGCGAAGGTCAGTGCGTTGCGCGCCTGCGGGCGGTTGAAGGTGATCCGCGCGATGCCGTCCGTGACGGAGTAGAGCAGGTCTTCGTTGGCGGTCGTTGGTGCGTTCATCGCGCGCTCTCTCTTCTCGAAGTCAGTTCAGGCTACCTGAGCCTTCAGGCCACCTGAGCTTTGGCCATCGGCACCGCATCGCGTCCCTTCAGGACGTCCATGGCCGCCAACACGCCGCCGCTCCGGTGCGGAATCTTTGCAAGATCGAGGCCCATCTCGACGCCGGCGAGCGTGCCCATCAGCATCAGATCGTTGAAATGGCCGATGTGGCCGATGCGGAAGACTTTGCCCTTGACCTTGTTCAGGCCGGTGCCGAGCGACATGTCGAAGTTTTCCAGCACCACCTTGCGGAAGGCATCGGCGTCATGGCCATCAGGCACGCGCACGCCTGTCAGCGCCGGCGAATGCGCGGCAGGATCGGCGCATTGCGTCTCCAGGCCCCAGACCTTGATCGCGGCGCGCGTCGCCGCGCTATGGCGCTTGTGGCGGGTCCAGACGTTCTCGAGCCCCTCCTCTTCCAGCATCTTGATCGCCTCGCGCAGGCCGTAGAGCAAATTGGTGGCGGGCGTATAGGGGAAGGTGCCGAGCTTGTTGAAGGAGATGACCTCCTGCCAGTCCCAATAGGAGCGCATGCCGGGGTTGGCCTTGGCCACCGCGAGCGCTTTCTCCGAGACGGCGTTGAAGCCGAGGCCCGGCGGCAGCATCAGGCCCTTCTGCGAGCCGGCGACCGAGACGTCGATGCCCCAGGCATCGTGCTCGTACTCGATCGAGCCGAGGCCGGAGATGGTGTCGACCATCAGCAGCGCGGGATGCTCGACCGGGTCAAGCAGCTTGCGCACTTCGAGCGGCGGCGTCACGCAGCCGGTCGAGGTCTCGTTGTGGACGACGCAGACCGCCTTGATGGTGTGCTGCTTGTCGGCGGCAAGGCGCTTCTCCATCTCGGCGAGGTCGGCACCATGGCGCCAGTCGCTCGGGATGAAGTCGACGTCGAGCTTGAACTTGTCGGCGATGCCGCGCCACAGCACGGCGAACTGGCCGGTCTCGCACATCAGGACCTTGTCGCCGGGCGCGAGCACGTTGACCATCGCAGCTTCCCAGGCGCCGGTGCCGGACGAGGGGAAGATGATCACGGGCTGCTTGGTGCGGAACACCCGCTGCATGCCGGCGAGGACTGCGAAACCGAGCTCGGCGAACTCCGGACCGCGATGGTCCAGCGTCGGCATGTCCATCGCCCGCAGCACCCGATCGGGCACGTTGGTCGGTCCTGGAATCTGTAGGAAATGCCTTCCAGTATGCACGGTCATCGGCGTCCTTCCCGGTCTTGCCTTGATTTTGATGGCCGCCGAATAGCACCATTTGACCGGCTTGTCCCCTCTCCTTAGGGCGACTCCATGCATAACGGCCGGCGACCGCCCCTACTCGGCGGCCACCACCTTGCCGGACGGCAGACGCCCCTCGGCCTCCGTGAACGGACGCTCCGGATGCATCAGGAAGGCGGAAAAGCCGCCGAGCAGCAACAGGCCCATCGACATCAGGAACGGCAGGTACCAATTGCCGGTCGCGTCGATCACGAAGCCCGCGACCAGCGGGGATACGATGGCGGCAAAGGCCGAGCCTGTGTTCATGAGTCCCGAGGCGGTCCCGGAATGTTTCGGGGCGATGTCCATCGGAATCGACCACATCGGGCCGATCACCAGCTCAGCACAGAAGAAGCCGGCCGACAGGCACAGCGCGACGATCGTGACGTCGTGGACGAACAGGATCGGAAACAGCGAGAGCAGCGCCCCCGCAAATCCCGCGACGGTGACGCTCAGCCGCGCCAGCCGGACATTGCCGGTGCGGTCGAGGATCTTGTCCGACAGCACGCCGCCGACGCTGTCGCCGATCACGCCGGCGAAAAACACGCCCGAGGCAAACAGTGCCGAATTCTTGATGTCGAGATTGTAGTTGTTCTTGAAGAACAGCGGCAGCCAGTTGAGATAGAGCCACAGGCACCACCCGTAGCAGAAATAGGTCAGCGTCACCGGCCACATCCGTCCCAATAGCTGGCCCCAGGGCACGCTCGGCCGCTCGCCGGTTGCGCGCGGCGGCAGCGCGGCGAGCTCGGCCTCCGTGATGGAGGCGTGCTCCTTCGGCTCGTTGCGGAAGTACCAGACCCAGATGACGCCCCAGACGAGACTGACGAAGCCCAGCACGACGAAGGCGCCGCGCCAGGTCAGCCAGAGGATCAGCAGCGCCACCACCGGCGGCGTCACCGCATTGCCGAGCCGGGCGAAGGAGTGGGTCAGCCCTTGCGCAAAACCGCGGCGGTTCGCCGGCGTCCAGTATTGCATCGCACGCGTCGCGGTCGGAAAGGTCGCGCCTTCACCGAAGCCGAGCGCAAAGCGGACGATGAACAGCGCGGCGAGGCCATGCACGAAGCCGGTCGAGATGGTCGCCACCGCCCAGATCATGCCGCACCAGAACAGCGTCTTGCGCGGTCCGAAGCGATCGCCGACCCAGCCCCCGATCACCTGGAACAGCAGATAGGGATAGGCGAAAGCGGAGAAGACGAGGCCGAGCTGGGTGTTCGACAGACCGAGCTCCTTCTGGATCTCGCTCGCCGCGGTGCCGATGTTCACCCGGTCGACATAGGTGATGAAATACATCGCGCAGAGCATCGCCAGCACGACATGCGTCGCCTTGAACCGAACTCCCATCGCCATCCCACCCTGAATATCTTTTGTGGTTGTCGTCCGCGTGTCCCGCGCGGTTAAGTGCCGACCACTTTCAGGTGCGGCGATGCATTGCCCTGCGGGCGCTGCTCCAGCAGCTTCATCGCGGCGTCGACGCCACCGGAGCGGTGGGGCACGCCCGCGACCGACAACCCCATCTCCACACCGGTGACCGCGCCGAGCAGCGTCAGCGCATTGCATTCGCCGAGATGGCCGATGCGGAAGACTCTGCCGGCGACCTTCGACAGGCCCGAGCCGAGCGACATGTTGTAATTGTCCAACACGATCTTGCGAAACTGATCGGCATCATGTCCCGGCGGCATCAGCACTGCCGTGAGCACCGGCGAGAACTCGGCGGGCTCCTGGCAGAGGATCTCGAGGCCCCAATGATTGACGGCCGCACGGGTCGCAGCAGCCAACCGCTGATGCCGCGCAAAAACGTTGTCGAGCCCCTCTTCGAGCAGCATCGCGATCGCCTCGCGCAGGCCGTAGAGCAGATTGGTCGCCGGCGTGTAGGGGAAAAAGCCGTTGGCGTTGGGCTTGAGCATCTCCTCCCAGTCGAAATAGGAGCGCGGCATCCTGTTGGTCTTCGCAGCAGTGCGCGCCTTCTCCGAGATCGCGTTGAAGCCGAGGCCGGGTGGCAGCATGAAACCCTTCTGCGAGCAGCTGACGCTGACATCGACCTTCCACTCGTCATGCCGATAGTCGACCGAGCCGAGCGAGGAGATGGTGTCGACCATCAGCAGCGCCGGATGGCCCGTGCGATCGATCGCGGCGCGGATCTCGGCGATGCGGCTGGTCGCCCCGGTGGAGGTCTCGTTGTGCACGACCATCACGGCCTTGATCGCGCGCGCGGTGTCGTCAATGAGTCTTGCCTCGATGATGGCCGGATCGGCGCCGCGGCGCCAATCGCCAGGAACGAAATCGACCTCGATGCCGAAGCGCCGCGCCATCTGACGCCACAGGGTGGCGAAATGGCCGGTCTCGACCATCAGCACCTTGTCACCAGGCGACAGCGTGTTGACGATCGCGGCCTCCCAAGCGCCGGTCCCCGACGAGGGGAAGATCACCACCGGGCCGGCGGTCTGGAAGATTTTCTGGCTGCCCTCCAGCACGGCCCGGCCGAGCTCGCCGAATTCCGCGCTCCGATGATCGATGACAGGCATGTCCATGGCGCGCAGGACGCGCTCGGGGACCGGGCTCGGGCCGGGAATCTGAAGGAAATGGCGTCCCTGATGCATGAAAACCTCCCTGTCGGCGGATCTTGGCCGGCTCTGAAACCTATTTTGCATTCATTTTTTGCACTTTCAACCGATTTTTGGTATTCGATTGCGGACATCGACGCGACCAGACAGGCAAACTACTGTGCTGCAAATGAAATCCACGATTCCCGACACCGGGGTTCCGATTGCCCCGCCCGCCGCAAATGGCGGCGACCGCCAGGAGGCGTCGCTTCACGGCGAAATCCTGCTGCGGCTGCGCGACTACGTGGTCGAGGGCAACATTCCCGACGGCGCGCGCGTCCCCGAGCGTCAGCTCTGCGAGATGTTCGGCATCTCCCGCACGCCGCTGCGCGAGGCCTTGAAAGTGCTCGCCGCGGAGGGGCTGATCGAGCTGCTGCCCAACCGCGGCGCGCGGGTCCGCCAGCTGAGCCAGCGCGACCTCGAGGAGCTGTTCGACGTGATGGCGGGGCTGGAGAGCCTTGCCGGGCGCCTGGCCTGCGAAGCCATTACGGATGCGGAAATCACCGCGATCGAGCAGCTGCATTACGAGATGTACGGCCACTATCTGCATCGCGACATGCACGGCTATTTCCAGATCAACCAGCGCATCCACGAAAGCATCGTCGCGGCCGCGCGCAACGAGACGCTGAAGACCGCCTACGCCAACTTTGCCGGCCGCATCCGCCGCGTCCGCTTCTCCGCCAATTTCGCCCGCAAGCGGCAGCGCTGGGCGGAAGCGATGCGAGAGCACGAGGCCATTCTCGATGCGCTGCGCCGCCGTGCCGCGAGCGAGCTCAGCGACATCCTGTTCCAGCACCTGCGCAACAAGCGGACGGCCGCGATCGAGCACCTCACCGAGCCCCAAGAGGACGCCCCGGCCTCCCCTTGAGGGCAGCTGGCTTGCTCATTTTGAATTCATAATATAATCGATCAGAAACAAGAGTGAATACTCCAGCCCGGCCGAGCGCCTCGCTGGATCAGTCCGGGACCAGGGATGACAAACGCCTCCTCGCTCGAACGGCGCCTGCGCGCGGAAATGACCGGCGACGTCCTGTTCGATCGCTTCAGCCGCGGCCGCTACGCCACCGACGCCTCGTTCTATCAGATCGTACCCGCGGGCGTGGTCGTGCCCAAGACCATGGACGAGGCCTTGCGCGCACTGGCAATCGCCCGGGACGACGGACGGAAGGTCACGCCGCGCGGCGGTGGCACCTCGCAATGCGGCCAGACCGTCAATGACGGTCTCGTGGTCGATCTCTCGAAGCACCTGAACCGGATCCTGTCGCTCGACGTCGAAGGACGCACCTGCGTGGTCGAGCCGGGCATCGTGCTCGACGACCTCAACCGCCAGCTGAAGAAACACGGCCTCTGGTTTCCGGTCGACGTCTCTACGGCCTCGCGCGCCACAATCGGCGGCATGGCCGGCAACAATTCCTGCGGCGGCCGTAGCCTGCGCTACGGCACCATGCGCGACAACACACTGTCGATGGAGGCGGCCCTTGCCGACGGCACACTGAACCGTTACGGCGAGGTATCGCGCGATCTCTCGGATCTCGATGCCAACGATAGCGCGCGCGCCCTGTTCCGCGACATGCTTGATCTCGGCGCCCGCGAAGCCGGGGAGATCGCCGCGCGCTTCCCAAAGGTGCAACGCCGTGTCGGCGGCTACAATCTCGATGCGCTGGTGCCGCGCAATGCGCGCAACAACATGGCGCACCTTCTCGTCGGCTCCGAGGGCACCCTCGCTTTCACCACCAAGGTCGAGCTGAAGCTGTGGCCTGTCATCCGCAACAAGGTGCTCGGCATCTGCCATTTCGGCAGTTTTTACGAGGCGATGGACGCGGCCCAGCATCTGGTCAAGCTCAAGCCGATCGCGGTCGAGCTGGTCGACCGCACCATGCTGGCGCTCGGCCGCGACATCGCGATGTTCCGACCCATCATCTCCGCCGCGATCAAGGGTGATCCGGATGCGGTGCTCGTGGTCGAGTTCGCCGAGGAGGATCTGGCGGATAATCTCGTGCGCCTGAAGCAGCTCGGCGAGCTGATGGGCGATCTCGGCTTCGGCTGGAACAACGACAAGCGCAAATGGGGCGGCGTGGTGGAAATCACCGAGCCCGCGCTGCAGAGCGGGATCGCCGATTTCCGCGCGGCCGGCCTCAACGTCATGATGTCGATGAAGCAGGAGGGAAAGCCGGTCTCCTTTGTCGAGGACTGCGCCGTGCCGCTGCCGCATCTCGCGGACTACACCGCGCGGCTGAGCGAGGTGTTTGCCAGGCACGGCACCAGCGGCACGATGTATGCTCACGCCTCCGAAGGTTGCCTGCATGTGCGGCCCGTGCTGAATTTGAAGCTGGAGAAGGACGTCAAGGCGATGCGGGCCATCGCCGAGGAAGCCTTCGAACTGGTGCGCGAATACAAGGGCTCGCATTCCGGCGAGCACGGCGATGGCCTGGTGCGCTCCGAATTCCACGAAACGATGTTCGGCGAGCGCCTGGTCGCCGACTTCCGGGACGTGAAGCAGCGCTTTGATCCCGAGGGCGTGCTCAACCCCGGCAAGATCGTCGACGCACCGAAGATGGACGATCGTTCGCTATTCCGCTTCAAGCCTGAGTATCGCGTCGCTGAGCTGAAGACAAAACTCGACTGGTCCGCTTATCCCGGAGCCGGCGGTGGTTTTCAGGGCGCGGTCGAGATGTGCAACAACAACGGCGCCTGCCGCAAGCTCGAGGGCGGCGTGATGTGCCCGTCCTACCGCGCGACGCGCAACGAGAAGGACGTGACGCGAGGCCGCGCCAACACGCTGCGCCTCGCCATCTCCGGCCAGCTCGGCGCGGGCGCACTCTCCTCCGACGAGATGATGGAGACGTTGAAGCTCTGCGTGTCCTGCAAGGCTTGCCGCCACGAATGCCCGACCGGCGTCGATATGGCCAAGATGAAGATCGAGGTGCTCGCCGCGCGCGCGGCCTCGCATGGCCTGACCTTGCGCGATCGCCTGGTCGGCTACCTCCCGCGCTATGCCGGCCTCGCATCGCGCTTCGCGCTGCTGGCGAATTTGCGCAACCGCAGCCCGCTGCTGCGAAAGCTGTTCGAGCGCTTTGCCGGCATCAGCGCGCGCCGCGCCCTGCCCGCCTTCCGCAGCGATGTGTTCGTGCCGCCGGCCGAAACGGTCGGGCCGGAAACCGGCCGCGAGGTCGTGCTGTTCGCTGACACCTTCAACCGCATCTATGAGCGCGAAAACGTCGAGGCCGCGTTGCGCGTGCTCGCGGCCGGCGGCTATCGCGTGCATCTGCCGAAACCTCCAAGCGGCGGCCGTCCGCTGTGCTGCGGCCGCACCTTCCTGTCCGCCGGTCTCGTTGACGAAGCCAAGGTCGAACTCGATCGTCTCGTCGCCGCATTCGCGCCCTTCGCCGCGCGCGACGTCCCGATCGTCGGCCTCGAGCCAAGCTGCCTTTTGACCCTGCGCGACGAGCTCGCCGCGCTGCGCCAGGACGATGACGCCAAGGCCGTCGGCGCCCACGCGCTGACCTTCGAGGAATTCCTGGTGCGGGAGGCCGAGGCCGGCCGACTGCAACTGTCGCTCGGCACCGTCGCCGACAAGGCCGTGGTGCACGGCCATTGCCATCAAAAATCCTTCGGTGCGTTTAAGCCGGTCGAGCAGGTGCTGCGCCTCGTTCCGGGCCTGAAGGTCGAGACCATCGAGTCGAGCTGCTGCGGCATGGCCGGCGCCTTCGGTTATGGCGCGGACACCTACGATGCCTCGATCGAGATGGCCGAGCTCTCGCTGCTACCCGCCGTGCGGCGCGCGGACCAGAATACGCTCGTTGTGGCCGACGGCACCTCCTGCCGGCACCAGATCCACGACGGCGCCCAGCGCGAGGCGCTTCACGTTGCACGCGTGCTGGCGATGAGCCTTGATCGCGCCGAGACCCAATCCACAACCACTCCCATTGCAAAGGAAACCAGCCATGGCTGACCTCACGCTCGACACCGCCCGCAAGATCCTCGATGCCGCCTTCGCGAAATCCGCGGAGCTGAAGCTGAAGCCGCTCGTCGTCACCATCCTGGACGCCCGCGGGGTGCTCAAGATCGCCGCGGCGCAGGACGGCACCAGCCTGATGCGCGCCGAGATCGCGCACGGCAAGGCCTATGGCGCGCTCGCATTGGGCATGGGCTCGCGCGCCCTATTCCAGCGCGCGCAGGAGCAGGCCTATTTCATCGACGCCGTGAACACCATGGCCAAGGGCGCGCTGGTGCCGGTCCCCGGCGGCGTGCTGATCATGGACGGCACGACGCTGCTCGGCGCCGTCGGCGTCTCCGGCGACACGTCGGACAATGACGAGGCGTGTGCGATGGCCGGCATCCAGGCAGCGGGGTTGAAGGCCAACGCGGGGTAGTGATCGTCCACGCACCCAGAGCTCCTGCGCTTGACAAGACGTTATGGATTGCGCCGCGAAGGATCGCTTGTCGGGGGTTCGAGTCCCTAGATCGCTACATGGCTAAACCCACTACTGTGGCGACGCTGTTCTCTTATCGGAGGGCAGCTCGTTCGAGGCCAAACCCCGACGGGCCGCCCTGCCTGTATCCGAGTCTGGCGACACGACATGCGCCAGCATGACGTTGACCGAGAGTTCTCTTGAATATTCGGCCGCCATTACCCGTTTAAGGTTCTTCACGATGCTCGCAAGGGCGCTGCCGTGGTTGTCGAACTGCTCTGCGCAGTAGCGGACCCCTTCGCGACGCTGGATCCGAAGACCACTTCGGCCTTCGTCCGCATAAGTGCAAACTATCATGAGATCATGCTGCGCGGCAGAGACAGCAATGGCGGCAGCCTGGTTCTGAGTGGAGAAATGCTGGTGGTCCGTTGACATCCGGACGTATTGGGCCGCCTGCCCCGCATTTGACGGCGATAGCAGATCGGACCCGGGGCGAATGATCAAGGAGTTGGACATGCCCCCCTTCGCTGCAAAGCCGCTCTCCTTCTGTTGGCGCGATCACCAGGGGAATGAAAGGCCGTGCTTGCTCACCCAACCTAGCACGGCTGAGCAGACGAGGGAGAAAAGTCCGCCCCACAGCCAAGAACGCCCGCGCGCGGCACTGATGGAGCGGAGATATAGAAACGCTCCAAGCAAGGTTCCGTAGTTTCTCCTGAAGTCACCGTTGAGCTTAGCAATTTTCGACAGATCGCAAGAAGTCTCGACCTCGTCAGCCATCACGCTGGCCTCCCAATGATTAGAGCCAGCACTCTATAAACTCCTGTTTTGCCCGACGGAGCAAGTCAAATTTCGGGTAAATCAAAACTCAAAAACGTCACCGATAGACAAGCATCCGTTGTGCCAGACATATTTGACGGCGAGTTCCGGCACCCAAAACGATGAAAATCACCCCTCCTGCTGTTGGCTCTTCTACTTGTTGCCAGCACGCTCGGCTGAGGTAAAGGTGTTGCTCAGCACGCCAGTCTCCGTCCGGCTGGAGGTTTCCTGCAAGAACGACGAAGCTTGCGACCAGCTCGCGGCCGATCAAGCTCAAGATTATCTGCCAAATCGGGCCACAACGCCCAGCTTGCCTCTGGGGGAAAAGATCGTACTGAGCACTGGCCGTTCAGCGACAAATATGAGTTTCAGTTCAATTGCATTCGTTAGAAACGTCACTGCCACCCAGTCGCTTCCGTAAACCACTTTCGCTCGGTCGGAAACACGATTAGAGCGTGTCGTCTTGGCTGAGAACGGCGTCGGCGCGAACCCGACGGTGCATCTTATGAACTCTCACGCGTTTTTCCTAAGTAGGAACCGCCAGCCGCTCAGTAGTCGCACCGCAGGCGTTCCGGACTTCGAGGGCGGCCGCAGTTTGCAGCGTGGGTAATACCGAACCGTGTGACAGTGGGCCAGCAGCGCTGGCGCGTCCGTTCCCTACGCTGCTCGCGCCGAAGTCCCGGACGCCGTCCGCCAAGTCGGCGCCGCGCGCGACCTCAAGGCCACGCACCTCGTCGCGGCTCGAGTGCCATTCTGAAAGCGCCAGCGTCAACTACACAAGCGGAACGATGGCCTTCGCTGCGCATGGAAGAAACGCTAACCGACGTGGATGACGACTCCGCCAAGGTATTAAGGACCTATTCGGCAAACCGCTGTTGGCAAATGTCGGGCATAAAGGCGCCTAAAAGGCGGGCCCGGTACTCGACCGGGCCCGCAGTTAGGCGTCGCTCAATCGACCGGGCGGGAGGTTGCCGGCCGCTCACTTGCGAGAGATGTGTGCGCGTCGCCGAGAAGGCACCCCGACAAGAGTCTTCAATCGAGGCGCTCGTTAGGAGCTCGCCGCGCCGCCGTTCTGAACCTTCGCCTCAAGCATGGCGCGGTTGTTGGCTGAATGTGATGCGTCCGCCCGCGGCCTAACGACGATAAGCGCAGCAAATGAGGCCGCGATTGAAATTGCGGCAAGTACGTACAGACCCATATCGAAGCTGCCAGACTTCTCGCGTACCCAGCCCACGATAGTTGGCCCTAAGAATCCCCCGAGGTTGCCGATAGAATTGATCAAGGCGATGCCACCTGCAGCCGCACTCCCTGTAAGGAATGTCGACGGCAAAGCCCAGAAGGGAGCTTTGGTGCCGTAAATGCCAATGGCTGCGAGAGAGATAAACGCGACCGCTGCTTCCGACCTCCCCATATACGCAGCTCCGGCCAGTCCGGTGCCAGCCAGAGCAAGTGCTGCGAATAGGCTCCAGCGCCGTTCGCTGAAGCGGTCCGAAAAGTAGCCCCATACCAAAATCCCAAGCGTGCCGAAGATGTATGGAATGGAAGTTACCAGTCCGGTATGCAGATCGGAAAGGCCCAAGCCTTTGATGATTTGCGGTAGAAAGAAAGCGAGCCCAAGGTTGGCGGTCGTGTTAGCGACATAGATCATTGCCAGCCCAAGAACTCGCGGATCGAGAACGATTCTCCAGACCGACGTCCCGTGAGTGGCCTGGACAGATTGACGCTCTCGTTCGATCGTTGCCTGTAGCCAAGCCCGTTCGCCCTCCAAAAGCCATTTGGCGTCGAGAGGACGATCAGGAAGCACCATTAGAACGATGAAGCCGACAACCGCGGTGGGCAATCCCTCAAGCAAGAACAGCCACTGCCAACCATGTATCCCTCCCACGCCTTCGAGGAGCATGATACTCGTGGAAAGCGGCGCGCCAATCCCGAGAGACAGCGGGATAGCAACTGAGAACACGGCGACCACGCGCGCCTGATATATTGAGGGAAACCAGTAGGTCAGATACAGGATAATGCCAGGGAAGAAGCCAGCTTCGGCTGCGCCGAGTAGAAAGCGCATGACAAGAAAGCTTGTCTCCCCTGTTACGAACACCATTCCGGCTGATACGAGCCCCCACGTCACCATGATGCGGGAGATCCATCGCCGGGCACCCAGCTTTTCGAGAATCAAGTTGCTCGGCACTTCGAAAAAGAAATAGCCCCAAAAGAACAAGCCGGCTCCGAGCCCATATGTATAAGCAGAAAGCCCAATGTCCTTATTCATAGTCAACGCGGCGAAGCCGATATTCACCCGGTCAATATAGGCGAGGAAGTAGCACAAGAGCAGTAGAGGCATCAGCCTCAGAAATGCTTTGCGAATGGTCGTCTTTTCGATGTCGCCCGTCATGGCTTTCCTCCTTTAAGCGTCTTTTTTTCATTGAGAACTGCGGCGGCTCTACCGGCCGCTTGAACATACTGCGTGAGAGCGTCATGTAGACTTGCTCGTGATCTGCTCCTACGAGAAGGCGGTCAGTGAGATCTGCGTCGTTGGGCTCGGCTCATCTCGAAGCGAGCCTTGTTTTCGGCATTTGGAGGATAGAGCCCGGGCAGCGGTGCGCCGCTGTGCACTTCATCCATAATCCAGGCCTCCAGGGCCTCCTGATCAGGGGCTTCCCGCGCGATCTCCGCCACCAGATCCTTCGGCACCACGACCGCGCCGTCGCGATCAGCCACGATGAGATCGCTCGGGAAGATGGCGACGCCTCCGCAAGAAATCGGCTCCTGCCAGCCCACAAAAGTTAGGCCAGCCACAGAGGGCGGTGCAGCCACGCCGCTGGCAAAGACCGGAAGGCCTGTGCCAAGGACACCAGCGACATCGCGCATCACTCCGTCTGTTATCAGAGCCGCGACGCCGCGCTTCACCATTCGCGCGCATAGAATGTCGCCGAAAATTCCCGCATCACGCACGCCCATGGCATCGACCACAGCTATTGCGCCGACCGGCATGTCTTCGATCGCCGCCCGCGTCGATAGCGGAGATGCCCAGGAGGCCGGCGTCGCGAGATCCTCACGCGCAGGAACGAAGCGCAAAGTGAAGGCCTTTCCGACATATCTTTGGTCGACGGCTTGCAGCGGCTGCGGTCCGCGCATCCAGACGTTTCGCAGGCCCTTCTTCAGCAAAACGGTTGTGATCGTGGCTGTCGACAAAGCCCGGAAGATCTCGAAAATCTCCGTGTCGCTCATAGGTATTCCTCGTTCTGGTGTTAGATGTTAGCCAGCAGCCCGCCGTCAACGCGGATGACCGAGCCAGTGATGTAGGATGCTCGTTCGCTAGCGAGAAAGGCGACGGCGTCTGCGTACTCTTCCGGCCTGCCGTAGCGTTTCAACGGTATCGATCTCGCGCTTTCGGCCGCGACGTCTTCAATGGATTTTCCTTGGCGGCGCGCCTTCTGCTCGTCAAGAAACATGGTCCGCGCGGTTGCGATACGGCCGGGCACCAGGACGTTGGCCGTGACGCCATCGGCCGCAACCTCAGCCGCAAGTGTTTTCGACCAGCCGAGAAGCGTGGATCGAAGGACGTTGGAAAATGCGAGATTTGGGATCGGCGCAACAACTCCCGACGACGTCGAGGTAATGATGCGACCGAAGCCTCGCGCGCGCATGCCGGGAAGCACGTAATCGGCGGTCGTTACGACCGAGAGAACCATCATCTCGAACGCGCGCTGCCACGCCGCAGAATCCTGACCACTTGCAGTCGCAGGCGGCGGTCCTCCGGTGTTATTTACGAGGATATCGACAGGTGCGAGTTCGCGCTCGATTCGGGCGAGATGCCGCCCAATGCTTGGCGTATCAGCAAGATCGAACACGACTGACAGCACGCGGGGGGCCTGACGGCCTCCCAATGTCTCGATTGCCTGAGCCGTTTCGACAAGGGCCTGCGCGCTGATATCGGCGATTGCAACACCAGCACCTTCCCGCGCGAGTGCCACAGCAATCGCGCGTCCTAGTCCGCCACCGGCTCCGAGCACGAGGGCCGTGCGGTTTGCCAATCCTAGATCCATGATGCTGTTCCCATCTTGATCACGGTCAGGACCAGACGTCAGCGTCACAGCCGCCGATCGCGGCCTCGTCGAATCGGTAGCCAAGGCCTGGCGCGGTCGGAAGCTTGAGACCTGCTCCTTCAATTTCCAGCTGGCGATCCACAATCCGCCGGAAGTTCAGCACTTTGTCGTCGGCAAAAAATTCGACGAAACGAGCGTTCGGCGAAGAAGCGACGAGATGCACATGAACATCGTGAAACCAATGCGGGCACATCGTGGCGCCGTAGGCGTCGGCGAGCGCCGCGATCTTGCGGAATTCACTAACGCCGCCACAAACCAGTGCGTCAGTCTGCAGAATCAACGCAGCTTTCTTGTCCAGCAGCTCTTTGAAGCGCCACCTGCCAGCCTCGATCTCGCCAGTAGCAACTGGCACGCGTGTTCGGGCAGCCAGATCAGCGTGTGCATCGATTTGATCCGGACTAAACGGCTCCTCGATCCAATAGGGGTCGTAGCTTTCGTAGCGTTGCATATACCGGAGCGCGGTTGGTACGTCGGACCACGCATTGTTTGCATCGAGCATCAGAAGCACGTCAGGGCCGATTGCTTTGCGGGCTGCAGCGATCCTGGCCTCTTCATCGGCTGGGGAGAGCCGCCCGACCTTCATCTTCACTGCTTTGAAGCCGAGCGCGACGTAGGACGCCAACTCCTCACCCAGCTTGTCCGGGGTCTTGCCTTCGAGGTAATAACCACCGCTGGCGTATGCTGGGACATTGTCGCGCGCTGCCGAGCCGAGATATTTGTACAGCGGCAACTTTGCGGACCGCGCGTTGCAGTCCCACAGAGCTGTATCCACGATGCTGATGGCACGCATCACGGAGCCTGCCCGACCGTGCAGTAGGGCTTCCTGATACATTTCCTGCCAAAGGATTTCGGTTTCGCAAGAATCGCGCCCCATAAGAAGGGGGCGGAGCAGTTGGCGCACAGCTTCGCTCACGAGCGCCGCGGCGGCATGACCGCCATAGCAGTGCCCGATGCCTTCGATCCCCTCTTGGGTCCGGATCCGGACAAGCGCGTATTACGCTGGGTGACCTGACGACGGGCAAAAGCAGTGGCCTGATCCAAGGGGATCTTGACGGTACGGGCCTCGACAGAAGCAATCCTGGTCATTTCCTCGACTTTCTTCGTAAAGTAAACGATTACTTCTGCGATCCGTATTGCAAGCTGGCGGTGGAGTCAATAACGAGGATTCAGCGGATTTTAGTGAAAGATTGGTGATGGAGCAGGGAACCGGGCCAAGAAAGCGATTTCGTACGCCTCCAGAAGGCGCGCAGGTCAGCGTCATTGACGTGGCGCGCGCGGCGGGGGTCTCCACCGCCACGGTCTCTCGCGTGCTGAATGGGGTGACCACGGTTGCAGAAGATGCCGTGCAGCGGGTTCGGCGGGCTTGCCGCGACTTGAACTACATTCCAAACGGAGCGGCGCGTGCTCTTTCCTCGCGACGGACCCGGACCATTGGAGCCGTTGTCCCTTCGATCGAAAACTCGGGGTTTGCCGTGGCGATCGGTGCCTTGCAACGGTGGCTCGACGCAGCTGGCTACACCTTGTTTGTGGCGAGTTCTGACTATGATCCCATAGCGGAGCTACGAGAGTGCTCGCTCTTAATGGCTCGCGGCATTGACGGGTTGCTCCTCGTAGGTGGGGAGCATCATCCCGAACTCGTTCCCATGCTTGAGCACCAGGAGCTCCCGTTCGTGGAGACCTGGACGCTCAGCGATACCCATCCATGTGTTGGATTCGACAACGTTGAGGCGGCGCGTCGGCTCACCGAATATCTGCTTGATCTCGGTCACGTTGATATCGGAGTGATTGCGGGCCGGATGCTACACAATGACCGTGCAGCGAATCGCGTGGCTGGAGTTCGTCAAGCGCTCGAAGCGCGAGGCCTCAAGCTCCCAGCTGAGTGGATGATCGAGCGACCCTATCGCATTCTTGAAGGGCGGCTTGCCATGCGGAGTCTTTTAGCCCGAGCAACTCGGCCCACTGCGGTCATATGCGGCAACGATCAGCTTGCCTTCGGAGCGCTCATCGAAGCCAAAGAAAGCGGGCTTTCTGTTCCGGAAGACATTTCCGTCACCGGATTCAACGATCTCGATTTCGCGGCTTACCTCGATCCCCCTCTTACGACCATATCCGTACCTGCGGACAACATTGGCGTTACCGCAGGCGAATATCTCGTCAATCGCTCGAATGGCAAAGCAGTACTGCGAGTGAACGAGATCCAAACCCGGCTGGTCGTCAGATCAAGTACCGGCCGCGTACGAAGTATTCAATAGTACTCATTTGCCTCGCGGTTCGCCGCAGCTCAGGTGATAAAAGGCCGCTGACATTTTCTACCTGAGGTCGATCTTCCTGACCAAACATCCAACAGGACAAGCCGCAGACGTCGGAATTGAACATGAAGAGAGCTGAGCAAGATTGCGCTAAGACAGGAGCATCAAGGATTGAGCTGTTTCATCTTCGCTGCGCCATTGCTGCTGCTGACTACGGCAGCTTTCGCCGCGCCGCCGATGCGCTCTCAACGCGTCATTCGGCCCTGAGTAGGTCGGTAAAGCGTTTAGAGGAACTGCTCGGCATAAGCCTTTTTACTCGCTCCAGCGCCGGTCTAAGTCTTACAGCGGAGGGGCGCAGCGTCCTCCGCATCGCACGTTTAATACTGGAACAGGTTGAAGTCCTTGCGGCTGCTGGCAGGCGGAGGATCGGACTTGCCCGCGAGCACCTCTCCGTTGGGTTCTACACCTCGATGTCATCGGGCAATCTGAGGGCCAGTCTGCTCGAATTCAAAAGGCGCTTTCCCGAAACGGAACTCGCGACCGTCGAGAGGTCCCGATCTCGCCTACTTCATAGCCTCAAGACCGGTACACTCGACCTCGTCTTTATGACCGGGGCGGCTTCAATTTCTGAGGATGGTGCAATTCCTCTGTGGAGTGAGCGGATCCTCCTTTCGCTGCCGAAGGGCCACCGTTTGACGAATGAAGAGTCGATTTTCTGGACCGATCTGCGCGGCGAAAAGCTCTTGCTGAGTCAGTACGATCCAGGCTCGGAATTTGAGGACCTGCTCATTTCCAAGCTGGTATCACCGACTGATCGACCTTTGGTTGAATGGCACGACGTCAGCCGCGGAATAGTGAAGAGCCTGGTCAGCATGGGCTTTGGTATCAGCCTGGTCACGGAATCAGACATCGGGGCCAGCTTCGCCGGGCTCGTCTATCGAGAGGTGCGAGACGGTACAGGACCCAGCCAGATCGCATTCTCTGCGCACTGGCGACCCGATAACGAAAACCCAGCTCTTGAAAAGCTGATCGGATTGCTCGCGGAGCTTTATCCGTCCTTGTCGGATCGCTGAGCCTGCCGACGTGACTTGGAAAAAGCGCGATCGGTAGCCATAAACCTCGTGAGCATCGGAGCGATGAGCTTCGCTGGATCAGCCGGTTGTCCACTCTGTTGAGCAATCAGATCCGCATAGGCGAGCAGATCTCGATGGACACTCGCAGGCAGTTCCGTACTAATCTTTACCGGCTTGTTGTCTGGGAGCGTGGTAATCTTCAACTTCGACACAACGTTTACCTCGCATAAGGCTGCAGGACCAGATCGCGATTTACGATCACACGGACGGGAAATCCCGGACGGATCGTGAGCGTCGGCTGAATATTGAGACTGCGCCGAACTACCTGCTGTCCAGTTTGGTTTAGTGAGTCGGAGGCGCCATGCCGCAACGCCTGAATGACGGCGCTGTCGTTGCTATTGGTGTCGGAGCCGGCGCCTAGTTCCGTCCCGACAGCTAAGAACGTCGATAACGCAGCCGCCTTGAATAGCTCACCCCAATGATTATCGATCTGGTCTTCGAGCCCTGCGTAGCCTGCGCTGTCGGCGCCGGGCTGCCGCTCCAAAACAATTGAGCGGCCGTTCGGCATGATAAGCCTGGTCCAGACCAGCAGCACTCGAGACTGGCCGAACGAAACCTGACTGTCATAGCTGCCGATCAGCTTCGCTCCCTGGGGCACGAGCAAAAAAAGACCGGTTGGAGTGTCGTATAAGTTCTCTGTCACCTGTGCCGTGACTTGGCCGGGAAGGTCTGACCTGATCCCAGTGATCAGTGCTCCCGGAATCACCGTCCCAGCCTGCACGATATACGGTGAAGCAGGCCTAGTGACTCGGTCAGGGCTCACCGTGCGGCGATCCACAGAAGCGTTCACAAAGGCAAGCTTTCGGTCTTGCGCGTTCTGCGCAGATCCATCGTTGCTGACGCTCATTGCGTTCGGCGGCACGACGCGCTCGCCTCCAGCTGCCGTAGCGGCAGGCGGGCGCACTTCTCGCCCGTTGGTCGAAGCGAACAGATGGCTGATACGGGCCGCCTCGCTCTCTTGATCCCGGCGTTGCTGTTCCGTATCTCCGCCGGTCGTCGGCGACTGGCCTTGAGCGGCCAGGATCGGTCGACCGAGGTCGCCTGGGAGCGGTGGACCAAGCTGCGGCACGGTTTGGCGTGAGACCCCACCGTAATCCTTCGGGAGCGCCTCGATGCCATCGGCGAGATTGTGATGATCGGTGCTATAGAGCTCGTCGATCGTCTGGTTGCGTGGGCGATTGCTTTGCAATGACCACAAGACGGCTCCGCCGATAACCAGCAGAGCAACCGCGCTCCCTCCCGCCAGTACCTTGCGAGACAATCGAGTGACCCGCGGCGGTTCGGCTCGGAGGCGGAAGCTCCTGGATTGCTCCTCCGGCGTTTGCGGCGGAATCGCCTCCGGATGATGTTCGTTCTGCGTGTTCATGACGACGGCCTCCCGTCGGTCCGGACAATTCTGACCTTCTGCTGGTGCTCACCGCCCAGCCGCAGTTCCGCGGCTGCAAACAGCCGGTCCACGATCAACACACTGCCGTGGGCGCGATAGTTGACGAGCTCGGTCTTGCCGTCAGGACCGATGACGAACAGCGGTGGCATCTCCCCCTGGGCGATCCCTTGCGGGAATTCAATATAAACCTTCCGCCCGTCATCATACGCAGCGAGTGGCCGCCAGGGTGGGCTGTCGCCCTCGATAGCGTAACGAAAGACACGCTGCGCCGGTGCTGGAATTGCAGGTCTGAGGGCGACTGAGCGCGATCGTTCGCGAACGGTTTCCGGATAGTACCAGGCAACAGATGGCATGTACGGCCGTTCGCGAGAGCGGAGCTCGATCAGGTAGGTGCGCCGGTCGGTATTGACGACAAGATTGGTTTCGATCGAAGCCCGGGTCGGCTTCACCAGGATATGGACGCGACGCGTGTCCCCGCTCCCGCTCTCCGTATCTCCCACGACCCAGCGCACGGTATCTCCGGCCGCGATCGGTCCAGATCCCGTCAATTGCTCTCCTTCTTCCAGCGCAATGTCCGTGATCTGTCCGGGAGCGGCGTAGACCTGGTAAAGTGCCCCGGGGCTAAAGGCGTAAATCTGCGCGGCATTGAAATACCCCTTTTTGCGCGGCTCGACCCGCGCCGCACTATTTGCCGTCTCAACCCGGCTCACGGGTTCAGCCTCTTCCTTCGCCCCCGACTTGCCGCCGAGAACCGGTTTCCAGAGCGGTGGAACGTGAAGCGGGCGAGCTCGGTCGCTAAGAGACGCTGGAGGTGCTGGCAATGGCGGGACCTCGGCGTCATAGCTGATTTCCGGCGGAATGTAGGTGGCGCATCCAGCTAGGGCGGATGTGCTAAGCAACAGAGCAGTAAAAAGGGCTCGCCTCAAAGCCGCGAGCTTGCTCGAGCTGAACCTGCGGTATTGGATCGGACCTTTTGAACACATGTTACGCATCGTCTTGATCACTGCCCCAGCTCCTTTGACCAGTTGATGGCGCGGACGTAGACGCCAAGCGGATTCTTGCGCAGCCGTTCGGCATCTCGCGGCGTTTCGATTGCGACAGTGAGAATTGCGGTCCAGCGCTCGGTCGCGCTCAATGAGCCGTTCTCGTAAAGGCGTTGGGTCCACGCCACCCGGAAGCTTTCCGACGACGCACGGATGACGCTCGACACCTCGACGGAGATCTGCGCCTTGCCCAACTTGGCGAAGGGATCGTTGTTGCGCGCAAAATCGTTGAGCGCGGCGGCGCCACGATCGGTCGTAAAGTCATAGGCCCTAAGCCAGTTCTGGCGCAGAACGATGCCGTCGGCCGGCAGGCCTCTGACGTCCTCGATAAAGCGCGCCAAATGATAGGCGATCTGAGCATCTGTAGGCTGATAATCGATATTGGCTGGCGCAACCCGCTGGGCCTGGCCCAGGCGATCGACCTCGACCACCCATGGCGTGATTGATCCCTGTGCTGACTGCCAAACAACTCCAGCGGCCAGGCCGCCCGAGAGCATGAGGCAACCGAAGGCCATCAAGCGCCAATTCTTGGCCTGCACGCGCGCAGATCCAATGCGTTCGTCCCAGACTTGCGCTGCCTTTTGGTAGGGCGTGACCGGCTCGGGCATGCGCCCGTAGTGAACGGAAGGTCGTCTGAACATGGAGAGTTGCCCTTGAGATCGAGTGATTGGTTTCGTGTCGCGGTGTCCGGTTTGACGCCGCTGCTGGCGCCCGGCGAACCGGCAGGTTGGCTCCCTGTCAGCGCTCTCCTTCCGAGAGATCGACAGAAGAGCCGCTGCCCCCATGATCGCCGGAGCGCACCGCTTGGCCGGCCGCCGACGCACCATGCCGAATGGTCTGGGCGCGTTTCATGCGCCGCGCCCAATCGGGTTGCCCCTCTGTCGCCGTGTTCGCAGCTGGCTCACTCGCTTGACCGCTGCCGGCGAATGTGGCCGCGACTCGACGCAACGGGCTCATCGCAGCCGAGCCACCTGCCTCCGCGACGCCAGCAAGGCCACCACTTCGATACGCCGCGGATGTGCCACTCACCATGGCAGCCCCACCGCGCCCCGCACCTGCGAGCGCACCACCAGCAAGACCAGCGCCACCGGCGGCAAGGCCGGCACCCGCCGCAACAACGCCGCCGGCAGCAAGGCCCGTCCCAATTGCGGCGCCGGCGCCGAGCTGGGGTCCGCCCGATACCAGGCCGTTTGCGATTCCGGGACCGAAGATACCGAGCCCCAGCAAGGAGAGGGCCGCGAGCACCAGGGTCATCGCATCTTCGATTGTAGGCTGCCCGCCGCCAAAACCGGCCGTGAACTGTGAGAACAGGGTTGAGCCAATGCCCACGATGACGGCTATGACCAAAACCTTGATCCCGGACGATATGACGTTGCCGAGGACCCGCTCCGCCGCGAAGGCCGTCTTTCCAAACAGGCCAAAGGGAATTAGCACAAAGCCGGCCAACGTCGTCAGCTTGAACTCGATCAATGTGACGAAGAGCTGGATCGCCAAAATGAAGAAGGCGAGCAGCACCACGACCCACGCGAACAGGAGAACGACGATCTGCACGAAATTCTCGAAGAAGCTGATGTAGCCCATCAGGTTCGAGATCGAATCCAGCATCGGCCTTCCGGCATCGAGCCCCACCTGGGCGATCTTTCCCGGCCGCAAGAAGTCTGACGCGGAAAGGCTTGAACCGGACGCTCTCAGACCAAGCCCGGCAAAGCTCTCGAAGACGATCCGTGCGAGGTTGTTCCAATTGCCGATCAGATAGGCAAAGACCCCAACGAACAGCGTTTTCTTGATGAGACGCGCGATGATGTCCTCGTCCGTGCCCCAACTCCAGAATAGCGCGGCAAGCGTGAGGTCGATGGCAGCCAGCGTAGTCGCGAGATACCCGACCTCGCCACCCAAAAGCCCGAAGCCGTTGTCGATGTAGCGGGTGAATGTCTCAAGGAATTGGTCGATGATGCCGGTGCCGGTCATGGCTTAGCTTCCTCCGGCACCCCGGCGGCCGAATATCCCTGCGGCACCCGGCTCTGATCTTTTGGTACGGGCGTCAGGCCCGTTGGTGTAGCGGCAGCACCGTCCCGCCTGACAAAGAACCGTCGACGATTTTCGGCCCAGACCTTCTGGCAATGCTGATAGTCCGCTGCATCTTCGGAAGAAACGGTGCGGCAGCGCGCAAGCTCGGAACGGTCAACGTCTTTGATCTGCTCTGCCTTTGACGCCACAGACGTATCTTCTGTCCCACGGAGCTGGATCACGCAGCCTGCTACGACCAGAACCCCGACTGACACGAGTAGCGATAGCGCTTTGAATGGGCCTGTATCGGTCATCAGTGGAACATCCGCACGTCATGGGATTGATAGCCCTGCCCTGGCGTCAGAAATCGCCGCAGCTGTTCGCGACCGTGGTCCTGGGCTGCGGCGCGCTGCGCCGCTTCAAGGCTCTGTGCCCTGCCCTGCGCAGCCACAGTGGCGGTAAGATCGGCGAGTTGCTGCGCCTGAAGCGCGAGGATCTGGTTGCCGGCCTGGGTCGCCTGCAGGGCGCCGCTGGCACCCTGGCTTGAGGTCACGAGCGCCGATGTTTGGACGCGATTGGTGTCGAGGTTCCCAACAACGCCAGCCTGAACCCGGAGCGCGTCCTGCAACGCGGCGACAGAATTCTGCCAACGTAATTGAGCATTGGTGATCAGCAGCTGGCTGGATTGGCTGCCGTTGGCTGGCGCATAGCTGGTCGAGAACGCGCGATCGATCTGCTGGACGTCGTAGGCGATGCGTTGGGCTTGGCTCAGCAGCTGCTGGGTCCGCTGGATCGATGATTGCAGTTGTTGGAGGGACGAATACGGCAGGCTCGCCAGATTCCTGGCCTGATTGATTAGCATCTGCGCTTCGTTCTGCAACGAGGTGATCTGGTTGCTGATCTGCTGCAGCTCGCGCGCCGCGGTCAGCACGTTCTGGACGTAATTGTTGGGATCAAAGACGATCCACTGCGCTCGTGCGGGCGCCGTGACGCAAAGCGTCAGGGCGATCGTGGCGGCGGCGGCAAATAGACCAAGGCGCCTCATTGCGATTTCTCCAGATTGACGAGACTGGGAATCAGGTCCGTGGCCCAGGCGACGCCGCGATGTTGCAACCAGGTCGGGACGAAGCCGTCGGGTCCATGTTCGGAGAGGAGCTGCGCGATGGCAGCCTGGTCGGTCTTGGAAGAGGCTGTGGTGAAAGCGAGCGCGACCTCACCAAGGCCGAGCTCGAACATTCGGTTGCCGCGCCGGGACTGACAGTAGTAGTCACGCTTGGGCGTTGCCCGGCTCAGAAGCTCGATCTGGCGATCATTCAGGCCGAAACGACGATAGATAACCGTAATCTGCGGTTCAATCGCCCGCTCGTTCGGCAGCAACAAGCGGGTTGGGCAGCTTTCGATGATCGCCGGCGCGAGGGCGGAGTCGTCGATATCGGATAGCGACTGGGTGGCGAAGATGACGGAGGCGTTCTTCTTCCGAAGCGTCTTCAGCCATTCCCGGAGCTGGCCGGCAAAATCCTCATCGTCAAGGGCAAGCCAACCTTCATCGACGATGAGAAGCGTGGGACGGCCGTCGAGACGGTCTCCGATGCGATGGAACAGATAAGTCAGCACTGCAGGCGCCGCACTCGTTCCGATCAACCCTTCGGTCTCGAACGCCTGGACGGAGGATTCCCCAAGGCGCTCGAATTCAGCATCAAGCAGGCGCCCGGACGAGCCACCGAGGCAATAGGGTTGCAAGGCGCGTTTTAGGGCATTCGATTGCAGCAGGACCGACAGCCCCGTCAGGGTGCGTTCCTGCGTCGGCGCGGAAGCGAGAGACGTCAGCGCCGACCACAGATGATCCTTGACCTCCGGAGTGATCTCGACCTTTTCGTGTGCCAGGATTGCACCGACCCATTCGGCGGCCCATCCGCGCTCCGAGGGATCGTCGATCCAGGCTAGCGGCTGCAAGGCCACGGTTTGATCGCCGCCGTCAGACAAGGCACCACCGAGATCATGCCAGTCGCCGCCCATGGCGAGCGCGGCCGCCCGGATCGAACCACCGAAGTCAAACGCAAATACCTGGGAGTTCGCGTAGCGGCGGAATTGCATTGCCATGAGGGCAAGCAGGACCGACTTGCCAGCTCCCGTAGGCCCCACCACCAGGGTATGGCCAACGTCACCGACGTGAAGCGAAAACCGGAACGGTGTCGAACCCTCGGTCTTGCCGAACAGGAGCGGCGGACCGCCCAAATGCAGATCCCTCGCCTCGCCCGCCCAAACGGCCGACATCGGAATCATATGAGCAAGGTTGAGGGTCGAAACCGGCGGCTGCCGCACATTGGCATAGACATGCCCGGGCAGGCTGCCGAGCCAGGCTTCAACGGCGTTCACCGTCTCGATCATGCAGGTGAAATCGCGACCCTGAATGACCTTCTCGACGAGCCGAAGCTTTTCGTCGGCAGCATTGGGATCGCGGTCCCACACCGTAATGGTTGCCGTGACAAAGGCCTGTCCGATCTGGTCCGAACCCAGTTCCTGCAGGGCGGCGTCGGCATCAAGTGCCTTGTTGTTGGCGTCGGTATCGAGCAACGTCGACGCCTCGTTAGTCATGACCTCCTTGAGGATGGCGCCAATGGATTTTCGTTTGGCGAACCACTGCCTGCGGATCTTGGTCAAGAGCTTGGTGGCATCGGTCTTGTGGAGCATGATCGCGCGCGTCGACCAGCGGTACGAGAACGGCAGGCGATTGAGATCATCCAGGATCCCCGGAGTGGTCGCTCCCGGGAAGCCGACGATCGTGAGAACACGCAGATTGGCTGGGCCCAACATCGGCTCGAGCCCGCCGGTCAGCGGCTGATCTGCGAGCAGCGCATCGATGTACATCGGAATCTCGGGCACACGCACGCGATGACGCTTGGTCGAAATCGTCGAGTGCAGATAGGTCAGCGTGGCCTGATCATCGAGCCATGCGCATTCCGGCATGAAGCCTTCAAGAAGCCCGAGCACGCGGCTGGTTTGGTCAACGAAACCGCGCAGCACCTCGCGAGCATCTGCGCCAACGGTGCGATCGCGCCCTTCATAGAGCAGTCGCTCTGCCTTGGCTGCGCCCTCCTCCGGCGGCAGATAGAGGAAGGTCAGGAAATAGCTGGACTCATAGTTCGCGCCGGCTTCCTCGAACTGAGCTCTGCGCTCGGCGTCGACCAATGCAGATGCGACATCTGGGAAGGTGCTCGGGGGATAGCTGCCGGCAAAATGACGCTGCGCCTCGACGAATACGGCCCAGCCAGAACCCAGGCGGCGAAGGGCGTTGTTCAGACGACCTGCGATACCGACAAGTTCAGCCGGCACCGCACTGTCAAGGTCGGGTCCCCGGAACTTTGCAGTCCGTTGGAACGAACCATCCTTGTTCAGGATGATTCCCATGTCGACCAGTGCTGCCCATGGCAGGAAGTCGGCGAGGCGCGTATTGGAATGACGATATTCCGCAAGGTTCATCATGATCGAGGGCTCAGATGTTGAGATGACCGGGAATGCGCACATGGCGGCGCACCACACCGACGAAGGCGGGATCGCGCCTGGCGGCCCAGACGGCGGCCATGTGGCCGATGAACCAGAGGACAAGACCTGCGATCCAGAGCCGCAGACCGAGTCCAAGGGCAGCCGCCAACGTGCCGTTGACGATCGCGACCGAACGCGGCGCGCCACCCATCAGGATCGGCTCGGTGAGTGCGCGGTGAACGGGCACGACAAAACCTGCGACCACATCGTCCATCAGATCACCACGCCGCCGCCGAAGGAGAAGAACGACAGGAAGAAGCTCGACGCGGCAAACGCGATGGACAAACCGAACACGATCTGGATCAGCCTGCGAAAACCGCCGGATGAATCGCCGAACGCGAGGGTAAGCCCGGTCACGATGATGATGATGACGGCGATGATCTTGGCGACGGGGCCTTCGACCGATTGCAGGATCTGATTGAGCGGCTGCTCCCAGGGCATGTTCGAGCCGGCCGCCCATGCGGGCGCTGTCGTCAGAGCCACCGGGCTGGCGATCGCCAGCAGAGCAGCTTCTCGAAGAATACGAAATCGTGGACGCATGTCAGTCTCCTGCTGGTGAAAGGCTGTAGTCGCCGGCGGCGCCAAGCCCCGTCACGAGAGCGAGTTCGGTGAGGCGACGATCGGTGCCGCGACCTGCGAGCACGGCGACGAGGTTGATGGTCTCGGCGACCAGGGTGCGCGGAACCGTAATGACGGCTTCCTGGATAAGCTGCTCAAGCCGCCGCAAGGCACCGAGCGCGGTGCCCGCGTGAATCGTGCTGATGCCACCAGGATGGCCGGTGCCCCAGGCCTTGAGCAGATCGAGCGCTTCGGCACCGCGAACCTCGCCAACCGGGATACGATCGGGACGCAGTCGCAGCGAGGACCGAACGAGATCCGATAGCGTCGCCACGCCATCTTTGGTCCGCAATGCTACAAGGTTGGGCGCCTTGCACTGAAGTTCGCGCGTGTCTTCAATCAGAACGATTCGATCGGAACTCTTTGCCACCTCGGCCAGGAGCGCATTCGTCAACGTTGTCTTGCCAGTCGATGTCCCACCGGCGACCAGGATGTTCTTACGAGCGGCGACCGCACCCCTCAGTATCCTGGCCTGCTCCGAGGACATGATCTCTCTGGCGACGTAGTCGTCGAGCGTAAAGACGGCGACAGCGGGTTTACGGATCGCGAACGCCGGAGCTGCCACGACGGGAGGCAAGAGACCTTCGAAGCGCTCGCCGGTCTCGGGTAATTCGGCCGAGACCCGAGGCGCGCCGGCATGTACCTCCGCGCCGACGTGATGCGCCACCAAGCGAACAATGCGCTCGCCATCCGCTGCGGACAGTGTTTCGCCTGTATCGATCAGGCCACTCGACAACCGATCAATCCACAACCGCCCGTCCGGGTTGAGCATCACCTCGATGATCGCTTCATCCTCGAGGTAGCCCGCAATCGCCGCGCCAAGCGCGCTACGCAGCATTCGCGCACCGCGCGAATTCGCTTCCGATTGAAAGGAATGGATTGCCATCGACGCCCCCACCCAATGAGGACCTCCACAGCGGGCCTCAGGTGGGGATGATTAGAAAAGGCACCAATGGGCTTAGCGCAACAAGCGCTTTCGGTGATCGTAGACTGGCGTAGAAAAAGAAAGACTGAGAACCGACGTTTGAGGCTTACTCAATCGCATCGGGTCGCGGCGAGTTGCTGTTCACTACTGTGCCTCATCGTCCGCGGTCATGAGTATTACCGTGGCGCCGGGGCTATTCATTCAATCATGCCGCCTGCCGGTGTGATCGGGCTAAATCGATATACGCGATTGCGTATATTGGATTAGTATACGCGATATCGTATATTTTTATGTATACGCCTCCGCGTATATGGACATTTTATACGCTTTTGCGTATTCTATCCCAATGGATACGATCGCCCGCACCCCGCAGCAGCTTGGCGCCGCCATTAAGCGGCACCGCCGGCAAAAAAAACTCACCCAAGGCAGCTTGGGCGACAAGATGCACGCGCGCCAAGCGACTGTCTCGAAGCTGGAGGCCGGCGAACCAGCGACGCAACTGCGCATCCTCATGGATGCGCTGGCCGCGCTCGACCTGGAACTGGTCCTCCGGCCACGCACGAAGGTGTCGGCCAAAGCTATCGAGGATTTGTTCTGATGGGACGCCGTCCTCTCCGAACGCCTCTCAACGTCTACCTGAACGCTCGTTTGGTCGGGCGGCTGCGGCGGGAGGGCAGCGGCGCTATCGACTTCCAATACGACGAAGCTTGGCTGGGATGGGAGAACGCCATCCCGGTCTCGGTATCGATGCCTCTACGCGAAGACCGCTATATCGGTGACCCCGTCATCGCGGTCTTCGATAACCTGCTTCCCGATAACGACGACATCCGCCGGCGTGTCGCCGAACGCGCGCATGCCGGCGGAGCCGATGCTTACAGCCTGCTTTCCGCGATCGGCCGCGACTGTATCGGCGCCCTGCAATTCCTTCCGGATGGAACGGCACCCGGAGCGGCGGGCGCAATTGACGCTCGCGTCGCGAGCGATCAGGACATCGCGGCGATCCTTGCCAATCTCGCCAACAATCCGCTCGGCATCGGTCCCGATCAGGAGTTTCGTATCTCTCTTGCTGGAGCCCAGGAAAAAACCGCCCTTCTCTACTGGGAGGACAAGTGGCATGTGCCGCACGGCACGACCGCCACCACGCACATCATCAAACCGCAGATCGGCAGGTTACCGAACGGCGTCGACCTGACCCACAGCGTTGAAAACGAGCATCTTTGCCTGAAGCTCGTCGCCGCACTCGACTTGCCCGTCGCCAAGTCGCGCATCGTTGATTTCGCGGGCCGGCGCGTGCTCGCCATTGAACGCTTTGACCGCACATGGACGCGCGACGGACGGCTTTTGCGCCTGCCACAGGAAGATTGCTGTCAGGCGCTTTCCGTCCCGCCCGGGCGCAAATACGAATCGGACGGCGGCCCGGGCATCCGAAATATCTCTGATCTCCTCAAAGGCAGCGATACGCCGGCGACCGACCAAGCGACCTTCTTCAAGGCACAAATTGTCTTTTGGTTTCTGGCGGCCACTGACGGCCACGCCAAGAACTTCAGCATCCGCCTCTCGCCCGGCGGACGGTTCGTCCTCGCGCCGCTGTACGACATCATCTCGACGCAACCGAGCCTCGATGCCAAGCAGATCACACAAAACCAAATGAAGCTCGCCATGGCGATCGGCAATAGTCGCCACTATGTGGTGCACACGGTTCTCGGTCGGCATTTCATGCAAACCGCAAAGACTTGCGGCCTGCCCGACAGCGTGGTTCGCGGTATCATCGAAGAGCTCGCGGATACAGCTGGCACGAAGATCGACACAACGATTGCGAAGCTGCCGAAGGATTTCCCGCAGGCGATGGCAGAATCCATCGCGACCGGCGCCAAGCGACGCCTCAAAAGCCTCGTCACGACGGAGAGCGGCGCTTAGGTCGCGCGGGTCACCACTCCACCTCGCCGTCCGATCGCTCGCAAAAAATGCTTGCTTCAACCACGTCGAAAGCACTGACCGGCACGGTGGAAGCGACTGAATTCATCCAGGAAGCAAAGGATTGGATCCAAGGTAGCGCGAACCAAACCAAAGCCGCGATCTGTAGTGCTACGTTGAGACTGAACGCGACTTGATAAGCCGTGATCGACCTATGGTCATCGTTCGAAGACCATTGCTCCAGGATCAGGCCGGTCGCATATTGTGCCAGAAATGCCCAACCAAAGTGCAAGACGTTCAAGGCGCCATTGGCACGGCCGGCAAGCTCCGACGGAAAGTAATCAGCCATCACGGCAAAGCTGACCACAGTTGCCGTTCCGATGATTGCGACAACCGACCAGGGCAAGATGGACGGCAGAGGTACTCGCAGGATCAGGGCTAGCTCGGCTGCGATAAACAGCACGGCCACCATCGCGAATATCGTCTCAGCCGTGAGGCTTGTTCGCTTGACGTGATGAATCGTCATACCGAACAACCAGCCACCGCCGCTGAGAACGATCGACATGATGAACAGCTGTCTGACGAGGCCTGCGCGATCGAGCCCCTCCACGTCTGCAAGCCACGGTGATGCCCACAATCCCTGCAGCGACCAAGCTGAACCAACGCAAGTCGCCGACAACGGAGCTATCCGCCAGAAGCGCCTGTCGCTGAAAACGGATCCCAGGGTGGCGGAGACTGTTGCTTTCGATGGAATAACGCGTTTTTCTGGAACTACGACATAGATGAGGATCGCTGTGGCACCGGTCGCAACCGCCAGGACCTCAAAGAGCTGCCGCCAGCCCATCCAAGCGAGCAAGTGTTCGACGGGAACTGTGGCGGTCACCGCTCCTAGTGATCCCAGCGTGATCATATAGCCGTTCAGCAAGGCGACTCGTTCCCTGGGGAACCAAAGTATGATGGACTTAAGTCCTGCCGTCAGCGCCCCCGCCACGCCAAGCCCGATCATCGCACGCGCGATCAAAAATGACAGGAAGCCGGTCGATACGGCGAACAGTCCGGCGCCCAGTGCTGCGAACCAGAGCAGCGCGCTCTGGACCCGACGCGGACCAAAGCGGTCCAACAATATACCGACCGGGATCTGAGCGGCCGCGAAGACCAGGAAATAGACTGACGTAAGTAGTCCGAGGTTCGCTGACCCAGGCCCGGCATCCGAGCTGAGATGACTCACGATCAAAGCGTTGATCGTCCGAAACAGATACGAAAGATAGTAGCCAGCAGCAAACGGTAGAAATACGCGCACGGTGAGACGCCACGTCCTTGTAAGTTGCATGCCGACCTTCTTGCTCATCAACTCATTCGAGCTGATAGCGCGTGCAGATTTTTATAGGCTCGGCTGAATTGCTGTGGTCGTAGGCTGGCGTAGAAAAAGAAGGGTCCGCGCGATGGCGCATTGAGAGCGATCAGTCAGGTTCGTCGGCGGGCTCCTGACGGATGATATCTTCCGGTATCTCACGCAGAAAGCTCTGCCCCTTTTGCAAACGACGCCCTAGCGCCTCGACAAATCCTTCAAACCGCTCCCGGCCTTTCGCCTGCGCAGCCGCCTGCGCGTCGTTGGGTAGCGGTGGCGTAACCGTCAGCCAGAAACGGACGAAGAGGGCCAGGGTCTCGGCTGTCAAACCAACGTCACGCTCCAGTCTCTGCATCTGACGCGACAGCCGATCCAGGCGACGGGTAAACGCCGCCTCCCGCCTGTCCGATCCATCCGGCGACAGAAACGAAGCAACCGCCGCCTCCACGATCGCAGACCGGGAGAGCTTCTGGCGATCGGCCAGATCCGAGATCCGCTTCAGAAGCTCAGGCGGGAAATACACGTTCATGCGGTCGCGCATATTGCTTCAGAGCTCCATGCCGTCATTCGGGTCCATGGCGGCTTGACGGGCAACGCCACGCATTTGCTGACGGAGAAGCCGGGACTGGCGGATCGCGTCCTCGTCGTCATCAAGAACGGCGGCAAATTCCTCGACCGGCGTCGGTTCGGCTGCCTCCTTGACGATCGCGACATGATCGGGGAGTTCGGGCTCACGACGAAGGCCACTGTTCGCCGCGTCTTCCTCCGCTTGCCCCCTTTCGGTTGGAAGCGACGCCGGCTTGGGCGTGCCCAATGTAGACCATCCGTCCGTTCGCGATGACCGGCCGGATGCCGCTGGGTCGGGCGGCGGCAAGACCCGCTCGGCAAACCGCCGGTCTTCATAATAGCGAGCCTTCTGAGCTCGAATCGGCGGCGTACCCGCCACCATGACGATCTCGTCCGTCGGCGGAAGTTGCATGACTTCACCTGGAGTCAGAAGCGCGCGCGCCGTCTCCTGCCGCGAGACCATCAGATGCCCGAGCCACGGGTTTAGCCTGTGCCCAGCATAGTTCTTCATCGCCCTCATCTCGGTCGCCGTACCAAGCGCATCGGATACTCGCCTCGCGGTCCGCTCGTCATTGGTCGCAAAGCTGACCCGGACGTGGCAGTTGTCGAGGATGGCGTTGTTGGGCCCATAGGCCTTCTCGATCTGATTGAGCGACTGCGCGATCAGGAAACTCTTGATCCCGTACCCCGCCATGAAAGCGAGCGCGGATTCGAAGAAATCAAGCCGCCCAAGCGCCGGAAATTCGTCGAGCATCATCAGGATGCGATGCCGGCGGTCGCGGGCGTGCAGATCCTCGGTCAGGCGACGACCAATCTGGTTCAACACCAAACGGATCAGCGGCTTCGTCCGTGAGATATCGGAGGGCGGCACCACGAGATAAAGCGTCGTCGGGAATTGATCAGCGATCAGATCGGCGATCCGCCAGTCGCAACGGCAAGTGACCCGGGCCACGACGGGATCGCGGTAGAGCCCGAGGAACGACATCGCGGTGGACAGGACACCTGAGCGCTCATTCTCGGATTTGTTGAGGAGCTCACGCGCGATCGAGGCGACAACGGGATGGGCCCCCTTCACGCCAAGGTGCGGCGTGGTCATCATCGCCTTCAATGTTGCCTCGATCGGCCACTTCGGGTTGGACAGGAAGGCGGCCACGCCGGCCAGAGTCTTGTCTGCCTCGGCATAGAGGACGTGGAGAATGGCTCCGACCAGGAGTGAATGGCCGGTCTTTTCCCAGTGGTTCCGCTTGTCGAGCGAGCCTTCGGGGTCGACCAGGACATCGGCCACATTCTGAACGTCGCGAACCTCCCATTCTCCGCGCCGGACCTCAAGCAGCGGATTGTAGGGTGAGGACTTCGGGTTGGTCGGATCGAACAACAGGACGCGGCCATGCCGCGAGCGGAAGCCTGCGGTCAGTTGCCAGTTCTCGCCCTTGATGTCGTGCACGATGGCCGAGCCGGGCCAAGCCAATAGCGAAGGGACGACAAGTCCGACGCCCTTGCCCGACCGGGTGGGTGCAAAACACAACACGTGCTCCGGCCCGTCATGGCGGAGGTAGTCGCGATCGACCTTGCCCAGCACCACGCCATCCGGACCAAGAAGTCCGGCCGCACGAACTTCTTCTGCATCAGCCCAACGCGCCGAACCATAGGTCTCGACGTTCTTGGCCTCGTGCGCCCGCCAAACCGACATGCCGATCGCCGCCGCGATCGAGATGAAGGTCCCAGACGCCGCGATGAAGGCGCCCTCGACAAAGACCTGGGGCGCATAGGCATCAAAGACGAACCACCACCAGAAGAAGACCGGCGGATAGTAGATCTTGAAGCCCGCCAGCTCGAACCAGGGCCGCCCAAGCTCAGGCTGCCAGGCGAGCCGCCAGGCCGTCCACTCAGTCGCGCCCCAGATGGCCAGCAAAACGATCAGGCCGACAACGATCACCTGTCCCCAGAGGATCTTGGTTCCAGACATCCCAAACGCCCTTCCGCAACTGAATTGGAGAGATTGCTAGAGACCCAGGTCGCGCTTGCGGCCAAAGCCCCATTCGATGCCTCCGCCGTCCTTCACGACGCCGGTGACGTGTTGGCCGAGCTTCTTCTCGAGTTCGCGAGACCAGGGTACGAGCTGAAAGCCGAGTCCATTATCGATCATGGCGAAACGCCCCGACGCCAGCGTCAGCCGCTGGCGATACGTGCCTGCCACGTGCTCCCCGGAGGCAGCCTTCACGTGAGGCAGGCCGGTATCGGCCGACACTCTTGCCCCCACCTCGTCTAGCTCACGTCGGCGCAGCGTGTTCAGTAGGCCCCGCTGCATGATGACGCGCTGACCCTGCCGCAGGGCGAGCCCCTCGCCTGCGAGATGTTCGGCACGGGCCCGCATGGCGTCGCGCGCCTCGCGACCAAACCCGCCCATGGAGAGCGGCATGAGATCGCTCTCAACGAGGCGATGGTCGATCCAGGTCGCGCCAGGAGCGGTGATCTGCTGGTTGAGGTCGAGATCGGAGCGGTTGGCGAGCACCAACGTCGGGCGCCGGTCGTCCGGCCCCCCAAAGCGGCGGACCTCGACGATCCCTCCGATCGGCGGGGCGTGATCGAATGCCTCGATGCCTCGGAAGCGAACGTGGTGAACGCGTCCGTCCGTGCCATCGATCACGGCATAGGCCTCGCCCGTCAGTTCATCATGAAGTCCTTTATCGACCAGCCGGCCGATAATCGGCGACCCCGGCTTCTCACCATCGATCACATAATCGGTGACGCCACGCGCCTCTCCGCGGTCGGTGAAGACGCGGTGCATAGTCTTGATGACGTCGCCGCGCATGCCGAGGTCGCGAAGGTTGCGCTCGGCCTCCAGCCCGACCATCCATTCGCCAGGGCCCGCAGACGCAGCGAAGCCCATCTTCTCCAGGTGCTGGAGCCGTCCGATCATTAAACGACGGATTTCCGGATCGGCCGCACCGGGATTTTCGGGACGCAGGTCGATGGCCCCGGTTTCATCGGCGGCCATGCGGATCTCGACGTCGAGCCGCGTCCAGCGTTCGGTGGCGATCTCCTTTTCCAGGGTATTGCGGATCTCGTGCTCGGGCTTTGGACCAAGTTCGATCGAGGCCAACTCCTCGGCGCGCGAGCGCAGGCCCCGGCTGATATAGTCTCGCGAGATCACGAGGTCGGCGCCCGTCTGATCGATGCCGCGCACGAGCAGATGGACATGCGGATTGTCCGTGTTCCAGTGATCGACGGCGAGCCAATCGAGCCGAGTACCGAGATCGACTTCCATTTGCCTGGCGAGATCGCGCGCAAGAGCTCTGAGATCGGTCATCTCAGCGGCATCCTCGGGCGAGACGATGAAACGGAAATGATGCCGGTCGTCCTTGCAGCGATCCGCGAAGGCTGCGTCGTCGGTGCGGTCGCTGCCGGCATCGAACATCACCGCCTTCTCGCTGTCACGCGTGACGCCGTCGCGCTTCAGATAGGAGAGATGGGCCGTCAGCGGCGCGGAACGGAAGGATCGTCCCTGGTGACGAACGACGCGCGCCTTCACCACTACGCGCCGCGCCGGGCTGAACAGGCGGTTGCGGCTAAAGCTGATCCGGCCGCGCCCGAAGGTCGAGCGTCCGTAGCTCGAGGAGCGCTTAGCCGCAGCCGCGTGCGAAGGGCTGTGACCGGCCTTCTTCGCCGCACGCAGCACCTGGTTAATGAAGCTCTTGGGCTTTGGCGCTCGCGTACCGCGGATGCGGCCAGGCCGGATGCGTAAATCGCTGTCGCCTACGCTCACGGCAACGGCTCCAGGGACATGAAATCGCGGACAGTGCCGAAAGCACCGTTGAATTCATTGGCTAAAGCATCCGGCGCGGCACGCGCCCCGACCGAGGGGCACGGTAGCACCCAAGCCATGTCAATGGCTTGTGGTTCGACGGGCGAGCCGCTTTTATCTCGCCGTCCTGATGTCGTACCTGCCCATTGCGCTCGCCTTTCCGCCCTTTCATCTCCAACGTACGCCACTGCATGCCAGCTTGCGCATTCGCTCATCGCGAGCCCCCTGCATCGGATCTCGCTACGAACAACCCTGTTGCCGGTGCCACGATGGCCGAGATGTCGTGAACGGAGGTCGTCGCCGGAGCCCGATTTGACGAGCGCCCGAACTGCTGCGGGTCAGCGGTGTTCGTACTTTCAAATCGAGCAACAAAGAGCGCCGCTGCTGGTGGCCGCAGACCCGCGACGGCACTAGAAGCTGAGATGTCGCTACCGATGAGAGGCACAAGTTTCTGCAAATAGGCCTGGGTCTCGGCCGGCAATGGGCGGCCGGCGAGATGCTCTTCGTAGCGACCAGGTCCCGCGTTGTAGGCTGCAAGGAAGCCCGGAGAGCCGTACCGGTCGTGCAGGTCCCGAAGGTACGCAGTCCCCGCAAGAATGTTATCGCGGGGATCGTAGAGATTATTGCCGAGGTGGTACCGCAGGCGTAACTCTGCCCACGTCTCCGGCATGATCTGCATCAGCCCCATGGCGCCTTTCGGTGACCTGGCACGCACGTCTCCGGCACTTTCGACGTCTATGACTGTGCGTATCCAACGCTCCGGCACGCCGAAGCGACGTGAGGCTTGCTCGACGAAATCCGCAAATGGACCGCCGGTTGCATACCTTGCTATGGGGTCCGCGGCTTGCGTCTCGGCGACAGCAGAAACGTTGCTCACGGTCAGCGCAGCGAACAACGGTACAGCCAGCAGGCTCCTCTCGAACAAACGCAAGCGTGCCACAGTGCTCGCGCCCGTCCAGGGTAAAGTCGCTTCGCGCCGGCCTTTCGGCCGCCCTGGACCGCCGCTGCGCGCGCCGGCCTTGCAAGCTTTGGTCGGGACGGAGGAATGGTCCTGCACTTGATCGAACAGAGGAATGGCAGGACGGAAACTCGGAACACGCACGATCATTCCTCCCACGTCCACACCGGGAAGGCACGGCCGATCACGGCCGACGCCGCAAGGAGTCCAAAATATCGGCCGTCTAGGGAGTCGTCCGACTGCCAGTTCATGAGGAACAGCTCGCCGCCGCCGACCACGCGACAACCGTGCCATTTCGGCAGCGGCCGGCCCCGCCCATCGCGATCTCGCGCCTCGCCCACTACAATTTCATCGACGGAAATCGTGAGCGCGTTTCTGCAGACCGTCTGCCCTGGCAGTGCCAACACCCGCTTGAGCATGGGGACGCCGAGCGGCAGATAGCCGTCCAGGTCGAGAAAGGTCGCAAGCGGCCCCGGCGGTTGAACGGCGACCAGCTCGGTGACATGCAAGTGTTCGACTGGTTGCAAGCTATAGAGACCGATTGGCACGCTTGCCGATGCATTCCAAATGTAGCGTGGAAGCGGCTCCAAGGCGATTGTGGAGACGAGCGCAGCAGAAACCGCAAACGTGGTTATCAGCATTATCAGGCGGCTTGTCATCGCGTCACCCTTTGACGATGAAGCCAGGCCTGGTGGCGCGCTTTGGTATATGGACGGGGGTTCTCGTTGACGGACAGACGGTTGTGGACGTGATGCCAATGATCAGGCGCGACGTCCGCGGGATTGATGCCAAGCGCCTCTATGGCATCAACCATTTGCAGCACCCGTTCGACCTTCGGCCAACCGGAGAGCCGCAGCAAAATCTCTCCGCCGGGTGTCACATAAGGTACGGTCGAGCAGCGCTGTCCAGGCGCGACCGCGCGCAGGATGTCGATCCGCGAAATGACCGTTCCAAAATCGTTGGAGGTCCAACGGACAAAGGCAAAGATGCTGCCTGGCGCGAAAGACAGGACACGCCGGTGACGATCAAGCTTCCGTTCCTTGACGATGCGACCGAACCGAATGCGGTTTTCGATGCGGTTTTCGAGCCACAGGACTTCCACTTCGGTGAGATCGCTCATGCCGAAGCTCCCGAAGACGGGAATGAGGAGCCGTAAGCGGCGGTGAAGCACCTGTACGGCTTTTGCCGACAAGGAGAATTGACGGCGCGCGGTTGCCAGTCGCCTGCGATGCGGCTTTCGGCTTGGTCCATTAGAAGAAATCCAAAGGATTTCTGGTTAGTAAAGCTAGAGCGGCTGGAAAGCGCAGAGAAACAAGCTCTTAAGCTCGATTCCGGTGCCCGGTTGCATGAAGATTGGGTCCTCGATAGCACGAGGGTTGCGGTTCCCGATAGCACGAGTTGATTCACAGGTTGTCCTCCGATTTGGAATGAGACCGCGGCGGCGCAGGCGGTGCCGTTAGGGATCAACAGGCGTTGGTGCGAAGTTCAGCCGCTCGGTGCCGTTCGGATCGCGTGTGAGCACGAGCTGATAGCCGGGCAATGTCTGACGCTGAACGATCTGCCGCACGTCGCATAAGCGGCGAGAGGATGCCGGACTTGGCATGCATGTGCACAAGGTCAAAGCTCCAGCCGCCGTCCTGACGCCCGCCATGCTTGCGCACGAGCCGGTAGAGCCAGCGCTCAAGTCCGCCCGTCAGATCGAAGTAGGCATGATCGATCGTGAGCACGAGCGCGTCATCGATGGCGCCCGCATAGAACCAATCCGGCAGAATCAACTTGAGGCGAAACGGGCGACCATTAGCGTCGGCAGTCTCCTTCCACTCGTTGATCCAGGAGAAGCGATGCCGCCGCCGTTCTGCCGGCTGACGGATCGACGTCAGCACGGTCGTTGACTGCAACCTGTCGAAACCCGCCTTCAGCCGGTCATAGTCACGCGCGCTGGCGCCACGGCCAACAAACGTCAAGATTTCGTAAGGCGTTGCAGCCATCAGGCGCGACGTCTTCAAGCCGGCGTCACGGGCTTCGACGATCTGGGACGCGGCCCAGATCAAAACGTCTGCATCCCAGATGGTCGCCATGCCGTGTTCCGGCACGGCTTCGACACGAACTGCGATCGCACCCGCGCGGAAATCGATTGGTACAATCCGTTTTGTTTTGGCGAGCGAGAAGAACGGATAAGCCATCAGATCCTGCGCGTCACGGGGCGGCGCAAGATCGCCGGGCAACGCCCGAAAAAGCTCAAGCTGGTCGCGCTCGGAATGGTGTCTGCGCCGCATGGTCACTGCTCTCGCGCGACGATCAGCGACGTTCCTGGCCCGCATACGGGCGCAGGACCGGATGCTTCTTGGCGGGCAGCACAGTGCCCTTGCCGGGATCCGAGGTTGACGTCTTGGCGCCGAGATCAGCCCATGCTTTCAGGTCATCCAGAGCGTAGACGACACGTCCGCCGATCTTCCGATACGTGGGCCCGGTGCCGTACGTGCGGTGCTTCTCAAGCGTGCGTCCCGAGAGACCAAGATACCGCGCGGCCTCCGGTGTACGCAGGAAGCGCTGGGGCAGTCCGGTCATTGCATCGGGCATTTGAGCACTCCAAGGTGACGGCGCACCGCGTATGGCGGCGCCGGCGTGTGTGCGGTCATCATGGAGAAGCAAGTTCTCGGAGGGGGATGCCGAATATTGGGGGGTCGATTTTCGATACCCCTCGGCCGAAGGGCTACTTGTCCCTGCGGCCGGGCCGCAGAAATTTGCGGTAGCCTCCGCGGACCAACGCGAGGCCGCCTTGCACCAGGCGGACCGTTCGATTGCGCAAATCGTGTGTCTTCCAGGCGCGATCAGGGATGCGCTTTTTGCCGAACAGCGCTTCGGCGGTCATGCGATAGCTGCCACCGGCAGTATGCGCATCGAGCGCGCGGATGGCGGCGCTCAGGCGTTCGCGCCGCTGCCTAGATAACTTGTGAAAGGCAGGACCTGGCGCGCGTCCATTCATTGCGCGCCACAGCCGCCGCGCTGCATAGGCGCGCGCTTCCAAATCACCGTTAAACGACAATTCGACTGCGTATGACGCGCCGAGCACGGGGGGCTCTTTGGACCAGACACGGTGATCCGTCGCCCCGATGCGCAGCACAGCATGCCAGCCGTCGGCGGCGCGGCGCACCTGACCGGCTGTAAGGTCGAGCAATGGCTGAGACGCCGAGCTGCGATCGGCGGACGAGGCAACCGTGACTGGAACGACCGTCGCTAGAACCTCAGGCGCCCAAAAGATCGTCTGCTCGTCGAAGGACCTCTGCGGGTCATGGGCGAAAGCAGATGCCCCATTTCCTCCTGAATTCCGCGGTCACTTCGCCAGTTGGGCTATTGGCGATCAGCGCTTCGTATTCGCGTCGATAGTCCGCGTTGCGGCGAAGACATTCCCAGGCAATGTCGGTGATTTCAGCGTCTTGTAGGCCCCTGTAGGAATCCGGCGACCGCCAGTCGATTTCAGGCATTGCTTCCGTCCCATTGCACTCAGCTAACAACGATTGCGGCGCAATAGGTATGAACGAAACGGTTGTAGGAAGCCCCTAGTTTGGCACCACGTGGTGCACTGGAATGACCACCGGATAACGGAAGAAAATTGTTCTGCCTACAAGTCGCCGGTCGGCGGCTCTCTTCTATTTTGAGCCAGTACCGCGTAACAGACGCGCCTGCTCAGTCACCCATTTGGCGCGCGCAAGATGGCTCTGGTATGCGCTCCGCGCACGGTCTGGCTCTCGCTCTGGGTCAATATGCAGCACCACACGAGCGACTTCCATCCAGTCCGCGCCCTCGCCCTCCGCCTGCAGAAGGCGAACGTACGTGACGACATGCTGTTCGTCATAGGCTGTCAGCGCCGGCTCGTTCGGCGCAACATCCGCGACGTCAGGATCTAGCTGCGGCTTCGTCATGACCATCCCAACAAACAGCGAATGATTCTGACCTCTCTGAACGGTCCAGATTGTCTAAGCGTCTCATTTTAGCCCCATTCCGCGTCCAACGGCCAGCGGGGAATACATACTATAGGAGATAAACCTCATAGTATGTAAAAACGCAACTTGCGCAGATGGACATGCGCAAGTTGGTCGGTCGGAATTTCGCAAGAATGCGGAAGCAGAAGCGCTTCACGCAGGAGAGATTCGCCGAGATGTCTGGCTTCACCCAGCAGTATATCAGTGACTTGGAGCGCGGCCGCCGTAATCCCACGGTCGTGACATTATTCGAACTCGCCAGCACGTTGGGCGTCAGTCACGTCGATCTCGTCCTTCCAGATGAAGAGGCACGAGACGAGCGATCAAAACCTGCCAAGCGGAAGTGATGGGGTTGGGCGAGTTAAATTTGAACAATCATAAACTGTGACACTCGCGAATCGGCCTTGATAGCAACCGCATCCGGCAACGATGAATGCCGTGTCGCGCCAGAAATACGGCATCGAACTGATGCAAAAGTGCAACGCGAAGGTCCGTGCCGGGACCGAGGCGGCAATTTAACGAGGCCCCGCCCGGCGAGCCGGACGGGGCTTGGTGGAGCGATCTTACTCGCCGCTCTTGCGCGGCCGCGACCAGAGCAGCGTGTAGCCCTCGCCGCCTTCGTCGTCGAACAGGTTCGCGTAGATCGGTGCGTTGAACGAGGGATCATCGAGCTTGAGCGAGAGGTAATCCCGGCCCTCTTCGGAGCGCTTCGACCAGGCTGCCCCAATCTCGGCCCGGCCCACGTAGATGCGGTGGCTGGGCGCGTTGTCGTTGGATCGGTTGGTCTCGGCGACGATACGGACGCCCTTGGCTTGCAGGCTCAGGGTGACGATCTCGCCCTGGAAGTCGTTGCCGACCTTCTTGAAAGAACCGATGTTAGCCATGTCACTTCTCCTGTTGTGTTTCGAGCCCGCGACCACCGCGGCCTCGATGGCGATCTAGAGGCCGAGGACGATCGGCGACGCACCCGCTCGCGGGCCGGAGCGCAGCGGAGGACGTCGTTGGAACGACTTTCTTGTCTCGCGAGGAATGGGCGCAAGCCCAGGGGAAGAAAGTCGCATCAACGGCGTTGCGGCTCAGACGATCGAGGCGAAGCCGGTCTTCGGCCAGATCAAGCCATCAAAGAGGCCAAGTGCGTCCGCGTGCTGAACCGCAATCTTAAGGAGAAGACTTGGCGAAGCTCGGTTGAACTGCACAAGTGGTCGATACGGTTCGGCGCAGAAAGAGAAACAATCTGCCGCAAAGGGCGATATCGTCCCGGAAGGAATGATCGAGCGCGGCGCGGCGACCCACAGCAGCTATGTGGGTCAGACAGAGATTGCTAAGGCTTGCTTAAAGCGCTTCGAGGAGAAGTGCGGTTACCTCTCGCTCAAGCTGGAGGCCCCTCGATCAACGTAAGGCACCGTGTGACCTTGCTCGACCGATGATCTCGACGAAGCCTCATCGCTCGTGCGTGGCGGCTGTGAGAGCTGGTTGAGGCATATTCTCCACCGCCCCGGCCGGCACCGACGGGCGGGTTTCTGCGAAAACGGTCAAACGCGCCCATGCCGGGCCGCCGATGCAAACCGCACCTACGCAAGCGAAGGCGTCGCGCCAAGCCAGCGAGGGTACCCCGATCTGCGACAGGGCAAACACCACATGATAGCCAGCGACAGCCGCAGGGACGGCGAATGCGGCTGCGATCGCGATGCGCAAGATCCGGACCCGACTGACCGTGACTGCGACCTGACCGACAGCAAGCGTAAGTGCGCCGGCGGCCAATCCGACCAGCAGTGCGCCGACGACACCCGCGCCATCTCGAAAGCCATCATCCCGACGGTGAGGGCAATGAAGAACGGCAGGGCATACACAGCGAGCACAAAGATCGCCCAGCAGAACAAGCCAATGCCTAGTGTGTTGAGAACAAGCCCAAGGGCGAGCATGGTGGTGGCTCCATGTGCATAGATGTACCCGTCGCGCCTTCCACCACCACCGCGGCGCGGCTTCGGACGTAAAATCGAAACGAGGCGAAGTTGCGGCGTGCAACTCCGCCTTGGCGTTTTCGAGGTGACGGCGCTTACGCGCTGCCGAACTTCCAGACGGGAATGCCGAGCCGCTTTGCCTTGTCGGCAAGGTTGTCCTGAATTCCCGTGCCCGGAAAGTGCATAACGCCGATCGGCAGGATTTCGAGCATTGCGTCGTTGCGCTTGAAGGGTGCCGCCTTGGCGTGCTTGGTCCAGTCGGGCTTGAAGGCGATCTGGGGGACCTTGCGATTGGCCGCCCATTTGGAGGCGATCAGTTCGGCGCCTTTCGGCGAGCCGCCATGCAGCAGCACCATGTCGGGATGCTTGGCATGCACCTTGTCGAGGCGATCCCAGATGAGGTGATGGTCGTTGAAGTCGAGCCCACCGGTGAGTGCGATCTTCGGTCCTGATGGCAGCATGACCTCGGTCTCGGCGCGACGTTTTGCGGCGATGAAGTCGCGGGAGTCGATCATCGCTGCGGTGAGCGCTCGGTGGTTGACCAATGATCCCGATCGAGGACGCCAGAACGAGCCGGTGCGGACCTCAAATCGCTCGATAGCCTGGTCGCGGAAGAGTTCCAGGCAGTTGCGGCGCTCGATCAGCGTGATGCCTTCAGCCGTGAGGCGCTCGAGTTCGACCGATCGCACCTCGGAGCCGTTCTGCTCGCGCTGGCTCTTGTGCTGCGCCTGCTCGTTGTCGTCGAGCTGGCGTTCGATGCGATCGACGGCACGATGGAACAGACTGACAGTCGACCAGAGCAGATCGTCCAGGTCCGGCTCGAGCCGCGTGTCGTTCAGGGTCGCAACCAGGGCGTCGAAGATATCGGCCACGGCAGCGGAGATCATCTTGCCTTCCGGAAGCGGTCTCGGATCAGGCTGGTCGTCGAAGGGACGGTAACCGAAGAGCTGTAGTTCCGTGAGGACGTGGTCGGTCGGAGAAGAGGCATGCGGCGGCTCGACGTCGTCATGGTCGGTCATGGAAGGAGGTCCTTTGCCGGGTTTGGCCGCGCCCTTCGCGGCCTTCGTGGCGATCAGTCAGACGGCGGGCGGAACGGGCCAGAACCCGAAGGACCGAAGCGGCAGCGGAGGATGGCGGAGGCCGGCTATTTTGCTTCGCGATGCAAAGCGCGCTGGCTAGAATATGATGTGTGTTTCAAGTGCCTGCGCGCGGCGGAAAATAGCCGGACGCAGCCATTGCCGGCCCGGGCCGCTTGCCGTCCGATCGCCCTCTAGAAGGCGCAAGGTCGCGTCCTCTTCCGGTATTGGCCTCGCCTATGACCGACCTGTCACGATCGATCGAACCGTCGTGACCTATTCCGCGGGCACTGTCGACGAATGCAGGAAGCGGACGCCGTCCTCTGGCACGAGTTGAATCGGCAACGCTGCTCGGAGGGCTCCGATACCGAAGATGTGCAGGTCTTCGTTGAAGTCGCCCAGCCGAGGCGATAGCTTGATCGCTTCAATGCCGGCGTCTGCTGCGCGCTGGGTCAGAATGGTCTGCGCCATATCTCCGGCGGCATCGGCGTCGCAGGCGATATAGAGCCGGCGCAAGCCCGGCGGTAGCACCATCGCTGATAGGTGATTGGCCGACAGTGCAGCGGCCATCGGCATCGTCGGCAGCACGCAGCGCAGCGACAGCATGGTTTCGATACCCTCGCCGGCTGCGAGCACGTCATCCATTACGCCGAACCGAACGGCGTTGCCGAGCAGATCGCCCATCGCGCGCCGTGGGGTATCGATCGGAGCCTTGCCGAGCCGCACGCGATCAAAGCCGTCCGGATCGAGCCAAGTCCGGTGCACGCCGGTGATCCGACCATCGAGATCCGTGACGCCGGCAATCATTGCCGGCCAGGTTTCGGTCGGCAGATGGTCGTCCGGCCGATAGTAGCAGCGTGGATGGAAGCGCAGACTGCCGCCATGGTGAATGCGGGTTATGCCGCGGCCCTGCAAATAAGTCTCGGCAATGGTCCCCTTGATCGGGCTAGATATCGCAAAGAGCCGGCGGGCGGGTTCCTGCGATCCGGGCGGTACGACTGAAGGAATAGGTCTTGGGGCCGGCTTCTGCTCAGAGCGAGGCAGGTTCAAAAAGCGCCTCGCCTCCTCGACGACCTCACGAAAGTCTCGCAAAGCCAGCGTTTCGCGAATGATGTCGAGGAGATCACCATGCGCGCCGGTTGCGGCATCGGTCCATTTGCCCGCCGCTCCCTTCGACGATTCCTGGAGCCGCACAAACAATGAGCGGCCGGGCGTGTTGTGGACGTCGCCGACCACCCAATAACGCCCCGCCCGCTTGCCATTGGAGAGATAGCGTCGGCATACCGCCTCCGGCTCTCGCGCAAGGCGGCGTGCCAGTTCGCAAGGTTGGCGGGACATCAGGCCGCCTCCTGCCAAAGGACACCTTCGACTGGATACCGGTTGAGCACCTTCGACAGCATCTCTATGCCGCTCGCGTGCATCCGCACGAACATGCGGAGCTTACAAAAGGTGATCTCGCCAAAGAGGCCGTAGCCTCGCAAGCTCTTGCGCATCTTGGCATGGGATCCCGACACTTCGATGCGCTTTCCACGGATCACTCCGACATCGGCCGACGTGATCTTTTGGACAGCTTTTGGCATGCTGATTCTCCACGACAGGCAGCCGGGAGCCTCTCTCTCGGCCTCCAACCCGTCACGGAAACGACCCTGCCCCTCTTACTCTTGTGCCCGCGGCCCACCGAGCAGAGCCTTACGCCGCCTGCTGGTCCTCCCTCGGCATGTCGCCGACGGACTCTGGGAGAAAGCCAAGCAGATAATCGGCAACCTTGCTGGCCTTGGAAGCAGCCCGGATAATGGCGCGATTGTCTTCGCGCAAGACTTCAAGCCATGAGCCGATATAGTCAGCATGCCGCACCGTCGGCACGATGCCGAGCGAGGCACAACTGAACGCAGACGAGATTTCCGCAACCAGCTCCTCAAAGGCATACTTCTTGGTACCGTAGCTGCCTGACAGGTCGCGATTGAGACGCGATGGATGGCCACTGGCATGCGCCAGCTCGTGGAGGGCCGTTCGATGCCAATTGATTGGTTCAAAATAGGCCTGCGGAGGCGGCACCTGCACATAGTCTTCCGTCGGCATAAAGAAGGCTCGGTCGCCGCCGATGCGGAAGTCGATGCCGGTCGCCTTGATCAGGTATTCGACCTGCGGCCGGATCAGACCCGGCGGCGGGGGCGGCGCCGTTGTCGCGATCTCTGGAGGCAGGCCGTTGCACTGATCACAGTTGAAGACCGTGAACTGCTTGAGGAACGGAATGGCCTGCGCTTCCTCACCGGTCTCATGTGCGCGGCGCTTTTCGCAGGCGGGCACAAAGCGGTCGGCATAGACGACGGTGGTGCCGCGCTCGCCCTTGCGAACGTGACCACCGAGCGACAGCGCCTGGCGGAAGGTAAGCCAGCTCTGCCCTGTAAATCCCTGTTCGGTAGCAGCACCCCATAGAACTAAAATGTTTATGCCGTTGTATTGGCGGCCGGACGCCGCACTCTTCGGCAAGGCCAGAGGCCACTTCGCCGCCGCGGTGCCCCAAGGCTGCACCCACGGCACTCGGCCAGCCTCTAACTCGACTATAATCTTGTTGGTGATGTCGTCGTAAAGGTTGGCCCGGTCCTTACCGATGCGCGCGTTAGGATAATGTCTGGACATCGCGGGTCTCCGCGACGGGGACCGCGAGCCTCTCTCGCAGCCTGTAACCCGTCATGGCAAAACCCGGCCGACACTCTGACTCTCTCCTCCTACTTGAGAGAATGCGAAATCTGTGACGCAGCCCGTCTTGCATCGTATCTTCATGGGAATTGAGTTGAGCTACCGGGCCGCAGGCCCCACGAGGCGTGCGCCAGGGCGTATCGCCCTATGGAAAATGGCACCCGGAGAGCGTGAGCATAGCGACCCGAAGGGGCACGCGGGTCCGAGTGCAGCGACGAGACCGGTTCAATAGCGGCACCCGGGAACGGGGCAGTGATAGCGATCGCCGCAAGGCGAGCCCCTTTTCCGAGTGCCCCCGGCGAGGAGCTCCGCTATCCCTGCGCGAGGGATCGAAGCCGGATGGCCGAGACGCAGCGCGGCTCGGTTCACAAGAGCCCGTTGCGGCGCAGCCGCACGCGCGCAAGCGGGAGAACTCGCCAGGGCTTGACCAGAGGACCTCGTTTCGTCGCTTGAATTCGTCGGCGCGCAGAAAAGTCTCTTAGTCCCTATTTACCGATCCCGGCGCAGTTCGGGTTGCATTCCCGCCTTGCATCGTCCATCCGGCTCAAGCGCATCACGAGGGGCCTGCAGCTCACGGATATCTGCAACTATTCAGTCCTAATACGTGAGTGACAATTGAACCATTTGAACAATGGCCGGCCGAGCAGTGCTCAGCCCAGCAACCATAGCCTGCTTAGTCCAACCCACACGTTCAAATTCCGACGTTCGAAAGCGATCCGAAGGCTTCGATACAAGTCTCCCATCGGACCTGTCGGATTGACTATTGACCTATCATCCAAAGCAGCTGCCTGCCGGATACCGGCCCCTGCCAACGGAGCGCCGCAACTGTTCCCATTTTCTTTCGCGGTCGACATTGGCTTTCTTGGAGAACTACACACCAAAGGCTTCCTTTTTGCGCGCCAATCCAGCCTTTTCCCGCCCGGCCGCGCTTCGCAGTAGAGGTGCAAACTCTTTGGCCGTAACACTCCGCTTAATCCGCAATCCGAACTCTCGCTCCCCCGACCAGGGGCGAAGAGCAATCTGGATCGACCAGATCCCGTCTCGTTCGTCAGTGAAATCAGCACATGTTACACCACGGGCATTCAGCAGTGAGATCAAACCGCTTAGTCTCGCCGCGCACCGCACTACCTGCCCGCTACCCTCTCGCTGGAACCTGGCCCACGATGATGAGAGCGGACATGGCCGCCGCTTACCTTGACTTTGGAGACACAAGCGAACTCATGCGGGCGATCAGCCGACGAGACGCCCCCCCGCCAATCGGCTTTCGCGGAACAGGGCGTTTGCGCCAGCCAGTTTGGTCGAAGGCGACTATGGATCACTTCGCAGCGTCGACCGGAAAAAGAGATCTTAAGCAGGGGGAGAATCTTTTATGCCTGGTGTAATTTCGCTTGAAAAGGCACCGCATCTGCCCCGTTATTGTCGCCGCAAAATATTAGCGAAGAATAGAATAGCCTACTATTTTGCACCCCCAACCTGGGCTCGTCGACAGGGCTGCGATTTAAACCCTGAAGCTCTAGGCTGCGATTACGCAACTGCCGTCGAGCGGGTAGAGAAAGTCCTTTTGCCGGCGTTCGACAGTTGGCACTCACGGGGTCTAAGCGACATCATGCCGGCGACTATCGAACCCGGCACGTTCGACTGGCTCGTCGGCGTCTTCCAAGCTCACCAGAAGTGGACCGAAATCGAAAGCGCTACGCAGCGGCACTATACAAAAAGTCTCGCACTGTTCGCCAATCACGAGCTGAAAGATGGAAGTCGCGTTGGGTCTAAACAGTTGTCCGATTTCACCAAAGCGTTCGTCGACGCGGTTTATCGAAAATTATTGTTCGTGACGAAAGTCAATAACAGTGGAGAGGTCGTCGTTCGCGAGCGTCGTCGCTATATAACTATGGCCATGGCGGCCTGTCGCCGTGCTTGGTTCGTTGGTCAGCGTGCTCAAGAAAGGATCGTACCAGCGACCAATCCGTTTTCCCGGATGGGACTAAAATCTCATCCGCCTGGGCGACCGATACGGCCCACACCGACCGCAACTTGGGACGAACTCGTCGCGTTCAGAGCTGCCGCGAGAAAGCTTGATTACCGCTCGATCGCAACAGCTGCTTTATTGTCGTGGGAGTGGCTGCAACGAGAGCAGCACGTGTTTGGCGCCTTCGACATTTCGCATTATCGACCCAGCGAGCGGCCAAATAGCGTCAGAATCGTGCATCCGAAGAATGGAGAGGAGGCCTGGTGGCCACTATCAGACGAAACGGGCACCCCTCTCTTTCCTGAGCTTATGGAGGAACTCGACGAGATCAAGAGGACCACCCTCTCCGGCCTGGTATTCCGTCGTGATCATGCGCATCGTCAGTCGGCTATCCCGCTCCCATGGATTACCCCACGCAAGGATCTCCGCTATCTACGTAGTGTGGTAAAAACCATCATCACAGAGGCTGGCCTACGTCAGGAGCTTTCTTTTAGGTCCTTCCGACACGGAGGATTTACCGAGGGCGCCGACAGCGATCTCACGGATGCAGAGTTGCGCGCGGCTGGTCGTCATAGATCAAGTCGCCAACTGCCAACCTACGCCAAGCGTACGTCCAGGCAGTTGATCATTGCCACAAAAAAGCGTCGCGAAGAGCGGACAAGATCTCTCCTTATTCGGCTAAACGCCAATCTCTCCTCGGAATAAAGGTACGTCGGCCGATGGCAGCACGATCAATGCGCTGAAAGGATCGCCTATTTTCCCGTCCATACCGGCTTACGCTTCTCACTGAACGCTTTCAGCCCTTCCTTGGCGTCCTCGGTCATCGCGAGCAGCGCGATCTGGCTTTCGGTGTAGGCGATGCTCTCGTCGAACGACATCGAGGCGATGGCGCGCATCGCGTATTTGCCGCGGCGAATTGCGGTCGGGGATTTATCGACGATGCGGCCGATCAGCCAGTCGACCTTGGCGTCCAGCTCCGCCGCGGGCACGACGTAGTTCAGCAAGCCCGCTCCCTGCGCCGCTTTCGCGTCGAACGGCTCGCCGGTCAGCGCCCATTCGTTGACGAGGCGAGGTGGAGCAATGGACTGCAACAGGCTCAACACCTGCATCGGGAATACGCCGACCTTCACCTCCGGCAGACCGAAGATGACGTGATCGGCGGCGATGGCCATGTCGGTCATGCAGAGCAGGCCCATGCCGCCGGCCATGCAGACGCCGCTGAGGCGCGCAATCGCGGGCTTGGTCGCGTTCTGCGACAAGCGCAGCAGATCGGCATAGTCGACATTCGGCTTCGAATGATCCATCGCGAAGGCCGCGCCGGAGTTCTGCAGATCCGCGCCGGCGCAGAACGCCTTGTCGCCCGCGCCCGTCAGCACGATGATGCGGACATCCTTGTCGTCATGCGCGTCGCGATAGCCGCGCGTGATGCCGGCGATAACCTCGCCATTCAGCGCGTTGCGTTTCTCGGGCCGGTTGATGGTGATCCAGAGCGCCTGCCCGCGCTTCTCGGTGATCACGGCTGTGGTGTCGGTCATGGCGCGCTCGCTTCCTTGGGCTCTCCGTTTTGCAGCCATTTGCGGCAGCTCGGGCGGAAGGTGCAAGCGCAATCTGCGGCGCGGTGCCGCTTTAGCGCCTCGACACAAACTTGTAGCGCGATCGAGGCGCGTGTGCGGCTCAGGCCGCGACTGCTTTCCTGATCCAGACCTTGTTGTCGTGGAACGCGGCGCCCCCTATCGGCGCGATTGTGTCCGCGCCCGTCAGCATATTGATGCCGCGCTCACCGATATGGTTCTTGTTGGGATGAACGGACTCCGCGATCAGCACGCCGCGGCGCACGCCTTCGAACAGTGTGGCGATCAGCGTGGTCTCGCCGCGGGTGTTGCCGAGCGTCACGGCATCGCCATCCGCGATGTCGAGCGCGGCCGCATCCAGGGGATGGATCATCACGCTCGCCTTGCCCTCACGCGCCTGGGAGGACGGCGTCTCGTTGAAGGTGGTGTTGAGGAAGCTGCGCGACGGGCTCGTGGCAAGCCGGAACGGATGGGCCTGGTCGGTATGCTCGATCACCGCCCAATGGTCCGGCAGCGACGGCATCTTGTCGAAGTCGCCCATCTTCTGGCCGAACGGCGGATGCGCCCAATCGGCCTTGAAATGGAATTTCTTGTCCGCATGGGCGAAGCCGTCGAGATAATGCGACGTGCGGAAGTCCGGCTGCAGGTCGCGCCAGAGATCGGCTTCGAGGCCGGCAATGTCGCCGTGATCGCTCAGCTTCAGCGTCGCGTCGATCAATTCACGCGGCGTCAGCTCGAATCCCGGATGCCTGGCGCCAAGCCGCGGCGCCAGCGCCTGCAGCACCTCGTGGTTGGAGCGGCATTCGCCGGGCGGATCGATCAGCTTCGGTCCGACCGAGATGTGCTGGTGGCCGCCGCCGTAATAGAGATCGTCATGCTCCATGAACATCGTCGCCGGCAGCACGATGTCGGCCATCTCGGCCGTCTCGGTCATGAACTGCTCGTGCACGGCGACGAACAAATCCTCGCGCGCAAAACCCTGCCGCACCAGTGCCTGCTCCGGCGCCACCGTCATCGGGTTGGTGTTCTGGATCAGCATCGCCTTGACCGGACCCTTGCCGTGCAGGGCCTTGGAATCGCCGGTGAGGATGCGGCCGATCTGCGACTGGTCAAGCGCGCGGATAGTTGGGTCGATGGCGTCGTGACCTTCGATGATGGATTCGTTGAAGTGCCACAGCGCGTAATTGTTGAAGAAGGCGCCGCCGCCTTCATATTGCCAGGCGCCGGTCACCGCGGGAATGCAGTTCGCGGCATGCATCTGCGCCGCGCCGTTGCGCGAGCGGGTGAAGCCATAGCCGAGCCGGAAGAAGGCCCGCTTGGTCTCGCCGACCAGTTTGGCAAAAGCCTCGATCTCCGCTACCGGCACGCCGGAAATCGCGGAGGCCCATTCGGGCGTGCGCGTCTTCAGATGCGCCTCGAGCTCGCCAGGGCAATCGGTGTACTTGTCCATATAGGCGCGATCGGCATAGCCGTCGCGGAACAGGACATGCATCACGCCGCAAGCGAACGCGCCGTCGGTGCCGGGCCGCAGGATGATCTTGATATCCGCCTGCTTCATGGTCTCGTTGTCGTAGATGTCGACGGCCGCGATCTTGGCGCCGCGCTCCTTCCGGGCACGGGCGGCGTGCGTCATCACGTTGACCTGCGTGTTGACGGGGTTGGTGCCCCAGATCACCACCAAATCGGACAGCGCCATCTCGCGCGGATCGACGCCGGCGATCTTGCCGGTGCCGATCGCGAACCCGATGCGGCCAACGTTGGCGCAGATGGTCTGATAGAACCGCGAATATTTCTTCACATGCGTGAGCCGGTTGAGGCCGTCGCGCATCACCAGCCCCATCGTGCCGGCGTAATAATAGGGCCAGACCGATTCCGCACCGAACTCGCGCTCGGCCTGGTTGAAGCGATCCGCGATCTCGTCCAGCGCCTCGTCCCAGCTGATCCGGGCGAATTGGCCGGAGCCCTTCGCACCCGTGCGGCGCAGCGGATACATCAGCCGTTCAGGATGATGGATGCGCTCGGCATAACGGGCGACCTTGGCGCAGACCACGCCGGCCGTATAGGTCTGCTTTTTCGAACCGCGGACGCGACCGATGCTGCGTCCCTCGACCACCTCGATATCGAGCGCACAGGCCGACGGGCAATCATGCGGACAGGTCGAATGGCGGATTTCGATCTTGGCGTGCTGGTTCATGTCCAATTTGGTAACACCAAAATACCCCTCAGCCGAGGGTATTTATCCGGCAACGCCCATGCGATTTGCTCAGACCGTGTGCGCCGCCGGTTCCTGCCGCGACCGCGAAGAGCGGCGCCGCCACACCGAAAACCGCCCAATATTCCAGGCACCATCGGTCTTGTGAGGCGTCGACAGTCCGCCTCCCCTGCCGCTACAGTGCCGGCCAACAAGAACGACATCAGGGAGGTGGGTGTGACGGCCCGACAATTCATGCTGGCGCTGGCCGCCGGCCTGCTCAGCGCGTCCTCCGCAGCCCCGTCCCTGGCGCAAGACTATCCCAACCATTCGGTCCGGATCGTCGTGCCCTTTGGCGCCGGCGGGCCGGCCGATGTCGCGGCCCGGCAGATCGGCAATGCGCTCCAGGAGAGTTTTGGCCAGCCCTTCGTGATCGAGAACCGCACCGGCGCGGGCGGCGTCATCGGCACGGTCGAAGCGGCGAAGTCGCCTGCCGACGGCTACACGCTCCTGATGATGTCCAACACCCAGACCGCGAACGAATCCCTGCTGACGCCGGATAAACGCAAATACGAGCTGATGCGCGACCTCGCGCCGATCGCACCGGTCAACTCTTCCGATCTCGTCATCGTGGTTAACCCGCAAGTCGCAGCGAAGACGCTGCAGGAGTTCGTCGCGCTCGCCAAGTCGCAGCCGGGCAAATTGAACTACGCCTCCTCCGGCCAGGGCACGCCCTATCACATGGCCGGCGAGCTGTTCAAAGCCATGGCCGGCATCGACCTCGTCCACGTGCCCTATCGCAACAGTGGCGAGGCACGCAGCGGCGTGATCGGCGGGCAGGTGCAGATGATGATCGACGCCGTGCCGGCGATGGCGCCGAACATCGGCGAGAACCAGGTCCGCGCGCTCGCGACCACCGGCAAGCAACGCTCAGCGGTGCTGCCGAACGTGCCGACCGCGATCGAGGCGGGGGTCGCAGGCTACGAAGCCACGATCTGGCTCGGCCTGATGGCGCCGGCCGGCACGCCAAAACCTGTGATCGACAAGCTCAATGCCGCCGTGAACGCAATGGTGAAGCGGCCCGACATCGTCAAGCTCTGGACTGCGCAGGGCGCGGTGCCGATGTCAATGACGCCGGAGGAATTCGACAAATTCCTGCGCGGTGACATCGAAAAATGGGCCGACGTGGTCAAGAAGTTCGACAAGTCCTGAGGCTGTAGAGCGACAATGCCTACCATTCAATTCCAGCTCAACGGCACGGCCGCGGCCGTGGATGCCGATCCGGATCAGACGCTGCTCGACGTGCTGCGCAGCCGGCTCGGCGTTACAAGTCCGCATTTCGGCTGCGGGGCCGGCGAGTGCGGCGCCTGCCATGTCATGGTCGGCGACCGCGCGATGGCCTCGTGCGACCTGCCGATGTGGTCGGTCGCGGACAAGGACGTCGTCACGGTGGAAGGCCTCGGCACAGCGGAGGAGCCGCATCCGCTGCAACGCGCCTTTATCGCCGAGCAGGCGATGCAATGCGGCTATTGCGTCTCGGGGATCCTGATTAGCGCGGCGGCGCTGCTGAAGCGCAATCCGTCGCCGACGGAGGCTGAGGTGAGAACCGCGCTTGATCGCAATCTGTGCCGCTGCGGATCGCACAATCGCATGGTCCGCGCTGTGCTGCGGGCGGCCGCGGAGATGGCGACATCATGAGTGCGCCGTCCCCTACCCCGACACTGCCGGTCAGCCTTGCGGCCAATCCCAAGCTGTCAGCCTGGGTGAAGCTCATCGGCGAAGGCCGTGTGGCGATCTCGCCCGGCAAGGTCGAGATCGGCCAGGGCATCGTCACGGCCCTGGCGCAGATCGCAGCGGACGAGCTCGACGTCGATATTGGCCGCATCGAGATGATCCGCGCCTCCACGGCGGCAAGTCCGAACGAGGGCGTCACCTCGGGCAGCCTTTCGGTCCAGCAGTCCGGCCGGGCGCTGCGCCACGCCTGTGCCGAAATCCGCCAGCGCTTCCTCCTCGCAGCATCGGAGCGTCTCGGTGTCGATGCGTCGCTGCTCGACATCCATGACGGCACGATCTCGGGCCCCGGCAATGTCAGGACGAGCTATTGGGAGTTGGCCGCTGACGTCTCGCTCGACCACGACGCCAAAGCCGGTGCGACAGCGAAGATCGTCGCCAAACGCACTGTGGCCGGACATTCGGTCCAGCGCGTCGACATTCCCGACAAGGTGTTCGCACGGCCGCGCTTTATCCATGACTGTCCGCTGCCGGACTTGCTGCACGGACGCGTGCTGCGGCCGGACATTTCCGGCGCCAGGCTGATCGCGCTCGACGAGACGGCGACGCGAGCCGTTCCCGGCCTCGTCGCGATCGTCCGCGACGGCGGCTTTGCCGGCGTGGTTGCCGACGGCGAGGCAGCGGCGGAAGCCGCGCTGAAAGCCTTGCGCAGGGGCGCGACATGGTCGGCTGGTGAGCCGCTGCCCGATGAAGATGATCTCGCCGGATTCCTGAAGAGCCAGCCGATCGAGACCACCGTGATCGACACCAGGACCACTGCGGCAACGACAAAGAACGCTGCTCGCACCCTCCGCCGGCAATACATCCGTCCCTACATCGCGCATGCCTCGATCGCCCCGTCCTGTGCGATGGCACAATGGAGTGGCGATCGTATCCATGTCTGGACCCACAGCCAGGGCGTCTACCTGCTGCGCGCCGACCTCGCTATCGTGCTCAAGCTGCCGATCGAGAGCATCGTCGTCGAGCACATGGAGGGCGCCGGCTGCTACGGACACAACGCGGCCGATGACGTCGCGCTCGATGCCGTGCTGCTGGCGAAAGCGGCCGGCGGCCGTCCCGTGCGGGTGCAGTGGTCGCGCCACGACGAGATGGCCCACGCGCCGTTCGGCGCGGCGATGGCGATCGAGATCGAAGCCGACCTCGATGGGGACAACGAGATCGTCGGTTGGCGCCATGCGATCTGGAGCAACGGCCACGCGGCGCGGCCCGGGCGCGCAGCACAGCCCGCGCTGCTTGCCGCAACCGAGATTGCGACCCCCTACCCGCGCATGATCTCGACCAATCCGCCCGCGGCCAATGGCGGCGGCGGCGACCGCAACTCCGTTCCGCTCTACGACCTCCCGGCCTGGACGGTCACGAGCCACCGGTTGCTGACCATGCCGGTGCGGACCTCGGCGCTGCGGACACTTGGCGGACAAGGCAATGTGTTCGCCATCGAGTCCCTGCTCGACGAGATCGCCGCCCTGCGCGGCGAAGACCCGATCGCGTTCCGCCTGCGTCATCTGCGCGACGAGCGCGCGAAGGACGTCATCCGGGCCGCGGCACGACGCGCGCAGTGGAAACCGCAGAAGCAGTCCGGCATCGGTCATGGCGTGGGCTTCGCCCGCTACAAGAACATGGGGGCCTATTGCGCCGCGATTGCGGAGATCGAGGGCACTGACAACATCCGCGTGAAGCGGCTGACGCTTGCGGTCGATGTCGGCGAGGCCATCAACCCGGACGGCGTCATCAACCAGATCGAGGGCGGCGCGATCCAGGCGACAAGCTGGGTTCTGAAGGAACGCGTCCGCTTCGACCGCACGCGCATCACATCGACGTCCTGGACCGACTATCCGATCCTCACCTTCAGCGAGGTGCCAATGGTGGATGTCGAGATCGTCCAGCGGCCGGAGATCGAGCCGGTCGGCGCCGGCGAGGCCGCCCACGGCCCGGTGACGGCGGCGATCGCGAATGCCGTTTACGATTGCCTCGGCGTGCGCGTGCGCGACCTGCCGATCACCCGCGACAAGATCATTGCAGCCATGGAGCAGGCGTCGTGACGACAGTGAGCATTTTGAGTGGAGGCGCGGCGCAAGGCCTGGTGCGCGGCCTCGGCGATCCCTTCAAGACGCAGACCGGCTTCGGCATCGACGGCGAGTTCGGCGCGGTCGGCATCATGGCGAACAAGCTGCGGGCGGGAACGGCGGCCGATCTCGTCATCCTGACGCAAGCGCTGCTTGCAAAGCTTGCCGAAGAGACGCTCGTCATCCCAGCCTCGATCTCGGATGTCGGGCGGGTCGATACCGCGCTGGCGGTCCGGAGCCGCGATCCCAAGGTGACCGTGAAGACCGAGGCCGATTTGCGCGAGGTACTGCGCAGCGCCGACGCGATCTACGTGCCTGATACGAAAGCCTCGACGGCGGGACAGCACGTCGCAAAGGTGCTGGATCAGCTCGGCATCGCCTACGAGGTCGCTTCGCGCCTCAAGATCTTCCCCAACGGCGCGACCGCGATGCGGGAGCTTGCGGCGTCCACCGCCGCGCATCCGATTGGCTGCACGCAAGCGACCGAGATCATTGCAACCGACGGCATCGCGCTGTCAGGAGCGCTGCCGCCGGGCTGCGAGCTCGTGACGATGTATACGGCCGGCGTGACCACGCGGGCCGTACATCCACAAGAGGCGGCCGCGCTGATCGCGTTGCTGACCAGCGCAGACCGCAGGGATCTGCGCCAGCGCGCCGGCTTTGCAGGCTAGATAATCGCCCTATGTGTGCAACTGGGTGAGACCGGTCGGCGGACCGTCGACAGCGGTCCAGCCACCATCGACAAACAATGTGCTGCCGCTGACATAGCTCGCGGCGTCCGAGGCGAGATAGGCGACGGCTGTCGCGACCTCGTCGGCGCTGCTCCAGCGGTTGAACACGGTATGGCCGGCGTAGAGATTGTAGATGTCCGGACGCTGCTTGAACGGGCCGGTCAGCGCGGTCTCGGCGATGCTCGGCGCGATCGCGTTGACGCGCACGCCGGAGCGTCCAACCTCCGAAGCAAAGCCCTTCACCAGCAGGCCGATGGCGGCCTTGGTCGAGCCGTAGACGCCAAGGCCCGGCTCGATCGTCACCGCCCGCACCGAGGAGCAGGCAATGATGCTGCCGCCCTTCTGCTCGACCATGATGCGGCCGAAGGCCTGGAAGAACCAGACCGTGCCCTTGATGTTGAGGTTGAGGACGCGGTCGAGATCCTCCTCGGTGTAGTCGAGGATGGTCTTGCGGATGTTGAGCCCGGGCGTCGTCACCGCGATGTCGAGCCGCGAAAATTTCTGCATCACGGTCTTGGCCAGTGCGTTGACGTCCGCAGCGCTCGCCGCGTCACACGCAGCCGCCTCCGCCCAGCCGCCGTTCTCACGAATGCCGGCGGCGGTTGCTTCAGCACCTTCAATCGCACGATCGGCGCAGACGACACGGGCGCCGAGCCCGGCCAGCGCCTCGGCCGACGACTTGCCGATTCCGGAGGCGGCGCCCAGCACCACGGCCGTCTTGCCGGTGAGATCGAAGAGCTTGCGATAGTCGGTCACGGATAGATTCTCCCTGCGTTGCTGCTAGCCCTTGTAGCCCATCAGCAGACGGGGCAGCCACAGCGAGAAGGCGGGGACGTAGGTCACGAACATCAGAGCTGCGATCAGGGCGGCGTAGAACGGCAGGATAGTGCGCATCACCGCGCCCACCGAGATGCCGCCGATGGCGCAGCCCACGAACTGCGTCGTCCCGACCGGCGGGGTGTTCAGCCCGAGCGCGCAGTTGATCAGCATCAGCATGCCGAACTGCACCGGATCCATGCCCGCCTTCATCGCGATCGGCAGGAAGATGGGCGTGCAGATCAGGATGGTCGCGGCCATGTCCATGAACGTGCCGAGCACGAACAGAATGACGTTGATGAGCAGGAAGATGACCCAGGGCTGGTTCGAGACCTTGCCCATCATCTCGCCGGCGAAGTCGGCCACCTCGTAAAGTCCCATCAGATACTGGAACATGGTAGAGACGCCGATCAGCAGCAGCACCACGCCCGTCGTCTTCACCGCCTTGGCCGCAGCGCGCAGGAAGTTCGGCAAGGTCATGGTGCGGTAGATGAAGAACGTCAGCAGGATCGTATAGGTGACCGCGACGGCCGCGGATTCGGTCGCCGTGAAGACGCCCGACAGGATGCCCGCCAGGATGATGCCGACGATCAGAAGGCCGGGCAGAGCGGCCGCGAACGAGCGAAAAACCGCGGGCCAGCCCGGGAACTTGCCGGCCGGATAGCCGCGCTTCACCGCGACCCCGTAAGCGGCGACCAGCATGCACACCATCAGCACCAGCGCCGGCAGGAGGCCGGCGGCGATCAGCGCTCCGATCGAGACCTTACCGCCGGCGGCGAGCGCATAGATGATCATGTTGTGACTGGTCGGCATCAGTGCTCCGACCAGCGAAGCATGGGTCGTGACGTTGACGGCATAGTCGGTGTCGAAACCTTCCTTCTTCATCATGGGGATCATCACGGCCCCCATCGCCGACACGTCGGCCACGGGCGAGCCGGACACGCCGCCGAACAGCGTGCAGGCGACCACGTTCGACATGCCGAGCCCGCCGCGGATGTGTCCGACGAGATTCTTAGCGAGTTGCACGATCTTGTCGGCGACGCCGCCATGCAGCATCAACTCACCGCTGAAGACGAAGAACGGGATGGCGAGGAAGGAGAAGATGTTCATCCCCGACATCATCTGCTGGAAGATGACCGCGACCGGGAGGCCTTCGTAGAGGATGGTGCAAATCGCCGAGAGGCCGATCGCGAAGGCGACGGGGACGCCGAGGACGAGGAAGCCGAAGAAACTGGCGCCGAGAATGATCAGTTCCATGAGGGGACGACCTCTTCGCCGCGCAGGAGAGCGATGATGTGCTCGATTGAAAAGGAGACGATCAGGACGCCGGAGGCGATCAGCGGCACGTAGCGGATGACCTCGGGCAGGCCGAGATTGGGGATCTTCACCGTTCCGACCGAGGCTCCGAGGATCCAGCCGTTATAAGCCATCGCGAGGCCGAACCCGGCCACCAGGACGTGGATCACAAGCTCGATCTTCTCCCGCGCATGATCCGGCAGCATCACCAGCAAACTATCCATGCCGATATGTCCGGCATCGCGCACGCCGACCGCGGCGCCGATCAACGTGACATACAGGATCAGAACCAACGCAAGGTTCTCCGTCCAGGTCGGGCTGGAATTGAGCACGTAGCGTCCGAACACCTGGTAGAAGACGATGGTGACGATGACGAGCAGTCCGGTCACCGACAGATACATCCCTAGCCGAGCGACAGGAGCATTGATCCGGGACAGCAAACCGGTGGACGGGCGTCCGGCTACGTCCAGTTCGTGGTCTGCGACGTGAGGGTCTGTCATCCAAGTCTCCTTGCAAGTCTCCTTGCGCGCCTCCAACGCGTCGGTCCGGCGTCGCCAGTCGGCGCGCCGGACCGACGCTATGGTCTTACTTCGTGTCCTGGATACGCTTGACGAGGCCCTTCAGCTTCTCGTCACCGGCGAACTTGTCGTACACCGGCTTCATCGCGTCGACGAATTCCGCCTTGTTGGCGATCGTCACGACCTGAACACCGGCCGCTTCGACGGTCTTGCGGGACGCCTGCTCACGCTCGTCCCAGAGCTTGCGCATGACGGGAACCGATTCCTTCGCCGCCTTGCGGACCATCGCCTGGTCCTCCTTGCTCAGCGTGTCCCAGACCGTCTTCGACATCACGAGAACTTCGGGCGCCAGGGAGTGCTCGGTGACGTTGTAGAACTTGGCGGCCTCGAAATGGCGCGAGGACTCGTAAGACGGCCAGTTGTTCTCGGCAGCGTCCACCAGACCGGTCTTGAGAGCGGTATAGACCTCGCCGTAGGGCATCGGCGTCGGATTGGCCCCGAGGCTCTGGATCATGCCGACCCACAGATCGGATTGCTGGACGCGAATTTTCAGACCCTTGACGTCCGCGAGCGACTTGATCGGTGCCTTGACGGTGTAGATGGATCGGGCGCCGCTGTCGTAATAGGCGAGGCCGATCAGGCCTGCGGGTGCCATGGCCGCCAGGATCTCGTCGCCGATCGGCCCGTCAAGAACGGTACGCATGTGCTGCGTGTCTCGGAAGATGAAGGGCAGGCACAACGCGATCGTTTCCGGCACGAAGTTGTTCAAGGGCGATGCGTTGATCCGCATCATGTCGAGTGCGCCGATCTTGAGCTGCTCGATGGTGTCCTTCTCGGAGCCCAGGGCACCGTTGGGGAACACCTTCACGCCAAGCTTGCCGCCGCTCGCCGCTGCGAGCTGCTTGCCCATGAACTTGACGGCCTCGACGGTCGGATAATCGGCGGGATGGATGTCGGCGGAACGGAAATCGCGTGCGGTCGCCAAGGGGGCTGAGACCGCCAGCAGAGCGGCTGCGATGACGCCGGTAAGTATCTTCATCTGAGCTTCCTCCTGAGTTGATTATGTCGTTGGGCAGATGCTGCGGGCCGCCTTGGGTCGCTCCACTTCCGGTGTGAAGTCAAGCGCCATTGTCGTCCCTAGGGCCCGCGGCATTCTCTGTCCAAGCTAAATCCGGCATCGATCAATGCTAGAGTTGCATCGATGGATCAAGCCGGCTTTGGGCAGACAACCGGCCCATCGTCCAGTTTTTCCGAAATCATCTGGTCGTCCGGCGCGGGAAGCGTTCATGGGCGTTGCTTGACGACGCCGGTGCGGCCCCCTCAAGATGCTGCGAAACAAAACGACCATCCCGAGGAATGCCCATGCCGCGGAAGCTGATCGACATCTCCGTGCCGCTCAGAAACGACGGCCGATCCGCCGGGCAATCACCCGGCAATCCAGTACATCGATCACCAGCAGGGCCTGCCGCGGATGCTGCAGTTCTTCGAGGGCCTCACGGCACAGGACCTGCCGGACGGCCAGGGCTGGGCCGTCGAGCAGGTCTCGCTGTCGACCCATAACGGCACGCATCTCGATGCGCCCTGGCACTTCCATCCAACCATGAATCGCGGCGAGCGGTCATGGACGATCGACGAGGTGCCGCTGGAGTGGTGCTTTCAGCCCGGCGTGAAGCTCGACTTCCGTCATCTCCCCGACGGCTACGTGGCGAGCGCCGACGACGTCGAGAAGGAGTTGAGGCGGATCGGGCATGCGCTGTCGCCGCTGGAGATCGTCGTCGTCAACACCGGCGCCGGCGCCAGGTTCGGCCAAGCCGATTATGTCAGCTCGGGCTGCGGCATGGGCTATGAGGCCACCATGTATTTGCTCGAACGCGGCGTGCGGCTGACCGGCACCGACGGCTGGAGCTGGGACGCGCCGTTCGTCCATACCGCGAAGAAATATGCCGAAACGAAAGACGCCGGCCTGATCTGGGAGGGCCACAAGGCGGGGCGGCACATCGGCTATTGCCATCTCGAGAAGCTGCACAATCTCGACCAGCTGCCTTCGACCGGGTTCACCGTCTCGTGCTTTCCGGTGAAGATCGAGCGGACCTCCGCAGGCTGGACCCGCGCCGTCGCGATCATCGACAGCTAGCTGTCGAGCCCGCTCTCGGCGAGTTCGCGCAAGGCATCCATATCGAGCACGACGATGGCGCCGTGCTCGAGGCGAACCCAGTTGCGGCCCGCCCAGGCGCGCAATTGCTTGTTGATGCTCTCGCGCGTCATCCCCACCATCTCGCTGATCTCCTGCTGCGTGATGACGAGCGTGCCGCTGCCGGAGTCGAACTTGCGCTCTTCGGTGAGCCCCAGCAGCGCGCTCGCAAGCCGGCCCGGCAGATTTTGCAGGATCACCTGCTCGACCTGCTGGCTGGTCCAGCGCAGGCGCGCGCAGAGCAGCTCGATGAATTTCATTGCGAGCGCCGGTTGGCTCTTCACGAACGGCAGGAAGTCCCGGCGATCGATGATGTAGAGCTCGCAATTGGTGTTGGCGGTCGCATCGGCCGACCTGGGGGCGCCGTCGAGCACCGCGATTTCGCCGAAGATCTCTCCGGGACCGATCAGATTGAGAATGGCGTTACGGCCATCGGGCGACGAAGAGGAGATCTTCACCGTCCCCGTGATCACCGCAAACAGGTTGTTGCCGGGATCGCCCTTGGCGGCGATCGTCGCGCCGCGCTTCACCGTGGTGTGCTTGGCGTAACGGCAGAGCTGATCCAGCGCCTCCGGCCCCAGATCCGCAAAGATCGGGTGCTTGCGCAGGACCGATAATTTATTTCCCGCCGCTTGTCGGGGGTCGTCGCCGGTCTTGTCCTGAGGCACGCCACTGGGCTCCTAAGACTGCGAGGCACTGGGGTCCCTGCGTAGTCAGTGTAGCCCAGTTTTTCAACCGGAAAGCATGCTCCCTATTTGAGGCAAACGCAGCGAAAATGCCGCGGTCAGGCGTGAAGCCGGCAGCCGAAGGATGAGCCAATGCGTCCTAGGCGATGCAGAGTTGCAGGCGCCGCACGCCGCCTTGCGTTGAGGCGCTGCCAACCCTCCCGCACTCGCACGGCATAGCCCGCGCCGCGGGCGCAAATGCGACCGTGATCTCAGGAGCTTCGACGCTTGACGTCCGACTTGAGCGGGCCTGCACTGGTTTGCCGGTCTGCCCAGGCCAGTGCCCCGGCGAATGTGACAAAGATTGCTACGACAATGATGCTCATAAGCAACGCGTCAGCCGGCATGATGCCCTCCCCTGTGGTTTCAGGCATTATTCGGGGCACGCGGCCGAATGCATTGATCCCGATCAAAATCGAGCCGCGCTGCGTCGGAATCAGGCTGCGGCCAAGGCCTCGACCTTCGCCGGATCGAGCAGGCTGATCCCGCCGTGAATGATCTCGATCACGCCGTGGCGCTCCAGCTTGGTGAACGTGCGGCTGACGGTCTCGATGGTCAGGCCGAGGTAGTCGGCGATGTCCTGGCGGCTCATCGGAAACGGAACCGTGTCCGACGCCGCCTTCAGCGAAACCAGCCGCTCGCGCCAGCCGAGCAGAAAGGCCGCAACCTTTTCGTCCGCCGAACGGCGGCCGAGCAGGACCATGTGGTCCCGGGCCTGGTTCAGCTCGCGAATTGCCAGCTCGTTGATCCGCCTGAGGAGGTGCAGCCGGTCCTCGATGAAACGGCCGAAGGGTGCCTTCGCGAACTGGCATACGGTGACCGCGCCGATCGCATCGGCCGAAAAATTGTGCCTGCCCGAAATATTCATCCCCAGGAAATCGCCGGGCAAGGCAAAGCCCACGATCTGCCGGCGGCCGTCGGGCAGCACCTTGTACAGCCGCATGACGCCCTCGAAGAGATTGTAGAACGAGGTCGTGATGTCCTCCTCGGAGAACACAGTCTCGCACGAGGAAAAATGGACGCGCCGGCCGAGATGCTCGAATTCCCGAAGCTCGACGGCGTCCAGCGACGAACAAACCGCTGATGAGCGGACGGCGCAATCGCTGCAGAGCTGCCAGTTCGGCTCAATCGTGACTACGGGCTTCATCGACCGCTCCAAGCGCCGGCTGCCCATCAGGCCCACCCCGTCGCGCGGATGCATTTTACTGCACTGCGCCAAAGCCGGTTGACCCAGATCAATTTTGGAGGGAATCCCCGCCCTATTCTTCTCCCGGACTTAAACGGGGTCACTTTACATGCTGCAAGGCACGCTGCGTCACGGGTTGGTCGGGTTGCTTCTGATGACGCGTGCCCTGGCGGCCCCGACCGCCGAACAACGCGGCAAGGCCTTTGCGCGCGCCAATTGCGCCCGTTGCCACGCGATCGACCGTGCGTCGAACAGTCCGCTCAAGATCGCGCCGCCGCTGCGAGCCCTGCACCAGCGCTATCCGATCGAGAGCCTTGGGGAGGCGCTGGCCGAGGGCATCAACACCGGCCACGCCGACATGCCGGCCTTCGAGCTCAGTCCGGACCAGATTCACGATCTCCTGTCCTACCTCAAGACCCTGGAATAGCCGCCCTCATACCGCTTGCACCGTCCAGCCGATCAGCTCCTTCGCGATGCGCGTGAAGGCCGTATCGAACGCTGCGACCGCCGCGGCCGGTTCAACCTTGTCGAGCTTTTCGCTGGTCTCGATGAGACGCGAGGCGACCACCTTGCCGTTCTTGTCGACGATCCGGGCCGACAGGACGATCTCGACCCGTGTCTCTCCCTCGGTGGCAATGCGGAAGCGCCTGATGTCGATCAGCAGCTGATAGTCCGCCTGCCCGAGATCGGCCGTGCGCAACGGCGCATGGGCGATGTCGTAGTTCTCAAAACTGTCGATCAGCCGCGCCTGCACCAGCTTCGGAATGCTGTCGGCCCAGAGGAAGTCCGCAAAGCCCGGATTATCCCCGCCGGGCGCGAACAGCATGCGCTGGGTCTGGAGCATGGCGACCGCCGTCGGCTCGGGAATGGCCAGTGACGCCGCGAGCGTCTTGGTCGCAGGACCGAGGTTCTGCGGCGTGCGCAGGTCATAGGTGACTTTCTGCGCTGGCGTTCCGCCGCCAGTCATTTTCTCCAGGCCCGCCAAAATGCCGTCAATCTTGCCGGTGTTGCGCGCAAGCCCGTCCGAGAAGGTCTTGAGATTGGCGATGGTGTCCTTCAGCGGGCCCGAATTGTCCTCCAGCACGGTATCGACCCGCCGCAGTGCATCCCGTGCGGCCTGCGTCATGCTCTGGCCCGCACCCGCCTCGGCAATCAGGGTCGGGGGCTCGCCGGATTTGGCGACGATGATGCCTCCCTCAAGCGTCACCACCGGCACGCCGGTCAGCCCTTGGAAATCGAGCCCGACCCTGCTGTCGGCGCGCACAGGCGTGGTTGAAGCAACCGATATCGTCGCATTGACGAAGCGTGGATTGTCCGGCGCAAGCCCGAGCTGGGTGACCTCGCCGACGCGGATGCCGTTGAACAGCACACCGGCGCCGACCAGAAGACCGGGCACCGGGCCCTGGAATTGCACGTGATAGCTGGTGCGCGGCCCGATGCCGCCGGTGTTGTTCAGCCAATAGACGAAGCCGAACACCGCGAGAATCGCCGCCAGGACGAAACTGCCGATCAGCACGTAGGGAGCGCGGGTTTCCATGTCTCATCTCATCTCGTGTTGCAGCATCTGCGAGCGTTTGCCGTGGAAATAGGCCCGCACCCAGGGATGCTCGGATTGCAGCAGTTCGCGCATCGGACCGATCGCCACGATCTTGCCGTCGGCGAGAGCGGCGACGCGATCACAGACCGTGGTGAGGCTCGCCAGATCATGGGTGACCATGAACACGGTGAGGCCGAGGGTCTTTTGCAGGGTCCCGATCAGCGCGTCGAAATCGCCCGCAGCGATCGGATCGAGACCTGATGTCGGCTCGTCCAGGAACAGGATCGGCGGATCGAGCGCGAGCGCGCGCGCCAGCGCGACGCGCTTGGTCATGCCACCGGACAGCTCCGCCGGATATTTATCGGCGTCCTGCGCCCGCAGCCCGACCATTTCGAGCTTGGCGATCGCGATCTCGTCCATCAGCTCCTGCGACAGGACGAGATTTTCACGGAGCGGAAACTGGATGTTCTGCCGGACCGTCAGCGAGGAGAACAGCGCGCCCTGCTGGAACAGGATGCCCCATGTCGTGGCGGCGCCTTCGGTACGGCCGCCGATCGGCCGTCCCGTAACCTCGATGGTCCCGCCTTGGCGCGGGATGAGGCCGATGATGGTTCGCATCAACACCGACTTGCCACCACCGGACGCCCCCACGAGCCCGAGGATCTCACCCCGGCGCACGTCGAGGGACAGATGATCGAGCACGGTCTGCCGGCCGAAGCCGACCACGAGGTCGCGGACGCGGATCGCGAACTGCTCTTGCGGCTCGCCCATGATCACATTCCGATCGAGGCGAAGAAGATCGCGAACAGGCCGTCGAGCACGATCACCAGGAAGATCGACTTGACCACCGACGTCGTGGTCTGTCGTCCCAGCGACTCGGCGCTGCCCTTCACGCGCAAGCCCTCGCTGCAGGCGACTACTCCGATCACCAGCGCCATGAACGGCGCCTTCAGGATGCCCACCTCGAAATGGGTGACCGAGATCGCCTCGTGCAGCCGCGCGATGTAGATCGCCGGCGCCATGCCGCCGTAGAACTGCGCGACCAAGCCGCCGCCATAGAGTGCGGCGATCGATCCGATGAAGGCAAGGATCGGCAGCGCAATCACCAGGGCCGCAACCCGCGGCAGGATCAGGACGTGGACGGGATCGAGGCCCATGGTCGAGAGCGCGTCGATCTCCTCGCGCATCTTCATCGAGCCGAGCTCGGCGGTGTAGGCGCTTCCCGAGCGGCCGGCGACCATGATGGCGACGATCAGCACGCCGAGCTCGCGCAGCACCAGGATGCCGACCATGTCGACGGTGTAGGACTCCGCGCCGAACCTGCGGAAATGGAAAAATCCCTGTTGGGCGATGATGGCGCCGATCAGGAAGGTGATCAGCACGACGATGGGAATGGCCTGCCAGCCGATGCGGTAGAGCTGGTAGATCAGCGATGTCAGTCGCAGCGAGCGCGGCCGGCGCAGCACGCCGATCAGGGCCATGAACAGCGCACCCAGCATTTGAAGAAAGATCGTGATGTCTTCGCGCGCGCCGACCGTGGACTTGCCAAGATCGTTCAGCCTGAGCAGAACAGGGTTGGGTGCAGGCGCCGGCGGCGGGGTGTGGCGGTTGACCTGGCGCACCTCGTCCATCAGGCCACTGAAATGGTCGGCGACACCGATAAACTCGGCCGACCTGCCGGATGATGAAGCCCTGCGCGACAGCTTTTCCAGGACCCAGGCGCCGAGCGTGTCGAGCGCGCTGACGCCCGACATGTCCAAGGTCACGGCTCTGGATTGATCGACGTCCGCCCCAACCGACCGGGACAATGTCTCCAGCATCGACACGTTCGCGGCAATCCACGGCCCTTCCGGGCACAATTTCAGCTCTTCGCCGGAGGGCGTTGCCAGCAACAGCGGTTCGGAGTTCACGCTTCCACCTCATCGGGACAACCGGGTCCCCATTCAGCCGGTCATTCTAGGCCAGCATGTGGCAGCCGGTTTGACCTGTCTCAAGACCACGACGCGTCTGCCTTCTTGACGCAAATCAAGCCCGGTCGGGCCGGTGAGTCCTAGGTTTGTTTCCATTAACGGGGAAATCAGATCCATGTTCGACAGCGACAGGATGAGCGAAGAACTGCGCACGCTGAAGCTTGACGTCACACGCTTGCTGAGCACGGCCGGCGAGGAGATGTTCGACAGTTCGAAAGACCGCGCGGAGGCGCTTGCCGATCAGATCAGGGCCGCGCTCGCCGAGCTCGGCGAGACCGTCGACGAGGAGCAGCAGCAGCTTCAGGGCCTCATTGCGGACCGCCCGATCACATCATTGGCCTCGGCCTTCGCGCTCGGCGTAGTCGTCGGCTTCATGCTGCGGAGGCACTAGGTGAACACGGAAAATGTCGTCAAACATCTGCGTGTGCTCTGGCGTACCGACAGGATCATCGCGGACATCAAACTGCGCCACCTGCTGATCGGCCTTGGCCTGCGCGCCTTTGCGGCGCTGATCGCCGCGTTCGGGCTCCTGATGCTGGAGCTGTCCGCCTATTTCGCACTGGTGCAGATCTGGAGTGCCATTGGCGCGGCGGCCATCCTCGGCGCCGTCAATTTTGCCATCGCCGCAATTCTCTTTGTGATTGCCGGCCGGCCTCCTGCAGGCCGCGACATCGAACTCGCCAACGAGATTCACGGCGCATCCATCGAAGCACTTCAGCTCGAGGCACGCACATTCCAGGCCCAGGTGTCGGGGGCCGTGCACCATCCGCTCGGCACGATCGTGCCCGTGCTGGTGCCGCTGATTGCGGTCCTGGTCAAGACTTTGCGGAGACCGGCCAAGGACTCCGCCGCGGCAAATCCGGCCGAAGCGCGCTCATAGCGGGCGCTCAAAGTTTCAGCCTGACGTCGCAAATATCCGGCTCGGTCGGATCCGGCTTCACCTCGAAGCCGAGCTGCCGGCACATTTCGAGCATCGTGGTGTTCTCCCTGAGAACATCACCGGAGATCGCTTTGAGTCCCTCCGATCTCGCGTAGTCGATGATCAGCTGCATCAGGGCCCATCCCAGCCCCTTGCCCTTGAGATCCGACCGCAGCAGGATCGCATATTCACCGCTCTCGTAGATCGAGTCCGAATGGAGTCGGACCACGCCGACCATCTCGCCGGTCGCCTCGTCGAACGCGATAAAGGCCATTGCGCGCGCGTAGTCGAGCTGGGTCAGGCGCGCGATGAACTCGTGGGTGAACTCCTTCATCGGCGCGAAGAAACGCAGGCGAAGGTCGTGCGCCGTGACATGACGCAGAAATGCGTGGATGGTCGGCTCGTCCTCCGGACGCAGCGGCCGCGCGAAGATCCGCCAGCCCTCTTTGAGCTTGAGGCGGCGCTCCCATTGCGACGGATAGGCCCGAACGGCGAAATTGGCGGCGCCGGAGCCCGCAAACTTCCGTTGCGGTGGCCCGACCGCGACGCGAGCGTCGACCGCGGTCACGCCGGTTTCGTCCGCCAGCAGCGGATTGATGTCGAATTCACGGATCCCGGGAAGGTCGGCGGCCATCTGCGCCAGCTTGACCAGGACCATGGCGACCGCGTCGGGCTTCACCGCCGGCACGTCCCGGTAAGCGCGAAGCAGCCGTGACACGCGCGTGCGGTCGATCAGGTCGCGGGCCAGTTGCAGATCGAGCGGCGGCAGCGCAAGCGCCTTGTCGTTGATGATCTCGACCGCGGTCCCGCCGCGGCCGAACACGACGACGGTGCCGAAGGTCGGATCGTCGGCGAGGCCCAAGATCAACTCGCGCGCCTTCGCCTTCACGACCATCGCCTGCACGATGACGCCCTCGATGCGAGCTTCGGGACGCAGCTTCCCCGCCCGGGCGAGAATGTCGGTGGCGGCGGCGCGGACCGCCTCGACCGTCGTCAGATTGAGCACGACGCCGCCGACATCGGATTTGTGGACGATGTCGCGCGACATGATCTTCAGCACGACCGTGGCGCCTTGCGCAAAGATGTCTTTCGCGTAGGCCACCGCCTGCTCGACATCGGCCGCGGCGTATGTGGGCACCATCGCGATATCGTAGGCTTCGAGCAGGTGCTTGATCTCGACGGGCTCGAGCCATTGGCGGCCGTCTGCGATGGCAGCAGCTATGATCTGTTTTGCAGCACGCGCGTCCGGCACGAAAGTCTCGGGCATCGCCGGTGGAACCTGGCTCAGCTCCTCCACGACTTCGCGGTGCCTCACGAGGTACATGAAGCCGCGCACGGCGTCATCCTCGGTCGGATAGTTCGGGATGCCCCCACCGGACAGTGTTTCGATGATGTTCTGGTCTGCTCCGATCCACGAGGCGAGCACGGGCTTGGCCCAACTGCGGTGCTTCTCGCGATATGCCTTGACCCGTTCGGTCACCATCGTTGCGATATCGGCAGCCGAGGCGATCGCGGTCTGCACGTTGAGAACGAGGACCGCATCGTTGTCGGGATCGGCGAGCAACACCTCGAGCGCCGCCGCATAGCGCGACGCATCGGCGTCGCCCACGATGTCGACGGGATTTGCGCCGGACCAGGTCGGCGGCAGCGCGTCATCGAGTTTCTTGCGGGCGTCGGCCGAGATGGCTGCCGGAATGCCGCCGAGCTCGACCAATCGGTCAATGGCGAGGACGCCGATGCCGCCGCCATTGGTCAGGATGGCGAGGCGCTTTCCCGCCGGCGATTCGACGCGGCCGAGCGTCTCGGCGCAATCGAACAGCTCACGCAGATCGGAGACCCGCAGGACGCCCGCGCGCCGGAACGCCGCGTCATAGACGGCGTCGGCGCCGGCGAGTGCACCGGTATGGGTGGCGGCCGCCTTCGCGCCCTGCGCCATTCGGCCGGACTTCACCACCACGACCGGCTTCACACGCGCCGCGGCTCGCGCGGCCGACATGAACTTGCGCGCGTCCTTGATGGCTTCGATGTAGAGCAGAATCGCGCGGGTCTTGTGATCCATCGCGAAATGGTCGAGCAGATCGGCAACATCGACGTCGATTTGATCGCCGATCGAGACGATGCCGGAGAAGCCGACGCCGCGCTGCGCGGCCCAATCGACCATGCCGGCCGCGATCGCGCCTGATTGCGAGATCAGCGCGAGATTCCCCGACCCCGGCATGTGCGCGGCAAAACTGGCATTGAGGCTCACGCCGGGCATCATGATGCCCAGGCAGTTCGGCCCGATCAGCCGCATGCCGTATTTGCGGGCCGCAGCGATGGCGGCTTCCTGCAGGGACCCCGGTCCGTGACCGAGCCCGGCCGAGACGATCAGGGCGCCCGCCGAGCCGCGTCGCCCGGCTTGATCGACGATGCCGGGAACCGCGCGCGCCGGCGCGGTGATGATCACGAGCTCGGGTACGAACGGCAATTTGTCGAGGCTGTCCACGGCCGCGACGCCGCCGATCTCGGCATGGCGCGGATTGACGAGGCCGAACTGTCCCGTGAATCCAGCCTTGCGGATGTTCTCCAGAACGGCGCGTCCAACGGACACCGGGCGGGCGCTCGCACCGACGAGCGCGACCGAACGCGGCGACAGCAGGTTCTTCAGACGATAGGTTGACATGAAAACAAATGCGCCCGGTCGGTGGCGGTTCCGATGGTTGACGATCAAGCCCGATAAACTGGCGACTCGCCTAGTACGAGAGCATAACCCAGCACGGTGGCTCGCCAATGACGGTCTTTGTCACACCGCCCCAAACGATCTCGTTCAGGCGCGAATGATGGTAAGCGCCCATCACGATTGCATCGATGGCATGGGAATTCGCCCAGCTTCCGAGCACCTTGCCAATCGAGCTGCCGCTGCCCGTCGTGGTTTCGAACGAGGCGTAGACCCCATGTTCCCTCAAATGATCGACCAGAGCCGTCCCGGATTGCACGATCGCGTCTGACTTGTCGTCCGCCACGGTCACGACGCGGACCAGGGCTGCTGCCTGAAGGATAGGCAGCGCGTCGCCGACCGCACGCGCCGCACGCGCGGAGTGATCCCAGGCGATCATGACGTTCTCGAATTCCGGTCGCAGTTCGTCCACATGCTGCTCCGGGCAAAGCAGCACTGGCCGCCCGGATTCGAACAGGAGCGTCTCGATGATGTGCTCGGTTCGGCTGTCGTGCTGCTTCACGGGGAGCAGCGTGAGATCGCTGAAGCGTCCGTGCTCGGCCAGCACTGAGGCGATCTGGTCTGCCGGCACCTTGGCCGACCGGCTTTGAGCGCGGATGCCGGTGCGGGAGGTTGCACGGGTGAACGCGCCCAGGAGATCCTGCGTGTCGCCCGCCCCAAGCGGCCCGTTTGCCTTGGCCGCATCGGAATCATCGGGGAGCATCACCTTCGGCCGCACGAAGACATCCTCCTCGAGGGCAAGCGCGGTGATCCTGGCGCCGAGGTCGGCGGCAACGGCCACGCATTTCTCGATCGCAGCAAGGGCCGGGCCGCGTGGCTGGCCTACGAGCGGCAGAAAGACGTCCTTGATCGGCATCGGGATTCTCCTCAGGCGCCAGAATAGGCTGGCTTTGGTCGGGACGCTTGATCCTCGTCAAGCCCGGGAACTTCGACCGGCCGGAAGGAGACAGGCGTTGACCGAAGTCAAGGACTGGCCGCGATCTGCTTCTATGGATTACCCTGATCGCGGGGCGAGCCGCCTTCCGACGCATCTGGACGTACCAGCTGGAATGACAGACGATTCTGCGACTCAGGACTGGATCTTTGCGGCGCTCACCAATTCCGCGGATCATCCAAACGTGAGGCGGATCGATACGCACGCCGCTTCAGTCTTCCTCGAAGGTAGACGCGCCCTGAAAATCAAGCGCGCCGTGAAATTTCCATTCCTCGATTATTCGACGCTCGAGAAGCGCAAGGCGGCGTGTGAGAAGGAGATCAGGATCAACCGGGCGCTGGCGCCGCAGATCTATCACCGCGTCGTGGCGATCACGGAACAGTCCAATGGATCGGTGAAGGTCGACGGAAGCGGCCGGCCGATCGAGTATGCGGTCGAGATGTTGCGCTTCGACGAAAGCCGCACGCTGGATCATCTGGCCAAGGCCGGAGCGCTGGATGACACTTTTGCTTCGGCTGTCGCCGACGCGATCGCCGCTTCGCATGCGCAGGCTGTTCGCGCCAACGGCAACGCATGGGTTTCCTCCATCCCCGGCCTGATCGATGGCAACAGCAATGGCCTGCGGACCGGCAATCATTTCGAAGGCGAAGAGATCGCAGAACTCGGCAGAGACTCGCACGCGATGTTGGTCCGGCTCCGGCCTTTGCTCGAAGAGCGCGGCCGTCAAGGCTTCGTCCGCCGCTGCCATGGCGACCTGCATCTTGCGAACATCGTGTCGATCGACGAGAAGCCGGTGCTGTTCGACGCCATCGAATTCGATGCGCAGATGGCAACCACCGACGTGCTCTACGATCTCGCATTCGGATTGATGGACCTGTTGCACCACGGTCAGGCACGCGCGGCCAACATCGTGCTGAACCGTTATCTCGCCGCGACTCCGGTCGAAAATCTCGACGCGCTCTCCGCACTGCCATTGTTCATGTCCATCCGGGCGGCGATCCGCGCCCAGGTCGCGCTGGCACGGCTGAAGCCGCCGCATTCCGATGATCCCAGCATTCTCGACGGGGCGCGGCGCTATTTTGGCCTAGCCCGCGCGCTGATCCAGCCGCCGGCTCCCCGGCTAATTGCAGTCGGCGGATTGTCAGGCACCGGAAAGACGATCTTGGCACGCACGCTCGCGCCGGAGGTCACGCCGCAGCCGGGCGCAGTCGTGCTGCGCAGCGACCTGGTCCGCAAGCAGATGTTCGGAGTCGAGGACACGGACCGGCTGCCGGCATCCGCATACACGCCGGAGGTTACCGCCCGCGTTTACGACATGTTGGCTGAGTACGCCGGGCGGGTGCTGGCGCAAGGCCATTCAGCGATGATCGACGGCGTGTTCGCCCGCGAGGACGAACGAGACGCGGTCGCCGCGCTGGCGCGCGAGCGCAACGTGCCGCTGAGCGGCCTGTTTCTGGTTGCCGACCTCGCGACCCGGCAGGCGCGGATCGGAGGCCGCCGGGGCGACGCATCCGACGCCACGCAAGAGGTTGCCGCGCTGCAAGAGCACTATAATATCGGCCATGTCGGTTGGGCGACCATCGACGCATCCGGGACGCAAGAGCAGACGCTCCAGAACTGCCGGGACGCGATCGCCGAGAGCAAGTAAGGCAATCTGCAAATGGCGCGACCCAGCACGAATTCGACGGCCGCGCGCGTCAAGCCTGCGGCGAGGCACGATGTCCTGCCCGGCCGCCTCAGCCCCGGCATGGTTTGCGACACCGCGTTCCGGATCATCGCCCGCCGTCACCTCGCCGCCGTTCTCGCCCAGCATGACGGCACCTGCCGCGGCGATCCCGAGGCACTGCACCAGATCCGGATTGCACTGACGCATCTGCGCACCGCCATCCGCTTCTTCTCGCCGATGGTCGATGATGCCCTTCGGCCAGAGGTCTGGATCGAACTGAAATGGTTGAACAGCCAACTCGGCATGGTCCGAGACCTCGACGTGGCAATCGAGCGGGTCATCGCCGAGAGTGGAGGCGAGTTGACCGTGATTGCCGAGCTCCAGCATTGGGACGAAAAGCGCGCCGAGAGCCACCGCCTGCTGGCGCGCGCGCTGCAATCCGCGCGGTATCTCCGTCTCGTCGAGCAGACGTCAGCCTGGATCGAGAGCGGCCCCTGGTCGACCCGGCGCAGCAAGGAAGCTATCAGGCTACGCCGCTGCACGCTCGCCGACCACGCAACAGCGAAACTCACGCAATGGGAAAAGACGCTGCTCAAGACAGCGCGCAAGCTCCGCAAGCTTGACGTCGAGAAACGGCACAAGCTGCGGCTTCTCAACAAGCGGCTGACCTATTCGATCGAGTCGCTCGAGGACCTGTTCGCCGACGAGTCGCTGACCAAGCAGAAGTCGATCCTCAAGCAATTGCGCAAGGCGCAAAAGTCCCTCGGACAACTGAACGACGATGCGCGAGGTCAGGCCCTGGCGGCGTCGTTGAACGAGGCCGTCCCCGAGGCGGGCATTCGCTTCCTCAATCGCAAGCGCGAAAAGAAACTGTTGCGGATCGCTTCGGACGCCTACCGGAAACTGGACAAGGCCAAGCCGTTCCGCTCCGCCGACCTTGCGCCGAATGCTGAGCCTGAGGACTAGGTGTGGACGTAGTCTCCCGGCGCGTCGGGCAGACCGTCAAGGTCTCCGCCTCCGATTTGCGGCGGATCGCAGGGCGCCCCGGAGTGTGCGGCCAGCCATTCGGCCCATTCCGGCCACCACGATCCCTCGACTTGCGGTGCCAGCTTCAGCCATTCGTCCGGGCCAACATAGCGCGCATCGGCGGCCTTGATCAGCACCTGATAGCTGTGGCCGGGCTCGTCCGGCGGCGCGACGACGCCGGCATTGTGGCCGCCGCTGGTCAACACAAAGGTCACGTCGGCATCGACCTGATAGTGGATCTTGTAGACCGATCGCCACGGCGCCACGTGATCGGCGAGCGTGCCGACCACGAACATCGGCGCACGGATGTCGGAAAGCGACACACTCTTGTCCTCGACACGATAGCGGCCCTCGGCGAGATCGTTGCCCAGGAATAGCTTTCGCAGATACTCCGAATGCATGCGATAAGGCAGCCGCGTGGCGTCGGCGTTCCAGGCCATCAGGTCGCTCGGTGGCGCGCCCTCGCCCATCAGATAGTCGTGCGACAGCCGCGACCAGATCAGTTCGTTGGAGCGCAACAACTGGAACGCGCCGGCCATCTGCGTCGTGTCCAGATAGCCCCGCTGCCACATCAGGTCCTCGAGAAAGGCGACCTGGCTCTCGTTGACGAAAAGCGTCAGCTCGCCGGCCTCGGTGAAATCCGTCTGTGCGGCAAGCAGGGTGGTCGTGCACAGTCGCTTGTCGCCATCGCGTGCCATCGCAGCCGCAGCCATCGACAGCAATGTGCCACCCAGGCAGTAGCCGAGCGCATGGGTCTTCCGGCCCGGCAGGATCCGGCCGATCATGTCCAACGCCGCCATGACACCCAGCTTGCGATAGTCGTCGAAGGCAACATCCCGGTCTTTGGCATCCGGATTTCGCCAGGAAATCGCGAATACGGTGAAGCCTTGGCCGGTCAGATACCTCACCAGAGAATTCTGCGGCGACAGATCGAGGATGTAGTACTTCATGATCCAGGCGGGCACGATCAGGATTGGCTCGGGTCGCACTTGAGCCGTCGTCGGATGGTACTGGATCAGCTCGATCAACGCAGTGCGATAAACGACCTTGCCCGGCGAAGCCGCGACCGTCTTGCCGACGATGAACTGTTCGTCGCCCGCTGGCCTTGCGGCGGAGAGCAGGCGCATCAGGTCGCTGCACCAGTTCTGCCAGCCGAATACGAAATTCTCCCCGCCGCTCCGGAACGCCTTCTCCAGCACTTGCGGATTGGTCGCCGCGAAATTCGACGGCGCCAGCATGTCGAGCATCTGACGCATCGAGAATTCGACGATGGCTTCATTTGCGTGCGACACGCCGCGTACGCCGGTCGTGGCATCGTGCCACCAGCGCTCTCTGAGCAGGAACGCCTGCGCAAGCAGATTGAACGGTGCGGCTTCCCACTGCGGCCCCCTGAAGCGACGATCCCGTCCCTGCGGTGCAATCACGGACCACGGCTTTTGCGACGTCGCATGCGCGGCGGCTTCCAGGAACTGGCCCATGTCGCGAAGGACATTGCGCGACATCTCCACCTGACGCTGCGGCGCGGCAGCCAGATGAGAGCTCCAATCGAGCCAGGCGAGCAACAAGGCCAGCGGCGAAATCCCGCCCGTCAACCGCGCCAGCATCGCATGAAACGCGCGATCGAGAGGGTATGGCTCCGATACAGGCAGGGGATCGGCGGCGACTGGCAATCCAGCCGGCGCTTCGGGGCCGGTCGTAGAGGCTTCTGGCTCAACGACAGGATTGACGGAGAGAGCCTGCGCGGCCGGCCCTTCGGACCTTGGAAATATCTGCACGACGCTCATGGCTGAATGTTCCTGCCGGCTTCTTGGCTGCGTGGCAGCAGGATATGGCGAGGCTTGGGATGCGCGTTGAGCTGCATCAAGTCCGGGCATCGGAAAGAGCCCCGCTTCACCCCTTGACCTGCGTCAAGCCGCAGCACGACGCGAGAGCTAGGTTTTGCGCATCGACATCGACAAGCCAGCGGAGTCTGCCATGCGCGCCCATCAGATCATGACCCGGTCGGTCATCTCGGTTACGCCCGACACCAGCATCGTCGAGGCGGCAAACATCATGCTGAAGCGGCATGTCAGCGGTCTCACGGTCGTGGACAATGCCGGCAAGCTGGTCGGCGTGGTCTCGGAAGGCGACTTCATCCGCCGCAGCGAAATCGGCACGGGACGCAAGCGCGGGCGCTGGCTGCGGTTCATTCTCGGATCCGGCAAATCGGCCAGCGACTTCGTCCACGAGCACGGCCGCAAGGTCTCGGTGGTGATGACCTCTTCACCGGTGACCATCACCGAGGATACGGCGCTTGCCGAGATCGTCGATCTCATGGAGCGGAACAACGTGAAGCGTCTCCCGGTAATCCGCGGCGACAAAATCGTCGGCATCGTGTCGCGCGCGAACCTGCTCCAGGCGGTGGCGGACCTCGCCCGAGACGTACCCGACCCGACCGCGGACGACGATCACATTCGCAGCCGCATCATCGATACCATGGAGAAGAACGACTGGTGCCCGTTCGGGCTGAACGTCATCGTCCGCGACGGCATCGTTCATCTCAGCGGCGTCATCACCGAGGAGCGCGTGCGACAGGCCGCGGTCGTCGCAGCGGAGAACGTCAACGGCGTGAAGAAGGTGCACGACCATCTCTGCTGGGTCGACACCATGTCAGGAATATACCTGAACTCGCCCGAAGACGATGACCTCGCCAAGGCAAGCTGACCAAGGCAAGCTGACCAAGGCAAGCTGACCGCGCACCGATCGCAGTTCAGCGCGGAATGACGGCGGTGGCTTCGATTTCGACGCGCGCCGTCTTCTCAACGAGGCGGACGACCTGAACCAGCGCCATCGCCGGGTAGTGCGCGCCGAAGATGGTGCGGTAGGCCTTGCCGAGCTCTTTCAGGTTCGTCAGGTACTCGTCCATGTCGACGACGTACCAGGTCAGGCGCACCAGATGCTCGGGCTGCGCGCCGGCCTCCGCGAGGATCGCGGCGATGTTGCCTAGGGTTTGGCGCACCTGCGCGACAAAACCCTCCGCGAGACGCTCCTCGGCATCCCAGCCGATGACACCGCCAGTGACGACGATGCGTCCCTCGGCGGCCATGCCGTTGGCATAGCCTTTCGGCACCGGCCAACCGGACGGTTGGAGCACCTGCGCCCTGGCGCGGGTTTCGTCCTCAGCTGCTGTCGGCAGCACCGCAAGCTGCGGGCTTTTCGGCGTCGTCACGGACAATTCTCTATCCTTCTCTCATTCCGCCGCGACGCCGGAGGACGTCACCGCGGTCTGCGCCAGTTGCCGCAGGGCAAAGCGCTTTAACTTGCCGGTCTCGGTCTTCGGTAGTTGCGTCACGAACTCGATCGCGCGCGGATATTTGTATGGCGCGATCTCGCGTTTGACATGCTCCTGCAACGCAGCCACGAGCTCGGCATCCGGCGTTACGCCCGGCGCGGCAACGACATACGCCTTCACGATCATGCCGCGCGCCTCGTCCGGCGCGCCGACGACCCCGCACTCGAGGACGGAGGGATGCGTAAGCAGCGCCGCCTCGACGTCCGTGCCTGCAATGTTGTAGCCGGCCGACACGATCATGTCGTCCGAGCGCGACTGGTACCAGAAATAGCCCTCGCTATCCATCAGATAGGTGTCGCCCGTGATGTTCCAGCCGTTCTGGACGTATTTGCGCTGCCGCTCGTCAGCGAGATAGCGGCAACCGGTCGGCCCGCGTACCGCGAGCCTTCCCATCGTGCCCGGCGGAACGTCATTGCCGGAATCATCGACGATCTTCGCTTCATACCCCGGCACCGGCTTGCCCGTCGCACCGGGGCGGATCTCGTCCTCGGTCGCGCTGATGAAGATGTGCAGCAGCTCGGTCGAGCCGATGCCGTCCATCAGCTTGATGCCGGTCGCCTTCAGCCAGGCATCGAATGTCGGCTTGGGCAGCGTCTCTCCGGCGGACACGCATTTGCAAAGCGAGGAAATATCGCGGCCCGGAAGCTTGCCGATCAACGCCCGGTACGCGGTCGGCGCGGTGAAACAGACCGTGGTCTTGTACTGCTCGATCGCATTCAGAATGTCGTCGGGCGCCGTCTTCTCCAGAACGACGAAGGAGGCGCCGATGTGCATTGGAAACAGCACGCCGCCGAAGCCGAACGTGAAGGCGAGCGGTGCCGAGCCGACGAAGCGATCCTTCTGCTCCGCGCGCAGGATGTTGCGTGCATAGCCATCGCAGACCGCCAGCATGTCACGGTGGAAATGCATGGTGCCCTTGGGATCGCCGGTCGTGCCCGACGTGAACGCGATCAGGCAGACGTCGTCGGAGGCGGTATCGACAGCCCTGAACTCCGGACTTGCATCCTCCATCAGCGCCTCGAGCGAGTCGCTGCCGCCGTTGCCCCAATAGACCACGCGCTTGAGGCCGGGGGCTGCGGCTTTCGCCTTCTCCATTTCGTCGGCGAGCTTGCCGTCGCAGAGTGCGAGTGTGATCTCGGCCTTCTGGATCGGATAGGACAGCTCCTTGGCACGCAACAGTGGCATCGTCGCGACGACGATGCCACCGGCCTTGATCACTGCCAGATAGGTCGCGACCATCATCGGATTGTTGGCCGAACGCAGCAGCACGCGTCCGCCGGTGACGAGACCAAGCTTGCCGACCAGCACATTGGCGATGCGGTTCACGACCGTTTGCAGCTCACGATAGGTGTAGCTGACGGCGGGGCTGATCACGCAAGGAGCGTCGCCATGTCCCTGCTCGACCCAGCGGTCGAGGAAATAGCTGACGCAGTTGAGGCGGGGCGGATACTGCAGTTCCGGTCGCGTGAAGATGAATTCCGGCCAGAGCTCGGCTGGCGGAAGATGCTGCCGCGCGAACGTATCGACATGGGCTGTCGCGGCGTTATCGTCACGCGAGCCCGAGACTTGAACCTTGGCGGCGTTGGCCATCGCACGCTCCTTTCAGCATGGAAAGCACCCGGCAGCACTCACTCGGAAACATTTTAGGCTTAAAGCAATTTCGTGCAATAGCGGATTTTGGGCATCCCGTGCTTTTTCCGGCGGCAAATGGGATTGGTGGGCGCGTCAGCCGCGCACTAGGCCCGGCGGCGACCGGCCGATTTCTGCGCCGATGCCTTGGTCTTGGCGAGCAGCCGCATCAATTCGCGCACATCCTTCGGCGTCAGGTCGGCGAAAAGATCGGCGATCCAGGTCTCGTGTTCCGCGGCCATTCTGCGAAATTCGGCGCGACCGAGTTTGGTCAGCCGGATCACCTGGACGCGGCGGTCGGTCTCCGACGTGCGGCGGTCGAGATGACCGGATTCCACGAGGCGCTCGACGAGACCGGTGACGTTGCCGTTCGACACCATCATGCGCTTGGAGACGTCGGACAGCGTCATGCCGTCGGGTGCCTTGTCGAGCTGCGCCATCAGGTCGAAACGGGGCAATGTGACGTCGAAGCGCTGCCGCAACCGGCCACGGACCTCGCCCTCGATCAGCGTCGTGCAGGTCAAGAGGCGCAGCCACAGCCGAAGCTCTTCGGCGTGATCCTCCGGAGTTTCGACGGCCTTGGTCTCGGAATCGAGCATGTTGATGCAGTCACTCACGGCCTAGCATTGGCGCCCGGCACGGATTCCCAACATTTTGAGCTTCAAATAAATCGAAGCCGGCTGCAAGCCTAAAGCCGCAACAATCGATCGCATCCCGATTTCTTTAGGCTTCAAATAATTGGCGCGCCGCTTGCATGCGCCGCTGTCCGCAGATGACGACGCTTTGAGCTCGCTTGCCGCGGCAGCAATCATCGGCATAAACTTGGATTGGAGTAGCGGCTTGCAGCGCAAGTCCTGTTGTCACGGGGGACAGATCATGAAGACGCAAATGACGTTGGCCGCAGCCGCCTTGCTGCTTGGCACCACGGTGAGTCCTTCCCTCGCCCAGGAGAAAATCAAGCTGGGTGTGATCGTGACCCTGTCGGGACCCGCCGCCGCGCTCGGCCAACAGGTTCGCGACGGCTTTGCGCTCGGAATGAAGGATCTCGGCGGCAAGATGGGCGGCCGCGATGTCGAGGTCGTCGTGGTCGACGACGAATTGAAGCCGGACGCAGCGGTCACCAAGGTCAAGGGCCTTCTGGAGCGCGACAAGGTCGACTTCGTGGTCGGCCCGATCTTCTCCAACATCCTCCAGGCGATTCACCGGCCGGTCACGGAATCGAAAACCTTTCTGATCAGCCCCAATGCCGGCCCGTCCACTTTTGCCGGCAAGGATTGCAACCCGTTCTTCTATGTGACCTCGTATCAGAACGATCAGGTGCACGAAATCCTCGGCAAGGTCGCGCAGGATCGCGGCTACAAGCGCATGTATCTGATGGTTCCGAATTATCAGGCCGGCAAGGACTCGGTCGCGGGCTTCAAGCTCGACTACAAGGGCGAGATCGTCGAAGAATCCTACATGCCGCTCAACACGCTGGACTTCCAGCCGGAGCTTTCCAAGATTTCATCGCAGAAGCCGGATGCGCTCTTCACGTTCATGCCCGGCGGCCTCGGGGTCAATCTCGTCAAGCAATACCGGCAGGCTGGCCTCGCCGACAGCATTCCGGTGCTCTCGGCTTTCACGGTGGATGAATCGACGTTGCCGGCGCAGCAGGACGCGGCGGTCGGCATGTTCGGCGGCGCGAACTGGGCGCCCAATCTCGACAATCCCCAGAACAAGAAGTTCGTCGCCGCCTACGAGGCCGCCTATAACGGCGTGCCCGGTACCTACGCCTTCCAGGCGTATGATGCCGCGATGCTGATCGACAGCGCCGTCAAGGCCGTGAAGGGCGACCTCTCCAACAAGGACGCGGTCGCGGCCGCTCTGAAAAAGGCCGACTTCACCTCGCTGCGCGGCGCCTTCAAGTTCAACACCAACGGTTATCCGATCCAGGATTTCTACCTGACCAAGGTCGCCAAGCGCGCGGACGGCAAATTCCAGACCGAGATCGTCCAGAAAGTCTTTGAGAATTACGGCGACCGCTACGCCAAGGACTGCAAGGCGGCGAACTAAGCCGCACGTCGCGTCGAGGGAGGATCACGATGAAAAGCGAAATCACCGGCATCACACGGGCCAATGAGGGGATCCAGGGCATCTCCTGGAACATCCTCGGCCAGACCTATGTGCCGAAGAGCAACACGGAGCACAGCTTCTCCTGGCATGCGACGCTGCCGCCGGGCACGTTCGTGCCGCCGCACATTCATCCGGACCAGGATGAATATCTCTACATGCTGGAGGGCAAGCTCGATTTCATGCTCGGCAATTCCGAGTCGCAGGCGACCGCGGGCGACCTGATCCGGCTCGGCATGGGCGTGCCGCATGGCATCTTCAACAAATCGGATCAGACCGCGAAGGTGTTGTTCTGGGTGTCACCGACCCGCAAGCTGTTCGACCTATTCTGGGGCCTTCACAACATGAAGGAACAGAAGCCCGAGGACGTGGTGGCGATGGCCGCCGAGTTCAACATCCACTTCCTGCCGCCGCCTCCCGGCGGCTAGCAGCGCATCTTAAGCCCGCACCGCCGCAAGTCCCGGCACTGCGGCGAAGCCGGCCTTGGTGGCATAGCCGCGCACGATCGCCTCGCGCTGGGAATAGCTCAGCACGTTGTCGACATTGTCGAAACCATCAGGCGCGAGCTGCTCGACGGCGTCGATGACGCCCTCGGGGCCGCCGCGCCGGTTGGAGCGGACGATATCCGCAGTCATGGGCAGGCGCTTCTTCTCGTATTCAAGCAACGCCTGGCGCGGATGCTCGGCGCGCACCAGCGCGTCGGCGAGGCAGCGCGCGTCGAGGATGGCCTGCGAAGCTCCGTTGGAGCCAACCGGATACATCGGATGCGCGGCATCGCCGAGCAGCGTCACTCTGCCGGACGACCAATAGGGCAACGGATCGCGGTCGCAGGTCGGATATTCGTAGAACTCGGGCGTGGCCGAGATCAGGCTCTTCACGTCGACGTAAGGCACCGAAAAGCGCGCCACATGCGGCATCAGCTCCTCGCGACGGCCCGGCCGCGACCAGTCTTCCTTCCGCGGCGGCGGGGCATTGCCCTCGCCCACCTTCACCAGGACCGCCCAGTTGGTGAGACGGCTCGCCGGGCTCGATCCCTCCGCGATGGGATAGATCACCACCTTGGCGTTGAGCCCGCCGGCGACGATCATCGACTTGCCGGTAAGGAATAGCGGCCAATCCCGCGCACCGCGCCACAGCATCAGGCCGTTCCAGCATGGCGGCCCCTCGCTCGGGAACAGCGTGTCACGGACCCGCGAATGGATGCCGTCGGCACCAATCAGGATGTCGCCGCGCGCGGTATGGATGTGCGCGCCTGAGCGGTCGAAGAAGTAAGCGGTCACGCCGCCCTCGTCCTGCGTGAAGGCGCCGAGGCGGCAGCCGGTGTGGATGGCCTCCGGCCCGAGCCGCTCCTCGACGGCCCGATGGATGACGCCTTGAAGGCGGCCGCGGTGGATCGAGAATTGCGGCACGTCGTGGCCGGCATCGATGCCGCGGGCCTCGCGCCAGACTTCCTGGCCGTGACGGTTGAGGTAATAGAGCTGGTCGGTGCGGATCGCGACATCGTCAAGCTGCTGGAGCAGACCGAGGCCCGCCAGCTCACGCATGGCATGGGGCAGCGTGTTGATGCCGACGCCAAGCTCGCGGATGGTGTCGGACTGCTCGAAGATCTCGCAAGCGAGGCCCCGCGAGCGCAGCATCAATGCGGTGGTGAGACCACCGATACCGCCACCGACGATAATCGCCTTCATCGCCCTCACTCCACTCGGTACACACCAGGCAATGCGGCCAAAGTCGCACGGGCGGTCACTCGGCCGCAAGCGGCTTTGTCGCCTCCGCCTTGAGCTCGGCCCGGGTCTTGGGCTTAGCCTTAATTCTCAGCTCCTCGAGATCCTGCCGGTCGCGCACGCTGTTGCGGAAAATCTGATCTTTTCCGGGAAGATATTGCGGCGGGCAGAACGCGTCGTCCGCCCCGTACCAGGCTGCCGCCCTCATGGTGAAGGAGGGATCGACCAGATGCGGCCGCCCGAGCGCGACGAGGTCAGCCCGGCCGGCAGCCAGGATGGTGTTGGCCTGGTCCGCCGTCGTGATGTTGCCGACGCACATCGTGGCCACGCGCGCCTCATTGCGGACCTGGTCGGAGAACGGGGTCTGGAACATGCGGCCATAGATCGGCTGCGCATCGCGCACGGTCTGCCCGGTCGAGACGTCGACGAGATCGACGCCCGCCTCGGCAAAAGCCCGCGCGATCGCCACTGCGTCGTCGCCGCCGATGCCACCCTCGGCCCAGTCGGTCGCAGAAATGCGCACAGACATCGGCTTGTGCGACGGCCATATGGCCCGCAGCGCCTCGAAGATTTCGAGCGGGAAGCGCAGGCGGTTTTCGAGCGAGCCGCCATACTCATCCGCGCGTCTATTCGTCAACGGCGAGATGAAGCTCGCAAGCAGATAGCCGTGGGCGCAGTGCAGTTCAAGCATGTCGAAGCCACAGCGTTCGCCGCGCTCGGCCGCCGCGACGAAAGCGTCCTTCACTGCATTCATGCCGGCGCGATCGAGCTCGCGCGGAACCTGGCTGTCGGGGAAATAGGGCAGCGGCGACGCCGAAAACACCTCCCAGCCGCCCTCCTCGAGCGGACGGTCCATGCCGTCCCACATCAGCTTGGTCGCGCCCTTGCGCCCGGCGTGGCCCAACTGCAGGCAGATTTTTGCGGCTGAATTGGCATGGACGAAATCAACGATGCGTTGCCAGGAGGCCTCCTGCTCGTCATTCCACAGACCGGCGCAACCGGGCGTGATGCGGGCGTCGCGGGCAACGCAGGTCATCTCCGTGAAGATCAGGCCGGCGCCGCCGATCGCGCGCGATCCGTAATGCACCAGATGGAAATCGGTCGGCACGCCCTCCTTCGCCGAATACATGCACATCGGCGACACCACGGCGCGATTGGCGATCTCCATCTCACGCAGCCGGAAGGGCTGGAACAGCGGCACCATCGGCTTCTCGGTGTCGACTTCGAAACCGCTGTCACGAACACGCTTGGCAAACGATCTTTCGACCTCCGCCACGAAGTCAGGAGCGCGAAGCTTCAGATTATCGTAGGTGATCGCCTTCGAGCGCGTCATCACGCCGAAGGCAAACTGCACGGGATCGAAATCCCAGAAGCGGTCGACATGCTCGAACCAAACCAGCGAGACATCCGCGGCGTGCTGCGTCTTCTCGACCTCCTCACGCCGCCCGTGCTCATAGAGATCGAGCGCCGCCTTGATGCTGGGCGCCTTCTCCATCGCCTCTGCCAGCGCAATCGCATCTTCCATTGCGAGCTTGGTGCCCGAGCCGATCGAGAAATGCGCGCTCGCCTTGGCGTCGCCGAGCAGAACCATGCTGTCCTTGACCCAGCGCTTGCTGCGGATCATCGGGAAGTTGCGCCACGTCGAACGATTGGTGAGCAGTTGATGCCCATCGAGGAACCAGCCGAAGATCTCGGCCATTCGCGCAGCCGACTGGGTCTCGTTCAGCCCCGTCAGCCCGGCGCGTTCGAACGTCTCCGGATCGGTCTCGAAAATCCAGGTCGAGTGCCCGGCTTCATATTGATAGGCATGGGCGATGAACGGTCCCCACTCCGTCTCCTGGAAGATGAAGGTGAAGGCATCCAGCGGCCTGGTCGAACCCATCCAGGCGAACTTGTTGGCACGCAGATCGACTTCCGGCGCGAAATGATCGACATATTTGTCGCGGAAGCGGCTGTTGATGCCGTCTGCGACCAGGATGAGATCGGCGTCAGCGAAGCGGGATTCGTCCTCGACATCCGCCTCGAAGTTCAGGATGACGCCCAGTTCTCGCGCGCGCGCCTGCAGGATCAGGAGCAGCTTCTGCCGCGAGCAGCCACAAAAGCCGTTGCCGCCGACCCGATGGACCGTTCCGCGGAAGTGCACCGCGATGTCGTCCCAGTAGGCGAATTCCTGGGTGATGCGGCGATAGCTCGGGAGGTCGTGCTTCTCGAAATTATCGAGCGTGGCGTCCGAGAACACCACGCCGAAGCCGAAGGTGTCGTCGGCGCGGTTGCGCTCGTACACCGCGATCTCGGCGCTCGGCCGCTGCTTCTTCAGCAGGATTGCAGCGTAGAGACCCGCAGGTCCGCCACCGATGATCGCGACTTTCATGGGAGCCTCGCCAATTCAACCTCCGGCGAAACTATTTTAAGCCTAAAATAATCTCGCGCAAGTCCCCATTGCGGCAGGCTGCCGGCAAAGGCCGGCCTAGTCGCCCCTGAAGACCGGCTTGACCTTGTTGGCAAAGGCCTCGAAGGCCCGTTCGAAATCGGCGGTTGTCATGCACAGCGCTTGAGCAACGGCCTCCGCCTCGATCGCCTCCTCCACCGACATCGCCCATTCCATGGCCAGCATCCGCTTGGTCATGGTGTTGGCGAAGGTCGGTCCCTCAGCAATCTGCTTGGCCAGTAGCTGTGCCTGGGGCAGCACCTGCTCCGACGTGACGATACGGCTGAAGAAGCCCCAGCGCTCGCCCTCCTCCGCGGTCATGAACCGGCCGGTGTAGAGCAACTCGGAAGCGCGGGACTGTCCGATGATCCGCGGCAGGATCGCGCAGGCGCCCATGTCACAACCGGCAAGGCCCACCTTGTTGAAGAGGAAGGCAACCTTGGCCCCGCTCGCAGCAAGCCGCATGTCCGACGCCATGGCGATGATCGCGCCCGCGCCGGCGCAAATGCCTTCAACCGCGGCAACGATCGGCTGCGGACAGGCCCGCATCGCCTTGACGAGGTCACCGGTCATCCGCGTAAACGCCGTCAGCCCCTTGGTGTCCATTTTCACGAGCGGCCCGATGATCTCGAACACGTCGCCGCCGGACGAAAAATTGGCACCAGCGCCGGTCACGACGATGGACTTGACCGCATCGTCGAAAGCGCAGGCGCGAAAGAAATCGGTGAGTTCGCGATAGCTCTCGAAGGTCAGCGGATTCTTCCGTTCCGGACGATTGAGCGTCACGGTTGCAACACCATCGACGACGGCCAGCAGGAAGTGCTGCGGCGAATAGTCCGCAAGCGGTAAGGTCACAGGATTGGCTGGTCTGCTCATATGATCTCCTTGGCTTTCTTGTTCCGTGCCGGTGCCATGCGCGCTAAATCTCACCACCGGCAACAGCGATCGCCTGCCCGGTGATTGCGCCGGCACCCTCGCCGCACAGCCAGAGCACGGTATCCGCGACCTGCTGAGGAGAGATCAATCGTCCCTGCGGATTATGCTTTGCGAGCTCGGCAATGGCCTGCTCGCGGCTACGCCTCGTCTTTTTCATGATGTTCTCGATGCTGCCGGCGACCAGATCGGTGTCGGTGAAACCGGGACACACCGCGTTGACGGTCACATTGCTGCCGGCCATTTCAATGGCGAGGGAACGCACGAGACCGACCACAGCGTGCTTGGCCGCGGTGTAGGCGCTGACATAGGCATATCCCTTGAGCCCCGCCGTCGACGCGATCGCGACGATACGGCCATAGGGACGATCCTTCATCCCGGGCAGCACAGCGCTGACAGCATGGACCACGCCCATGAAATTGACGTCCATCATGCGCGCGAACAGTGCGCTGTCGGATTTGGCGAACGGCGCGGACTCGGCGCTTCCCGCATTGGCGATCAGGATATCGATCGGCTGCCGCGCACTCGCTTGAGCGATGGCGACTTTCATTGAGGTTTCGTCCGAGACGTCGGCGACAGCCGCAAAATGCGCTGCCCCTGCGCTGACAGCATCTTCAAGCGTCGCAGCGTTCCGCCCAAGGACGGTCACGGTGGCACCGCCCCCGACGAGCGCTGCTGCGATGGCGCGACCGATACCGCGACCGCCACCGGTCACCAGCGCGTGCGGCGAATGCGGTAATCCGGACATGCGCTGGCTTCCTTGCATTCTGCTGATCGCTCTTCTCGATATATTTTAACCTTCAAACTTTTGCAAACAAAGCTCGACTCCACCCCGTGAATGGTCGCAACGGAGAAGACGGCCTGAAAATTGCTTTAAGTATAAAATTATCTCTTCCCATCCCTCACAGGCCTGTTAGCATCGAAGGGCCAAGCAAAAGGATGTCGCGTGTCGCAGCCTGCGCCAATGATAACAAAGGACGGCCGCTTCGCCTATGAAGCAGCGGGCGATCCGGGCGGGACACCTCTGATTTTCCTGCATGGCATCGGCGGTGCGGCACGGGCCTGGCGGCAGCAGCTTGCGACATTCGGCGACCGCTTTCACGCGATTGCATGGGACATGCCGGGCTATGGCGGCTCGGCGCCGCTCGCCAGCGTCAGCATCGCTGCCCTGGCGGATGCGCTTCAGCGATTCATCGAGCAGCTTGGGGCGAGCAAGCCAATTCTGGTCGGACATTCCATCGGCGGCATGATCGTCCAGAAATGGCTGGTGCAATCCCCAAAACTGGCGCGCGCGGTCGTGCTGGCGCAGACCAGCCCGGCGTTCGGCAAGGCCGACGGCGATTGGCAGAAATCGTTTATCGCCGCCCGGCTCGGGCCGCTCGATCGCGGCGAAACGATGAAGTCGCTGGCGCCCTCTCTGGTGAAGGAGCTGGTGGGCGACGATCCTGATCCCAAGGGAATGGAGCTTGCACGCGAGTGCATGGCAAGTGTGCCCGAGGCGAGCTATCGCGCCATGATGCTGGCCTTGATCGGCTTCGACCAACGCAGCACCCTCAAGGATATTTCCATCCCGACGCTGCTGCTGTCCGGCTCCAAGGACAACAACGCGCCAGCCCCAATGATGGCGAAGACGGCGACCTACATTCCTTCCGCGGAATATGTCGAGCTCGACGCTGTCGGCCATCTCGCCAACCTCGAACGCCCCGATGCCTTTAACGACGCGCTCGGCCGATTCCTGAATTCCATCGCGACTAAAACGTAGGATGACTGCGCAATGACCATGCAAGTCAGCAAGACCATCGGCGCGAGTGACAAGGTCGCGCTGGATGCGCCGATCTTCGATCCCGTCGCATTCCGACTGAGCGACGAGCAGGCCGGCATCATCGCGCGGGCGCGCGAGATCGGCCAGAGCGTGTTCGCCGGCCGCGCCGCGACTTACGACCGCGAGGCGATCTTCCCGTCTGAGAATTATCGCGACCTGCATCGCGTCGGCCTGCTCCGTATTGCCGTACCCAAGAAGCATGGCGGGCTCGGCGCGAATTATCAAACCTACGCACTGGCAGCAGCCGAAATCGGCCGCTATTGCGGCGCGACTGCGCTCACCTGGAACATGCATGTCTGCTCGACGCTGTGGTCGGGTCCGCTCGCCGACGATCTCGACATGGATGCTGAAACCCGCGCCGAGCACGAGCAGCGGCGTGCAGTCCACTACAAGCGCATCGTCGAGCATGGCGCGATCTATTCGCAGCCTTTTTCGGAAGGCGGTGCAGCTGCGGCAGGCGGTGTTGCTTTCGGCACGGAAGCGCGGCCGGTCGAGGGCGGCTGGATCGTCAACGGCAAGAAGATCTTTGCATCACTCTCCGGCCATGCGGACTATTACGGCGTTCTCTGCACGGAGATCGAGGAAGGCGAGAAGGCTTCGCGCCGCAATACGCTTTACCTCGCCATCCCCTCAAAATCGGAAGGCGTCTCGGTCGTCGGCGACTGGGACCCGCTCGGCATGCGCGGAACAGTCTCGCGCACGCTGCTGTTCAAGGAGGTGTTCGTGCCGGCAGATTCGGCGCTGATGCCGCGCGGCGTCTATTTCCAGGCCGCGATGCGCTGGCCGCACATGTTCCTGACGCTGTCGCCAACCTATATGGGCCTTGCGCAAGCCGCCTATGACTTCACCGTGCGGTATCTGCGCGGCGAAGTACCGGGCATGCCGCCGGTCAAGCGCAGGATGTATCCGACCAAGCAAATTGCGGTCGCGCAGATGCAGATCAAGCTCGAGCAGATCAAGGCGATCTGGTTCCAGGCCGTCACCGAAGCGCGCGCCAATCCGAGCAAGGAGCAGGTGCTTCGCGCTTATGCCGCACAATATTCGGTGATGGAGGGTGCCAATGAGCTCGCCGCGCTCGCGATCCGCACCTGCGGCGGACAGGCCATGCTGCGCTCGCTGCCGCTGGAGCGCATCTATCGCGACAGCCGCTGCGGCTCGCTGATGTTGCCCTGGACAGCCGAGCTCTGCCTCGACCGGATCGGGCGCGAGGCGCTGTACGAGGCCGGCGAAACGGACGACTAACGGTGGATCTCTGCAGTCTGATCGATCGCAACGCGGCGTTCGCGCCAGACAAGACAGCCATCGCCTTCGAGGGCGAACGGTCGAGCTATGCGGCATTCGCTGCACGCATCGAGCGGACGGCGGCGACGTTGAAGCAGGAGCTCGGCGTAGGCCGGGGCGACCGCGTTGCGATCCTCAGCCTGAACCGGCCGGACTATCTGGTTCTGCTCTATGCCTGTGCGCGGCTCGGCGCGATGCTGGTGCCCCTGAACTGGCGGCTCGCTGTGGCCGAGCAGCTCTTCATCCTCAACGATGCCGGCGCCAAGGTCCTGGTGCTCGAGCAGGCATTTGAGGGGGTACTCGCCGAGCTTGAGGGGACCGCAATCGTCGGGCTCGATTTCGAGCCGGCCCGCAGCATGACGTTCGAAAACCTGTTGGCTCGAAGCCGCGGCACCGGCCGCAACCCGCACACTGATCTCTCCTGTCCGCTCCTCATTGTCTACACATCGGGAACGACCGGACGGCCCAAAGGCGCAGTGCTGCGCCAGGAGGCGTTGTTCTGGAACGGCGTCATGAGCCAGCACATGCACAACATGACGTCCGATGACCATGTGCTGACGCTGCTACCGTTCTTCCACGTCGGTGGCCTCAACATCCAGACCACGGCGGCGCTCCAGCTGGGCGCGACGGTCACGGTTCACGCACGCTTCACGCCGGACACCGCGCTTGCAGCCATCGAACGGGAACGGCCGACCTTGACCGTGATGGTGCCGGCGATCATCCAGGCGGTGAGCGAGCATCCCGCCTGGCCCACGACCGACCTTTCGTCACTCAAAGCCGTCGCGACCGGCTCGACCATCGTGCCGCCGCATCTGATCGACCGCTTCGTGGCGCGCGGCGTACCGGTGCTTCAGGTCTACGGCTCGACGGAAACTTGTCCCATCGCAGTCTACACCCGGCTTGGTGGCGATCTTTCGCGCGCGGGATCGACCGGACTTGCCGGCCTGTGCTGCGAAGCGAAAGTGATCGATCAGGCCGGCAACGAGGTGCCGACGGGAGCGCCGGGGGAGATCGCAGTGCGCGGCCCCAACGTGTTCTTCGAATATTGGGGCGATGCGGACGCAACGCGCGATGCGCTGCACGACGGCTGGTATCGTACCGGCGATATCGGCCTGTGCGACGCGGACAGCTATTTCTGGGTGCGAGACCGCAAGAAGAACATGGTCATTTCCGGCGGCGAGAACATCTATCCGGCGGAGGTCGAACGCGTCCTGCTGGAACATCCCGATGTCAGCGAATGCGCCGTGATCGGCCGGCCCGATCCACGCTGGGACGAGGTGCCCATCGCCTACGTGATCCCGCGATCCGGCTGTCGGCTCGAAGCAGACGCGTTGAAAGCGCATCTTCAAGCCCAACTCGCCCGCTACAAGGTTCCGCGCGACATCGTTTTCGTCACCGACCTGCCGCGCACAGCGCTGGGCAAGGTCCAGCATTTCCTGCTGAAGCAGCTTGATGCGCAATCGCGCGCGCAAGGAGAAGCATCTTGAAGATTGCGGTTCTGGGTGGGGGAAACGGCTCTTTCGCGGCCGCGGGCGATTTTGCGCTGTCGGGACATGAGGTCCGGCTCTGGCGCCGCGACGCGGATCAGGTCGCAGCCCATCGCGCCGCCGGCTCGCGCATCCTGGTGAAGGATCATGACGGCCGTCACGACGTCAAGCTCGCGCTGGTCACCGCTGCCATCGCCGAAGCCGTCAACGGCGCAGAGCTGATCCTGTGCCCCGCCCCCGGCTTCGCGCAGCCTGATATTGCGCGCCTGCTTGCTCCACATCTGCGGGATGGACAGGTCGTGTTTCTGCCGCCGGCCACGTTCGGCTCGATGATCTTCGCCCAGGCTGCGCGGGATGCCGGCAACCGCGCCAAGGCGTGCTTTGCCGAAACCGGGACCTTGCCCTGGCTGACCCGCAAGCACGGCCCGTTCGAGGTCGCGATCACCATCCGCGCCAAGCGACTGCCGGTCGGCGTTTTCCCGCTCGATCAGGCGCCGCGTGCGCTTGCGGTGATTGGACAGGCTTTCGCCGGCACAATCGAGCCGTGCGGCGATGCTCTCTCCGGTGCGCTGATGAATGCAGGCCCGATTATCCATCCGCCGCTGATCGTGATGAATGCAGGCCCGATCGAGCATTTCGAAAAGTGGGACATCCACAAGGAAGGAACGCAAGCCGCGATCCGCCGTGTCACCGACGCGCTCGATGCCGAACGGATTGCCGTGCGTGAGGCGCTCGGATATGGCGCACCGCATTTTCCGCTCGCCCATCACTATGCCAAGGAAGGCGAGATCTGGATGTATGGCCGCGGCTCGCACGACCGGCTGACCGATTCCGGCGACTGGCGCGAGCGGATCGTGCTGACCGATCACCGCTACATGAGAGAAGATTTGCGGCTTGGGCTATCGCTGCTGGTCTCTGTCGCCGGCCTGGCGCGCGTGGCTACGCCGCTGGCCAAAGGATTTCTGGCCATCGGTGGCGCAATCTGCGGTGAGGATTTTACGCAAGGCGGCCGAACCCTCGAGACGCTGGGCCTCGGCAATCTCGACAAGGCCGCTTTGCAGACGCTTCTTCGCAAGGGATTTTGACCGATGACCAGCCGAGCCACAATCGCCTGTCTCGGGGCCGGCCGGATGGGCCGCGGCATCGCCGTCGCGTTCGCCTACGCGGGGCATATGGTCACGATGATCGACATCAAGGCCCGTTCAGCCGAAGATTTCGCCAGGCTGGAGGCAGATGCGCTCGGCGAAGTCAGGAAGACCTTTGCCAGCCTGGCGAAGCTGGGGCTACTGACCGAGGCGGATGTCGATCCGCTGATCGCGCGGGTCTCGGTGGTGCCGGCCAGCCAGAGCGATGCGGCACTGTCCGATGCGGGAATAGTCTTCGAAGGAGTCCCAGAGATCGTCGAGCTCAAGCGGGATGTGCTGGGGGCGGCCTCAAAACAAGTCGGCCCCGATACGATCATCGCATCGACGACGTCGACCATCCTTGTCGACGATCTCTCTGGCGCGATCGTGAATCCTCGCCGCTTCCTCAATGTGCACTGGCTCAATCCGGCCTATCTGATCCCGCTGGTCGAGGTTTCGCCGGGCAAGGCCACCGATCCCGCCGTCATCGAGGCGGTCAAGGCGCTACTCGAAGGCATCGGCAAGGTCCCGGTGGTCTGCGCAGCGACACCTGGCTTCATCGTTCCGCGCATCCAGGCGCTGGCGATGAACGAGGCCGCGCGCATGGTCGAGGAAGGCGTCGCCAGCGCCGAGGAGATCGACAAGGCGATCCGCTACGGCTTCGGCTTCCGCTATGCCGTGCTCGGGCTGCTCGAATTCATCGACTGGGGCGGCGGCGACATCCTCTACTACGCCAGTCGTTATCTTGAAAGCGCACTCGGCAGCGACCGCTATCGTGCACCCGAGGTCATTTCGCGGAACATGCACGAGGGCCGGATCGGCCTGCGAACGGGCGCAGGCTTTCTCGATTATTCAGGTATGGACATCGACGCCTATCGGGCAAAACGGCTTCAGGCCATGGTCGACCTGCTCCGTCACTTTGACCTGGCTCGCCCGCCGGTGCTCGATCGGAACTAGCCGAACACGTCCTGCAGCACCCCTTCACTCACCACGGCGGCACCATCGAGCTCGATCGTCGTCCCCATCATCGGCAGATCGAAATGGCCCGCCGTGTAACGGCCGGCGAATTCGTTGGCACCGGTCGAGAACAGGAAGTTGCCGGAGACGGCACGAATTTCCGTGCCGTTGGTGTCGCGCTGGTCATACATCGACAGCGCCTCGTAGCGCGCGCCGGGATTCATGCCGAAGCCGACATGCGACACCGCATAGGCTTCTCGATCGCCCCAGGCGGCAAGATAGGCACGCATCATTGCGGCATCCGCGCCCTCGCCTTCCAGCTCGACGACATAATCGTCCTTCAGTGTCATCTTCACCGGCGACGTCAGGTACCGCTTGAAAGTCAGGTTGATGTCGCCTGGCGCCATCACCAGCGTGCCATTGATCATTCCGCTCTTGGGGAAGCTGACGACGATCCCGCCGGGCCAATGCGCCAGCGTACCGGGCTTGTCCGTCCACCCCCACACGCCGACCGTGGATGCGCCGACCATATCGACGTCGAGCGCCGTGCCGGCCTTCGACGTCACCCGCATCCGCTTGGTCCCGCGCAGCATCTTCGCCGCCGCGCGAACGCGCTTCTCGAGCGCGGAATCCGGCACCATCCGCTCCAGCGCTTCGGGATGCTCGTTGGAGATCACCAGGATGCGCGCGCCGGCTTTGAGGATCTCGGGTGTCTCCACCGCATGCATCAAGCCCTCTATGGTGCAATCCACCACAAAGCCGGCTTGTTGAAGCGCGGTAATGACCGGGCCGAGCCGCTGGATCGCCTCGCTCGCCCCTGTCGAGCGAACCGGAACGATATTCCGGTTACGCGGGGTCGGCATGACCACGTGAAACGGTCGGGCGCCCATCCGCAACAGCGCGAGCTCCGCCAAATGAACGTTCAACGCACGTGACTGGGTTTCCGAGAGGATCGCCGCGGTATCGCCGGCCTTGACGGCGCATCGCTCAAAAATCTCACAAAATGCGTCGATCCATTTTGCCTCAATGCGATCAGCCAGCATGTCTACTCCCGTCTTTCTGTTTCTTCTTCGTCAGTTCATGCTTCGGGGAAACCCCGCAGCAGATACGCGCGCACTGCCCCCAGCAGACCATTGAGGATCAGGCCCAGCAGCGAGATCGTGATCAGCGGCACGAACATGTCGACGGCCTGGAAGGTCCGGGCCGCCGTGACGAGCACATGTCCGAGCCCGTCGCTCGACGTGATCATCTCCGCCAGAAACACCACGATGCAGGAAATGACAAGGCCGATCCGGCAACCGGTCAGGATCGACGGCATCGCGGCCGGCAGCACCACCTTGAACAGGATCTCATAGCGCGGCGTTCCCGCCGCCATGGCCGACCAGATCAGCTTCTGCTCCACCGTCGACGCACCGTAATAGGTAGACAACAGAATGGGAAAGAGTGCATCCGCCGCCACCAGCGTAATCTTCGATCCGTGACCGAAGCCGAGCAGCAGCAGCAATGCTGGATAGAGCGCGACCTTTGGCAAGGGTGCAAGCACGCGAACGATCGGCCGAACCACGGCGTTGATAGCCGGATTGGCGGCAGCGGCGATGCCGATGCTGACACCGAGCACGACCGCAATCGCGAAGCCGGCAAACAGCCGGATCAGAGTCGCCGCGATCTCCTGCTGAAACGTCCAGGTCAGGAGTTGCTGAAGCAGCCTGCTGAAGACGTATCCCGGCGGCGGCAGCAAGACCGCAGGCGCAAAGCCAAACGATACAAGGCCTTGCCACAGCGCGATCACCAGCACGATCGGCGCGAGCCCGAGGATGATGCTGGTGGAGCGAAGCTGCGGCATCATGAGAAGCTCAGCGGCATGTCGAACTGCGGTTCGGACCAGCGCACCAGCCTTGCGCGGACCCGCTCGAAGATCGCATCGAGGCAGATTCCCATCGCGCCAACGATGATGATCATCGCAAAGACGGTGTCGTATTGGCCCATGTCGAGAGCGTTGAACAAGATGTTGCCGGCACCGGACTGACGGGCGATCATCTCGCTGGTGATCATCGTGATCAGCGCCAGCACGAGTCCGGTGCGGCAACCGGTCAGAATTTCCGGCAGCGCCGCCGGCAGTACGATCCGGACCAGCCGTTGCGCAGGCGAAAGCCCCATCGCGGCACCCGACCACAGCATCTTCTCTTCCACCGCCTTGGCGCCCTCGAAGCTGTGATAGATCACGGGCAAGCTGACGCCGAGGAAGATCACCAGCGTCTTCGTGATGTCGCCGACGCCGAGCCACAGCATGATGATCGGCATCAAGGCGGCCTTCGGCACCGGGTAGATTACCATCAGGAGCGGATTGAAGAAGGCCGCGACGGCCCGGCTGCGGCCCATCAACAGGCCGAGCGGAATCGAAACCGATACCGCTATGCCAAACCCGACCGCCATGCGGCGGAGCGAGGCCAGGATGTTGATCAGCGATTCCTTGTCCCCGAGAATGTCCGGGATTGCACGAATTGCTTCGATCGCCGTCGGAAAGCTGTCATTCTTCAACGCGAGGGACGCCGCCTGCCAGATCGCGAGCAATCCGATGCAGGCAAGCACCGGGGCAGCCCGTCTCGCCAAAGCAGCGAGCGATATCATGACGGAGACCCGACAGCGTCGGTCTCGTCGAACATCCGCTCGATATCGACAACGTATTTCTGGTAGCGTGGATCGAGCAGCAACTCGCTGCGTCGGCGCGGCCGCGGCAGATCGATGTCGATGACCTCGCGGATGCGGCCGGGAGACTTCGACATCATCACGACCTTGTCTGACAGGAACACCGCTTCGTCCACCGAATGGGTGACGAACAGCACCGTCTTGCGATCACGCTCCCAGATATTCAACAGATCGTTCTGCAGGCGAGTTCGCGTGTGAGCATCGAGCGCGCCGAACGGCTCGTCCATCAACAGAACCTCAGGATGGTAAGCCAGCGTTCGAGCCAGCGCTACGCGCTGCTTCATGCCGCCGGACAGCTCCTTGGGATAGAAGTTCTCATAGCCCTTGAGCCCGACCATTTCGATCAAGGCCCGGCTCTGTGCTTCCGCCTCGGCGGTGCGCACGCCCTGCTGGCGAGGGCCATACATCACATTGCCCAGCACGGTCTTCCACGGAAACAACGCGAATTCCTGAAACACGGGGCCGCGATCCGGCCCTGGACCCGTGATCGTCCGTCCCTTGATCTTCGCTGAACCGCTGGTCGGGCTGACGAAGCCGCCGACGACGTAAAGCAGTGTCGACTTGCCGCAGCCGGACGGACCAAGGATGGAGACGAAGGCTCCTTCGTCGATCGCCAGCGAGATGTCCGATAGCGCTACATGATCCTTGCGCGCCGAGGTCTGAAATACCTGCGAGACGCTCTCGATCTCGATGATTGCAGAAGCCGGTTTTTGCGGCGTCACCGGTCTCACCCATTCGCTCGATCTCGAAGGCACTACCTTCATCCCGTCTCACTTCGTTCGCGCGACCACTGCGCAACAGGCTTGCTGAACATCCTTCGTCAGCGACGCGAGCTTAGCAAGAAACTTGCCAGACGTTTGGCTGTTTTCGGGCAAGTGCGCCGCGTCATCCGAACCAGGGCCATTCCGCGGGCCCCTCATGCGTCACGGCCCCGCCCGGTGCCTGACCAACCAATCGGGCATATTTCGCCAGCGCGCCGGCACGGTGACGAGGCGGACGCGGCTTCCAATCGTGCCGGCGAGCAGCGAGTTCCTGCTCGTCGACCAGCATATCCATCCGCCGGTTCGCAGCATCGATCCGGATCCTGTCGCCATCGCGAACCAGCGCCAGCGGACCGCCGACGAAGGCCTCGGGAGACACATAGCCGATGCACATTCCGCGCGTGGCGCCAGAGAAGCGACCATCCGTGATCAGGGCCACCTTCTCGCCCATGCCCTGTCCATAGATCAGCGCCGTGACGCCGAGCATCTCGCGCATGCCGGGGCCGCCCACCGGCCCCTCGTTTCGGATCACGAGAACCTCGCCCGCCTGATAGGTGCGATCACGAACCGCAGCGACGCAGGCCTCCTCGTCTTCGAAAACGCGCGCCACGCCTTCAAAGAACTGACTCTTCAGGCCCGCCACCTTGATGACCGCGCCGTCGGGACAGAGGTTTCCCTTCAGCACAGCGACGCCGCCATCTGGCATGATCGGGGCGCGAGCCGCGTAAACGACCTCGCCGTCAGGTGCATTGGCGGCGCCGTATTCTTCGGCAAGTGTACGGCCCGTGACAGACAAGCAGCTGCCATCAATATGCCCGCTCTGGATCAGCTCCCGGATCACCACGGCGGCACCGCCGATATCGTAGACATCCTTCGCCGTATATTTGCCTCCAGGCCGCAGGTTTCCGATCAGCGGCGTCCTGGCAAAAACCTCGCCGACATCGTCGATCGTGAATGCGATCCCGGCCTCGTTTGCGATCGCCGGCAGATGTAGCGCAGCATTGGTCGAACCGCCCGTGGCGGCCACGATCGCCGCACCGTTTTCCAGGGATTTCCGCGTCACGACGTCGCGCGGCAACGGCCCGCCGCGCTCCAGCATCTCCATGACGAGGCGCCCGGCCCGCCTGGATATCTGCGCGCGTTCGGCATAGACACCCGGCACCATCGATACGTTGGGAATGGTGAGGCCCATCGCCTCCGACACCATCCCCATGGTGTTGGCAGTGAATTGGCCGGCGCACGCGCCGATGGTCGGGAGGCACGCCCGCTCAATCCGCTCGAGCGTGGCACTGTCGATCTCTCCGGTCATGAAGCTGCCAACAGCCTCATAGGAGTCGAGCACGGTGAGGGTCCGCCCGTCCATACGGCCCGGCAGCGCGCTGCCGCCATAGATGAAAATGGACGGGACGTTGCACCGGACCATGCCCATCATCACGCCGGGAAGCGTCTTGTCGCATCCGCCATATCCGATCAGCGCATCGTAGGCGAGACCATGGACGACGGCTTCAATCGAGTCGGCGATCAGCTCCCGCGAAAACAGCGAGAACTTCATCCCCTCGTGATTCATGCTGATACCGTCGGAAACCGATACGGTCGAAAACTCGCGCGGCGTGCCGCCGGCCTCCTCGATTCCCGTCTTGGCCGCAGCGACCTGAAAGTCGTGCGTCATGTTGCAGGGCGTCTGTTCGCCCTTCATGCTGACGACGCCGACCATCGGCTTGGCAATCGCAGCGTCGTCGAGCCCCATGGCGCGCATGAATGCGCGGTGCGGGGCCCGGTCGAGACCATCCGTCGTGATCCGAGATCGGAGCTTCTTCATACGTGCATCTTCTTCATGCAACGTCCCGCATCATCCTGGACGCCACGACCTTCTCGCTCGGTTCGTTCGCCCGATCGCCTATTGCAGTGGAGCGACAATCGTCGAATGCTTGAATTGCGCGACATCCAATTTCGGCAGCATCCCTGTCTCCGCGTAGATGTCCAGCATCTTCTGGATCGCGGGGAAATTCGGTGCCGCACCCGGATCGCGGCCAAAATCATTGTCCTTGAGCAGATAGGTCTCGAGAACCGGAATAGGTGCCTTCAGGACTTCGTTGACGACCTTCAACGTCTCTTCGCGGTTCGCCAGCGCTTTCTTCATGCCGGAGGTAATGTCACGCACGTAAGCCTTGACCAATTCCGGGTTCTTGTCGACGAAATCGGCACGGCAGGCTTCCAGGATGTGCACGATGTTCGGCATCGCCTGCGACAGCGAAAACAGTTTGCGCGTGCCGCCCTTTGCCTCCGCGCGCGCGGCAAACGGCTGGTTCATGTTGACCGCATCGACGCGGCCCTGCCGCAACGCATCTTCGGAGACGGCAAAGCCGACCTCGACCAGCTTGATGTCCTTGGCCGGATCGATGCCGTTCTGCTTCAGCAACAGATTGAACGGGCCTTGGGTGCCGCCGCCGATCACGGAGATTCCGACCGTCTTGCCTTTGAGATCGGCGATCGTCTTGATCGGAGAGTCGTCCATGACAGCCCAGTAAACCGAGAAACCACCGGCCTTCTCGAAGACGTGCTGCGCCACGATGTAGGCCTTGAGGTTGCCGCCAACCACGCCGTTGGCGAGCGACAGCGGCGCCTGCGTCGCGCAATCCAGCGCGCCGGCCGCCAAGGCCTGCGTCATCGGAGCGGTGCCCTGAAACTGGGTCCATTCGATGTTGTAGGCCTTGCCGATATTGGGAAACTCAGCCGGGCGGCGCATCATCCAGTACTTGGATTCTTCGGCCGGAATCGTCCAGCCGACGCGTATCGTCTGCTGCGCCCATGATGAGCCTGCGCTCGCGCTCACGGCCGCTGCCGCCCCCAAAGCCAGGATCCACTTCGAAACGGTTCGCATCGTGCCCACTCCGCTGCCCAGGCGCCGACCGGCGCCATCCAACCCGACCGCGGCAAATGTTTCATGGTTCAAACAATCAAGCAAGCCATGCAGGCCGGGCGGTTTCGTCGTGGGATACGCCCTATATGGTAGTGCAGCGTCGCACAGCAGCAGATGGAGGCAACCTATGGCTGAGGCAAGCAAGACAAACCCGCAAGGCGTCGAGCGGCTCGGCTATCTCGGCCTTGGACTGATGGGGACACCGATGAGCCGGCGCCTGCTCAACGCCGGCCATCAGGTCACTGTCTGGAACCGTTCGGAAGGGAAGATAGCCGCGCTCGTCGAAGCCGGTGCCAGGCGCGCAGCCAGCCCACGCGACTTGATGGAGAGCTCGGACATCGTCTTCATGTGCGTGACGGATGCGGCCGCCGTGGAAGAGGTGATCTTCGGGCCCACGAGCATCTCAACAGCGCCCGGCGCGGGTAAGCTCGTGGTCGACTTCTCGTCGATCCATCCTGATGCCGCACGGGACCTTGCAACACGATTGTTAGCTGCGAACGGCGCGGACTGGATCGATGCGCCGGTCTCCGGTGGCACCAAGGGCGCCGAGGAAGGCACGCTTGCCATCATGGCCGGCGGAAAAGCAGGCGATATCGAGCGGGTCCGCCCCTACGTACTGGCCATGGCACGAAGGTTCACCCACATGGGCCCGACCGGCACCGGCCAGACCACAAAGCTATGCAATCAGGTGATCGTCGGATGCGCGATGGCTGTTCTTGCGGAGGCAACACGCCTTACCGTGAACGCCGGAATCGATGCCAACCGGTTGCCCGAAGCACTCGCCGGCGGCTTCGCGGACTCCATTCCGTTACAGCTGTTCGTGCCGCGAATGGTCCAGGGCATTCACTCACCGCCGCTTGGTCAAATCGCTACAATGCTCAAGGACCTCGATACCGTCGCCGATGTCGCGCAGACGACGTCGACCCCGGTGCCCATGGCCTCGCTCGCCGGACAACTTTTCAGGCTCGCCAAGGCCGCGCGAGGCGCGGATGCGGATGCGCTCGAAATCTACAAGCTTTCGGCAGGGAGCGCTGAATCATCGAGCGCGAACTGAAGCACGCTTGCTGTGACTGCTTGCGCTAGCTGTCGGCGAGAAATCGGCCGAACGCGCCGCGCGCGAAGAGCAGCGGCTCCTTCGCATTGTAAGTATAGGCCTCGACCGCACCGAGAAAGATCACGTGGTCGCCGCCGTAATAGCGATTGACCGAGCGGCATTGAAAATTGGCGACGCTCTCGGCGAGCACCGGCGCGTTGCCGAGGCCCGGCGTCCAGTCGACACCGGTGAACTTGTCATCAGACGACTTGGCGAATTTGCTCGCAAGCGCCTGTTGCGAAACGCCAAGAACGTTGACCGTGAAATGACTGGCGTTCTGGAAGATGGTCAGACTAGAGGAATAGACGACGAGGCTCCAAAGAACCAGCGGCGGATTCAGCGAGACCGAGGCAAACGAATTGCACGTCAGGCCATAGGGCTTGCCGTCAGGCGCAGCGGCTGTGATGATCGTCACCCCCGTGGCGTAGGTGCCTAGCGCACTGCGGAAATCACGGGGATCGATCGGCGAGTTGTCGCTCGCGAGTTCGTTGGCCGGATCGGGAACGGCCGGCTGCTTCGGCAGATCATTCATCGGCCGGCCTCACAGCGTGAGATTCTCGGACGGCAGGCCCAACGCCACGCGTCCATAGTTGGTCCCGGCTGCATCGAAATTGAACGCGAGATGCGAATTGATCGCGTGCGCATCGCGGAATTGCCGCTGCAACGCGCCCGTCGTGAACAGGCCCCGTGCTCCGCTCGCGGCAAACAGCATCGACACCGCATCCGTGCAGAAGTTTACTGAAAAGGCGCCGTCGCGCCGATATCTGGTCTTGGTCGCCATATCGGGGATATGACCCCGCCGCGCATCCTCCATGGCATTCAGACAGGCCGATCGCATGATCAGGCGTGCAGCGTCGATTTTCGCCGAGGCCTCGGCGATCTTGATCTGGGTGCTTTGAAAGTCGCTCAGCCTGGCGTGGTTGTAGGTGGAAATCCGATGACGGACGACCTCCGCATAATCGTCGAGACACGCCTGCGCGTTCCCCAGCGCGACACCGGAGAGGACGTAGGGAAACAGCGAGAACACCGGGAGCTCATACAGCGGGCTAGGATTGAGCTTGCTTCCCGGCGTCGGACCACCGTCAAGATCGCCGACTGCAACCGTCATGTCCTCGGGCACGAAAGCGTCCCTGACCTCCACGTCGCAGGACCCTGTCCCACGCAGCCCCGCGACATTCCAGGTGTCGAGGACCTTGTAGTCGGCTTTCGGCAGCAGAAATATCCGATACTCGATGCCATCTGCCTCATCGTCGGAGTAGACCACGCTTGCAAGCATGTTCCATGCGCAGGAGGCAACGCCCGAGGAGAACGGCCAGCTGCCATGGAGACGGTATCCGCCCTCCACTCTCGTGGCACGTCCGGCAGGAAAAATGAACGAGGACGCGATCAGTGCGTCCGGATCAAGGCCCCAGACCAGATCCTGCGCCGCCGGCTCGAACATGCCGAGCATCCAGTGATGGCTCGCCAGATTGGCCAGATTCCACGCCACCGACGCGTCCGCCTGTCCGAGCAAATCCGCGCAGTCGATCAAGGCGACATAATCGAGTTCTGCGCCGCCAATGCGCTTGGGCTGAAGCATCCGGAACAGGCCCGCGTCGTGCAGATCCTTCTCCGTTTCGGGCGGCAAATGCCGCAACTCCTCCGTCCGCGCCGCCCGCTCTCGCAGCCGTGGGATGAGCGCGCGCGCCTTCGCGACCATTGCCGCATGGGCAGGTTCATCGAATTGCGCCCCTGCGGGCCGGCCCACGCTTGGCTCTTGACCAGGCGCCATTCGTATCCCTCGCTTTATGCATTTATGCGGCTGGAACATCGCCAAATCAAGCGGATGCAGCGCTAGGGCGCGATTTGCACGTCCCAAGGGAACGACCGCTTGGGTTCAGACCTGCTCCGATGGCTTGCCCGATCCAAAAGCCCCCTTTTGGTTGAACTCCGAGATCCGATGACTGTCGTATCCGAGCGTGTGACGCAGGACGTCGTTGGTATGCTCGCCCAACAAGGGGGCAGCCACGGGATCGATCGTTCCCGTCAAGCTCATACTGATCGGCGGCTCGATGTTCGGGACCCACTCTGCCGTACGATGCGGAATCCGGTTCAAGCGATGGCGCGCTCGCGCCTCCGGTGCATTGAACCCCTCCTCGACGGTCCGCAGATAGCCGACCGGGATATTGGCCAGCTTCATCTTGGTCATCCAGTTCTCGAGAGTATCGCTCGCGAAAACCTCCGCAATGGCTGCCCGCAGAAGCTCCTTGTTCTCGGAACGCGCCTTACGCGAGGCAAACTGCGGATCGGTGATCAGTTCCGGCCGGTTCAGCACCTCGACCACCAGCCGACGATAGAGCCGGTCGTTCGCGCAGGCCATGTAAAGCGGTCCGTCGGAGGCCTCGTACACGCCGACGGTAGGAGAGCCACTCGGCGAATTACCAAACCGGCCGGGATTTTCGCCGTTGATCAGATAGGCCATGCCATAGAAACCGGTCATGCCCATCGCGACGTCGAACAGGGCGACCTCGACATGCTGGCCGCGACCGAGCCGATCGCGCGCCAACAGCGCCATCAGGATGGCGTTGCAGGCAGACATCCCCGTCGCCATGTCCACGATGGGCGGGCCGGTGCGAACCGCCGGGCCATCAGCAAATCCGTTGAGCGACATGAAGCCGCTTTCCGCCTGCGTGATCGGATCAAAGCCGGGACGCGAGGCAAACGGTCCGGTGCGCCCGTAGGCGGAGATCGAGCAATAGACCAACCGCGGATTGAGCGGCGTAACCGTTTCATAGTCGAGGCCAAATTTCTTCATGACCCCGCTGGAGAAGTTCTCGACGACCACGTCGGCCTTGCGAATCAAATCCAGCGCGATCTCACGAGCCTCCGGCACGGTAAGGTCGAGCGTGATGCCACGCTTGTTGCGATTCAGGCTCAGATAGGCAGCGCTCTCTCCACCGATCTCGGCGTGTTCATACGCGCGCGTGTCATCGCCTCCGTCCGGATTCTCGATCTTGATGACGTGCGCGCCGAAATCAGCAAGCGTCTGCGTACAGGCCGGGCCGGCAACCACACGCGTGAAATCGACGACCAGCAGACCATCGAGCGCGGTAGGCGCCCCCGTCGCGCGCGACGAACGTTCCGGCAATTGAGGCTTGGTGGGCATCGACGGCGCTCCCCTACATCGGCTTATGGTTGCCGAATTTCCCGCAGGAGCAAACTTAAAGCCCGGCACCGCTGACTTCGCAAGTCCTTCGCCCGCATCGCTTCAATACGCAAAAAGGGCCCGGCAGCTGTCAAGCTGCCGGGCCCTTGGACGTTCCGTGTTGCGCTTCATCTCGCGCTGACCATTTTCCGTAGCGGGAATCGCGTTCCGCACCACGGGAAACCTGGCTCCACTCGCTTAGCGAAGCCGCGCTCGCCAGCAAAGCGTATGCGCCCAGGCCCAGGGCACATGGGGTTCGAAGAGCCGATAGCCCGCCCGGATGAAATTATTCGCAGACACCGGATTGTCCGTCGTATCCGAGACGATGCTCTTCCATCCAACATGCCGTGCCCTTGCCTCGATCACCCGCATCAGCCTGCACTGAAGGTCACGTCCCCGGTGCCGCTGCAACACACCGACCCTGGAGAGACAACCGCCGTTTCGAAGGTGCGTTGACGGCACGACACCGGCGAAGGCTACTGCCTCATCGCCGTGATAGGCAAGCCACCAGGCCCCTAACTCGAATTGTACAAGGGAGCCGCATCGAAGTACGTCAACCGATGAAGATCGGCGATGTCGTCATCGGATGCATCGACGATGCGAATTCTCTACATGAGACGGTCCGTTGGCGAAGGATGACGCGAGTGGAATGCAGCAAATGTCGTCGCGGCTGAGGCTCACTTCCCGAGCACGAACTTGACGCTTAGCCCAACCACGCCCATCAGGCCGGTCGCGATCACTGTAATCACGGCCTTGAGCGTGTAGCTCTGCGCCTGCTCCACGCTCCTTCGCCATCGGCGCAGGTGCTGAAAATCCGCCCTTAGCTCTTTTCGATCGTCATCGTCTATTCCGAAAGACGCCAGCACCGATGCCACTGCCCGCAATACGATGGCATCGATGTTCGGCTGCTGAAGCCTGTGTTGCTCAGCCAGCGTCTCGGCAACGACCGCCCTGATTTCGTCATCTGCCATCTTCACCGCTTGATGATCCTCTCAATGTTCGCGAAGCCGCGCTTGGCGAAGTAGGAGACAACCAGATTAGCTCCGGAGACAGCAGCAGCGCGAGCACCGGCCCAGCGCCGCGGGCCGGCACGTTCGCGCGTACGCGGCCAGCAATGGCACGGCCGGCGGCGCGCCGATCGGCGCTCCAGGTTTGACGAGTACGTGGCCGCAATGCGCCGCCGCCGTCCGATCTCGATCGAGACGAAAAAACCCGCGGCGGATGCGTTCCGCGCGGGTCAACCAAACTCGTCTCGATGATGGCATTATGCCGGTGATTTGCCCGACGTGTCAAACGAACGAATTTGCTCAAGCTGCGTTAGACGATCAGGAGGCCGGCAGATGACGCTCAAAACTCCATCACAAGACACATCGCGAAATCTTCCACGACGAAAGCCGCGCATCGACAAGGAGCGCGACACGCAAGAGACCCTCGTTGAAGACGCCGGCGACACCGAAGACAACAAGCGCGATCTCGTGCATGGCGAGGGCGGCACCATCGACCTCCCCACCAGCCCCGGCGATTTGTCGAAGGACGATTAGGCCGCTCCGCAGGCGGCGCGACGTGTGAAACATCGCTCGTTCGACCACGCCGTGCCGGAACTTACGCCAAGGCGGGCGCGTTTATTCCTTCATCAGGAGGAACATTGTGCAATGAGCCACACCGTACTGGTTGTTGACGACGATCCCGGCGTGCTCGACGTCATCGTCGACATGCTGGAAGATCTTGGTTGCGCGGTGATCAGCTCCCGCAGCGGCGCGGATGCGCTCGAGCGGCTCAAGCAGAACCAGGATATCTCCATCCTCATCACCGACATCAACATGCCCGGTATGGACGGTCACGAGCTCGCCGAGCTGGCCAGGCGAGACCGCCCGGAACTGAAGATCCTGCAATTGTCGGGGCGTGAACCCCGGCGCGACGGCCTTCCCATGATCAGAAAGCCGTTCTCGTTCGAGGAACTCGCCAGCACCATGCAGCGGACCACCGGCATCTGCTGAAGGTCGCAAGCCCAAGACGTCGCAACAAGACGTTGCAAACCCAAACCCCAAAACAAAACCCGCGTCGGATCGCGTCCGCGCGGGTTGAACCACACTCTTTTCGATGATGGCATTATGCCGGTGTTTTGCCCGACGTGTCAACGCGGCGAACGCGGACAAAGGATTTCCCTCTCCCCACTCAGATATGTGGTGTGCAACGGGCTTGCTTCAAGCCCCCGACCCTGCCGTAGAACCCTCGACCCGAACACCATCCAAACCCGAGGGGTCATCACATGCCTGTACTGCTTCCGACGTCCCGGACGCGCGACCACAGCAAAGGGCCCGGCGCCCGTCGCGCGCAAGATCACGTGCAAGACCGCGTGAAAGACCACGCGGTGGTGATCGCCGGCGCTGGCCCGACGGGCTTGATGCTGGCCGCGGAGCTCGCGCTCGCGAACGTCGACGTCGCCGTCGTCGAACGGCGCGCCGATCAGGAACTGGTCGGCACGCGCGCCGGCGGCTTGCACGCGCGCAGCATCGAGATCCTCGACCAGCGCGGCGTCGCGGATCGTTTCCTGCGCGAAGGACAAATCACCCAGCTCGCGGGCTTCGCCTGGACCAGGCTCGACATCAGCGATCTCCCCACCCGGCACGCTTACGGGCTCGTACTGCGGCAGAGCCACATCGAGCGCATCCTGGCCGACTGGGTCAGCGAGCTCGCGGTGCCGATCTATCGAAACCGCGAGATGACGGGTTTTGCGCAGGACGAAACCGGCATCGACGTGACGCTGTCCGGCGGCGAGACCTTGCGCGCAAATTATCTGGTCGGCTGTGATGGCGGCCGCAGCCTGGTGCGCAAGGCCGCCGGCATCGACTTCGCAGGCTCCGATCCGACGCTGAGCAACCTCATGGCCGAAGTCGAGATGCGGGAGGAGCCAGCATGGGGTCTGCGTCACGACGCGCTCGGCTTTCACGGCCTCAGCAAGACCGAGAGCGGACGCGTGCTGGTGGTCGTGACGGAAGCGACGCTCGATCGCACGGGCGCGCCCGGTTTGCGCGATCTCAGCGACGCCCTCGTCGCCGTCTACGGCACCGACTTCGGCCTGCAAAACCCGTCCTGGATCTCCCGCTTCACCGATGCGGCACGGCAGGCCGTGTCCTATCGCAAGCGTCGCGTGCTGCTCGCCGGCGATGCCGCGCATATCCATCATTCCGTCGGCGGACAAGGCCTCAACACCGGCGTGCAGGACGCCGTCAATCTCGGCTGGAAGCTCGCGCAAGTGGTCAAGGGTTTGTCGCCCGAAACCCTGCTCGACACCTACCACGCCGAGCGCCATCCCGTCGCCGCGCGGACCTTGCGCAACACCATGGCGCAAATCGCCCTGCTCCGCCGCGGCGAGGACGGCCTCAAGGCCGCGCGCGAAATCTTCTCCGAACTACTCGGCATGGACGAGCCGAGAAAACGCTTTGGCGCAATGATGAGCGGGCTCGACGTGCACTATGATCTCGGCCAAGGACACGCGCTGCTCGGGCGGCGCATGCCCGATCTCGACCTCACGGTCGAAGGGCGCCCGCTGCGACTATTCACGCTGTTGCGCGGAGCGCGCGGCTTGCTGTTCAATTTTGGCGAGAAGAACAGCTTCGATACCGCACCATGGGTTGATCGCATCAAGACAGTGGATGTCGAACACGACGGCGCCTGGGAGCTTCCGACCGTCGGACAAGTCGCAGCACCAAGCGCCGTTCTGGTGCGGCCGGACGGGCACGTGGCCTGGGTGAGAGATCAAGGCCATGACGGACTTGCGGACGCGCTGACGAGATGGTTCGGGGCGCCTGCGGCGTAGCGAGAAGCAGTGCACCCGCCGCTGAAACAACAGCCCGCGGTTCGCCGACGGCTGTTGAGTAACAGGTTTTTGGCGCGACTCAAGATTCGGATGTTGCACCGCTCGTCGGCCTCCGATCCGGCTGGGTTTCCCGCCAAGCCAAATGCCAGAACCGGCCTTTCCGATTCATATGCTAGCCCATCGGCGTCCATTGCGGCCATCCGGTGCCTGGACCTGCTTCAACGCGAGTTTGACGCCCTTTCGCTTCCGTGCTCATGCCTTATCCTGCGAACTCAGCTAAAGCTCTTCATAATCGGCATCGAAATTATTCTTTGCCCGAAGCTGCCGAGAACGCTGACTGCACCCGAAAGCCGGCCTATTATGCTCAGACTGAGTTTTGTCGTTCATGACTCAGAGCCGACCTCGCGTCTCTTAAGGTGACAGCCACTCAAAGGCTTACGCTCGTCGGCCGTCACTGGACGTCGAGGCACGCTGCGACTCCTTCAGGAGCCGCACCGTCATAGCAGTGGTAAGAGCTGTGGCGATCAGGTAGGCAGGGGACATGTTCCATCCGCTACCTGTGACCACTAAATAGCACAGCAATCCCGCGGCCGACACGGCGAAGCCAAGCCAGGCAAGCTTCGGAAAATGAAATCCACGTCCGCCGCGCCAAAGATCAAGCACAAGGTAGAACGCGAGAAAGGTATTGCATAGCGCTGCCGGCGGTAGAGCCATGACGATGCCGCGATCGAAAGCGAGATAGGACATTACACCGTCGACTTGAGCAATAACCGCGAACGGCAGATAGCGCAAATTGATGCAGGACAGGGCGATCGACGTAATCTCGAACGGGTAAAAGTATCGCTCATGCATCTTCGGCAGCAGGTAGGGCATGAACATGAGTGATGCACACGCGACGAGCAGAACAAACTCCGGCCCCACCCGTTTGGACTCCGCTATAAAAATCGACAAGGCAAATCCGCTTGCCGCTGTCAGCACCAAGCCGACGGCGACTCCGGCGGTGTACGGTGTGCCTGCGGCGAAGATCCAGATGTTCGCTGCACTTATGAAGAGACGATCAAAAGTATTGGCTTGGTCGACATAGACCCCCAACACGGAGACCAAGGATCTGCCCGCGATGAGAACCGGAATGGCGAGGACCATATAGACCCCGGGGACCGTTGCGAGCCATGCCAGGTGGATCCGGCGGCGCAACATCATACCCAACAAGAAAGGGCCCAAGAATACGCCCTGGGCCTTGACTGAAAAAGCCACCGCGAAAGGCAGAATGCCGTTTCGGTCTCGCATGAACAGCGTCACGGAAACCAGCGTGAAAAAGGTCCAGATCGAATCGGCCTGCCCCTACAATGCACCATTTAAGATCACCGTAGGGGCAAGCCAAACCGCGCAGAAGGCTAAGGACGCGCGCAATAGCACCCTTGTAGTGCGCCAGACCATCTGGGCGACAACGATGGCGCAACCGAATTCGAATACTGCCGAGATCATCTTCACGAGGGAAAGTGGCTGGCCAAGCCAATCAAATTGCGCGGCGATCAGGAGGAGATAGCTAAAAAACGGGGTGTAATTGGTGAAAGGTTCGGCCAGCGCGCCGAAACCGTGATCACGAGCAAAGGAATACCACGGGATCAGGAACTGAAAGGCGTCGACGGTGGCGTGCTCCCGGGTGAGGTAACGGAGCACAAGGCCTGCAAACCCGCACATTATTACCAAGGCGATCGCAAGCGGCCATTTGGTGAGCAAAGCCTCGTCTGGACTGTTGCAGCGCGCGGGCCCCGGCGACGTGCCGATCTGAATATTCTCTTCTGTCACGCTGTTACTGTTGCTGGTGATTCTTCAAGAACGAGACGAGATGTCAGAGCTTCATGTTGCAATCAACCTGTAAGTGTAGCTCGTCAAAGTAGCGTAAAATAAGTTGCGCAATTCGATGATTACCCGTAAAAGGATTGTTTGGTTAACCCCACGAGGGGCAACCATGAACGCGAAGACGAACGCCAGACCGCCGTAGATGCCTGCCGATCAGGCGCCGCCGGCAGACGCAAGCGATGCTGTAACCGAGCTGGACGGCGTCGAACTCAACGACTCCAAGCGCCAGCGCATAGGCGAGATCGGGGCGGCCGAGGCCGCGTTCCCCGATCTGATCGCCTTCCTTCCGCCTAACTGCAACCCGACCCGCGAGTTCGACCTTTCCAACACCAAGGTCAAAGAAGCCGTCATGTGAGCAATTAAGGGTGTGGTCGCGCAGTAAAGGCACGTTCGGAAAACTAGCCCGTCTGTTCTGGAGGCATCATGTCAAACCTCTAGCGCCCTGGTACACCCTTCAGGGCAGTAGCTGCTAGCCACTCCATCAGGGGAAGAGCACTGCAAGAACGCCGTCGACGAAGGCCTGACACTCAGCGTGCGTTTTGAAGGCGCCCTTGTACTTGCCGAACAAGAAAACCGTTCGGCCGCGTCCCTTTCCGAAGAAGTATTGGCCCACGTGCTGGCCGGCTCCATCTTTGAGTTCAATGGCTAGGAGACTCTGGGCTGATTTGAGGTCCGCTTGAGGTAGCTTAATCTGCACGATATTGCTCCCAGGATGAGCTGCCCCGACAGTTTAGTATGACTCGCACTGACTATGCATCACGGCTCTGGTGTCCGTTATCCTGAATGAGGCGCGCGCAACTCTCTTCGCGTATCGTTCCACTCAATTAAGTCGAACCATCGGTACAGAAAAGAACGGGTAAGCCTTCAAATCGATCGGAGTCCTTGTAACGAGCCGAGAAGCGCTCGCGCGAGTCCCGACCAAACGTATCACCGTCTTTGACTACAAGCCCGTGCTCAACCAGATAGACGGCAAGGCCGTCCACCTTGTTGACCAGCGCTGGAAGTGTCAGCTTGCGGGTCTCGAACTCGATTTCACGCTCAGCGAATGCTGACAGACCCATCGTTACTGCTCCGATGCCTGTCTCTGATCGGAACGGCAATATGTCCACCCACAGTGAGGAAGGATAGTCTGGATACGGCGCAAACGATCGGCTGGACATGTCCGACCATAGTTCGGCGGATCGTGCGACCTTGCCATTCCATACAACGGCGCAACATTCCGGCACCGTCGCAATCAATGCGCCGATGACAGCCGTCGTCAGACGAGCGGCGGACAGCGGCTGCTGGCTTTGGCCTAGCACAGAGACGATCAGATGCCCTCGATGTCGCGCCGCGGCCGCCTTCGCCTGCGGCCATGTCGTGGAAGCGCGCGACCACAAGCCGGGATCGTCGGGAATGCGCGCCGGCATCGACATGACGGCAACAAGCTCGTTGCCACAGCGAATGAGCGGCGAGTTTGCCTCAGCCTGTTGCGCGTCTCCGTTCTCCGCAACATCAGTTGCCAGCTCCGGATGTCGCGCGCGGAGCGCCTTGGCAAGTGCCGACATGTCCGGCGTTGCAGGCGTGTCCAACAGGACCAAAGCGAGCAGTGAATTGCTCATCGGCTATCGCGCAGAAATTTTGGGAGCGAGACCAGATACATTTGCTCCCCGCCCAGAGGCTGAACTTTTACTTTCCTAGAACAAAACACGAACATTGTCAAGTCATCCTCTTCGCCAGCATCGGCTTGCGGGCCACACGCACGTTGTTCTGAAATCATCTCGCGCGTGATGATGTCATCGGCTTTGCTGCGCCGAGCTCGGCAGCGCTTGCGCCGGCGCAGAGGTCTCACATCCCGCGCTGATCTTCCGGCGCGTCCCTTCCCACGCGAGCTGAGCTGGCTTTGTTCAAAAGTGAACATTGGAATCGCAGGCAGTTGAGCAAGTCCCTCAACTGGCTCAACCCGCTCTCGCAATTTAATCCGCCGACATATCATATGCTGTGTCTCTCCCTCAAACGCGGGGCGTAAGCTTTATCCATCACCGCAAGGCAATTGGCGTCGACCGGTGATGAGAACGCCGAAAAAGCGCTCCCACCCCGCACACGAACGAGGGAGACGTGCATGCCGACACGACGACGATTCAAGCAGACCACGACACTCACCGAACGGCTGGCCGAGGAGGCCGCCCGGCTGCGCGAGGAAGCGCGCACGCTGGCACCGGGGCGCCGCCGCGAGATGCTGCTGCGCCGCGCGCGGCAGGACGAGACCGCCATGCACATCGACGCCTGGCTGCAATCGCCCGGGCTGAGGGCACCGTCATGATGCAGCAATATCGCGCTTATCTGGTCGGCGACAACGGCGTGTTCCGCTCCGCCGAGGCGTTCGAGGCCGCCTCCGATGCGAACGCCCTCACCTTCGCGCAGCAGTTCACGCGGCACGGCAAGGTGGAGGTCTGGCAGCTCGGCCGCAAGATCGCCGTGCTCGAGTCCGACTCCTACCCGCCGGAATTTCTCACGCGTCAATGATCGCGTGATGTCGAGGGCGGCCTGAAGGTCTCGATCGCGAACGAGAACTTGACCTGCATCACGGGACCTTTGGCATCGCGAACGTCGATCGCCATGGTCTGCCTGGCACCTGCGGGAGGCGCGGAGAGGATGGCATCGCGCGCCATGTCCGCGACCGACTTGGCGGCCTCCGCCTGAACGGCGCGCGCGCTGGCCAGCTCCAACCCTTCCTCGTCGAGCGCTACACCGGTGTCGTCGCGCAGGTCGAAATAATATCGGGGCATTGCAGCATCCTTTGCCCGTAATAGGCCCGAAGCGGACAAAGAGTTTCCGGCGGCCCCGAAAAAATCTGGTGGAATCAACAGGTTCCGGGAACCCGGCGTTTCCCGACCGGCGCCTGCACTTCGCCTGCGTGTACCCATCTCAGGTCGATCCGGCAGGCAACGAGCGCCGGCCGCGCCGCCCCTCCCCCGTCATCTCTCATTCCAACGAAGGAGGATTTCGCCTGCTGTGTGCGCGGGGTCACGGATGCACGCGCCATGTCCGCCTATCACTCATCCCACGACGACGGCATGAGACAAAACAAACAACCAGACAGGTGGACCATGACGAAGACCCTGATGATCACGAAGATGGCGGCAGCGATCGTGTTGGCCAGTGTTGCGGCAGGCGTTGCGAGCAGCTCGGCTCAGGCCGGCTGGGGCGAGAACGGACAGTACGGCAACGCGCCGCAGGCGCGGCCCCAGTTCGGTCCCCATTTCAACGGCTATGGCGGCAACGGCGGCCAGCGCCCGGTCGTCTATCCCGGCCCCCGGCCGATGCCCCAGGTCAACGTCTATCCGCGGCCCGCGCCGCCGGTCTATATCCCGCCGCAGGTCGTGGTCCGGCCGGTCCAGTATCCGGTTGTCGTGAACAGGCCGGTGTACGTTCCGACGCCGCAGGTGGTGGAGAAGACGGTGGTCGTGCAGCGGCCCGCCACCGTAGTTGCGGCACCGGTCGCGGCGGCTGCGCCCACTCCGGTGGTCAACAACAACTGCAACTGCCTCGTGAAGGAATATCCGCAGGCCGGCGTCGTGGTGTTCAGGGATATCTGCACCAAGGAAAGCGCGACCTACACCAACCTGCCGCAGCAGACCACGCAGGCCGTGCTGCCGCCGACCCAGTAATCGCGGGAGCCGGGCTCAGGATACGATGACCAAATCGAACGCGGCAGCATCGCCTGTCGCGTTCGTGTCTCTTCTTGAAGCGAAAGCGACAGGGGCGAAGCGACAGGGGCGAAACGACATTCGGCCCTTCACTCCTCCGCAAGCTTCCCGACGATATAGGCATCCACCGTTTCGGCGAACGAGCGCTGCACGCCGACCGCGGTCCCATGCTGCTCGAGCGCGTCGCGCTGGAGCACGCGCAGGCCGCGGCCGCGCATGCAGATTGGCGCCGTGTTCAGATATTGATCGATGGCGCCCTTCGCGAGCGGGATGGCCTTCGGGTCGCCCCTTGCGATCAGAAGCCGCAAGAGGCTCTGGCATTCGGCCAAACCTGGCATGGGGATCAGCGCCTCACGCGCGCGATTTCGCCGGCCGCTTGACCGGCTGGGTGTGGGTGCCGAACAGCGCCAGCAGAAACGCGACTTCTTCCTTCGAACCGACCTGGATCATGATGATCTCCTTTTCGCTAGGTTGGTCGGGCACAGCGGGCGGGGCGTTCGAGACAATCGGGTTTCAGCACTGTTTCAGGCGTGTTTCGTCGTGACGCGCGACCATGGTCGTCTGAAATAGGAACAGCTGTTCGGGCTAAAGGTTATCGGTGCGTCGGTCCGGATGCACGACCGGCTACCCCCCACGGCCTCAGCTCGCCCCCGGGCTGGGGCCGTTTCTTCCCCGCGCAATTCAACCCGAGCGCGCGTTCTGGTCTCGCATGGGCTTCTCCCAGGACAGCTTGTTGCAGCCGGAACACCGGAAGATGGCAATCGCCCCCTCGGGTGAGCTGACCGTGTCGATGAAGGTCATGGGCTTGTTGCACGCGGCGCACATCGGCCGCTGCCTGGTATCTCGGTTCGCCATCCGCGCAAACGCGGGACAGAGCAGGAGGTTTCTATCGTTCTGCTCTTCGCTGTTCGTTAACGCCTGCCACCTAGTTTTTCCCGCGGCGCTTGAGAGGGCTTGGGGTTCGCGTGATGGCTGTGAAGTGTGCGGGATGTGCCGACGGGACCGAGCTCCCGTTCCAGTTCAAGATGGCGTTTCAGCCGATCGTCAACGTCGTCGAGCACCGCATCTGGGGCTATGAGGCCCTGGTGCGCGGTCCCAACGGCGAAAGTGCGCATAGCGTCCTTAGCCAGCTCACCGACCAGCAGCTCTATCGCTTCGACCAGGCCGCACGCGTGCTGGCGATCGAAACCGCAGGCGCGCTGTTCGACGATCCGGAGGCGCGGCTCTCGATCAACTTCCTGCCGAATGCGGTCTACGAGCCGCGCGCATGCATCCAGAAATCGCTGGAGGCCGCGCGCCGCGCGAGCTTTCCGACCTCGAATTTGATGTTCGAATTCACCGAGAACGAGCGGATCAGCGATCCCGCCCATATCGAAAACATCGTCCGCGCCTACAAGGCCTTCGGGTTCTGGACCGCACTGGACGATTTCGGCGCCGGCTATGCCGGCCTCAGCCTGCTTGCGCGGTTGCAGCCGAACCTGATCAAGATCGACATGGAGCTGGTGCGAGACATCCAGCTCAGCCATCCCAAGCAGGTGATCGTCGCCGCGGTGGCCGCGATCGCGCGCGAGCTCGACATCACCGTGCTGGCCGAAGGCGTCGAGAGCGAGGCCGAGCTCACTTCCTTGCGGGCCGCCGGCATCGCGCTCTTCCAGGGTTACTATTTCGCAAAACCGGGGTTCATGTCGCTGCCGCAGGTTGCGGGACTCCAGCGGCTGGATGTCTCGATCGCAAGTGCCTCGTGAAGAACGGTGGACGAGGTCTCTATTGTTCTGGAGGCTCGGGATGCCAGATCTTCGGCACCTGGTGCTGAAGCAGCGCCATTGACGCCGCGATCTGCTCCCGGGAACGGCGCAGCATCTGCCGCGTCGTTTGGCTTCCATCAAGCTGATGCGTTTTCTGCCGGTCGAGATACGCCTCGAATTCCTTGCTGGTGAGCATGACAAGCTCCCGTCTTCCTGCTCGATGGGCGAAGTAGGTCAAGAGATGATTGCGGACAGTTCAGAAGTGAACTTAACGAGACCGGCGACCAGATACGGCAGCACGCGAGACCATGCATGTCTCCATCGACTTGGGCTGCTGTTTAACCCACGGCTATCGAAGGCATATTTGAAAAGCACATAATTTGTTCCGAGCAGGGAACTGAACTTACCGTTTTCAGTTTTGGAGTCGTCGTCAACAGCTCAGGAGCGTGCGTCGTGATCGGACATCGCCGCAGAGTGAAGCATACTCGTTCCCTGGAAGAGCGACTGGCCGAACTGGCCGCCAAGTTCAAAGACCTGGCCAATCAATTACCCGCAGGCGCGGAGCGCGACAGTCTTCTCAGGCGGGCACGCCTGGCGGAGACGTCCGCGCACATCAACGATTGGTTGAAGTCCCCAGGCTTGCAGGCGCCAAAGTAATGCCATCGGCCCGGTATGTCATGGGTGATCGGATCGTGCGCGCTTCTGCGTGACGAGGCGCAGCGCGATGCCGTGCTGCCAGGCGCGCACCCTCACCGCCGCTTCGCTGCGACCAAGCTCGCCGGCGATCTCGTCCGGCCGCCAGCCGGCTTCGGCCAGCGCCGTCAGCCGCTCGTGCTCTTCCGCTGTCCACTTCTTCAACAACGGGTAGCGTGATTGCATGGTCGGAAGCTGTCTCGCCTTGCGTGGTCGATGCAGGCGACAATCGAACTAAACAGGCGAAGTTCCTATGCGGCGTTCCTCTGCGACCCGCAAAAGGCCATCCCGCAGATGGGGCCGACGCCGGGGACCCCCTCACTCAGATCCATACGTCCTCGCGGCACGAGTCGCAGCGATAGATCAGGATCGAGCAATCGCGCCTCACGTCGAAGATCGAGGTCAGGCAGCGCGTCCCCCTCTCGCATTTGGGGCAGGCCGGCCCCGGCCTGAAATGCTGATCCGGCCTCGTTGCCGGGCCTTGCTGTTCGCTGCTCATCTCATCCCTCATTGGAGGACTGAGTTCCTAAGTGCCAAAGTGGACATTCGTTCCAATGGCGCGGGCGGTGCTTGTGATAGAAGCGAGGGCCTAGACGCCCCATGATCGCGCGCGCTGGTCATGGGCTTTGTCCTGAACCATCAAGCGGGTTTGTCCTGAACGATCAAGCCGGCTTGCTGTTGGCGGGCTCCCCCCCCC
>NZ_JADPIT010000013.1:123599-174993 GCF_023073035.1 Bradyrhizobium sp. 62
AGTGTGGAGATGCGCGCGGCGCGGCGGGCCAGTTCGTCGTAATTTTCCGCCACCTTGCGCAGCACGTCCCGCGTCTCGGGGTATTCGCAACTGTCCGCCTTGGTGCGAAATTCTTCCGCCCGCATCCGCCAGTACCGCGGAGGGTGCATCCGCTCGGCGCCCATGGGCCACTCCCCTCAGTTGGTCCAATTGTTCATGTTCGTTAATGGAGAGCGCGTCCAACAGTTCCCGCGCAGATATTCCATTCCCGCTCGCACGTCCAGATTGCGCAGCAAACTGCAGCCGACGGCGGCATCCTGCGGAACGGGTCAACTTTAGTTCAAATGCAGCAGGGCGAATTCGGCAGGACGCAATGGGTTCGCGCCATGCTGGGACGCGTCCCTTGACAGGTCTCTTGCGACAGACGCAAGGGGGATAGCTCGGAGAGATCGTCGATGTATTTCGTCGCCGCCGCATTGCTGGTGCTGTCCGGACTGTTCTACTCCGCGGGCCATCACGAGATCGGCTCGTTTGGTGTCACCATGTGCACCTATGGCAGTGCGTTCTGCGACAATCCGCTGATCGTCTTTTCTGGCGCCGCGCTGGCCGGCGCCTGGGGCATGTTCGTCAGCATCAAATAATCCCGACCGCACTCTCTGCGGGACGAACACCGTGCTGGTGTCCGTAATACGGGGGTTGCGGAATGCGCGACAGCCGTCCATGGCCGCCCGGTTGCGCCCGGGGATGCGCGCCAAAGCGGGCACCGGGTATTCTCCGATGATGAAACTTATACAGGTGTTTTGCCCGACGAGTCAAAGGCGATTAGCTTTATCCGAATTGGATGAGACGCCCGCTCACCCCCGGCTCGGGAACCTTGTTTCCTGCTTAGCATTTGTGAAGGACGCGCCCGACCGAGGTCCCTCCTGCCATGGCCGACAGTGCCCTCACCGCTACGAAATCCGCGCCGACGCTGTTGCAGAGGCTGGGGCCGGGTCTCGTCACCGGGGCGGCCGACGACGATCCGTCCGGCATCGCCACCTATTCGCAGGCCGGCGCGCAATTCGGTTACGGACTGCTCTGGACGGTGTTTCTGACCACGCCGTTCATGATCGCCATCCAGCTCGTCAGCGCCCGGATCGGCCGCGTCACCGGCAAGGGGCTCGCCGCCAACGTCATGCAGATCGCGCCGCGCTGGGCGGTGCTGTCGCTGGTCGCCATGCTCGTCGCCGCCAACACCTTCAACATCGCCGCCGACATCGCGGCGATGGCGGAGGCGCTGTCGCTGGTGATCGGCGGCCTCAACCACGAGCACGCGCTGATCTTCGCGGCGGGCTCGACCCTGCTGCAGGTGTTCCTGCCCTATCGGCGCTATTCGCCGGTGCTGAAGTTTCTCACCTTGGCGCTGTTCGCCTATGTCGCGACCGCCTTCACCGTCAAGATCCCGTGGAGCACGGCGCTGCTCGCGGCGGTGTGGCCGAAGACGAATGTCAGCGCCGACTATTTCATGATGGTCGTCGCCGTGCTCGGCACCACGATCAGTCCGTATCTGTTCTTCTGGCAGGCCTCGCAGGAGATCGAGGAGATGAACCAGGGCAAGCGCGACAAGCCGCTGCGCGAGCTCAAGCGCGGCGGCAGTCCGGAGCTGGCACGCATCAGGTCCGACACCATCGCCGGCATGCTGCTCTCGAACGGCATCGCCTTCTTCATCATCCTCACCACCGCGTCGGTGCTGCACGCGAATGGCGTCACCAACATCAATTCGGCGACGGAGGCCGCCGAAGCGCTGCGGCCGCTCGCCGGCGACTTCACCTTCGCCCTGTTCGCGACCGGCATCATCGGCACCGGCCTGCTCGCAATTCCGGTGCTGGCGGGCTCGGCCGCTTACGGCGTGGCGGAGATCTTCGGCTGGCGCGCGACGCTTGAGGCGAAGCCCGACGAGGCGGTCGGCTTCTACACCATCATCGCCGCGGCAACCATCATGGGCTTCGGACTCGGTTTCACCGGGATCGATTCGATCCACATGCTGGTCTGGAGCGCCGTGCTCAACGGCATCGTCGCCGTTCCGATCATGGCCATGATGATGCTGATCGTGTCGAGCAAGGCGATCATGGGTCGCTTCAAGGGCCGCTCATGGCTGGTCGCGCTGGGCTGGCTCGGCACCGCGCTGATGGCGCTGGCCGTGCTCGCTTTGCTCGGCTCGTCCGCGATCGGCTGACCAGCCTTTCACTAACCTTGCGACAAGGCGGCCGAGATCTGCGAGGCGATGACGAGGGCCGCGAACACGGCCGGCACGCTGATGAAGCGCAGGAATTGATCGATCGAAAGCATCGCTGTCTCCCCCAAGACAAAAAAGCATCTCCGCCCGCCGCGCTATTCCACCCCGTGCGCGACGTGCTGATCGGCCGTCAGAAACTGATCGGAAATGGCGGCTCCACCCATCGTGAGCAGCGCCAAGATCGAAATCACAGCCAGAAATTTCATGGCCGGAGGGTCGATCCCGATTGTGGCCAAAAACGTCAAAGCATGGTCCCTTTTCAGGACGATCCCGGGAAAGATCATGGCTGTCCCCACCGGATTCCCCGACCTTTCCCGCCGAAGAAAGGCGGCAAAGCGCCCCCGGCGCAGCTCCCCGGGCTTCACTGCGCAGGTCCATTAGCTTAACAGTTGCGGCTGGAGCGGGGCTTGCGAGCCGGCCAAACAAAAAAAGGACCCAGCCGGGTCACAGGGAGCGACATGACCAGATCATCAAAAGCAACGAGTCTCGAAATTCTCGCCTGCGACGCCGGCTGGCGAAACTACCACTTCGTCAAGCTGACGACCGAGGACGGCATCGTCGGATGGAGCGAGTTCGACGAGGGCTTCGGCTCGCCTGGCGTCGGCGCTGCGATCCAGCGCCTGTCCGCCCGCGTCGTCGGGCAGAACGTCTTCCGGCACGAGCGCATATACGCAGAGCTGTTCGCGGCCACGCGTCCCGCCGCCGGCGGCGTAGTGGCGCAGGCGCTCGGCGCGATCGAGAATGCGCTGCTCGACGCCAAGGCGAAGTGTCTCGGTGTGCCCTGCTACGAACTGCTCGGCGGCAAGATCCGCGACCGTGTCAGGGTTTATTGGTCGCATTGCGCGACGTGGCGGATCAATCATCCGTCCTGGTACAAGCCGCCGATCGAGAACCTTGACGGCGTCAAGGCAATGGGACGCGAAGTGCGCGAGAACAAGTTCACCGCGCTCAAGACCAACATCTTCTCCTACGACGACGGCAAGCCAACCGGTTGGCGACCGGGCTTCGGCTCGCCCTTCGCCCCCGAAATCAACGTCGATCGCAAGATCCTGCGCGACCTGCGCATGCATCTGGAAGCGATCCGCGACGGGGCAGGCCCTGATGTCGACATCCTGCTTGACTGCAACTTCAACGCCAAGACCGAGGGCTATCTGGAGATCCTGCGCACCATTGCGGACCTCGACATGTTCTGGATCGAGATTGACAGCTTCAATCCGGAAGCACTCGGTTACATCCGCAGGCAAAGCCCGCATCCGATCTCGTCCTGCGAGACGCTATTGGGCTTGCGGGAATTCCTGCCCTATTTCCGCGAGCAGGCCATGGACGTCGCGATCATCGACACACCCTGGAACGGCGTCTGGCAGTCGATGAAGATCGCAGCCGCTGCGGAAGCGTTCGAAGTCAACGTTGCGCCACATAATTTCTACGGCCATCTCTGCTCGATGATGAACGCGCATTTCTGCGCCGCCGTGCCGAACCTGCGCATCATGGAGATCGACATCGATCGCCTGGCATGGGACCGCGAACTGTTCACGCATGAGCCCGAAATTCAGAACGGCCATCTGGTCATTCCGGACCGGCCCGGCTGGGGCACCGATCCGAACGAGGAAGCCCTTCGCGCGCACCCGCCAAAGACCACCGGCGGACTGCTCAACTACGGCCGCAAGAGCTAGAGCGTCTTACGGCGTAACTGGATTGACGGTCGGGGACGTCTTGGGCCCCGGCCGCTCCGGCTCGAGCGGCGACTTCTGTTCGGTCGGGAGCACTGCGGCGCCTGCGGCGCGTGCGGCCTCGCCCGTGGTCGCATACATCGCAACGTGAGCAGGCTGCGTCTTGGCCCGATTCCATGGTCCGTGATCGACGATGAGCATCGCAGCAATCGTCACCGCGGCCACAATCAACGCGATCACGCCGGGATGGCGAAGCGCTGAGGACATGGAATTTGCGAAGCGATCCGTTGCCATCGTGGAATCCATAGGTTTTTCCTCTCGCAGGTTAATGCAATCGGGTCCTGCGAGTTCCGCCCTTGGCCAACGCAAGTTCCAAGCGGGGAACCTGAACGCCACAAGGCAGTCAGTGTTTCACATCCGGCCGGGTATCGCCGACGAACCGGTCGCGGTTCGGCATTTTGACAGCCGCAAGCGATTTGGCATCGAGCGTCGCATCCGCTCCTACCAGTCCATTCAGGTTCAGGATGTACGCGGAGACCGCATAAACCTCCTCATCGCTTAACGATTGCGGCGCGTTCTGCGGCATCGCGCGGCGGATGTAGTCGAACAGCGTCGGCGCATACGGCCAATAGCTACCGACCGTGCGGATCGGCTTTGGCGTTGCGATCGTGCCCTGCCCACCGACGAGCCGGTCACCGAGCCCGCCCTCGCCTTTGTCGCCATGGCATGATGCACATTGCTGGGCGAACACCTCGCGCCCATGGCTGACCGAGCCACTTCCCTTCGGGAGATTGCTGCCGTCGCGTCCGATGTCGATATTCCAGCCCGCGATCTCCGCAGCCGTCGCGGGGCGTCCGAGGCCGTACAGGCTTTGTGCTTGCGCAACACTCGCGAACGCACACAGCACGATGACGACAGCAATGCCGCAAGTCTCACGCCAGCGCATTGGTCACCTCGCCGTCAGCCGCGATGCGCCACGGCCAGATCGCGTTGTTGTGGTAGAAATAGTTCTCGCCGCGCACCGCGAGCAACTCAGAGAGCGTCGGCTGCACATAACCGGTCTCATCGATGGCACGGCTCTGAATCACGGCAGGCTTGCCGTCCCATCGCCACGGCAAACGGAAGCGCGTGAGAGCGCGGGTCAGCACCGGCTCCTGCAATTGCGCGCTTTGCCAACTTTTTCCCTCGTCGACGGACACTTCGACGCTTGCGATCTTGCCATGCCCGCTCCAGGCGATGCCGGTGATCTCGTGGACGCCGGGCGCGCCCAGGCGTTGGCCGCCGGAGGGCCTCGTGATGATCGACTTCGCCTCCATGTAGAACGAAAATTCACGCGCGGTGCCGTCCGGCAGCAGGTCTGTGTATTTCGAGGTCTCCTCGCGCGAGTAAACCGGCTCAGCCGTCACATGCAGGCGGCGCAGCCACTTCACGCTCATATTGCCCTCGAAGCCCGGCAGGAACAACCGCAGCGGATAGCCCTGCTGCGGGCGCAGCCGCTCGCCGTTCTGGCTGTAGACCAGCATGGCGTCCTCGAGGCATTTCTCGATCGGGATGCTGCGGGTCAGTGCAGCCGCGTCGGCGCCCTCGGCGACGACCCATTTGGCTTCCGGCTTCAGCCCGGCCTCTTGCAGCACCAGCTTGAGGCTGACGCCGGTCCATTCTGCACAACTCACCAGACCCACAAGGTCCGACGCTGTCTTGCCGTAAGGCTTGGTGTAGCCGGGATTGCCGGAGCATTCGAGAAAGTGGACGCGCGATTCCGACGGGAAACGCCTGAGATCGTCCATTGTGAAGATCAGCGGGCGCTCGACCAGCCCGTGCAGCATCAGCCGGTGCTGGGCCGGATCGATGGTCGGAACGCCGCCGTGGTGACGCTCGTAGAACAGTCCATTCGGCGTGATGATGCCATCGAGCTCCTGCAACGGCGTCCGGCTGGAGGCCGAGATGTACTGTTTGAGAGTCTTCGAGATGTTCTTGACGACGCCCTTCTCGAACGACGATGGCGCGCCATAGAGCTGGCCCCCCGTCGGTTCGCCCGGCGCCTTCATCCATTCGGGAATGTTGGGTGGAAGGTTGTCGGTCCCGGCGGCAACCGATGCGCCGGCGCCCAGGACAGTACCACCCGCAGCGGCAGCGCTGCCGCGCAGAAAGCGGCGGCGAGTCGTCCCCGCGGATTTGTCGGCGGCGTCGAACGTGCGGCTCATTTGCGGATCCTCGGTTGAAGCGCGACCCGCATGAAACATTCTGCGACGAGCATTTGCAATTCGCACCTGTTTCAAAAACAGGCGATTTCGATCTGGACTGATCTAAATCCGGTGGCGGCGACGGCAATTCTCTTCTTCGCAACGCACAAACGGCTCGTCCGTCACTCGCCCGGCGCGATCGCATTGCTCGGGGTCGGCCGGTCGGCGATCTGCTGGCCGAACAGGCTGCCGATCAGTTCGACCGCGGTGCGCGCGGTGCGGCCACGCTCGTCGAGGAACGGATTGAGCTCGACGATGTCGAGTGAACCGACTACGCCGGAATCGTGCAGGAGCTCCATGATCAGATGCGCCTCGCGATAGGTCGCTCCACCCGGCACCGTCGTGCCCACGCCAGGTGCGACGCAGGGGTCGAGAAAATCGACGTCGAAGCTGACATGCAATACGCCGTTGCTGGCCCTGACGCGCTCTATGACGCGGCGGATCAGCACGGCGACGCCGAATTCGTCGATCTGGCGCATGTCGACGACCCTGATCCGGCGCGTGCGCATCAGCTCCTTTTCGAGCTTGTCGATCGAGCGCGCGCCGAACAGGTCGAGCCTGTCGGGATCGATCGAGGCGCGCGGATCGTCGCCCAGCAATCCGTCGAGGCCGGGTTCGCCGCAAAGGAATGCCGCCGACATGCCGTGCATGTTGGCAGTGATCGTCGTCTCCGGTGTGTTGTAGTCGGCATGGGCATCGAGCCAGAGCACGAACAGCTCGCGTCCGCGCTCCTGCCAGTGACGGGCCATGGCATTCACCGATCCCATTGACAACGTGTGATCGCCGCCAAGAAAAATCGGCAGCGCGCCGGTTTTCGCGATCTCGTAGCCTCTGCGGCTCAGCACGCGCGTCCAGCGCTGGATTTCGCGGTAGTGATTGGCTTTGTCGGGGGCCCTGTCTGCGAGGTCCCGGAGCTCGGCCACCGAGAGATCGCCGTAATCGACGACCTCGAAATCCAGGCTCTCGAGCAGTGTCGCAAGGCCGGCGGTGCGGAGCGCCGCAGGGCCCATCAGGGTACCGCGCTGCGAAGCCCCCATGTCGATGGGAGCGCCGAGCAAGGCGATGCGCCGGGCTCGATCCGTCGTGGTCCGGTCGGTCACAGCTGTCTCCTGACATCAGCAAGATTGAGCCAGCCTAACAGAGATTCGCATCCGTCGTTTCACGGGGGCGGTCCGCGCAGGGGCGCATCGTTTCGGAACAAAAGCCCGCGCGCCGAATTGCTCATTCAAGGCCGGTACCCGCCGTAAAAACCACGGCGCCTGTCGCGGATAGCCAAAGGTCATCTGACCCGCTGTTCAGAACGAGCGCTCGCGCGGATAGCCAAAGGTATCGGCCTCCGTCACATGATCAGCCCGGAGGTCGCGCACTTGAGCACGGAGATCCCGCAGTCCACCTCACATCCCGGCATGGCCGAGCGCGCCATCGATGCCGCGACGGACGTATCCCGCACCATCGGTGAAGTCGCGGGTGGCCTGCATGCAGCTGTCGACCGCATGACCTCCGCTATCGACGAAGCGCGAAAGCCGGGCCGGCCCCTCGCGACCGTCGCCGCGATCACGCGCGAAGCGCCGCTCGCCAGCCTGTTCGTTGCTTTCCTGTTCGGCGTCGCGGTCGCGCGGCGGCGCTAGAGCAACGTATGTTCAGGCCGCACTGACGGCGGCGCACTCGGCTGCGAGGAACTGCCGCTCGAATGCTTCCGCCGGCATCGGACGGCCGAAGAAATAGCCCTGGCCTTCCTCGCATCCCATGCTCACCAGGAAGTCGGCCGTAGCGCGATTCTCGATGCCCTCGGCCACGACCGTCAGTCCGAGCTGTTTGCTGAGGCCGATGGTCGACCCGACGATCGCGGCATCGTCGGAATTCGCGAGCAGACCGAGCACGAACGACCGGTCGATCTTGAGCCCGTCGAGCGGAAACTTCTTCAGATAGCTCAGGCTCGCATAGCCAGTGCCGAAATCGTCGAACAGAACGCGGACGCCGAGCTGCTGAATACGCTTGAACATGTCGAGCACGCGGGCTTCGTCGTGAAGCAGGATGTCCTCAGTGACCTCAATCTCGAGCAGCGACGGTGTGAGCCCCGTCGCTTCGAGCATCCCCGCAACCGAATGGGCGAGGTCGCCGGAGTGAAGCTGCGAGGGTGACAGGTTGATCGCGACGCGCACAGGGTCGCCTGACAATTCCCAGGCGCGTGCCTGGCGGCAGGCAGTCTCCATCACCCAGTTTCCGATCCGCTCGGACAGGGCTGAGCTGTTGACCACGGGCATGAACTCTCCGGGCGAAACGTAGCCGCGCACGGGATGCCGCCAGCGGATGAGCGCTTCGGCCCCGACCAGGCTGGCGTCGATCAGGCGAACCTGGGGCTGGTAGAACAGCTCGAACTCGCCGCGATCCGCGGCAAGCGCCAATTCGCTCTCCAGCGTCAGGCGGTTCTCCAGCTCCTGCCGGATCGCGCTCTCGAAGACCACATGACCGCCGCGCCGCGTCAGCTTTGCCTTGGTCAACGCAAGATGGCCGTTGCTCAGGAGATCGTCGGCGTTGTGTCCGCCTTCCGGATGGACCGCGACGCCGATGCTGATCCTGACGCGATGCTGCCGCGTGCCGGTCGCAAGCGGCGCTTCGAACGCGCGCGCAATTCGTTCGGCGTACTCTGCGATCCGCTCGTCGCCATCGGCGCCTTTGCGCGCAATTGCGAATTCGTCGCCGCTAAGCCGGGCAACGACAGCGCCGTCGCCCGCGTGGGCTTTCAGGCGAGTAGCGACCGCCTGCAGCACGAGGTCTCCGGCGGAATGGCCCAGCATGTCGTTGATGCTCTGGAAACCGTCGAGCCCGATCACGAGCAGCGCGACCTCGCAAGGACGCTGCGCTGCATCCGCGATCATGCCGACCAGTCCGGCGTGCAGCGTGTTGCGGTTGACCAGACCGGTCAGCACGTCGTACTCGGCGAGATATCTGACGCGTTCGGCCTCGCGCTTGCGGACCGAAATGTCGCGCAGGATGGCTCCGTATTGGAAGCCGTCCGTTCCCTGCCAGCCCGAGAAGCTCGCCTCGACCGGGAAAGTTTCACCGTTCTTGCGCCGCCCTTCGAACTCGATGACGACCGCTCCGCCGGGTGCGAGGAGTGCCTGGCGCGCGGCGTCGCGCGTGGACGGCCTCGCCTCACCGTCCACCGGAACGGCACATAGCGTTTCGAACGGGCGGCCGATGATCTCGGCGGGCATATAGCCGAAGATCGCGCTGGCGCCGGGGTTCCAAACGGTGATCAGCTGATCTTCGTCGGTGCAGACGAGGCCATCGCCGAGCGACATCGCGATACGATGAAAGCGGCTTTCGGCGATGCGCCCCAGCAGACCACGAAAATCGATCTCGTCGAGTGCGATCGCCGTCAGATAAGCGACAATCGCGATGTGGAACAACGATGTGTCGATGATGAAGGGCCATCTTGCCTGAACGAGGATCGCAACCAGCTCGAAGGCCGCCCCGGCCGAGATGAGGATTGCGACGCGAATTCCCGAAGCGAAGCGGCGCCACGAATACATCATCAGCAGGCAGATCACCGCGAGACCCAGGATCATGCCGGTATCGGAAGTCCAGCGCAGCATCCGGTTCTGGAGGATCGATTCCGCTGCCAGCGCCTGGAGGATGGGTCCGGAGATGATGCGGCCATTTGGAACGCTGAAGCGGTCGCCGAGTTCGAGCGCCGTCGCTCCAATGATGATCTTCTTGTCTCTCAGCCTGTCGAGAGCGGCGGCTTTGCCGCGGAGCACGTCGACATAGGAGACACTTGGAACAGAGCCCGCCCGAATGCTGAAATCGATCAAGAACGGCGGCCGCCGATTGGCGTCCTGCCCGGCCAGCACGACGGCCATCGAAGGCATCAGGGCATCGCCGAGCTTCTCGCCGAACGGATATCGGCGAACGAGCCCGTCGGATTCGATGGCGACATTGACCAGCGCGGGCCACGACTGGTTGCCGAACGGCTTCAGGGGGCGATTGATGTGAGCTGCGCCGCCATTCGGCGCCGGCTGCTTGAAGGACGGCAGGATGGTCGAGCCGCCTGCCTCACGCAGCGCGTTGACGAAAGCCTCGTCGGAGGCCGGATCGGATGGCGAGCTGAAATCGACGTCGAAAGCGACGTCCTGTGCCCCCGCAGCCTCTAACCTTTGCAACAGTTCCGCGTGCAGCCGGCGCGGCCAGGGCCATACCCCGATCTGGTCGATTGAGGGCGCGTCAATGGCCACCACGACGACGTTGCCGCTCGCGGCGCGCGATTGCCAGGCAAACCGTAGGTCGGTCAGCGCGTTGCGAAGCGCACCATGCCACCCCGTCGACAGCACGATCGCCAGCGCGGTCACGACTAGAATATGCGGACGATAGCGCTTCACTCCGGTCCTCCCGCGCACCCGCTTCTGCGGTTGCGCCCCCTCATCCCCAGGAAATCGCCTCAGTGCTTGTTGTGGCCAAAGGCATTGCCGTGGCCATTGCTGCCGTTGCCGCCGCCATTGCCATTGCCGTTGCCGTTGTTGCCCTTGCCGTTTCCGGTGGCACCGCTGTTGCCATTGCCGTTGCCGGAATTCCCATTGCCGGAATTGCCGTTACCGGAGTTGCCCTTATCCGGTTTGGTCTTGCCATCGGAATTTCCGCTGCCGCCGCCCGAACCGTCGCTGGACGCACCTGCCGTGGTCGCGGCTATTGTCGTGCTTGCAGCCGACGAACTGGTGCTGCCAGCCGTCACGCCGCTGCTCGTGGTTACCGCAGTCTGGACGGTGCTGTTGGATGCGTTTGTGCCCGATTTCGAGTCGCTCCAGACCGTCTCCGTGCTGGCGTGCGCGTTGCGCACCTGTCCGGGGGCACCGCCGCCGTGGGCGAGCCCGTGCGTGACCTTGTGGACGTTCAGCTTGACCTCGCCGAGCGAGTTCGAGATGCGTACGACGCCGGGCTTTGCAGCACCGCCCTTGGACGCGTGAGCTCCAGCCGCCTGTTGCGATGGCTTGAGCGCGCCAGCCGCCTTGGTGCCCTTATCGATCGGCCCGAGCGCATGGATCATGTGGCCATTCGCCCCGTTGCGCGGCGCCGGCAGGCCCGATTTCGGCACGGGCACGCGCTCGATGCTCGAGGCGCGTGGCTTGCCGTGCTCGATCGGATTGAAAGTCCCGGCGCCGCTCAGGCTGAGACCAGGCTTGCCATGCTCAAAGACGGTGGCGGCCTGCCCCGGCAGGACCTGGGCGATCTGTCCCGTCTTGAAGTCGGAGACCTCGACCTGGCCGCGAAGCACGCCGACCTTGGTGCTGCCCGCGGCCACGGTGACGCTGAACTGCGTTCCCTTGACGACAGCGGCGAGATAGGGCGTCTCGACCTCGAAATGCTTGACGTTGCGCTTCTCGACCTCGAGCAGGATCGAACCTGCCTGCTGGATGATGGTAGTCGAGAGGCCCTCCTTGCTCTCGGTCGGCAAGCCGACCACCGAGTTGGGAGAGATCAGGATCGTTTCCTCGCCGCGGACGAGCAGCACGCGGCCATTACGTCCGGTGCGAATGGTGTCGCCGGGCTTGAGCGCCTCCTGCTGATTCAACGAGACCTGCTGCGCGCCGCTGGTGGCGACCCAGACCTCGCCGGTGGCTTTGCCGACCGACCAGACGCCATCGTCGGCGGCGGATGCGCCGCAAGCCGTTCCCAGGATCAGCGCAGCCGCGAAGGCGCACCGCATTCCAATTTTGCTCAGCATGACGATCCTCAGTCCGCGTTACAGCCAACCTGAGGGGTATCCGAAATCACTCAACATAGGATTAGCGGGAAGCGGCCAGCGGAGCGGTCGCGTTAACGGTTCATTGACCATAAAAAACTATGAAAAATCATGTGGCTAACGAACCCTTATCGCATCAGGGGCACATCTCCGTCGAACTACGGGGACAGGCGCATTGCGCGCGTCGGGAAGCGGCATCTCATTACCGCATTGGCGCTGTTAGCCCCTTTTTTCACGGGAGTTCCTCAGGCTTTCGCACAACAGGCGAACCAGCCGGGCTTCGATCCGCGCCAACCCGAGAAATATTTTGAAAACCAAACCGAGCGGGAATCGCTGACCCGCCCTCCGGTCAGGCTGCCGACAGTCGGTCAGCCCAACACCGGCGGCGATACCAAGCCTCAATTCGTGCTGCGCGGCGTCGATATCAGCGGAGCCCGGGCCGTATCCCCCGATCGCATCGCCGCGGTTTACCAGCCCTATGTCGGCAAGAAGATTTCGCAGGCGGATCTCGCCGCGATCGCAGGCGCGATCAGCGATCTCTACCGTGCCGATGGTTTTCACTTGAGCCGTGCGATCGTGCCGCCGCAGGATATTGCGGACGGACGCGTCCGGATCCAGGTGGTCGAAGGCGCCATTTTGGAGGCCGAGCTGAAAGGCGACGGCGCCGAGCAGTTCGGCGTGAGACCGATGCTTGGGCCGGTTCTGGCTGAGCAACCGTCGCGCCTGGCAACGCTGGAACGTCAGCTCTTTCTCGTCAACGGCAGACCTGGCGTCCGGATCACCGACACCGCACTGGAGGAGATCGGCACTGCAACCGGCCGATTCCGCCTCATCGTCTATTTGAAGACCTGGCACGTCTTCTCGTCGTTCGGTCTGGACAATCTCGGCTCATCATCAGTTGGTCCGTGGCAGACCTATGCGACCGGCGCGTTCAACTCCTATCTCACGCCCGGCGACACGCTGGCGGTCAATCTGTCGACCATCGCCAACGACCCCCGCCAGCTTGGCTTCGCACGGCTGTCCTACGATGCACCGGTCGGTGTCGACGGTGTGCGTCTCGGCGGGTCCGTCCTGTACAGCGCGGTTAGACCGGGCGATGCCCGCCGCCTCGACAGCGACATCACCACGACCGAGGCGTTCGAGCTGCGTGCCAGCATCGTCCCATTGCAGTCGCAATCCTCCTCGCTGACCCTGACTGCGGCGACGACCTTCAGCAACGTGTCCGAGCATGACCTTTACGGCCCCTGGTACAATGACCACATCAGGACCGCGAGCCTGACCGCCGATTACCGGCTTCAGGACCATTTCGGCGGCACCAATTTCGCGACGCTGACCTACCGCCAAGGCCTCGACATCTTCGGTTCCTCGCATTTCGACGACGATCTTTTGTCGCGCGATGGCGCGTCATCGAACTTCTCGGTGCTAAACCTCTGGTTCACGCGCTACCAGACGCTCAACGACGTCTGGTCGCTCAAACTTTCCGCTGCGAGCCAGACGGCGTCACGGCCGCTGTTCACCTCGCAGCAATTCTATCTCGGTGGCGCTGCCTTCGGGCGCGGCTATGGCGCAGCAGAGATCAGCGGGGACAACGGTCTTGCCGGCTCACTCGAACTGCGCTTCGACCAGAAGCTCAACTACCGCTACTGGACCGGCTATCAGCTCTATGCCTTCGGCGACGCCGGCGCCGTCTGGAACGACGGTTACCGCCTGAGCGACGGCCTGTCGCTGACCTCGCCCGGAGCTGGCGTGCGGTTCTTCCTGCCGGACGATTTCCAGGCCGATCTCGGCGTGGCCGTCCCCCTGAGCTACCGGGCGCCCGACAACGACCGCCGCAGCCCCCGCTTCCTATTTACTCTGTCAAGCGCGCTGCGGCTCTGCCCCGAACGCGGCAAGGGCGGCTGTCTGTAAACCCTCGCCCTTCGCGCTATGGCCCCGGGCATGCGGCTCTTTTGGGGCGCGGCTCACAGACTTGCCTAAATTTAATCCCGTAACCTGCTCACGATCGCTCGATCCGGGAGTTCCCAATGGCCATGTTCAGTCGAAAGTGATTTGAGACGGAACCATGAAAAAGGTTTTTGCTGTTCTGGCGTTTCTCTGCATCCTCGGCGTCGGCCAGTATTTCGTCGTCAGCCGGTTCGCGATCCGCCATGAGGTTTTGACCCTGTTCGACGCCGCGCGCCAGCGGCCGATTGCGGTCGAAATCGCTGTACGGCGCGATTACGAGACCAAGGCCAATCTCGGCCTCTGGAAGCTCCCGCTCGCCATCATCAGCAACGGCAATACCGTCAAGGCCACCGAATATTCCTTCCTCGCCAACGTGCTCGCCGCACGCGGTTATCTCGTCGCGAGCATCCAGCAGGATCTGCCGAGCGATCCGCCGCTGATGACCAAGACCGGCCAGCAATATGTCGGCCGGCGCGAGGTCTATATCCGCTGCGAGGCCAACATCCTTTTCACCTTGGGCGAGTTGAAGTGGCGGCAGGAGAACGCCGACTACGACCACATCACGCTCGTCGGGCATTCCAACGGTGGCGACGTTTCGATGTATGTCGCCCATCAGCACCCGGAGTTGGTGTCGAAAGTGATCACGCTGGACAATCTGCGAGTGCCTTTCGTGCTTAGCGACAACATGAAGATCCTGTCGTTCCGCTCGAAGGATCCGCATTTCGTAACCGATCCCGGCGTGCTGCCGACGCCGGAAGAGGCCAAGGCGCGCGGCATCGACATTGTCCACACCGGTGCGCAGCATACCGAGATGAGCGATCGCGGTCCCGATGCGGTCAAGGAGAAGATCCAGGCGACACTCGACCGCTTCCTGCGCGACAGCGCCAGCAGCGCGCTCGCGCCGGCCGATACACGAAGCCCGATGATCATGAACCCCGGCGACTATTAGTCCAGCACCTTTGCGGCAGATCAAGGCTGCGGCGAGCCGGCCACGCTAGAAAGGGCCTTGCCATCTCGGAGAGACACCGTGTCGCACTCCATCGAAAGCCTTGGTACGAAAAGACTCGCTGCGACAAGCTTTGTCCTGCCTGCGGCAAGGACGCCGAGATTCGCCCGGCATCTCTATCGTTTGGCCCGCAAGCTGCTGCGGTCGATCATCGCCCGCATCGACCTCTCGCAGTTTCCGGGTTCGTGTTGCGGATGAGGACGGCGTCGCTAGCCAACAACACACAGGGTTGCCCTATGCACCGGCATTTGAGACGAATCTGTCTGCTGGTTGCAGTGGCCTCGAGCGTGTGCGCGTCGCCCGCTCTCGCCGCCGATGCAGATCACGGCGCCGACCTTGCGAGGCGCTGGTGCGCCAGCTGCCATGTCGTGGCGAACGGCCAGATCCAGGCGAGCGCCGACGTCCCCTCCTTCGCGTCCGTTGCGCGCAGGCCTGACTTCAGTTCGGAAAGGCTCGCCTTTTTCCTGCTAGACCCGCACCCGAAGATGCCGAATTTCCCTTTGAGCCGGATCGAAGCCGGCGATATCGCGGCCTACATCGCATCGCTGCGCTAGCAGAGCCACCGATCGGTCAAGACACCCGCGACAAATGCTTATCCCTGCCTGAGAACCGACAGGGATCAGCAGAAGGGATGATGGGCGGCGAATGAGGTCCATTCGACGGCCCAGCATGGACCGGTACCCGCATCGACGTGCGGATAATCACGCCCGGGCAAGTCCAATCTCTGGACGCGCCAGGAACACACCGAGAATCAGGACTTGCCCTTCCCTGGCTGCATGAGACTGCCGGTCATCTGGCGCATGTGGTCTCCGGCATTGGTGAACTGGCTGCGCAGGAAATCCGATTGAATTCGCATCGCCTCCTGAAGGTCGGTCGCATGGACGAGCTTGCGAGCATGCTCGAACGCCGACTTCATGTTCTGCTCGGTGAATGCGAGCGCCTGCTTCGAGACGTCCGTCCCCGCACCCGGAACGGTCGTCATCGATTTGGTGGCGGCTTCGAAAAACATGCCGAAAGCTTTTTCCGCCTGGTCAATCGTCTTCTCGGCCAGGTCGCGCAGTTCGGCCGGAACTTCGAGCTTCGGTTCGATCATGGTCGCACTCCTCCCGTTTTCAGAACTGAATACCACACTTGCCGGATCGCCTGCCAGCGTCCAGGCCGGGGAAGACGTCGCCCGGCGGCCGGCTCTGGCAGGAAAACGAAGGGCAAGGGGTAAGGCCAGCGTGCAGGCCGGCTCAGGACAGGGGGTGTTCGGGAAGGGATTCTTCGGTGGCGAGGTCTTCGACGAGCTTGATGACTTCGAAACGCTGCCGGGGCGCGAGCTTCAGAAAGGCGCGGAGCAGGCGCAGGCTTTCGACAGTACCGCTTGCAGGCGCGCCGAGCTTGAGGTGCAGCTCAGCTGCGAAATTGAGGTTCTTCATCTCGCACCTATGACAAGCATCGGACTTCGTGATCCAACAGCGAGGTCCCAACTAAGAACCGAACGCCACAACCGAACGCCACAACCGGATGCCACAACCGGATGCTATGGCGATGGCGCGCTTTCGTCCGGGGGAAGCCCGGTGTGTTCGCACGCCGAGCTACATGTGCAAGCGGCCACACTTGAACAGGTTGCAACTATGTCAAAAAACAACCCTTCCGGCAAGCCTAACAGTTGACCCAGCGATGCTTCGTCTGCATCGCGCCACGGCAATTCCGGATAACAGGAATATGGCCAGCCGTCACCCACCTGCGTCAAGAAGCGTCATCGATCAGGCATGCAGCCTCGATCGCCGTCAATCGACGCCTTGTTTCGTCTTGTTTCAGATGTGAATGGACATTGGTGGAGCCGAACCAGTGCTCTTCAGCTTATGCACGTAATTGTTGAGTCCGTCGTCGGCGGTTGTATCGTCCGCGAAATAGACGTCGATCTCGGGCCATGGATCGGTGGCCACAGCGCGGCCTTCTGAACCAAGAGACAGACTATGGCGCTTGGATTCATCTAAACCCGCCCCATCGAGCTCTTGGACTTGGACTCGCCTCTTCGCATCAGAATTCATCGGGCCGCATTTGTTTCCGGCGGTGAACCGTTTTTGAGGAGCAAACGACAAAGCGGTGGCGAAACAGCCACGCAGATCACGAGCGCCATGGCCGATGCATTGATCGATTCGGCGCCCCAGAACCAAAGGACGACGGCATGCTTTCTCGCTGCGATCTCATCAAGAGCGCCGCAGTCGCGCTTCTCACCTTCTCGATACAAGGCGCATGGGCGCAGGAGACCAGGATGAACCTGTTCAAGATCGTCACCATCAAGGACGAAATCGTCGTCGGATTGTCAACGGAGGAGCTTCAGGCGCTCGGCGGCAATGATGCCAGCGCCGTTGCACATGCTCTGGCACAGAAGGGCGATCTCACTGTCTGGCAATACAACGTGCATCGCGGTCCGAACGGCGAATTGCAGCAAGCGCCGACCGCCAGAATCGGGCTTTTGGCCAACGCGTCGCTCCGGGTCGAGCCGTATACCACGACCTACCAGATCCTACCGCATCCCTAAGCAGCAGACCGGCGCGCCCGCGGCCGAGGTCGGGGGCGCGCCCTTGTCATCTGCGTTGCCCTGCACGTCGTGTCCCCGTTTCCGTCGCAAAGCCGTAGATCAGTGCCAACCGGTCCAGGCATTCACGAAAACGTCGGGAAAAATAGTCGGTCCAGCGTTGCGTACGAACGGCGCGACGCTGGCCGATCTCGTCCATGGTCAGGCCCAGCACCAACACGTCGTGCACTAGCGCGGCACCGTCGGTGCCGAGTTCGCGCTCGATCCGGTTCAGCCGCAGCACCGCCTGACGTTGGCTCTCGGTAACCGGCTCGCGCGTGCGCGCGCCATCGACATATTCGCGGGTCGGGTCCATCGCCTGAGGGCCACGCTCGGCCCTCTCCCAATCGTTCTGGAAGGCGCGCCCGCCGCGATACTGCGCCTCGTCGATCTGATGGTGCGCGTGCAGCCGGCCGAGCGGATCGCTGCGGATCGACCGCACGGCCATGATCTTCTCGCCGGGGTCGAGCGCCAGCGGATTGTCCACCTCGACTTCCGCGATCTCCGCATTGAACGGTATCTCACGCGAGCGTCGATCGTAGACATCCGCCAGTTTGTAAGACCTGTTGCGTCGGACACGTGCCACTCGGATACTCCTTGCGAAATTGACGATTGAACGGGCGGTCGTCAGGTCAGGCGGCAGAGACCAGCCTCAGCACGACGGGGCCGGCGACGCGAGCGGATCCAGTTCCGGCGCGGCGCGTCAGGCGCGCATGCGGCGTGCAATAGCTCGAGCCCGGCTCACGCGGATGGCCGCAGAAGGTGATCTCCTCCCCGTCCTTGTCGCCGCCATAGGGATAGCGACAGTCCTCGCCAGCGAGTTCGACCAATGGGACCAGGCGCGGCTGGACGCCGACGCAGCGCAATTTGACCTGCGCGGCAGGCTTCATCGCAGATTTCGGCGGCAGGCTCAGCACCGTAGGGCGGTGCGGCAGGACAAGACAGCCCCCAGACGGCAACACTGGGACGATCGACGGGCTCGCCGTCCGCACCTGCACGACCAGCCCGAGCCGCTTGGCGCGGCCGACCACCGCGTTGCGCGTGTAAGCCGTTCCAAACCTTGCGTTAATCTGTCTTCCGATCTCCGCATAAGACATTCCCTTGAGAAAATAGTCGCGAAGCGCGTCGGAGTGCTCCGACGGCCAATGGCCCGGTTCCATGCTGCTGTCCTGTGATGCGCCTCCTCCGATCGCACGATCGCGAGGCGAAGCGCACATTCCGGTATTCCGAAGTCAGAGTCAAGCGATAATTCTGATATTCATAATTGCATCAATTCCGAATTTCGGATTACAAGAGGCGGGACGATGGACAATCGAGGGAATCACCATGTTGGACGCTGCAATGATCGAACGGGGCCTGGAAAAGACAGGCAAGAGCAAGGGCGGCCTGGCGGCTGCCATGGGCGTACGGCCCGGCGCGGTCTCGGAGATCCTCGGCGGTGAACGCCTGGTGAAGGCTTCGGAAATCATTCCGATCATGGAATATCTCGAACTCAATCTCGCGCCGATCATGGGCCGCGTCGGCGCCGGTGCCGTGATCGAGCCGGATTATGAGCAGGTTCCCCCGGAAGGCCTAGGCGACATCGCGCTGCCCTTTCCGATCATGGAGGAGACCATCGCATTCGAGATCGTGGGCGATTCGATGCTGCCCAAATACGAGAGCGGCGACGTCATCGTGGTCTACAAGGACCAGCGCCATCCCCTGTCGAGCTTCTACGGCGAGGAGGCCGTGGTCCGGCTCAAGACCGGCGAGCGCTATCTAAAGACGATCGAGCGGGGCAAATCCCCCTCCGTCGTCAATCTCAGCAGCTTCAATGCCAAGCAGATCGTCGGCGTGAAACTGGAGTGGGTCGGCGAGATCTGCCTCTCCATGCCCAAGGGGCAGCTGGAGCGGCTGCGCGCCAAGTCGGCGCGCCCTCGCAAGAGGAGCAAGTAGGCTGGAATTTCCGTTTTTGCGAAATGCGCCTTGACTTGATTCCGTTTTTCGGAAATACTCTGCCGTGCCCGACATGGGGCACGGCAGGATCGTTTCATGCAGTATTTTGTCGTGATGATCGATTATGGGCGCCGCGGCCGCGAGGCGGTCGTCGACCCTGAAATCACCAGGCGTGAGGTCATTTCCCGCGTTGCCTCAGGTGAATATGGGAACATCTCGTTCATCCACGAGATCGCGGAGAGCTCGGTCGAGGACATTACCGAGGCCATCCTCGCCGAAGCGGCCCTCCCGGAGATCCGGCCCGAAGAAGTCGACTTACAGGCTATCCGCCTCGATCACGCCCACGATCTGCGTAAGCACGAGCCGACGTGACGCAAGGCCAAGCGGCCTGCGCCACAGCCCGATCGGAGATCACACCGTGAGGACGGTCGATCCCGTGGTCTTGCGCGCGGCGAGATCGGCATGCGCCTTGGCGGCATCCTTCAGCGGATAGGTCTGGTGCACCTCGATCTTGACCGCGCCGGACTTGACGACGTCGAACAGCTCGCCTGCCATCGCGACCAGGCTCTCACGCTTGGCGGCGTAGGTGAACAACGTCGGCCGGGTGACGTAGAGCGAGCCCTTCTGCGCTAGCAAACCGAGATTGAGCGGCTCGACGGCGCCGGACGACGCACCGAACAGCGCGGCGACGCCGAGCGGCGCGAGGCAGTCGAGCGACTTCAGGAACGTATCCTTGCCGACGGAGTCATAGACCACCGGCACCTTCTTGCCGCCAGTGATCTCATCCACGCGCTTCACGAAATCCTCGCGGCTATAGATGATGACATGGTCGCAGCCATGCGCCTTGGCGAGCTTGGCCTTTTCGTCATTGCTGACGGTGCCGATCACGGTCGCGCCGAGATGCTTGGCCCACTGGGAGAGAATCAGGCCGACACCACCGGCTGCCGCATGGAGCAGGATAGTGTCGCCGGCCTTCACACGATAGGTCTGCCGGATCAGATACTGCGTGGTGAGTCCCTTCAGCATCATCGCCGCCGCAGTCTTGTCGTCGACACCGTCGGGCAACTTCAGCAGTCGGTCGGCCGGGATCAGCCGCGCCTCGGAATAGGCGCCGAGCGGCGAGGCGCCGTAGGCGACGCGATCGCCCGGCTTCAGATCGGTGACACCGGGCCCGACCTCCTCGACGACACCAGCGGCCTCGCTGCCAAGCCCGCTCGGCAGTTGCACCGGGTAAAGGCCCGAACGGTTGTAGATGTCGACGAAGTTGAGACCGACGGCGGTATGGCGGATTCGCGCCTCGCCAGGTCCGGGCTTGCCGACACTGACCTCCTCCCAGACCAGCACTTCCGGACCACCAGCCTTGTGAAAGCGAATGGCATGCGTCATGGGCGTTGCTCCCTTATCGTTGAGGTCAAAATCCGAATACCGGATCGAGCTTTTGAAATAGGTATTTGGTCCGCCCGTCACAGTACAGAGACGTAACAAGAATGTCACAGCGAACGACAAACCTCCGCCGTTCCGCCTCTGTTCGAAAGAGTTGATGTCGGCCTTGCGCCAGCCGGCAGTAGCCTTCGCGCGGGTTTGGAGGTCGTCTGCGAAGGAGAGCCGAGATGCCAGCTTATGTACAGCATCATCAGGATATCGAGATCGCGCCTGTGATTTGCCCTGCTTGCACGGCGTTCCTTCCAATGTATGTGCGCGAGGTCGAACCGCATTGGAGTCTTGCCAAGATCGACTTCGTCTATGAATGCGCCGATTGCGGCGCCGAGGTCAGACAGACGATCCGCAAGCCGGAGTTGCTGCGGCACTGATCGCGCGGCTGGTGGCTGCTAGACTATTTGCGCTGAGCGGAAAAAACGCCCATTCGCGCGGGTCTGGGCTCTCCCAAACGAGGCTTGTTCTTTGCCGTGAACGCAGGCAGAACAAGCCTCAATCAAGACCTTTGGGAGCGCCTTTTCGTGGCTGAACAGAAGCCCTCGACAGCGATCGAGGCAGTGGAGAGCGGCCTCGCCGCGCAAGGCTACATCGCGAGCCGGCAGATCGCGACCGCCGTGTATTTGTCGCAACAGATCGAGAAGCCGATCCTGGTCGAAGGCCCCGCGGGTGTCGGCAAGACCGAGCTTGCCAAGGCGATCGCGGCCTGGCGCGGCCTGAAGATGATCCGCCTGCAATGCTATGAAGGCCTCGACGAGGCCAAGGCGCTCTATGAATGGAAATACGCCAAGCAGCTTCTCTACACGCAGATCCTCAAGGACAAGCTCGGCGAAGTCCTGGGCGGCGCGCAGACTTTGCACGCTGCACTTAATCAGCTCCACGATTTCGGCGACGTGTTCTTCTCCAAGGAGTTCGTCGAGCCGCGGCCGCTGCTGCAAGCGCTGGAGCAGCCGGGCGGCTGCGTGCTCCTGATCGACGAGATCGACAAGTCGGATGCGGAATTCGAATCGCTGCTGCTGGAAATTCTCTCCGACTTCCAGGTCACGATTCCGGAACTCGGCACCGTCTCCGCGATCACGCCGCCAACGGTGATCCTCACCTCGAACAGCGAGCGCGATCTCGGCGACGCCCTGAAACGGCGCTGCCTGCATCTGCACATCGGCTTTCCCGAGCAGCGGCTCGAGGAGCGCATCGTCGAGAGCCGCGTCCCCAACATTTCGCAGACGCTGCGGCGGCAGATGGTCGGCTTCATCCACGAAATCCGCTCGCTCGACCTGAAGAAGCTGCCTTCGGTCAGCGAGACCATCGACTGGGCACGCGTGCTGGTGCTCTTGCAGGCCTCGGAGCTCGACACCGAGATCGTCAAGGACACGCTCAACGTGCTTCTGAAATACGAGGCCGACATCGAGGCGGCTCAGCCTCAGATTACGACCTTCATTGCCAAGGCAGCACGATCCAACGTCTTCGGTTGACGCCGATGCGCGAGAATATTCATCGCTTCTTCCGTGCGGCACGGGGCGCCGGGGTCCATGTCTCGCCGGCCGAAAGCATCGATGCGATGCGTGCGGTCGCGCAGGTCGGCGTTTCCGACCGGACCATTCTGCGCGATGCGCTCCTTCTGACGCTCGCCAAGTCGCAGGACGAAAAGCTTGCGCTTGGTGACTGCTTCGATCTGTTCTTCAGCCAGCCGGAGCCGCGGCAGGAACAGCCTGAAGCCGACAGCAACGATGTTTCGGAGGACGCAGATCAATCTCCGTCATCCGGCGAGGCCAGCGATGCGAGCGGCGGTTCGCCTCCCGCAGAATTGGGCCCCCTGGCGCAAATGCTGCTGTCGCAGGATCGCAACGCGATCACCGCCGCGATCGCCAGCGCCTCAGGTGCGGCCTCCCTGTCCGACATCCGCTACTCCACCCAGCGCGGCATCTTCTCCAGCCGCATCCTCGACGCCATGGGGCTCCAGCGGCTACGCGACGATCTCGACGAGCTGACCGCGACCAATCCGGCACTGGCCGAGCGGCTTCGCGCCGCGCTCGATGGCTTGCGCGACGCCGTTCGCGACACTGTCGCGCAGGGGCTTGCGCTCTATGCCCGCGAGGAGGCTGAAAACCTCCGCAACGAGATTCTGCGCAACGCGCCGCTTGCCCGCATCGAGCGGCGCCATGTCGCGGAAATGCGCGCTCTCATCCGCCAGATCGCGCGGCGCCTGCGCGAGCGCTATTCGAAGCCACGCAAGCGCCAGCGGCGCGGTCATCTCGACGTCCGCCGCACGCTGCGCCGCAACGCCGCCTGGGGCGGCATCCCCTTTCTCACGGCCTGGAAGCGCAAGCATCGCGACCGGCCGAAGATCGTGGCGCTCTGCGACGTCTCGGGCTCGGTCGCGCAGGTCTCGGATTTCTTCCTGCTCCTGATCCACTCGCTGCACGAGGTGGTCGACGACGTCCATTCCTTCGCCTTCTCCTCGCATCTGATCGAAGTCAGCGACGTCCTGGAATCGAAACCGCCGGAAGAGGCGATGGCCGAGATCATGTCCAAGGTCGGCTTCGGCTCCTCCGACTACGGCTCTTCGCTGGCCGATTTCGACAAGGAGTTTATGAGCACGCTGACGCCGCAGACCACGGTGATCGTGCTGGGCGATGCCCGCAGCAACAATCTCGATCCGCGCGCCGACATCCTGCGCCGCATCTCTGAGCGCTCGAAGCGACTGGTGTGGCTCAATCCCGAAGGACGTCTCGCCTGGGGCTTTGGCGATTCCGAGATGCCGCGTTATGCGACCTTCTGCAGCGTGGTGCGCCAGTGCGCCACCGCGCAGCAGCTCGAGCGCGCGGTGTCCGATATTGTGGCGACTTATCAGTAGGCCTTACCCAAGCCGACGTCAGTTTCGCATCAGCTCCGTCTGAGCCACATTGCACTCCCGGAAATGATAGGCGATCTCGTCAAGCGCGCGCTGCTCCCATTCCTGAGCTTGCGCAAGCCAGAAAACCCGGCGCTGGAAATCAAGCGCGGCGCGCTCCCGGCACAGGGATTCCTGACTACGAATTTCGACTAGTCTGTTCATGCACTCCACTCCTGCCCTGTGAAGCCATTCCCCGTGAATCAGCGTACAGAATCCCGAACCGTTCGTCTCATGATTTCTGTGCATATTGCGACGCAGAATGGGACAGCAGCGCTTCCCGTGCAGTGCGGTGGTTCGCCGACCAATATGAAGCCCACATCATCAATATGTGATCGAGGCTCCGGACGGTCCTCGTGATCGAGCGGTCTTAACGCTTGTGGCGCAATGGCGTGCAGCAATTTGTGAAGAGGAGTTCTAAACACCTCACCGAATTCCCGACTCATTGTCGTCGCACGGTCTTCATGCAGCGCCTCTAACAGAGGCGCACGAACGGCACTACCGCTTGAGGCAACATGAGCAACGACATCGACTTCGATCTTTCGCCGGACCAATGGGATGTTCTGAAGGCGCTTCGCAACCCGGTGTCGAACGGTCGCCTTTCCAAGGCCTATCTCATCGGGAGCCTCGTCAAGCTCGGTCTTGTCGTCGTCTGCGACGGTGTGCCGGTCATGACGCCGAATGGACGCAAGGTGCTGGTACGCGGATCGTGTCGGCTGCTGGATCTGGCGGCGTGACACGGCCACCCCCGTGCGGAACATGACGGTACCACCGCAAAATCGCCTGTCCATGTGACCGATGGCAGCTCGAACGGTGGCCCGGTGCCGATGCGGATGCCCAGTCGCACCGCAAAAGCGACCAAATAGACCTCCTCCTCAGCGGAAACCGCGACAATCTGGCACGCTAGTTGCTCCTTTCGACGATCGAGACGTCGTCAAAATGGGGGAGTCACCATGTCGACCATTGCCGCGGCCCCGGCTGCCGAGCCAAAGCCGCTCTATACATCGCTGTTCGTCCAGGTCCTGGCCGCGCTGATCCTCGGCATCATTCTCGGCGTGGCCGCGCCGGATTTTGCCATCTCGCTCAAGATTCTGAGCGACGCCTTCCTGAAGCTGATTTCGATGATCGTGGCGCCGATCGTGTTCTGCGTCGTCGTGCACGGCATTGCCGGTGCGGGCGACCTCAAGAAGGTCGGACGGGTCGGCGTCAAGGCGCTGGTCTATTTCGAGGTGATGACCACAGTCGCGCTCGTGGTCGGTCTCATCCTGGCCTACACTTTCGGCCCCGGCCACGGCATGAACATCGACCCTTCGACGCTGGACGCCAAGGCCCTCAATACCTATGCCGACAACGCCCACAAGCTTCAGGGCGGCGGCATCGGCTCCTTCCTCCTCAACGTGATCCCGAGCACCTCGTTCGACGCGTTGTCGCGCAACGACGTGCTCCAGGTGCTGTTCTTCGCCGTGCTGTTCGGCGTAGGCCTCGCACTGGTCGGCGGTGAGAAAGGCAAGCTCGTCACCTCGATGATCGATGCCGCCTCAACCGTACTGTTCCGCGTCATGGGGCTTATCGTCCGCGTCGCTCCACTTGGCGTGCTCGGCGCAGTCGCCTACACCGTCGGCAAATACGGCGTCGGCTCGCTCAAGCAGCTCGTCTCACTGGTGGCGCTGTTCTACGTCTCGGTCGGCATCTTCGTGCTGGGCGTGCTCGGCGGCGTCATGGCGCTCGCCGGCATCAACATCCTCAAATTCCTCGCCTACCTGCGCGAGGAGTTGACCATCGTGCTCGCGACCGCCTCGTCGGACGCCGTGCTGCCGCAGATCATGAAGAAGCTGGAGCGGATGGGCGTAAAGGATTCCGTGGTCGGCCTGGTGATCCCGACCGGATATTCCTTTAATCTCGACGCGTTCTCGATCTACCTGACGCTTGCGGTCGTCTTCATCGCGCAGGCGACCAACACGCCGCTGTCATTCGGCGACCTCCTGCTGGTGCTCGGCGTCTCCCTGATCACCTCGAAGGGCGCGCATGGCGTACCGGGCTCCGCGATCGTGATTCTGGCGGCGACGCTGAACGCGGTGCCGAGCATCCCTGCGATCGGCCTCGTGCTGGTCTTGTCGGTCGACTGGTTCATCGGCATGGCTCGCGCGGTCGGCAACCTCACCGGCAACTGCGTTGCCACCGTGGTGGTGGCCGCCTGGGAAGGCGACCTCGACCGCGCCAAGGCGGCCAAGGTCCTCGACGGCGGCGAACTCGTGGACATGACGGCGGGGTAATGACCGCCGTTCAGTCATTCCACTGGAGGAGCGGCCTTCCATGCGCTCTCCTCCAGACGGAGAGGAAACGCGGAAACCAGGAGTGGGCCACGGCGCCCTTGTAGGCCCAGGTGCGATATTTCAGGCCCTGCTCCGAGATCAGTTCCTGATAGCCGCCGTGGACTTGGGTCGCGGTGCGAATGTCCTTCAGAATTCCCTGGGCGCAGGAACGGTAAGTATTGCTCCCCGAGAATTCGTCGTACTCCAGCATGCGATCCGCGAACTCGACGTTGAACGTCGGCCAGGAGGACCGTCCCTGGTAGGCGGGAGCCGCGATCTTGTGGATCATCTTATTCCGCGGATTATCCGCGGACACCAGGAAGTGGAATGTGCCGGGGATGCGAAAGCGCGGCTCCGCAATGATCAGATCCGCCGTGGCCGCGAACAGCGCGCGCTCGCTTTCCTCGCTCATATCCCAGAAGCCGCGATGCACATTGACGAAATCCAGCGCGACCGAGGACACCGGCGAGCCCGTGGGGCCATCAAGAGAATGCCTGATATGGCCGCCCTTGCCGAACAGGCGGAGCAGGTCCCTCTTGTACTGCGCCAGGTCGCGTCCGAGCAGCCGCTTCAGCTCGTTCTCGTTGACGATTCCGAGCTGCACGCCCCACACGTACGTCGTGTGAACGCAGGCATTGGTGACGAAACGCCTGCGCTCGGCGCGCGTGTCCGTTGCCGCGGAGCGCGGAGCACTGGCGTCGCACAGCAAATAGGTGGAGCCATCATCATTGAACGGTTCGAGCTCGCTTGCGAGCTGGAGGATCGCGCGCTTCAGATCACCGCAAGATTCGGCCAGCAGCAGGCGGCCGGCATGCGCGCATTGCGACATCGCCAGATAGGATGCCCCTCTCTCCTCGGCAGAGATCATCTGCCGCAGGCCGGCCAGAATGCCGAGCAGCGTATCCGAGGGGCGCGAGAAATAGTTCACGCCAAGATACCTGGCGCGCCCAGCCGGGACGATCGTCGTCGTGACGACGTTGGCGCGAACCGCTTCCAGCAGCAGGCGGACGCTCTTGTCGAGCAGACGAGCCCGCCGCACCGCATCCTGCGAATCGATGATGGTGTCGGGGTCGAGGACGTCGGGATAGAACCAGGCAAAGTCGCGCGGATAATACGCAGAGGCGTGCGGCGCGCCCGTGACGAGAAAGGACTCAGTCACCGCAAAGGCGCTGTCCATCGAGTGCCGGTAAAGGTCCTCGATGGCCGTGAACGGATGATGCGACTGCCTCAGGAATCGATCACCGAGAAAGTTCACGGCTTGGAGCGCGTTGGCGACGAAGGGCGCCGCCACACCCTGGTAAAATCGGTTTTCGCGATGGGATGGAAAAGAGATGCCGCTGTTCATAGGCGCCGTCGAATGGTGTCTCGTGGTTCGGCGGGAGGCCGTCGCGGCTCTAGACCTGTCTGATTCGTGTCTCTATCCCGTGACTTGCGGGCTCAGTTTAGCCTTGCCGGGGCCGAAAATTCTCGATCAGCCGCAGCAACACCCGCGCGCCGGCATCGGCGTCGGCTAGCTCGACATGCTCGTCCGGGTGATGGCTGATGCCGCTGCGGCAGCGGACGAAGATCATGCCGACATCGGCAATATCGATCATGGCCATGCCATCATGCCCGGCCCCGCTCGGCAGCTCGAACACGGAAAACCCCTCCGCCTTGATTGCCTGCGCGATCTGCTCCTTCAGCCAGGGCGCGCACGGCGCGGTGCGGTTCTCGTGGGTGACGTCGAGCTGAAGCGACAGTTGACGGCGCTTTGCGATGGCTTCGATCTGCCTGACGACATCGGCGACCGCGCGCTTGCGGTGCATGTCGGTCGGTGCCCGCATGTCGATGGTGAACGACACCTCGCCCGGAATGACGTTGGTCGCGCCGGGCCTCGCCTGGATGTAGCCGACGGTGCCGACGAGTCCGTCCTCGTCGGTGCGGCAAAACTGTTCGATCGCGCCGATACATTCGGCCGCGCCCGCCAACGCATCGCGCCTGAGCGCCATCGGCACCGTGCCTGCGTGCCCCGCCATGCCGGTCAGCCGCGCGGCAAGCCGTGTCGCGCCCGCAATCGCGGTGACCACGCCGACGGGCAGGTTTTGTGCTTCCAGCACCGGCCCTTGCTCGATGTGCAGCTCGAGATAGGCAAGCAGTTCGCGCCGGGCTCGCGCGGCCGCGCCAATATGATCGGGGTCGAGCCCGAACTGCACCAGCGCGTCGCGCATGGACACGCCATCGCGGTCGCGTGTGTTGAGGGCGCTCTCGTCAAAGGTGCCGGCGACCGCGCGGCTGCCGAGCAAGGTCGAAGCAAAGCGCACCCCTTCCTCATCAGCAAAACCGACGATTTCGATCGCGAACGGGAGGCGCTTGCCGCGGCGGTTGAGATCGGCGACGCAGGCGATCGCCGTGATCACGCCCAACGGCCCGTCCCATTTGCCGGCATCGCGCACGGTGTCGTAGTGCGAGCCGAGCATCAGGGAGGGCGCGCCCGGCCGCTCGCCTTCATAGCGCCCGCAGACATTGCCGATCGCGTCGAGACGCGCACTCATGCCGGCGTCGCGCATCCAGCTCAGGATGAGGTCCGCCGCCTTGCGCAGCTCGCTGGTCAGATAGATGCGGGTGAGCTTGTCGCCTTCTTCCGAGATCGCCGCGAGCTCATTGATCCCTCGCACGATCTCTTCGCCGAGCGAACCAGTGTGAACGGCGTTACCAGCAGCCATCTCGGCGAGCTTTCCATCTCTTGGGACCGCGGCGACGGCGGTCCTGGCGCAATCGATTCAAGTTCGGTGCCAGCGAAATCACGCGGCCGACACCGTTCCAATCAGCGCGTGGTTAGCATGAATGCGGTCGCCGGCAGACCACCCGGCCCTCGTCATGCACATGTCCAGGCCGGTTAAGACTGCTTAACTCCATTGCATACAACTATAAAATATTGCCTATAATTTCATCTGCTGCTTTCCTGATCAAGCTCGAATTGCCGAAGATACCTAATTTATTTCAATGGCTTAATCAAAGATTCTCTCTCGGCAACCTCTGGCACGAAGCTTGCGACAATTGATCCCGGGCTCCGCCAGACCGGCGCAGCGCGAGATGAGGCGGTGCATCCGCCAAGGGGAGCAAGCAATGGAATTTGGCAGGATCTCACGACGTCATTTGTTGCAGGGCAGTGCGGCCCTCACGCTCGGCGCGGCGGCCGGCGCCCGCCCGTCCTTTGCGGCCGAGACGACGATCGGTTTCATCTATGTCGGCTCGCGCGACGACTACGGCTACAATCAGGCGCATGCGCAGGGCGCGGCGGCGCTGAAGAAGATTCCCGGCCTCAAGGTCGTGGAAGAAGAGAAGGTGCCGGAGACCGACGCGGTCGAGAAGACGATCGAGTCGATGATCAATCTCGACGGTGCCACCCTGCTCTTCCCGACCTCGTTCGGTTACTACAATCCGCACATGGTCAAGATGGCCAACAAATTCCCGAAGCTGCACTTCGAGCACTGCGGCGGCCTGTGGAGCGACAAGGACCCAAAGAACGCCGGCAGCTATTTCGGCTATATCGATGAAGCCCAGTATATCTCGGGCATCGTCGCCGGCTATAGCTCCAAGAGCGGCAAACTCGGCTTCGTCGCCGCCAAGCCGATCCCGCAGGTGCTGCGCAACATCAACGCCTTCGCGCTCGGCGCGAGGCTTGCCAATCCCAAGGCCACTACGCAGGTCATCTTCACCGGTGACTGGTCGATGCCGGTCAAGGAAGCCGAGGCCACCAACAGCCTGATCGACCAGGGCGTCGACGTCCTCACCTGCCATGTCGACGGTCCGAAGACCATGGTCGAGAACGCCGCGCGCCGGGGCGCCATGGTGTGCGGCTATCACGTCAACCAGTCGCCACTCGCGCCAAAGGCGTATCTCACGGGAGCCGAGTGGAACTGGGAAGCGTTGTACCCCAAGTTCGTCAAGATGATCGCCGCCGGCGAGAGCATCCCGAACTTCTATCGCGGCGGCCTCAAGGAGGAAATCGTCAAGACCTCGCCCTATGGCGAAGCGGTCTCGGCCGAGGCGCGCAAGCACGCCGACGACGTCAAGGCCAAGTTCTTGTCCGGTGACGGCTACGCCATCTTCAAGGGAGGCCTGGTCGACAACAAGGGCAAGACGGTGATCGCAGCCGGCACCGATCGCGGCCAGAAGGATCCCGAGCTCGAGAAGATGGACTATCTCGTGGAGGGCGTGGTCGGGGCAACTTCGTGACGACGGAAGCTGCGGATCTCGTTGAAGCGGTCGGGACGGTGGCCCCGGCCGCCGATCCGGGATTCCTCCAACGTCACGGCGGAGCGATCGAATATATCCTGATCCCGGGCGCGGCGCTGGCCGGCGCGCTCGGGGTCTTCGGCATCTTCGTCGCAATGTTCGGCAAGAGCCCGCTCGACCTCTATTTCTACATGTACTACGGCGCGTTCGGCACCTGGTTCTCATGGCAGAACACACTCACGCGCGCGGCGCCGCTGATCCTTACCGCACTCTGCACGGCGCTGCCCGCACAGCTTGGCATGGTCATCATCGGCGGCGAAGGCGCACTCCTGATCGGCGCGCTGTCGGCAACCAGCGCAGCACTGGTGCTTCAGGGCATGCCGCCGCTCATCGTGCAGATCGCCATGATCGTCGCCGGCGTGATCGGCGGCGGCCTGTGGGTCATGCTTTCGGGCGCGCTGCGGCAATATCGCGGCGTCAACGAGACGATCTCGAGCCTGCTGCTCGTCTACATCGCACTCGCGGTCCTCAACCATCTCGTCGAAGGCGTGATGCGCGACCCCGCGAGCCTCAACAAGCCGTCAACCCGCGAGATCGGCGCGGCCAACTTGATCGGATCGATCCCCGGCACCGACGTGCATTGGGGTCTCGTGTTCGGCCTGATCGCCGCGATCGCCGCCTATATCCTGATCTATCACACCGTGTTCGGCTTCGCCGCGCGTGTTGCCGGCGGCAACATCCGCGCTGCGAAGATCGTCGGCCTCAATGTCAGCAAGCTGATCCTGACCATCTGCTTCCTCGCCGGCGGCGCCGCTGGCCTTGCCGGCATGGTCGAGGTCGCCGCCGTGCAGGGGCGCACCAACGCCAACCTCGCCGCAGGCTACGGCTTTACAGGGATTCTCGTCGCCTTCCTGGCGCGACAAAATCCGCTCGCCATTATCCCCGTCGCGATCCTGCTCGGTGGTATCAGCGCCAGCGGCGGGCTGTTGCAGCGCCGCCTCGGATTACCGGATGCATCCGTGCTGGTGCTGCAAGGCATCATCTTCGTCTTCGTGCTGGCCAGCGATGCGCTTTACGGCCGCATCGGGTTTCTGAAGGGAAAGTCCTGAAATGGCAGACGGCTCGATCGGACTCTGGACCGTCCCGCTCGCCGTGCTCGGCGGCGCCATTCGCGTCTCGACCCCGTTCCTGTTCGTGAGCCTGGGCGAATGCATCACCGAGCGCTCCGGCCGCATCAATCTCGGCCTCGAAGGCACGCTGGTGATGGGCGCGATGAGCGCCTATGGCATTTCCTATCTCACGGGATCGCCGTGGCTGGGCGTGCTCGCCGCTGGCATCACCGGTGCGCTTCTGGGCGCGCTGCATGCCGGCATCTGCTCGCTGCCGCGCGTCAACGACGTCGCGGTCGGCATCGCGCTGATGTTGTTCGGCACCGGACTAGCTTTCTACCTCGGCAAACCGTTGATCGAGCCGACGGCACCTCGACTGCCCGCAATCGATTTCGGCTGGTGGAGCGATATTCCGCAGGTGCGCGCGGCCCTACGGGTCAACGTGCTGTTCCTGATCGGCGTCGCGCTCGCCCCAATTCTCTACTGGGCCTTCCGGACTACGCGCTGGGGCCTCCTGATCCGCACCGCCGGCGAGAGTTCGGACGCCGCGCGTGCGATGGGCCACTCCGTGCTGCTGATCCGCCTGCGCGCAACCATGGTCGGCGGCTTCCTTGCCGGAATCGGCGGTTCCTTCCTGTCGCTGTTCTATCCCGGAAGCTGGAACGAGGGCCTGTCCTCGGGCCAGGGCATTACGGCGGTTGCACTCGTGATCTTCGCGCGCTGGGATCCCTTGCTCTGTCTGTGGGCCTCGCTCGCCTTTGGCGGTGCTGCAGCACTGGGCCCGGCGCTGCAATCGGTCGGCGTCACCTCCGGCTACCACCTCTTCAACGCCGCCCCCTACATCCTGACGCTGGCGATCATGATCATCACCTGCTCGCCGAAACGCACGCTGACCGGAGCCCCGGCCGAATTGTCGATCACCCGCTAGGAAGCGAAATCATGCCCGAGCGCACCATCAAGTCCGAGCCCTATGCCTGGCCCTATAGCGGCGATCTCCGTTCCGAGAATACCGCGCTCATCATCATCGACATGCAGACCGATTTCTGCGGCGTCGGCGGCTATGTCGACAAGATGGGCTACGACCTCTCACTGACGCGGGCGCCAATCGAGCCGATCAAGAGACTGCTGACGGCCATGCGGGGCCAAGGCTTTCACATCATCCACACCCGCGAAGGCCACCGTCCCGATCTCTCGGATTTGCCCGCCAACAAGCGCTGGCGGTCCCGGCAGATCGGCGCCGGCATCGGCGATCCGGGCCCCTGCGGCCGCATCCTGGTGCGCGGAGAGGCCGGGTGGGACATCATCCCGGAGCTCGCGCCGCTGCCCGGCGAACCCATCATCGACAAGCCCGGCAAGGGCTCGTTCTGCGCCACCGATCTGGAGCTGATCCTGCGCGTGCGCGGCATCGAGAACATCGTGCTCACTGGGATCACTACCGACGTCTGCGTTCACACCACCATGCGCGAGGCCAACGACCGCGGCTTCGAATGCGTGCTGCTGCACGATTGCTGCGGCGCGACCGACAAGAGCAACCATGACCACGCGCTGAAGATGATCAAGATGCAGGGCGGCGTGTTCGGCGCGGTCTCGACGTCCGACGCTTTCATCGGAGCGATTTCGTGATCGTCGGCGAAACGCCGCCGCCATCGGGCGCCTTCGGCGTCGATGCCATCGCCATGACCATGCGCTTCGGTGATTTCCTGGCGCTGGACAATGTCGCGCTGAAAGTGCGGCCGGGTTCGTTCCATGCGCTGCTCGGCGAGAACGGCGCCGGCAAGTCGACCCTGGTCAAATGCATCATGGGCTACTATCACGCCACCGAAGGCGACATCCTCGTCGGGGGCCGCGAACAGGCGATCGGCAATCCAAAGGACGCCCACGCCCTCGGCCTCGGCATGGTTTACCAGCATTTCACGCTGGTGCCGGCGATGACGGTCGCCGAAAATCTGGTGCTGGCGCGCGATGACGTGCCGGCTGTCGTGAGCTGGCCGAAAGAGATGAAGGAGCTCGAGGCCTTTCTCGCGCGCATGCCATTCAAGGTACCGCTCAGCTCAAAAGTCGCCGACATCTCCGCGGGCGAGCGGCAGAAATGCGAGATCCTCAAGCAGCTCTACCTGAAGCGCCGCTTCCTGATCCTGGACGAGCCGACTTCGGTGCTGACGCCTGCGGAAGCCGACGAGGTGCTCGGCATGCTCCGCGACATGGTGGTCAAGGGCGAGCTGACCATCCTGATGATCACGCACAAGTTCCGCGAGGTCATGGCCTTCGCCGACGACGTCACGATCCTGCGCCGCGGCAAGCTCGCCGGTGCCGGCAAGGTGTCCGAACTGACGCCGGACGCGATGGCGCGCACCATGATCGGCGCCGAGGAGCTGACGGTGCAGCCGCCCCGCACCGGAGAGGCCGGCAAGGCGAGGCTGGAGCTGGCGAAGATGCGCGCGCGCGACGACGCCGGCGCCATCGCCGTTCATGATGTCTCCCTCACGGTCCGCGCCGGCGAGATCGTCGGCATCGCCGGCGTCTCCGGCAACGGTCAGCGCCAGCTCGTCGAGGTGCTGGCCGGCCAGCGCGAAGCCGAGAGTGGCGAGATCCGTGTCTCCGGCGATCCCTATCACGCCAGCCGCGAGGAGATGCGGCGGCACAACATGTCACTCCTGCCGGAGGAGCCGTTGAAGAACGCATGTGTCGGCGGCATGAGCGTCGCCAACAACATCGCCTTTCGCGAGTTCGACCGCGCGCCTTTCGCTAGCTTCGGCTGGTGGCTCAACCGCGGTGCCTTCCGCGTCGACGCCAGGAAGAAGATCGCCCAGTACAAGATCAAGACCCGCACGCCCGACACGCCGATCTCGGCACTGTCGGGCGGCAACGTCCAGCGCGCCGTGCTGGCGCGCGAACTCGGCGGCGCCGTCGAGGTGCTGATCGCAGCCAATCCCTGTTTCGGGCTCGATTTCGCAGCGGTGGCGCAAATCCATGCCGAGATCATGGCCGCGCGCAACCGCGGCGCCGCGGTGCTGCTGGTCAGCGAGGACCTCGACGAACTCCTTGAACTCTCCGATCGGCTGGTGGTGATGTTCCACGGCGAATTCGTGTATGAAGCACGGACCAGCGAAGCCGATCTCACCGTGGTCGGCCGGCATATGGCGGGGCATTGACCAGGGAAGAGCGATGAGCGGCGGGTCCGAGCGCGACGAGCACTTCCTGCGCCTTTCCTTTGCGGTCGCCCGCCGTTCCCTCACCCACGGCAACCATCCCTTCGGTTGCATCGTCGTCGATGCGGAAGGCAAGGTCCTGATCGAAGCCGAGAACGGCTACATGCCCGATCACGACGGCACCGCGCATGCCGAGCGTCTCGCCGCGACGCAGGCCTGCCGCACGCTCGGCCGCGAGGTGTTGGCGAAGGCCACGCTCTATTCCTCCGCCGAGCCCTGCGCGATGTGCGCCGGCGCGATCTACTGGGCCGGCATCGGCCGAGTCGTCTATGGCCTCAGCGAACACCGCCTGCGCAGCATCACCGGCGATCATCCGGAGAATCCGACGCTAGACCTGCCCTGCCGCGAGGTCTTTGCCAGTGGCCAGAGGCCGACAGACGTTGCGGGGCCGTTGCTCGAAGACGAGGCCGAAGCGCTGCACGATGGCGTGTGGACGAAGTAGCAAACACCAATTCAATTTCGTAGAGCGGATTGCGCCCACGGCTCATCCCCTACCTTCTTGCCCCCAAACGAAGATGACGCCGCGGAGGTTTGACGCGGCGTCATCGTCATTCACCTGAAGAGTGTCAGGTGGTTAGAACTTCACAGTGATACCGGAGTAGAGCGAGGACTCGGTGCAGGATCCGGTGCTCACCTTCGTACCACCGACGAAGGTGGTGCAAGCAAAGGCATTGTTGTGATCGAGGCCGAACTTGTTCTGCCAGTAGCGATAGGCGACCCAGACGTCGACGAAGTGCGAGTACTTGTCGCCCCAAATCGCCTTCGAGGCATCGAGGGTCAGGCGGATTGGCTCGGAGTTGAACTCGACCTTGGTGGGATAGACGCCGTTGGCGACGCTGGCGGGAAGCGGCTCAGTGTCGGTGCCCTTCTTGCCGTACCACGCCGCGCGGCCGCTGATCGAGAAATACTGCATGTTCTGCGGCAGGAAGCCGAGGTCCATATAGTAGTTGGTTTCGATCGCCCAGGTCGGCTTGAACGACGTGTTGCCGTCGGCAATACACGGAGCGGACCAACCGGCGCCGCACTGCGAGAAGGAGTTGTGGTTGGCGAACTCCCAGTACACCAGCGGCGCGACGTTGAAGTAGCCCTTATAGGGAAGATCGAAGGCGAACTGCAGACCCGCGACAACGTCGCGCTTGGCGGCGCCGAAATACCGGTTCTCCGTGTTGGCATCCATACCAACCTCGAACGAGATGTTGTGCAGGGGGCCTTGCGTGAAGGCCTTGGTGTTGAAGATCTCGTTCCAGCCGAAGGTCGAGCGGAAAAGGCCGTAGATTTCTGTCGCGCCGGCACAGCTCGTCGGCGTCGCCGCGAAGCCCGCAGCCGGCGAAACGACCACGCCTGTGGCGGTGCAGGGGCCTGCCGGATCGTTGTGGTCCGACTTGAACATCGAGATGGTGAAGAAGTTGGTGCCGTAGGTCCAGGCATCGAAGTGGGTGAAGGAGTAGACCTGCTTCGTCGTCTTGGCGTTGATCACACCGTTGGTGTTGGTGAACGCACCGGGCTGCGAGGCATTGAAGATGTAGGAGAAGGTGACGCGGTCGTCGATCACCAGGAAGAACGGAAGGTCGGCCGCCTTCTTGGCAGCCTTGACCGGCAAGTCGGCTGCCTGAGCCATGCCACCGGTAGCGAGCGTAGCAAGTGACAGCGCCGCCGCTGCAACTGCCTTCATACGAAACGACATCGAATACCCCCAAGTTTGGACACGTAAAAATGAACGTCCCTTGGGTGCGACACTTGCGCCGATCTCCCGGAGTGAGAAGCCTCAACTTGTTTCAAGGCATGCCGCTTGTTTGCACAGGGTGCTGCGTTTCACTGGCGGATTTGGAAGGCCAAGCCTCACCGCCACACGTCAGGCGAGAGCGGCCATTGCCGGATATTCCCGTTTGATTTCGCTCGCCTTTTCATGTCGAGCGGACGAGGCAGACAAGATGGGCGGGAGTTACTGTTGCGGTGTTCGCAAATGCATACGCGTGATGGCGCGTCTCTGCTTAACTTCACGCCAAGCCTGCATAGCGGGTTCCGATTTGGCTTGAGCCGTCACAAATTTGCAACACGCGTCGCACGCAAGTCGGGACTGCAAAGGCTGCTCGGCAGGCATTTGAGGACGATCGCCTCCCGGCGACAGCCGCGACTCGCCGACACCACTTGCCTGCCGAAGCGTTGAGCAAGGGATGACGCTTTTTCACACCTTACGCGGCGGTTCAAACTAGCCCAGTATTGAGGCACTTCACCCCATGCAAGCGCATCAGCGAATGTTGGATCCCACGGCTAAGAGCTTGCATTCCGGCGAGTCCCCGCTCCTCAGGACGGTCGGGCTCACCAAGCGCTATGGCGATTTCCTCGCCAACGATGCCATCGACATCGATATCTGGCCAACGGAAATCCACGCGCTGCTGGGCGAGAACGGCGCCGGCAAGTCGACGCTGGTCAAGGCGATCTACGGGCTGATCCAGCCCAGCGCTGGCCAGATTTTCTGGCAGGGCCAGCCGATCGTGCTGTCCGGCCCCTCGGAAGCGCGCAGCCGCGGCAACGGCATGGTGTTCCAGCACTTCTCGTTGTTTGACAATCTCACCGTCGCCGAGAACGTCGCGCTCGGCCTCGACGGGAAAGAATCCTTCAAGGACATGTCGGCGCGGCTTGAGCAGGTGTCGAAGACTTATGGATTGCCGCTCGATCCCAAACGCGAGGTCTGGCAATTGTCGGTCGGCGAACGCCAGCGCATCGAGATCGTTCGCGCGCTCATGCAGGATCCACAATTCCTGATCCTTGACGAGCCCACCGCGGTGCTGACGCCACAGGAAGCCGACCAGCTCTTCATCGTGCTGGAGCGGCTCAAGGCCGAAGGCCGCGCGATCCTCTATATCAGCCACAAGCTCGAAGAGGTGAAGCGCCTGTGCGACACGGCAACGATCCTGCGCGGCGGCAAGAAGGTGGAGACCTGCAATCCCAGGCTTGAGACCGCCGCTTCGCTCGCGCGCATGATGGTCGGCGGCGAGATCAAGGAAGTGAAGGCGGCCGCCGGCCGGCAGACCACGGTGCCGCGCCTCGTCGTCAACGATCTCTCGCTCGCGCCCGGCGAGGCGCATGGCGTGCGGCTCGAGCACATCTCGTTCGAGCTGAAAGGCGGCGAGATCCTCGGCATCGCCGGGGTCGCCGGCAACGGCCAGGACGAGCTGTTCGCCGCGCTGTCCGGCGAACGCCTGTCGAAGGATCCCGGCACGATCGTGATCGAAGGCCTTGCTGCCGGCCATCTCTCGATCACGCAGCGCCGCAAGCTCGGCGCGGCCTTCGTTCCCGAGGAGCGCCTCGGCCATGGCACCGCGCCGCGCATGAAACTTTCGGAGAATGCGCTGCTCACCGGGCATGCCGCCAGCGGCATGGTCCATCACGGCTTCATCGATACTGCGGCCACTCTGAAGACGGTCGACCGCGCAACCGAGACGTTCGATGTCCGCAAGGCCAAGCGCGATCCGGAAGCAGCATCCCTCTCCGGCGGCAATTTGCAGAAGTTCATTGTGGGACGCGAGATCCTGCGCAATCCCGCGGTGCTGGTGGTGAGCCAGCCGACCTGGGGCGTCGACGCCGGCGCTGCCGCCGTCATCCGCCAGGCGCTGCTTGATCTCGCAACCGCAGGCGCCGCCGTGCTCGTCACCAGCCAGGACCTCGACGAGCTCGCGGAAATCGCCGACCGCATCGCCGTGATGTTCCATGGCCATCTGTCTGCACCGCTCGCCACCAGCGAGGCGACGCGCGAAAAACTCGGCCTGTTGATGGGCGGCAGCACGCTGGAGCCGAAGGAGGCCGCGCATGCAGTTGGTGCTTGAGAAGCGCGCCGAGCGCTCCAACACGATCGCGCTGATCTCTCCGCTGATCGCGATCGGCCTCACGATCGTGACCATGGTCATCCTGTTCGCGATCCTCGGCAAGAATCCGCTGCTCGCCCTGCACGCCTATTTCATCGCGCCTTTGACCGACAGCTATTCGCTCCAGGAAATCGCGGTGAAGGCAACTCCGCTGGTGATGATCGCGATCGGACTATCGCTCTGCTATCTCGCCAATGCCTGGAACATCGGCGCCGAAGGGCAGTTCCTGATTGGTGCAGTCGCCGGAAGCTGGATTGCGGTGAAGACGCAGGGCACCGACGCCGGCGTCTGGGTGCTGCCGGTCATGCTCGTGCTCGCCGCCGCGGCGGGCGCGCTCTACGCACTGATCCCGGCAATCTGCAAGGTGAAGTTCGGCGCCAGCGAAATCCTGACCAGCCTGATGCTGGTCTATGTCGCCGATCTCTTTCTCGACTATCTCGTGCGCGGCCCCTGGCGCGATCCACACGGTTTCAACTTCCCGACCACCGCCGAGTTCGATCCGGTCGCAACGGTGCCGCTGCTGATCGAAGGCGGCCGGCTGCATCTCGGCTCCATCATCGCCCTTCTCGTCGTCGCGGCGGTGGCGATCCTGCTCGGGCGCACCATCAAGGGATTCGAGATTCGCGTGGTCGGTGCGGCGCCTCGCGCCGCGCGGTTCGGCGGCTTCAATTCCAACCAGTTGATCATCCTGACCTTCGCCGTCTCGGGCGCGCTGGCCGGCCTCGCCGGCATCATCGAGGTCGCGGGTCCGGTCGGACATCTCCAGCCCGGCATCTCGCCGGGTTACGGTTTTACGGCGATCATCGTGGCCTTTCTCGGCCGGTTGAACCCCCTTGGAATATTAATTGCAGGCCTTTTTCTCGCGTTGACCTTTATCGGCGGCGAGCAGGCGCAGATCGCGATGAAGATCCCGTTGGACGTCACCAAGGTTTTTCAAGGCATCCTGCTGTTCTACGTGCTCGCCTGCGATTCCCTCATTCTCTACCGCTTCAAGCTGGTCTTCCCGAACCGACAGGTGGCTCGTGGAACTCATTGAAGCCATCATTCTCGCAGTGCTCGCCGCTTCGACGCCGCTCCTGATCGCGGCGACCGGCGAGCTCGTGACCGAGCGCTCCGGCGTACTCAATCTCGGCGTCGAGGGCATGATGATCGTCGGTGCCGCGTGTGGCTTTGCAGGTGCGTGGCTGACCGGCTCGATCTTCATTGGCGCACTGTTTGGCATCGTCGCCGGCACGCTGATGTCACTGGTCTTCGCACTGATGGCGCTCGGACTTGCGGTCAACCAGGTTGCAACGGGTCTTGCGCTGACCATCCTGGGCGTCGGACTCTCCGGCCTGATCGGCGCCGGTTTCGTCGGCGAGCGCATCACCCCGGCGCGACATCTCAATATTCCCGGTCTCACCGATATTCCGCTGGTCGGCCGCGTGTTGTTCGGCGAGGACGCCTTTGTCTATTTCTCGCTGGCGCTGGTCGTCGGCGTCTGGTGGTTCCTGTACCGCACGCGGCCAGGATTGATCCTGCGCGCCTGCGGCGACAACCATGTCTCCGCGCATGCGCTCGGCTATCCCGTGCTGCGCATCCGCACCTTAGCGGTGATGTTCGGCGGCGCCTGCGCCGGACTTGCCGGTGCCTATCTGCCGCTCGCCTATACGCCGTTCTTCATTCCGGGCATGACCGCGGGACGCGGCTGGATCGCGCTGGCGCTGGTGGTGTTCTCGTCCTGGCGGCCGGGCCGCCTCGTGGTGGGCGCCTATCTGTTCGGCGCGGTGACGATCCTGCAGCTGCACGCGCAGGGCTGGGGCGTCGGCATTCCCTCGCAGTTGATGTCGGCGCTGCCTTACCTTGCGACTGTCGTCGTCCTGGTCCTGCTCTCCCGCGCGCGCACGGGTGGATCGACCGCACCGGCTGCGCTTGGCACCGTGTTCGTGCCTGACCGCTGAGTTTCATTTCCACACCGTGCGCGATGGGGCGCGCACGTTGCGGATCGTGGCTTTCCCCTGACATTTGGAGATTGATGATGAGGAAATCACTTCTTGCGCTGGCTGCCGGGCTCTTGCTTGCCGGGAGCGTCAGTGCAGCCTCCGCAGCCGACAAGCTGAAAGTCGGATTTATCTACCTCGGCCCGGTCGGTGACCTCGGCTGGACCTATCAGCATGAGCTGGCACGCCAGGCGCTAGTGAAGGATCTCGGCGACAAGATCGAGACCACCTTTCTCGAAAACGTGCCTGAAGGCCCCGACGCCGAGCGCTCCATCGAACAGCTCGTCCGCGCCGGCAACAAGCTGATCTTCACCACCTCGTTCGGCTACATGGATCCGACGCTGAAGGTCGCGAAGAAATATCCGAACGTGCATTTCGAGCACGCGACCGGCTACAAGCGCAACCCCAACATGTCGACCTATTCGGCTAAATGGTATCAGGGCCGCTACATCCAGGGCCTGATCGCGGCCAAGATGTCGAAGTCCGGCGTGCTCGGCTATATCGGCTCGTTCCCGATTCCCGAGGTCGTCTCCGGCATCAACGCGACGATCCTCGCCGCGCAGACCATCAACCCGAACATCAAGGTCAAGATCATCTGGGCCAACACCTGGTTCGACCCGGGCAAGGAAGCCGACGCCGCCAAGGCGCTAATCGACCAGGGCGCCGACATCATCATGCAGCACACGGATTCGCCCGCTGCGATGCAGATTGCCAGCGAACGCGGCAAGCTCGCCTTCGGCCAGGATTCCGAGATGATCAAGTTCGGGCCGAAGACCCAGCTGACCTCGATCCTCGATACCTGGGGTCCGTACTACATCGCCCGGGTCAAAGCGGAACTCGACGGCACCTGGAAATCCGAGGACAGCTGGGGCGGCCTCGACAGCCACATGTTCGCGATGGCGCCCTACACCAACATGCCCGACGACGTGAAGAAGATCGCCGAGGATGCCCAGGCCGCAATCACCGCGGGCAAGCTGCATCCGTTCAAGTGCCCGGTCGTTGGGCAGGATGGCAAGCCGGTCGAGTGCAAGGGCGGCGCCAATCTCGACGACGGCCAGATCCTCGGCATGAATTTCTACGTGAAGGGCATCGACGACAAGCTGCCGGGCAAGTAGCACGCTTCTTGCATCGCCTAAATCACCTGCTCCTCCCGGAGGAGGTTCGGAGGGGGTGGCCAGAAGCACCCGGCACTTGTGGTCGCCCCCTCTTTCTATTTTCGCCTGGATACTATCCCGCCTGCATGGCCCGCGCCGCCGAACTGTGGCGGTGGATGAGGTCTGCCACATCTAGGCCGGGGACCGCGCCGTCGATCACGACCCATTTTCCTGCCACCATCACCCTATCGGCCCGATGCGCCCCGCACAGCACCAGTGCGGCCAGGGGATCGCCATGGCCGGAGAAGCGTAGCTCGTCGAGCCTGAACAGCGCGAGATCGGCCGCCTTGCCGAGCGCGATCTCGCCGAGTTCCGGCCGGCCGACGCAGGCTGCCGAGCCCTTGGTGGCCCAGCGCAGCGCATCCTTGTGACTGACCTTCGTCACCCCGTAGCGCGCCCGTTGCAGCAGGAACGCGGCCCGCACCTCCTGCATCAGGTTCGATCCGTCGTTCGAGGCCGAGCCATCGACGCCGATGCCGATGCCGACGCCGGCCTCCTCCATTTCGCACACCGGACAGCAGCCCGACGCCAGAAGCTGATTGCTGCATGCGCAATGACTGATGGTCGTCTTCGCCTTGCCGAGCCGCTTCATCTCGTCTGCGTTGAAGAAGATGCCATGGGCGAGCCACGTCCGCGCATTGAGCCAGCCGCATTGTTCGAGATAGTCGAGCGGACGGCAGCCATACATCTGCAGGCAGAATTTGTTCTCGTCCTCGGTCTCGGCGAGATGGGTATGCAGGCGTACGTCAAGCTTGTCGGCCAGATCGGCGGTGGCGCGCATCAGGGACGTCGTCACCGAGAAGGGCGAGCATGGCGCCAGCGCGATCTGCACCATCGCATCCGCGCCGCGCTGGTGGTACTTGGCGACCACGCGCGCGCTGTCCGCGAGGATCGTGTCCTCGTCCTGCACGACGCTGTCAGGGGGCAGGCCGCCATCGCGCTGTGACAGGTTCATCGAGCCGCGCGTGAGCAGCACGCGCACGCCGAGCCGCCTGGCCACCCCCACCTCGATATCGACGGCGTCTTCGAGCCCTGCCGGAAATACATAGTGATGATCCGTCGTGGTGGTGCAGCCCGAGAGCAGCAGTTCGGACATCGCCACGGTGACAGCGAGCTCGAGCGCATCCGGCGTCAGCTTCGCCCACACCGGATAGAGCGCCTGGAGCCAGGGGAACAGCTCGCGGTCCATCGCCGCGGGTAGCGCCCGTGTCAGCGTCTGGTAGAAATGGTGATGGGTGTTGATGAGGCCCGGCAGCACGACGTGGTCGCCAGCGTCGAACACCGCGACGTCAGCGGTTGCGGGCGCAGCGCCGGCCGGCACCAGCTCGACGATCCGGCCGCCTTTCACCACGATCCCGCGCTCGGCGCCATCGGCGAGGATAGCCAGAGGATCCCTGATCCAGATCGGCTTTGCGTCGCTCATGATCCCGCTTCTCCTCACATCCGCTGACGACAGGCCTGCACGGCAGGGGCCGGCCCGATTGCACTTTTGCTGCGACTTGTTGTTGCGACTTGGCGCTCGTCTTGCAAGACTTTCTCCTGGCTCGATTCACTCGTTGGAAGCGTTGACGTCGCCATGGACTTGAATACCATCACAGCGGTCGCCCATCCGCAAACGCGCGCGCAGCTGCCCGTTTGGACGCCAGGTGATGCTTGGCTCGCGGGCGGCACCTGGCTGTTCTCGGAGCCGCAAGTTCACCTCACTCGGCTCATCGATCTCATCGATCTGAAATGGCCGGCGCTGACGGTCACCGAGAGCCATTTCAGCATCGCGGCCACCTGCACCCTTGCACAGCTCGATGGATTCGTCTGCCCACCCGACTGGTTCGCGGCGCCGCTGATCAACCAGTGCTGCCGCGCCTTCCTTGCTTCGTTCAAGATCTGGAAGACGGCGACCGTCGGCGGTAATCTCTGCATGTCGCTTCCGGCGGGACCGATGATCTCGCTCACCGCGGCGCTGGAGGGCGTCTGCACCATCTGGAAGGCCGGCGGCGGCGAACAGATGATGCCCGTCGTCGACTTCGTCACCGGCAACCAGCTCAACCTTCTGGCGCCGGGGGACCTGCTCCGGCAGATCGATATCCCGATTGCCGCCTTGAAGCGTCGTACGGTCTTTCGCCAGATCTCGCTGGCGCCGGTCGGCCGCTCGGCGGCGCTGGTGATCGGCAGTCTGGATGCCGATGGCACGTTGACGCTCACGGTCACCGCCTCGACCGTGCGGCCGATTCGGCTGTCCTTTCGCGAGGCCCCCGACGCGAAAGCGCTCCGTGAAGCCATCGCGCAGCAGATCACCGACGATCTCTACCACACCGACATCCACGGCAAGCCGCTGTGGCGCAAGCACATGACACTGCGGCTTGCCGAAGAGATCCGCGACGAACTCCTCGGAGCACCGTCGTCATGAGCTTCGAGGTCAACGGCACGACGTTTGCGCAGGAGCCACGCGCCGGCCAGTGCCTGCGCACGTTCCTGCGCGAGCTCGGCCATTTCGGCGTGAAGAAGGGCTGCGACGCCGGCGATTGCGGCGCCTGCACCGTGCTGCTGGACGGCGAGCCGGTGCATAGCTGCCTGATCCCGGCCTTCCGTGCCGAGGGGCGCGCCGTCACCACGATCGAAGGTCTCGGCGGAGACAGCGGCGCGCACCCGATGCAGCAGGCTTTCCTCGATGCGCAGGGCTTTCAATGCGGCTTCTGCACCGCCGGCATGATCCTGACCTGCGCCTCGCTGAACCAGGCGCAGCGCACCGATCTCGGCGTCGCGCTGAAGGGCAATATCTGCCGCTGCACCGGGTATCGTTCGATCGAGGATGCGTTGATCGGCAAGACCAATATCGAGGAGAACGTCGAGGCCGGCGCCGCATTCGGCCGCAGCCTGCCGGCGCCAGCTGGCCCCGATGTCGTGCGCGGCAAGGCGCGCTACACGTTCGACACGCAGATTGACGGCCTGCTGCATATCAAGCTGCTCCGGTCACCGCACGCCCACGCGAGAATCGTCGTGATCGACAAGTCGGAGGCCCTGAGCGTTCCCGGCGTGCACGCGGTGCTGACGCATGAGGATGCGCCAACCACTCTGATGTCGACCGCGCGGCATGAGAAGGACTGGATGGATCCCGAGGACACTCGTGTTCTCGACGACATCGTCCGCTTCATCGGCCAGAAGGTCGCAGCCGTCGTCGCAGACAGCGAAGCCGCCGCCGAGGACGCATGCCGCCGGCTGAAGGTCAGTTACGAGATTTTGCCCGCGCTGGTCGATCCGGAGCAGGCGATGGCGCCGGGTGCGCCCATCGTTCATCCCGATCGCACCACCGCGAACCGCGTTGCCGAAGCCCAGCGCAACCTCGCCGCGGAGACGCATGGCGAGTTCGGCGACGTCGCGGCTGCGCTCGCGACATCCGCCGTCACCTTCGAGGGCACCTTCCATAGTCACCGTGTGCAGCATGCCGCTTTGGAAACCCACGGCGGCCTCGCCTGGCTCGACGCTTCCGGCGTGCTCAATGTCCGCACCTCGACGCAGGTGCCGTTCCTGACCAGGCGCGCGCTGTCTGATATCTTCGAGCTTCCCATGGACAAGGTCCGCGTCTTCTGCGAGCGCGTCGGCGGCGGCTTTGGCGGCAAGCAGGAGATGTTCGTCGAGGACATTCTGGCGCTCGCCTCGCTCAAGACCGGCCGGCCGGTGAAGCTGGAGCTCACCCGCGAGGAGCAGTTCGTCGCGACGTCGACGCGGCATCCGATGCGGGTCCACGTCAAGGCCGGTGCAGACGCGGACGGCAAGCTCACCGCGCTCCAGCTCGACGTGCTCTCCAATACCGGCGCCTACGGCAATCACGCCGGCCCCGTGATGTTCCACTCGCTGGCCGAATCCATCAGCGTCTACAATTGCCCGAACAAGCGGGTCGACGGCTGCGCCGTCTACACCAATACGGTGCCGGCAGGCGCGTTTCGCGGATATGGCTTGCCGCAAACGCTGATCGCGGTCGAAGCCGCGATCGACGAACTGGCCAAGCAGCTCGGCATCAGCCCTTACGAGATGCGCCGGCGCAACGTCGTTAAGCCCGGCGATCCCATGGTGTCGCCACCGTCATCGGAATTCCACGACGTGCTCTACGGCTCCTACGGGCTCGACCAGTGCCTCGACCTCGTCGAGCGCGCGATGCAGGCTGATGGCCCGCAGCCGGACCTGTCGCCGGAGTGGCTGATCGGCGACGGCATCGCGCTGACGATGATCGATACGGTGCCCCCGGCGGGCCATCTCGCGGATGCGATGGTCACGCTCAACGACGACGCCAGCTTCGACCTCATCGTCGGTACCGCCGAATTCGGCAACGGCACCAGCACCGTGCACCGGCAGATCGCGGCCACGACGCTTGCGACCACCGTCGACCGCATCCGCCTGCGCCAGTCCGACACCGCCCATGGCGGCCACGACACCGGCGCCTATGGCAGCGCCGGCATGTTCGTTGCCGGCAAGGCGACGCATGCGGCAGCCATGCAGCTCGCGACTGAGCTGAAGGCGGCCGCCGCCGGCGCATGGCTCTGCGACGTCGGGAGCTGCGCGCTCGAGAACGAGGCCGTCGTCAGTGGCGTGCGGCGGATGTCCTTTGTGGAGCTGGCCAAGCTCGCGCGCGAACGCGGACAGCCGTTCGCAGGCGCCGGCAATTCCGGTGGCACGCCGCGTTCGGTCGGCTTTAACGTGCAAGGCTTTCGCGTTGCCGTGAGCAAGGGCACCGGCGAGCTCCGGATTCTCAGGAGCGTGCATGCGGCGGACGCCGGCGTCGTCGCCAATCCCATGCAGTGCCGCGGTCAGGTCGAAGGCGGTGTCGCGCAGGCACTCGGTGCCGCGCTCTACGAGGAGATGGTGATCGATGCGGACGGCCGCGTCGTCAACCCCAAATTCCGCGACTACCATCTTCCCTCCTTCGCGGATGTGCCCCGCACCGAAGTCTTCTTCGCCGAGACCTCCGACACGATCGGCCCGCTGGGGGCTAAGTCGATGAGCGAGAGTCCGTACAATCCGGTCGCCGCCGCCCTCGGCAACGCGATTGCCGATGCCACCGGCATCCGCTTCACGGCGCCGCCCTTCAAGCCGGACAGGCTGTTTCCGGCGCTGCACGATAAGTTTGGGTAGGCATATTTCGGGGGATTGATCCATGAGCAGCGAAGTGCATCCCGTCGACGAGGTCTTGCCGGTCCCGCGCCTGCTCGCGCTCGGGCTTCAGCATGTGCTGGTGATGTATGCCGGCGCGGTCGCGGTGCCCCTGATCATCGGGCGCGCACTCAAATTGCCGCCGGAGGATGTCGCCTTCCTGATCAGCGCCGACCTGTTCGCCTGCGGGCTTGCGACGCTGGTGCAATGCCTCGGTTTTCCCGGCGTCGGCATCCGACTGCCCGTGATGATGGGCGTGACCTTCGCATCCGTCGGTCCGATGCTGTCGATGGCGGCTTCACCTGACATCGGCCTGCTCGGCATCTACGGTTCGGTGATCGCCGCCGGCCTGTTTGGCGTTGTCGCAGCGCCGTTCGTCAGCCGGCTGTTGCCGCTATTTCCGCCCGTCGTCACCGGCAGCATCATTCTCGTCATTGGAATCTCCCTGATGCGGGTCGGCATCAACTGGGCCGGCGGCGGCCTGCCGACGCTGACCAGGATGGTGGACGGCGTCGCCGGCAGCTTTCCCAATCCGGCTTACGGACAGTTGCAGGGACTCGGCATCTCGCTGTTCGTGCTGCTCTTCATTCTCGGCCTGATCAAATGGGGCACCGGCTTTCTCGCCAACGTCTCCGTGCTGCTTGGCATCATCGCCGGCGCCGTGCTCGCGAGCATTCTGGGCGTGATGCATTTTGACAAGGTCGCTGCGGCCTCCTGGGGCGCCATCGTGATCCCGTTCCGCTTCGGCATGCCGCAATTCCATCTGGTACCTGTTATCACCATGTGCGTCGTCATGGTCGTCGTGATGATCGAATCGCTCGGCATGTTCCTCGCGCTCGGCGACATCACCGGCAAGACGGTCGATCGCGATGCCCTGAGCCGAGGCCTGCGCGCCGACGGCGTCGGCACGCTGCTCGGCGGCATCTTCAACACCTTCCCGTACACGTCGTTCTCGCAGAATGTCGGCCTCGTCTCGGTCACCGGCGTGCGCTCGCGCTGGGTGACGGTCACGGGCGGCTTCATCATGCTCGTGCTCGGCCTGTTGCCGAAGCTCGCCGCGCTGGTCGAGGCCGTGCCGCTGGTCGTGCTCGGCGGCGCCGGCCTCGTGATGTTCGGCATGGTCGCCGCGACAGGCGCACGCATCCTCACCTCGGTCGACTTCCGCAACAATCGCTACAATCTCTTCATCGTCGCGATCTCGATCGGCTTCGGCCTGATCCCGCTCGCCGCACCCGGCTTCTTCAGGAATTTACCGCACGATCTCCAGCCGCTGCTGGAGTCAGGCATTCTGCTCTGTGCGATCGTCTCCGTGCTGCTCAACGCCTTCTTCAACGGATTGAGCGGCGGCGCAGCCGCGGAAGCGGATGCAGCAGCGGTCGCCTCATCCGCGCAACATATTTAACTACCGCGATAGGTCGAATAGCTCCACGGCGTGACGAGCAACGGCACGTGGTAGTGGCTCTCCGGCTCGCTGATCGCGAAACGAAGCGGGATTTCGTCGAGAAACGGCGGGTCAGAGAGCTGCACGTTGCGCTCGGCGTAATATTTGGCCACGCTGAAGCGAAGCTCGTAGCGGCCGATCGGAAGCGGACGGCCGCCGATCAACGGCTGGTCGGTGCGGCCGTCCGCATTGGTCACCGCGCGCGCTATCACGCGGCTCTCGCCGAGGTTCGCGAGCTCGATCAGTTCGACCGGAATGCCTGGCGCAGGTTTGCCGACGTGGTTGTCCAGCACATGGGTCGAGAGCCGGCCGTGGACCTTGAGCTTGTCATCGGCTGCGACGAGTTGATCGAGCCGCAAAGCCGAGATGCGGCCAATCTCCTCGATCGCACGCCTCGTCTCGGTCTTGGGGATATTGCGCAACCGCGTCTCGAAATCGCGCAGCACGGAATCTTTGGTGTGACGGCGCACGCAGACGATATAGGGGATGTCGAACTTCTCGCGATAGGCATTGTTGACGCGCTCGAACGCCGCGTATTCGGCATCCGACAGCCGGTCGAGGCCGGCGCTGTTCTGCTCCTCGGTCGATTCCGCGGTGAGCCCCGCCGCGCGCTGGGTCTTGTTGGCGAGGTCCGGATGCGCCCGGATCAGCGCCAATTGCACGTCGGGTTCGGCACTCTGGATCGCCGCCATCAGCGCGGCGTGCAACTGGTTGATGCCGGCGAACCGTCGCTTCGCGGCCAGTTGCCCGGCGATCCACGGCGAGTATTCAACGACGTTGGCGAGCGCGGCAACGAAATCGGCTTCATCGGCGGCATTGAGATCGGACAGCGATATCTGCGACATCGTCCTCACCCGATCTCGAATGCATCGGCCGCAAGGTGCGCGAGCTTGTCGTGCCAATGCTGGGCGATCTGCAACCGTGTCGGCACCCAGACGCGGTCGTGCTTGCCGATGTAGTCGAGGAAGCGGATCAGCCCCGCCGCACGGCCGGGGCGACCGGCGAGACGACAGTGCAGGCCGACCGACATCATCTTCGGCGCGCTCTCGCCTTCGGCATAGAGCACGTCGAAGGCATCCTTCAAATAGGTGAAGAACTGCTCGCCTTCGGCAAATCCTTGCGGGTTGATGAAGCGCATGTCGTTGGCGTCGAGCGTATAGGGAATGACGAGCTGCTTGCCGCTCGCGCCCTTGATCCAATAGGGCAGATCATCGGCATAGGAATCGCTGAGATAGAGGAAGCCGCCCTCCTCCATCAACAGACGGTTGGTGTTGATCGAGGAGCGTCCGGTATACCAGCCGAGCGGACGCGAGCCTGTCGCGGCGGTGTGGACGCGGATCGCTTCCGCGATCTCCGCCCGCTCCTGCGCCTCGGTCATGTCCCTGTGCTCGATCCACTTCAGGCTGTGGCTGGCGATGTCCCAGCCCGCCTCCTTCATGGCAGCAACGATTTCCGGATTGCGCTTCAGCGCCGTGGCGACACCGAACACGGTGGTCGGCCACTTCCGCTCGCCGAACATCCGCCACAGCCGCCAGAAGCCGGCGCGCGAGCCATATTCGAACATCGATTCGATATTGGCGTGGCGCTGGCCGGGCCAAGGCTGAGCGCCGAGCACGTCGGACAGGAATGCTTCCGAGGCCGGGTCACCATGCAGGATGTTGTTTTCGCTGCCCTCCTCGAAATTGACGACGAACTGCACCGCGACCCGCGCGTTGCCGGGCCATTGCGGATGCGGCGGGTTGCGGCCGTAACCGCGGAGATCGCGCGGGTAGCGGGTACCAGTCACTCAGACTTCCTCGAAGCGGATCGGCAGCGCGCCCTTCCACAGCACGCTCTTGCCGAGCGTCGCCAAATTCTCCAGGCCGGAGGTCAGCGTGATGAAATGGTTGCCGGCGAGCTGCCCCATCTTGCTCGCGAAGTGCACGCCGCCATAGGCCATCAGGATCTCGGTCTCGCTGATGCCGCCGGGATAGAGGATGATCTGGCCGGGCGCGGGATAGCTGGTGTGGTTCTCGTAGCCGACACCGAAATCGAGGTCGCCGAGCGGCATCCACACGCCCTCGCCGCTCCAGCGCACGTGGATGATGTGGCTTTCGAACGGCAGCGCCTTGCGGAACGCGGCGACAGTCTTGGGCGCCGCTTGCTCCTCGAAACGGGCATCGAAGGTGAAGTCGCCGGCACGGATAACGAGTTTGCTCATCTCATCTCTCTGGATCGGGGGCGGTGGCCCCACGGGGAATTTTCAGGCAAAGAGCATTCCATCGGGCTTCGCGCAAGGGGCGCGGCAAGTCACCTCAAGTTACCTGCGGTCGTAGGACCAGCCGAAAACGCCACTCCGCCGCGTCTCGGGCTCCGGCTCGGCGGCGGGCTGCGGCGCCTCCCTCAGTTCCGCCTGCGGCGGCGGAGGCGGCACCGGCAAATTCTCGCATTTCATGGAATAGACCAGCTTGCCGTCCGCGGTATGCCCGATCGGCGCGCAGGGGTCCGGATGCGCCACCGATTTTTTTGGGGTCAGCTTGACCTGCGCCACCGCTGGCGCAGCGATCAGCAGAAGGACCAGCAGATATTTCGACATCATTGTCGCCTGAAAACCAGATCTGGCCCATTGAACCGGATTGGAGGGAGCAAGTCCACCGGTGCAACGGGCGCGATTGCCGAATATTTAGCCGAGGCTAGAAAATTGGCTCGCCCCAATGTGATGTCGCGAGCGCTGATATCGGCTGGGCGCGTCGCCATGTCAGCCGCGACGGCGAGCACACAAACACACAATCTCACAGCCGGGCTGTCGTCACGGGAGAAAGAAACAATGCAAAAGACTTTCATCATTCTCGGCGCGACGCTGATTGCCGCCGCCACGATCCAAATCGCCGCGGCGAACGACCGCCGTCATGTCCGCAAGGCGCAGCCCCATCCCATCACCCAGTCGGTGCGCGACTCCAACGCCGCGCTCTGGCCATCACAACGGACCGAGCCCGACTGGTCGCGCTATTCCAACGGCGCGATGTCTGCACCAGCGGGACGGTGATGCGGGAAGCCTAGCGCGATCAAGCGAAACTGCCTCCACGTCGCCATTGCGAGGAGCTCTTGCGACGAAGCAACCCAGACATTCTCCACGGATGCATTTCTGGATTGCTTCGCTGCGCTCGCAATGGCCTGGATTGCTTCGCTTCGCTCGCAATGCGAGCTATGAGGCGGCAGCGCCACGCTTCCAGCTCGCATTTTTGAAGCAGACACAGCTTCGCAGCCTCGCGGCTGATTTCGCCCGAGCTTTGCTTCGTC
>NZ_JADPIT010000023.1:0-21265 GCF_023073035.1 Bradyrhizobium sp. 62
TCCGAATTTCGGTAAAGTGGAATATTTTCGCGAAGGTAGATTGACAGAGGGCGACACAGAGGAGGTCCCGTAGCCCGGATGGAGTGCAAGCGTAATCCGGGAAGGTACCGAACGCTGGGCCGAGCAGCCCCGGATGCACTCCGCCCGATCCCGCCATGTGATATTCGCCCGGCCCTTGTATCCATTATCCCAGTTGCCATCCTCACGCACTTTGCCTTACATGCCCGCCAAACCCGGCCGCGGATGACGGCCGGGGCTCAAAAATCACAAATTGGCAAAGGGACGAGGCATGGCGCGTAACATCCTGATTCTCGGGGCTTCCTACGGCTCCCTGCTGGGCACGAAGCTGCTGATGGCGGGACACAACGTGACCTTGGTCTGCCGCGCCAAGACCGCGGAGCTGATCAACCGCGAGGGGACCGAGGTGCGCATCAAGTTGCGTGACGAGGCGGTTCACCGCGCCATCTTCTCGCGCGACCTGCCCGGCAAGCTCGACGCCGTGACACCCGCCAATGTGGACTTGTCGCGCTACGACATGGTCGGCCTTGCGATGCAGGAGCCGCAATACACCAACCACACGGTGCGCGTTCTCATGGTCAGGATCGCCGCGGCGAAGCTGCCGTGCCTGTCGATCATGAACATGCCGCCGCTGCCCTATCTGAAACGGATTCCCTCGCTTGCAGACATGGATCTCGAGGAGGCCTACACCAACGCGCAGGTGTGGGAGCGCTTCGAGCCGGGGCTCGTAACCCTGTGCTCGCCCGACCCGCAGGCGTTCCGTCCGCCGGAAGAGGCTGCGAACGTGCTTCACGTCGGTCTGCCCACAAATTTCAAAGCATCCGTGTTCGCCGACGAGAAGCACAACAAGGTGCTGCGCGAGCTCGAAGCCGACATCGATGCGGTGACCCTCGACGGCCACGACGTGCCGGTGAAGCTGAAAGTGTTCGATTCTCTGTTCGTGCCGCTGGCGAAATGGTCGATGCTGCTGACGGGCAACTACCGCTGCATCACGCCACACGAGCCGCAGTCGATCCGCGACGCCGTGCACGGTGATCTCGCGCGCTCGCAGACGATCTACGAGCATGTCGACGCCATCGCCCGGCGTCTGGGCGCCGATCCGCAGGATCAGGTGCCGTTCGCGAAATATGCCAAGGCCGCCGAGAGCCTGCTGAAGCCGTCATCGGCCGCACGCGCGGTGGCCGGCGGCGCGCCCTTCATCGAGCGCGTCGATCTGCTGGTCAAGCTGATCTCGCATCAGCTCGGCGCGCCCAATGCAGAGATCGACCGCACGGTCGAGACCGTGGACCTGAAGCTCAACGAGAAGATCGTGCAGGGCGGATCGGGCGCGCTGTAACACCATCGGCGCGGCAGGCCTTGCTGCCCGGAATTGCCACATCGATCGCGATCAGGCGCAATTCGGACCGTCCCCGGGACGCCACCGATTTGCGCAAACATCGCATCCATGCGAGTTCTAGCCATGCGAGTTGCCGAATTATCCGCCGCGCGACGGGCCGGCAGGCGGTTCCGCAGGTTCCCGACCGGCGCGCAATCGTCAGATGGAAGGCAGAAGAACAAGTAGTCGAAGATGGATCAGGCGACGTTGCAGGTCGTTCGCGCCGTGGAAGCCGGCGCAACGACGATAAAGGGCGTCATTGACGCGACCGGCTTGTCCCGCCTCAAGATCGAGCGCGCATTGAACGCACTCGAGAAACAGCGGCTGCTCGTTCGCGATAGCCAGGGGTTCAGGGCAGCCGGTCGAACTGCGCCGCCGCCCACCCGGCAATGCGGCTCGTGCAATGCCTGCTGCGACATCCTCGAAGTGGCCGGCGTCGACAAGCCGGTAAACCAGCTGTGCAAGCATTGGCAGACAGGCACCGGGTGCACCATCTACGAGCGCCGTCCCCAGATGTGCCGTTCATTCGTCTGCGCCTGGCTGCAAGGCCATCTCGACGACGACTGGTTCCCGGCGAAGTTGGGCATCATCGTGCATTTCAGCCAGGACGCCGTGAACGTGACGGTCGATGACCATTGCCCCGACCGCTGGCGCGAGGAGCCCTATTTCAGCAAGCTCGCCGAATGGTCGCTGAACGGCATCAAGCGAATCGGAAATCGCGGCTACGCGACGCTCGTCGTCTCCGGCGCCGACCGGTTCCTGCTGCTCGGGCGCACCGTCGTTCCCGAGCCGACGCTGTTCGGCACCGCGTTCCTGCCGCTCACCGCCGACACCTTCCGATTCTGGCGGGCGAAATCCCCGGAGCATTTGCAGCGGCTGCACGAGCGCATCGCCGAAATCGAGCGGATCAGGCAGGAATTCGGCTCCTGCGCCATTCCCTCGAATGAGGACGACGATCCACAAGCCCCCTATCGGCCCGCACTTCTACGTTTGTCGCGTCACGCCTGAACTCCGCCGTGGGCAACGGACCATGATTTCCGCCGTGGCGCTCGACGCGCCGCGGCCGGGTTGATAAGCCCCTGTCCGCGAATGATGGGACTTGAGTCGGGCATGACGGTTGCGATCGAGATGGGGCAGACCACGGCGGGCGCCGCGGCGGCCATGGACCTCGAGGAACTGCTGGCGACCCGCCTCCTGGTGCAGGGCAATTCGGGCTCCGGAAAATCACATCTGCTGCGGCGGTTGCTGGAGCAGAGCGCGCCTTGGGTGCAGCAGGCCATCATCGATCCCGAAGGCGATTTCGTCTCGCTGGCGGAACATTTCGGCCATCTCGTGATCGAGGCCGAGGATCACACCGAACGCGGCCTTCAGGTTGCCGGCGAGCGCGCGCGGCTGCATCGCGTCTCCACCGTGCTCAATCTCGAAGGGCTCGACGCCGAGAACCAGATGCGCCGTGCCGCGGCCTTCCTTGGCGGACTCTTCGACGTCGGGCGCGACCATTGGTACCCGATGCTGGTGGTGGTCGACGAGGCGCAGCTGTTTGCGCCTGCGGTCGCGGGCGAAGTCTCTGACGAAGCGCGAAAGCTTTCGCTCGGCGCGATGACCAATCTGATGTGCCGCGGCCGCAAGCGCGGGCTTGCCGGGATCATCGCGACCCAGCGGCTGGCAAAGCTCGCCAAGAACGTCGCGGCCGAAGCGTCGAACTTCCTGATGGGCCGCACCTTCCTCGACATCGACATGGCGCGCGCCGCCGACCTGCTCGGCATGGAGCGGCGGCAGGCCGAATCCTTTCGCGATCTCGAACGCGGACAATTCATGGCGCTCGGCCCCGCGCTGTCACGCCGGCCGCTGCGTTTGAACATCGGCGCGACCGAAACCCAGCCGCGCAATTCCACGCCGCGGCTGATGCCGATGCCTGAAGCGGCACTCGAAAATATGCGCGCCGTGATCCTCGCCGCGCCGCCGCCCGATGCCAGCCGGCCGCAGCGCCGGCCCGCGCCCGATCTGCTCGAGCAGCTCCGCGCCGCGAAGGCTGCGGCACCGGAGATCGGCCCCGACATGATCGAGGTCCCGGTCAGTGCCGAGGAGCTCGCCGAGCGGCGCGAGCGCGTGGATCGGACCCTTCGTGCCGTACTCGCCGCACCCGATGCCGGTTTCCGCGCGGTCGGCGTGCTCTACCAGGAGTTCGTGGTCCGCTGCCGCATCGAGGGCCTCGGCTCGGCGGTGCCCGACCTCACCGAATTCCGCCGCATGCTGACACGCGCACGCGCCGGGCTCGGCGCCGAGCATGCCGAGGACGACGCCTGGCAGGATGTGTCGCTCCGCGCCTCGATCCTTCCCGAGGACATGCAGGGCGTGTTCATGATGATCGCGCGCGCGGCGAAAGAAGGCTGGCCGTGTCCCGGCGACGCCGCCATCGCACGTGCCTACGGCTCGCATTCGCTGCGCCGGGCGCAACGCCTGCTCGGCTACATGGAAGAGCAGGGCCTGATCGTCTGCCAGCTCGACGGCGCCGGCCGCAGGTTCGTGACGCTGGTGGAACTGGCCTGGGCCACCGCGCCGGGCGATCCCAACGCCGACGATCTGCCGGCTGAGCAGGTCGCGAGCGCGGCGTCGGCTTGAGCCAGCGGATTGTCGATCAGGCCGCTTCGGTGGCCTCGGCGCCGATAGGCGCATCCGCCGCGCGCCGCCGCTCAACTGCAAACATGCGCCGATAGAGCACGACCGAGACGAGCCAGGCGATCACGAACAACGCGACCACGGCGAAGCCGACATTGGCGAGCGAGTCGTTGAGCGCGTCAACCAATGCCCACACGCCGCCGGTCAGGCCGAGCCGGTCCGCGATCAGCCCGAGCGCCTCGATGCCGCCGATCAACAGCGCCACTGCCACGGAAGCCCCTGTGATCGTGAGGTTGTACCAGAGCCTTCGCAGCGGATCGACAAAGGCCCAGCGATAGGCGCTCACCATCAGTGCCGAGTCGGCGGTATCGACCAGCGCCATGCCCGACGCGAACAGCGCGGGGAAGACCAGGACATCGGCAAACGAAGCGCCGCGCGCGGCTTCGCCGGCGGAGATGCTGAGCAGGCCGATTTCGGTCGCGGTGTCGAAGCCAAGCCCGAACAAAAAGCCGAGCGGATACATGTGCCAGGGTTTTGTCACCAGGCGGAACATCGGGCCGAGCAGCCGCGCCAGAAGGCCGCAATTGGCAAGCAGGGCATCGAGGCCCTCGGCGTCGTCAATCCCCTGCTCCCGTGCCGCGCGAAACGTCCGCCACAGGCCGGCGAAGATGACGAGATTGATGGCCGCGATCACCAGCAGGAACAGCGCCGACACCGAGGTGCCGATGAAGCCGCCGATCTCCTTGAGCAGGCTGTCGCCACCGAGGCTCACGACGCCGAGCGCGAGCAGCATGGTCGCGACCACGACGATTGTGGAATGGCCGAGCGCGAAATAGAGGCCGACGCTGCGCGGCGCGCCGCCGGCCTGCATCTGTTTGCGCACGACATTGTCGATGGCGGCGATGTGGTCGGCATCGACGGCGTGGCGCAGGCCGAACACCCAGGCGAGCAGCGCGGTCGCCATCACCGTCGGCCGATCACCGAACGCCGCGAACGCCCACGCCCAGGCCCCGATGTTGGCCGCGATCAGCCCGCCGAACAGCAGCACCATTCCGGGCTCGACCGCCCGCAAAGATAATTTCGTCACGACAATCATTCCGTCTGCTGCACGCCACATCGCACGAGCGGTATGATCTTTTCATAAGATGGTCATACTGACCAGTGCAATCCCGGAGGGGGCGGCACGGTTCTGCAGCAGTGCTTGCGGCCATCCTTCGAGACGCCCGCTGCGCGGGCGTCTCGAACCATGCAGGCCATGATGGCGCTATGCCGCCTCGGAGCCGCCGAGATAAGCGTCGCGGATGCGCGGATCGTCCTTCAGCGCGCGGGCGGAGCCGGAGAGAACGATCTTGCCGGTCTGGAGCACATAGGCCTCGTGCGCGATCTCGAGCGCGAGGCTGGCGTTCTGCTCGACCATGAAAACCGAGACGCCCTCCTGGTTGATGGTGCGGATCAGCTCCAGCACGCGGTCAACGTAAAGCGGCGACAGGCCCATGGTCGGCTCGTCCATCACGATCATCCTGGGACGGCTCATCAGCGCGCGCGCCATCGCGACCATCTGCTGCTCGCCGCCCGAGAGCGAGCCGGCGCGCTGCGACAGCCGCTGGCCGAGCTTCGGGAACAGCGTGAGCATCTTGTCGAGATCCTGCGCGATCGCCTCGCGGTCGTCGCGCACGAAGGCGCCCATCAGGATGTTCTCGCGCACGCTCATGTCGGCGAACAGCCGCCGCGCCTCCGGCACCGAGGCGATGCCGCGGCGGACGATCTGCGGCGTGGTCAGTCCGAGCAGCGAGGCGCCGTCGAAAGTCACCTCGCCCGAGCGTGGCTTCACCAGGCCCAAAATGATCTTCATCGTCGTCGACTTACCGCTGGCGTTGCCGCCGAGCAGGCAGACGATGTGGCCGCGCGGCACTGATATCGACAGGTCGAAATGCACCTGGGCCTGGCCGTAGAAGGTATTGACGTCGGTGAGCGCGAGCAGCGCATCGCGAGGCGAGTTCGTCATGCCGCGCTCTCCTGCTTCGTCGTCAGGCCGTGGCCGAGATAGGCCTCGATCACCTTGGGATCGCCGCGCACCTGTTCACCCGGGCCTTCCGCGATCTTCTTGCCCTCGTCCATGACGATGACGCGGTCGGAGAGGCGCATCACCATTTCGAGCTTGTGCTCGATCAGCAAGATCGTCAGGCCTTCGGCCTTCAGCTCGGCGACGAGCCCCTGCATCTCCGTGGTCTCGGTCGGGTTCATGCCGGCGGTCGGCTCGTCCAGCAGCAGCAGACGCGGCTTCAGCGCGAGCGCCCGCGCGATCTCGACGCGGCGGCGATTGGCGTAGGAGAGGCTGTAGGCCGGCTGGTCGATGCGCGGCAGCAGCCGTTCGCCGAAGCGCGCGAGAATGACCTTCACCTCTTCGCGCAAGCGCTCCTCCTCGGCCTTGACGCTGGCGGGGCGCAGCAACGCCAACCCCAATTCCAGCAATGGCCCGATCACCGGCACGGCCGGCTTGACCGCACGCAGCCGCGTGTGGGCACCGATCAACACGTTATCCATCACGCTGAGATTGCCGAAGACGCGGCCGAGCTGGAACGTGCGCGCGATGCCTGCGGCGGCGAGCCGCTCCGGCGAGACACCCGTGATGTCCAGTCCCTCGAAGCGAACCGTCCCGGCGTCCGGCCGGTCAAGCCCGGTCACGAGATTGAACAACGTCGTCTTGCCGGCCCCGTTCGGGCCGATGATGCTGATCAGCTCGCCCCTGGCGAGATCGAGATCGATGGCATCGACGGCGGTGAGGCCGCCGAAACGCCGCGTCAGCCCGCGCAGGGACAGCATGGTCGTGCTCATCACATCGTCCCCAACAAGCCTTGCGGTCTGAACCGCACCAGCAGCAGCAGCACGATGCCGTAGATCAGGATGCGATACTCCGCCGCGATCCGGAACACTTCCGGCAGCCCGACCAGCGCAACCGCTCCGACGATGGCCCCGACGACATTGCCGAGGCCGCCGAGGATCACCACGGTCAGCGCCAAAATGGATTGCTGCGTGTTGAAGGTCTCGTGGTTGATGTAAGAATAGAGATGCGCGGCGATGCCGCCACTGACTCCGGCGGCAAAGCCGCCGAAGATGAAGGCCAGCGATTTGTAGCGATTCAGGCTGAGCCCATAGGCGCGCGAGGCGATGTCGTCGTCGCGGATGGCGCGAAAGCTGCGGCCGAGATGGGAGCCGAGCAGGCGTCCCTGCAGCAGCGCCAGCACCACCATCACGATGAAGCTGAACCAGTAAATCGAAATCGGGCTGACCAGCTCATAGCCAAACAGCGACAGCGGCGGGATGCTGGAGATGCCGATCGGCCCGCGCGTGACGCTCTCCCAGTTCAGGATCACCAGCGAGACGATCTCGCCGATCGCGAGCGTCGCGATCGACACATAATGTCCGCGCAGCCGGAACGACGGCGAGATCAGCGCCGTGCCCAGCGCAGCACTCATCAGGCCGCCGCCGATGATGGCAAGGACGACCGGGATGGCGAACGTGAGCGATAGCAGCGCGGAGGTGTAGGCCCCGATCGCGAGCAGCGCGGCGTGTCCCAGCGAGACCTGACCGATCGTGCCTGCAACCAGGGTGAGGCTCAGCGCGAGCATGCCGAGCAGCCAGGCGTTGATCAGGGTCTGGAGCACGTAGAACGACACTGGCAACAGCGGCAGGATCGCGAAGACGGCGGCAGCGATCAGCAGAGCCCAGCGCGGAATCCGCACCGGCCGGCTCGGCGCGATGAAGGTGCCGGTGAGCGGCTCGGGCGGCGCCTGCCGGGCGCTGGCGAACAGGCCGTTTGGCCGCAGCACGAGCACGACGACCAGCAGCAGGAACGCGAACAGATTGCGGTAGCTGGTGCCGAACACGGCGACGCCGTAGCTCTCGACCAATCCGAGCAGCAGGCTTCCGATCACCGCACCCGGCACATTGCCGGCACCGCCGACGACTTCGGCGACGACGCCCTTGAGCGTCGCCTGCAGGCTCATCGCGGTGTCGATCTGGTTGTAGTACATGCCGACCAGCAGGCCGGAAACGCCGCCGAGCGCGGCCGCAATGCCGAACACGGCCTGATTGACGCGATTGACGTCGACGCCCATCTGCATCGCGGCGTCGCGGTCCTGCGCGGTGGCACGCACGGCCCAGCCGAGCTTGCTGTAGCGCAGGAACACGAACAGCAGCAACGCGCTGGTGAGGCCGACGCCGGCGATGAGGAGATCGAGCGGTCCGATCGTGCCGCCGCCGATCTGGAAGCGGATATCCGGCAACTGGCTCGGCAGCGCGCGCGGATTGGGCGAGAAGGTCAGCATCACGAGCTGATCGAGCACGAAGCTGATGCCTATGGTCGCCAGCAACGGCGCGATGCGCACCGAGTTTTGCAGCGGACGCAGCCCAAACCGCTCGATGATCAAGCCCACCAGCGCCGCCGCCACCGCGACCACGATGATGGTGAGCGGGAGCGGCGTATGCAGCTGCACCACCGCGACCCAGCCGATATAGGCGCCAACGAGATAGATCGAGCCTTGCGCAAAGTTGATCAGCCGGCTGACGCCGAAGATCAGCGCGAGCCCGACCGCAACGAGGGCGTAGACGTTACCGACGATCAGCCCGTTGATCGTGTAGTCGAGCCAGGAAGACACGCAGAAAATCCCCTCAGGTCGGCTTGCCGTCCCAGAGGGCGAACTGGCCCTTGCGCACGACGAGCTCGGCGTTCATGGCGCCCTTGACGCGCCGGCTCTCGACGTCGAACGTCGCCTTGCCGAAGATCACGCTCGAGACGTCCTTCACTTTCGTGAAGGCGTCGCGGATCGCGCGCCGGTCGGCGCCGCCGATCCTCACGACGGCGGCCGCCATGTTCATCGCGTCATAGGCGTAGGCGTTGAACGCGTCGGGCTCCACCCCGTTGTACTTCTTCTTGAAGCCCGCGATGAACGTCTGCACCTCGGGGCGCGGGTCTTCCGGGAAGTAGCGCGTTCCGACATGGACGTCCTCGACCGCATCGCCGCCGAGCTCCAGGAATTTCGGCGAGTAGACCGAGCTAGCGGCGCAGATCACCTGCTTCAGCCCGACCTGGCGCGCCTGGCGCGCGATCAGCGCACCGTCGGAATAATAGGAGATCAGGATCAACCCGTCCGGATTGGCGTCGCGGACCCGCACCAGCGTGGAGCGGAAGTCGCGCTCCTCCGCGATGTAGCCTTCGGTGACGGCGATTTCGGCGCCGTGCTCTTTCGCGGCCTTGACGAAATAGTCACGGCTGGTACGGCCCCAATCGGTGTTGAGGTGCAGCACAGCGAGCTTCTTCAGGCCGAGACGTTTGACGGCATAGGCCGCCAGCAGCGGCTGCTCGTCGGCCTGACTGACCGAGGTGCTCCACATGAAGTCGCCGCCCTTGGTGAAGTCGGGATGCGAATTGGTGAAGCCGAACTGCACCAGCCCGCCGCGCTGATAGATCGGCGACGCCGCCATCGAGGCGGGACTGGAGAAGTCGCCGAGCTCCATGACGATCCTGGGATCGGAGACGAACTTCTGGGCGATCGCCACCGACTGGCGCGGGTCGCTCTGGCTGTCCTCGAAGCTGTAGGCGAGCTTGCGGCCGTTGATGCCGCCCGCCGCCTGAATCTCGTCGAGCGCGAGATCAAAGCCCTGCTTCCACTGCGTGCCATATTGCGCGTTCGGGCCGGTCAACGGACCGCTGACGCCCAGCAAAATCGGTTCGGACGATTGCGCAAGCGCGGCGCGCGAGAAGGCCGCTCCCGCCATCATGCCGGCAAGCGAGCCCTTGACCAGGGTACGACGATCGATGTTGCTCATGGACGGCTCCATCCTGTCAGGTGTTGAAACAACCAGCAATTTCCATGCCGGTGAGATTGGCTATTTCGAGGGCTCGCCGAGCGACAGCATCAGCCGGTTCGCCCAGTTGAAGAACGACGCGCCGTTGATGACGTCGACGATCTCCGCATCGTCGAGACCGGCGCGGCGCAGCTCATCAATATTGTCGGGGCCGAACGCGATCGGCGTTGCGGCCAGCGCCACCGAGGCCTTGACGACTGCATTCCAGCGCTCGCCGAGATCGGCGCCAACGCCCTCGTCGAGCAGCCGCTGCACATCGTCGCGGCGCTTGGAATAGGTGCTGGCGAAACGCGCATGTACGGAGGCGCAGTAGATGCAGCCGTTATAGCGCGAGGTCGCAGCCGCCGCGAGCTCGCGCTCGGCGCGCGGCAGGCCGTCGGCAACGTTGTAGAAGATGTCCTTGTCGGTCTTGGTGCGGGCTTCCAGCACCTCGGGATCGCGCACCAGCAGTCGGAAATACTCGGACTTGGAACGGGAGCGATCGACCAGGCCGGCGAAATGCCGCTCGGTCAGCTCAGTCTCGGGCAGCGGATCGATCCACGACACCCAGCCCAGTTCATCCTGGGTGAAGACGACGGGCGGATTGACATCGTTTGCAACGTTCATGATGCAGCCTCCTTACGCGCCGGCCGCGGCGTTCGCGGCGCGCCCGAGCGAGGCACCCAGCACGCGCAGTCCGGTGACAACGCGCACCTGGAACGACAGGAACGCAACGAGCTGAGAGAACGTGACGATGCCGGTGTTCGACCAGCCAGCGGCGAGCAACGCCCTCATGTCGGCCGCGGCCGCATCGCGCGGGCGGAACACCAGCAGATGCGCATGCTCGAACGCCGCAACGAGCCGATCCCCGAGATCGGGCTTGCGCTCCGCGCTGACGCGGTAGATCAGGCCGGGCTTGTTTTCCACCGAAAGCGGTCCGGCCGGAAAGGCGCCGTAGGGGCCCGAGGTCTCGCCCCGCGCGATTTCGACATCGACCGCTTCGACCAGGCGCGCGCCATCGGCGGTCGCAGCTAACTTCGCGCGATAGAAGGCAGCTACAGTCGGCTCGCGGTGAAGGCCAATCACGAAGAACGCGACTGCGGCACGCTCGACGAGCGAGACATCGCCGGCGTCGAGCGGCTCGAACAGAGAGAGATAGCTCTTCTGCGCATTGTCGCGCGCCTGCACGCGCTTGGCGCGAATGCGGTCCAGAGCCGAACCCGGTTCGATCCTGGCGAGCGTGTCGATGATATCTTTCGTAGCCATCATTCAACCTCTTGCAGCCTCGTGCAACGCGATTGCGTTCATTCCGACTATCCCGCCAGCGCCACGTCGGGCGCTGTCCGCGCCCAGCCCAGCGCCGGCGCGACCTTCTCCGCGACCAGCTCGATCGAGCGCAGGATGTGGGGATGCGGGGCATCGACCGAATGTGCCTGGAAGACGAGATCGGTCACCCGCTCCAGGGTGGCGTCGGCCCGCAGCGAGGCGATGACGTCGTCGGCCGCGCCGACGTGGGTGTCGAACGCCGCGATCATCTCCTCCAGCGTCTCGCCCGGCTTGGCGTGGCCGCCCTTGAGGAATTGCGGCAGAGCGCGCCGCAGGCCGATATCGGCAAGGCGCATCGCCTCGGTCCGGTCGTCGGCGACGAAGACGGTGCGCGAAGCCATGATGCGGGGCTCGCGTCCCGGCGGGAGCGCTTCGAGATAGGCATCGATCACCGGATTCTGAATCTCGGCCAGCGTTGCCTTCGGCGCCTCCTTGGTCCGGGGCTGGGTACGCGACAGCAACAGGCCATCGCCTGCCTTGCCGGCACGCGCGCCGCCCGCCACAGAGAACGTCGCCTGCCAGATCCGGTTGTCCAGTTGCGGCCGCTGTGGATAGAGCGTGTCACCACCGTCGAGCGGCTTGCCCACCAGCGCGGTGCGGACAACCTCGAGATTGCGCGCAAAGATCTCGTTGCGCTGGGCGCTGTCGAGGCCGAACGCGGCAAAGGCCGAGGGATTGCCGCCGGTGCCAACACCGAGCTCGAAGCGACCGTTGCAGAGCAGATCGAGCACCGCGGCGTCTTCCGCCACCCTCACCGCATTCTCCAGCGGCAAGGTGACGATGCCGGTACCGAGCCGGATGCGCGAGGTTTGGGCAGCGACGTAACCGAGGAAAGTAAAGGGCGACGGCAGACCGCCCTCGCGCTCGTGGAAATGGTGCTGCGCGATCCACGCGGAATCGAGGCCCGCCTTCTCGGCGCGCACGATCTGCTCGGCCGCGAAGCGATATCGGTCGGCCGGCGGGGCCTCGTCGAGAAGCCGCGTGAAAAACCCCAGGCGTTTCAGGTTTGCTAAGCGTTTCATACGACCCCTGTCGGACGAGGATGGGCCCCGATGATGTCGGTTGCCGCAGCTCCAGACAAGCGGGCATTGCGCAGGGCTCGTACGCAAGCCTGCCCGCCGGGATCGCCCTGAGCTGAACTTTGGCTGGGCAGACTGCCTACCAGCTCGGCAGTACCGCGCCCTTGAACTTGGTCAGGACGAACTCCTTGACCTCCGCGGTGTGGTAGCTGTCCACCAGGATCTTGACCCAGGGCTTGTCCTTGTCGACCGTGCGAACGGCGATGAGATTGACGTAGGGACCCTTCGGATCCTCGCGCAGGATCGGATCCTTGACGGGATCGAGGCCCGCCTGGGTTGCATAATTGGTGTTGATCGCCGCGGCGTCGACATCGTCGAGCGCGCGCGGCGCCTGCGCTGCGTCGACTTCGATGAACTTCAGCTTCTTGGGATTCTCGGTGATATCAAGCACCGTCGGCTTGAAGCCCGTGCCGTCCTTCAGCTTGATCGCGCCCTTGTCGCGCAGCAGCAGCAGCACGCGGCCGCCATTGGTCGGATCGTTTGGGATCGAGACCTTGCCGCCCTCGGGGATGTCGGCGAAGGCCTTGTGCTTCTTGGAATAGACGCCGATCGGAAAATTCACGGTCAGGCCGGCGGCTTCGATCTTGTAGCCACGGTCGGCCTTCTGGTTGTCCAGATAAGGCTGGTTCTGGAACGAATTGGCCTGGATCTCGCCTGCATCGAGCGCGGCGTTCGGCACGACGTAATCGGAGAATTCGATGAGCTGGATGTCGAGACCCTGCTTGGCGGCGATCGGCTTCACGGCCTCGAAGATCTGGGCGTGCGGCCCCGGCGTCACGCCGATCTTGATGGTCTCGCCTGAAGCGGCGGCCGACCAGGCGGCGAGCACGGTCGCAAGGATCAGGGGGAGGCGAAACGACATCTTGGTCTCCATGGCTTGGCAATGATTGGAACCGTATTCGCTTCTCCGCAGCGCGAAATCAATGAAATTGAAATCCATATTGGCCTGCTGGAGCGGACGACGCTTCTCCGTTCGTCCGCATGGGGGGAACGAATGCACCTGCGCAAGTATGAGGCGCATCACGGCAAAACGGCACGGATCGTTGGGCCCAGGCCGCTGGAGCGAAGCGCAATCCGGAGCGCCGCCTGCCGCGGCCGGACTTATCCTGGTTTGCGCTCGGCCCCATCCGGGCTTCAGACCCCTCCCCGCACGTTCGTCATTTCGCCGCATGGTTTTCTCACCCTGTCGGCATTGCCGCCTCGCCCTTGATGAAACATGATGGGCCTTGGCCGGTGACGACTTGTCCGTGAAGTGGGGATCATCCGATGAACGAGAACGAAATCCGCAAGTCCATCGCTGAGGTGAAGCAGGGCAAGCTGTCGCGACGCTCGTTCATGCAGACGATGGCTGCGATCGGGATCGCAGCGCCCGTCGCCAGCCAGATCCTGGTCTGGAACGACGTGGCGATGGCGGACGCCACGCTGCCTTACAAGCCGACCAAGGCCGGCGGCGGCGGCCCGCTCAAGATCCTGCTCTGGCAGGCCCCGACGCTGCTCAATCCGCATTTCGCGCTCGGCACCAAGGACCAGATCGCCTCGCGCGTCTTCTTCGAGCCCCTCGCCGGCTGGGACAAGGAGGGCAACCTCGTCCCCTGCCTCGCGGCCGAGGCCCCATCCAAGCAGAACGGCGGCCTTTCGCCGGACGGCCTGAGCGTGACCTGGAAACTGAAGCAGGGCGTGAGATGGCATGACGGCAAGCCCTTCACCGCCGATGACGTCGTTTTCACCTGGCAATACGCCTCGGATCTCGCCACGGCGGCGTACACCACCGGTTCCTACAAGGACATCACGGTCGAGAAGATCGACGACCATACCATCAAGGTGCTCTTCAAGGCCCCGACCCCGTTCTGGGCCGATCCCTTCGTCGGCTCGGTCGGCCCGATCCTGCCGAAGCATCATTTCGGCGACTATGTCGGCGCGAAGTCGCGCGAAGCGCCCGGCAATCTGAAGCCGGTCGGCACCGGTCCCTACAAATTCGTCGAGTTCAAGCCCGGTGACTTGATCCGGGCCGAACGCAATCCCGACTATCACGTCAAGAACCAGCCGCATTTCGACACGCTGGAGATCAAGGGCGGCGGCGATGCGGTGTCCGCGGCGCGCGCCGTGCTGCAGACCGGCGAATACGATTATGCCTGGAACATGCAGGTGGAGGAGGAGGTCCTCAAGCGCATGGAGGCCAGCGGCAAGGGCAAGCTCGACGTCACGCCCTCCGGCAACGTCGAGTTCATCATCCTCAACACGACGGACCCGTGGACCGAGGTGGACGGCGAGCGCTCCAGCCCCAAGACCAAGCACCCGACGCTGTCCGATCCTGCCGTTCGCCGCGCGATCAACCTGCTGATCGACCGCGACTCGATCCAGAAGTTCATTTACGGGCGCGGCGGCATCGCCACCGCGAGCTTCGTCAACGCACCCAAACAGTTCAAGTCGCCCAAGCTGAAATACGAGTTCGACGTCGACAAGGCCAACAAGATCCTCGATGAAGCCGGATGGGCCAAGGGCGCGGACGGCCTCCGTGAGAAGGACGGCAAGAAGCTCAAATTCGTTTTTCAGACCTCGACCAATGCGCCGCGTCAGAAGACGCAGGCCATCATCAAGCAGGCCTGCCAGAAGGCCGGCATCGAGATCGAGATCAAGGCGGTCACGGCATCGGTGTTCTTCTCATCCGACGTCGGCAATCCCGACACCTACTCGAAGTTCTATGCCGACATGGAGATGTACAACACCACGCAACCGCAGCCCGACCCGGAGCGCTTCCTGAACCAGTGCGTCTCTTGGGAAATTTCCAACAAGGACAACAAATGGCTCGGCCGCAACGTCTCGCGCTGGTCCGATCCCGAGGCCGACAAGGCCTACAAGGCTGCACAGAACGAGCTCGATCCCGTCAAGCGCGCCGCGTTGCTGATCAAGGTCGACGAAACTTTTTGCGAGGCCAACGTGTTCCTGCCGCTTCTATCCCGCAACATCGTCAACGCAGGGGTCAACAACCTCATGGTCGACATGTCGGGATGGGACGTCACGACTTGGAATCTGGCGAGCTGGTACCGCAGCTGACGCCTTCCAGCTCAATCCTTGTAAGCTCAATCCCTGCCGGCGAATTGACGGTCGAGGTTTGACGCCGTGTCGGCGCTTCTCAGCCGTTTCATCAGCTCATCCCTCTCCTTACCGTCGGGCAACGACTCGGCCCTTTCGCGGATGGTCCTGGTGAACTCCGCAAGCCGCTCTTGAAGAGTGGTGGTTTGCTGAACGCGACGCCGCCTGAGCACGATCGGGTCTCCATGTCATGGCACCATGCGGTGCCCTTCTGGATTGCCAATGATAAGAGCGGGCGCAGCCATGTCTGTATCAAATGATATAGTTCAAGCCATTTGGTGCCGACGCCCTTTGTTCACATGTGAACAGTCGGAGCTGCCTTCCGCTGATGGTCCGGAACGAACAGGACGGCTGTTTCATTGACGCTGCGAGACAGCACGGACGCGCCATGGGCAAGATACTGATCAGCACCGCCGTCGTGAGCCTGGCGCTCATCATTGCCTTCGCGGTCTATGTCATCACTCTGTGAATTGCCGAAGCCAATGATAGTGCGGCTCGGAAATCACCCGCACGCGCAGCAATCCACCAGCAGGTCCCAGATCCGCTGCGCCTCGCCCGATGCGCGGGTCTCTAACCCCTTCTCCGGGTTGGACTGCGAGTAGCCCGCCACCGGGGGCGCTTCGCGCGGCACAATCCATCTCTGGGAGATCGGATCGTACCATTTTCCGATAATCGTTTCAGTCACGCCGCTCGACTCACCGATATGATTCTGGGCGGAGCCACGGCTCACGGGCTTCGTCGAATCCCATTCACCGCGCCTCGCCCATTTTACAAATCGGCTCCTTGCCGGATCGTTCCTGCCGCGGCTCAGCCCGGGCGTGCCGGATGAAGCGTACGGGGATGCCGCTCGTGCAGCAGCCGCGCGAGCTCTTCCCGCTCCGCAGGCCGTCCCTTCATGGCGGTCTCGAACAGCGCTTCCTGGATATCGCGCGGCATGTCGCCCCACACGTCCATCGCCGCCCGTCCGAGCAGGCTCGCAAGATGATCCGCACCATCGCTCATTCGGCTCTCCTGATCTGGTCACGGGAATGGAACAGCTGCGGCTGTGCGGCGTTCCAGTTCCATCATTGTGAAAGGAGACGTCGTTTATGGGATTCTTCACCAAGGACATCAAATCGATGGAAGACCTGCTGCTGCACGGGCTGCAGGACATCTACTACGCGGAACAGCAGATCCTCAAGTCGCTGCCGAAGATGATCGACAAGGCGACCAACAAAGACCTCGTCGCCGGACTGAAAGCTCATCTGGAAGAGACCAACAAGCAGGTCGACAGGCTCGGCAAGGTGTTCGCAAAGCTCGGCAAGGAGCCGAGCGGGACACACTGTCCCGCCATCGACGGCATCATCAAGGAGGCCGATGAGACCGAGGGCGAGATCGAGGACAAGGCCGTGCTCGACGCCGCGATCGTGGCCAACGCACAGGCTGTCGAGCATTATGAAATGTGCCGCTACGGCACGCTGATCGCATGGGCAGAGGAGCTTGGACACGACGACATCGTGCGCTTCCTCACGACGAACCTGAACGAAGAGAAGGCCGCCAACACCAAGCTGAACACTGTGGCGCTTCGCAAGGGCGTCAATGCCAAGGCGTCCAGCGCCGCTTGATCGAGACGTACTGGGCGTGGCGGCCCTGCTCGCAGGGCTGCCACTTTCTCGTCGCACGTTCGGTCAGATGAACGGCTTGCCGCCGGTGACCGCAAGGGTCGCTCCCGATGTGTAGCTTGAGAGCGGATCGGCGAGCATGACATAGGCGGTCGCGAGCTCGGCCGGCTGGCCGGCCCGTTGCATCGGCACCTGCTTGCCGAAATTCTTCACGGTGTCCTCCGCCATCGTCGACGGAATCAGCGGCGTCCAGATCGGACCCGGGGCGACCGCATTGACCCGAATGCCCTTTGCCGCCAGCATCTGGGCAAGCCCACCGGTAAAGTTTTGAATGGCGCCCTTGGTCGTGGCATAGGCCAGCAGGGTCGGATTCGGCATGTCGGAGTTCACCGACGCGGTGTTGATGATCGCCGCTCCCGGGCGCATGTGGGGCACCGCAGCCTTGGTGAGATAGAACATGGCATGGATGTTGGTCTCGAACGTCCGCTGCCATTCCTCGTCGCTGATATCACCGATCTCCTTGAACGTGTCCTGATGGGCCGCGTTGTTGACGAGGATGTCTATTGCGCCGAACGCCTCGACGGTGCGGGAGATGATCGCGCGGCAATGATCGGGATTGCGGATGTCGCCGGGGATCAGGACGACCTTGCGTCCTTCGCGCTCCACCAGCGCCTTCACCTCGGTGGCATCCTCGTCCTCGTTCAAATAGGCGATGACGATGTCCGCGCCTTCCCGGGCATAGGCGATCGCGACCGCGCGGCCGATGCCACTGTCGCCTCCGGTGATGATTGCCTTCTTTCCGGCCAGGCGCCCGGCGCCCTTGTAAGTCTCCTCGCCGTGATCCGGTCGCGGATTCATCGCGCGGGTCGAACCGGGCATCGGTTGCTGTTGCGGAGGATAAGGCGGTTTTGGATAGTCGGTCATGGAGCGGCTCCAGGGATTTGCTCCGCTAACGGAAAGCTTTCGGAAGCGTTCCTCGCCGTTCCATCACGCTTCCTGGCCAAGCCGCACGATGATGTCGTTCGGCAACAGGGCTGGCGCGTCGGCCGCGCCCAATCGCCACAGGCTCTCGCCCGCGACCAGCGCCGGCATGGGCAGTTCGCGGTCGGCGAAATTGGCAACAATCTGCAAAATATCTCCGTTCTCGGTCCGCCAACGGGCATCCAGGCCAGCCGTGCAAGTGTCCTCCCCCAGCAACTTGCAATGAGCCGACACGAAACCCCGTTTGATCAGCGGCACGATCTTCTCGCGCCGTATCTTCAGCAATTGGGTCGTCAGACCGCGAAACCTGGCGCTGGCGGGAGAGCGATCGATGTCCGTCCAATCGAGCTTCGATGCCTCGAAGGTTTTTTCATCGCACGGATCCGGAATTCTGGCGCGCATGTCGGGCGTCGAGAATGCCTTGAAGTGCGCGAACTCCTTGCGCCGCCCTTCCCGCGTCAGCTCGGCAGCTTCGCCGGACCAGTCCGCGAAGAACAGGAATGGCGTCTCGGCCGCGGCTTCCTCACCCATGAACAACATCGGAATATGCGGGTTCAAGAGAACCAGTGCCATGGCCTGATCCAGCTTCTCCGGACCGACCAGCGCGGAAAGCCGCTCCCCGAGCGCGCGGTTGCCGATCTGGTCGTGGTTCTGGGCGAAGAAGATGGTGGCCTCAGGCGGCAGATGCGCGCTCGGCTCGCCGCGCGGTTCGTCATGCAGCGGAAAGACTTCGCCCTGGTAGGCAAAGCCCTCGGTGAGCGCTCGCGCGAGATGTTCAAGCGGCCTGTCTGCGAAGGCGCGATAATAGCCTTCGTCCTCGCCCGTCAACAGGACGTGGAGCGCGTTGTGAAAATCATCGCCCCATTGCGCGTCATAGAGCCGGGTTCGCCCTTGAGCGCGGTCGAGCAGGCGGGCCTGATTGGCCTCGTTCTCCAGCATCAGATGCACGCGCCGGCCCGGCAGCTGACTGCGAACCGTCTCGGCAAGCTCGATGAGGAAATGGCGGTCGGAATCGTCCTTCAGCGCGTGAACGGCGTCGAGCCGCAAGCCGTCGAACCCGTAGTCGCGCAGCCACATCAGCGCGTTCTCGATCAGGAACTCGCGCACGAACGCGCCGTCGTGTCCCTCGAGGTTGACCGCAGGCCCCCAGCCGGTGCTATGGCGCGGGGTGAAGAAGCTTTCTGCATAGAGGTGCAGATAGTTCAGCTGCGGCCCGAAATGGTTATAGACGACGTCGAGATAGACCATGATGTCGAGCGCATGCGCCGCGCGTAACAGCCGCTTGAGGTCTTCCGGCCTGCCGTAGCGTGCATTCGGCGCGTTCAGCAGCACGCCGTCATAGCCCCAATTGTGCCGGCCGGGGACGTCATTGAGCGGCATCAGCTCGATCGCGGTGATGCCGAGATCGCGCAGATAGGGCAGCTTCTTCTCGATACCGGCATAGGTGCCTTCCTCGCTGAAGGTGCCGACATGCAACTCGTAGACCACGGCCTCCGCCCAGGGGCGGCCGGGATAGAGCACCGAGTCCCGGAACGCCGCAGTGTCCACCACCTCGCTCGGCGCCCCGACGTCGTCCGGCTGGAAGAACGCGGCAGGGTCGGGAACGACCAGATCTTCGTTAATCCTGAACTGATAGCGCGTGCCGACACGCGCGGTGGGGCTCAACCATTGGTACCAGCCATCCTCGTCGCGCGTCGTTCGAAGTGCCGGCCGGCCGGCTTCGAGCAATTCGACCGATTGCGCCGTCGGTGCCCAGAGATTGAAACAGACCCCTTGCTGGAGGCATCGAGGACCGTGGTGTCGCGCTTGCCCTGCCATTCCCAATCTGTGACTCAAAACTGGCCGCCTTTGCGTGCATGGCTGGAAGTTACGACACGCTTCGCGAAGCTCGATTTTACGATCGCTTAAGCATGCTCAGGACGTGAGAAGCCGAGATGCAGGCATTCGTTCCTCAGGCGAGCGCCGCACCCCGCGCACACGCTCTGTGTGCACTTTTGAACCGAGGACGAAAAACGTCTGTTCGGTGCGAAAGTTAGGAACGTTTGTTGCGGCGCGGAATTCAGGAATTGCGCTCCGTTGGGGAAGCGCAATTGGAATTCTAGAGATGGTTGGCAGAGGCCAGTGGTGTCCCTCGGGCCGGGCGGCGTGACGCATGCGGATCCTTTTCGCGACGCCCGAAGTATCAGACTTCATTCAAGTGGGTGGACTTGCCGCCGTCTCGGCGGCTCTCCCGCGCGCCTTGCGCGACTTTGCCGACGTCCGCGTCATCATCCCCGGCTACCCGGCCGTCCTGCGCGGATTACAAGACCTTACGACCGTCGGACGATGCCAACCTTTCGCGGCCCTTCCGGCCTTTGCCATCGATCTTGGGCATACCGCCGACGGCATGACCTATTACGTCGTCCGGTGCCCGGCGTTGTACGAACGAGACGGCACGCCCTATGCCGATGGCCGCGGAGCTGATTGGGGCGACAACAATGTCCGGTTCGCAACCTTCTCTTATGCCGCAGCGCAGGTTGCGAGAGGCTTGGTCGACAAGGATTGGGCCGCGGATCTCGTTCATGCCAATGACTGGCAATGTGCGCTGATCCCCGGTTATCTGGAATGGCACTACGCGCACATTCCGACTGTGTTCACGATCCACAATCTCGCCTATCAAGGCGTCTTCGACCGCAGCTCGCTCGCGCCGCTGGGCATCCCAGAAGCGAGCTTCAACATCGACGGCGTGGAATTCTACAATCGCCTGTCCTTCATCAAGGCCGGCCTGGTCTACGCTTCCCACCTGACGACGGTGAGCCAGACCTATGCCCGCGAGATCACCACCGTCGAGTACGGCTGCGGTCTCGAAGGGCTGTTGCGGCAACGGGCCGATCGCAACCAGCTTTCCGGCATCTTAAACGGAATCGACGAGAGCTGGGATCCTCGCACCTGCCGCTCGTTGTTCCAGCCGTTCGGCGCCGGTGACTGGGCCGAACGGTCGTTGAATGCGGACGATGTGAGGGAACAGTTCGGACTGGCGGTCTCGAGAGGTCCCCTGTTCGCGCTCGTGGCGCGCCTGGTGCACCAGAAGGGCGTCGACCTCGTCATCGAGAGTGCGCAAGCGATCATCGACGCCGGCGGCCAGATTGTCGTGACAGGCAAGGGCGAACCGCAATTCGAGGAGGCGCTGCTGCAGGCGCAGGTGCGCGCGCCGCGCTCGATCGGCGTGAAGATCGGCTTCGACGACGCCGAGGCACGAAAGATATTCGCCGGCAGCGACTTTACCCTGATGCCGTCGCGCTTCGAACCCTGCGGGCTGAGCCAGATGTACGCCCAGCGCTTCGGCT
>NZ_JADPIT010000023.1:21368-39331 GCF_023073035.1 Bradyrhizobium sp. 62
CCGGCTTCCTTGGAAGCCTTTGCCGGGCCTTTTCCACCTTCGGCATGAAGGACCGGCTCGATCACATGCGCCGCGCGGCCATGGCACAGGCCTTTACCTGGACACAGTCGGCCAAGTCTTACGCAGAAATCTACAAATCCTCGATCTAGACGGGTAACTGCAGACGAGCAAGGAACGGAATCGCCTGAGGGGTGGTTGCAACTCTACACAGGAGTTTTCGACATGCGCCACTCGAAGCCGCAGCCGATCCGCAACAAACTCGACTTGGCCGACCCTACTCAGGTGCGCCTCGTCAGAAAGCGTCTCGGGCTATCCGATGCGGAGCTGACCAGCATCGTGGAGCGGATCGGCAACTCGATTGCGGCGATCAGCAAGGAGGCGGCGCTGCAAAGGGCAACCACGCTGCCCAAGCCAGACGATGTGCCTCCTGTCGCCGTGATTACTTCTGCGACGGCCGGCGAACGGGCGACGCGCAAGTGAGAGCAAGTGCACCAAATTGTTGAAGGGCTGTACGGGGAACGATGGATCAAACAGTACATTCAGACGACGCCCTGACGCGGGCGGCCTCGAGCCTGCGCCGCTCCCGCATCAGCGAGGGCAAGCCGTTTCCGCTCGGCGCCACCTGGGATGGGCTCGGCGTCAATTTCGCGCTATTTTCGGCCCATGCCACCAAGGTCGAGCTTTGCCTGTTTGACGACGACGGCGAGACCGAACTGGAGCGGATCGAACTCCCGGAATATACCGACGAAGTCTGGCACGGCTATTTGCCCGCGGCCCGTCCCGGCACCGTCTACGGCTACCGCGTCCATGGCCCCTACGAACCCGACGCGGGACACCGCTTCAATCCCAACAAGCTCGTGCTCGATCCCTACGCCAAGCAGCTGGTCGGCCGGTTGCGCTGGGGACCGGAGCTGTTCGGCTACCAGCTCGACCATGCCGACAAGGATCTCTCCTACGACGAACGCGACAGCGCGCCCTTGATGCAGAAATGCCGCGTCATCGACCCGGCGTTCACCTGGGGCGCCGCGCGCAAACCGGAAGTGCCGTGGGAGCGGACGATCGTCTACGAGACGCACGTCAAGGGCTTTACCCAGCTGCATCCGCTGGTGCCAGACGCGGACCGCGGCACGTTCTCCGGTCTCGCGCATTCGGAAGTCCCGGCTTATTTGCGATCACTCGGCATCACCAGCGCAGAATTGCTGCCGATCCATGCCTTCGTCGACGACAGCTATCTGGTCGAGAAAGGCCTGCGCAACTACTGGGGCTACAACTCCCTTGCCTTCTTTGCGCCGGAGCCGCGTTACCTCAAGACGCCGTTCGCGAACGAATTCAAGACCATGGTCAACCAGTTCCACGCCCATGGCATCGAGGTCATCCTCGACGTCGTCTACAATCACACCGCGGAAGGAAACGAACTCGGTCCGACGCTGTCATTCAAGGGCATCGACAACGCCAGCTATTACCGCCTGCTGCCGGACCAGCGGCGCTATTACATCAACGACACCGGTACCGGGAATACGGTGAACCTGTCGCACCCGCGCGTGCTGCAACTGGTCGCGGATTCCCTACGCTACTGGGCGACCGAGATGCGAGTCGACGGCTTCCGTTTCGACCTCGCCACCATCCTGGCACGGGAGCCCTACGGGTTTGACGAAGGCGGCGGCTTTCTCGATGCATGCCGCCAGGACCCCGTGCTCTCCAGCGTCAAGCTGATCGCCGAGCCCTGGGACATCGGTCCGGGCGGCTATCAGGTCGGTCAGTTTCCGCCGGGATGGGCGGAGTGGAACGACAAATTCAGAGACACCGTGCGCGCTTTCTGGAAAGGCGACGAGGGTTCGATCGCGGATTTCGCCAAGCGCGTGTCTGGATCCGGCGATCTCTTCAACAAGCGCGGCCGTCGGCCATGGGCCAGCGTCAACTTCGTCACCGCCCATGACGGTTTCAATCTCAACGACCTCGTTTCGTTCAACGACAAGCACAACGAGGCCAATGGCGAGGACAATCGCGACGGCCACAGCAACAATCACTCCTGGAACTGCGGCGCCGAGGGACCAACGGACGATCCGGAGATCATTGCGCTGCGCGAGCGCCAGAAGCGCAATCTGCTGGCAACCATGCTGTTGTCCCACGGCACGCCCATGCTGCTAGCCGGCGACGAATTTGGACACACCCAGCACGGCAACAACAACGCGTACGCCCAGGACAACGAGACCACATGGCTCGACTGGATGGGCATCACCGCGAACGGTCGCAGCCTTCGCGAATTCACCCGCAAGCTGATCGCGACGCGCAAGGCATTTCCGATTCTCTACCGCAGCCGCTTCCTGGTCGGCTCCCACAACGAAGAGCTGGACGTCAAGGACGTGACGTGGCTCGCGCCGTCCGGAGAGGAAATGACGACGGAGCAGTGGCAGGACGGCAACGCCAAATGTTTCGCTTTGCTGCTCGACGGCCGCGCCCAGGAGACCGGGATCAAGCGCCGCGGTTCGGACGCAACCATGCTGCTGATCTACAATGCTCATCACGACGTCGTCAATTTCACCTTGCCCGCGGTCGCCGAGGGACGCAGCTGGATCGGATTGATCGACACCAATCAACCGGAGGGGCAGATGCCCGCATTCGAATTCGGGCATGTTTATGCGATGACCGGGCGATCCCTCGTGGTATTCGGCCTCGCGACCGAGAGCATCGCCACGCGGCGCCTGCGCCAAGGCCTCGGCGCGCTGCTGGACGTCGTGGAGGCGCCGCTGCCGGGATAGTTCGCCATGATAGTGCGAGAAGACGTTTTCGACTTGATGAGACAGGGAACGCCCGCAGGTCACCGGCGTTCGAGTAGATGGGGCATCAGTCGGAGAACACCGAGATGAAGTTCACAGGTGCCGTTATCCTCGCCGCTCTCGCGCTGCCTGCAGCAGCCTGGGCGCAGGCCAGCAAGCCTGACGTTTCGTCCGCGCCGAGCGCACAGAATTCGGGAGCCGGCATTGCCGGACAGCCCGGCAACAAGAACGGGCCGACCGCCAAGCCTGGTGAGACCGTCGGATCGAGCTCGACGAGCTCCACTGGCAACACCGCCGTGCAATCGCAGGATCCGGCGCATATTCAGGGCGCACCGGGCAACAAGAGCGGGCCGCCTGCCAAGCGTCCGGATCAACGCTGAACGAACCCGCCCGCATTCCTGCCGATCGACTTCGAACGACCTGCGCCTGACATCATCGGGGCAGGTCGTTTCGCGAGGAACGAACGCTGAAGCCGCCCGTTCGGAAGACATCTTCTTTCCTGTCCTTCCAATCCGAGAGTCCTTCCATGTATCACCATGTCAAGAAGCTGATGTTCACCGTGCGTGTCGACGAGCCGGATCCCCGCTTCGGCAACATGCTGCTGGAGCAGTTCGGCGGCGCCAATGGCGAGCTCGCTGCCGCGATGCAGTACTCGATCCAGGGATTGAACTGCGAGGATCCCGATCGCAAGGACCTGCTGATGGACATCGGCACCGAAGAGCTCAGCCATCTGGAAGTGGTCGGCACGCTGGCGCGGATGCATCTCAAGCCGTCGAAATTCGACCGCCAGGCTGCCGAAGCCGATCCCCTCATCGCCATCGCCGGCGGCGGCGGGGTCAATCTCTTCAACTCCCAAGGCAATGCCTGGACCGCCGACTACCTGAAGATCACCGGCGAGCTCGACGTCGATCTGCGCAGCAACATCGCCGCAGAGGCGCGGGCCAAGATCGTCTACGAGCGGCTGATCAATTTCTGCGACGACGCCGGCAGCAAGGACGCGCTGCAGTTCCTGATGACCCGCGAGATCACGCACATGAAGGCGTTCGCGCTCGCGCTCGAGAGCATGGGCAAGCCGGCGTTCAGCATCGGCCGCATCGCCCCGACGCCCGGCCTCGTGGATCAGTTCTTCAACGATTCTACCGGCGCCGGTGATCATGGCGAGATCGACACGCGCGGACCGTGGAACGAGGGCGGCGACTGGGTCTTCACGGAGTCGCCGGCGATCCAGGCGGGCGAACCGGGTCCGGCCTCAGCCATCGTCACTGAGAGCTCGCCGCCCGCGGACGAAGCGGGTCTCGGCGATCTGCTCATCAACGAGCTGCGCGATATCCTGCATGCCGAGAAGCAATTGACCAAGGCGCTTCCCAAGATGGCGGAGGCCGCCCGCTTCGACCAATTGCGTGAGCTGTTCGAGCAGCACCTCGCCGAGACCGAAGCGCAGGTCGAGCGCATCAACGAATGCTTCGAAATGCTCGGTAAATCCGCCCGCGCCAAGCCCTGCAAGGGCATGATGGGCCTCGTCGAGGAGGGCCAGGAGATCATGGCCGAGGGCGAGGACAAGGAGGACGCGGCGGCCGACCTCGCCCTGATCGGCGCAGCGCAACGCGTCGAGCATTACGAGATCGCGGGCTACACCACGGCGCGCAACCTCGCCCAGCAGCTTCGTCACAGTGCCATTGTCGCCCTGCTGTCGAAATCGCTGGCCGAGGAGGAGAACGCCGATCAGCTCCTCAACCAGGTGGCCCGCTCGCTGATGTCGGTGGCGAAAATGCCCGCGGCGATCGAGCAGACCGAATGATCTCTAGCCGTCCAGCAGGTCGAGAAACTCCTCGACCCGGCGGAACGGATCTTCGTCCCGGCGGCCGACTTGAACAACGCGGTCGCCGTCGCGCTGCAGCGCTCCCGTCTGCGACTTCCCCCTGAATTTCCGCAGCCGCCCTGGCAGGAACGTCGCGGCGACGGCCTCGGGACCGACATCGAGCCTGACGATGCCGCGCCGCTTGCAATCGATCCGGAGCCTGGCGGATGCGAAGAAGTCGCGGGCCTCCGGCGGCAGCCTGCCGAAACGACGCGAGATCTCCTCCTCCAGGTCTTCCAGATCGTCGTCGCTTCGGCACCTGGCAGCGCGGCCATAGATCTCGAGCCGGACCGCTTCCGATTGCACGTAGCCTTCAGGCAGCATGTCGGCCAACGGCATATTGAGATCGGGGACCCACAGATCGGCGCCGGTATCGCTGCCTCGCTCGGACGCCCGCTTCAGCAGATGACTGTAGAGCACGGGTCCGAACACCTGGACGTGGCCGGACTGCTGTTCCGAAAACAGATCGCCGGCGCCCCTAAGGTCGAGGTCGCGCTCGCTGATCGCAAAGCCGGCACCCGGCTTGCTGAACTCCTCTAGCACCGCCAGACGTTTCTCGGACTGCTCCGAGGTCGATTCCGTCAGCAAATGAGCAAACGCGCGCGTGCCGCCGCGTCCCACCCGTCCCCTGAGCTGATGCAGCTGTGCAAGCCCGAACTTTTCGGGCCAGCACACCACGATGGTGTTCGCGCGTGGAATATCGAGACCGCTTTCCACGATATTGGTCGCCAGCAGCACATCCGCCTCGCCATCGACGAAACTCATCATGCGGTCGTCGATCTCGTCCACGGGCAGTCTGCCGTGAAGACAGACGATGCGCAGCTCCGGCGCCACCGATTGCACACGGGCCAGCATCGGCTCCAGATCCTGGATGCGCGGGCAGATCAGGAAGCTCTGACCATGCCGCCTGCGCTCGCGGAGCAGCGCGGCGGCAATGGCAGCGTCCGACAGCGGCGCGATCCTGGTCACGATGGGAAGGCGATGAACCGGCGGCGAGGCAATCACGCTAAGATCCCTGAAGCCGGCAAGTCCCGCCGCGAGCGTGCGCGGAATCGGCGTGGCGCTCATCCACAGCGAATGAGCCCCCTTGGCGAGCCCTGAAAGCTTCGCCTTCTCCGCCGCCCCGAAATGCTGCTCTTCGTCGATGATGACGAGGCCAAGATCGGCGAACTTCACGTCCTTTGCCGCAAGCGCCTGCGTGCCGACCACGACTTTCAGCGTGCCGCGCCGCAGCCCCTCCTTGGTCTCTCGCGTCTCCGGGCCTGAACTGGCCCGCGAGAGGCTTCCCACCTCGATGCCGAGAGGGCCGAACCGTTTGCGGAAGGTTTCGACATGCTGCCGTGCCAGCACTGTGGTCGGCGCCGCGATCGCCACCTGCTTGCCCGACAGCGCCACGGCGGCTGCCGCTCGCAGCGCGACCTCGGTCTTGCCGAAGCCGACGTCACCGCAGATCACCCTGTCCATGGGATGGCCCGCCGCAAGATCGTCGAGGACGTCTTGAATCGCCTGGCCCTGGTCCACTGTCGTGAAATAGGGGAACCGTGCGACGAATTTTTCGTAAGCCGGCCCCGGCGGCACCAGCTTGGGTGCGCGACGGCGGAGGCGCTGGCTGATGTGTTTGGCGAGCGCCTTGGCGGCGACCTGGATTTCCGCTTCCGCCTCGGTGCGCCGCGCCCACCAGCTGCTGCCGTCCGCCTTGTCCAGCGTCAGCTTGCCGGGCTCGCCGGCATAAGGCCAGATCACCGCGAGATCGGACGGCGGTACGAGCACGGCATTGTCGCCCGCGAATTTGAGCCTGATCATCTCGCGTCGCGATCCCTTGCCCATGTCCAGGGTCTGCAAGCCGTCGAGCACGGCGAGCCCGCGTTGCAGATGGACAATGGCGGCGCCCTTTTCGGGCACGTCGGGATGATCGAACGCCGGGTTCCAGGCGCGCGCCATCGGCTGGGGATGATGGGCCCGGCTGCCGAGCACGTCGGACGCGGTCACGACGACAAGCGGCTTGCGGCCGGCGCCAATGAACCCCGCGTCGAAATCGGCCAGCAGCGCGCCTTCGCGGCTCCGTGCCTTCGTCACCTCGCTCCAATCGGCCAGGCGCTCCGCCTTGATGCCGCTCATGCGCTCCATCGCGCGAAGGTCATCCTCGACGGCGGCGACGAACAGCAGCCGCGATCCGCCGCGCTGCATATCGGCGACAAAGGCGCGAAGCGCCTTGCGCGGCGAAGCCAGCTTCGAGAACTCCGGCGTCGAGATGAAGGCGGCCTTGCGCGGCAGCACGCTGATGCGCTTCTTCAGCTGCTTCCAGTCCGCCTGCCCCAGATACTCGCGCTCCGCGTCCCTGCGGCCGGCGGCGTCCTCGATCGTGCCCAGCCAGCTCTCGGCGTGGGCCGATACCCCGGCATCCGCGATCCATCGCGCGCGGCTGCAATAATCCGGCAGTGTCGCCCGTTGTCCGCGCGTAGCTCCCAGCGCGATCCGTTCGGACATGGGATCGATGATCAATTCGGCGGTCTCGTAGACGACCTCGTGCTCGATGGGATCGACCGCGACGATCTTGCGGATCGTGTCTCCGGAATGCTCGATCCGGAAGGGAGCGAGCGCGCCGGCGGGAAACACTTCGAACGTCTTGCCATGGAACAGGACGCCGCCCGGATACTCCGCCTCTTCGTCGAGATCGTAGCCGAGAGCTTCCAGCCGCGTCTCCAGCTCGGGCCCGGAATAAGGTGCGCCCACCTTCAGCGTGAGGCTCGACCGCGACCAGCTCGCCGGCAGCGGCAGCCGTTCCATGATCGCTTCCGCGGTCGACACCAGGAAGACGGGTTTCTTTGCCTTGGCGAGACGCCGCAGCACCGAGCTGCGCCGGCCCGCGATCTCGCGGGAGGGCTCGAGGCCGTCGAAGGGCAGCGTGTTCAGGCGCGGAAACACCAGCACGTCGACCGAGAGATCGAGGGCGTGGATTACGCCGCCCAGCCGCTCTGCCCTGCTCTCGTCATCGCAGAGGAAGACGAGGCCGTCGCGGCCGGACTTCTCCCAGTGATCGAGCAGATGCAGCGCCAGCATGCCGAGCGGCGATGAGGAGGCGACCGCGGAACGCGAGGCGCTCTTGTCCGGGCGCTTGCTTGTCGAGCTCGTGCTCTTCGAACTCGTGCTTTTCGCGCTCTTGCTTGTCGAGCCTTTGCTTTTCGAGCTCTTGCTTTTTGTCTTTATCGCGCCGGTCGTGGCCCGGGCTTTCCTGGTGGGCGCCAATGTGTATCCAACTTTGTTTCGCAAATAGAGGCGAGCGAGGACGAGCCCTCCCGTCGAGCTCCGTCGATAACGCGCCTCGGGCCTGAGCGCCCAATGACGTCATTACAATTTTGCAATTGCGTTGAAAAGCAGAGACAGGGGGTAAAGGCAAGCGGCCTGAACGGGCATAAGGCTAACCGGCAGGCAGCTATTGCAGGACCTTCGGCAGCACCACGACCACGTCCACGCTCTGCGCGAGGATATGCGTTGCGACCACAGCGAGCTGGTGCGAGAACTCGTCCTCGATCTCGGCTGCGCAGTCTTCGTCGCTGGCAATGGCAAACAGCAGATTGCCGTCGATTTCGTCGAACCGGATGCCGGCGAAGAGGCGATCGAAAATCTCGGCGCCCGCGATGTACGCTATTCGCGCCTGGATGGCCTGGTCCTCGACGAGCGACAACTTCCTCATGGACGCAACATATGGCCGCACCACCCGAATGCAAGAGCAGGAGAGCGCTGGCGCCGCGTGCCTTGCGAACTATATTGGTGACATCGTCCCGCCTGACCGCCGTTGGCCTTTGAGGAAATCCTTGATTCTGTTCCTGCTGCTGATCTTCCTGCCGATCGGCGTGTCGGCCGGCCGCTATTATTTGCGCGGCGACGGCCGCGGCAATTGGCAGACGGCGGATCGCTCCAGCGCCGGCCTGCTGCCGCCCGCATCCGCCAATCCCGACGCGCTGATCCGCGTGTTCGCCGCGCGCACGGTGCGTTGGCGCAGTATTTTTGCCGTCCACACCTGGATCGTCGTCAAGGAGAAGGGCGCCGCCACTTACAGCCGATACGACTACACGGCCTGGGGCGACCCGATTCGTAGCAACGGCTTTGCCCCCGACGGCCGCTGGTTCGGCGCCCTCCCGGAAACCGTCGTCGCCGTCGACGGCGCGCGGGCCGAAGCGCTAATTCCCAAGATCCGTTCCGTCATCGAGAATTACAAGTTCCGCGCCTATGGCGACTACAGTGCCTGGCCGGGACCGAATTCCAACACCTTCGTGCAGGCCGCGCTGGACGCCGTTCCCGAGCTGCGCGCGGTGCTGCCGCCGACCGCCATCGGCAAGGACTTTCCCTACAGCGGACGCTGGGCCGGCATCACGGCGTCCGGCACCGGGCTCTACGCCTCGCTGTCGGGCTATCTCGGCATGACCATCGGCTGGGTCGAAGGGGTCGAGATCAATTTCCTCGGCGCGGTGCTCGGCCTCGACATCCGCCGCCCCGCGCTGAAGCTTCCAGGCATCGGCCGCTTGGGTGTCGCGGCTGGCGCGTAAAGCATGACGGAGCAGTCCCATCAAAGTCGGTGCCCTCGCAAGCTTCCCGATATCAATGTGTGCTTCAGGTCACAGCAGAATCGAGCGCCTTGGCCTAGAATGAACTTGCATGGCCGCAAACAAGGTAACGGCGGTACGCACCAGGCTGGAGAGGCGACCAACAGCTCCGAACTTTTGAGGCCGCCAGGGTGAAGAACTCGGCGGCTTTTTCTCTGTCCGCGGAACGCGCGGCCGAAGCTTGTGTGCTGCCGATGTGGCTACCGGAACTTTATCGTTTGTCTGAGGGATCCGAGAGCCTCCGCTGATCGCGCTCTTCTTCGATCTGCCGTTCCGCTTCGACCCAGAACTCCACATCGCGATCGGCCGGGCGACCGGCCTGCTCCCAGAGTTCGTACGCGCGCGCTCGTACCTTGCCGCGCCGCATCATGCGAAGCAGCTTTTGCTTCAGCTCGTCGGCGAAGTTCTTGAATCGCTGGACGGTGGTTTCGTCTTTGACAAGGGCTGCCGCTCGCGTTGCGAGTTCGATCTGGTGCTCTATCTTTTGCCGCTCGTCCACCGCAAACCCCGCCGTAGCCACGGGCCTGCGTCGCAGCCCGTGCTGCTCACAACCTTAATTCCTGCTGGAAGGCTCTGTTCCGCCTTCAATGCCAGGTCTTGCTAGTGCCACGTCGTGTCCGCATCGACGATCACTGCTCTTGTTTCGGGATCTTCCGTCACGTTGCAGGTGCAGGGCATGCCCTCACCGCAGCGGCAGCCGCCCAATTCCTCGCTCCAGGCGCGGAGCGGATGGTTTTCGCAGACCCATCCCAAACCGTGGCAGAATGGGCATCTCTTGTCGGTCACAGCGTATCCGGCGTCCGCATTGGGTTCGACTTGTCCTCGTTGCGCAACTCCTGCTCGGCCGCGTGCCAGAACTCTTCCTCGCGGCCTTCCGGCTTGCCGGCTCGCTCCCATAGCCGGTGCGCGCGTTCTCTGATGTCGTGATCGGTCGGCTCAGGCATTGCATCTCCTGCGAAGAGACACGGCCCCACCCTGGGGGGGTATGGGGGCTTGGAGGCGGGGCCGTGCAGGCCAGCAAATCGGCGGCGACGCTGGCCCGCTAAGTCAAGCCTCGATGGTGCGCAAGAGTTCCTAGTTCGGAGCGGCGATCACGCGAGCTCGAACGAAGCCGCCGTCGCCGCCTTTTGCGGACCCCGCGATGAAGCGGTGCACTCCCGACGCGGCGCGTTCCGCGGGTATCGGGATGCCACGTCAGCCAGCAATTCAAACCAATCTGGCGTCGAGCAGCAGACGGCGCAAGCTCGAGCAGGTCAGCGCGGCGAGCGAGAACGTTGTCGTCAACCGAAATCCGCGATGCGGGCGTCGAGCGCAAACATGCTTTGATAAACTTCCGGCTCGCTCGCCCCGGCCATGACGTCGGGCGCAAGCTCGCTTGCCCGCTGCAAGGCAGCCTGCAACGAGGCGACGTCGAGCGCCTCGATCAGCAAAAGCCCCGCGAAGAAGCCCTCGTTCTTCCGCATGCCCTTTTCGGTCGTCCGCACCGACGTCCGCGCCTCGTCAGTCGCGCCGATCTGCACGGCGGCAACCCCGTCGCACGCAACGAGCGCCTGAGCCAGACCCTGGAGATCTTTCGGCAACATCTCTATCCGGAGCGCCACGACCGAGGCGCCCTCGCCCCGCCCTCCCCGCACGATCATGGCACCGCCGCCCCGCATGAAATTGCCGAGCTTCGGCATGATGCGCTGGGACCACGGCGTCGGTGCGTTGAGGCGCGCCAGATAGGCCTCGCCGTCGAGGACCTCCGGCGTCTCCAGCTCATACAGAATAAAGAAGCGGTCGATGTCGTCCCTTGCCGCGCGGAAGACACGCGATGCCAGGAAGCCCTTCGTCGTCACGCGCTCGGTCGTGTGCTCACGCGTCAGCCAGTGCCGGTAGTCGGTCAGGTCGTGAGCCTCGACGTCGCTCCAGATGGCAAGAAATCCCGTGCCGCGCATTGCGCCCTCCATGCTTACGCCTTGCCGCCGGCCGCAAGCCCGTGCAGAGCCGATGCGATGGTCTCAGGCAATTGCCCCAACCGTTGGACGACCGCGAGCATCGCGGCGAGATAGCCATATGGACCGAGACCGCAAATGACCGCCGTGCAGGCACTCGACGTGATCGAATGGCGGTGCAGCTCGTCCCGCGCGTGGATGTTCGAGATATGCACCTCGATCTTCACACCCTCGAAAATCTTCAGCGCATCGATCAGCGCGATCGAGGTGAATGAATAGGCCGCGGGATTCATGATGATGGCGTCCGCGTTGCCATGGGCGGACTGGATCAGGCTGACGAGTTCGCCCTCCATGTTCGTTTGATGGAACGACATCGAGACTCCGAGCTGATCGGCCAGCGCCTTGCAGCTCGCCTCGATCTCATCGAGCGTCGTCGAGCCGTAGATGTGAGGCTCGCGGATACCGAGGAAATTGAGATTGGGTCCGTTGAGGATCATGATCCTTGCGGCCATTTTCGTTTGTCCTTCTTTTGTGCCGACGCGTCTAGCCGGCAAACCATTTGGCCGGGATCGTCACCAGTCCCGGGAATAGCACCATCGCGAACAGGACGATCAGTTGCGCGATCATGAAGGGCCAGACGCCCTTGATGATATCCTCCATGCTGATCCTGGAGACGCCGCAGACGACATTGAGCACGATGCCCACCGGTGGCGTGATCAGGCCGATCGCATTGTTGATGATGAAGAGCACGCCGAAATAGACGGGGTCGATGCCCGCCGCCTTGACGATCGGCATCAGGATCGGCGTGAGAATGAGGATCGTCGGTGTCATGTCGAGCGCCGTCCCTACAATGACAACCACAACCATGATCGCGAGCATCAGCAGCGTGTTGTTGCCCATGAAGGGCTTCAGCAGGGTTACGACCTGCGCGGATATCTCGGACACGGTGATGAGCCAGGACGATACCAGCGCCGCAGCGACCAGGAACATGACGATGCTCGTCGTCACGGCAGAGGAGACGAAGATCGCGTAGAGCTGCGACAGTTTCAGCTCGCGGTAGACGCAGGTCGCGACGAACAGCGAATAGACGGCGACGACCACTGCGGCTTCCGTCGGCGTGAAGATGCCGAAGCGCAGGCCGACCACGATGATGACCGGCAGCATCAACGCCCAGAAGCCGTCGACGACGGCCTTGACGATCTCCGACCACGAGGCCCGTGGCGGCGGCGTCAGGTTCTCTTTCCGCACCACCCACGCCCAGGCCAGACAGAGCCCTGCGCCGAGCAGCAGTCCGGGCACGATGCCAGCCAAAAACAGTTTCGAGATCGAGACGCCCGCGGCGACGCCGAAGATGACGAAGCCGATGCTGGGCGGGATGACGGGAGCAATGATGCCGCCCGCCGCCACGAGGCCCGCTGCATAGGACTTCTTGTGCCCCGCCGCCACCATCATGGGCACCAGAAGGGACGCGAGCGCCGCTGCATCGGCAGCCGCCGAGCCGGACAGCGACGCGAGGATGCAGGAGGCAAGGATCGTGACATATCCGAGCCCGCCACGGAAATGCCCGACCGCGACCAGCGCGACATTCACGATACGCTTGGCCAGCCCTCCCTTGTTCATGATCTCGCCCGCGAGCATGAAGAAGGGAATCGCCATCAGCGGAAAGCTGTCGGCGCCGTTGATGACATTCTGCGCCACGATCTGGGCGTCGAACATGTCGATCGTGCTCATCAGGGCCACGCCGCAGACGAGCAACGCAAAGGCGATCGGCATGCCCAGCGCCATGGCGCCCAGCAGCGAGAAGGTGAAGACGGCGATCGTCATGACGCGATCCCGGTGGACTGCTGGATGTGGACGCCGCCAGGCACGGTTCGATGAGACATCAGTGCTCTTCCGATTCCTTGACGGCCACCATGTCGGATTCGCTCGCCTGTCCAGTGAGCACGCGGACGAGGTCGTAGAGAAGGATGACTGCGGCCGACGCGCCGAAAATCACGCCGACCGCGTAAAAGATGGCCATCGAGAGACCGGTCGCCGGCGCGCGATCGTCAATGTTGATGATGGTCTGGCGCCAGCTTCCCGACAGCAGCAGCCAGTCGGCAAACAGCATCAGGCAATAGTTGATAACGAAGCATATGCGCTTGCCAGAGGCCGGCAGCATCCGGACGAGGCTGTCGACGCCGAGATGGGCGTGCTCGCGAAGCGCGACGATTGCGCCCAGGAAGGTCAACCAGACCAGCAGCCAGCGCGACAACTCTTCGGAAATCGTGATTCCGGAGTTGAAGCCGTAGCGCAGGACGACATTGCCGAAGACCAGGACCACCATCACCGCGAGGCACGCGGCAATGACGGCCTTCAGGAACGTGCAATAGAGGTCGAGAACTCGCGCCATGCGTGACGTCCGGACAAATGAGGGGCGGAGCCGACCACTGGCCGACTCCGACGCCTGCGTGACAGCAGAAGTCGACTACTTCACGTCCTTGCGGATGCGCTCGACCTCTTCGTTGAAGAGCTTCACCGTCTCGGGACGAAGGCTGGCCGACGTCTTGTCCGCGACCGGCTGCGCTGCCTTCCGCATGCGCTCCGTTTCTTCAGGAGCGATCGCGTTGTACTGCATGCCCTTGGCCTGCAGCTCCGCCAGAGCCTTGTCGGTCTGGAGGCGGGTCTGCTCCTTCTGATAGCCGCGGCTTTCTTCATAGGCTTCGCGCATCAGGCCCTGCTCGGTTGGCGACAGCTTGTCCCAGAAGATCTTACTCACCAGGATGATGTTCAGGGTAAAAGTGTGATTGGTGGCGGAAACGTACTTCTGCACTTCATAGAACTTGTTCGAGAGAATGACCGTGTAGGGATTCTCCTGGCCGTCGACGGTGCGGGTCTCGAGCGCCGAATACAGCTCACCGAAAGCCATCGGGACCGGATTTGCCTTAAAGGCACTGAAGCTTTCGAGATAGACCGGATTCGGAATCACACGAAGCTTGAGGCCGCTGAAGTCTTCGAGCTTGGTGATCGGACGGGTGCTGTTCGTGACGTTGCGGAAGCCCAGGCCCCAATATCCGAGGCCAATAAGCCCCTTCGACGGCAGCGTATCCATCATCGCCTTGCCGAATTTTCCGGTCGCGAGAGCATCGGCCTGCTCGGTCGTGTTGAACAGGAACGGGAAATCGATCAGACCGAATTCCGGAACGACGGTGGCAAGTGATGTCGTCGAGGCCGAGAGCATCTCCTGGGTGCCGCCGCGCAGCGCGGATTGCTGCTGCAACTCGTTGCCGAGCTGTGAGGCCGCGAACTCGCGGACCTTCATCTTGCCCCCGCTCTTCGCCAGCAGGATCTCGGCGAATTTCTGCACGCCAAAGCTGACGGGGTGATCGGTGTTGTTCAGGTGTCCCCACCTGATCGTGCGCTCCTGAACGTCCTGAGCGGATGCGCCGACCGTCAGCGCCACGCAGATCGCCGTCGCAGACAGCGCCCGTACCAGCAAGCTCATCGTTTTCCTCCCTGTTCGAACGGGCGCGAACGGCGGCTTAAGCCATCATTTTTCGCACCCTCAGTCCATTTAGACATCACACATATATTTCTATGTCAAATGATGATATCAATTTCATATGATGATTTACTGTACGTCCGACATTTGAAATCTGCTATATTGCTGGCAACACTGATGGTTCGGCCGCCTCCGAAGTGGCTGACCGATCGCGACAGGTGGGATCAGAAGGCATGACGTCACTCGAGGAACGGCCCCTGTCGGCGGGCGACAGTGGCTATCAGCGCATCCGGGCCGACATCATTTTCGGAGTGCTCACGCCATCCGGACGCCTCAAGCTCGATGCCATGAAGGAAGATTACGGCCTCAGCGTCAGCACACTGCGCGAGATCCTCAATCGTCTGACCTCCGAGGGTTTTGTGGTCGCCGAGGGCCAGCGCGGCTTCGAGGTGGCGCCGATCTCCATCCAGAACCTGCGTGAGCTCGCCGGTCTGCGCATCCTGCTGGAGCATCATGCGATGGCCGAGTCGTTCCGCGCCGGCGACGTGGAGTGGGAAGGCCGCGTGGTGTCGGCGCATCACAAGCTGGCGGCGACCGAACGGACCGTCCTCAAGGAGGGCGACGATCCCGAGCTGCGCAAACGCTACGACGGCGAATTCCACCGGGCGCTGATCTCGAGCTGCGGTTCGCGCGAGCTGATGCAGACCCACGCGATCGTGTTCGACAAATATTTCCGCTATGCGCTGCGCTACCGTGGCGCGGAGACGATCAACCAGCACAAGGCGCTGCTGGAATGTGCGCTCAAGCGCGACATCAAGAGCGCCAAAGCCGTGCTCACCGAGCACATCAACGGTTGCGTCGCGCACGCCCTCGCCTCCTGGAACGAGGACTGATCGCCCGGCTCGCGGCTGGAATCGGATATCGGGATGACCACCGACAAGATCCCCGCACATCGGGTCGAGACCGCGGTCGCCGCCGGCGATGTCCTCGGCGAGACGCCGTTGTGGTGCGACCGATCCCGCAAGCTGTGGTGGGTCGACGTCGACCGGCGGCTGCATCAATCGTTCGATCCGGCGACAGGCGCTCATCAGGTTGTTCCGTACGCATGCAACTTCCTCGGCAGTCAGGCTCTGACGGCGGATGGCTCCCACCTGCTCGCGCAGGATCTGGGACTTTATCGCCGCGCGTCCGATGACGGTCCTCCAGCTCAGCTCTGCGAGGTCGAGAGCGGCCCCGACAACCGCCTGAACGACGGGCGCGTCGATGCGCGGGGCCGGCTATGGATCGGCACCATGGACAACCAGCTGCATCGACCGAACGGGGCGCTGTATCGCGTGGACGCGGACGGCCGGACAGCGCGCATGTTCGGCGATGTCATCGTGACGAACGGCATCGCGTTCTCACCCGACAATCGCACGCTCTATTTCACCGATACGAGGCGATACCGAACCTGGCAGTTCGACTTCGATCTCGATGACGGCGTGATTGGCAACAGACGGCTGTTCGCGGATTACAGCACCTCCGGGGAGAGGCCCGACGGCGCGTGTATCGACGTCGCGGGCGGACTGTGGACCGCATTCTTCTCCGGCGGTCGGGTGATACGCTATCGGCCGGACGGCCGGATCGACACCATCATTCTGGTGCCGGCGATCAATCCGACCTGCGTGTGCTTCGGCGGAACCGATCTGAAGACCTTGTTCGTGACGACGGCCAGAAAGTTTCTGGATCGCGAGCAACTGAGCCGCGAACCCCAGGCAGGTCATGTTCTGGCCATTGATGGCATCGCACAGGGACTTCCAGAACACCGCTTCGGCAATTCATCCTGAACCTTCATTCTGAACCCGTGCACGGGCCATCGTGAACCGGCTCCGCTACCATCTCTCGCCGAAGGGACGAATCTCCAGCTCGAAGGTCCAGGCGCTCTTGGGTTGCTGACAGAGCATCCAGTAGGATCCGGCGACCGACGACGGCGGCATCAGGAGGTCGGGATTATCCAGCGCGTTCGGACCGAGCGCCTCGATCCGCCGCTGCCGGACCCATTCCGTGTCGACGCCGGAATCGATGATCAGATGCGCCACGTGAATGTTCTTCGGGCCCAATTCGCGCGCCGCCGCTTGCGCGACCGCCCGCAGACCGAACTTGGCGCTGGCGAAGGCCGCATAGCCGCTTCCGCCGCGCAAGCTCGCCGTCGCACCGGTGAAGTTGCCCCGGCCACGGGGCAGCATCAGGCGCGCGGCCTCGCGGCCGGCGAGAAAGCCGGAATAGCAAGCCATTTCCCAGACCTTGCGGAACACCCGTTCGGTCGTGTCGAGAAGGGGAAAGTTGACGTTGGCGCCGACGTTGAAGATGCAAACCTCGAGCGGCGCGTGCTTGTCGGCGTCGCCGAGAAACGAGATGATCTGGTCTTCCTTGCGCGCATCGAGCGCGCGCGCGTGAATTTCGCCGCCGGCCTGTTCGATCTCCTTGACGAGCGGTTCGAGCTTGGCGCCGTCGCGGCGTCCCGCGAACACCGTAAAGCCCTCGGAGGCGAACTTCTTTTCAATCTCAGGTTCATACCCACCCCGGCCCCGGAGCTCGACGCAATTCGCCATCGGCGGCGCCGGAGAAGCCGACGGCAAAACAGAGGCAAAGACGAAGGCGAAGGCCCGCCGCAGGGCCGCCTGAGATGGCCGCGTAGCGCGAGCGCCGTTCGACGTATCCCGGGAAATGATGCGAGTGATCTTTCAACAGCGGACATGAGTTCTCGTTCTCGCAGCGCGTTTCGCCCAAGCTTTGCCTGGTCATTCCACCCTCTTGTCCAAGAGGGCGCAGGGAAGGCCGGGTGCCGGCTGGCACCCGCGGTCCGCTGCGCGAAGATGTAGCGCAAAAGAACCGCACAGCAGCATACAGGTGTAGCCAATCACTCGGCCTTCCCTGCGCGATGGTTGGACGGCTTATGCCGTGCTCTCCCGGGAGCCGAACTTTCCTTTTGGCCTCCCTCGCCTCGCGAATTTGGATGATGCTGTCCGCCCGGTTGGGCTCGCACACACCTCCGCGACAGCTTGACCGTAGCAACGACGGCCAGGACCACACGGTTTTGCCGTACGCACGGCCCGCCATTTCACCGCAGTTTTCCCGGCCCAGTCGACGGAGCCGGAAACTTACAGACGAGACGAAGCCTAGCAGCGCCGCTCGTCCGCACGCGGTTGCGGGCTCACAGGGACTACCCGCCCTGCCCGCACCATCTCGTGCCGACGCTGCCGCGTCCATCGCAAGCCCGGCTCGCAATCAAGACGACAACGAGATCGCCCCTCAAGGATGAGCCGGGAT
>NZ_JADPIT010000023.1:39341-60131 GCF_023073035.1 Bradyrhizobium sp. 62
CCGACACATACGCTATTTCCGAATTCGGCAAAGTGGAATATTTTTGCGGGGAGGGGTTGACGGGGATGGCGGGTGTTTTGCCCGACGGGCTGGGTTGCCGCTCCCCTTAGAGCAACAGATTGGCTGATCCACAAAGGTCTAATGACCGAGGATCTGCCATGGGTTGGGGCACCGCTGTATGTTCTTATTTTGTCCGTATGAGTCATGACCGCCCGCCATATATTCAGGCCGCTTGACCGGGACGTGGCATCAATTTGCAGTGGACACCTGCGGGTGATGTCGGAACTGCGGCCCGCCGTTCGTCTTGAGTCCAAGTCCCCGCAATGGAGTGTTGCGTACCATGGCCCCCCGCGCGAACTGGAAAGGCTTTTTGCGTCTCTCGTTGGTCACCTGTCCCGTGGCGCTCTACCCAGCTACGTCGGAGAGCGAGAAGATCTCCTTCAACCAGCTCAACCGTCAGACCGGTCATCGGATCAAGTACCTGAAAGTCGACGCCGAGACCGGCGACGAGGTGCCCAACGAGGACATTGTCAGGGGCTACCAGCTCGAGAAGGACCAGTTCATCGAGGTGACCAAGGAGGAGCTCGAGGAGATCGCGCTGGAATCCACGCGGACCATCGAGATCGACGAGTTCGTAGACAAGGCCGACATCGATCCGCGCTACCTAATTCGCCCCTACTACATCCGTCCGGACGGAAAAGTCGGCCACGACGCCTTCGCGGTCATCCGCGAGACCATCCGCGAGATGAACAAGGTTGCGATCGGGCGCGTGGTGCTCACCAACCGAGAGCACATCATTGCGCTCGAGCCGATGGACAAGGGTCTGGTCGGCACCTTGCTGCGGTATCCCTACGAGGTTCGTAGCGAGCAGGAATACTTCGACGAGATCCAGGACGTCAAAGTGACCAAGGACATGCTCGATCTGGCCAGGCACATCGTGAACCAGAAGGCTGGATCATTCGAGCCGGAGAAGTTCGAGGACCATTATGAAAGCGCGCTGATCGAGCTCATCAACCAGAAGCGCGCCGGCAAGCCGATCGTGCCGAAGGATCGGCCGAAAGGCGAGAACGTCGTCGATCTGATGGACGCGCTACGCAAGAGCGTCGGCGGGGCAGCAGCAAGGACCGAGGCTCCGAAAAAGCCTGCCAAGAAGACGAAGAAGGCTGCCGCGGCTCAGAAGGAAATGCTGATGCCGATCGCCGGTAAGAAGCTGGCTAAGGAAGCGGCGGCGAAGAAGCCGACAGCAGGGACGCGGCGGAAGTCGGCGTGAGATTGTGAAACATCCGGTGATGTCCGATGGCAGTTACGGACTGACATGGAAGAGGCCGCGCATGTCAAGGCTGAGCTGCGGCTCGGCACAGCGGGATGGAATGTTCCGCGAGTCTGGAAGGAAAGAGTTGGCGGGGTAGGTAGCCAGCTTGAACGCTACGCGCGGGTATTGAACGCCACCGAGATCAACTCATCATTTCACAAGCCGCACCGGCGTTCGACCTATGAGAAGTGGGCGAACGCGACGCCAGATGATTTCCGCTTTTCGGTAAAGGTCCCGAAGTCTGTTACTCACTCGTCGCAGCTTGCGCAGGGTGAACTCGATCGGTTCATCGAAGAGAGCGCCGGACTTGGTGCGAAGCTCGGGGTTTTGCTCGTTCAGTTTGCGCCTCGCAAAATGTTCGTTGAGTCCGATGCGGAGTTCCTGTTCCGCGCACTGCAGGAAAGGACCTCAGCCGCTCTCGCTTGCGAGCCGCGTCACGTCAGCTGGTTTACGTCCGAGGTCGGCGCCTGGCTCAGGGAACGTCGGATTGCCCGCGTCGCCGCGGATCCGGCGCGAGTGCCCGATGCCGACCTGCCGGGCGGGTGGCCGGCCTTGCGCTATTTTCGACTGCATGGAGCGCCGCGCATTTACTACTCCGCTTACGACGGGGCGTTCCTACGATCGCTGAAGGTGCGGCTCGGTGCTGCGTCGTCATCTAGTGAGACCTGGTGCATCTTCGACAACACCGCCGCCGGGGCAGCGATCGAGAACGCACTAGACTTGCTCGCTTGAAGGGCCTTTTGGCAAGTCCGCTCATATCCCTCACGTCCTCCACCCTTGTCGAAGGCCTTTGAGGCTCGCACGCGATCCGAGCGGCGCGACAGCGCAGGGGACCTAATCGGGACGTGGCGGGCACTCCGGGCACGTATCGCCGATCGAATGCAAAACCTCGCGCACTTGCCCGACGGCCTGATCCGGAGACAAGCCCTCGGGTGGCTCCTGCCTGGCTATATCCAATGCGTGCTCGCGCGCATGCGGGTCGGCCCGGTCCTTCGCCCAGCCGTGCTCCTCGCATTCGTGGATGGCGCCCGCTTCCTGCAGCACGCTGAGCGCCCATCCGCGCAGCGTTCGGATCGCCGGTCGTCTTTCCTTCGTCATCAGCATCGAGCTTGCTCCTGCCGGAACGAATCCTCGGCCCGTCTTATCGTTCCGGCGGTTAGCACGCAGCAGGGATTCGTACTCGGCAGAGCTGAGGTTTTGTCCCCTTGTTCCGCGGCTCTGTGCACAAGCCGACTGCCGGCGCCGGCATGAGGCGCGCCCAGTGCTTCTGCAGGGTCGCGAATGGAGCCTAGAGCTCTCTCAAGGTGGCAGGCCGGACACGACGGCTCCCGAGCCTTGGATATCGCGTTGATTTTTTTGGTAGCGGGAGACCGTTTCCACCAAAGCCCCCCCGGCAAATCCCTGCCGTTTTCGGTGTTCGCGGCAAAGAAGTCTTAGGGGGGCCTCCTCTCAGAATAGCGCATAGGACGCCCTGAGGGCGCCGTACACACGATTAAATCCAAGGGGCTGCTGTTACAGCTCGACACGTTCAAGGCGGCCCCTTCCGGGCCGCCTTTTTTTGCCAAAAACAAGAGCAGCAAAGATGGACAGGACAGAGAACGACGGCCTCCCTGAGGCCGCCGCCAAACCGGTGCGCGCCGAAGGTCGCGGACATGGCCTTAACGACGCGCCGGTCACGACACCGGCCGAGTTGATCGCCAATTGGATTGAGTCTAGGGACATCCCGCCCCAGGAGCGGATCCTCACGATCGTCGAATCTGGCGATGACGAGCCGGCTCCCTCCGTTGGGAGGGAGCAAAGCGATAAGAGCGCCGTCCATACTCCATATGCCTCACCACGCTCCTGGGGGTTCGATGTCGAAGAAGTTAACCGTAGCTACGCGCTGGCGATTTGGGGTGGTAAGGCGCTGGTAGTGAATGAGCAGCCGCACGGGCCGGTTAACGACCGAGTGCGACTGATGACTTTCGAATCCATGAATTCGTGGTTTGCGAACCGGCAGACGGAAGTGATGGGAACCGACGGAAGGCTCAAGTCGGTAACCTGGGCGAAGGCTTGGCATCAACACGCCGATCGCCGGCAGTATGATGGCGTCGAGTTTTTCCCGAACCCTGACGGCATCCCCAGTACTCCGGGCTATCTGAACCTCTGGCGCGGCTTCAGCGTCACGCCATCGCCAGCCGGGAGTTGTGCCCGGCTCAAGGACCATTTGCGTGTGAACGTCTGCCGGGAGAATGATGAATATTACTCCTATCTGTTTGGCTGGATGGCCCACCTCGTGCAGAAGCCGAGGGAGCGGCCGGGCATCGCGTTGGTGATGCGTGGTCAGAAGGGCACCGGCAAAACCGTTGTTGGCGAAGTCTTGGGTTCCTTATTCGCGCCGCATTATTTCCCGGTGGATGACGCAAGGTATCTCACAGGACAATTCAATGCCCACATGGCGACTTGTTTGCTGTTGCAGGCCGACGAAGCAATGTGGGCCGGTGACAAAGCTGCCGAAGGCCGGCTAAAGGGATTGCTCACCTCGCGGATCCAGATGATCGAATCCAAGGGTGTTGATCCGATCCGAATGGAAAACCGTGTCCGCGTGATCATGACGTCCAATGAGGATTGGGTTGTTCCCGCTACTGGCGACGAGCGTCGGTTTTTCGTGCTCGACGTTGGCTCATACGCTCAGCAGAACAACGAATATTTCGCGGAACTCTTCGAAGAATTGGATCGGGGCGGACGTGAACGTTTCTTGCACGAGCTTCTGTCGTTCGATCTCAGCCAGTTCAACATCTGGCGCATTCCGCAGACAAAGGCACTGCTGGATCAAAAGCTAAGATCGCTCGATCCGATCGATGATTGTATCTTTAATCGGCTCTGGGCGGGGACGTTGCTCCACGGGGATGATGCGTGGCGCAGCGTCGTCGTCAGGGATGATCTCTATGCGGAGTATCTGACGGACGCCAGTCGCATGGGAATCGGACGCAAGCGTAGCAAAGCCGACTTTGGAAAACGCCTCAACAAACTCATATCCGGGATCGGTGAGACCAAGGTGATAGTCCAGGGGGAGAACGGTGGCTCCAAACGGGCTTACGCTTATGTGATGCCGTCTCTTGACGAATGCCGCGCGGCATTCGATAAACGCGTCGGCCAACCAATCGATTGGCCCGCGCTCCCGTTGGGAGAGAGCGAGCGAGCGCATTGCGATATGACGGACGACGTTCCGGTCTAGGCTGTCTAGGGCAAAGCGAGCATGCCTAGACGCCACATTATTAGCGAAATCAAACGCCGGTCTAGGATGTCTAGGCAGTCCAGGTCGCGCGCGCGTAGGCAATTTCACACGCCGGCCTCAGATTGAGGCCGGCTGTTTTGTTTTTGACCTTCTCTTTTTCTTAGACGGCCTAGACATCCTAGACAAACCACATTGCTTTTAAGAGTTTCGCTCGTCCGGGCACCATGTCCGGCGCCTAGACATCCTAGACATCGACTTAGAAATCAACGGGCTCTGTCCGCCGATGCGTCATCACGACGCTCGCGCGATCAGAGCCCTTTCTTTTGGAAAGACTGAAATGACACGAACGACTAGAACTCAGATCGACTTTGCCAAGGTCATGACGATCAAACAACGCGGTGTGCTGGCTTCTCTCGCGATGTTCGATTTGCTACATAAGCGCCAGTGAAATTGCCGACGATGAATTGAGAGAATTAGTCCGACAACAACCTGCTCGATACTCCGTGCAACCCGGCATCGATGGGCGGTTGTCATGGGGCGCGACGGATGCCGTCCGCGCAATCTCACAGCAAATCAAGCGAGGCGTGCTTTAGGTGAGGCGGGTCCCTCCCTAGCCCCTCCCCCCTACGGCACAAGCGCGCCCCAGAAAATCACCAGCCGCAAATTGCGAAAACTGGGTTGACACGGTTGACACGTTGACACGTCAGCTTCGGCTCGGGCGCGTTGATCACTCTCTAGAGAGGGTCCTTCCGCAAGTCCAGGGTTCGCGGTATATGCGGACCCCGGACCACATCTATTGCCAGAGCGCCGATGACGATCGAGACGTAGCCGGCTATGAGGCATGAAACGGACGAGGCGTCCCTAAGCTGGCGCGCCTTTTCATCGCGGTATCCGGCTGAATCTGACGAGAACACGCCTTAACACTGACTGGCATCTCGCGCTGGTAGATTGGCTTGGCCAAATGGGGCTTCCGCTTAAACAGTAGCACCAGGCTGCCGCGCCCGACTGAACAGATCGATCATTGCGCGGTTGAAAGCCGGGATGTCGTCAGGCTTTCGGCTGGTCACCAGACCTTGATCGGTTACCGCTTCCTCATCCACCCACTGCGCTCCGGCGTTTCGAAGGTCGATCTCGAGCGACGGCCAGGATGTCATGCGCCGGCCGCGCGCTGCATCGGCGTTGATGATGGTCCATGGACCGTGACAGATCGCCGCCACAGGTTTGCCGGCATCGAAGAAGCTTCTCACAAACGCGACCGCCTTGGGCTGCATCCGCAAGGAATCCGGATTGATGACACCGCCGGGCAGTAGCAATGCATCGAAGTCCGCCGAACTTGCATGGTCAAGGTGCACGTCGACCGACAGTTCATCGCCCCAATCGGTGAAGTTCCAGCCGCGAACGCGACCCGCCTTCGGCGAAACGACGCTGGTCTGGGCGCCAGCGTCGTCGAGCGCCTTCCGCGGCTTGACCAGTTCGACGTACTCAAAGCCGTCGGTGGCGAGAATAGCGATCTTATAGTCTCGAAGTGATCCGGCCATGGTCCGTCTCCCTTGTTTAAGCGCAAGTCAAGCGGAAGCTCGCGCATGTCCGCGTTCGCCGGTCCCGCTCGACGACGCGAGCTTGGTGGTGTTGTGCGGATCGATCACGTATTTCTTGGCCGATCCGTCATGAAAGCTCTGATAGGCTTCTACCGCTCTCTCGAGCGGTATGACTTCGGTGTTCAGAAGTCCCGTGAGATAGGGAATCCGGTCCCAAAGAATGGCCATCATCAACTCGCGATTGTAATGCATGACCGGGCACTGACCGGCGGTGAAGGATGGCGATTTGACCCAAGCCGCGGGAAAACCCAAGGCCATGAAGCCCTTCTTGTTGAGTTCATTCGGTGCACCGGGATCGAGATTGGTATAGACGCCAGGAATGCCCATGGCGCCCGCGGGCTTGATCACCTCCATCAAGGTGTTAAGGACAGCCTCCTCCTCGTTCTTTCCGCTGCCGTCCGGCCCATAACCGTGGCATTCCAGTCCGACACAATCTACGGCGGCGTCCACCCAGCGCGAGCCGTTGCCGAGGATCTTCTCGATCTGATCCGGAATGGGCGTGGCGATCGAGGGATCAACGACCTCGTAACCGGCGTTCTTGATGAGATCGCGCCGCGCCTTGTTGTGGTCGCCTACGATGATACAGGAGGCTCCGAGCAAGTGTGCGCTGGCCGCTGCGCAACGTCCGACGGGGCCGGCGCCGGCAATGTAGACCGTTGAACCGGTGCCGACGCGTGCCTCGACACAACCGTGGTAACCGGTCGGCAGAATGTCCGATAGCAGAGTGAGGTCCCTGATTTTCTCAATCGCCTGCTCCTTGTCCGGAAATTTCAAGAGCTGGAAGTCTGCCCAGGGAATCATCATGTATTCGGCTTGGCCGCCCTGCCATCCGCCCAGATTGAAGCCGTACGCTCCGCAATATCCGAGCTCCTCATTCGCGTTGAGACAAACGTCGGTATGCCGTTCCTTGCAGTTCCGGCATGTGCCACAGGCTACGTTGAAAGGCACAGAGACGATGTCACCAACCTTGATGCGCTCCACATGCGAGCCTACCTCGACCACTTCACCTGTGTTCTCATGACCCAATTGCATTCCCGAGGGTGCAGCGAAACGGCCATGATAGATGTGCAAGTCGCTGCCGCAGATATTGGTTGTGATCAGCTTTAAAATAACAGCGTGTTCAATCTTCTTCCCTTTGGGATCCGCAAGCTTCGGATATCCTCTGTCCTGGACCTCAAGCTTGTAAGGCCCCAGAAAAGTGACTGCACGGTTGGTCGCGGCCATGGCTTGCTCCTCAGATGATCGCTGAAAACAGTGACGCTGCTCTTTCGTTCATGAGCATGGGTGACCCAGAAGAACCGCGCCTTGGCAAACGTCAATCTTGCGGGTTGTTCGTTTAACTTCCGATATCCATGAGCGACTGGGCCGCGGGCTCATGGACGAAAGTCCGGCCGCTGTGCCGACACGGCAATTGTCTCTGGGCCGTTTCTTTCGTCGGCGATCGCTGTCCCGTTCGCGCCAATACGCCACACGCAGCGCGCGGATAACGGTCGCAAATGTCAGCATTTGCAGGCATCTTTCCGTTCCAGCTCTCTCATGAGAACCTTCCGGCAAATTTTCAGCAGCGCGATCACGATCTGGACCGCTGCCTCTCGACGACTACTGCCACCCGACATGCGGCGCTCATGGCGCCACACTCATTTATTTTTCTCGCGATCCAATTGAGGATCATCAATGCACGCGGCCCTCGGCTCGCGCGATAAACAAAACGCGATGTGTCCCACCATCGCTGCCCTTCCCGGGCGTCCTCCCTTGACTTGGACCGCCAGCACACAGCTGTGCGGTCCTTTCTTTTTCTACGTGAATGTGAGATCAGGTATCGCCGGCTCGGATGCGCGAACTCCTATGGTCAACAGAGCAGCATGATCGCCGCTGACGGACAAGACGAGCAGCGAGAACTCGCCCTTCAAGAAGGGTGCCCTGGGTTCAAGTGGTAGAGTGGCGTCTTCTTGGCGCGCTGTGGCGTCATCTTGGCGGGATCCGGCGCTCCGGGAACGCCGCGCGGCCCCAACAGCTCGCGTTGAATGTCATCTTCTGACTTCTCGGGTTCAACCCCGTTCATGGGAAGGTCTTTCGGCATGCTCTTCTCCTTGCCTCGACACAGAGTACTCAGCGCCCCAGCTCGTCATACTGCTCGCGAAGCGCCGGTTCTGCCATTTAGGAGGACTACGTAAGGCCCTCCGCCATTCGAACTGTCTTGCAGCGATCAAAGCTTGATAGCTGTCAAGGCACGTCGTGGCGACAGGGCGCTACTCTACGGCCGGACTTGGAACGACGGCTATCTTGGAGCTACACATGACCAGCACGACTTTCAACAGCAATGCTGACTTTAATATCGGCTCAGCCTCCGCGATGCTCGCCAACAATTGGTGGCTGTTCCTACTGCGGGGCATCTTCGGAATTATCTTCGGCTTGCTCGCTTTTCTCTTCCCGGGTCCCACCATGCTTTCGCTGGTGCTGTTTTTCTCGGCCTACATGTTGGTCGATGGCATAGCAGGAATCGTTTCCGCCGTTCGCGCGATGCGACGGAAGGATGAATGGGGACTGCTGATCTTTGAAGGCCTTCTTAATATCGCGGTCGGCGTTGCTGCCTTTATCTGGCCTGGCCTGACGGTGCTTGCCTTTGTATTTATGGTCGCCGCCTGGGCGATCATCTCAGGCGCGCTGATGTTGACTGCTGGCTTTCGCCTCAAGCTCGATCATGGCCGCTGGTGGATGGTTCTGGGCGGGCTGTTGTCGCTCGTGTATGGTGCGCTGCTGGTCGCTATGCCGTTGATCGGGGCGGTGGTGCTTACGTGGTGGATGGGAGCTTACGCGATGGCCTTTGGTATCGCGCTGGTTGTGCTGTCCTTCAAGTTGCGCGCCCGTCAGAACGAGCAGACGGGCACCTCCTCTGTGGCGGCGTGAGCGACGAGCGGACCTCGGTCAGACCCTGGCGCATATCTTCGCAGATAGGGCCAATAGCCGACGTAACCAGGCATCGCGCACCACCGCTCGTGGCAAGTGATCTCGCTAGGCCGGATCCGGAGCGTCGGAACGAATAAAAGATTGCGGGGGCCATGCTCGGCAATCGGAAGTGATCCGATGCCTTTGGTCCGACATGAGCACGGCAGGCGGACGATGTCCGCCGGAACCTTTCTGATCGCCGTGCTGGTCATTTGCGCGGCTGTGCTCGTGACCCGCCGCGAGACTTGACGTGGGGGGCTGGCTCGCCTCTGAGAGCGTCTCGTCATGATCGCGCGAACGATCGAGATTGTCGTGGGTGTCGTTCTGGTCGTTCTTACTCTGCGCGACGTGTTCGACACGGTGGTGGTCCCCGGCGAGAGCAGAGGCGCGTTGCGCGTTGCGCGTCGGCTTCTCGTGGTGGCGGTCCCGATCTGGAAGTGGGCACGTCGCAGCAAAAGAGCGGTTTCGACCAGTTTCGCACCCGCCATCCTGATGGGATCCTTTCTCATTTGGATGGGCCTGCTCCTGCTGGGTTTCGGACTGGCTGCCTATGCTTTGAGCGACTGGTTCTCTCCGTCTCCCGATTTCCAGCAGGCGCTGTTCATCGCCGGAAGTGCCCTCTGTACCGTCGGCCTGAGCGGCATCGAGGCGCACGGGCCCGCGCGCTGGGTCCTGGTTTTTGGCGGCTTCTCGGGCCTGTCGGTCCTCACGATGGCCGTGACTTACTTGCTCGAGGTGCAGGAGGGCATATCTCGCCGCGACTCCGGGATTTTGAAGCTCACCACGGCCGCAGGCGAGCCGCCGTCTGCGCTAGGACTGCTGGAACGTTACGCGGACCTCGACTCGCCCGAGGAAATCAGGCGCGTTCTCTATCGCGGGCGCGACTGGTGCGCATCGGTGCTCCAAAGCCATGCTTCGCACCCTACCCTGATCTACTTCAGGTCGGCGTCGGTTGGCGCCGGATGGCCGGCGACCCTTGGGGCAATGATGGACCTCGCGCTCATCATCGAACTGCTGATTGATGATCCGGGTAGCCGAGCTCCCGCGGTCCTCCTTCGCAGCGAAGGATTGCGGCTCATTGACGAATTGACCCGCGTGATCGGCCTTGATCCGCTAGCTGACGATACGACAGGAGCGTCCGTGCCTCAGCTCTGCGCCCGGCTGGCTGCCGCAGGCTACAAGCTCCGACCGTCGATCGATGCGCTGGCGTTTGCGGATCGGCGCCGCAGGCATGGAGCGTGCGTGAGGGCCGCTGCGGCGCATCTTGGTACGACGGCCGCGCCGTTGCTGCCCTGATCGCCTCGCCGCTGCCAAAGCGGTCCTTAGAAGATAGCCGACGCGAGAACCAAGAAAGGAACGTCTCCCGCTGTACGATTGGACGTTCGGAGAGCGTCATGCCGAATGTTGACACGATTCCGGGCCGGCAATTAGGCCCAAGCCAGAACCAGATTCCCAACTCAAGAAAGCCTCACGGGGCGCCTCAGAGAGCCGACGGGGACGTCGAATCAGGAGAAGATCGCGGCCGGCAGGCGACTTCGCCATCGGAAATCCCCGCGAAGGGATGGAAGGATATCCTGCTCCGTGTCTTTTCCAACATCTCTAAACACCGTGTCCTCACCCTCGCAGCAGGTATGACCTACTACAGCATACTTGCCATTTTTCCGGCGATGGCCGCGCTGGTTGCGATCTACGGACTGTTTTCCGATCCCATGACCATCGGCAAACACCTCGATCAGTTGGGCGGCTTCCTACCAGGCGGGGCACTGGATATCGCCAGAGAGCAACTGACCAGGGTGGCATCGAAGGGCTCCAAGACGCTTGGCACCACCTTCCTGGTCGGGCTCGCAACATCTCTTTGGAGCGCCAATGCCGCCATGAAGGCGCTGTTCGACACGTTGAACATCGTTTACGGCGAAGACGAGAAGCGCGGGTTCTTCAAGCTGAATGCCGTTTCCCTGGGTTTTACGGTTGGCGGGATCGTGTTTATGATGGCGGCCTTGGGCTCCATCGTCGCTGTTCCGGTGATCCTCAATTATGTAGGTTTGTCCAACACTGCCAGCCTTCTGCTCCGCATCGGGAGATGGCCGGCGATGTTCCTGGTACTCACGCTGGTCCTGGCCTTGATCTACCGCTGTGGCCCCAGCCGAGAGGCGGGCCAATGGCGCTGGGTCACGTGGGGCAGTGCGATAGCGGCACTGCTTTGGCTGGCAGCATCCGGCTTGTTCTCCTGGTATGTGGCGAGCTTCGGTAAGTTCAACGAGACGTACGGCTCGCTTGGGCTGTCATCGGCTTTATGACCTGGCTGTGGATCTCGGCCATCATCATCCTTTTTGGCGCCGAGATCGATGCCGAGATGGAGCATCAGATGGCCCGCGATACAACCACGGGCCCACCAATCAAGTTCGGCGCGCGGGGGGCCCGGGTCGCCGACACCGTTGGCGCGGCACGAGATCATTGAAGGGTGGTGTTGCTCATTGAGCCGCCGTCCGGTTACGGCCACGCCGAAAGATGCCTGCACGAGGATGATGTCGCACCAGGCCCGAGAATGGGTTCATGAAGTGCCACGTTGGATTGTGTCGAACCCTACATCCGTCAGTTCGACTGTACTGTCCCCGAGTCGGGAACGCCGACGTATCCAAGCTGCTTCAACTCGGAAACGGCGACCGCAACGCTGGGATCGGTCCCGAAGTGTGCATCAAGAGTAGCGATAGTCATGCGGGCACCGGGTTTTCGGTGTGTTTCACGAAAAAATGCGAGGATCTCGCTGGCGGTTTTGCTGAGCTGCATTCTTGCCTCCATCTGATCCACTTTCTTCGGCTGATCGGGCATGTCTAAGCACGGTCAGGACCATCCGCACAAAGCCGTTGACCCAAAAGCGATACATGGGACGTCCGGCTTTACCGGGCTGCGAGGGCGCGATAGTGGCGCAAGTAATCCCGTGCCATCCGCTCTGATGTGAAACGATCCTCGAAGCGCGCGCGGACGCGCCCGCGATCGATTTGGCCAAGCCGCGTCACAGCCTCAATTGCTTCGTCCTGGTTTTGGACGATGAAGCCTGTCACGCCTTCCTCGATAATTTCGGGCACCGAACCAGACCGGTAGGCGATGACTGGCGTTCCGCAGGCCATGGCCTCAATCATCACCAACCCAAACGGCTCGGGCCACTTGATCGGGAAGAGCAAAGCAGCCGCTCCTGCAAGGAAGGGCTGTTTCGAGTTGTCATCGACCTCGCCGACGAGCTGGATTTGTTTGCCGTCAATCTGAGGCTCTATCTTCTCTCTGAAGTACCCAGCTTCAGCGCGAGGGACCTTGGCAGCGATCCGAAGCGGCATTCCTGCGGCGAGAGCGATGCGGATGGCATCTTCGGGGCCTTTTTCGGCGGTCAACCGCCCCAGAAACGCCAGGTATGATCCGGCAGCAAATGAGGCACGGAACTGGTCGACAGGCAGACCGTGATACACTGTTCCACACCAGTTTGCGCTTGCAAGCGGAATACGCTGATTATCTGAGATGGATACAAAGCAAGCTTCTGGAAACTTGCTGGTCACGGCCGGCAATCCAGGCAGGTCCAACCGGCCGTGCATCGTCGTGACAAATGGGACTCCTGCGCGATTGAGAATGGGGAGATGTAGCCAGTCGATGTGAGCGTGAATGACGTCGAACTGGTTTGCGCAAGCGTAAACTGCTTCCAATTGGGCAGCCAAAGCCGCATTCGGATCTGAGCGCGGTCGACCAAGGCGAAGTGCTTTTGGCCAAACCGGAGAAAGCGTCGCTCGGGTCCTGGAATCTCCGCTTGCGAAAAGGGTGACGTCCTGCCCGAGCTCGACGAGTGCATCGACGAGCCAGGCGACCACTCTTTCTGTTCCACCATAGAGCTTCGGTGGGACGCTTTCGGCCAGCGGAGCAATCTGAGCTATCTTCATCAATCACTCCCAAATGGCGCTTGTGTTCCGGCGGTCAGCATTCAGGCCGGCGAGCTTCAGTGAAGACCCCTGCAAAGGACGCTTCTATCAGTTGAGGTGCGTTCATTGGTCGACCCGAAACCAACGATATCCGTAGCCGTCGAGTTCGATTGCCGAGTCCTCGCAGGACTTCGACGAGTAAACGCGATTGCCGAATAGATCAGTTAACTTGTCGGCCGCCGGGAAGCCCTCGACTTGCGCTCGGCACCCGGCTTGCGACAGGTTGTGCAATATCAGCACCGATCGGCCTTCCCACTCGAATGTCTGGACCAGAATGGATAGAGAATTTGCTTTCGGCAAACTCAGGTCGCCCCATCCGATTTCCGGGCAACCCTTCCGTAGTTCGACCAGGCGCCGCAACCAGTTGAAAAGAGAATCCGGATCTCGTTGCTGGGCGGCAGCGTTGACTTTGGACGGCGCGTACTCGGCGTCTTGGATCATGTCGTACCGCAATTGGGCCGCGGGTCGGGCAGAGAAACCACCGGTTTCATCATCGGTCCATTGCATGCAAGTTCGCACCGGCCATCGCTCCGGAAGCGCGAGATAGTCGCCCATTCCGAGCTCATCTCCGTAATAGATGACCGGTGTGCCTGGGAGACTGAAGAGCAGGCTGTATGCGAGTTCGATCTGCCGGCGGTCATTGCCAAGGATGCAGGCCAGACGACGACGGATTCCGCGTCCGTAAAGCTGCATTTTTCGGGATGGAGCAAAGGCAGCATAGACTTCCTCGCGCTCTTCAGGTTTCAAGCGCCCGAGGTCAAGCTCGTCGTGATTGCGCAAAAACTGGGCCCACTGAGCAAACGGTGGCAACCGAGGTAGTGCGGCCAGACACCCCTGGAGTGGTTCGGCACTTTCGCGCGCAAGCGCAAGAAAGAGGTGCTGATTCAAAAGAAATGCGAAAAGAAGTTGTATGCGCGATCCACTGCCGAAGTAATGATCAAATTCGGAAGGTGCAACATTCGCTTCCGCCAGCAACACAGCGTCACCTTTGCGCCATGACAAGAAGTCACGAAGCTCTCCAAAGAACTCGTATCGGCGCGTTGGCGGACGGTCCGGGCGTATCTCCTCCACAACGAAGGGGGCGGCGTCGATTCGAAATCCCGACACGCCAAGCTCCAGCCAAAAGCCGACGATTTTGAAGATTTCTTCGCGAACGGCGGACGATGCAATGTTCAGATCGGGCTGGTGCTGGTAGAAGCGGTGATAATACCAAGCTCGGGCGCAAAGATCGTAAGTCCATACACTCAGTTGCACGCCCGGAAAAACGACGCCCTCCGTGCTGTCTTCCGGTTCCGTGTCTGACCAGACATAGTATTCGCGAAATGTCGACTCAGGATCAGCGCGCGCCTGCTGGAACCAGGGATGCTGCTCGGAAGTATGGTTGATGGGGAGATCGATGATCAACCTCATGCCGCGCAGGCGCGCTTGATGGCTGAATTCGACGAAGTCGCCAAGCGTTCCGAGGGCGGGCGCTACATTGTAGTAGTCCGTCACATCGTAACCATGATCGAGCCCTGGACTTGGGTAGAATGGCAGCAGCCACAGGCAGTTCACTCCCAGCTGGGCTATATGATCGAGCTGGGCCACCAACCCCTTGAAATCGCCGACACCGTCTCCGTCGCCATCCTTGTACGTCGCCACGTTCAGGCTGTAGATCGCGGCGTTCTTGTACCAGAGGTCAAGCATCGACAGCCCTGCCTTGTCTACAGAGACCTTCTCAGGCGACTACAGACGCAGCCGGAGTTATGCTTCGCCCGGCTGCTGCCTGACCGTTACAGCGCATTATGCAGCGATCGTATTCGGATACTTTCTACCGAGTTGGCGCTCCAGTGCATCGCGGTCCACAATTCGGACGGTTCGAATCCCGATCAGAGAAATGATGCGGCGCTGCTGCAGATCTGAAAACGCACGACACACAGTCTCCACGGACACCGCGAGGTACTCGGCGAGATCATAACGCGTAAGCGGAAGCCGTATGTCTCCCCGCTGGTCTCCATAGCGCTTCTCAAGCAGAAGCAGGAACGCACTCACCTTGTCCGCCGTCGTGACCCCCCCGAGCACAACGAGCTGCTGTCGGGTACGTTCTATCGATTGAAAGGTGATCTCTCTCAATTCTCGAGCGAGCTGGCGATCGCGCTCGCCGAGATTCTCAAGCCGCGCTCCGGAATAGCCAGCAAGCGCGGTCTCTTCCGAAATGGCCTCGATTGCCTCTTCTCTCTGGCTGCTCCCGACGAAGAAAAAGTCTCCCACCAGCATCAGGTCCAGGATCTGCCGTCGTCCATCGGTGCGGACCGTCGACCATCGCACGGAACCGGCAATCACGTAGTACCAATGTCCCGCGGTGCCGTCGTCTTCCGGAACCTGCTGGTCGCGGTTCAATTTGACGATTGCCGCCGAGCCGTCCAGCCGCTTCAGCGCGTGCGGCTGTGCGGCGAGCATCCTTCGATAATAGTCCGCTGGGTGGATTACCGGCTTCATTTCTCTGTCCTTTTTCTTCAGCGCACTCTGCGCGGGAGGAACGATCCGCTCGTAGGCAGTCAACTCTCAGCAACACAACCGCGTAAACGTGGGAAATCTTCGTACGTAAAAACACGTAACGGTGCTTATGCCCCGCGGCACGGAGAATTGAGGCGCAGTCCATGACGAGACTGCTTGCACCTTTACCAACGGCGTTCATCGCTCGTGCAAGATGCAGACATCATGCCTCCGCAATACGAACTGTCTTCGGCAAATGGGGACATGTCGATTGGGCAACGAACGCATCGAGCCCGGCGCCGATTAGGCGATCTGCGAATTGACAATGGTCAGCGCGCTCCTAGTTCAAAGGGAGTACTCGCTAAGCCACTAACAGTCAGAGGAGCGAGACATGGAAGCAACTATCCCCCGTCCCCTTTCGAAACTCATCATCACCGCCGCTACGCCGTGCCGGCAGAACGCGGCGAAGTGGAGGAGATATAGCGGCCTGGCGGCACTTGCCGGAATAATAGCTGTCCTCAGCATCGATCCCGCCCTGCCTCAGGCTGGCGTCGCTCTCGTCAAGGTTGACGTAAGCGTCGTCGCCCAAGGCTATCGCATGAGTAAGGTGATCGGCAGCACGGTCATGAACGACAAGAATGAGAAGATCGGAAGCCTGGACGACGTGATTGCCGGCAAAGACAAGAAACAACTCGACTTCGCGATTCTGCAGGTCGGCGGCTTTCTCGGCGTAGGCGGCCATCTGGTCGCGATCCCGTTTGAAAGCCTCGTCATCGATGACACCGGCAGCAAGGTCACTCTTCCTGGCGCATCCAAGGAAGAGCTTAAGAAGCTATCGGAATTCCACTACCGATCTTCTTGACGGTAGCGTCCCATGTCGATGGCAAGATCAACCGACACGATCCTGGACCGTAGCCGTATCCGCGAAGTGACCGGTGTCTTTCACTCGCGACGTGCGCTCGATGACGCGGCCCAGGATCTTCTTCTATCGGGATTTGATCGCTCCGACATCGACATCAGCGCATCTCCCGACGAGGTGCAGCGACGGATGAATTACGCTGTGATCCCTCCGGCCGGTCTTGCCGACCTGCCGGCGACGCCGAGACAGCCCTTCTTTGGCGGCGACGATTTGCTCAGCGCTGAAGCCGTCGCCAGCGGCGTTCTCGGCTGCATCGCAGCGGTTGGCTCCGCGCTTTTCCTGATGCTTGGAGGCTACGACGCCATGGCGATCGCGATGTGGTCAATTCTCATCGGGATCGTCACGGGTGCCGTCATCATCGTGCCCCTATACCGGCTCCTGCGCCGTGAACACGTCAGAGGCTTGGAGCCGGTTGCAGAATGGGATGGCCTCTTGATCTGGGTTCGGGTTCGCGCACCTGAGAAGGAAGCTCAAGCGCAGGATATTCTGGTGCGGCATGGTGGGCAGGCCGTGCACGTTCATGAAATCGACCTGGAAAAGCGCCCGGAAGATCTGCCGCTGCACTCACTTCGTCCGGATCCTTGGCTGGGCGACGAACGCCTCGGGCGACCGTAACGAGGCGCGACACATGCTGCGCCCGCGTCATTTCTCCCAGCTGCTCTCACTCCGCGCACAGAGATCATCTTTGGCGACCTTCATCCAGTTCGGCTTCACAAGCTTAAGCGAGAAAGTCGACAAGGAAGTTGACGGTCGTCATGGCTCGCTTGCTCGTCACGCGTAAATTGCCCACCGGCGATGACGGAGCTACGCCGAGAATGCCACTCGCAATGCCAGGAGCCAATCATGAAGTCAGACAGTGAGATCGAACGTGATGTCCGTGACGAAATGAAATGGAATCCCGACCTCGATGCCAGTGACAGTGCCGTTTCGGTTAAGGACGGCGTTGTCATGCTTGCAGGTTTCACGCACAGCTACGCCGATCGGCTTGAGGCCGAGTCCGCGGCGAAGCGCGTAGCGGGCGTTCGCGCCATAGCCAATGACGTCGAGGTTCGGCTGCCATCGATCGATCAGCGCCCGGATCCCGATATCGCACGCGACGCGGTCACTGCACTTAAGTCGGAGCTTCCGATCTCTCACGACAAGATCAAGGCGACCGTCAGGGAAGGCTGGATCACGCTCGAAGGTTCCGCCGAATGGCAATATCAAAACACCGCAGCTGAAAACGCGGTCCGCAAGGTCAAGGGCGTCAAGGGCGTCACCAACGTGATCATGGTCAAGCCGAAAGTCCAGCCCTCCGAGCTCAAGCAGAAGATTCAGGACGCGTTCAAGCGAAACGCGGAAGTCGACGCCAGCCGGATCCAGGTCGAAGCTAACGGCAGCGAAGTGGTCCTGAAAGGAACGGTACGCTCCTGGATCGAACGCGAGGAGGCCGAGCGCGTCGCCTGGTCCGCGCCCGGCGTGAGCAAGGTCGACGATCGCATCGTCGTTAGCCCCTAGAACCGAAAGTTGCATCGCAAGCTGAAAAAGGAGAACCCAATGAGGTTACGATCACTCGTCCCGTCTCGTGATGCAGGAATGCTGATGAGGCCCGATTTCGGCCTGTTCGGCCTGCACCGGGAAATCGACCGCTTGTTCAGCGAGTTTTCGCAGGGCTTGGGCTCCAACGGACAGCAGCTCGTGCCGAACATCGAAATCGCGGAAACAGACAAAGCGATCGAAGTCAGCGCCGAAATGCCGGGGCTCGAGCGCAAGGACGTCGACATTTCCCTCGAGGATGACACGCTTACTATTCGCGGCGAGAAGAAGGTGGAGCAGGGCACGGACGGCGCTAAGAACGACAAGAATGTCCAGCACAGCGAACGCAGCTATGGCGTGTTCCTTCGCGTGCTGCAGCTGCCGCCTGGCATCGATCCCTCCTCCGTTCAGGCGACGATGAGCAACGGCGTCCTGAAGATCACGATTCCCAAGCCCGCAAAGCCGGAATCGAAGAAGATCGAAGTCAAGGAAGCTGCTTGACCGTCGGCGGGGCGAGACGCTCGAGCCATTTCTCTCCTCACAGCCCCAGCTCGGCGCGTCTCGCCTCTCTCGCGAATAGGGCGAGACACCCACAGACTTAAAGGACGGCCGCAGCTGTCCCAGGATTCAAACCCGAAGGAACCTGATCATGGCAAAAGCAATCGGCATCGATCTCGGAACCACCAACTCTTGCGTGGCTGTCATGGAAGGCAGCAAAGCCAGGGTCATTGAGAATGCCGAAGGCGGGCGCACCACGCCGTCCATGGTCGCCTTCACGGACGATGGCGAAGTCCTGGTCGGGCAGCCGGCCAAGCGGCAAAGCATCACCAACCCCGAGAATACGATCTACGCCATCAAGCGACTGATCGGCCGGCGTTACGACGACCCGATCACGGCGAAAGACAAGACCATGGTGCCGTATCACATCGTACCGGGTGACAATGGCGATGCCTGGGTCGACGTACGGGGCAAGAAGTACAGTCCGAGCCAGATCAGCGCGTTTATCCTGACCAAGATGAAAGAAACCGCGGAAGCCACGCTTGGTGGCGCCGTCACGCAGGCCGTCATCACCGTGCCGGCCTATTTCAACGACGCGCAGCGCCAGGCAACCAAGGACGCCGGCCGGATCGCCGGACTGGAAGTCCTGCGCATCATCAATGAGCCGACTGCGGCCGCCCTAGCCTACGGCCTCGACAAGAAAGGCAGCGGCAAGATCGTGGTCTATGACCTCGGTGGCGGCACGTTCGATGTCTCGATCCTGGAGGTTGGCGATGGCGTGTTCGAGGTGAAATCAACCAACGGCGACACTTTTCTCGGAGGAGAGGATTTCGACAAGCGGATCATCGACTATCTGGCGGACGAGTTTCGCAAGGAAAACGGAATCGACCTCCGCAAGGATCGCCTCGCCCTGCAACGGCTCAAGGATGCCGCCGAGAAGGCCAAGATCGAACTCTCCAGCGCCACCCAGACCGACGTCAATCTGCCGTTCATCACGGCAGATCAGGCCGGTCCGAAACATCTCAATATCAAGCTGTCGCGCGCCAAGCTCGAAGCGCTCGTCGACGATCTGATCCAGCGCACCATCGATCCCTGCCAAGCAGCGTTGAAGGACGCGGGCCTGCAGCCATCGGACATCAACGAGGTCGTGCTGGTCGGCGGCCAGACCCGCATGCCGAAGGTTCAGGAGACCGTGCAGAAGCTGTTCGGACGCGAACCTCACAAGGGCGTCAATCCTGATGAAGTGGTCGCGGTCGGTGCCGCGATCCAGGCCGGCGTTCTCCAAGGTGACGTCAAGGACGTCCTGCTGCTCGACGTGACACCCTTGTCATTGGGCATCGAAACCCTTGGCGGCGTCATGACGAAGCTGATCGAGCGCAATACCACGATTCCGACCAAGAAGAGCCAGGTGTTCTCGACAGCGGAGGACAATCAAACCGCGGTCACGATCCGGGTCTTCCAGGGTGAGCGCGAGATGGCAGCGGACAACAAGCTGCTTGGACAGTTCGATCTGGTCGGGATCCCGCCGGCACCGCGGGGCGTGCCGCAGATCGAGGTGACCTTCGATATTGATGCCAATGGCATCGTCAACGTATCGGCCAAAGACAAGGCGAGTGGCAAGGAACAGAGTATCCGGATCCAGGCCTCCGGCGGTCTGACCGAAGCGGACATCCAGAGGATGGTCAGGGAGGCCGAAGCCCATGCCGACGAAGACAAGCGGCGCAAGGAGCTCATCGAAGCCCGCAACCAGGCCGACGCGGTGGTCTACAGCACCGAGAGGGCCCTGAAGGACTCCGAAGGAAAGATCCCTGCCGACGTCAAGAGGGAGGTTGAGCAGGCGATCGCCGAGGCCAGGCAACGGATCGGCGCAGAGGACGTGGCAGCGATCCAGCAGGCAACCCAGCGCTTGCAGCAATCGGCATCCAAGATCGGCGAAGCCTTGAACCGCGCGGCGTCCCAAGGCAGCGCTCCCGGCAGCGGACAGGCGGGATCGTCTGGCAGCGGCGAGGACGTCGTCGACGCCGAATTCGAAGAAGTCGACCCCGGCGATCGAAAGGCTTCTTGAAGCCTTCCAATTGGCCCGAACGCGACAGATGGAGCACGACATGGCTACCAAGACCATGGATGATGGGCTCGGCGAGCTTCCCGCGGGTGAGCGCAAGGAAAGCGACCAGCCGCAGGAGACCACCGCCGATCGCGACCGCCTTATGCGTGCACTTGCGGACGCCGAGAACACGAGGCGCATCGCCGAGCGTCGCGTCCAAGACGCCAGGCAATATGCGATCGCCGACTTTGCCCGCGAACTGCTACAGGTGGCGGATAATCTGCGGCGGGCCATCGACACCGGC
>NZ_JADPIT010000023.1:60177-77543 GCF_023073035.1 Bradyrhizobium sp. 62
CGACGACGGCCTGCTGGCCGGAGTCGTCGCCACCAATCGTATCCTGTCACAGATCCTGAAACGCTTCGGTGTGGAGGAAATTGAGGCTCTAAATCGGCCATTCGACCCGATGAAGCACGAAGCAGTGATGGAAACTGATCGGTCCGATCAGTCACCTGGGAACGTCGCGGACGTCTTGGAAAATGGCTACATGCTTCACGACCGTCTCTTGCGGCCGGCCCGCGTCGTGGTAGCCAAGCCGCCTAAACCACAGTCGCCGTCATCCCCGCAACAATGAACCGCGGTCTGCTCGGCGGGCCGACGCATAACAGGAGCTGGTGTTGGCTGCAGACCCCTATGCAACGCTGGGCGTCAAGAGAGACGCGACACAGGCCGACATTCAGAAGGCCTACCGTCGGCTCGCCAAGAAGCTGCATCCCGATCTTAATCCCGGCAACAAGGGGGCAGAGGACAAATTCAAGGAACTTTCTGCCGCCTACAATCTGCTGAGCGATCCGGACAAGCGCGCACGCTTCGACCGCGGCGAGATCGATGCGTCAGGTACTGAGCAGCAGCCCCGGCAATACTACCGTGATTTCGCCGATCGTGAAGGCGCATCGGGCTACAGCAGTGGGGCGGGCTTTGCCGATTTCAGTGACTTCGCCGGTAGCGATGATATCCTCTCCGAGATCTTTGGACGTGCCGGCCGCACCACCCGGCGCGGACGCGGGGCTGACGTCCGATATCATCTTGAGCTCAACTTTCTCGATGCCGTGAATGGCGGCAAGCAATCCATCGTCCTGCCCGACGGGACGACGCTCGAGGTCAACATTCCTCCCGGTACCAGCGACGGCCAGATTCTGCGCTTGAAGGGGAAGGGTCGTCGGGGAACCGGGGACAGTCCGCCAGGCGACGCCTTGATCGAGATCAGTGTCCTGCCGCACTCCTACTTCGTCCGCAAAGGCGACGACATCCACCTGGACCTGCCGATCTCACTGAAAGAAGGCGTGTTGGGCGCAAAACTCAAGGTACCCACCGTGAGCGGCGCTGTCGCGGTCTCTGTGCCGAAATGGTCGAGCTCCGGCCGGGTTCTTCGAATCAAGGGACGCGGCGTTCCGCGGGCCGATGGTAGCAGGGGGGACCAGTACGTCACGCTGAAATTGGTTTTGCCGAAAAAGCCAGATCCGGATCTCGAACGGTTCGTGAGCGGTTGGCAGCCTTCTGATAGCCCAAGACAGTCGATGAGAGTGTGACAATGCAGCTTCAGGAATTCGCCAATCGATCTCACCTCGATTCCTCCACGATTGAAGCCTGGGTGGATGCGGAATGGCTGGTAGCGCATCAACCAGGGCATCCGTTTTCCGAGCAGGATCTCGCCCGCGTGCGCCTCATCCAGGATCTCAAGGACGACCTGGGTGTCAACGAAGAAGGTATCGCGCTGGTCCTGCATCTGCTGGATCAACTATATGGGCTGCGTTGCCTGCTGCGAGACATCCAGGCGATGCGGACCACAACGTCTGACCGCCCGCATTGATGTTTGCGATTGATCGGCTATCATGAGCTTGCGCGTTCGGGCTCCGCTAATCTCTTCTGGCCACGGATCATGCAGTCACTTCTCTCGACACTTCGCGACGCCGCAATGTCACGGGATGCCTGGCCAAAAGCGCTTCAAAGGCTGATGGATAAGGCCGGCGTGGCGGGTGCGGCGCTGATTGTCACGAACAAGACGACAGGTACGGTCGACGAAGCCGTCTTTTGCGGTCTCAGCGCCGAGTTCAAGCCCCGCTACGTCGACCATTACGCCGCGCTCGATCCATACTCGCCTTTGCTGGATGCACGCTGGACTATGCTCTCAACGTGTCTTCCCGAGGCACTTTTGCGGAGAAGCGAGTGGTACAATGAATTTGTGCTGAGCTGCGGCGTTCGGGACATCCTGGGAACGCGACTCTCGGATACTGCGGGTCATTCCGTCATTCTTGGCGTTCACCAGCGGATCGGACGTCCTTTTTCTGAGGATGTTGAACCACTGATCGCCACGATCACGGAACCCCTGAGGTACGCGGCGCGCTGCCATCTAGATCGCCTGAATGGGGGACAGCAAGTCGCCGATCAGCAAACGACGAAACCCGCAGAAGGAGGCCGTTTCTTCTTTCATATTGAGAACGGAGCGACCTATCCCGACGAATGCGGTAGCTTTTTCCTCTCGCCCGTTCACGCCACGGAACGTGGACTCACCATTGCTCGTGAGCTGGCGCGGGATGGCGGCTGGTCTGGCTTGTCTGTCGTTGTCACCGATGAACTGGGACGAACGATCACGCGCGTCCCAATTGAGTCTTGACCGTAAGTCGAGGGCCACATTTGAAGCAACACTGGAACCACTTACGAATAGCCGACAGCGGCTGTCACGTCGCGTAAATGACGGCGCCGGCGTTTATAGAGAATGTCGATGGTCTCTGTCGCTGCGTGACCACCCCCCTCTCCTTTAAGGTCAGAGCATTGACGATTGTCAGCGCGATCTAGCGATCCGCGGATATATTACGGTGTAGAGATCCAAAGATCTTCAAACAACCTCCTTACCAAAGGCCTGGATCAGTTAGCTCCTCCGACGTGAGGCAATATGGTCACCACTACAACGCACGTCCGCGCGCTCCACCCGGTTCCAAATGGGGAAGCGAACCCCCTCTTCCAAGGATGTCAGCTTGGGCCGTTCAGCCTGCCCCATAGGGTGGTCATGGCGCCATTGACCCGTTCAAGAGCCCGACAGCCCGGCAATGTGCCGTCTCCACTCGCGGCCTGCTATTACGCGCAGCGCGCGTCTGCCGCCCTGATCATAAGCGAGGCCACCCAGATTTCGATGCAAGGCCAGGGCTATGCCTGGACCCCGGGTATCCATAGCCGCGAACAAGTCGACGCCTGGCGGCAGGTCACGAACGCTGTACACGAGGCTAATGGACTGATCTTCAACCAGCTTTGGCACGTCGGTCGCATTTCGCATCCGGCCCTGCAGCCCGACAACATGCTCCCCGTTGCGCCCTCGGCGATCACGCCCAAGGGCAGGGCCTTCATCGAAAACGAGCGTGGCGAGGGAGAACTGGTTCCATTTGTGCGTCCACGCGCCTTAACGTTAGAGGAGATGCCATACCTTATCAAACAGTATGAGCGCGCGGCGAGAAACGCGGAGGCCGCCAAGTTCGATGGGATCGAGATTCATGCGGCCAACGGCTATCTGATCGATCAGTTCATCGAGAGCGGCACCAACCGCCGCAGCGACGCTTATGGCGGATCAGTTCAACATCGGGCGCGGCTTCTGCTTGAAATCACGGAAGCCCTGATTCCCATTCTCGGGGCGGACAGGATCGGCGTCCGGCTCTCACCTCTCGGCAAGATGAACGACATCAGCGACGACGCTCCGGAATCGACGTTCGCTTACGTCGTCGAGCAACTTTCCGGCTATGGTTTGGCCTATCTGCACATCGTCAATCCCGCGCTTGAACAGATGCAGAAAGGCGAGAAGCCGGAGCCCTACGCCCTCCACATGACCCGGCTGATCCGGAACAAATATCAGGGAACGCTCATCGTTGCTGGAGGCTTCAACGCCGATACCGCCGCGCAATGGCTACGCGATGGCCAGGCCGACTTGATCGCATTCGGCCGCAAGTTCATCGCCAATCCCGACCTGCCCGAACGGCTGCGCGCCAATGCACCACTGAACGTGGACGACCCGACGACGTATTATGGTGGCGGCGAGAAAGGTTACACGGACTATCCTTCGCTGGAACAGGACCGCGGCGAAAAGGCGAAGGCCTGTGTCGACCAGCGTTGGCGATGATGCAGCAGAGGCGCCAACACGCATGAAAATATTGATCGTCCTCGCGGCATTCCGAAAAGTATTACCTAGTGGGATTGTCGAAGCACGCCTTGCCGATTCAAACCGGCCAATACCAATAGCCGCACAGCCTCTGCGACCTGACGCACTCCCAACCTATGCAACATTCGCGCCCGATGTACCTCGACCGTTCTGATGCTGATGCCAAGCCTGAAGGCAATTATCTTGTTCGGTTGTCCGCCTGCAATTTCATCGAGAACCTGGCGCTCTCGTTGGCTAAGGGCAGCAATCCGGTTCCACGCCTCTGACGCCTCACGAGCTTGGTGTGGACGACCGGACCGCGCCAGCGCGCGTTCAATCGCATCGAGCAGCACTTCATCATCGAACGGCTTCTCAAGGAAATCCACCGCGCCGGCCTTCATGGCCCGGACCGCCGTCGGTACGTCAGACTGGCCCGTCATAACGACAACAGGAATCGTGCAGCCCATCCTGTCGAGTGCCGCCTGCACTTCGAGACCGCTCATCACGGCCATACGCACGTCCAGCAGGACACAGCCACTTGCAAGATGGGGAGCTGCACCCAAAAACTCGACCGGTGCCTCAAACGAATGTGTAACAAAGCCAACTGACTCAAGCAGTCGTCCAAGCGATCGGCGAACGGCTGCATCGTCATCCACGATGTACACTACGTCATTCGGCATGGTCCTATTCCGTTGGCTCCGCGGACGAGAGAGTGAATCGAAACATGGCGCCGCCATTGGGGTTTGGCTCGTACCAAAGTTTCCCACTGTGCGACTCCACAATTGAACGACAGATGGCGAGACCTAACCCCATACCGTCGTGTCGCGTCGAGATAAAAGGTTGAAACAGCGTATCGATCACGTGCAGCACCACGCCGCGCCCATTGTCGGCCACGGATATCTCGATCTCCTCGTTGCCGATTTGTCGCGTCACAACATCAATTTTGGCTTGCGGTACGCTCGCGACTTCTTCGAGCGCATTGCGGATCAAATTTACTAAGACCTGCTGGATCTGAATTCTATTTGCGTAAATATGCGATACGCGGGGATCGAAAAACAAACTTATCGAAACCTGCAAGCTTTCGAAGCCGGTACGCGCAAATGCGCTCGCTTCGCGAATTAGCGTCTCGATGTCCTCGATCTTCTTTTCGCTCTCCCCGCGGGTGATAAAGTCGCGAAGACGCCGAAGTATTTGGCCGGCGCGTAATGCCTGCCCGGCGACATCATCCAGTATCTCGCGCATCGACTCCGTCCGCACCGACCCGGATCGCGCAAGAAGACGTAGTGCAGCGTTGGCCGAATTCGCAACCGCCGTGAGCGGCTGGTTCAACTCGTGCGCCAGAGCAGCAGCCATTTCGCCGGCAACGCTTAGCCGGCCCGCATGCGAGAGAGCTGACTGCAATTCACGCGAGCGTTCATCCGCCCGCTTTCGTTCTGTGATCTCCGCCATCAGTTCGGCGGTACGGAGCTCCACGCTTCGTTCGAGCGACTCGTTCAAACGCCGCAGTTCGCCTTCGGCTTGTTTTTGCCTTCTGAGATCTCGGCCGACCATGGCAACGTTCATCGGCCCGTGGCCCCGAGGGTCGTCGATCCTGAAAATATCAACCAAGAATGGGATTTTCTCCCCCGCCTTGAAATTACATAGGCTAAGTTCTCCCATCCACCGTCTATCTGTCAAAGCGACGGGCCAACATTGGTTCAACAGACGTTCCTCATCGCTCGAGCTAACGAAGTCGACCACGTGCAAGTTCGAAACGTCATCTGTCGGCTCAATCCCCACCAGCTGCCGGCCGGCCAAATTGACGAACTGCAACCTGCCATTCAGGTCCGAAAAGGCAACGAAGTCAGGTGATCGCTCGACCAGTGCTACAAAACGTCGTTCGTCCGCCTCCACTTGCTTACGCTGCAACGCTATTGCGACATCACTTGCAGCGACGCCGAGCATAAGCCGATCGGTCTCTCTCGGGAACCCGGGACCAGACGACCCGGCCACAAGTATGGATCGACCCAGTCCGACTGCGGCAGTTGCGATGTTTGCGCTGCCGCGGCCAAGCGGATTGGGTATCACTTGAGGCCGCCCTGCACCTTTAAACCATTCAGGCGTAATCTCGAGCCGGATCGCCTCAGTGACTTCCCGCGGCATTGGTCCGCGTGGCCCATGCGTTGCCGTGATTGGCGCCTCGTCCTGTCCGACAGAAAGACTGACATGCACGAAGTCAGCCGACAGGATCGACTGGAGAGCAAGAGCCACGCTGTCGGCTATTTCCTTCGCAGAGTACCTCTCCCAAAGGGCAGGCAAGGTCGAAAGTGCCGCTAAGTCCCTGATGCAGCGCCGGAGTTCGCCGGAATCTGCAAGCTCTTCCACCCAAGGCATTAGCGCTCTGATCCCGATCCATGTTGCGGGCTTGCTATCTTTTCCCCCAACGGGCGATGGTACCCGATCGTTCGATTCCCGACGTCTCATCGACACCAAGGACAGCGTTCCAAGACTCCCAAGCAACAATCGGTCGTCTATGAGATGCTGAATTCAAGTAAGCAAAACTACGTAGTGGACGGCGGCCTTACAAAGTTCATGCTACGCTTTATGGCATCCTGCCGCGAGGATTGTCCTATGCAAAACCGCAAGCCCGGCTCAGAGACGAGATCCGGCAACACTTTCCAAGATGACGTCCGTCCACCGGCCCGCGCGGAGCCCGGCGGCGAAGCGATCCAAAAGGCTCTGACGACCGCCATCAGGGCTGCCCAAGCAGATTTCGGCACTGTGCAGCAATACGATAGCGCGGAAGACTGCCTCAGGATCGTCGCCAGTTGCGGATTTCCCGATCAAGTTCTGAATTTGTTTCAAATGGTTCGCCGAGATACGAATTCTACTTGTGCGGCAGCGTTGACGCAGCGCATGCGTGTCGTTGTCGGCAACATTGCCGCCAGTTACCTGTTTGTCGGCACGCGCGAGCTGGCAGCGTTACAACAAGCAGGCGTCGCAGCGGCGCATTCTACGCCTATCATCGTTGATAACGGCCAGCTCTGGGGCGTGCTCACGGTACATTTTCGCCGGCCCTGGGAAGATACTCAGTACGATCCCACGCCAATGGAACGGGTAGCCGTCCGCTTTGCCGAGTGTCTCAAGGATGGAGCTCCGCAGCAGACCTTCGCGTACCGCGACGCTGAAGGATCGGACACTCGCACGTTTCAACGAAGATAGGGCCCTTATGTGCTCTTCCGCGGCCCCCATTCCCTTCGCCGGCTCCATGCTTCGCGGACATCGGCATGTTTGTGCTTCTTTTGCTCGGCGAATGACGAGTACAATACGCTTCTGCCGTTTATCTGCGACGGCCTGGATTGCGGTCACCGCGCTTTCCACGTGCTGCCTGAACGGCATGTCGACGATCACGTGACACGACTTCGGAGCGCCGGCATAGACGTTGAGGCCGCGCAACGATCGGGTCAGCTCGAGATCGCACTGCCGCAAGACACGTATTTGCGAACAGGTCGTTTCGACAAGGAAGACATGCTCAATCTCATCCAGCAAGTGCTCGGGAACGGGGCCGCGCTTGGATTCCCGCTTACGCGCATTGATCGCACACTCCGAAACCGCCTTGGACAATTGGAAGAGCAGGAATGATTGGGCGGAATACGAAATGCGGCTCAATGGCGTGCTATCGAACTTCGATGATGCGGTCATTTGCACCTTCGACGTCCATCTCCTGAACACGGCCCTGGCGATCGACATTCTTCGCACGCATCCCGTCGTCGTGATGGGGGGCGTTCTCGTGGAAAACTCGTTCTTCACCAAGCCCGAGGATTTCCTTAGCGAGGTGTCCGAGCGCACCTCGGCATCGCAGCCGTATCGAGGATAAAGCATTCCAATCCGCCGCGGCGAAACTCCCTTCCGCTCGCCCTACCAGTCCTGGGCCACCAGCAAGCCTCTCTGGGCAACTTCTTCTCAATTCATTGACGAGCATCATGGCCGCAATCTCGGCAATGTAGAAAAACATCGACTGTTCAAACAGGGCAAGTACCGATGGACAGAAGCTTTGGGTCATATCTTTGTCCAGAATGCGCAAAAATGCTGCGTCTGGTTCGCAACCGACAGACCAGCGCCAGCCGGATAGGCGCCACTTGCAGCGATCCGATGCAGCGACGGGATATCTCGAACCTCTTTAACGGCGAACTGCGGCCACCACGTGAGCTCCGTTGGATAGCGACCGAGACGGAGAGATCAAAATAATCAGCCTGCCATTCATCCAAACCTCTGTCAGATACGCTTCGATGCGCCAAATACACGCAGCCATCGATCATTTCCATCGCGGCGACTTCGAGTGCGCGGCCACCCTGGCCGCTGCCGGCTGCGGAATGCTGCCTGCTATCGACAACGCCGCCTTGCCCGCGTCGGAAACCCGTACAGCGCCAATTGGGACCGTTGCCCATTGGCTCGCGCATGGCACGGTCCTTAATCGGGTTGGCAAGAGTGGGCGGAAAGAGAGCATCGTTATACGTACGGCGCAGGTAGGGATTGCGATCCATGTGGCGATCACGAGGTTTGACATCGCCTTCCGGGATCAGAAAACGCCTCAGATGATCAGCTTCAGGCGCGCTTCAATTTGGGAAAGAGCAGATTCAGTGACGCTTCGCTACAAACTCGTCCATGTAGCGCAATAGTTTTCCCCCGTCGTTTTTTCGCAGAGCGTCAGCAAGGACCCCGTCGATATGGGTGGCCCCCGAATAAGCCAATGCCCAACGCCCGTACCTTCTTTTTTCGACCGGGTCTGCCTGCAACGTCACAAGGCCGGTATGCCTATCATCGCTACCAATCGAACCCTTCATGATATCGAGGTTAGCCTCTGCGCCTTCAAGGAACTGAGCAAAGTGGCGACCGGAGAACAGCAAAACACCCGTTAGCCCAAGTTCATGATTTCGAGCTTCCGCGATACTTCGAATGTTGGCGATCTCGGCGTCAGCATTCTGCCCGAGCGAACTGGAACTGACGTAGAGCCACGTTGCAAACATCTATACGTTTCGATCCTTCCCGCTCGAAAGAAGACGCCAATTGCGGCAGTGTTATTCGCGAAAATCAACAAGAGTGCAAAAACCACAGTTAGCACAGCGCCGAGGCAGCTTTACCGCCGTTCAACAATGACTGTTCCCCTCACCACGAATAGTGTCCGAATGCCGTCAGTGACTTCGGTGGTCACATAGGTGTTCCGCGAACGCTCCGCAGCTCTCTTCAGGCCGGTCGGCATACGCTCCGCGGCTCGGTGACATGCTGCTGCGTTGGTCGGGAATAGTTCCCCACGCCGGTCTTCAGTCCTTTCGCCACGCACATGCTGATGAAAGTAGTAACGAGGCATTGGGGCCTCCTTTCTCCATTCATGGGTCAACAGACGGGAGAGCGATGTGGTTCAAAAGCGCACTTGAGGTAAGTTGTGAAACTCGGACGCGGAACCGCCGGAGCCCCGATGGCCTAGGTACTCTCGGTGCACCGGCGATCACGGCGCGAACCACCATCTCCGTCGATAGTGCAGACGCGATGAGTACTCGCTGAAAATTTAGCGATGGTTCCAAGTAAGCCGATCATCCATAGCGGCATTACTCTGCGGCGTCCTGAACGGTGCGGATCAACTTGGCTCGCCGCGCGAGGTCGTCATAGATGTTGGCGATCCTACTCAACGTTTTCTGGGCCTTCCTATGCTCCCCGGAGCCTGTCAGCTAGGGAAAGGCACCCTTTGCTGAAACTCATGAGGGTGCAGGCGCGGCTGAAGGCGCATGCTGGCGCAACCAGTCGCGCAAAGCCTCGGCACCGACGGCGCCGGCGCGTTGAACGACGACGTTGCCTCTGTGAAATAGCATCAGGGTCGGAATGCTTCGAATGTTGTAGCGGGCCGAGAGCTCCGCTTCCGCCTCGGTGTCAACCTTCAGGAAGCGAAGCTCGGGTTCGAACTCGCTGGCGGCGCGCTCGAACGCCGGCGCCATCGCCTTGCAAGGCCCGCACCATGCCGCCCAAAAATCGACCACGACCGGAATATCGTTGCGCTGGATGTGAGTGGCGAAGCTGCGGGCGGAAACCGGCATTGAATGTCCCGTAAAGAGGTGCTGTCGACAGTGTCCGCATTTCGCCTGGCGCGCATCCCTCCGGGCCGGAATGCGGTTGGTGCTCGTGCAATGTGGGCAAACGATGTGGCGCACCTCATCGCTCATGGCTCAATGTCTCCTGAATCAGTGGGATGCCAGAGGTTGTTTGCCATCCGGCGGCGGAAAGATTTCATCGAGCTCGGCCAGATCCTGAGGCGTCAGCCGAACGTCGAGCGCGCCACGGTTCTCGCGCACATGCTCCGGCTTGCCTGATTGCGGTATCGCACATACGCCATCCTGGCGCAGCACCCAAGCCAGCGCCACTTGTGCCGGTGTCGCGTCGAGGCGCGCTGCAATCGTCTTGAGCGTGAGGTGATGCAACACACGACCCTGCTCGATCGGTGAATAGGCCATAACCGGCAGGCCGCTGCGCTGGCACATAGGCATGAGATCGTACTCGATGCCGCGGCGCGCGAGGTTGTAGAGCACCTGATCGGTCGCAACGTTTGCACCATTGGGCAAGTCGACGAGTTCTTGCATGTCGGCAACGTCGAAATTACTGACGCCCCAGTTTCGGATCTTACCCGCACCCACCAGAGTTTCGAAGGCATCGACGGTCTCTTCCAGCGGAACCGACCCCCGCCAATGCAGCAGATAGAGGTCAATCTCATCGACTCCAAGCCGAGCCAGGCTTCGGTCGCAGGCCGCCATTGTGCCGTGCCGCGTGGCGTTCTGAGGTAGCACCTTGCTCACCAGAAAAATCTCTTCCCGCCGCCCTTTGATAGCCTCGCCGACGATAAGCTCGGCACCACCGTCCGCATACATTTCGGCAGTATCGATCAGACTCATGCCGAGATCGATGCCGAGACGCAGCGCGTTGACTTCCTGCGATCGGTTCAGCGGATTTTCGGGCATGTGCCAAGTCCCTTGGCCGAGCCTCGGAATATGTTCACCTGAAGGAAGCGCGATTGTCCGAGTGGTCTCCATCAAAGTCATAGGGCACTCCCTGATCATTCACATCTTCATGCTGGCCCGAGCGACGGATTTCAAATTGAACATCGCCCCTGCCGAGCTCGTTAAACGAGGTCATCAAAAAATGAATTCGATATCGATGTGCGAACTCCAGCAAGATTAGGTGCTACAGGTTACAGCAGCAGCTCGAATATCCGCGAAGGCGAGCTCCCGCTGCGTGGTCTGCGGATTTTCAATTCCGGCTCGATGATCTTCAATGCTCGTGCGACCGCGACGCTCAATCCCCCGGCAGGGTCCGGCAGTTGCTTCGGTCTCGTCGCTATAGCTGAATTGCAGCGGCGGCCGATGAGCGAGACGGCCGAGGATCGGCGCCAGTTCTATCGTTTCATCCATCTTCCTGAATTGCACGATGCACTCCTGAAGGCCGGCGGTGATCGGGAGGTTCCATGGCTCGATCAGGACGTCGCCGCCAGCTTTGGCGTCGGCCTCGGCGCGCAGTAACAGCCGACGGATCCTGTGGTCATGAAATCCTCGCAGCGCTTGAGGGCAGCCTTGTCCGAGTTGAGACCAGCTGCCTCGCGAAACAGTCGTTGGAACTGCCGCACGCCCTCTGGGCGCGGCGGCGGCATCTTGTCGGGAGAAGTTGCGCGCTCATTGGACAGGTTTGCCATTTATCGCCGCCACTCGCATTGACAGGCGTCATATGCGAGCGATCTTCTTCACGAACCGCTTGCAGCTCTTTATCATTCCGCGGCGGCTTGCACGAGCTCTTCGCTTCGGCTGGTCCGCACCATCTCCAGAAACGCGTGAATCTGCGGCACAACGGTTGCTCCCTCGCCGATTGCCGCGCCAACGCGCTTGACGGATCCGAAACGAACATCACCCACTGCAAACACACCCGCCACGTTCGACTCGAGCGACGGCACGCTCGCGCCGGCAGCCGATAGAAGGTCGTCAGGGGGTATGTTCGAGCCTGTTCGCACGAACCCCTTGCTGTCGCGGCTGACGTTGCAACCGCTGAGCCACTCCGTTGCGGGCTCTGCACCGATGAACATGAAGACGTTGCGGATTGTTCTCTCAACTTCCGCGCCTGTCCTGTCGCGCCAGCGGACCTGTTCCAACTGGCCCTGCTCGTTACCCGATAACCCTACGATCTCCGTGCAGGTGAGCAACTCGATATTCTCTGTCGCCGCGATCCTATCGATCAGATATTGCGACATACTCGCAGCCAGGCTGGGTCCCCGCACAAGCATCCATACTTTCTTGGCATAGTGGCTTAGAAACACCGCCGCTTGCCCTGCGGAGTTGCCTCCGCCGACCAGCGCCACCTCCTCGTTTCGGCATAGACGAGCCTCGATCGGGGAGGCCCAATACCACACTCCCCGCCCCTCGAAATGCTCCAAATTCCGTATGCTCGGCCTGCGATAGCGCGCGCCACTCGCGATCACTACGCTCAGCGCGATGACACTCCGACCATCGGAGAGCTCGATCGCGAATGGATAGTGCTCACAACGAAGGTTCGCGACCGTCTCGGGGATGATCATCTCCACGCCGAACTTCTGTGCCTGCACATAGGCCCGCCCCGCCAGCGCCTGGCCTGAAATTCCCGTCGGAAATCCCAGATAATTTTCGATACAGCTGCTGGCACCGGCCTGCCCCCCGAATGCCCGCGCCTCGAAGACGCCGACCGACAAACCCTCGGATGCCGCATACACGGCAGCCGCAAGTCCTCCTGGGCCAGCACCCACAATTGCTACGTCATATCGGCGCCCTTCGAGATCTGGAGGCACCATCCCCAGGGCGCGCCCCAAGTCAGCTTCACTCGGATTTTTCAGAATGGTCCCGTTCGGACAGACGACCAGCGGCAATTCTTCCGACTTGCAAGGATAGTGCTCCAACAATGCTTGCGCATCCGGATCCTTTGCGGGGTCCAGCAACTGGTGCGGATAGGCGTTGCGCGCCAAAAATTCCAGCAGACGCACCATGCCGGGATGGCCGTCATGCCCGATGAGACAAGGGCCGCCGGCGCCCGCCTCGATGAGGAACACCCGTCGCAAAATAAGGGCGCGCATGATGCGCTCGCCGAGTTGAACATCGGCGATCAGCAAAGCGCGAAGTCTCGCCGGCAGAACAAGCAGCGCTTCAACGGGCTCGGTCGCGCGCGCATCGACCAGGGCGGGTCCACCGGAGAGTTGGGCGACCTCGGCGATGATTTCGCCTGCACCCAATTCCAACAGTTTCTCCGTCCGGCCAGGTCGATTGCGAGCTTCGATGGATACCCGGCCGGCAATCATGACGAACATGCCCGCCGGACTCTCACCCGTCCGGAATAGATATTGATTCACGTCATAGTGTTTTATCTCGCCGAACCGGCGCATGCGGTCGATCTCGTCCGGCGCGAATTTGGGAAACATGTGCTCGTGGCGGGACTCAAGCATGCCGTTGCCGCTCGTCTGGAGACCGGCGACAACCGTATTGGATAGGTCGTCCATCCTATGCCCCTTTCAGGACCACGGCCCCTGCACGGCGGAAGCATTCCAGGGAAAACCTCGCGGCGCGTGCTGCGTGGTCAACCACTGGTCCGTCGTGAAAGCCTCGATCGCCCAAGATCCGTTGAATCGGCCAATGCCGGAATTTTTCTCGCCGCCAAACGGACAGGTCGGCAGGTCGATGACGGGTTGATCATTGATATGGGCCATCCCGACCTGCATTCGCTGGGCAAAGTGCACGCCCCGGTGGACGTCGCGGGTGAATACGGCGCCGCTTAGTCCAAAACTCGTTTCATTGGCCACAGCCAAGGCTTCTTCGGCATTGCTGACCCGGAGGATCGGCGCCACCGGACCAAATATTTCTTCTGCTGCAAGGTCCATATGGTTAGTGACGTTCACGAACACATGCGGCGGCAACACGAGTCCGTCCGGCTCGCCTCCGAGCAATTGTTTGCAGCCGTCGTCGCCGGCTCGGCGAACGCGTGCCATCAGCTTCTCAAGCTGCGATTTGTTGATGATCGGCCCGATCATGGTATCGCCATCGCGGGGATCGCCTGTTTTCAATCTCGCCACCCGCTCCGTAAAGCGATCAACGAACGTCTGATAGACGGGCTCCTCGACGATGATGCGGTTTATAGCGATGCAGATCTGGCCCTGGTGTAGAAACTTGCCGAACACTGCGGCCTCTACGGCCTGGTCCAGATCGGCGTCCGCGAGCACAACGAAGGGCGCATTGCCCCCGAGCTCCAGATCAACGCGCTTGATGATCGGCGCCTTCGCTGCAAGTTCCGCGATCCTGCGACCGACAGGCGTCGACCCGGTAAACGAAATGACCCGTGGAACGGGATGACTGACGAACGCGTCGCCGATTTCACTGCCGGAGCCGACAACGACGCTCAGGAGCCCCGCCGGCAGGCCGGCCTCCTCAAAGATTTTCGCCAACAACAATCCGCCCGTGACCGGCGTATCACTTGCCGGCTTCACCACAACGGCGTTTCCTACCGCGAGCGCCGGCGCGATTGTGCGATTGCTCAGGTGGAGCGGCCAGTTCCAAGGGCTGATCGCCCCGACTACTCCGACCGGATTGCGCCGCACCTGATTTTCCTTGCCCGGAATGTCGGACGGAATTGATCGGCTTTCGACCGCATGGGGCACCGAGGTGGCCCACAGCATGACCGTGTGAGTCACTTCCCACTCTAGGTTCGCCTTCAGTCGCGTGCTGCCGGATTCCTTGATCAGCCAATCGACGATTTCGCCACGGCGCGCTTCCATCACGTCCGCCGCGCGGCGAAACACGTGCGCCCGCGCCGCCGGTGCTGAGCCAGCCCACTGCACCTGAGCCTTGGCAGCCGCCGCAAACGCAGTATCAAGATCCCGACGATCGGCCTGCTTGATTTCGAGGAGGACATAGCCGGTAAATGGATTCGTGTCGATCAGCCTATGCTCTGCCTGCCCATGGCGCCAGTTTCCGGCAATCGGCAGCAGCTCCAACTGATCATAAGGTTGCGGATCGCTCGTTTGAACTCTGGTGCCATCCGGTACTTTGGCATCCTGTCGGTCGGAACTACGGCTGGCACTGCGCGCGACCATGTCCATCTCCTTGGCAGCTTGCTTTCGCAGCTGACGATGGCGCGTCGAGCAACGTTCCACCTTGACAGCCGTCAACGTAGACGGGGGAAAGCATCGTGCATTCGACTGCTCCTGTAAGGTTCGCCCACGCGGGCAGAGCCTCTGATCGTGCAGCGCGTCAATAAAACCTTGGGATCGGACCTAATTGCGGGGTGGGTCGATCCGACAAGTCAAACATCAATTCATCAACATAGCACCAGCCCCAGCCTTCGGGCGGATCATAGGCTTCGATGATTGGGTGACTGGTGGCATGAAAATGCTTCGTCGCGTGTCGATTGGGTGACTGGTCGCAGCAACCGACATGACCGCAAGTTCGGCAGACGCGGAGGTGCAGCCACGGATCGCCTAGTTGCAGGCATTCTTCACATCCAAGGGACTTGGGAACGACGTCGTGAATTCCTGCCAGGTGTCTGCAACGCTGTGCCATGTCATCCTGCTTAATATCTGTATGCTGCGTTCGGTCTGTCCTCAATCCCCGCCCGTTGCTGAGCGAGCCGTCCTAACCTTACCAGTTATGTCTGATACGCCCCGGCGCAGCGCACTATGCCGGCGTCCAGGTAGGCCGTTCAGTGCAATCGCCGTTTCGGAGATGGCGCGTTGAACTGCGCTATTTCCGCCGTCTGCGGCGCCTTGCCGTTGAATGTCAGCACATTGCCTTCCACGGAGATCGCGACCTTGTCGCCGTCCTTCACCTCGCCTGCGAGGATCATCTCGGCCAGGGGATCCTGCAGATATTTTTGGATCACCCGCTTCAGCGGCCGAGCGCCATAGGCTGGATCCCAGCCCTTGGCGGCGAGCCAATCCCGGGCGTCCGCATCGAGCGTGAGCGTGATCTTGCGCTCGTCCAGCAGCTTTTGAAGCCGGGCGAACTGGATCTCGACAATGCGTCCCATCTCGCTGCGTTGCAACCGATGGAACAGGATGATCTCGTCGACACGGTTGAGGAATTCGGGACGGAAATGCCCGCGCACCATTCCCATCACCTGCTCGCGCACCGCCGAGGTGTCCTCGCCTTCCGGCTGATTCACCAAAAACTCCGAACCGAGGTTCGAGGTCATGATGATCAGCGTGTTACGGAAATCGACGGTGCGGCCCTGGCCATCGGTCAGACGGCCGTCATCGAGCACCTGCAGGAGCACGTTGAACACGTCCGGATGCGCTTTCTCGATCTCGTCGAATAGAACGACCTGGTAGGGCCGGCGCCGCACCGCTTCGGTTAGCGCGCCGCCCTCGTCATAGCCAACATAGCCCGGGGGCGCGCCGATCAGCCGCGAGACCGAATGCTTCTCCATGTACTCGGACATGTCGAGGCGGACCATCGCGGTCTCGTCGTCGAACAAGTACTCCGCCAAGGCTTTAGTCAGCTCGGTTTTGCCGACGCCAGTCGGCCCGAGAAACATGAACGAGCCCATCGGCCGGTTCGGATCTTGCAGGCCCGCCCGCGAGCGGCGCACAGCGGTCGCGACCGCATGCACCGCCTCAGCCTGACCGACCACGCGCTGGCCGAGCTGCTCCTCCATTTTCAGAAGCTTCTCCTTCTCGCCCTCCAGCATCTTGTCGACGGGCACGCCGGTCCAGCGCGACACCACCTGCGCGATATGGTTGGCGGTGACTGCCTCCTCCACCGTGGCGCCCGCATTCTCATTGGCCTCGATCTCGGCCAGTTGCTTCTCCAGCGCCGGAATCTTGCCATAGGCAAGCTCGCCGGCCCTCTGGAATTCGCCGCGCCGCTGCGCGTTAGCAAGCTCGACCCGAAGCGCATCGAGTTCGCTCTTCAGCTTCTGGGCGTTCGAGAGCTTGTTCTTCTCCGTGCTCCAGCGCGCGGTCAACGCCGCGGACTTCTCCTCGAGATCGGCAAGCTCCTTCTCCAGCGCCTGAAGCCGCGTCTTGGAGCCAAGATCGCTCTCCTTCTTCAGGGCCTCCTGCTCGATCTTGAGCCGGATGATCTCGCGGTCGAGCGAATCGAGTCCTTCCGGCTTGGAGTCGACCTGCATCTTCAGCCGCGCGGCCGCCTCGTCCATCAGGTCGATCGCCTTGTCCGGAAGAAAACGGTCGGTGATGTAGCGGTTGGACAGGATTGTAGCCGCAACAAGCGCGGAATCGGTGATCCGCACGCCGTGGTGCTGCTCGTACTTGTCCTTCAGCCCGCGGAGGATCGAGATGGTGTCCTCGACTGTGGGCTCGCTGACGAAGATCGGCTGGAAGCGCCGTGCCAGTGCCGCATCCTTCTCGACATGCTTGCGGTACTCGTCGAGCGTGGTCGCGCCGATGCAGTGCAGCTCGCCACGCGCAAGCGCGGGCTTGAGCAGATTGGACGCGTCCATTGCGCCGTCGGCCTTGCCGGCCCCGATCAACGTGTGCATCTCGTCGATGAACAGGATG
>NZ_JADPIT010000023.1:77553-78131 GCF_023073035.1 Bradyrhizobium sp. 62
TTCGAACTCACCGCGATATTTTGCACCCGCAATCAGCGCGCCGAGGTCCAGCGACAGCAGCTTCTTGTCCTTGAGGCTCTCGGGCACGTCGCCATTGACGATGCGCAACGCGAGGCCTTCGGCGATCGCGGTCTTGCCGACGCCGGGCTCGCCGATCAGGACAGGATTGTTCTTGGTCCGGCGCGAGAGCACCTGGATGGTGCGGCGGATCTCCTCGTCGCGGCCGATGACCGGATCGAGCTTGCCGTCGCGCGCCGCCTGGGTCAGGTCGCGGGCATATTTCTTCAGCGCGTCATAGGCGTTCTCGGCCGTCGCGCTGTCGGCCGTGCGGCCCTTGCGCAGGGATTCGATTGCAGCATTTAGGTTCTGTGGGATAACGCCGCCCTTGGCCAGCAGTTGGCCGGCCTCGCTGTTCCTGTCCATGGCGAGGCCGAGCAGCAGCCGCTCAACCGTGACAAAGCTGTCGCCGGCCTTCTCGGCTGCCTTTTCAGCGGCATCAAAGGCTCGCGCGAGTTCGGGTGCAAGATAAACTTGCCCGGCACCGCTACCGGAGACCTTCGGCACCTTGTTCAGGGCGT
>NZ_JADPIT010000023.1:78141-89632 GCF_023073035.1 Bradyrhizobium sp. 62
AGATCGCACGGGAATCGCCACCGGCGCGGTCGATCAAACCGCCAGCAAGGCCCTCGCCGTCATCGAGCAGAACCTTCAGCAGATGCAGGGTGGAAAACTGCTGATGACCTTCGCGCATCGCCAGCGATTGCGCGGATTGGATGAAACCACGCGAGCGCTCGGTATAACGTTCAATATTCATCATCGTCTTCCCTCGGCGATGCCGCTCCGCTCCAGGGTGCGATCAGCAAGAGGAGGTACCGGTTTTGCGTTCGATCGCGATCAAGATATTCAGGGTCCACGATCTGATCGCCCAACCGCCCGCCGTTAGTGGATTGTCCGCAAGGCACGCACGCGGCATGCTCTTTGGGTTTCCGCAAGCTCGCACTGACATTCGTCAACTCGCCAAGCGGTTTTCGTCGTCGATGCTGAAGCACTCATATCGCCGCGTTTGAGCGGTGCCCTGTCTGTCCGCACCAGCTAACCGCTCGGACCGGACGTCTCACCGCAGCCGTCTCGCATCGCTCAAGACGTGGCGATTCTTGCTTCTCGTCCCTCGAACGCTGCGATCAGATCATACCGCATAGTTCATTGGCGACACCCTCGCGGAGCGGGTTCCTACGTCGTCGCCTAACAGGACATCCTGATCGATCTCGCCTATCATTCGGCCTGCAATATTTGAACGCCGATTGACACAATCGGGACGGAAAACACGCGCAAGTCAGCTCTGAAAACGTCAACTGTCCGCGGATCCACAGGAAAAAAAAGCGGATGGCCAAACTAACCAAGCGCTACCGGCCAGCAATGCGCGTACAGCCTACCTTGTCGGCGGCGAGCGAAGTTGAGCAATATTTGTCGCGGTCCCGCGCCGCAATAGCCTGCCGCGAGGAATGCCTCCGGGCGGCCTTCGGCCGCCTGGGCCAACTTAGTCCGCTTTGCGCGAACTCCGGACATTCGCAAATCGGATGTTATGGAATGCCGCGGCCGGCCAACGTATGGGTGCCCAGGAAAGGATTGCATAGGCAGCAGTCGATCTATTTGATATTGTTACTACATTTTCTAGGTCCTGACAAGTTGTTACACAGTGATGTGGCGTGCCCAGCTTCGTGGGGAGACCAAGTTATCCCTTAAGCGGGTTCGCCCTGGCCCCCTCCGCCAACACGGCCCCGATTAGCGACCTTGTCGGGGCGCTTTCGGCTATGGGCACGTTGCCTTGCTCGTGGATAAGTTGGGTTGAGTGCCGCCTTCAACCCAGAATCACAGTACGGTCTAGAATTTCGCTAGATCATTCAAACGGGGCGCAAATGGAAACGCAGTCAAGCTTAGCTGCGGATGCTTCTTTTACATCCGTTAAAACGGCAAAAGCGCTAGTTGGCGAACAAGCTAGCAACGAGATTGTTTTTGCGGTTGTCGGCTATGTCGGCTCAGGCACGAGCGAAATCGCAACGACGCTAAAAGGGCTTTTGGAAAATCCGGCTCTCCCCGGCGGCCGATATGACGTCGACATCTTGAAAGCACGCAAAGTCATTGAAGACTGGGCAACGAAATCCGGCGAAACCGTGCCGGTCACTCCCCAGAACGATTTGGCCACTACGACGAAGTTTCAAGACCTAGGCGACAAAATGCGAGTAGGCGGTGATCACGCAATCGTCGCGAGACGTATGATTGATCTCATTCGCCTCACCCGAGCAACTAAACTCGGTATTAGCGATCCGGGCGAAGACGCTGTCCCTCCCGATGGTGTGCGACGCGCCTACATTCTTGACTCCATCAGACACCCGGCAGAAGTCGAGTTGCTACGACGTGTTTATCAAGACGCATTTGTTCTGGTGGGCATCGTTTGCGAAGCCAAGGTCCGTCAGAACCGCATAGTAAGTAAATACACCAATGCTGGGGTTGGAGACGCAGAGAAGTTCATGAAGAGAGATGCTCGTGATATGGAAAAGCACGGGCAGCGAGTCTCTGATGCTTTTCATATGGCCGATTTCTTCGTCGACAACACGACCGACCAATTTCTCGACGGGCAAGAGCCAAACCCTGATTGGGACATAAGCGATAATCTATCGCGGTTGATCAGAATTATGACCGTCGCAGACGTTGTGCGTCCGACCATTTCAGAAACAGCAATGCATGACGCTTATGGGGCATCGCTCCAGAGTGCATGTCTTTCTCGCCAAGTAGGCGCCGCTCTCCTCGACGCCACAGGCAATATCGTCGCCACCGGGACGAACGAAGTGCCACGCGCGGGGGGCGGCGTTTATGGCGAATCCTTTTACTCGCACCAAGACGACCACCGCTGTGTGTTTCAGAAGGTTGGGAAGTATTGCAGTAACACGAGAGAACAAAATGCTATCATCAACAAATTGATTGAGGACGTGCCAGAATTACAAGCTCTCGACAATATCCGTAAGAATAAGCTGCGATTGGAATTGCGTGAGAGCCGAGTTGGCGACCTCCTCGAATTCAGTCGGGCCGTGCACGCGGAAATGGACGCCGTATTTTCTGCCGGCCGAAAGGGCGTGACCACCGTCGGGACCCGTCTATTTGTAACGACCTTTCCCTGTCACTATTGCGCAAGAGGCATCGTTGCCGCAGGCATTGATGAGGTGCAATACATTGAGCCGTATCCTAAGAGCCAGGCCCTGTCACTTCATCCGGACGCGATCACAATCAACGCCAAGGACTGGAAGGAACCCAGCAAAGGTGGAAGCAAGGTCTTGTTCCGTGCTTTCACGGGCGTCGCTCCGCGTCTTTACAAGCGGGCGTTCCTCAAAGATCGAGACTTGAAGAACTCAACCACAGGCGACTTTCAAATCGGAGCACCGGAATGGGGCTCTCCGTGGCACCTTCATGGTGTCAGTTACGTAGAACTAGAAGCCGCTCTAGCGAAGTCAAAATAATGGGTCCTCCCGCCAAACCAAAGGCCAATTTCCTTCGATTGGTCGACTCCGGCCCCTCGGCACCATTGACGGAGGAATCTTTCGCTCGACCGGCTTGGCAAAACACTTTGTTTGCAAGCGCCAATCCGTCGCTAATTGTTATCGTCGACTGTGAACACGTCACCGATCATGAATTAGTAACGACTCTCAGCGGCTCAAAGCCAAAGTATGTGTTTGACATCCGTCGTGTCCCGCGATTTGACATCGGACGCCTCACACGTCGCGCTGCTTTCGAAGCGTTTCAGGCGGCCGGTGCGAACTACATCGATTTGACGAGCGTCCATCGCCAGAACAAGTCTAGCCCGTCTCCAGAAGTAATTGGTAAGACGATGAGCGACGCACTTTCCTTTTCGTCGAAGGAGGGCGCGACGGCAATACTGGTTGAGAACAGTCAATTCTCGGAAGAATACATCACTGCTCTTCTGGACGCATTGACCACGGAAAACGAAGAACCTTGGGACGTGTTCAGGGTGCCGCGTGCTCCAAGCTCTGCACCAGCCCCGGGCAATCGCGAAGTTATCTTCATTAGTCATGCGAATCCCAAAGATAACGAGTTCGCGATCTGGCTGGCTCAACAGCTCACCCTTTGCGGATATTCCGTGTGGTGTGACGTGAACAACCTTTCGGCCGGCGACAAGTTCTGGGAGGACATCGAGAACTGCATTCGCAATCGATGCGCCAAAGTCATCGTCGTCTTATCGAAAAATTCGCAATCAGCCTCCGGCGTCCTCGACGAAATCGATCTAGCGATCCGGGTGGAGCGAGCATCACAGCTCACACGATTTGTTCTGCCTATCCGGCTCGATGATCTGTCCTTCGCAGACGTGCGTGCGAATTTGGGGCGAAAGAACATTATCGATTTCCATAAGAATTGGGCATCAGGACTTAAATCGATCATCGATGTCCTCGCACGAGATCGAGTGCCCCACATAGACGGGGCTGTCCTCAACGCGCTCAATTTTGGCTCGCAAAAGAACCGCGCCATCCGCGTTACTGATCGACCCGAGCAGTTGACCAGCAATTGGTTAGCGATACGGAAGCTCCCGCCGTTCGTGCACTATTACGACGTCGCGGCTCCCCTTGAGCAAGTCGAGGAAATAGCCGCCGCCATGCGAACGCCCTCGTTCAGACATTTGCGCCTCATAGGAACGTTTTGCGACGCGAAGCAGGAGGCACCTTCGGAATACTCGGATATGTTGACTGAAAGATATAAGGTCGACATCAATGAATTTCTGACTGGTCGGTCGACGGGCGCTCCTTCCGTAAAGCCCCGGGATGCACACAACATCGTTATGAGCATGTTGCGCCAGGCATGGAATGCGGAAATGGCTCATCGAGGCCTTAGAAGCTTTGCCATGGCTTCCAACTCGCTTGCTTGGTATATGCCGACGAATCTTTTGGACCGCAACACAGTGACCTTCCTGGATTCCGACCAGAAAAAGCGACGGAAGGTGATGGTCAATTGGAGCGAGCGGCGAAAGGTCTTTTGGCATTTCGCGGTTGAAGCTCGTCCCAGCCTTGGGCTTCAGCCCAGATATGCACTCCGCCAGCATGTCATCTTTACGGTCGATGGGCAGACGCCACTTGTTAGTAAGGAGCGCATGCACGTCCTGCGCAGACGATTTTGTAAGAGCTGGTGGAACGACCGTTGGCGCGATCTGCTCGTTGGCTTTGTTGCATGGCTGAATTCTTCGCCTGATGGATTGACGTTAGGAGCAGGCTTGCAAGTCGAGCTGGACAAGCAACTCCTAAACTTCATCTCTCCTCTGTCTCTTGATAGTGGCGAAAGCACTGAGGATGGTCGCATTTCAGAATCCGATGATGACGAGCTTTCGGACGATGATTTTGACTTGTCAGATGAGACAGATGATTCGGCTTCGGAAATGCAGGATGTTAGCGAAGCATGATTGAATCCGATCGGATCGAGATTGTGCCTGAGCCGAAGTTAGAGTTTGGCTATAGGCAGCAGCTAGAGGACCCCCGTGACGGTCTCTTTCTCTTCGGACCTATCGTTGATCATCGGAAACCAGCTCAAATTCGTGCTGGCGTAATAGGGACGCAGCAAGGCGTTTCTGTATTTAGAGAGTGGTTGAGGAAGGTTAGCGCGTTCATTCCTGCACCGACCGCCAGCGCCTCGCGCCAGTTCGCCTTCCCAGGATTTGAGGCAGCGTTCCGCACCCCCTGGCCTATAAATTCCGTTGCTGAGCTTGCCGTATCTGCAACTGACATCGGAAATGCCATCCGCCAGAGTGACCGCCACAAGGCGATCTACGACACCGTTTCTCTTTTTGAGCGTTCAATTAGGAGACAACTTCGAGATGACGACGCGCAAGTGGACGTTTGGTTTGTCGTAATTCCCGACGAAGTTTGGCGATTGGGGCGGCCTCTATCCAAACTAGGCAAAGCTGAAGCGATAATTTCTAAGCCTTCGATTGGGGCCCGAGTCGCTCGTCGACTATTTCGCGAGCCTTCTTTGTTTTCCGAGGAGATGAACGAGGCCGAGATCTATCGTTACGAGTTGAATTTTCATCACCAGCTAAAAGCTCGATTGATTAGGTCGCGGGCTGTCATTCAAGTGATTCGGGAGAGCACACTTCTAGTAGGCGAGATCGGCGATGGCGTTCAAAGACGGCTCCAAGATAGCGCGAGTGTCGCGTGGAATCTTTGCACCACAGCCTATTTTAAGAGCGGAGGACGGCCTTGGAAGCTGGCGAACGTCCGGGAGGGAGTTTGCTATGTTGGGCTCGTCTTCAAGATAAACACGGTGGATACAACCCAGGGCAACGCCTGTTGCGGGGCGCAAATGTTCTTGGATTCTGGCGACGGGCTAGTTTTTAAGGGGGCGATGGGCCCTTGGTATTCGAGCGAGACGAAGGAGTTTCATCTCCCTAAAAGTGAAGCCCGATCTTTGATGTCTAGTCTGCTTCAATCATACTATGACGAGCATAAGCGAGAGCCTGTTGAACTGTTTATCCATGGTCGCACTCGTTTCAGCGACGAAGAGTGGGAGGGCTTCCGGGAAGCTGCTCCCGAGAACGTTAACCTAGTCGGGGTGCGAATAACTCGATCTCAAGAGATGAAGCTTTTTGCCCCGGGCCGCTTGCCAATCCTACGCGGCACGACCTATCGGCTCAGTCCAAGGCGTGCGTTGCTTTGGACGAGTGGCTTCATTCCCCAGCTCGCAACGTATCCCGGCCGTGAAACGCCGAACCCTCTCCTAATAGAAATAACGCGAGGAGAGGCGAGTCTTTCGACTGTTGTTGCCGATATCATGGGCTTGACGAAAGTGAATTTCAACGCGTGCCTCTTTGCTGATGGATTGCCCGTCACGCTGCGCTTTGCGGATGCGGTTGGAGAAATCTTGACGGCCGCTCCAATCGCGGAAGGCGCCCCTCTTCCATTCCGGCATTATATCTAGCGTCACTCCATTACGAGCCCTGGCTGCTAGCATCTGAGACCGGCCGATAACCGCTCAAGGTTCCAAAATCTGAGGGGCCACCTCGTAGCATCTGGAGGCGGCAATCCCCCCGTCCCCCTAGGTCGATTGATGAATCTCGGCGCAATGTTAGCGCCAATGCGCATGCTGCCGTCTGCTTTGAGTGAAACATGCAACGGAGCCCCCCGATTTCCGCGCCGGCGCAATGACAGTCACCACGGGGTTGCTCGTCCAGCCGCGTTGTGTCAGATGGCCACCTCGCTCTGGCATCACTGCCTAGACGCGGTTTCGAGGCTCGCCCAATTCTCAAAGTAAAGGTTGAGCCATCCGAGCTTGTACTGAGGCAAGGGACCGTAATCGGGCATGAAGCGTCGAAAGGTGCTGTCATTGCGCTGCTGCCCCTTCTTTCCAGGCGTGTGCAGCCAATCCTTATGAATTTCCTGGAGGGATTTGGCGACAATTCCGCTCGGCACGACCCATGTCCTCGGCTGGTCGGCGAGCGATTTCCCAAAATCGACAAAACTATAGAAGAAATTCGGCGACATGAGTTCTTCGTGCTTCTGCCCCATATGCCACCCGCCGTCTGAACCGATGTCGCGCCGCACTTTTACTTGGACGGCGCAGAGCCGATCGCCCAGCTTATCGGTCACGACAATGTCCGCATTCGGCACTCCGGTCGGAGCAAGCGCCGCTATCATATTCCGGCGCAGAAGCTGTGACATTACGAAATGCTCGCCGGCAGCTCCCAGAATCGTACTGTTCGGACCATTTGCTTCTTTAGCCATTCAATTCCCCCGTTATCTTTATGGGCTTGGCTGCTACACCGGATGATTCTCATGCTTAATATCGTTGTTTGCTACTTTCCTCTCCGCTCCATTGTTCACCAACTCGCGCTTGTTGGCTCGAGCATGTGTCCCTTTACAAGGCTCAACGATTGATTTCTGCTCGGGCCACAAGGCGACCTTTGATACCCACCCATGCTGAGTCCGATTTGTCCATGATAGTAATTTACCCGGCCGTCGCGCGACATCGGCTGCGGGCCCGCATCTTTTGTCGCGTCGTATTTCCGGTGTGTCCCCGGCCCGAACTACGCCAGGGGCACAAACGTGACACGTGGCCTCGTGGCGGCGGCTCGCTGCTTTCCCCCCGTATAACCCTCAGCCACGTTCTGAAGTATTCTTCATGGAATGGCATGACCGGCGGCTCCGGCGCATCTCGCGCTGCTTTGGCTATAAACACACCGGCGCACGTCATCCTCTGTCCTGAGTCGATTTGACTCATGTTCTGCATATTGGCGAGCAATTCCAGCGCGACTAACAATGGTGTCAACGGAGGTCGATTGTGCTGTATTTCCGCTAGTCTAGAACGATGAGGCGCCCACTATCGCGCCGTTTTTTCCTCACTGTCGGGCGGCGAAACAGCGCGGATGAATTCTCAATGTGCATTGTCCACTGGTGGTACAAGAGACAGCGAGCGAACTCCACGACCGACCTTTAGGCGGCAGTCGTGATCGAACTGGTCTCCGCCGATAATCTACAAACGCCGCGGACGGGGCTGGAGACTTTCGGCGTTGTGGTCCGCGGATGGGGAAGCTGGGAGCGTGGAGACAAAGTCGAACGCCCAAAAAGCCCAGCTTGCCGGCCTATTCCCAGTCTCTTGGGAACGCTGACAGATCGCCGGACTGCGTAGCTGGGGCGGTAGAGGTCGAAATCCATCATCGACCCGAAAGGTTCGAAGCGGCACCTCCAAGGCCATTTGTATCGTACGAAACACCTAAGCAAGTTTGCCCCTTCTACCGCGGGACTTTCCGCGACAGATCGCAAGAGTATGAGTGCAAGTTAATGTAAAGCGAACGCACGCGAAATCTCGCTTAGCCAGCAAAGTCTTATCTACAAGGTGCCGACATGATTCGTTCTCCAGCGAATTTTGCCTCGTTAAAACTCAACAAAAATAAATGAAGGATATCCCTGTGGCACAGTGATTTCTCGCATTTCTGCTACCGCTATACTGACCTAGTCCTTTGACTGGAAGGCAAGGTTCAAATACCCAATGTGCACTTCACGTAAGATGCCCGCGAAGGAAATTGGGAAGCATGAAAGCCGCGATCGACATCGAAAAGTTGGTGCAGTGGGCCATTCGTGAAGAGCTGCCGAAAGGGCGTCCGATATCGGCGGATATTGGCTTTGCGATCGGCCGTCGTCCGATCCTTCCGGGCAGCATCGCTCGTAGTTTTGACCGGAGGCCGACCGCCGATATTTGGTCTCGGGGTTACGTGCCAGGAGAGCCATGTGCTGATGCTCACCGTGTGGCGGATGCTATCGGCAGTCTTGATACCGAAGTACGGCTCTCGAGTTGCTCCGAGGCGCTGCGGCTCTTGGGCGAATTCGGCAGCATCGCAGGCGACGCAGTGACCGCTATCATGTCATCAACGTTCAATCCGCAGGCAATCGTCGTCAACAATGCCGCGCAGGGTAAGCGCCCCAACTGGCGCTTCGACGCGCCCTCGCCAAAACAAAGATTCGTACTAACCCAAGGGCGTCCTCGGCCATTGGTATATGGCGTCGACTCTGCTGGCGATCTTATCGAATTGAAGCGTAATGAAGGTCGGGCGCGCAAACGTGATGGGGAATATATGCTCACGTTATCACCGCGGTCGCCTCTAGAATGGTGCGATCCGTCTCTGCTCGCGATTGCTGAAGCCCGAGCAGAATACGTGGCGTGGTATTGCGCGATCAACACCCTTGCGCTCAGGCTCGCTGGCAACCTCGATGCCTTCGAGCCGCTACGTTCTGCAGCAGCGCCAACGCCTTGGTTGATCGTTGTCCCAGCCGGTTATTCCAAGGCGAAATCGGTCAAAAGGAATCGAGAGTTACGTGCGAGCGAGGTCGTAGAGACCGACGGGCTTTGAGGGTTTGCTTGCGACGCCTTGTTTGTACATCGTCCAGGCTCGCTCGCGCCGCACGAAGGCTTAAAAGCTCAAATATATCAGGTATTTACTGAATCGAATAGCGTTGCCGCCTTCAACACCGAAGGTGGCACTCGCGTGTGCCTCTCGGAAGCGCCACGCCCCAGCAGAAATCACAATGACCACGAAACGTACGGATCATCGGATCGCGCGGGCGATCGACGCTACGCGTGCGTCCTCGGCCCACACCGATTTTATTGCGATTGTGCGCGCTCTTGCCAAGCGGCACGCAGGCGAAGATCATGCGGACGAGATCGCCCGCCACGCACCGCAACCCGCGTCAGAGTAGAGCCATGATCCGCGCCGCCATTTACGCACGATACAGCGACGAAAAGCAGAACGACCGATCCATCGAGGATCAAATCGCCCTGTGCCGTGACCTTTGCGGTCGTGAAGGGTTTGCTACGATTACGTCGTTCGAGGATCGCGCCATCTCAGGCACTGGCGCGATCAACCGCCCCGGCTTTCAAGCCCTGATGCGCGCCGCTGAGTCAAAGTTCTTTGATGTCATTGTTGCCGAGGATATGGACCGGCTGTTCCGCAATCAGGCCGACTATCATAACTCGCGCGAACGGCTCGATTTCCTCGGCATCCAGATTCACACCGCTGGCGGAAAAGTCGGCAAGCTCGATGGATCGCTGCGTGCCCTGATGGGCGAGATGTTCATTGAAAACCTTGTGGTTCATACCCGGCGCGGCATGGAGGGCGTGTTGCGCGACGGCCGGCACGCTGGTGGCCGCGCTTACGGTTATCGCTCTATTGCTGGCAAACGTGGCGAGTTGAAGATCGTGGAGGCCGAAGCAGAGATCGTCCGGCGCATTTTCAGCGAGTACGTAGGCGGCAAGTCTCCGCGCGACATCGCGCATGATCTCAACAAAGAAGGCATTGCGCCGCCCCGACGAAACAGCTGGAACGCCTCGACTATCAACGGCAATTTGCAACGCGGCCACGGCTTGCTGTTGAATGAAATCTACATCGGCAAGATTGTGTGGAACAAAGTCCGCATGATCAAGAATCCGGCGACGAAAAAGCGCATTTCGCGCCCGAACCCGCCGAATCAATGGCGAACCGCTGAGGCGCCGCATTTGCGGATCATTCACGATGAGCTTTGGCAAGCGGCTCAAGCCCGCAAGCGTAGGACGAGTAAGCCGCTGGGCGACGCGCCCGCAAAGCCGCGACCGCACAAGCAGCGTCGCGTCCTCGCCGGGCTTCTTCGTTGCGGCAGTTGCGGCGGCAGCATGGTCTCGGCCGGCGATCGGCATGGGACATACCGCGTGCAATGCTCCACCTTCCGGGAGAGCGGAAAGTGCGCAAACGGCCGCCGCGTTAAGCGCGATGATCTCGAGGATCTGGCGCTTTCCGGCATGCAGCTCGAATTGGCCAAGCCGGTCTATCTTGTTGAATACGTCAAGACATATAACGAGGAGCGAAAGCGCCTCGCGAGGGGCGCTGTCAACGCACGGGGAAAATTGGAGCGACGCAAGGGCGAAATCGACCGCGAGCTTGGCCGGGCGAGCGACGCCATCATAAAGCACGGCGTCGATCCGTCCACGCTGGCTTCCTCAATGAACCGACTAAAGGCCGAGCGCGACGAAATCGAAGGCAAACTTGCCGCGATCAAGGAAAGCGACAAGATCATCACGCTTCACCCGGTCGCGATCGAGCGCTATCAGCGAGACCTTGAAGAGCTAGCAAGCCTATTACCGCGCGCTGATCTTGGAATTGGCGACGAGCTAGGCGAGAGCGTTCGACGGCTTATCTCGGCCGTGATTGTGCACGCGCCGCCGAACAGCGAAAAACTTGAGGTGGAGATCATGGGGCGGCTCGAGGAACTGCTCGCGGCGCCTACGTTCACGCCCCGTTCTAGCGGGGGGTCTTTGGTGGTAGCGGGAGAGGGACTCGAACCCCCGACCCCAGGATTATGATTCCCGTGCTCTAACCAGCTGAGCTACCCCGCCACAGGGTCGCGAGGGCCGAAACAGGCCGATCTCGCGAACGCGCGGCATATAAGGAAGGGGGCGGCGGGCTGTCAATCCGAGTTTGCTTCCGCTTTGGCTAAAGCTTCCGCCTTCGCCAAGGCTTCCGCCTTCGCTAAAGCTTCGGCGGGACATGTCGGCGGGGATTTGGGCCTTTTGGCGCTGAATCCGTCATGGCCGGGCTTGTCCCGGCCAT
>NZ_JADPIT010000023.1:89692-90706 GCF_023073035.1 Bradyrhizobium sp. 62
ATGCCCGGCAATGACAAAGACAACATGACCCCCTCCCGCATTCATCGCCTGACGCTGACGCATTTTCGTAATTACCGGGCGGCGGGGCTCGAGGCGAAGGCTGACATGGTGGCGCTGGTCGGGCCGAACGGAGCGGGCAAGACCAATTGCATCGAGGCAATCTCGTTCCTGTCGCCGGGACGCGGCTTGCGGCGCGCGACGCTGGACGACGTCGCCGACAACCAGGGCGACGGCTCCTGGGCGGTGTCGGCACAGGTCGAAGGCGCGCTGGGCCTTGCCACGCTCGGCACCGGCATCGATCCGCCGCGCGCAGATAGCCCGGTCAGCCGGCGCTGCCGCATCGACCGCGAACCGGTTAATTCGGCGGCGTCGTTCGGCGACCACATCCGCATGGTGTGGCTGACGCCGGCGATGGACGGGCTGTTCATGGGAGCGGCGTCCGAGCGCCGGCGCTTCTTCGACCGCCTGGTGCTTGCCATCGACAGCGACCATTCCAGCCGCATCTCCGCGCTCGAACGTTCCCTGCGCTCGCGCAACCGCCTGCTCGAGACCCGCAATTACGACGACCATTGGTGTGACGCGATCGAGCGCGAGACCGCAGAGCTTGCGGTCGCGGTCGCCGCAACCCGCGGCCAGACCGCGGCGCGGCTGACCGGCATGCTCAACGCGCGCGCGCAAGCCTCCGCCTTCCCCTCGGCGCAGATCGCGCTCGACGGCTGGATGGAGAACGCGCTGCTGACGGAGACCGCGACGTCGGTCGAGGATCGCTACCGCCAGATCCTGCGCGACAACCGTCCGCGTGACGCCATCGCGGGTCGCACCACGGATGGTCCGCATCTCACCGATCTGCAGGTGATCTACGCGCCGAAAAGCATGCCGGCGCGCGATGCCTCGACCGGCGAGCAGAAGGCGTTGCTGATCGGGCTGGTGCTGGCGCATGCGAGCCTGGTCGCCGAGATGACGGGCATCGTGCCGCTGCTACTGCTCGACGAGGTCGTCGCGCACCTCGATCCT
>NZ_JADPIT010000023.1:90716-136980 GCF_023073035.1 Bradyrhizobium sp. 62
AGATTGGGATGCGGAACAGGCTCCGCCTACGCCAAGGCTTCGGCGCGACAGCTATTTCGGCCGTACCGTCGGGTCGCCGCCGGGGCTGCCGGGCGGCGGGATGACCGGCATGGCGCCGTTCGTGCTGGGCGCCGGGGCGTGCATCTCGGGGTCGACGCCTGAGGGCGGGCAGAGCACGCCGTCCGATTTTGCCAATTTGTCGCCGAGCGGTTCCCGGGACTGGCCGGTGGTGGTGCCGTCGGTTGAGCGGTTCGGCCGGTCCTGCGGCGTACAACCGGTGGCGTGCTGCGGGGATGGCGGCGCGGTTTGTTGCGGCGGCGTCGCCGGGGCGGGCGGGGCCTGCGCGATCGCGCTGCCGGAGGCGGCGATCAGGAGGCTGGCCAGAATGATGTTTGATGTGGTGCGCATGGGAGGGAAACGCGCGGGGCGTACGCCCTGTTCCCACCCCCGAACATTACGATTTGAGGTAGCGGATCAGCGAAAAATGCCCCATCGGCGGCATCGGGCGGCGCTCGGCCAGCGTGACGCCGCCGTGTTTTGCGGCCCAGTCGACCAGGCGGGCCCACGGAAACTCCGGGCGCCAGCCGAGACGGCGAGCCAGGGGCGCAAACGCGAGCTCGGAGAGTTTGCGAAAACCCTTTTCCGCGCCGATGTGGTTGACCAGGATCAGCTCGCCGCCGGGCTTCAAGACGCGCACGAACTCGTCGAGCGTGCCTTCGGGATCGGGCACCGCGGTGATGACGTATTGCGCGACCACCGCGTCGAAGAAGTTTTCGGGGAAGGCGAGGTTCTTCGCGTCCATCACCGAGAGCACCTCGACATTGGACAGCCGCAAGCTCCGCACGCGCGATTGCGCCTTGCGCAGCATCGGCTCGGAGATGTCGACGCCGCAGATTTTTGTGGTGCGCGCGTAATCCGACAGCGAGAGGCCGGTGCCGACGCCGACGTCGAGGATGCGGCCGCCGATGCGGTCGGCCTCGGCGATGGTCGACTGCCTTCCGGCGTCGAACACCTTGCCGAACACGAGATCATAGACCGGCGCCCAGCGGCCATAGGCCTTCTCGACCCCGGCCCGCGAGATGTCTGCTGCCATGCCCCTGCCCTATATATTTTTTTAGCCGCGGACCGCTTCTGCGAGCGGCCTCGTCGTGCTGCTTGCGGCCTTCGCGGCGGCGCTTTGAATGAAGCCGCCGCCGAGCACGCGGGCCTGACCACTGGCTGCGTCGTAAAACACGCAGGCCTGTCCCGGCGAAACGCCCTCTTCGCCGGCGACGAGCTCGACCTCGTAATGGCCGTTCGCGCCGCGCAGCCACGCCGGCTGGGGCGCGCGGGTCGAACGCACGCGCACGAACATTTCGAGGCCATTGCCGATGGCGCGGTCGATGTCGCCATCGCCGATCCAGTTGACGTCGCGCAACACGATGCGGTGCATCTTCAGCGCCTCGCGCGGGCCGACGACGACGCGGCGGTTGGCGGCCTCCAGCCGCACCACGAACAGCGGCGCGGCGGCTGCGATGCCGAGGCCGCGGCGCTGGCCGATGGTGAAATTGGCGATGCCGTTGTGCCGGCCGAGCACGCGGCCGTCGAGATCGACGATGTCGCCGGGGTCCATCGCGTTCGGCCGCAGGCGGGTGATGATGTCGGTGTAGCGGCCGGTGGGCACGAAGCAGATGTCCTGGCTGTCGTGCTTGTCGGCAACCGCGAGACCGAAGCGCCGCGCCAGCTCTCGCGTCTCGGGCTTGGTCATGTCGCCGAGCGGAAAGCGCAGATAATCGAGCTGCTCCTGCGTGGTCGCGAACAGGAAGTAGCTCTGGTCGCGATCGGCGTCGGCGGCACACACCAGCGCGCGCGAGCCGTCGGCGCGGCGGCGCGAGGCGACGTAATGGCCGGTGGCGAGCGCGGTGGCGCCGAGTTCGCGCGCGGTCTTCAAGAGGTCGCGAAACTTGACCGAGCGGTTGCACTCGATGCACGGCACCGGCGTCTCGCCGAGCGCGTAGCTGTCGGCGAAATTGTCGATGACGGACTCGCGAAAGCGGTCCTCGTAGTCGAGCACGTAATGGGGAATGCCCAGCTTGGCGGCAACGTCGCGGGCGTCGTGGATGTCCTGGCCGGCGCAGCAGGCGCCCTTGCGATGGGTGGCCGCGCCGTGGTCGTAGAGCTGCAGCGTGATGCCGACGACGTCGTAGCCCTCCGCCTTCAAGAGCGCAGCCGTCGTCGATGAATCGACGCCGCCCGACATGGCAACGACGACCCTGGTATCCTCAGGACGGCCTTCGAGATCCAGACTGTTGAGCATGGGCCTTAAAGCGTTGTGGACGGCGGCGTTGGGCGATCCGCTGGGTGCTTCCGGCGGGACAACGGCGACCCGCGGGAACTGAGAGTTCCCGAATGGCGCGGCCTGCCCGGTCGAAAGCGGCTGAGAGCTGTCTCTTTAATATAGGCGGCCTTCCGGTGAAGCAATCACGGACCCCGCATGGTTTACGGCAATTCTTGCCGGGGAGGCAGAAATGGCGGGGCTTCGAGAGGCCTCGCGGCGGAGGCGCCAATTCGCCAAGATATTGATTTGTATCGATAAAACGTCATCGCGCAAGGATGGCCCGCTCCTTGCTACCTTTCATGGCGAAGATGTTTCCAAGGGGATGCCTGTGGTCGGTCGTACGTCAGATGTAGCGGCAAGCGTGCAAGTGCAGAGCGCGCAGCAAAAGCCTGCCCGGTCGCAAGCCCCGAAAGACAGCTCCGCCAACGATTCCTTCGGCTCGCTGGTGGACAGCAACACCCAGGCGATCAACGACAGCGCGGCGTCCTCCGCACAGGACACCCCGCGGCGGCCCGATTCATCGTCCTCCGCCTCGGACAAGAGCCCGCGCGATCGCGCGGCGAGCGACCAGTCCTCGCAGAGCAAGGCCAGCGACGACGCCGACAATTCCGCGTCCGCCAAAAACGACGCCAAGAGCGACGCCAAGAGCGACGCCAAGAACGACTCGACGGCCGATGCGGCCAAGGCTGATAGCAAGACCAAGGAAAAGCCAAAGGCGTCCGACGCCAAATCGGCCGACAAGTCTGCCGACAAGTCCGACGAGACCAAAGCGGACAAGGCCGACGGCACCGATGGCCTCGCCGCTGCCGTCGATACCGCCGCCGCCGCGCAGATTGACGCGACGCAGGCCGCCGTGCCCGATCCGAATGCACTCGTGGTGGCCGTGCCGGTCGATCCCAACGCGACCGCGAACCAGGCCGCCGGCCCCGCCTCCTCGCCGCTGACGATTGCCGCCGCCGGCATCGCCGCCAGCGCATCCATCGCAGCGCAGATCGCCGGCACCAAGACCGATACCGCGACGCCGGGCGACAAGAGCGCCAAGACCGCAAGCGCCAAGGTCGATGCCGACACTTCGGCGACGCTGGCCGATGCCGCGACCGGCACGACCGATTCGACCGCGACCGATGCCAAGACCAATGGCGGCCTGATCGCCGCCGTCGACCAGGGCACGCCAAAAACCTCGTTCAAGGCCGCAGCCACTGCGCAAGGCGCGAGCGACGTCTCCAATATCGGCCAGGACACCGGCAAGGCGAACGCCGCGCAGACCTCGGCGACGGCAGCGTCCGCCACCACGGCGCATCCGCAAGCCGACAAGCCACCGATCGACGCGAACGCGGCCGACACCAAGGCTGGGACTTCCGACCGCACCGCCGATGCCGCACCGGCGACGGCAACACCGCATGCCCATGCGGGCACGCAGGCCGCTATCCCCACCACCGACGCCAGCGCGCAGGCGGCCTCCGCCATCCAAGCGCCGCTGACCAATACCACTTCGGCCGCGACCGCTTCGACCGCGACGCTCACGGCGACCGCGGCGAATGCCAATGCCATACCGATCAGCGGCGTGCCGATCGAAATTGCCGCCGCCGCACGCGCGGGCAAGACCCGGTTCGACATCAGCCTCGATCCGCTCGACCTCGGCCGCATCGACGTCCGCATCAATGTCGACCGCAACGGCCAGGTCACCTCGCATCTCACCGTCGAGAAGCCGGAGACGCTGCAGATGCTGCGGCAGGACGCGCCGCAATTGCAGCGCGCGCTCGACGATGCCGGCCTCAAGACCGGCAGCAACGGGCTGTCCTTCAGCCTGCGCGACCAGAATTCATCGGGCCAGCACTCCGGCCAGAACAACGACAATGGCGGCAATGCCCGCCGGCTGATCGTCAGCGACGAGGACGCAGTTCCCGCGGCCCCGGTCGGGCGCAGCTACGGCCGCATGCTCGGATCGAGCAGCGGCGTCGACATCAGAGTGTGAGGAGTATTCGATCATGACCACCACGAATGCCGCCACTGCCCCATCCGTCGTCTCGGGCACGACGGACCTGCCGAAATCCTCGTCGAACCCCGGCCTGGGCTCGACCACCGGCGCGACGCTCGCTGGCAACTTCCAGACCTTCCTGACGCTGCTGACGACGCAGCTGCAGAACCAGAACCCGCTCGATCCACTCGACACCAACCAGTTCACCCAGCAGCTGGTGCAGTTCGCCGGCGTCGAGCAGCAGCTCAAGACCAACGACTCGCTGTCCCAGCTCGTCACCCTGCAACAGACCACGCAGGCGACCCAGGCGCTCGGCTTCGTCGGCAAGACCGCCCTGGTCGACGGCACCACCGGGACCATGACGAATTCGTCAGCGACCTGGCATCTCAACGTGCCGAGCGACGCCACCGTCGACATCACCATCGCCAATGCCAGCGGCCAGACCGTGTTCACCGGCAAATACACCGCCGGCGCGGGCACCGACGTTCCGTTCACCTGGAACGGAATGGGCAATGACGGCACGCAATGGCCCGACGGCAAGTACACGATCTCGGCCACGGGCAAGGATGTCGCCAACAACAATGTCGGCATCGCCGCGCAGGTGCAGGGCACGGTGTCGTCCGTCGACCTGACCCAGTCGCCGCCGCTGCTGACCATCGACGGCTCCAGCTACACCCTGAGCCAGGTCAAGAGCATCATCGCGACGGCCAGCAATTAAAGGCGGAATGTCGCGACTGAATATTCGGTGTCGTCCGGCGAAAGCCAGGACCCATAACCACCGCAAGTCGTTTTGACGCGAGGACCTGACCTCGAGTCGTCGTAGCAACTCCTCCCTGGGGTAATGGGTCCTGGCGTTCGCCAGGACGACAATTGGGGCCTTGCAGCGTCGCGCGCAGGCCTCGTTCGTTAGTAAAGTATTTACGAACACCCCCCTCGGCCCGCCTGGACGCACCGTCCCGTCGGTCGAGACGGCTGCGTTCCAGCCATTTTCAACGAGAATTGTATTGAAGCCTTAGGCTTAGCGGATTTTTAAGCCGGCGCGCGTAGGGTTCCTGAGTGAGTTCAGTGGTTGAGAGTTTGTGAGTACGCCATGACAGAACCCCATCGCCCGAGGGTAAAATACGTCATCGGGCCGGACGGTAGTCCGTTGACGATTGCGGATCTGCCTGCACCCGGCACCAAACGCTGGGTCATCCGCCGCAAGGCCGAGGTCGTCGCCGCAGTCCGTGGCGGTCTTCTCTCCCTTGAGGAGGCCTGCAGCCGTTATACCCTGACGGTTGACGAATTCCTCTCCTGGCAGTTTTCGATCGACCAGCATGGTCTGGCGGGACTTCGCACCACCCGTATCCAACAATATCGCCAGTAGGCAATCCGGAAATCTGCGGCTTTTGACGAAAATCGGCCTCGCGTTGCGAGGCCGATTTTTTTCATGTTGCGTTTTGGCGCGACTTTTGTCGCAGCTCTTAACCTTCGTTAACCATATCGAAACCATCACCTAGGCAATAATTGCCCAGTCGGCCTTTCCTGTGAAAGCAGCCGAATCTGTCGGGGCGGTTGCTTGCAAGGTCTTGCGGACTTTCTGAAGGGTATTGGAGCCGCCCGGTTCGGGGCGATGATCGCGGTCACCGCCGCGCTCGTCGGCTTCTTTGCGTTCGTCATCATGCGCGTCACCACGCCGCAGATGACGACGCTGTTCACCGACCTCAGCGTCGAGGACTCCTCGGGCATCATCAAGGACCTGGAGCGCCAGGGTATCCAGTTCGAGCTGCGCAACGAGGGCACCATCATCATGGTGCCCAAGGACAAGGTCACCCGCCTGCGGATGAAGCTCGCCGAGGGCGGCCTGCCCAAGGGCGGCGGCGTCGGCTACGAGGTCTTCGACAAGTCGGATGCGCTCGGCACCACCTCCTTCGTCCAGAACATCAACCATCTCCGCGCGCTGGAAGGCGAGCTCGCCCGCACCATCCGCGCCATCGACCGCATCCAGGCCGCCCGCGTCCATTTGGTGCTGCCCGAGCGCCCGCTGTTCTCGCGCGAGGCGCCGGAGCCGTCGGCCTCGATCGTGGTTCGGGTCCGCGGTGCGCTGGAAGCCCAGCAGATCCGCGCCATCCGCCACCTCGTGGCCTCGGCCGTGAACGGGCTGAAGCCGCAGCGGGTCTCGATCGTCGACGAGACCGGGCAGCTGCTCGCCGACGGCGCCCAGACCGATCCGGACCAGCAGATTGGCGACGAGCGCCGCACCGCCTTCGAGAAGCGGATGCGCAAGCAGGTCGAGGACATCGTCTCCTCCGTGGTGGGGACGGGACGCGCCCGGGTCCAGCTCTCCGCCGATTTCGACTTCAACAAGATCACCCAGACCTCGGACAAGTACGACCCCGAAGGCCGCGTGCTGCGCTCGAGCCAGACCCGCGAAGAGCAGAGCATGACCGCCGACAACAACGGCCAGGTCACCGTCAACAACGAGTTGCCCGGCAACCAGCAGAACGGCGGCGTCGCGGCCAAGGACCAGAGCAAGAAGAGCGAAGAGACCAACAATTACGAGATCTCCCGCACCACCAAGACCGAGGTGACCGAGGCCGGCCGGGTCAACCGCATCTCGGTCGCGGTGCTGGTCGACGGCATCTACTCCAAGAACGACAAGGGCGATCTGGCCTACCAGGATCGCACCAAGGAGCAGCTCGACCGCATCGCCACGCTGGTGCGCTCGGCGATCGGCTTCGACCAGAAGCGCGGCGACCAGGTCGAGGTCGTCAATCTGCGCTTTGCCGACGCCCCCTCCACCACCCCGATCGCGGAGCCGAGCGGCTTGCTCGGCATGCTCCAGTTTACCAAGGACGACGTCATGTACTTCGTCGAGCTTGGCGTGATGATGCTGCTCGGCCTGGTCGTGCTGTTCCTGGTGATCCGGCCGCTGGTCAAGCGCATCCTGGCATCGGACGAAGTCGCAGCCGCCATCTCCGGCGTCCTCACCGGTCCGGCGAGCGACGAGGCCGCCCCCGCCAACCAGCCGCTCCTGCCGAGCGGCGCTGCGAGCGCGATCGACGTCGCCACCGTCCAGGGCCAGGTCCATGCCCAATCCGTCCATCGCGTCGGCGAACTCGCCGAGCGCAATCCCAACGAGACGGTCGCCATCATCCGCCAATGGCTGACCGAACCCGCGAAATAATCGAGAAGTGATCTGACATGGCCGCTGCCCTGCAAAACGCCAATTCCAACGACATCACCAGCGTGATCTCCACGCTCGGTCAGCGTGCCGTCGGCCGCGCGGGTGCCAAGACCGAAGCAGTACCGGGGCCGAAGCGCGCCGCGATCCTGATGCTGGCGCTCGGCGAGCAATATGGCGGCAAGATCTGGGGCTTGCTCGACGACGACGAGGTGCGCCAGCTCTCCCTGGAGATGTCGACGCTCGGCACCGTCGAGGTCGACACGGTGGAGGACATGCTGCTCGAGTTCGTCTCGCGGATGTCGGCCTCCGGCGCGCTGATGGGCAATTTCGATGCCACCGAGCGGCTGCTCCAGCAATACCTGGCCCCCGAGCGCGTCAACGGCATCATGGACGAAATCCGCGGCCCCGCCGGCCGTAACATGTGGGAGAAGCTCTCCAACGTGCAGGAAGAGGTGCTCGCCAACTATCTCAAGAACGAATATCCGCAGACCATCGCGGTGGTGCTGTCGAAGCTGAAGCCGGAACACGCCGCCCGCGTGCTCGGCATCTTCCCCGAGGATCTGGCGCTCGACGTCGTCAACCGCATGCTGAAGATGGAGGCGGTGCAGAAGGAGGTGATCGAGAGCGTGGAGAAGACGCTGCGGACCGAATTCATGTCCAATCTGTCCCAGACCCGCCGACGCGACGCGCACGAGGTGATGGCGGAAATCTTCAACAATTTCGACCGCCAGACCGAAACCCGCTTCATCACCTCGCTGGAAGAAGACAACCGCGAATCGGCCGAGCGCATCAAGGCGCTGATGTTCACCTTCGACGACCTCGTGAAGCTGGATTCCGGCTCCGCCCAGACCCTCATGCGCAACGTCGACAAGGACAAGCTCGGCGTCGCGCTCAAGAGCGCCAACGAGGACGTCCGCAACTTCTTCTTCGGCAACATGTCTTCTCGTGCGGCCAAAATGCTCCAGGACGACATGGCGGCGATGGGTCCGGTCCGCCTGCGCGACGTCGACGAGGCCCAGGCGTTGCTGGTCAACCTCGCCAAGGACCTCGCCGCCAAGGGCGAGATCATGCTGACCAAGAACCGCGCCGACGACGAGCTGGTGTACTGATGGCCGCTCCGGCAAAATTCCTGTTCGACAACGACTTCGCAGCGCCCGACCGGACGCGCGAGAAGGCCGCAACCGCGGCCGAGATCGCCCAGAAGGTCGCGGAAGCCGAGGCGCGCGCCTATCAGGACGGCTTCGCCGCTGGCCAGCACGAGGCCAAAGCCGAGAGCGACCGCCGTGTCGCGCTTGCCATGGAAGAGATCAACATCGCCATCCGGGGCATCGCCTCGGGCATCGGCAACATCGAATCCAAGATGGAGACCGAGGCGGTCGACGTCGCGGTCGCGGTGGCGCGCAAGCTGTGCGCCGATCTGGTCGCCGCCGAGCCGCTCGGCGAGATCGTCGCGCTGGTCAAGGACTGCTTCTCGCATCTGGTCGCGACGCCGCATCTCGTCGTCCGCATCAACGACGCACTCTACGACGCCGCGCGCGAGAACATCGAGCGGCTGGCCAAGCAGAACGGCTTTGAAGGCCGGCTGGTGATTCTGGCCGAGCCCGAGATTGCCACCGGCGACTGCCGGATCGAATGGGCCGATGGCGGCGTCGTGCTGGAGCGCGCCGCCATCGCGGCCAAGATCGACGAAATGGTGGGGCGCTACGTTGCGTCCCGCAGGGGGAGTTAAATCATGAGCGACACTGACGGACAGGTCCCGCTGCCCGATCTCAACGGCCCGATGCCGCCTACCGGCACCGACGTCGGCTACAACGAAGACGAATACGCGACGCGCGCCGCCGCCGACCTCGAGGCCGTATTCGACGTGCCGGTGCAGGTCTCGGCCGTGCTCGGCCGCTCCAAGATGGACGTCAGCGAGCTGTTGAAGCTCGGACCGGGGACCGTGCTCGAGCTCGACCGGCGCGTCGGCGAGGCCATCGACATCTACGTCAACAACAAGCTGGTCGCCCGCGGCGAAGTCGTCCTGGTGGAGGACAAGCTCGGCGTGACCATGACTGAAATCATCAAGACTGAACGCGCCTAAAGCGACGACGGACAGGAGACTGACATGCGGCTTCTCATCGTTGGCACATTGAAGGGCCAGCTCACCACCGCCACCAAGATCGCGATGGCGAACGGCGCCACCGTGACCCACGCCGAGGATAACGAACAGGCGATGCGCGTGCTGCGCGGCGGCAAGGGCGCCGACCTGCTGCTGGTGGACGTCGCCCTCGACATCCGCGACCTCGTGATGCGTCTGGAGGCCGAGCACATCCACGCCCCGATCGTCGCCTGCGGCATCACCAACGACGCCCGCGCCGCGGTTGCCGCGATCCATGCCGGCGCCAAGGAATACATCCCGCTGCCGCCGGACCCGGAACTAATCGCAGCGGTGCTGGCTGCCGTCGCCAACGATTCCCGCGAGCTGGTCTATCGCGACGAGGCAATGGCCAAGGTGATCAAGCTCGCGCAGCAGATCGCGGGCTCGGACGCCTCGGTGATGATCACCGGCGAATCCGGGACAGGCAAGGAAGTGCTGGCTCGCTACGTCCACACCCGCTCGGGACGCGCCAAGCGCCCGTTCATCTCGATCAACTGCGCCGCGATCCCCGAGCATCTGCTGGAGTCCGAGCTGTTCGGCCACGAGAAGGGCGCCTTCACCGGGGCGATCGCCCGCCGCATCGGCAAGTTCGAGGAGGCGACCGGCGGCACGCTGCTGCTCGACGAAATCTCGGAGATGGACGTCCGCCTGCAATCGAAACTGCTCCGCGCCATCCAGGAGCGCGTGATCGACCGCGTCGGCGGCACCAAGCCGGTCCCGGTGGACATCCGCATCATCGCGACCTCGAACCGCAACCTGGTCGAGGCCGTGCGCGAGGGCACGTTCCGCGAGGACCTCTTGTTCCGGCTCAACGTCGTGAATCTGAAGATCCCGCCGCTGCGCGAGCGTCCCCTCGACATTCTCGAGCTCGCCCAGCACTTCGTGAAGAAATACGCCGAAGCGAACGGCGTGCCGATGCGCCCGATCTCGGCGGAAGCGCGCCGCGTGCTCTCCACCAACCGCTGGCAGGGCAACGTCCGCGAGCTCGAAAACACCATGCACCGCTCGGTCCTGATGGCGCAGGGCGACGAGATCGGCGCCGATGCGATCCTCACGCCCGACGGCGACCGCCTCGACCTCGCCAAGACCGTGCCGGCCGTGGCGCATGCCACCATGGCCGCCGAGCAGGTGACGCGGGCTCTGGTCGGCCGCACCGTCGCCGATGTGGAGCGCGACCTGATCCTGGAGACGCTGAAGCACTGCCTCGGCAACCGGACCCATGCCGCCAATATCCTGGGCATCTCGATCCGGACGCTGCGCAACAAGCTCAACGAATATTCCGACGGCGGCATTCCGATCACGCCAGCCGGCACCCCGGGCGAGTATCCGCGCATGCCGATGGTGGGGGCGTAAGATCCACGCCGATTGAGAGAATGCGAATGCCCGGGCCCAGTCCCGGGCATTTTTGTTTGAGATAGAACGTCACCGCGCGCCACGCCCCAGTGTCGTCCCGGCGAAGGTGGAGAGATATCCCGCCTTGAACCGCAGCATGGCCGCACCGCATCCGGCGACTAGGTCAGGCCCCCGCAAGGCCCTATAAACCCGCGTGAGAACCACGCGAGGATCAACATGTCTCAAGATCAAATCACGGACTGGCTGGCGACGCAGCGGCAGGCGATGATCGACCTGCTGCGCGATGTCGTGAACATCGATTCCGGATCCTATGACAAGGAAGGCGTCGATGCGGTCGGGGCGCGGTTCGAGCGGCATTTTGCCGAGCATGGCATTCCGTTCCGGCGCGAAAGCCACGGCACTTTCGGCGATGCGATCCACGCCGAGGTGGCAAAGCCCGGCAGCAACGAGAAGCCGGTGCTGTTGATGGGACATCGCGACACCGTGTTCGGCAAAGGCGAGGCCGCGCGGCGTCCGTTCACGATTCAAGACAAGCGCGCCTATGGTCCTGGTGTTGCGGACATGAAGTCCGGCGTCGTCATGAACATATTCGTGGCAACTGCCTTCCACAAATTCGGCGGCAATCCGCACCCGATCAAGCTGCTGATCACCTCGGACGAGGAGATCGGCTCGCCCTCCTCACGGCCGGTGATCGAGCGCGAAGGACGCGCCGCGCGCGCCGTGTTCAATTCCGAGCCGGGCCGTCCGACCGGCAATATCGTCACCGGCCGCAAGGGCGGCATCTTCATGCATTTCGCCATCATCGGCAAAGCCGCGCATTCCGGCGCCAATTTCGCCGCCGGCGTCAGCGCAATCGGCGAGCTCGCGCACAAGATCGTGCATATCCACGCGCTGACTGATCTCGACAAGGGCATCACGCTCAATGTCGGCCTTGTCTCGGGCGGGCAATCCGTCAACACGACCGCGCCTTACGCTGAAGGGCAGATCGACCTGCGCTACGTCGATCCGGCGGACCGCGCGAGGGTGATGGCCGCGATCGAGACCATCATCGCGACACCTTACGTGCCCGGCACCAGCGCGACGCTGACGGTCAAGGGCGAGTTCGTGCCGGTGGTGCAGAGCGCCGATTCAAAGGCGTTGTTCGAGAACTATCAGGCCGCCGCAAAGCAGGCCGGCCTCACCACGCTCGAAGGCGAGTTCTCCGGCGGCTGCGCCGATTCCGGCTTCACCGCCGCGGTCGGAACGCCGACCATCTGCGGACTAGGCCCGGTCGGCGGGCTCGCGCACACGCCGGAGGAATATCTCGAGCTCGACAGCATCGTGCCGCGCGCGCAGGCGCTGGCGCTGGCGATCCTGCGGGGGTGAAAACAGGTGCCGCGCCCGCCCGCGAAAACCTCACGAATAGCTCGGCGCATCCGGCCTGCGGAATATCTGGATGGGGTCGCCCGGCACGATCGGATGGCCGCTGAACATCGCATAGGCATAGAGCGCGAGATAGGCGATCGCGAGCGCGCCGACCGCATAGAAAGACCAGGTCGCGACGCGTTTCATCATTGCGCTCCATTGCTGTCCCGGCGGGAGGCTCAGGCAGCGCTTCTAGAGCGATGACGGGGAAAAGGCCAGCCTGCACGGCCTGTGGCCGCGGCGATCAAACGCCGCGCCGGACCTGGGTGGGAACGCTGACGTCCGCAAGCCGGAGTGCGTCTTCGTCCTGATCCACCGCCACGTACTGGCCGTGCCAATAGGCCAGCGCAGCATTGCGGGTCGAATTCCTGACGTCTCGCACCCGCCCGATGACGATGCCGTGCGAATGGCGCTCGAAGATCTCCTCGACTTCGCAATCGACGGCGGACAATGCGCCGACCAGCAGCGGAACACCCGAGACCGCCGTCACCCATCTGGCGCCCGCGAAACGATCGGCACCCTTGATCCCGCCCTTGCCGGCAAAGCGCTCGGCGATGTCGAGCTGATCGGCCGCGAGGATGTTCACGCCGAAAGCGCCGTGGCGACGGATCAGCGGGAAGGAGGAGGCGTCGCGGTTGATGCTGACGATCAGCGTCGGCGGATCGACCGAGAACGAGCTGACCGAGGTGACGGTCATGCCGGTGATGTCCTTGCCCCGTCCGGCGGTGATGACGCTGACGCCGCCGGTGAGATGGCGCATGGCGCCGCGGAAATCGGCGGAGGAGACGGGGATTTCAGTCATGAGATCGCGGGGCACTACATTCATGGCATACTCCCCGAACTGGGGTTCCCTCTATTTAGGTACGATCGTCCGCCGACAAAAGGTGGCTCAGGATCGAGCCTTCGAGACCCGCGAGCTCGGCCGAGCCGCGTTGGCGGGGCCGGGCCGTGTTAACCACGACGTCATGGGCGATCCGCCCTTCCTCGATCACCAGCACCCGGTCGGCCAGCGCGACCGCCTCGGCGACATCGTGGGTTACCAGGATCGCGGTAAAGCCCTGGTCGCGCCAGACGCGCTCCAGCAACCGCTGCATCGAGATGCGGGTCAACGCGTCCAGCGCGCCAAGCGGCTCGTCGAAGGCGAGCACACGGGGACGCGAGACCAGCGCGCGGGCAAGAGCTACGCGCTGCTTCTGGCCGCCCGACAGTACCGAGGGCCACTGGTCGCGCTTGTCGGTCAGTCCGACTTCGGTCAACGCCTTATCGGCGCGTGTATGCGCATCACTGGATGAACGATCGCGACCGAGGCCGACCTCGACATTGGAGAGAACGCGGGCCCAAGGCAACAGCCGCGGCTCCTGGAACATCACGCGGATATCCTCGGGCTTCACGGCGTCGCCGAGCGAGATGCTACCGGCGTCGAACTTCTCCAGGCCCGCGATGAGGCGCAGCAGCGTGCTCTTGCCGCAGCCGCTCTTGCCCACAATCGCGACGAACTGGCCGGCGGGGATGTGCAGGTCGATGCCGCGCAGCACCTCGTTGTCGCCGTAGGATTTGCGCAAGCCGCGGATGCTGAGCGGCAGGCCAGATGTCTGCACCGGGCGCTCCTCGCGCACGACGCGGGCGTGAGGCGCGAAATGGGCGCGGCTGGCGAGTTCGGTATCCGGAAGGGAGGTACGAAGGGCTGTCTGCATGTGATTCCCAGTATGTCTGCTCAGCGTTTCCAATAAGCGGGGTGCCAGGAGAGCGTCAGGCGCTCCAGCACGCGGGAGGCGCTGTCGGCGAGCTTGCCGAGCAGCGCGTAGATCAGGATCGAGAGCACCACGACGTCGATCAGCATGAACTCGCGCGCCTGCATCGCCATGTAACCGAGGCCCGAGGACGCCGCGATGGTCTCGGCGACGATCAAGGTCAGCCACATGATGCCGAGCGCAAAACGGATGCCGACGAAGATCGAGGGCAGCGCGCCCGGAAAGATCACCCGGCGGAACAGCTCGCCGTCGGTCATGCCGTAAATGCGGCCCATCTCGATCAGCTGCGGGTCGACGGTGCGGATGCCGTGCAGCGTGTTGAGGTAGATCGGGAAGAACACGCCGAGCGCGACCAAAAACAGCTTCGCGCTCTCGTCGATGCCGAACCACAAAATGACAAGCGGGATCAGCGCCAGATGCGGCACGTTGCGCACCATCTGCAGCGTGGTATCGGTGAGCTTTGACGACAGTTGCGACAGGCCGTTGGCGAGGCCGAAGGCAAAACCGATGCTGCCGCCGATCAGGAAGCCGATCGAGGCGCGCCAGAACGAGACCCAGATGTTGCGAACGAGCTCGCCGGAGAGCAGCAGCTTCCAGCCCGCAAGCAACACGTCGCTCGGCGCCGGCAGCACCCGCGTCGGCACGAAGCCGGTGACGCTGGCGACCTGCCAGATCGCGATGATGGCGAGCGGCACGATCCACTGGATCAGGCCGTCCGCGCGCGGCAGGCGCAAGCCGCGGGGAAGCGAAACGCTGTCGATCAGGCTCATGATTGCGACACCTGCTGCTGCGGACGATAATCGCTTCCGACCGTTTCGCCGAAGGGGCCACCGTTGAAGTGAAGCCTGGTCACGTTGCTGGGCTGCTCCATCGAGAGCAGCGGGAACACCAGCTCGGCGAAACGATAGGCTTCCTCCAGATGCGGGTAGCCCGACATGATGAAGGTGTCGATGCCGATGTCCTGATACTCCTTGATACGGGCCGCGACGGTCTGGGCGTCGCCGACCAGCGCCGTGCCGGCGCCGCCGCGCACGAGACCGACACCGGCCCACAGATTCGGAGCGATCTCGAGCTTGTCGCGCTTGCCGCCATGGAGCTGCGCCATGCGCTGCTGGCCGACCGAATCCATCCGCTCAAAGTTCTTCTGCGCGGTCGCGATGGTCTCGTCGCTGACATGCTTGATCAGCTCATTCGCCGCACGCCAAGCCGCGTCGCTGGTCTCGCGGACAATCACGTGGAGCCGGATGCCGAAGGATAGTTTTCGACCGCGAGCCGCTGCGACCTCCCTCACCTTCGCGATCTTCTCCGCGACCAAGGCCGGCGGCTCGCCCCAGGTCAGATATTTGTCGACGGTATCGACGGCGACGTCGATGCCGGCATCCGACGAGCCGCCGAAATAGAGCGGCGGACGCGGCGACTGCACCGGAGGAAACAGCAGCTTGCCCCCTTCGACGTGGATGTGCTTGCCCTCGACATTGACGGTCTTGCCGGCGAGCAGCTCGCTATAGACGCTGAGGAACTCGCGGGTGACCTCGTAGCGCTCGTCATGGGCGAGGAAGATGCCGTCGCCCTTGTTCTCGACGGGATCGCCGCCGGTGACGACGTTGACCAGGAGCCGGCCGTTGGTGATGCGGTCGAGCGTCGCGGTCATGCGCGCGGCCACGCTCGGCGATTGCAGGCCGGGCCTGACCGCCACGAGATACCGCAGCCGCTCGGTGAACGGCGCGACCGAGGAGGCGACGATCCATGAATCTTCGCAAGACCGCCCGGTCGGCAGCAGCACGCCGAAATAGCCGAGCTGGTCGGCAGCCTGCGCGATCTGGCGCAGATAGTTGAAATTGACCTCGCGGCCGCCGATGCCGGTGCCGAGATAGCGGCCGTCGCCGTGGGTCGGCAGGAACCAGAGGATGTTGGCGTTCGCTTGCTTGCTGTGCGTGCTCATGATCCTGGCCTCCGCGCCACGTCGGAAATCTTGATGGATTTGGGGATCAGGTTGAGCGCGAAGAACGCGTCCGCAACCTGCTGCTGATCGGCGATGACGGCATCGGTCAGCGGCTTGATGCCGTAGGATTGCCGCTTCAGCGCGACCTCGACCACCGGCACTGACAGGCCGATCGACGGCGCCAGCTGCTCGGCAACCGCGTGGATATCACCCTTGGCCCAATCGTCGACCGCGCTCAGCTCGGCCAGCACGGCGTCGACGATCTCAGGATGGGCTTCGAGGAATTTCTTCGAGGAGAAATAGAACTGGTAGTTCGCGACAATGTTCGTGCCGTCAGCGAGCGTGCGGGCGCCGGTCGCCGCTTCCGCAGCGGCCTGGAACGGATCCCAGATCACCCAGGCATCGACCGCGCCGCGCTCGAAGGCGGCGCGCGCATCGGCTGGCGCGAGAAACACCGGCTCGATCTCGGAATATTTGACGCCGGCTTTCTCCAGCGCCTTGACCAGGAGGTAATGGACATTGGAACCCTTGTTGAGCGCGACCTTCTTGCCTTTGAGGTCGGCGACCGATTTCAGCGGGCTCTCCTTCGGCACCAGGATCGCCTCGCCCTTCGGCGCCGGCGGCTCGTAGGCGACATACTGGATCGGCGCGCCGGCGGCTTGCGCGAAGATCGGCGGGGCTTCGCCGGTGTTGCCGAAATCGATCGCGCCGACATTGAGCGCCTCCAGCAGCGGCGGGCCGGAGGGGAATTCGGTCCACACCACCTTGTAGCCGTCGGCAGCTAACTTCGGCTCCAGCGTGCCCTTGCTCTTGAGCAGCACCAGCTTGCCGTATTTCTGGTAGCCGATGCGGACCACCTTGTCCTGTCCGTAGGAGGTGCCGACCGCGGCGGCGACGATGCCGATCGACAGCACGATGGCCGCGATCAGACGCTGGATGATACGCCTCATGTTCAAACCCTTGGAGGTGGGGAGATTGGTGGGCACGATCAGGCTGCCGGGTTGCGCCAGACGATGTCGCGGATCACGATCGGCTTCGGGATCAGGCCGAGCTTGTGGAAGCGGTCCGCGACGCCCTGCTGCGTCGTGACGATGTCGTCGGTGACCGGCCCGACCACGAAATTCGCGCGATTGGCGGCGAGGGTCTGGATGTCCAGCGGGACGCCGGTGATCGCGGCGAGCGATTTGGCGACCTCGTCGCGGTGCTGCTCGGCCCATTGACCGGCCGCGGTCGTCACATCGATGATCTGTTGCAGGACGGCGCCGTGATTCCTGGCGAAATCGCGATTGGCGATGAAGAAGGAATTGGTCTTGGTGACGTCGCGCGCATTGACCAGGATGCGGCCGCCCTGCTTGGTCTCGCCGATCGCAAAATACGGGTCCCATATCGCCCAGGCATCGATGCTGCCATTGGCAAAGGCGGGCCCGGCATCCGGCGGCGTCAGATAGACCGGCGTGATGTCGGCATAGGTGAGGCCGGCTTTCTCCAGCGTCTGCACCACGATGTTGTGGGCGCTGGAGCCCTTGGTGAAGCCGACGCGCTTGCCCTTCAGGTCGGCGATGCCGCGGATCGGCGAGTCCTTCGGCACCAGGATGCCCTGCCCGTTGGTGATGGGCTGGCCGGCGGCATAGACGATCGCGGCGCCCGCCGCCTGGGCGAACACCGGCGGGGAATCGCCGACCGCGCCGAAATCGACGCTGCCGACATTCATCGCCTCCATCATCGGAGGCCCCGACGAGAACTCGACCCATTTCACGTCGACGCCCAAGGGCGCGAAATATTTTTCCAGGGCGGCCTGCTGACGCGTGATAACCAGCACGCCGGTCTTCTGGTAGCCGACACGAATTTCCTTTACCGCGCCTTGTGACGTTCCTTGTGCTTTGGCACTCGAAGCGAATGCGGCGGCTGCCGCAGTTCCAACGGATAGTTTGAGAAAGTCCCGACGTTGCATCCGACACTCCCGGCCGCGTGCGGCCGTCCTTCATTCGTGCTCGGGAATGATGGTGCGGCTGATCGAAGGTGTCGAGACGCGCGGAAAAATAGCGATGCAAGCACTGCGCGCATGGCGGAGCGCATGATTAATCTTTCAATCGGCGGAGCGAATGCAGGGGATATTTTTCCGCACGCGAATGTGAAAAACGCACGCGCCCGGCCAAGATTCAAAAAATCGCGAAAACAACCCCATGCACAGTAGCCGGGGCGTGCGAAAACAATGACTTACGCCTTATCCGAAATTGCTTTGACTCGTCGGGCAAAACAGGAGCAGGATGGCATCATGGCGGCGTTGCGGATGGACCGGTCCCTGCCGGACTAATGCAGCCATCTCACGGGCAGATTTTGCAGCCCGCGAAAGGCCCAGCCGCCGATCCGCACCGGTTCGTCGACGGCGATCTCGAGCCGGCCGGCACGGGCGAACAAGGTCGGCAGTGCGACGTCGGCAATCATGGCGCGCGAGGCCCAGGCACCGGCGCAGAAATGCGGACCGGCGCCGAACGCGACGCTCTTGGCCGTATCACGCCGCACGTCGAACTGGTCGGCGCGCTCAAAATGCTTCTCGTCGCGGTTGGCGGAGCCGAACATGAGGAATACGCGTTCATCGGTTTCGAACGCGACGTCGCGGATCGTCCACGGCTTTGCGATGCGCCGCGGCGACATGCCGATCGGCGAGATCCAGCGGGCATATTCCTCGAAGGCCTGGAGCCACGTCACCTCGCCCTTGCGCACGAGATCGAGCTGGTCTGGATGGCTCAGCAGCGCCCATACCGTGCCGGCGATCGCCTTGCGCGGCTCGTTCTGACCGCCCGAGATCGCGAGTTTGACGTTGGCGCGCACGCTCTCCATCGCCATGCCCGACGCGAGCAGCACGCCGAGGATGCTCTGGTCGGGATGCTTGCGCATCACAGGCAGGATGTCGTCGATGGCGGCATCGATGCCCGACGTCGCCGCATGGCAACGCGCCTCGACGGCTGCGTCGCCGCTGTAATTGGCGATGCCCTCGATCATGCCCTGTGACCAGGCGTCCATATCCGCAAAGCCGATATTGGTGAGGCCGGTAATCGACTTCAGGCATTCGCCGGAGAACGGCAACGCGAAGTCGCGCATGAAATCGATCCGCCCGGGTTCGATCGCGTCGATGATGCGATCGGCATGGGCCTGGAACAGCGCGGCCCAGTGCGCCTTCACCGTCTTCGGCGACACCGTCGGAAACATCGCGCGGCGCTCGACCTGATGCGCCTCGCCGTCCTTGCGCATCATGTTGTGGCCCATCAGCCGGTTCATCAGGCCCGCGGGCTGGTGCGAGGAGAACACGTCGATCTGCTTCTCGGAGATCGAGATATCGTCGCGGCTCGTCAGCAGCGTCGAGCCGAGCTGCGGCACGAAGGCGATTGGCGCCTCCTTGCGCATTGTCGCGAGCATCGGGTACGGGTCGGCCCAGAACGCGACCGGGTCGATGTCGATGCGCGGCGCGGTACTCAAGCTTCGCTCCATTGCTGTTCGCCGCCAAGGTTAGCGGCTTCAGGAGGCGCCGTCTGTCCCCAGCGATTGGGACAGCTTCAGTTCAGGCCGCGCGGGCCGGCGAGCAGGCGCAGCACGATCGCAAACAGCTCGCTCTGTGACGAGATGCCGAGCCGCTCATAGGCGCGTTTGCGATAGGTCAGGGTCGAATGCAGGCTGATGCCGAGCGCCTGCGAGATCGCCTCGGAGCTGAAGCCGGAGAGGATGCGCCGGCAAACGTCCTGCTCGCGCGGGGTGAGGCTGGCGAGCGGCGCGCGCGTCGCGAATAGCGCGGCGAGAGACTGCTCGGTCGTCGCCGCCGAGCCGTGCTGGAAATGGCGCGCCACGCTCGCACTGATGGCGGGTGCGACGGCCTCAAGCCGCGAACGCTGGGCGTCGCTGAAGCGGCCCTGGACAGCGATGCGATAGAAGTTGACGTAGAAGCAGGTGTCGTCGACCCAGATCGCGGTCGCGCATTTGTCGACGATGCCGGAATCCACAAAGAACATTTTGCGGTAGCGGGCGCCGTACATGCGCGGCGCGAAGGCGGGCAGCACGAGCGTCGCGCGGGCCTCGCCTTCGAACAACGCATCGCGGTTGGGATCGGATTGGTGGAACTGCCCGGCATAGGCGGCGCCGAGATCGCCGCCGATCGGGATGTTGCCGGCATCGAGCAGGCAGTGTGCGGCGCCCGCGCGGCTCAGCGCGAACACCATGCAATGCCCGACCCCGGCCTGCCGGCGCAGTGTATCGATCAGGATATCAGGGAAATCCGGACGACCGATGGCAAGCACCGCGGGCGTGACATCCCCAACTGCCGGATTTGCGGGCGTCCCGCGAGGGCGCATCGTTTTCTCCCCATCGCCTTTTGACGAAATTTATCAGCAATGGCCGCGCAGCGAAAGGCGGGTGTCGCCGGATATCTGCCGTAACGTCGCCAAGCCAGGCGGACGAAGGATGCCCCCTTAGTCAGCACTTTTGCGCAAAATCTTGTCCATCGCTTTTCCCTTGGCCAGCTCATCGATCAGCTTGTCCAGGTAGCGGATCTCTCGCATCGTCGGCTCTTTGACATCCTCGACCCGGACGCCGCAAACCACGCCCTTGATCAGGGCTCGCGAAGGATTGAGTGTGGGGGCCTTCGCAAAGAAGGTCTCAAAGTCCGTCCGCTGTTCCAGTTGAGCTTCCAGCTCCTTCTGACCATAGCCAGTCAACCAGGAGATGACCTGATCGACCTCTGCTTTGGTGCGTCCTTTCTTCTCCGCCTTCGCAACGTAGAGCGGGTAAACGCTTGCGAAGCTCGTCGTATAGATCCGATGTTTTGCCATGACCGCTCCAGGGCATCGCTCATCAGGAACGTAGAGGCTTGAGACTATACCGTAATCCTTCGCCACCACATCCGCCGACGGTGGCCGACAGAGACCTGCCATCGATGGAGTTTGCCTGTAGAAGCTCTGACTGGAAAGTCCGTGGAACGAAAATGCTGCAAAACTTCCCCGTGCCACGATCGCTGTCGACGCCGCCAGTTCAGGTCACATGGTTCTCTACGGGACGGGCGGTGGTCTCAACCTGTCCGCTTTCGCCCTCACCGACGCAACGCTCTGCATGTGGAAGTGAACGAAGCTCTGGGCTAGCTAGTGATGCGCCGTTGCGTAAAAACGCGCCGCCGGTCGGCTACGGCTTTTCAAACAAGGCATCGTTATTGGCGCGCCAAGCCGGGTCGGAGAGCCACTTGTATTCCTGGTCAGGCATCACAGGCACCGTTTTCATGACTTCCTTCCCAATGGGAAGAAAGAAGCTTGATCGATCCTGCGTAACCTTCAGAGATCGGATCGGCACCACGATGCTATCCTTTCCAGTGGTGAAAAATCCGCCCGAGGCGACGATCGCGTAGTCCCTTCCATCTTTTGTGCCAAAGACGATGTTACGCACCTCGCCGACGATCTTGTCATCGGAACTGCGGACCTCCGCCCCAATCATCTCGTCGGTCCTCAAACCGGGCGTAAGTTGGTCGATCCTTATCAACGGTTTGGCGTCTTTCTTGTCACGGCTGCCTAAAGTCGCTCCGCGTCTGATTTTCGGTTCACGAGCAGCAATTTGCTTATCGGCCTCTTCCTCATCGTTGTCTCCCAACGACCCCATCGGCGGCCCCGCGATGAGTTCGCGAATGTTGGCGAGGAGACGCTCACAGTCGTCATGCCGTCCATAAGATCGAAGCGTGAAAGCGGCATCTCTTAGACTCCGAAGGTCGCGCACGGCCTGACTGTTGGCTGGTCCTCGAAACCGGGGATTTTGCTGAATGGCCTCCTCCAGCCTTGCGTCAGCAATTTGGCACTCAGCCAGCGCCTGGGTGACACCCCCGGCAACGATCAGCGCAGCCATGAACAAGGTCCGCATGGTCTTCATTGCAACTTACCTTCTTGGCAACTGGGGTAGTTCATTACGCCGCGCTGGTCAGCTCGCGGATCGCGTCGATGATTTGCACCGGCTGGTAGGGCTTGGGGATAAACCGGGCGTCCGCCGGAAGATCACCGGCTCGTATTTTGACGTGGCCCGAGGTTGCAACGATCCTGACTGGCGGCCAGCGGTCCCTGACAGCCGCCGCCAATTTCAAACCGTTCATTGAACCCGGCATATCGATGTCCGTGAATACAAGGCGGACATCAGAGTTGCGTTCGAGCATCTGAATGGCCTCGTCGGCGCCGGGTGCCTCTAGCACTTCAAATCCGGCCGCGCGGAGCACGTCAACTACGTCCATACGAATGAATGTTTCATCTTCGACAACAAGGACTCGGATGGTTGAAGTAGCCAACGCCATGTAAATAACTCTCAAGACTTCAAATGCCGAAACCCAGGATAGGATTCAGCTCGCATTGAGCGATTGTTCGGGCAGGTCAAGAGGGAGCCGGATTGTGAATAGCGCTCCCCTCGGTATATTTGTTGAGATCGTAAGCTCGCCCATCAACTGCCTGACCAGGCCGCTGACGACCCGGAATCCGAGACTCTTCCGCGGCTGGTTGATGTCAAACCCGTCGGGTAGCCCTGCGCCCTGATCGGAGATTTCGACCAGCAGATGTCCGTCGATCTCGCGGGCGTCTACAGCGATGACACCCGGCCCATCGACATAGGCATATTTAATCGCGTTTGTGACGAGCTCGTTCACCAGCAAGCCCAGAGGAATGGCCTTGTCCGCGGATATGACGATGGGATCCGAACGATATTGAAGCCTGTGTTCCGGCGCCGAACTCTGAAGATTTCTGCAAAGATGCTCGACGAAATCGGCAAGATCGACGAATCCGACCTTGCTGCCGCGCCAGAGATGATCATGCACTTCCGCGATCGAAGCGACGCGCATGGCGGCGTTTTCCAATGCGTGCTTCACATCGACGGAATCCGACCCACGTGCTTGCACACGTAGCAGGCCAACGACTGAGGTGAGGCTGTTCTTGACGCGATGACTCATCTCACGCGTGAGCAATGCTTCGTGCTCAAGAGCTTCCTGAAGCTTGGCGTCGGCGTGTTGGCGCTCAATCGCGATGCCGAGCAGGCCTGCGAAACCAGCCAGGAAATCCGCATCAGCGTCGTCGAATTGTCCGGGATCGTGACTATCGGCCTCGAGAACACCGAACGGCACGTCGCCCTCGCCACCTCGCCTGATAAGCACGTTGATCGCACGTTTGATGCCATGCTTGGCCAGAAGCGCCGGCGTCCGGAAACGTGTCTCTTCCTGCAAGTGATTGGAGATGACCGATTGGCCGGTCTGGTAGGCAAAGCCCGCGGGCGATTCGATATCAGCACCGAGCGTTACGTGATCTACTGTCCTCGCGGGCCAGCCGATCCCGGCACGCACGATCAAACGCTTCTCGTCGGGAAGATATTCCAGAACCTTGGCGTATGAGCATCCCAGACCGCGAGCACTGAGTTCTGCCGCATGCTGAAGAATTTGCCTGAAGTCACGGGTTTGCAGTGCAGCCGTACCGAACTCCCTGAGGAGAGCCTGTTGGCGGCGACGGTATGGAAGCTCATCCTGGCGATCGAGGGAGGCATCGGAGGCCATTCCTGAAACCAGCCTCGGTTCGGAGGGCATTAAACCGCCAATTCTGGATTGCGTCTTTCGCAGAAGCGCGGCGATACGCGGTGGCTTGAAGAAGCGCCGACCAATTCCTACAACGCCGCAAGCGGTTCTTTGTTCCCCCGGAGCAATCAGCTCGAAATGACTCGATGGCGGTTTCGAGGCTTTGGAAGGAACCCCCCAGCGGCCGTGTCAACCGCGCGCAAGCCGTCTCAAAGCTTCGCTTTCCGCTCACAGAATACGCGGGAGTGTTTGGTGGCACACGTTGCCAACCCGCAGTGAAAGAAGCATCGCCATTCGCTCTGATGAATCCATTGAAACAAAAGGCTGACGATAAGCCTTAACAATGTCTTATGAGCTCCAACATCATTGGGGCCAGGTTTGATTGGAACGAAAATGGACGCCGAGCAGCTCGCCGAGAAGTTCCGACAGAAATTATCCGCAGCCGTCGTCGAAAAGGAGAGGCAGACGACTATCGCCGCGGAGAACAAGGACAAGCGAACCGCCGACATCGAGTACTGCAAGCAGGCGATGGAGCGCGAGGTAATACCTTTCCTGGAGGAGCTGAAGCATCATTTCGGCGAAGACCAATTCTCCTTTTCTCCTCAGATCGAGCGGCATGATCACCGTCCCGTCGGAGTTACTTTTACCGTGGGCAATGGTGCTCCAACGAGCATCTCAACTGCATTTGGCAACATCGTTGTGACTCGCATCGGCGGCAGCGGAACTAAGAAGGGTGTCCCCTTTGTGTATGCGCCGGATGTCGAGCCCTACATTTCAAACTCGGGTGATCGGACGCGGGACAAAATAGCGAAGCTGGTTGAGATGGTGATCGACGATTAGGCGAACACCAACACGGCTTTATGTTTAAGACACCATGGCTGTAGAAGGATGCGGACAGCGTCTTGAGAAAATCGCCGCCGAAAGCTCGTGCGCCGGCAGGTTGATGGTGCGGAGGCGCACTCGACTTCGTGGTCGTCCCTACCGCGGTGCCGCAACACGCTGCCCTACCCCGCCGCCGCCTTCGCCGGCCCCACGCTGACCGCGAGCTTGCCGTAGCGGTCGGTGAAGGCCTCGGTGTCGATTTCCTCGAGCTTGATCTCGCCGCTCATGACGCCCTGCTTCCAGGCCGCCTGCGCCGGATCATTCTGGAATTCCGGCATCACCTCGCGGCCGAACAGCTCCAGCGATTCGCAGATGTGCTCGTGGCTGTTCTTGCCCGCTTGGTTGAGCAAAATGACCTGGTCGATATGCGAGCCCTGGAAACGCTTCAGCTTCTTGCGGATGGTCTCGGGCGAGCCGATCAGGCCGCCGCGCAGCGCCGCCTCCTGCGCCTCCGGGTTGTCGCGTTTCCACTTGTTGTACTCGTCCCACATGTTGACGGTGTAGGGCGCCGGACGCTGGCGGTTCTGTGAGGCGCCGTAGAAGCGCAACGCGAACTGGAAGAAGGTGGCGCCGTCGGCGCGGGCGCGGGCCTCCTCGTCCGTCTTCGCGCACATGAAGAACGACACCAGCGCCATGTTCGGGTTGATCTCGTAGTCGGCGAGCTTGGCGAGACGCTTGGTCATGGCGTTGTAATAGGCGTGCACCCAGGCATGCGCGGCATCCGCGCTGACGAACTGGAAGCCGAGCGCGCCAAAGCCGTGGCGGCCGGCGCGCTCGATGGTCTGTAGTTGCGAGCAGGCCATCCACAATGGCGGATGCGGCTTCTGCACCGGTTTCGGCACGACGTTGCGCAAGGGGATGTCGAAATACTTGCCGTGATGCTCGCTGCCCGCGTCCTTGAACATCGGGAAGATCGCGGCGACGGCCTCCTCGAACACCTCTTTCTTGGTCTCCATGTCGCGGCCGAACGGTGTGAGCTCGGTGATGGATGCGCTCTCGCCCATGCCGAATTCGCAGCGCCCGTTCGAGAGCAGGTCGAGCACCGCGACGCGCTCGGCGACCCGCGCCGGATGGTTGGTGGTGAGCTGGAGGATGCCGTGGCCGAGCCGGATGTTCCTGGTGCGCTGGCTTGCGGCTGCGAGAAACGATTCCGGCGAGGGCGAGTGCGAGTACTCTTCGAGGAAGTGATGCTCGACGACCCAGGCGTGGTCGTAGCCGAGCTGGTCGGCCAGTTCCATCTGCGAGAGCGCGTTCTGGTAGAGGCTGAGCTCGTCGCCGGCGACCCACGGACGTGGCAGTTGCAGCTCATAGAAGATGCCGAACTTCATGACGCCTCTCCCAAGTTTTCTTGAGTATTCTTGCCGCTCATATTTTTGTTGCGGGCATCTTAATGGGTGGGGCGGCGCTGTCTACGCAGTCGCAATTCCGCCTTGCGGGAGAAGCCGCTTTTCGGCGCGGCGGCCATTCAGGACCACACCGATAAAGGTGAAGCGCACCAGCAGATGATAGCTCGCAAGCATCGGAGGAAGCGCGACAAGGAGAATGATCGCGAACTTGGTCAGCCCGGGCCAGTCGAGCTGCGACAGCGCGACCTGCAGCGCCATCACGATCGGCAGGTGGATCAGATAGAGCCAGTAGGATGCATCGGCGAGGTAGCGCCACGTCCGACTGAAGCCTGACATGAAGCGGAGGGCGAGGCCGAGGACCGCGAATGTGGAAACCCAAATCGCCGATGCATAGAGGATGGCGGAGATCAGCCTGAGCGTGGCGAAGCTGACCGGCAGTTTCGGCGCGACAGGCAACGACAGCATCACGCCTGACACCGCGAAGCTGACCAGGATCAGGAAGAGCGCGAGCAGGACATGCGTCAGCCAGCGTCGCTCGATGAGCCGCAGCAGATCGACCTGCCGATGCAGGAGCCAGCCGATGCCGAATGCGGTGCCGAAGCCGATCCAGGCCTGCGCGTTGGTGACGAGCGATTGATCCGGCGTCCTCACGCCCATCACGTTGATCCATCGTGGATCGAGGCAGAAGGCGATGCCGATCGGTATTGCCAGAACCAGGGGAGCCAGCGGATTTCGCATGATCCGCGCGAAGACACGGTCAAACACCATGCGCAGCGTCCCTGATACATCAAGCCAGACCATTGCACTGCGCAGCAGCAGCGTCGCGACATAGAGCTCCAGCAGCACATACAGAAACCAGAGGTGGGTCAGGGGGAACTTAGGCAATGCCGGCAGCCAGCCGGACGTGGGGTGGATCGGACCGCCATTTGGAAAGTGAGATGCCCAGATCACGATCAGAGCTATCGGCATGAACACGAGCGGCCAGCCGATCACCAACGGCAGGCCGATCCGCTGCAGCCTGTCCCTGACGAAGCCCCAGCTCCCCCGGCGGTGAAAGCTCATGCGGGCAAAGAAGCCGGCCATCAGGAAGAAGGTCGTCATCCGGAAGACGTGGATGGTAAAGGACAGCAGACCCAGAGTAACGCTTGGATGGGTATCCTGAATGATCCAGAACCGGGGCGAGGCCGGCACAAACGACAATGTCGCGTGCAGGACGATGCCGAGCAGCAGCGCGCCACCCCTGACTGCGTCCAGAGCATGGAGCCTCTCCGACACAGGGGCGGCGGCGGTCGAGTGGGACATGGACAGGCTCATTCCGCTGGATGGGAGTTTATGCTTGGACCGTCTAACCAATCGGCGCAGGGTGTTCTCGCCTGATCCAAAAATCGGCTAGCCGATTTCGCGGCGCGGTTGGCTGAGTTCAGCGCTCTCGGGCCGGCTCAGCGCCTCGCGCCGGAATTCGGTCGGGGTCATGCCGGTTTCGGCCTTGAACGCGCGATTGAAAGGTCCGATCGACTGGAAGCCCGCATCCATGGCGATGGTCAGCACCGGGACATCCCGCTGCGTCACGTCGGACAGCGCCAGCCTGGCGTCCTCGATACGGTAGCGGTTGAGGAACGCATTGAAGTTGCGATGGCCCAGCCCTTCGTTGATCGCCTGGCGCAGCCGATGCTCGGGAACATCGAGCCGCGCCGCAAGCGCTCCGATCGCGAGGCCTTCCTGGCGGTAGCTTCGCTCCACCGTCATCAGATGGTCGAGGCGCCGCAGCAGGATCGGGTCGACGACGACCCGCCCCGCGGCGGCGCGGTCGGCGGCCGGGGCTTGCCTCCCCGCCTCGCCGGATGCGATCGCGGCCGTGGCGTCATCGACGGCCATCGCCGGCGCGCTGAACAGGCCGAGGCCGGCAAGCATGGCCACCACGAACAGCCCGAGCGCGGTCGGGAGACTGCCGGGCGCACCGGGAACCGCGACGGGAATTGCGGCGAAGCCGGCGACGCCGACGGTCGCGATGAGCACGACATTGATCGCAAGCATCGCCAGCCGCAGTCGGCGTCGCCGCGCGACCAGATCGGCGCGCCAGGTCTTGACCGTCTGAACCGCGGCAGCGAGGGCCAACACCAGGGTGGCCAAAGCCAGGACTCGCCCGCCTGCGCCGGCTAAAGCGGGCCAGTTCGCCCAGCCCAGCGTGATCGCAAACCCGAAAGCCACGATGCTCAGCCACAGGGCGCCGTGCCAACGCCTCAGCACGAAATCGTCGTCGAACGCCGCGCGCGCCCACAGCCAGAAGACCGCAGGCTGCGCGGACAGGATCGGTAATACCCACCACCAAGCCGTTTTGGGGAGGTTGGGCGCCGTCGCGATCGCATAGAACATGCCGCCTGCGCACATCGCGATGCCCAGCAAAGCCTGTTGGCCGATCGCACGACGCAGCAAGGCCACGAGAACGATCAACAGGAACACGCCGCTCGCTGCGCCGCGAAGTCCGAGATCGATCGCCGACAGCCCTGTCGCAGTCACAGCTCGTATCCCCGTTCGATGCCAAATTGTCGCATCGCCTTCGCACGGGTACAACCCAAACTTGTGCTTGTGGGTCTGGCGGCAGTCAGCATCGCGACTGGACGGATTGATACAGATCAAGGCGTCAGCAGCCCTGATGCATCTAAAGTGCGGCAAGGCAACGGCCCGGATGCCGTCCCAATCCCCACATTTCAGACGAGACCGAATATGTCGGCCCCTGACGACGCGACTTCGCGCGTGCGCCGTAAGCGCATGGAGATTTTCGCTTTCCTGTTCCTGACCGCGATCGTGATGCCCGTCCTCGCGGTCGGAACGGTCGGCTCCTACGGGCTCGGCGTCTGGATCTACCAGATGTTCGCCGGCCCTCCCGGCCCGCCGCCCTCCCCGCATTGATCCCCCGAAAAGCGAAAGACAGGCATCATGGCCGAATCCAAACTCAACCGCCGCGCACTGATCACCGGCCGGGTACTCAGCGCCGAGCGCGTCATCTCGCCGCCCGGTTGCGAAATCGCCAGCATCATCGTGCAGGCGCGCCCCGAGCGGCTCGCCGCACTCGAGGCCGCGATCACCGCCCTTGCCGGCTGCGAGATTCACGGCCGCGACCCGCGCGGCAAGCTCATCGTCGTGACCGAGGCGCCTGATTCCGGCAGCCTCGGCACCCTGCTCAACACCATCCAGTCGCTGCCCGACGTCTATTCCGCGGCGCTGGTCTTTCACGCCATCGAAACGGCTTAGGGCCGGGAGAGTCGTCATGACATCGCCAAAGCTCGACCGCCGCCAGATGCTGAAGCTCGAGGCCGCCGCCATCGCGGCCGCCGCTGCGGGCATGCCGGCACCGGCGCTCGCCGCGAATCTCGTCGCCGAGCGCGACGTCGCCGAACTGAAATGGGACAAGGCCGCCTGCCGCTTCTGCGGTACCGGCTGCTCCGTGATGGTTGCGACCAAGAACAATCGCGTCGTCGCCACCCACGGCGACATCAAGGCCGAGGTCAACCGCGGCCTCAACTGCGTCAAGGGCTACTTCCTCTCCAAGATCATGTACGGCCACGACCGCCTGACCCAGCCGATGCTGCGCAAGACGGCCGGCAAATACGACAAGAACGGCGAATTCACGCCCATCTCCTGGACCGAAGCCTTCGACATCATGGAGGTGAAGTGGAAGGAGGCGATCAAGAAGCGCGGGCCCAACGGCGTCGCCATGTTCGGCTCCGGCCAGTGGACGGTCTGGGAGGGCTATGCGGCCGTGAAGCTGTTCAAGGCCGGCTTCCGCACCAACAACATCGATCCCAATGCGCGCCACTGCATGGCCTCCGCCGTGGCCGGCATGATGCGCACCTTCGGCATCGACGAGCCGGCCGGCTGCTATGACGACATCGAGGCCACCGATGCTTTCGTGCTGTGGGGCTCCAACATGGCGGAGATGCATCCGATCCTGTGGACGCGCCTTGCCGACCGCCGGCTCTCCGCGCCGCATGTTCGCGTCGCCGTGCTCTCGACCTTCGAGCACCGCTCGTTCGACCTCGCCGACATCGGCATGGTGTTCAAGCCGCAGACCGACCTCTACATCCTCAACGCCATCGCCAACCACATCATCAAGACGGGCCGGGTCAACAAGGACTTCGTTGCCGCGCATACCATCTTCAGGCGCGGCCAGACCGACATTGGTTATGGCTTGCGGCCCGAGCATCCGCTGCAGAAGAAGGCGACGGGCGCGGCGAAGGCCAATGATTCCACCGAGATGAGCTATGACGAGTACGTCAAGTTCGTCTCGGAGTACACGCTGGAGAAGGCGGCCGAGATGTCGGGCGTGCCGCTCAACCGGCTGGAGGCGCTGGCCGAGCTCTATGCCGACCCCAAGACCAAGGTGGTCTCGTTCTGGACCATGGGCTTCAACCAGCACACTCGCGGCGTCTGGTGCAACAACCTCGTCTACAACATCCATCTGTTGACCGGAAAGATTTCCTCGCCCGGCAACAGCCCGTTCTCGCTGACCGGCCAGCCCTCGGCCTGCGGCACCGCGCGCGAGGTCGGCACCTTCTCGCACCGCCTGCCGGCCGACATGGTCGTCACCAACAAGGAGCACCGCACCAAGGCCGAGCACATCTGGCTGCTGCCCGAGGGCACCATTCCCGACAAGCCCGGCGCGCACGCCGTGCTGCAAAGCCGGATGCTGAAGGACGGCCTGATCAACGCCTATTGGGTGCAGGTCAACAACAACCTCCAGGCTGGTCCCAACGCCAACGAGGAGACCTATCCGGGCTTCCGCAACCCCGACAATTTCATCGTAGTCTCGGACGCCTATCCATCGGTGACGGCGCTCGCCGCCGATTTGATCCTGCCGACCGCGATGTGGGTGGAGAAGGAAGGCGCCTACGGCAACGCCGAGCGGCGCACGCAGTTCTGGCACCAGCTCGTCCCTGCACCCGGCGAGTCCAAGTCCGACCTCTGGCAGCTCATGGAGTTCTCCAAGCGCTTCAAGATCGAAGAGGTCTGGCCGGAGGAGCTGATCGCCAAGAAGCCGGACGTTCGCGGCAAGACGCTGTTTGACGTGCTCTACAAGAACGGCCAGGTCGATAAATTCCCGACGTCGGAGATCGAGGAAGGCTACGCCAACGAGGAGTCCAAGGCGTTCGGCTTCTACGTGCAGAAGGGCCTGTTCGAGGAATACGCCGCGTTCGGCCGCGGCCACGGCCACGACCTCGCGCCGTTCGACGCCTATCACCGCGAGCGCGGCCTGCGCTGGCCCGTTGTCAACGGCCAGGAGACGAAATGGCGTTTCCGCGAGGGCAGCGACCCCTATGTCAAGCAGGGCACCGACGTGCAGTTCTACGGCTATCCGGACGGCAAGGCGCGCATCTTCGCCCTTCCTTACGAGCCGCCGGCGGAATCGCCCGACAACGAATATCCCTACTGGCTCTCCACCGGCCGCGTGCTGGAGCACTGGCATTCCGGCACCATGACGCGCCGGGTCCCCGAGCTCTACAAGGCCTTCCCCGAGGCCGTGTGCTTCATGCATCCTGACGACGCGCAGGAGGCGAAGATCCGCCGCGGCGACGAAGTGAAAGTGGTCTCCCGCCGCGGCTTCATCCGTGTCCGCGTCGAGACCCGCGGCCGCGATCGGCCGCCGCGTGGCCTCGTATTCGTGCCGTGGTTCGACGAATCCAAGCTGATCAACAAGGTGACGCTGGACGCCACCGATCCGATCTCGCTGCAAACCGATTACAAGAAGTGCGCCGTGCGCATCGAGCGGGTGAACGTGTCATGATGAAACGATTTGGAGTAGCGCTGCTCGCGGTCGTGATCGCGGCTGGCGCGAGCTCGCTGACCGCGCAGACGGTGACGTCAGGCCTGCGCGGCCCGACCCCGCTCAACGACGAAGGTCCGGCGCCGCCGATGCTGCCGAACCGCAACACCTCCGAAAGGGAAGTGCGCAACTATCCGGAGCAGCCGCCGGTGATCCCGCATGCGATCGACGGCTATCAGGTCGATCTCAACGGCAACAAGTGCCTGTCCTGCCATGCGCGGGCGCGCATCGCGGAATCGCAGGCGCCGATGGTCTCGATCACCCACTTCATGGATCGCGACGGCCAGTTCCTGGCTTCGATCTCGCCGCGCCGCTTCTTCTGCACGGAATGCCACGTGCCGCAGAACACCGCCAATCCGCCCGTCAGCAACGACTTCACCGACATCGACACGCTGCTGTCGCGCGCAAGCCCCGGTGGCCGCCGATGACGACGACCGCTGATGAGCCCGACGAGGGAATGAAGGCCAAACACGGCTTCGTCGCGCGAAGCTTGGACTTTGCGCGCGAGCTCTGGCAGGTGCTGATCCGTCCGAGCTCGGTGTTCGGGCTCGGCGTGCTGGTGCTGGCGGGCTTCATGGCCGGCGTGATCTTCTGGGGCGGCTTCAACACCGCGCTGGAATTGACCAACACCGAAAAATTTTGCACCGGCTGCCACGAGATGAAGGACAACGTCTATGCCGAGCTGAAGTCGACCATCCACTTCGCCAATCGCTCCGGCGTGCGCGCGACCTGTCCGGACTGCCACGTGCCGCACAACTGGACCGACAAGATCGCCCGCAAGATGCAGGCCTCCAAGGAGGTCTGGGGCAAGATCTTCGGCACGATCGACACCCGCGAGAAATTCCAGGATCACCGGCTCGAGCTGGCGGCGCATGAATGGGCACGCTTCAAGTCCAACGATTCGCTGGAATGCCGCAACTGCCACAGCGCCGATTCCATGGACATCACCAAGCAGTCGCCGCGGGCCTCGGTCGCGCACCAGCGCTTCCTCTTCACCAAGGAAAAGACCTGCATCGACTGCCACAAGGGCATCGCTCACCATCTGCCCGACATGCGCGGCGTTCCCGGCTGGCAATAGGGCGCCCCGCCCGGCTTGAACCGGCGGTGCGAATGGTTAGTTTTGGGGCTGGCGAATCGCTCCGTTTCGCCCCCTCCTCAAGACAGACATGGCCACATTCACCCCGCATCAGGATGCCGCGCTCAAGGCCGTTGGCGATTGGCTCAAGGCCAAGCCCGGCCGCAACGGCACGCCGCCGGTGTTCCGCCTGTTCGGCTATGCCGGCACCGGCAAGACCACGCTGGCGCGGCACATCGCCGACGGCGTCGACGGCGAGGTGAAGTTCGCCGCCTTCACCGGCAAGGCGGCGCTGGTCATGCGCAACAAGGGCTGCGACGAAGCCTCCACCATCCATTCGCTGATCTACCGCACCCGCGAATCCGGCGAGGAGCAGCCGAGCTTCGAGCTGTGGGACGACGCCCCGGCGTCCAAAGCCAAGCTGATCGTGATCGACGAATGCTCGATGGTCGATGCCGAATTGGGCCGCGACCTGATGTCGTTCGACTGCCCGCTGCTGGTGCTGGGCGATCCCGCGCAGTTGCCGCCGATCCAGGGCGGCGGCTTCTTCACCAATACCGAGCCGGACGCGATGCTGACCGAGGTGCACCGCCAGGCCCAGGACGATCCGATCGTGCGGATGTCGATGGACGTCCGCGAGGGACGCGAGCTCGACATAGGCCGCTACGGCGAGAGCGAGGTGGTGTCGCGCAAGGAGCTCGATCCTGATCGCGTCATGGCCGCCGACCAGGTCCTGGTCGGACGCAACAACACGCGGCGCGCGTACAATATGCGGGTGCGTCAGCGCCAGAACATCGAGGACGTCTTCCCCGTCGCCGGCGACAAGCTGGTCTGCCTGCGCAACAATCGCAAGAAGGGCCTGTTCAACGGCGGGCTGTGGCGCGTGAAGTCGCGCAACACCTCGCGCTCGAAATCCCGCATTCTCAGCATGAGGCTGTCGCCGGACGAGGATCTCGGCCACAAGGTGACGAAGGTCTCGGTGCGCGCCGATTGCTTCGAGGGCGGCGTCGAGTCGATCGCCTGGGAGCAGCGCAAGCCCTATGACGAGTTCGACTACGGCTACGTGCTGACCGTGCACAAGTCGCAGGGCTCGCAATGGGACGACGTCGTGCTGTTCGACGAGAGCTTTGCGTTTCAGGAGAGCCGCGCGCGGTGGCTGTACACGGGCATCACGCGGGCGGCGAAGCGGCTGAGCATTGTGGTTTAGCCGTCGTCCCGGCGAAGGCCGGGACCCATACCCCGTCATCTATCCGTATTCGGCGGTCTTGGTACCGAGGAAGGTTCGATCACTGTCAGTCTTCGCCAAACCACGCCCTGTGGCTATGGATCCCGGCCTCTGCCGGGACGACACCTAATGTGAGGGGACGAAGGTGCGCCCCATAAGCAGCCTTCACTTCCCCGCGACGAAATAAAAATCCTCTCTTCCCGGCGGCGAGCCGTAGGAAAACGGCTGCTGCACGTGCTTGGTCACAAGCCAGACGTCGTCGCGGACGATGTCGAACAGTTTTCGGATCTCGACGCGCGGCATCTTGATTTCGCGGGCGAGCGCAGTGGCGAACGGACTGTCGGCGCCGCCGTCGCCGTCCATCGCGGTCTCGCCGTGCTTGGCGGCGTAGACCACCATGAAGCCGGCGCCGGGCTCGATGTTGGAAAAGCCCTTGTCCACCAGCTTGAGCGACAGCGTGCGCTGCATGGTCGGCGCGAACGGATTGTCGCGGCAGGCGTCCAGCATGACCAGACGCACTTTTCGCGCAGCGCCCACCGCCGCGATCACCTGCTCCAGCGCAACCGCCTGGGTCTCGGCGTCCTTGTCGGCGGCGAGCTTGGCATCGACGGGAACGAGATAATTGACGCCGCCGATCTCGAAACCGTGGCCGGCGTAATAGACCACCGCCCAATCGGCCTTCTCTGCCTCGGCCGCAAACGTCTGCAACGCTTCGAAGAACTTGTCGCGGGTGAGGTCGCTGACGGATATCACGGTCTGGAAGCCGACATCGCGCAGCGCGGCTGCGATCATTTTCGAGTCGCGTGGCGGATTGGGCAAGGCGTGGACGTTCTTGTAAGCGCCGTTCCCGATCACAAGCGCCACACGGCGCCCCGTTGATCCGGCCGGCGTCTGCGGGGTCAGCGCCGCCAATCGCTCCTGCGCGATCGCGCGGGCACGCGCGACGTCGAGCTCGTCGAACTTCGTCAGCGAATAAGCCGCCGCACGATAGTCGGCACGGGCCTGGGCGAGGTCCTTCTTGCGCTCGTAGATCTGGCCGCGACCCGAATGTGCCCGGACATTGTTCGGGTTGATCTGGATCGCAATGTTGTAGTCCTTCAGCGCAGCGTCGAGATCGCCTTTCAGCATGTTGACGTCGGCGCGATTGTTGATCGCGTACACGTTCTTCGGCTGCTTCTCGATCAGGCCGTTGCAGTCGGCGAAGGCCTGGCCGTACTCGCCCATCATGCCGTAGGTGATGCAGCGGTTGGCGGTGATCTGCTGCGCGCCCGGTTCGATCTTCTCGGCCTCCGCGAAATCGGCGATCGCGCCGTCAAAATCCTGCATCAGCGTGCGCACGCGGGCGCGGTTGGTGTAGCCGAGCAGGAATTTTGGCGCGTATTTGATCGACAGGTTAAAATCGTCGAGCGCGCTTTGCAGCGCCCCCCGGCGCAACTGGATGATGCCGCGGTTGTTGTAGGGGACACCGTAGGTCGGGCGCTTCTGGAGCGCGAGGTTGTAGTCCGTCATCGCATGGTCGTCCTGGCCCGTCCGCTCATAGGCGAGGCCGCGCAAATTGAGCGTGACGACGTTGTCGGGATCGAGGTCGACGGCCATGGACAAGGTCTCGATGGCATGGACGTAGTCGCGCTTGTTGATCAGCGTATTGCCGCGCACGGAAAGCGCGACGGCCTTGTCCTTGCCGCTGAGCCGGTCGGCGTTGAGCAAATTGTCGCAGGCCTGCGCCCTCGCCTGCGCATCCGCCTGGCGGTCGCGGCAAATGGCGAGGTCGTCGCCGGGTTTTGGTTCGGCCGCCGCGATCAAGCTCCAGCCGGCCAGGATGGCGAGCACGGCGACGAGGGTCAGGGATACGACGCGCAGCATGTTGTCAGGTCAGCTCCAGCCATCATTCTTTAGGTCGATCACCGATCGCGCCGGTTCATCTAGCGCGGAGTTCCTGTCCTCGCCAAGCCGGGCCGCTCCAGGCGGCGCGTTTCACAGACTCGTGTCCGTCCGGCCGTAACAATCGCCCGGCCGGCCCGTATCTCGAATGTCCGAAAATGCCGGGCAGGCTGTTCGCCCGGCCCCAACCGCCCTAGACTGTCAGACCTTCCGAAAGAGGATCGCCATGCGCCGACCTGCCATCCTGTCCCTGCTCGCCGCAACCACCGCCCTGACGCTGGCCTTTGCCGCGCCGACCCGGGCCGCAGAGGATGCGGTCGTGATCCCCGCTCCCGCCGTTGACGCGGCGCCCGCAAGCGGGATCCAGACCGCCGTGATCGCCGGCGGCTGCTTCTGGGGCGTGCAGGGCGTGTTCCAGCACACCGCAGGCGTCGTCAACGCGGTCTCCGGCTATGCCGGCGGCACCAAGGCGACGGCCGACTACCAGACCGTCTCGAGCGGCCGGACCGGCCACGCGGAATCGGTCGAGATCAAATACGACCCGAAGAAGATCTCCTACGGCAAGATCCTGCAGATCTACTTCTCGGTGGCGCACGACCCGACCCAGCTCAACCGGCAGGGCCCCGACTCCGGCACGCAATATCGCTCGGCGATCTTCACCACCTCCGACGAGCAGAAGAAGGTGGCCGAGGCCTATATCACCCAGCTCAACGGCGCCAAGGTCTTCAATAAGCCGATCGCGACCAAGGTCGGCGCGCTGGAGGCGTTCTATCCGGCGGAGGCCTATCACCAGGATTATCTGACGCTGCACCCGAACCAGCCCTACATCGCCTACAACGACCTTCCGAAGGTCGAGAACCTGAAAAAGCTGTTCGCGGATAACTATATCGAAAAGCCGACGCTGGTGAGCGCCAGCAAGGCCACCAACTGATCGCAAGATCACTGAACAAGATCACCGAAAACAAGATCATCGAAAAAGCGGGAGACCCATGCCCGACACCAAGACGAAAACCACGGACGACAAGGTCATCAAGAGCGAACAGCAATGGCGCAGCGAGTTGTCGCCGATGCAATACGCAGTGCTGCGCGAGAAGGCGACCGAGCGTCCCTTCTCCGGCGAATATGAGCACGACCACCGCGCCGGCACCTATACCTGCGCCGGCTGCGGCAATGTGCTGTTCGAGTCCGACGCGAAGTTCGATTCCGGCTGCGGCTGGCCGAGCTTCACCCAGCCCGCCGTCGAGGGCCATATCGACGAGGAGCGGGACGTCAGCCACGGCATGGTCCGTACCGAGGTGCTGTGCGCCAAGTGCAGCGGCCATCTCGGCCATGTCTTCCCCGACGGCCCGGGGCCGACGGGCTTGCGTTACTGCATCAATTCCGCGGCGCTGAAGCTCGAACCCAAATAAACCTTGCGCGCCGCCGGGTTCCGTCATGGAACCCGGCGGCGGCACGATGTGCTTTTCTTACCTCGTGGTGCGGCCGGCCATGGCGTTGCCGCGGCCGCCAGGGAGGATGCCATGACGCTTGGGACCATCCTGATCATCCTGGTGATCATTTATCTCGTCGGCGGCCTGTCGGGCCGCGTTGGTGGCTACGGCTACGGAATGGGTCATTCCGGCATGGGGATCGGCGGCCTTGTCTTGGTGGTGCTGCTCGTGCTGCTGCTCCTTGGCAAGCTGTAAACCATTCAAGCCACTGACATTGTTGCCATTTTCGGCCCTGCGGAGCTGCCATGCGCGGATTCATCATCTCGCATCGCGGGGGTCGCAATTTTGTCAAAACGGGCTATATTAGAGGACGAAAATGACATGTGCGGCGCCCACTCAATCGTGGCCTCTGCCCGTCCCAACCCCACGCGCTTAAAGCCCCAGAGAGATCACGAGGTCTTTGACCATGCGTCCACTGCGTCCGTTCAACTTCAACACTTCCGCCGAACTCTTCCCCGCTGCGATCCGCAAGAAGAAGCGTGCAGGCTTCACCTATCGCCGGTTCGGCACCGCGGCCGAAGCCGTGCAGTTCGCGATGGAGCAGTTGCCGACGGATTCGCTGAACGGCGCCTATCTCCAGGTCGAGGAAGCGCGCTTCGACCAGAACGGTATCCGCTCGCTCTATGAGAGCGAAGCCTTCCCGCTGCCCCGTCACCGCAAGCCGGTGGAAGCCAGCACCGACGCTGCCGACGCGGCGTAAGTTTTCGTAACGCGCTCCGATGTGCGCTGAAAGCGCGACGGCCGAAAGGCTGTCGCGCTTTTTGCGTTTTGGGGCGTGTCAGATGCGCGGCTGCTTGTCGAGCCAGCGGCGGAGCAGGCGCACGTTGCGCATGTTGGCACGGAACATCACGTCAAAGGCGTCGCCCGCGAACGGCACGATGCCGACGACGCCGTCGAGGGCGACATTGCCGAGCATGCGCGCGGTGATGTACCAGGGCGCCCCGAGCGCCCTCGCCTCTCGCACCAGCCAGAGCGAGATCGCGGTGGTGATGATGTCGCCGACGACGGGGATCAGTCCGATCAAGCCGTCGATGCCATAGCGGATATTCGTTCCGGGCAGCACGAAGGCGACGTCGAGCAGCTTTGCGATCGCCTCGATCCGCGCGATCCGCTGCTCGCGCGTCAGATTGCCGAACAGGTTGCCGGCGAAGGGACTGTCCTTCCCGAATTCGAAACGAAATTCGCGAAAGCCCTGCTCAAGCGTTTCGGGCCGGATCTCGTGACCGTCCTGATCGATGATCGGCCCACGCCCGTCGGTGCCCGAAGAGGCCGCACCCGGGCGGCTTCCCGAACGGGAGCGACGCGGAGCAAGAATATCGTCATCGGACATGGTCATGGCCTGTAGGGAACGCGCCAGCGCGGCGGAGGTTGCTGCAGCGTGATCGAAGGTCGCGCCCTCAAGTCTGTGCTGCCGCCGGCTGCGGCTCCGCGACATATCTATGCACGAGCCAGGATGAAATCACCGCCGGCACGAACCCGACGAGGCCGTACAGGATGAACTGCACTGCGCCCGAGTCCGGACCGCGCGAGCTGTAGGTCAGCGAGGCCAGGATGAAGGCGAACACGCCGACCAGCAGCATCCGCAGCACCGGGCCGATCCGGCGGATGTGGACCAGGATATCGTCGACTGCACCGATCATCAGCGAGGGCAGGAAGCCGAACAGATAACTGTATTGCAGGGATTTGAAGAACACCGCGAACAGCTTGCCGACCTCAGCGAGACTGGTCTGGGTCCAATAGCCGGACTGATAGGTCGTCGTCAGCAGCAGCAGGAACCCGCCCACGAACGGGCCGACCAGCGCAAACACGAGATAGCGTTTCATCAGGCACCCTCATCCTTCGCCCCGTTATAGCAGCGCCGCGGGAACCTTGAATAGCGGGGGGTGCGGCTCTGCGCTGGGAACAAGCGGCATAGCGACGAGTTCAGACAGGACCTGAAACTCACCTGTCAGATTTGGAGCCGCCGATGTCCCGCAAACTGTTCTTCCTGGCGACGATCGCGCTGATGGCCGTGAGCGGCCTGTCAAACGGGCCCGCTCTCGCACAAGGCCATATGGGTTCGCCGCAGGAGCAGCAGGCCTGTTCGCGGGACGCCTCCCGCTTCTGCCGCAAGGACCTCGGCAACGACATGGCGGTGCAAGGCTGCTTGCAAGCCAACAGGGCCAAGCTGTCGCGCTCTTGCAGCAAGGTGTTTCAGAGCCACGGCATGTGAGGACCGGAACCATCCCCGGCGAACGGAGAGTGAAGCCATGTTGCGCGACGAACAGCTCTCGATCCTGAGGGACATCAGCCAATCCATCGCCTTTGCCGACGACCGGCACGGCAAGATAGGCGAGCTGATCGCCGACGGTTACGTGATGAAGGACGGCGACCTGTTCGAGCTCACGGCAAAGGGCGTTACGGCGGTCGAGGAGCACGCGGCGCTTGGCGCAAGCGATGCGGAACAAGCGAGCGTACCTCCGATCGGTTGATCTGATCGCACGCGAGTCGCATTGTGCGTGACGTGCGCGCAACAATTGCGAATTCCTTTTTGCCTGCCATTGCGGCCGCGTGACAATGGAGCATACTTGATTCGGGCGGCGCAGCACTTTTCGATTCGAACATCACGAGAGATCGAGCGACCACATGCGGGATTGAGGTCCCGGCGTGAAGGCTGTGACATGCGGCAGGTCAAGCCGCGTGCGGCGCCCCAAAACCAAGTGGCTCAACCCACGGAACTCGGGGACGCATTCCGCATGACACGCTACCAGACCATCGCAACTCTCTTCGCCGTCACAACCGCAGCCATCGCATTCCAGACATCGCCCGGCCTTTCCTTCTCGTCCGAAGCGCAGCAGATGTGCTCCGGCGATGCCATGCGGCTGTGCTCCAGTGAGATCCCGGACATCCCCAGGATCAGGGCCTGCATGGTGCAGAAGAAAGCTCAGGTCAGCCCGGGCTGTCGCGCCGTGATGGACCGCGAGCACGCCGCCGCGACATCGCGCAAGCGGGAAGCGACGGCGCAATAGAGAGAGCGTAGCTGCGGCCATCCTTCGAGACGCCCGCCCAAGGGGCGGGCCCTCAGGATGAGGTCTCGTTTCGCGGCGAGATATCAAACCTTCATGGTCAGGAGCCCGCCAAGGCGGGCGTCTCGAACCATGCAGGCCGAGGTCTCACGGAGCAGAGATCTAGTCGCCCCACTGCGCGAAGGCGTCGTTGAAGGCGCGCTCGCCGGGAGCGCCCTTCTCGATGGCGATGATGGCGCGGCGCTGGTTGGCGTAGACCAGGGGCACGTCGAACCAGGAGCGCTCCTTGAGGAGCTGGACGTTGCGGCTGCGGTCGGCGTCGACGTTGGAGAGGCCGACCAGGAAGAAGCCGTCGGTGACCTTGACCGCGAGGCCTGCCAGCGGCGTGCCGCGTGCCTGCTCGTTCGACTTCATCAGGATGCCCGGCACATTGGCGACGCCGCCGCCCGAAAAGTCCGCCGGCAGGACGAAGGTCAACTCCGCGGTGTGGCTCGCCGGCAGCGAGGAGTCGGTGTTGCGGCGGAACGACATCGTCATCTTGAACTTGCGGTCGGGGATCTCGATGTCGGCGCGCACGGCGACGTCGGCCTTCTGGTTGCCCGACGCCTTGATCGGCTCGAGCCGCCACACCACCGAGCCGACATATTGCTTGCCCTTTGGATCGGACGGATCCTCGTCATAGAGCACGACCTTCTGCGCCACCGGCGCGACCGGCTGGTCGCTGGCCGAGGGCTGGCCGACGCGATCCGGAATCTTGGGCTTGCTCTGCGGCTGCGACGAATCCCTGGGCGCCTCCACCACCTGCGTCGGCGAAGACTTCAACAGGTTGGTCGCGGTCTGAACCAGCTGCTTGCCCCAGAGGATGCCGGCACCGACCAGGATCAGCACGATGCCGACGGCGATTGCGCTCTTGAACGGAAAGGCGCGGCCGGTGCGGGCGCGCTTCTTCTTCGTGTCACGGTCGAGAACGGGGATGTGCGGACGTTGCGACGGCGGCTGCGACTGCGGCGCGTAGCGCTCGGCCTCCTCGATCGATTCGTCGTAGGAGTAGGGCGCGTCCGTCCCGGCAGCGCGATTTTCCAGGCTCGGCTCGAGTCGGTCGAATTCCGGCGAGGGCGAAGGCACGTTGGCGTAGGTGCGGCGCGCGGCGCGGTTGGCCTGCGCGGCGGCGCCGCCGAGATCGTTGGCGTCGGCCGTGATGTCGCGGAAGCCGCGCACGCCCGGTGCCGGCGGCAGCGGCGGCGGGGGTCCCATGTCCGGCGGGCGGCGCCCACCGGCGCGATCACGTCCGGCCGGCGGCGGCTCCGGCATCGACGGCGGTGCCGACGGACCCTGCGGCCGCGGCGCGTCGAAACGCGGAGCCCGCGGCGCACGTGGGGCGTCGCCCTGGTCATCGACGTTGAAGGAGGGCCGGTCGGCGCGCGGCGGCGGCGGAGCCGGACGGGCGCGTGGCGGGGCAGAAGTTTGGGGCGCGGGCGCGTTGCCCTCGGTGGCGCGGGTGCTGGCGCGGCGGAAGGCATCGCCGCTGCCGCTGCTGCGCGCGCCGCCACCGGGGCGCGAGGCCTCGCGGGCACGCTGGGCGGCCTCTGATTCGACCTTGCGGACGGCCTCTTCCAGCGAGAGCCGCTCGCGGGTGATCTCGGATTCGGAGAGCGGCGGCTGCACGCTGCGGAGCTGCGCGATCAGCGCCGTGCGCGCCCGCTCGTAGAGCGCGCGACGGCTCTCGCCGGGAGCGTTGGGGTCCAGGGCGGCAATAGCGCGGGCGATCAGCGGATAGTAATCAGCCATTTCTACTCAATTATACGCGCGTCCCGGTAAGAGATCGTTAAGCCTCAAACGGATTTTGTACCAGGATAGTATCCTCGCGTTCGGGGCTGGTGGAAAGCAGTGCGACCGGGCACCCCACCAATTCCTCGATCCGGCGGACATATTTGATCGCCTGGGCCGGCAGCTGGGCCCAGGACCGCGCATTGGCGGTCGGCTCCTTCCAGCCTTCGATGGTCTCGTAGATCGGCTCGACCCGGGCCTGGGCGCCCTCGCCCGCCGGGAAATGATCGATCTCCTTGCCGTCGAGCTTGTAGCCGGTGCAGACCTCGATCGTGTCGAAGCCGTCGAGAATGTCGAGCTTGGTCAGCGCCAGACCGTTGATGCCGCAGGTCCGGACCGCCTGGCGAACCAGAACCGCATCGAACCAGCCGCAGCGGCGGGGCCGTCCGGTATTGGTGCCAAACTCGCGGCCGCGCTCGCCGATCTTGCGGCCGGTCTCGTTGTCCTGCTCGGTCGGGAACGGGCCCTGGCCGACGCGGGTCGTATAGGCTTTGCAGAGGCCGAGCACATAGCCGACCGCGGCGGGGCCGAGGCCCGAACCGGTCGCGGCCTGCGCCGCCACCGTGTTGGACGAGGTGACGTAAGGGTACGTGCCGTGATCGACGTCGAGCAGCGCGCCTTGCGCGCCCTCGAACAGCATGCGCTTGCCCTCGCGCCGCTTGATGTCGAGCAGCCGCCACACCGTCTCGGCATAGGGCAAGAGCTGCGGCGCCAGCGCGGTCAATTCCTTCAGGATCTCCTTGCCGTCGAACTCCGGCAGGCCCAGTCCGCGGCGCAATGCATTGTGATGCGCCAGCAGCCGGTCGATCTTGTGCGGCAGCGTATCGAGATCGGCAAGGTCCATCAGGCGGATGGCGCGGCGGCCGACCTTGTCCTCGTAGGCCGGGCCGATGCCGCGGCGCGTGGTGCCGATCGCGGTTGCCGCATTGGCGGATTCGCGATGCGCGTCGAGTTCGCGATGCAGCGGCAGGATCAGCGTGACATTCTCGGCGACCCGCAAGTTTTCCGGGCTGATGGCGACGCCCTGTGCACGCAGCTTGGTGACCTCGTCGAGGAAGGCGGCGGGATCGAACACCACGCCGTTGCCGATCACCGACAGCTTCTGCTCGCGCAGCACGCCCGAGGGCAGCAGCGCCAGCTTGTAGGTCTTGCTGTTGATCACCAGCGTGTGGCCGGCGTTATGGCCGCCCTGGAAACGGACGACGATGTCCGCCTGCTCCGACAACCAGTCGACGATCTTGCCCTTTCCTTCGTCGCCCCACTGGGCGCCGACGACGACAACATTGGCCATTCGCGGGTAATCCCTATGCAATCTGTTAGATGCGCCCAGCCCATTCACGGCCGGGGCCGCTCGAACGCGAGGCAGCCAACCGGATAAAGGATGCAGCCCCTCTAGGCAAGCAAGAACGGGACTTTTTCGAGGCCGCGAGCGTACTCCAAGCCTTTGATATCCCCTGAAAATCCAGAAACCTTCGCGGCGGGTGCAATGCTTCGGCCAAAGCGTGAGAGGCTGCTTCCGCCGCTGCATGGTCGCGATGCATCCGGCCCCCGTTGATGCAACCTCGATTTCCGTGTCTTTGAACGGGCCGGGTCCGAACCGGCCCGGGTGCCGCCGGGCTGGAGGCTTGGCGCATGACGCGGGGCCACAACAATCCAATGTCCGCCACCGACGAGACCACCGGCGCCGCCAGGTCCGGCCAGAACTGGATCGCCAACCAGCCTTATCTGCTGCTCAGCATCACCGCGCTGTGCTGGGCCGGCAATGCCATCGTCGGGCGGCTGGCCGCCGGTCACATCCCGCCGGTGACGCTGTCGTTCCTGCGCTGGTTCTTCGCCTTCCTGCTGGTGCTGCCGTTCGCCTGGAAACACCTGGCGCAGGACTGGCCCGCGATCCGCGGCAAGCTCGGCCTGATGGTCACGCTCTCGATCACCGGCATCGGCGCCTTCAACACGCTGCAATATTGGGCGCTGGAGCATACGCAGGCGCTCAACACTCTCCTGTTGCAATCCGCCGCGCCGCTCGTCGTGGCGCTGTGGTCGCTCGCCATCCTCGGCGTGCGCCTCACCGCAGGGCAGGCCTTCGGCGTGCTGCTGTCGATGTGCGGCGTGCTGATCATCCTGCTGCATGGCGATCTCACCACGCTGTCGAACATCGATTTCAACAAGGGCGACCTCATCTTCGTCGTCGCGCTGATCATCTTCGCGCTCTATTCGGTGCTGACCTTGAAGCGGCCGCCGATGCACGGCCTGTCGTTCCTCGCCTTCACGTTCGGCTGCGGTGCTGCCTGTCTCATTCCGCTGGAGATCTGGGAGTTGTCCGCGCGTCCCGTGATGAAGCTCGACGGGCCGAACCTCCTGACCCTGTTCTATGTCGCGGTGTTCCCCTCGACGCTCGCCTATCTCTGCTTCAATCGCGGTGTCCAGCTGATCGGCGCCAACCGCGCCGCACCGTTCTTCCATGTCGTGCCGGTGTTCGGCTCGATCATGGCAATGGCGTTTTTGGGCGAGCACCCGCAGGCGTTCCACTGCATCGGCTTCGCGCTGGTGCTGGCCGGCGTGTTCGTGGCGTCACGGAAGCAGGCGACGTAGCTCGTCTTCAAATGTATCGCGCCGCACCCATGCAGAGCGTCGTCGTGCCGGGGCCAATTGCGGCCTGAACGCCGACCGCGATCAACGCGCAGATCGCGCCGACCGCGAGGACCTGCTCGGTCTTGCCGAAGCTGCCGGCGTGGGCGAGATGGCCGAGATGGCTCCGGTCACCACCGCGATCGTCGCCACCCCAAGACGTTTGCGGCCCTGCGCCCGCCGCGGTCGCCCGAGGAGGTCTGCCGCTTGATGCAGACCGCGTGGCGCGCCGCTGTTGATGGGTTGATACTGGAGAGGCAGAAAGCGCACTGAGCGGAAGAAGTGGGCTCACGAGCGTCCCGCTTTCCTTGCAATTTGTCCGGGACCAAGGTTCAATGTCCCGATTGCTGGCTTCCCGATCCAATAACCCAACTGTAATTGCAGGGAGAGTGATATGGGCGCATTGATGGCCGAGGACGATATCTATATCGGCCCGCTGTTCGATCTGTTCAATTTGAGATTTGGTCCCGAGCAGAAAGATATCGAACTGACTGCCGGGGGCGTGTCCGAAATCAAGGCCCTGCAGGATGAATTCGAAATCTTCCAGGAAGGACGGCCGTTCCTCGAGAGCGCAAAGCTCCTCGGATTGGGCGGCCTCAACAACAACCGTGCAAAGAACCGATGGTACAGTGTGCTGGCCTGGCTGGCCAAGGTCCCCTCTGACCAGGACGGCGAAACGGGCGACCAGCGCATCGTGAACGCATTGATCAAGAACTTTGCGCGCAAGTCGCCGCTGCCTTGCTTCATGAAGGCCCATGATTCCCGCGATACCGGCGGCTACGGCCTGCGGGTCGTGGTTCGCGAGGACAAGCCGGTCTTCTACATCGAGCGAACGTACCTCACGATCTCGGTGCCGATGGCGCCCAAGGTCCCGCCTGGAGGCAAGGGCAAGAAGAAGTCGAAGAAATAGGCGGGCTGATGCGCGCCGCCGTTGTCGCGAGCGAGCTTGCCTCTCCCCGCGCCGGAGACCTGAGCCAGATTTACAGCGGCATCGCCGCCTATTATTCGGCGAAGGTCGCACGCTTCGGCGCGACGCCGAACGGCGTCGACTGGACCTGCCAGGCCACGCAGGAGATGCGCTTCGTCCAGCTCCTGAAATTGTGCGACTTCGCATCGCCCTTCTCGCTGAACGATCTCGGTTGCGGCTATGGCGCGCTGATCGCCTATCTCGGCCGCCGGCATGGCGGCTGCGCGGTGGACTATCTCGGTATCGACGTCTCGGAGCCGATGGTTCGGCGGGCGCGGCGGCTTTGGCGGAACCGCGGCGACACCTCGTTCGCCATCGGCCATAGCAGCCCCCGGACGGCCGACTACGCGGTCGCCAGCGGCATCTTCAACGTTGCGCAGGATCAGACGCAGCACGACTGGGAGCAGTTCATCGCGGCGAGCCTCGATGATCTTCATCGCACCACCAGGCGCGGCTTCGCAGTCAACTTCATGAAGCGGCCAGAAAGCGCGCCTGCCCGCCG
>NZ_JADPIT010000023.1:137022-143107 GCF_023073035.1 Bradyrhizobium sp. 62
ACACCGCATCCTGGGCTCGCTACTGTGCTAGCCGGTTCAATGCCATTGCAGAGGTGCACGACGGCTATGGATTGATGGAGTTCACGCTCATCGTGCGGAAACTCTAGCCTTCACGCGCCGACCGACAGCCGTCGTCGAGTCTCCTCCAGCAGCCGCCGGTAAATGCCCGCCCCCGTCAGCTCGATCAGGGCCTCGGCCCGATCGACGAGGAGGGCCACCTCGCCGAGGTGATCCGGGTTGTTGCTCGCCGCCAGCGCGGCGGCGAGCGCGATGGTGGCGCGGCATTCCGGCAGCCGGGCGTGCCGTTCCTGCGCCACCGCGATCGCTTCCCGCGCCTTGTCGACGGCCGCGGCGTGGGCGCCGGAACGAAGCTGATAGTCGGCGATGCTCGCAAGCATCTCTGGTTCGATTTCCATGGCCACGCGCGCCGCGCGCACGAACTCGACGCCCTCCGTCAACGACAGGATTGCGGCCTGATAGTTCTGCGCGATGCCCTGCGCCGTGCCGATGCAGGCAAGCGAATAGGCGCGCAAATAGGGACTGGCCTGGCGCGTCGCCAGTTCGATCACGCGCCAGGCATGGGTGGAGGCCATCGCGGAATCGTCAAGGCACCAGGCCAGATCGACAGACCCAAGATGGGCGATGAACTGCACCGTCGGATCGATCAGCGTCGGATCGATGGCGAGAATTCGATCGAAGCACCGCCGCGCCTCGTCGAAACGGGCGAGACGAACGAGGATTCGGCCGCGGAGGCCGAAGATCCAGTGCTCGACATTGTAGCCAAGGAACTGGTGCTCGAAGTCGGTGATGCCAGGAACGCCGGCGAGCGCCGCATCACTCGCCGCCAGGGCTTCGCGCAAAAGGCCGGCCCAGCCGTAGGCTTGGCTGAGCGAGGCATTGAGCGTCGCGGCGCGGCTGGTAAGCTGTCGCGATTCCGTCAGCGCCAAGGCTTCCCTGACGGTGTTGACGTAGGCATCGGCTTGCCCGCCGCTCGCACCCGCGATCCGTCCTTCGACGAACAGCAGAAGCGGGATCATGGAATCGTCGATCTCCTGCGCCCATTCCAACGCTTCCTGAATGAAGGGTTTTGCGTCCTCCGACGTCATGCCCTCGCGCCAGCCTAGCCAAGCGATCTGGCTGCTGGCCGCGATCCTGAGCACATCGCCCGCCAGACTACGCTTCTGTCCCCCCTTCAGCGCGCGCACCTTGTGCCAATGCCGAATCGCTTCTGCCGGACTGGTCGAGCCGATCCAGCGCGCGGCGCGCGCGGCGTATTCGGCGGCGGCGTCGATCTCGCCGGCCTGCTCGAAATGGTGCGACAGGAGCGCTGAAAACTCCTCGAGCCGCTCCGGATAAAATTGCTCGATCGCGCGCGCCACCCGCGCGTGCAGAAGGCTGCGCCGCGCGCGGAGCTGGGTGGAGTAGGCGATCTCCTGAATCAGGGGATGGCGAAAGCTATAGCCTTGGCCGTCCTCGCCGCTGCGCGCCTGGAGCATCTCGCCGGAACAGAGCCGGGCCAGCGTCGCCTCGAGCTCGGCAGCGGACACGCTGGCGACGCTCTGCAGCACCGCGAGCTGAAACTCCTTGCCGATGATCGCGGCCGTGTGCAGGAGGTCGCGATCGCCGGGCGCCAGCCGATCAATCCGCGCTCCGATCACGGCCTGCACGGTCGGCGGCAGCACGTCGGAGACACCGGAAATGCCGCGCCGATAACCGCCCTGCTCGCCAACGATGGCCAGATGCTCGACCAGGGAACGGATCAGCTCCTCAGCGAAGAACGGGTTGCCGCCGCTGCGCTCGGCGACGCGCCGCCGTACCTCGGACAGCTCGTCCCCCGGCCCGAGCAGCTCGTTGACGAGATCGTCCGTATCCGTCGGCGAGAGCTCGGCGAGCTCGATCTGCTGGTACAGCGGCTCGCGCATCCAAGGCGCGAAATAGGCCGGCCGGAAATTCACGATCAGGACCGTCTTGGTGGAGATCACCGCGTCAACGAGCGTTGCGACGAATTCCTCGCTCGCCTGATCGAGCCAATGCAGGTCCTCGATGATGATCACCGACGCCGACGCGCCGCGCTGGCGAATCATGTGCCGGACGATGTCCAGCAGACGAACGTTGCGTGCGCGCGGACCAAGCCAGGAGGGTGGGCCCTGGACGTGCCTGATGCCGAGGAAATCGCAGACCAGCCAGAGGTCCGCCTCGAATGTAGAGCCGAGCTCGGCGAGGCGCGTGGCGATCTGCTTCACCGCCAGATCAGGCTCGTCGTCCGGTGAAACGTTGAAATAGGTCGAACGCAAAAACTCCAGCACCGGCTGCAGCGGCGTTGCCGTGCCATAGGGCTGCGCGCGGGCCTCGAACACCGGGATGTGGCGCGCGCGGCAATATTCAGCGAACTCGTAGCACAGCCGGCTCTTGCCGGTCCCCGGCGGGCCGACGATGCCGGTGACGCGCGAGCTGCCGATCTCCACCGCCGCCAACGTCCGCTGCAGCAGAGCCATCTCCCGCTCGCGCCCGCGGAACGTCGCCAAGGCGACACCGCGGAATTGCTGGCTAGCGACCGCCGGCTTGAGGTTCTTGAGAAGATACAGCTCGATCGGCTCCGGCACGCCACGCAGGCGGTGACGGCCGAGCGGGCCGACGTCGCAGAACGAGCGCACCAGACGGTAGGTCTCGTCGGTCAGGCAAATCTCACCCGGTTCCGCCTTGGTCGGCAGCCGGCTCGCCAGATGGATGGTGAGCCCGTAAGCGCCGTGCTCGGTGACCGTGTCGACGAGCGGAGCATCCGCGACGATCTCGCCGGAATGCAGGCCGATGCGTACCGACATGGCATCGTCTCGCGCACGAAACGTGTCGCGGATCGCCAGCGCCGCCTCGCAAGCCAGCAGCGCGTGGCCCTCCTGCGCGCGCGGTGCGCCGAAGAAGGCGAGGATGCCGTCGCCGAGAGTTCGGACCACCGTGCCCTCGAACCGCTCCACGCCGTCGCACATGGAATCGAGCGCGGGCTTGAGACGCTGCATGGCATCTTCGGCGGTTAGGTCGGCAACGATCTCGGTCGAGCTAACGAGATCGGCAAACAGCACCGTCACCTGCTTCAGCTCGCCCCGAAGCGGCCTCGTCGAATGCGCCGCCGCTGCCGGGATTGGTCGGCTCGCGGCATTCAGGGCCGCGCCGCAGGCCCCACAAAAACCCGAGCCGGGCGGGCTGAGATGATTGCAGGCGGAGCAGGCCATCGGCAGAGCCGAACCGCAGCCGTGACAGAAGCGATTGGTCGCCGGATTGTCACCGCCACAACTCTCACAGAGCATCTGATCCCCAACGAAGCAAGTCGACCAGGAGGAAGCAGCACCGCAACGCGTTATGCCTAGCCTGCAATGCCGGTCATCCGCGTTCACCGGCCAAAGGCACCATCTTTGGCACCCTCAGGCAACCGAATAGTTCACATCTGGCGCGCAACTGCGTCGAAGTCGCGCCCAAAGGTTGCAAAAAAACATCGAAACACGCACACTTAGTCCGTGAGTCCGGCAGGATCAGCCGGCGCTGAATTTACTGTAGGCTTGCTCCGTCGCAACGATCACATGCTCGGCGCAGGCGTTGCGCCGGTGCGGATCGGCGTCACGCTCGTAGGCCTCCGACTTCATCATGTCGAGGAAGGCCGCGATGCTCGGATAGTAGACCAGCGCCACGAAGTCCCAGTCGTTGCCATCGTGGGGGCCGAGCGCGACCGCCTTGGCGTCGCCGGTCCAGAGCAGCGTGCCGCCGCGCGCCTTGATCATCGGCACTGTGACCGCACTGTAGCGCAGATAGGCGTCCCAGCCGGAACCGTCGCCGTCGCCGGAGCGCGCGTGGAAGCGCATCAGGTTCAGCATCACCACCGGTGCATGCCGATCGAGCCGCTCCAGGCCGTCGATGTTCAACATATTAACCGCCAATGCTGCCTCCTCTGGTCACGCCTGCATTGTAGCATTGCGGCCGCGTGTCTTGTGTCACGACGTAAATCCGGCGCAAGCTCGTATCCAACGCCAATGACGATCGCTTCGCCCGCGCCACCGGCCTCCAATCCGGCCAGTTGGCTCAACAACCAGCCTTATCTGCTGCTCAGCCTGAGCTCGCTGTTCTGGGCCGGCAACATCGTGCTCGCGCGCCACGTCGGCGCGCATGTGCCGCCGCTGACGGTGACCACGATCCGCTGGTTCGGCGTGTTCCTGATCCTGCTGCCGTTCGCCTGGCCGCACCTGAAGCGCGACTGGCCGAATCTGCGCAAGAGCCTGCCGCTGATGCTGTTCCTGTCGCTGGTGGGCTTTGCCTTCAACAACGCGATCTCGTACTGGGCGATGCAGTACACGGAAGCGCTGAACGCGCTGCTGATCCAGTCGGCCGGACCGCTGTTCGTGGCGCTGTGGTCGCTGGTGCTATTCGGCGTGCGGCTGACCGGTGCGCAGCTCGCCGGCATCGGGATCTCGCTTCTCGGCGTGCTGATCATCATCCTGCGCGGCGATCTCGCCGCGCTCGCGAGCATCAGCTTCAACAGGGGCGACATCATGTTCGCCTCCTCGCTGGTGGCGTTCGGGATCTACTCTGCCTTCATCCCGCGGCGACCGAAGATCCACCAGCTCTCCTTTCTCTCCTTCACCACCTGCTGCGGCGCGACGATGCTGCTGCCGACTGCGATCTGGGAGGCCTGGAGCGGCCGCGTCCTGCAACTCGACGGGGTGACGCTGGCGACGCTGGGTTACATCCTGATCTTTCCCTCGACGCTGGCCTATCTGTTCTTCAACCGAGGTGTGGCGCTGATCGGCCCGAACCGCGCCGCTCCGTTCTTCCATCTGGTGCCGGTGTTCGGCTCGGCGATGGCGATCGTGCTGCTCGGCGAAAAGATCCAGCCATTCCACCTGATCGGCTACCTGCTGGTGCTCGCCGGTGTCGTGATCGCCTCGCGCCAGGGCTCTGCGGTGAAGTAATTCCGCACCGCGAGACGAGGCGACAAACTCGCGCCTTCCGATTTCGACGAGGAGACGCTAGGTTCCCCGCCAACGAAAAAAGAGGGAACGAACCGACATGCTTTCAGCGTTGATCCGAAACCTGCGTGCCATCGGCACGGCCGTCCTTTGTCTCGCCGCCGCGTCCGCTGCGCAGGCCGACAACTATCCGAGCCGCAACATCACGCTGGTGCTGCCGTTCGCGGCCGGCAGTGGCACCGACACCACGACGCGGCTGATCTCGCAGCATTTGTCGCAGGCACTCGGCGTCGGCATCGTCATCGAGAACAAGGCGGGCGCCAACGGCATGATCGCCGCGACCTATGTCGCGCGCGCCGCCCCCGACGGCTACACGCTGCTGGTGACCACCAACACCACGCATTCGGCCAATCCCTATCTGCTCAAGAGCCTGACCTATGATCCGGTCAAGGACTTCACCCCGATCGCGCGCACCGGCGACCTGCCCTTCATGCTGGTGATCCACCCGGAAGTGCCGGCCAAGACGGTCGGCGAGCTCATCGTGTACGGCAAGGCCAATCCGGGCAAGCTGAGCTATGCCTCGGGCTCGTCGTCGGCGATCGTGTCGGGTGCGACGTTCGCGCACAATGCCGGGCTCGATCTCCTGCACGTGCCCTACAAGAGCTCGCCGCCGGCGCTCAACGACGTCATGGGCGGCCGGGTCTCGATGATGTTCGTGGACATCCTGACCGGCCTGCCGCATGTCCAGGGCAACGCGCTACGCGCGCTCGCCGTCACGACGAAGGACCGCTCGTCACTGGTGCCGAACCTGCCCTCGATGCAGGAGGCCGGCGTGCCGGACTTCGACATCTCGTCGTGGCAGGGCTATTTTGGCCCCGCCGGCATGCCCAAGGAGATCGTGACAAGGCTCAACGCCGAGATCCGGAAGATCGTCGAGAAGCCGGAGATCAAGGCTCAGCTCGCCACCCTCGGCATGGACGCGTTTTCGGGCACGCCGGAGCAGCTCGGCACGTTCGTGAACGAACAGCTCGTGTTGTGGGAGAAACTGATCCGCGAGGCGGGGATCGAGAAGCAGTAGAGGCGCGCGAAAGCCGCGCCCTCCGCATTCTCCGTCATGGCCGGGCTTGTCCCGG
>NZ_JADPIT010000023.1:143195-187632 GCF_023073035.1 Bradyrhizobium sp. 62
GAATAGGTGGCGTCGCTCTGGTGTGACGCCTTACGCCGCGCGCATCTTGGCGAGGAAGCCGTCGACTGCGCTGCGCAGCGCGCCGAACTGGCTGTCGAGCTCGCGGGCGTTGTTGAGCACGTCGCTTGCCGCCGTGCCGGTGGCTTCCGCGGCCGAGGTGACGCTGCCGATATTGGCGTTGATCTCGTTCGATCCGGCCGCGACCGACTGAATGTTGCGCGCGATCTCGCGGGTCGCCTCGCCCTGCTGCTCGATCGACGCGGAAATGCCCGCGGTGATCTCGCTCATCTCGGCGATGGTCTGGGTGATGCCGCCGATCGCGGCGACCGCATCGCTGGTCGAGGTCTGCATCGCCGCGACCTGGGCGGAGATTTCCTCGGTCGCCTTGGCGGTCTGGTTGGCGAGCGCTTTGACCTCGGAAGCGACAACCGCGAAGCCGCGGCCGGACTCACCGGCACGCGCCGCCTCGATGGTGGCGTTCAGCGCGAGCAGATTGGTCTGTGCCGCGATCGAGTGGATCAGCTTGACCACCTCGCCGATCTTCTCGGCGCCGGTGGAGAGCTCCTGCACCGTGGCATTGGTGCGCTCGGCGTCGTTGACGGCGCGGCTCGCCACTTCGGTCGAGCGGGTAACCTGGCGGGAGATTTCCGCAACCGAGCTCGACAGCTCTTCGGCAGCGGCGGCAACCGTGCCGACATTGCCAGACGCTCTCTGCGAGGCCGCGCCGACGGTCGCCGCACGCGAAGAGGCGTCGCTGGCGGTCGCGGTCATCGATTGAGCGGTGGCTTGCATGCCCGTCGCGGCCGAGGAGACCGAGCGGACGATGCCGTTGACGCTGCGTTCGAAGTCGCTGGCGATGCCCTCCATCGCGCTGCGACGTTCCGCCGCGACACGATCCTTCGCGTCGGCTTCGGTCTTCTCGAGGTCGCGGATGCGCAGTGCGTTGTCCTTGAAGATCTGGACGGTCGACGCCATTGCGCCGACCTCGTCGCCACGGCCGACGCCGGGAATGTCGCCGTCGAGCTTGCCCTCGGCGAGATCCTTCATGCGGGCGCCGAGCAGAACCAGCGGACCGCTGATGCTGCGGCCGAGCAGCCAGGCGACGCTTCCGGCGACGATGACGATGCCGAACATGGCGAGACCGAGCAGCCAGTAGACCGGGCCCATCTTTGCGTCGATGTCGTCGAGATAGGCGCCGGTGCCGAGATACATCTCGAGTTCGGGGACGGCCACCGCGTAGCCCATCTTCCGGATCAAGCCTTCCTGGCCCGGTTTCGCGTATTCATAGGTCAAAAGGATCGAACCGTTGGCCTTCGCGCCGTTCATCAGCTCCCAAGACAGTTTGCGGCCATTGGTCAGAACTTCCATGCGGTTGCTGCCGATCTGCTTCGGATCTGGCGCCAGCTGCGTGATACCGTCATAGGACGTTCCGAAGAGATAACCGGCGCCTTTGTCATAGGTCATCGCGTTGCCGTAGCGACGAAGATCAGCCATCGCGGCGTCCTTCGTCATCTCCCCCGCATCCACCCGCTTCTTCAGCGCCACCGCATAGTTGCGGCCCATGTCGACGATGGCCTTGGCCTGCTCAATGCGCGCGTTCACCATCTCCTGCTTCATCAGGTACCCGGAGAGGACCCCGGAAATGCACAAGCCGAACAAGGTGACGCCGACAAGGATGCCGAGCTTGGGGGCGATCTTCATATTGCTCAATTTCACGGGATGCTCCGGCAACAAAGGGATAAGGACGCGCGAGTGAATCGATCGAAATCAAATTAACTTTTAGCGGGTGACCCCTTAGCAGGCTGTTACGGGGCGCCCCGTAAAAGCCCGGAGAAGACGTCGAACCAGTCGTATAAATCGCCTCAACGACAACCTGGAATTGTACGCGACGGCCCCGATTTCGCGTAAAAGACGCAAAGGCCCGCGCGAAGGCCGGGTCACAACAAGAAACCAAATCGGGAGCAGGACATGCCGAAATACAGGATCGTGACGCCGAAGGGCGCGAGCTTCACGGTCGCGAGCAGCGATTATTCCTACGAGCGCGAGGCGCTCGATCCGATCGACGCCGAGATCGTCGAGGCGCCGGCCGATGAGGCCGGGTTCATCGCCGCCGCGAAGACAGCGGACGCCATCTACGCCAAGGGCATCCCGATCACCAAAACCATCATCGACGCGCTGGAGAGCTGCAAGGTCATCACGCTCGGCTCGGTCGGCGTCGACAGCGTCGACATCAAGGCCGCAACCGCGCGCGGCATTCCCGTCACCAACATCCCCGACACCTTCATCGAGGAGGTCGCCGACCATGCCATGATGCTGCTGCTCGCAGGCTTCCGCCGGCTGGTCGAACAGGACCGGATGGTGCGCAGCGGCCGCTGGGCGGAGGGCCGGCCGGCGTTGTCGAAGATTCCGCGGCTGATGGGCCAGACGCTCGGCTTCATCTCGTTCGGCCGCGTCGCGCGTGCAGTTGCGAAACGCGCAGCTCCGTTCGGCCTGCGGATGATGGCCTACGATCCGTTCATCCAGGAAACGCTGATGTCCGACCACGGCGTAATTCCGGCGACGCTGAACGAGGTGTTGTCGCAATCCGATTTCGTCTCGATGCACGCCCCCGCCCGGCCCGAGGTGCATCACATGCTCACCGAGAAGCACTTCCGGCAGATGAAGAAAGGCTCGGTCTTCATCAACACAGGCCGCGGCGCCACCGTGGACGAGGAAAGCCTGATCAAGGCGCTTCAGGAGGGCTGGATCGCCCATGCCGCCCTCGACGTGCTGGAGAAGGAGCCGCCCTCGCACAACAACCCCATCCTCAGCATGGAGAATGTGACCCTGACCGCCCATGTCGCCTCCGCCTCGGCACGGTTTGACGAGGCGCGCAAGCGCCGGGTGGGCTACGAATTGTCACTGGTGCTTCAGGGCATGTGGCCGGTAAGCTGCGTCAATCCGTCGGTGCTGCAAGACACCGCGCTCCGCCGCTGGCAGCCTGTCAGCATGGACCGCGGCCCGAACAGCTAGGCGGGACGGCCGCGAAGGCGCGCCGGCAACCGGAAAGACCCTTCACCGGCGATCAACGCCGGGAAGGGAAACACATAGGGAGGAACCGATGAGGAACGACATCACACGTCGTGATGCCTTGGCGCTGGGCCTGTCCGCTGCGGCAATCGCGGCAACCGGTGCTCCGGCGAATGCCCAATCCGCGATCAAGGCCGCGGACGTCCCCACACCGAAACTGCCGATCGAGAAAGGCGCATCCCTGCGCATGCTGCGACCGGTACGTTTCGTCCAGGCCGACGAGGATGTGTTCCGCGCCAATGCAGCAAAATTCACCAAGGAAACGGGCGTCGAGGTCAAGGTCGATTTCGTCGGCTGGGAGGACATCAACCAGCAGACCGCGGTGACCTCGAATTCCGGCGCCGGTCCCGACATCATCATCGGCTTCTCCGATGCGCCGCACATCTATGTCGACAAGCTGGTCGAGCTGACCGACGTCGCCGATTATCTCGGCAAACGGTACGGCGGCTGGCTGCCGCTGGCGCAGCGCTACGGCAAGAAGAACAAGAGCCCCATTTGGATCGGGCTGCCGTTCGGAGCCACTGCGGGTCCCCTGATCTACCGCAAGTCGATCCTGCAATCGGTCGGCTTCGACAAGGTGCCGGAAGACCATGCCGGAATCCTCGACCTGTGCCAGAAGCTCCAGAAGGCCGGCAAGCCGGCGGGCTTCGCCCTCGGCAATGCCAAGGGGGACGGCAACGGGTTCGCAAGCTGGGCGCTATGGTCGCACAACGCAGCCCTGCTCGACGAAGAGGGCAACGTCATCATCAACAGCAAAGAGACCATCGCCGCGCTGAACTGGGTCAAGCAGCTCTACCCGACCTTCATCGCCGGCACGACGTCCTGGAATGACGTCAGCAACAACCGCGCCTACGCGGCGCAGGAGATCGCGCTGACCGCGAACGGCGTCTCGCTGTATTTCTCGCTGAAGAACGATCCGGCGACCAAGGCGATCGCCGACGACAGCGAGCATCAGTTGCTGCCGAAGGGCTTGGCCAAGGTCTCGCCGATGGCGGGCCTGACGCTGAACGCCATGGTGTTCAAGCACAGCCAGTACCCCAACGCCGCAAAGGCCTTCCTGCAATACATGCTGGAAAAGGACCAATACGAGCCTTGGCTCAACGCCAATTCCGGCTACTGGTCCCAGCCGCTGGCCGCCTATGCCGAGGCCGCCGTGTGGTCGCAGGACCCCAAGGTGAAGCTGTTCAAGGACACGATGAACAGCACCTATTACGATGGCTATGCGGGTCCGATCTCGACCGCGACCGGTGCCGTCAGCGCCGACTACGTGCTGATCCAGATGTTCGCATCCGTCGCGACCGGCGCTGCCACACCGGAAGCCGCGGCCGCGGAAGCCGAGCAGCGCTGCAAGCGGTACTTCCGACGGCAGAAGTAACGTTGGACAGAAGCGCGTCATTGCGAGCGAAGCGAAGCAATCCTGTCATTGCGAGCGAAGCGAAGCAATCCAACCTGTCTCCGCGGTTACGGCCTGGATTGCTTCGTCGCTTCGCTCCTCGCAGTGACGGGCATGGAGACTTTCACAGACAGGACAACGACCCGATGTCCGTGACCACACTTCCCACTCTCGCCCTCGCACGACGGCAGCCCTCCTGGCTGGTGCGCCTGTTCGACTACAAGCCGTTCCTGATCGTGATGTGCCTCGCACCCGCGATCGGGCTGCTTACGGTGTTCCTGACCTATCCGCTGGGTCTTGGCATCTGGCTCGCCTTCACCGACACCACGATCGGCAGAAAAGGCGTCTTCGTGGGCTTGGAGAATTTCCAGTATCTGCTCACCGATTCCCTGTGGTGGAACGCGGTGTTCTACAGCGTGGTCTACACGGGGATCGCGACCTTCGGAAAGTTTGCGCTCGGCTTCTGGCTCGCACTGCTGCTCAACAACCATTTTCCGTTCAAGAGCCTGTTGCGTGCGATCATCCTGATGCCATGGATCGTGCCGACGGTGCTCTCGGCGCTGGCGTTCTGGTGGATCTACGATCCGCAATTCTCGATCATCTCCTACCTTCTGGTCGACGTGCTGCACTGGCGCACCACCAATATCGACTTCCTCGGCTCGCCCTGGCCGGCGCGCTTCTCGCTGATCGCCGCCAACATCTGGCGCGGCATTCCCTTCGTCGCGATCTCGCTGCTGGCCGGTCTGCAGACCATCTCACCCTCGCTCTACGAGGCGGCGATGCTGGATGGCGCCAGCGCCTGGCAGCGCTTCCGCTACATCACCTTCCCGATGATGATGCCGATCCTCGCCATCGTCATGACCTTCTCGATCATCTTCACCTTCACTGATTTCCAGCTGGTCTACGCCATCACCCGTGGCGGTCCCGGCAACTCGACGCATTTGCTGGCCACGCTGGCCTTCCAGCGCGGCATTGCCGGTGGCGAGCTCGGCGAGGGTGCGGCGATCGCGGTGTCGATGATCCCGTTCCTGGTGTTCGCGACGCTGTTCTCTTATTTCGGCCTGGCGCGCCGCAAATGGCAGCAGGGAGAGAGCAATGACTGATACCACGGCCCAGCCGGCCGCCGTCGCCACCACACCGCCGGACACCATGGCCTGGGATTCCGGGCTGCGGCGGCTGATGATGATCTACCTGCCGCTCGGTTGCTTCGTGCTGATCCTCCTGTTTCCGTTCTACTGGATGGCGATCACGTCGTTCAAGCCGAACGCAGAGCTGATGAACTATAAGGAGCACAACCCGTTCTGGATCTCCTCGCCGACGCTGGCGCACATCAAGCACCTCTTGTTCAATACCGCCTATCCGCGCTGGCTATGGACAACGATGCTGGTTGCGGTCGGCGCGACCACGCTGTCGCTGATCGCGAGCACGCTGGCCGCCTACGCGATCGAGCGCCTGCGCTTCCGCGGCAGTCCCTATGTCGGCCTCGGCATCTATCTCGCCTATCTCGTGCCGCCGTCGATCCTGTTCATTCCGCTCGCAACCGTGGTCGTCCAGTTCGGCTTGTTCGATTCACCGCTGGCACTGATCCTGGTCTACCCGACCTTCCTGGTGCCGTTCTGCACCTGGCTCCTGATCGGCTATTTCAAGTCGATCCCCTACGAGCTCGAGGAATGCGCGCTGGTGGACGGCGCCACACGGCTGCAGATCCTGCGACGGATCACGCTGCCACTGGCGGTGCCCGGCCTGATCTCGGCCGGCATCTTCTCCTTCACGCTGTCCTGGAACGAGTTCATCTACGCGCTCGCCTTCATCCAGAGCGGCGCCAACAAGACGGTGCCGGTCGCGATCCTGACCGAGCTCGTCACCGGCGACGTCTACCAGTGGGGTGCGCTGATGGCGGGATCTCTGCTCGGCTCGCTGCCGGTTGCGATCTTCTACTCGCTGTTCGTCGATTACTACGTGTCGTCGCTGACGGGCGCGGTAAAGGAGTAACGCGCGGCTGCGCGCAGGCGCAGTCGATCGTGCTATCGTGATAGACCGCTTGCTGCATTGGCCCCACGCTCCATCGTGACAGCGGGGTCGATCATTGGCGCCGTCGATTGTCGCTCGAGAAAGCGAAAATTGCATGCGTTCGCCAAAGCTCCCATCATTATCTCGACGCGGTTTCTGCCTGTGTTGCGTCGGCGCCGCGACCGCCGCCGCTTCGGGATGGCTTAGCCCCAGGCAGGCCTACGCAGAGGCGCGAGGCATCGTCAGCCTGATCAAGGACAGCGCTGCAGTATCGCCGATTGTCACGCACAAGCTCCGAAACAACATCACTGTGCTGGAAGGCTCCGGCGGCAACATTGCCGTGCTGACCGGGCCCGACGGCAAGGTCCTGATCGATGCGGGGATCCGCGTCTCACGTCCCCAGCTCACCAAAGCGCTGGCTGATCTCGGCGCCGATCCCGTCACCCATCTCGTCAACACCCACTGGCATTTCGATCATGCCGATGGCAACGAATGGCTGCATGCAGCCGGCGCGAAGATCATTGCGCAGGAAAACACCCGCAAACACCTTGCCGAAGTGCAGCGGGTCGAGGACTGGGACTACAATTTCCTTCCGCTCGGCGCGGGCGGAATCCCCAGCGAAGTCTTTGCCGACAGCCGCGAGCTTAAGCTCAACGGAACCTCGATCGGCCTGAAGTATTACGGGCCCGCGCACACCGACAGCGACATCTCCGTCACTTTCGCAGAAGCCAACATCGTTCACGTCGCCGACATGTTCTGGAACGGCATCTATCCGTTCATCGACTATTCGACCGGGGGCAGCATCGACGGGATGATCGCTGCATGCGACGCCAATCTCGCGGCGATGGACAAGGACACGATCGTCATCGCCGGGCATGGCAAGCCGGTCGGAAACAAAGTCGAATTCCAGGCCTTTCGCGACATGCTCGTCGGGATCCGCGACAACGTCGCCCGCCTCAAGAAGCAGGGACGAACGCGCGATGAAACCGTTGCGGCGAAGCCGACAGCGGCGTTCGACGCGATATGGGGGCAATTCGTGATCGATCCCGGCTTCTTCACCAGACTGGTCTACCAGGGCGTTTGAAAAACCCTCGCGGCCGTCGGCGAACTCATCGTTTTGAAAGGAAATTAATATGAAAACCGCAGAGACCACACGCAAGCCATCGCTCCTCGATCGTCGGCGTCTCGTTCTTGGGTTGTCCGGAGCGGCTGTCGCAGTTGCTTCGACGGCAGCGTCCGCGAAGCCGGAGCGCGACGAACAGACCGCCGGTGCCTATCCGGTCACCTATCATCGAACCGCGACCGTCGATGGCATCAGGATCTTCTATCGCGAGGCGGGCCCGAAGGACGCGCCGGTTGTGCTGTTGCTGCACGGCTTCCCGACCTCCTCGCACATGTTCCGCAACCTGATCCCGGCACTGGCCGACAAGTACCACGTGATCGCTCCCGACTATCCCGGATATGGCCAGAGCGAGATGCCACCGCGCGCGACATTCAAGTACACGTTCGACCGTTTCGGCGAGCTTGTCGGCGGCCTGCTCGACCAGCTCGGCGTCACCCGCTACGCGATGTACGTCATGGACTACGGAGCTCCCGTCGGCTGGCGCCTGGCGCTCAAAAATCCAGAGCGCATCAGCGGCCTGATCGTGCAGAACGGCAACGCCTATGACGAAGGGCTGAGGGAGTTCTGGAATCCGATCAAGCAATACTGGGCCGACGGATCCGATGCCAGTCGGCAGGCGTTGATGAAGCTGGTAACGCTGGAAACGACGAAATTCCAGTACACCGACGGCATGTCCGACGTCAGCCGGATTTCACCCGACAACTGGGTGCAGGATCAGGCGCTGCTCGACCGTCCTGGCAACAGCGAAATTCAGATGGACCTGTTCTACGACTATCGGACCAATTTGCCGCTGTATCCCGCGGTGCAGGCCTACTTCCGCAAGCACAAGCCGCCGACCCTGATCGTCTGGGGCAAGAACGATTTCATCTTCCCGGCCGATGGCGCCCATCCCTACAAACGCGACCTGCCCCAGGTAGAATTTCACCTGATGAACACCGGCCATTTCGCGCTCGAGGACAAGTTCGACGAAATGGTTTCGTTAATTCGCAACTTCCTCTCCCGCAAGATCGCCTGATCATCCCGAAGGAAACGGACATGTATGCCGCTCTCGACTGCGTGGCCGTTCTGGCGGCCTCCACCTTGTTCGCAGCAGCCGCCGTCGCCCAAACCGCCAGAGATGTGCGCGGCCCATCGCCACTGGTCGCGATCGAAAACGAGGCGCCTGCGCGGCTGATCATCGATCCGCCGCTCGGCGAACAGTTGGCGCAGGGTCTCGTCTTCATCCAGTACACCACGGAGAATCTCCGCGTCGTGCCGGTGTTTGGCAAGGGCGCGCTCGACGTATCGCCGCGCATCGGCCACGTCCATATCACGGTCGACGATGCGCCGTGGCATTTTGTCGATGCCAGCGGCGAGACCGTGATCGTGGTCGGACTGAAGCCCGGCCCCCACAGGGTCCTGCTGGAGCTGGCCGATCCCACGCATCACGTAATCGACAGCAAGAGCGTCAGTTTCGAGATCCCAACACCCCTAAAAAAATAACTGTCGGCCGCGGCGCCTGGCCCGGTTTCACAAAACTGCAATGCGCGGTCCGCATAAGACGTCCTCCGTTAACAGGAGACGCATATGCGCGCGACTTTTCTTGGCACCGTCGCAACGATTATTCTTACCGCGAGCTCCGCGCTCGCGCAGAGCGAAGACGAATTCCCCGCCAAGCTCGCCGGCCACGTGGTAATGCCAGCCGCCGCGTTCATCGACGCACCGGCTGATGCTCCCGCCGATCTCAAGACATCCGGCAAATACACCACCGGCAAGCGGGTCGACGCGCTCGGCACGGTGATGGGCAAGTCCTATGAGCGGGCGACCGGCGTATCGCTGCCGTTCAAGGGCCAGCCGCTGCAAGGCCATTCCGGCATCAAGTCGATGAGCGACGGCACCTTCTGGGTCATCACCGACAACGGCATGGGCGCGCGCGCCAATTCGCCGGATTCGATGCTGTACCTCAACCGCTACAGGATGGATTGGGCCGGCGGCAAGATCGAGCGGCTGGAGACCGTGTTCCTGCACGATCCCGACAGACGCGTGCCGTTCCGCATCGTGCATGAAGACACCGAGAAGCGTTACCTCACCGGCTCCGACTTCGACACCGAAGGTTTTCAGATCATCGGCGACACCTTCTGGATCGGCGACGAGTTCGGCCCCTACATCCTGAAGGCCGACAAGACCGGCAAGATTCTCGGGCTGTTCGAGACGGTCGCCGACGGCAGGCCGGTGCGCTCGCCGGATCATTGGGCGGTGGCGACCCCGGGCGCGCCAGGTGCGACCTACAGCAACGTCAACCTCCGGCGCTCCAAGGGTTATGAGGGCTTCGCTTCCTCGAAAGACGGCAAGTTTCTCTACGGCCTGCTCGAGGGGCCGCTCTGGGATGCCGAGAAGAAGGACTGGGAGAAGGTCGACGGCAAGGAAGCCTCGCGTATCCTCGAATTCGACGTCGCCGCGGAAAAGTTCACCGGCCGCTACTGGCAGTATGTGTTCGAGCAGAACGGCAATGCCATCGGCGACTTCAACATGATCGACCCGGCGAGCGGCCTGATCATCGAGCGCGACAACGGTGAAGGCACGCCCGACAAGGCCTGCCCGCAAGGCAGCCGCGGCGAGAACTGCTTCCCTGACGTGGCGAAGTTCAAGCGTGTCTACAAGATCGAGCTCAGCGACGGCAATGTCGGCAAGCCCGTGCGCAAGATCGGCTATCTCGACCTCCTGAAGATCAGGGATCCCGACAAGAAGGCGAGGAAGCCGCTCAATGACGGCGTCTACACCTTCCCGTTCTTCACCATCGAGAACGTCGATCGTGTCGATGAAACCCACATCATCGTCGGCAACGACAACAATCTGCCGTTCTCGTCCAGCCGCGATCCCAACAAAGCCGACGACGACGAGTTCATGCTGCTCGATGTCGCGGATTTCCTGAAGGCGAAGTGAGCTATGCTCTTTCAACACGGTCATCGCCGGGCTCGACCGGGCGATCCAGTAATCCGCGGCGCCAGCGATTAGATCGTGACGCCGCGGCGTACCGGATGCCCTGCCCCCGTGCGCAACTGCGCACTAGGCGGGGCATGACAGGGAGTGAGCGAGCGCGAGCTAAGACAGCATCGCACTTCGGCGCCGCCCATCAGCCCGCCGGCACGATCACCATGCTCTTGTCCTTCGGCCAGCGAACGCGCCAGGCGAAGTTGATGTCCTTGACCTCGCCGGGCTTGGCGTCGAACGACCATTCCAGCACACCGCGCCGGTCGCGAATGTTGCTTGCGGTCGGCGGCGTGGTCGCAGGCAACATCTCGACGAGGATGTCCTCGTTCTCGCTGACCGGCAACTGATCCTCGATCGCGACCTTGATCGGGAAGTCGTGACCGTTGCGGATCGTCGTCTTGAACGATCGCTCGTCGGTCTTCGACGTCGTGACCAGGAGGCCTGCCGAACCTTCGTTGCGCTTGAGCACCGCGCGCTCGATCCGGACCTTGTCGTCGGCGCCGAAGCCGAGCCGCACGATATCGTCCTTGGCCGAAGCCGAGAGCTTGCCGCGGCCGACGAAAGTCCCGTCGCGATAGATTGCGACCTTGCCCGGCAGCAGACTCGTGTCGTCGGTCTGCTTGAAGCTGGCTTCGAGGAAGGCGGTGGGGTCCATCACCGGTGCCGCGCGCACCATGAGATCGGCGGCCACGGTCATCGAGGCGATGCGCAGGCTCTTGGCGCCCTCGGCGGCGCCGAGGCTGACGCGGCCGGGAATTTTGTAGGTGGCCTGGAAGTCGCCGATTTCGGCGACCGCCTGCTGTTCTTCGGCGCGCTCGCGGATATCGTCGGCCGCCTTGGCCGCCGATATTTCCATCTTTCGCTGCGGCATTGGCGCCGCTGCAGGCATTGCCGAATCCGAAACTGAGCCCAGCGCCCGCGGCCTCGGCACCTGCGGATATTGCGCGACCAGCGAATTCAGCTCCGGCGCGCTGCCGCCGCGGCCGATGCGGACCGTGGAGACGCCGAGCGTGACGTTGGACCAGTCCTCGCCGGTCGATTGCGTGACCTCGGCGCGCCGAACCAATTCGAGCTGCGGTTTGCGATCCTTCGCGCCGGTGTCGAGGCGGGCGTCGTAGAGCGGCAGCCAGCGCGCATTGCGCACATTGTAGGTGACCCTCAACGTCGCCTTGGTTGCTGCCGGCGCGGCGATGTCCATGCGGACTTCGAGCTTGCTCGGCGGCTTGGCCTTGCGCTCGACTTCGAACTGGGCGATCTGCCGATCGATCTCGCGCATCTTGCGCGTGGCGTCGCGAACGGCGGTATCGGCGCTGGCAATTTCCTCGCCGACGGTGGCAAAGGCCGTGCGCCATTCGGCAATCGGCCGCGCTTCGCCCTTGTCGCCGATGCCGGCAGGAGAGGCTTCCGCAAAATGCTCCGCGAATTTGCGCCGCGCATTGGCCGAGTCGATCGCGCCTTGCAGGTCGGCGCGCTGGTCGTTCAGTGCCTCGATGCGCTTGTCCAGCTCCGGCAAATTGACCGGCGCCGCACGTGGCGTTCGCGCATCGATCGTGCCGATGGTGAGCTTCGCTCCCCCCTCACCCTCCACCCGGATCGAGGAGGTGTCGAGACCAAGCGGGAAGTCCTTGGCAACGAGCGTCGAATCGCCAGACGGCAGGTCCACCGCGATGACGCGGGTTACGGTCGCGCCATCGGGGTAAACGGTGACGGTATCGATGGCCGACGTGGCGCCCAATTCGGCGGCCCATGACGACGACGCGAATGCCGTGGTCACCAGAACCAGGCTCGTCGTCGCCAAACATCTTGCGGTGATGCGCATCAAGTCCCTCCTCCAAGTCATCGCCGCCGCCAGCCGGACGCGCGATCCAATGCCTCGCCAACATGGTTGGACGCGGCAGGGAAGGAACTGGTTCGATTAGGGTTTCCGTGGGGCGCCGCCGCGGCGGCAGCAAGGCCCGGAACGTGTCGTCAGCCCGCGACGGAGCCCTTAATCCTGAGCGGACGAACCCTGCCCGAAGATGCGGCGAAGCAGATCGGTGACGTTCTTGGCGCCCGCCTTCCTCAGAATGCCGGCGCGATAGCCCTCGACCGTGCGTGCGCTCAGATGCATGCGCCGGGCGATCTCCTTGTTGGTCAGGCCGGCGGCGAGATGCTCGAGCACGTCGCCCTCTCGCGCGGTCAGGGGTTCGCAGCCGGGCAGCCAGCGCTGCCGGCTGGAGCCGGGCTGTGCGAACTCGTCGATGGCGGCATCGATCCGGTCGACGATGTCGCGGGTGCGGAACGGCTTCTCGATGAAGTCGGCCGCACCGCTCCTGATGGCATCCACCGCCATGGCGATGCTGCCGTTTGTCGCGGTCACCAGCACCGGCGCCATGCAGTTTTCCTCGCGCAGGCGCTTGAGCACGTCGAGACCGGAGCGATCGGGCGGCATCTCCAGCAGCACGCAGGCCGGCATCCGCGCCTTGGCCTCCGAGAGCAGAGACGCGCCGTCGGCGAAGCAGATCACGTTGTATGCGCTCTGTTGGAGCGCGGTGGACAATTGTTCGCGGGAGGCGGCATCGGTGTCGATGACGAATACCTCACCCTTGGAAAGCATGTTCCCCGGCATAATTCCGATCCAGCAATGTCTTTGGTCAAATGGTCCGAGACAGCAGCGGGGCCTCGTCGCGCCGCGCCGTCATATGCACGGCATTCACGCCCGTGCTTCGGTTTCACTTATGTATGTTCCACCCGGTTCCCGGATTTGACGGATCGGGACATAAACTTTACATTTCGGGACATCTGCGGGATGGCTGACAGGAACGGGTCGCATGACCGACCTCATTCGTAGCGCAGGCTTGAGCTATTACCCGGAGGTCGCCCGGTCGGTCGGGCTCGACCCCAAACAAATGATGCGCAAGGTCAGGCTGCCGCTGGCCTGCCTCGACAAGCCCGATACGCCCATTGCCGTCACCGGCCTGCGCCGCCTGCTCGAATTGTCGGCAGAGGCGTCCGGAGCCGAAGATTTCGGCTTGCGGCTTGCCGAGCGCGGCGGGCTGACCAATTTCGGCGCAGTCGGCCTGATCGTGCGCGAACAGGCGACCGTTGGTGAAGCCATCGAAGCCTTCTCGCGCTTCATCCCGATCCATCACGACGGCATGAAGCTGGATGTCACCCGCGACAAGCAGACCGTCACCGTCACGCTGTACCTGCGCGGCCGACAGCCGACCGCGCCGCGCCAGTCGATCGACATGGCGCTCGGCAGCGTCCACCGCATCATCCAGTCGCTGTTCGGCAGCGATTGGCGGCCGCAGGAAGTTCACCTGCACTACCCACCGCCGCTCGACCGCAAGCGCTACCGCGAGTTCTACGGCTGCCGTGTGACCTTCAATGCGGAGGACGATTCGATCCTGTTGTCGGCACACGACATGGAGCGCCGGATCCCGAGCGCGCATCCGCTGATCGCGAGCTATCTGCGCAAGCGGATCGAGGCGATCGAGACGCGGCCGGCAAGCTGGGAGGAGAAGGTCGACGAGGTCGTCCGTCTCCTGCTCGCCGGCGGCGACTGCACGGTTGAGCGCGTCGCCGAGCACCTCGCCTGCACCCGCCGCACCATCCACCGCCATCTCGCCGAAGCCGGCACCAGCTTCTCGGTCATCCTCGACGCGCAGCGCGCCGATCTCGCGGTCCAGCTGATCGACGACCCCGGCCGACCGCTGACCGATATCGCCGTGCAGCTCGGCTTCTCCGCACAGAGCGCCATGGCCCGCTGGTTCCGCGGCCATTTCGGCTGCACAATCACCGCATGGCGCAAAGGCGTCCGGCCGCTGGAATCCCTGACCGCGGCGACCGCGGCTTGAATTCAGCGTGCCGGGACGGGCACGCCCATGACGGCGAGTGCGCGGCGACGGCTGCCGGCGAGCAGCGGACCGAACGCGATGGCAAAGCCGAGGAACGCAACGATCCAGCCGCACGCGGCAAGGTGCAGCAACGCATCGCCGTGCGCAGGCCAAACCACCGCCGCGACCCGCGCCAGCGCCGCGACGATGATCGCGGCATAGATGGCTTGTGTCGCCGGCGACGCCGTCAGCGCCTGTCCGGTATGGCCGAGACTCGCACGGGTCATCACCGCGAGCGTCATGGTTCCGGCTGCTCCCGCCATCCAGGCGTGGATGCCCGCGCTCGGCGGCAACGCGCCGAAGGCGGCAAAAGCATGCAGGAGGAAGCCAAGCGGCACGAAGACATAGCCGACATGGAGAATCAGGAGCAACCGCTCGCGGAAGGTGCGAACACCGGCCCAGCGCGCAAGCCGCACCAGGTGCAGCACACCCACCAGCGCCATCACCGCCCCGGTAACCGTACTCAAGGGCGCGACGATCCACGCGATGATCGCAATTGCGCTGCACCCGATCACCACACCGTCAAAACGCCCGAACGGCACCGGCAGGCGGCCGGGGTTGAACTTGACCAGCCAGTTTCGGGTGAAACTCGGGATGATGCGGCCGCCGATCAGCGAGATCATCACAACGACCACGCCGATGCCGACGCGGATGCCGACATCGGCCGCACCCGCGTAATGCGCTTCGAGATGGAAGGCGACATTGCCGGCGAGCAGCACGAGCACCAGCACCACGACGGGCAGGTTGCGCCAGTTGCCGCCGGCGATGATCTCGCGCGTTGCAGCAGCGACGACCAGCGTCAGGAAGGCGGCATCGACGGCAAGCGCAAACGCCCAGCCGATATCGGCAGACAGCGTCACCGCGACCCGACCGGCGAGCCAGACCGCCACCAGCGCGGCCAAGGACGTCCCCTGGATCGGCAGCCGCCCGGTCCAGTTCGGGATCGCCGTGAACAGGAATCCCGTGATCACCGCCGGCAGGAAGCCGTAGAGCATCTCATGGACGTGCCAGTCGCGCGGCGCGAAAGCGGAGCTCACCGACAATTCGCCATAGAACATCGGCAGCCATGCCAGGATCGAAAGCCCTGCCTGGATGGCGGCAAGCAGGAAAAAGGGCCGAAAGCTGTTCGCAAACAGCGGCCAGCCCTCAAAGTTGCGGGATCGGACGCCAGCCATGGGTCAACTCCAGTCGATTCAAATCGTCGCTTGGAAAAATACTGCCGTCCGGCCGGGTCGTTTTTGAGCTATCGCAAACACCCTGACGATTGCAGGTGTCATCACACTTCCAGCGCCAAGGAGGCAGAATGGCCAAGGTCGACACATCGCTGGTTGCGCATTTGCCGCTGTTTGGGGGTGTCAAACCGGAGGACCTCGAGGAGATCCTGCGCGAGGCCCGCTCAGTGCGCTATCCCAAGAACAGCGCCATTTTTGAGCAGGGCGCGGACGCGCAATCCTTCTTTCTGCTGCTGCACGGCCATGTTCGTGCGGCCAAGACCACACCGACCGGCGAGCAGATCGTGGTGCGCTATGTCGCGCCGGGCGAAACGTTCGGTCTCGCGATGGCGATCGGCGCCGCGCGCTATCCGGCCACGGCGATCGCGGTCGACGACAGCGTCGCACTGATCTGGCCGACCTCGGCATGGCCACGACTGGTCGAGCGATTTCCCTCGCTTGCCGCCAACACGCTCCAGACCGTCGGCACGCGGCTCCAGGAGAGCCACACCCGGATCCTGGAAATGTCGACCCAGCAGGTCGAGCAGCGTGTCGCTCATGCGCTGCTGCGCCTCGCCAAACAATCCGGCAAGAAGCTCGACCACGGCATCGAGATCGATTTCCCGATCAGCCGCCAGGACATCGCGCAGATGACCGGCACCACGCTGCACACCGTGAGCCGCATCCTGAGCGGCTGGGAACAGCAGGGACTGGTCGAGAGCGGCCGTCAGCGCATCATCCTACGCGATCCGCATGGGATCGTCGTGCTCGCGGAGCGGAGCCCCGACAGCGGCGCGGCGTGAAGCCAGGGGTCAAGGGTGCTTCCGCTTACGGCGAAAGCGCCCCTCACCCGGGAATCCGCACGCGGCCCGCGCGAATTCCAGACCGGTTCACGCCGGCACGCGGTCGCACAGCGCGGCGAGGAATTTGTCGCGATCGATGCCATGCTCGCGGCAGGCGTCATCGACCGTGTGGAAGGTTGCGATCGGACAGCCAACGCAAGCCATCCTGAAGGCGAGAAACACGCGGATCTTGTGCGGCGCCGTGCGCATGATGTCATCGACCAGATCGTCGGATCCAAAAGGCATGGACAACAACTCCGTTCCGAAACCACGATAGCGGAGCGGGCGCGAGTCTCTTTGTCGAAGCGCAAGCTGGCCCGTCATTCCGGCATGACGGTAAGGTGATCTCACACCGCCCGGCTGTGCAACTGCTTCGCGGGATCCAGATGCGCGTCGAACGCGGCTGCGACGCTGCGCACGAGAAAGCGCGAGTCCTTTGCGACTGCGATGCGGTCGCCGTCCAGTCTCACGACGCCGTCGGAGATCAGCGGCTTCAGACGCGATGCCGATTTCAGCATTGCCCCGGCCTCTGCGCCATGACGCGCGCAGATATCGCCGAGATCGGCGCTGAACTCGCACATGATGCGTTCGATGATGTCGGCGCGCAGCCGGTCGTCGTCGGTGAGCCCATAGCCTTTAGCGGTGGCCAAATGACCCGCGGCGATGCTCTGCGCATATGCGCCGATCTGGACCTCGTTCTGGACATAGCCCTGCGGCAAATGTCCGATCGCGCTCGCGCCGAAGCCGAGCAGGACTTCGCCCTTGTCGGTGGTGTAGCCCTGAAAATTGCGCCGCAGCGTGCGTTGCTCGAAGGCCACAGCCATGGAATCGTCCGGCCGCGCGAAATGATCGAGCCCGATCTGCACATAACCGGCATCCTTCAACGCATTGGCGATCGCGCAGGCCTGGTCGTGGCGCGCAAGGCCGTCGGGCAGCACGGCCTCGTTGATCATGCGCTGGTGCTTCTTGAAAGCAGGCACATGCGCGTAGCCGAACACCGAGAAGCGGTCGGGCCCAAGCTCGAGCGAACGTCGCACCGTATCCAGGCACGAGGCAACGGTCTGGTGCGGCAGTCCGTAGATCAAATCGAAGTTGATCCCGTTGATGCCGGCGCGCTGGAGCATGTCGACGACGGAAGCCGTCTGTTCAAAACTCTGCACACGGTTGATCGCGCGCTGCACGACAGGGTCGAAGCTCTGCACGCCCAGGCTCGCGCGATTGACTCCCGAGAGCCGCATGGCCTCGACCATGTCGGCCGTCAGCGTGCGGGGATCGATCTCGACCGCAATCTCGGCCGACGGCAGCACGAAGAAGGCTTGGCGCATCGCCGCCATCAACTCGGCAAAAGCCTCCGGCGCCATGATCGTCGGGGTGCCGCCACCGAAATGGATGTGCTCGACCTTGATGCGCCGGCCGATCGTCTCGGACACCTGCGCGATCTCGCTGCGCAGCGTACGCAGATAGGCCGCGATGAGACCGTCTCGACGAACGATCTGGGTATGGCAGCCGCAATACCAGCACATCTCGCGGCAGAACGGCACGTGCAGATAAAGCGACGCGCTGGCCGCCGCCGGGAGCTCCGCCAGCCACTGGGCGTAGGCACCCTCGCCGATCGCCGGCGAGAAATGCGGCGCGGTCGGGTAGCTCGTGTAGCGTGGCAGTCGTTCTTCGCCGTAGCTCGTCGCAAGATCGGCCCTCATATCTTACCCATTCGTCAATCAATGCTGCGCAGCGGTGCGGCGCATCCCGGATGGCACGAAATTACCCGTTTTCAGATGCGAAACCTTGCGCTCGCTCAAAGTCCCAGCACGGGATCGGAGCCATGGTGACATTTGATTATTGCCCTCTGGAGATAGGTTATGGCGTCGTTCGCGCTCGATCTCGTTCTGTGGCTCACCGGCGTTCGCGGCCATATCCCGCGCTTCGACGATTTTCGTCCGGTCCCCTCCACGCCTGCCGTTGGCGCCAGCCACCTAGTACGCGTGATGGTCATCACGGCCGCCGTCTTCGCCGCGCTGTCGCTCGCGGTTTGGGGCACGGTCTGGATTGCGATCCAGTTGCTCTAGCCGAGAACAATCCATCCGCAATACACGGAACTGAACGTGCGAGCGATTTGCGCTCGATGCGGCTGACGTCGCGCACCACCGCGTCTTTCGTATCGCCGATGCGGTCTTCGAAAAACTCCCGAGGATTTTACCGGAGGCGAATTCGGCAAAAGCTTGTCGCAGCGCAAACACGGTTGCCGCGATCGGCGCACACTGCATTCCGTCATCAAGACCATTTCAGATGAAGGATACTTCCGATGTTCACCCGCCGAGCCGCATTGATCAGCGCCGCCGCCACCGCCTTGATGCTGGCGACACCCGCCTTGGCTACCGACGATCTCAGACTGCCGCGCCAGAAGGTCGAGCTGGTCGCTCCGCCGTTCGTGCACGCGCATGAGCAAGCGACCAAGCAGGGCCCCAAGATCGTGGAGTTCACACTCACGATCGAGGAGAAGAAGGTCGTCATCGACGAGAAGGGCACCACCTTCCAGGCGATGACCTTCAACGGCTCGATGCCCGGTCCGATGATGGTCGTGCACGAGGGCGACTACGTCGAAACGACGCTGGTCAATCCCGCATCCAACTCCATGCCGCACAACATCGACTTCCATTCCGCGACCGGTGCGCTCGGCGGCGGTGCGCTCACGTTGGTCAATCCCGGCGAGCAGGTCGTCTTGCGCTGGAAGGCGACCAAGACCGGCGTGTTCGTCTACCATTGCGCACCGGGCGGCCCGATGATCCCCTGGCACGTCGTCTCCGGCATGAACGGCGCCGTGATGGTGCTGCCGCGCGACGGCCTCAACGACGGAAAGGGCCACGCACTGAAATACGACAAGGTCTATTATGTCGGCGAGCAGGACATGTACGTGCCACGCGACGACAAGGGCAATTTCAAATCCTATGAATCGCCCGGCGAAGCCTTCACCGACACCGAAGAGGTGATGAAGAAGCTGATCCCCTCCCATGTGGTGTTCAACGGCAAGGTCGGCGCGCTCACCGGCAAGAATGCGCTCACCGCCAATGTCGGCGAGAACGTGCTGATCGTGCATTCGCAGGCCAATCGCGACAGCCGTCCGCATCTGATCGGCGGCCATGGCGATTATGTCTGGGAGACCGGCAAGTTCTCCAACGCGCCGGAGACGGGGCTCGAGACCTGGTTCATCCGCGGCGGCTCGGCGGGCGCTGCGCTGTACAAGTTCATGCAACCCGGCATCTACGCCTATGTCACGCACAATCTGATCGAGGCCGCTGACCTCGGCGCCACCGCGCACTTCAAGGTCGAAGGCAAATGGAACGACGATCTGATGACGCAGGTGAAGGCTCCTGCCGATATCCCGCCCCCCAACACCAACTAGACGCGATGAGGGGCCGGTGATGACCGGTCCCTTTTTCTTGGGGAACGACCATGCTGATCGCATTCAAGCTGAAGCTGCTACTCGCCTGCGCCGCCGGGCTCGCGGGGCCGATCGCGGTGGCGCCGTTGGTATCGGACATCGGGACCCACGGCACCGCGACGGAGCCCGCCATCGTCAGGGTCGCGCCAGGCAGCCTGTCCTATCGCGAGGCCGGCGATTTCACGCGTGCCGGACAGCAAGCGGAAGCGCCGCTGCGCGCGATGCGCTTCGAGAGGCCGCTGCACATCATGCGGCATCAGGTCTCGTCATCCGACTATCAGATTTGCGTGCGGGAGGGAGCTTGCCGCGCGCTTGATCGCGGCGTGGCCATCGCCTCCGATCGACCCGCGGTGCAGGTGAGCTGGCACGATGCCGAGGCGTATGCGGGTTGGCTCTCGCGCAAGACCGGTCACAGCTACCGCCTGCCGAGCGACGCGGAATGGGCTTTTGCGGCCGGCTCCAGATTCAGAGATGACGGTCTTCCGGTGGACGCAGCAGATCCATCGAAGCGCTGGATCGGTCGCTACGAGCGTGAATCCGAGCGCGACCTCTTCGACACGACCGCCTATCCCTTCGGCAAGTTCGGTTCAAACGAGCACAGCGTCGAAGATCTCGCCGGCAATGTCTGGGAGTGGACCTCGACCTGCTTCGTGCGCTCGCGCACCGACGCGGCCGGCAATACCGGCAAACCGACCGTGAACTGCGGCGTGCGCGTCGCCGAAGGTGCCCACCGCGCCTATGTCACGGATTTCATCCGCGACGCCCGCGCCGGCGGCTGCGCGCAAGGCGTGCCGCCCGCCAATCTCGGCTTCCGCCTGGTGCGAGAGGAAACGTCCTGGGTCGCCAGCGTATCGGCGCGGTGGAGCAAGACGTGGGCGGCGAGGTCGTGAGTGATCGTAGCGTCATGGCCTTCGCCAGCACGACGCCGGGAATTCACATCGCCCGCGCGAACATGCGAAAGCCCGGCGCACTGATGATCGCCTCGAAGGCAGGATCGCGCTTCTCCTCGGCAAGGACAAAGCCGGCCTTGGCATAAGCGCGCTCGGCGGGCTCGTTGCCGATCAGGAACGATATTGTCGCCCGGGCAAATCCAGCCGCCCGCCCCTTCTCCAGCGCATGCGCGATCAGCGACTGCACGAGACCGCGACCACGATAGGCGGGATCAGTCGCGACATACTCGATCATCCAATCGCCCTCACCGCCCTGAACCCAGCAGGCGCGCGTGTAGCCGCCACGTTGGCGGATGGCGGCAAGCTCAGGCGGGGCGAGCCCGGTCGCGGCAGCGATCTCTTCGATGGCACGCCAAGCTGCTGGTCCCGTGCCGGCCGCCGGTAGCGCACACAAGGCAGCCGCAGGCTTGTCATCGATCTCGGCGACCAGAAATTCCGAGACGTGCCACATCGACACCGCGCGCGCGACCACGATGCGCGCGACGAACTCGCGGCACTGCGCCTCCGGCAAACCGAGCGCAACGTCGAACCAGCCGCGCGGCCGGTAGCCGCGTTGCGATGACAGGATGGTTTGCGCGATGAAATCGGCGTCTTCGGGACGCGCAGACCGTATCGTCATGCGCGCCCCCTTCGCGAAAACCTTACGTGTTCTTCAGTGCGACGCGGAATTCGGCTTCGGTCTTGGCCTTGACCTCGTCGAGCGAAACGCCGTCGGCGAGCTCGATCAGCGCCATGCCGCCGTTGCCGTGCTTGTCGATGGTGAAGACGGCCAGGTCGGTCACGACCATGTCGACCACGCGCTCGCCGGTCAGCGGCAAATTGCACTGCTTCAGGAGCTTTGGACCGTCCTTGGCCGAATGCTCCATCACAACGACCACGCGCTTGACGCCGGCGACGAGATCCATCGCGCCGCCCATGCCCTTGACCATCTTGCCGGGGATCATCCAGTTGGCGAGATCGCCGTTCTGGGCCACCTGCATCGCACCGAGGATCGACAGATCCATGTGGCCGCCACGGATCATACCGAAGGAATCCGCGCTCGAGAAATACGAGGTCGACGGCAGCTCGCTCACGGTCTGCTTGCCGGCGTTGATGAGATCGGCGTCCTCTTCACCCTCATAGGGGAACGGGCCCATGCCGAGCATGCCGTTCTCGCTCTGGAGGCTGACGTCCATGCCGTCCGGGATGTAGTTCGAGACCAGCGTCGGGATGCCGATGCCGAGGTTGACGTAGTAGCCGTCACGCAATTCCTTCGCGGCGCGCGCAGCCATCTGTTCACGGGTCCAGGCCATGTGGTTCTCCTGATACGCTTAAGCGGCGGTGCGCGGGCGGGTGTTGCGGAATTCGATGCGCTTCTTGGCCGTTCCGACCTCGACGATGCGCTTGACGAAAAGACCGGGCGTGTGGATGTGGTCGGGATCGAGTTCGCCGGCCGGAACCAAATGCTCGACCTCGGCCACAGTGACTTTAGCGGCGGTCGCCATCATTGGGTTAAAGTTGCGCGCGGTCTTGCGGTAGATGAGGTTACCTGCGGTGTCGCCCTTCCAGGCGTGCACGATGGCGAGGTCGGCGAACAGGCCGCGCTCCATCAGGTATTTCTGCCCGTCGAATTCCTTCACTTCCTTGCCTTCGGCGATCAGCGTGCCGACGCCGGTCTTGGTGTAGAAGGCCGGAATGCCGGCGCCGCCCGCGCGAATGCGCTCGGCCAGCGTGCCCTGCGGATTGAATTCGAGTTCCAGCTCGCCGGCGAGGAATTGCTGGGCAAACAGCTTGTTCTCGCCGACATAGGACGAGATCATCTTCTTGATCTGGCGGGTTTCGAGCAGGCGGCTGAGGCCAATGCCGTCGACGCCGGCATTGTTCGAAACCACCGTCAGGTCCTTGACGCCGGAGTCGCGGATCGCGTCCGACAGCGTCTCGGCGATGCCGCAGAGGCCGAAGCCGCCCGACATGATCATCATGCCGTCTTTCAGAACGCCCTCGAGAGCCGACTTGGCGTCGGGATAGACCTTGTTCATGCAAATAACCTTCGAGTGAACCTTCGGCTTGCAGGCGTCGCGCCTTATTGGCGGCGATTATTAGGCGAAATCGTCCGAAGCCGTCAATGATACGGGGTTCTCCGCTCCGCCGCTGGGTGATAGAAGCTGCCCAAGCCGTGGGCGCAACCGTTCCCGTGGCCTTGAAAGCGACAAGAAAACCCATCAAGTTGCGGCACTTAACACAATAGGTCTTGGGCGTGGGGGCGCGCAGGTTTCCCGGCCCGCCTTCTGGCTCCAGCGACCAACCCGATCAGGACATGCCATTGACCATGGCCCAAGGAATGAAGCGCCTCGGGACGCCGATCGCGGCGCTGCTCGGCGTGGCGCTGATCGCCCTGATCGCGACCTCATGGCTCATCAATCGCGACGCCCTGCGCAAGGCGGTGGAAACGCAGATCCGCGACGTCACCGGACTCGAGGTCAATGTCGCAGGCGCGATCGACATTTCGGTGCTGCCGGCAAGCTACATCTCCTTCCATGACGTCGGCCTGAAGGGCGGCGGTACCAGCGATCCCGCGCTCCATGTCGACGTGCTCACCGCGAACCTGCGGCTGCTGCCGCTGCTGCTGCAACGGTTCGAGATCGCCGACCTGACGCTGCTGCGGCCGCGCATCCATGTCAGCCTGAAGCCGGACGGCGAGAGCAACTGGACGCCGTTCATCCAGACCATCGCGCGCACCATGAAGCCCGGTGCCGAGAATCAGGTGTCGTTCTCCGAGATCCGGATCCAGGACGGCGTGCTCGATTACGAGGACGCTGCCACGCACGGCACCGAGAAGTTCGAGGACATCGACCTGTCGCTGGCCTGGCCCTCGATCTCGCGCTCCTTCGCCGCGACCGGACAGTTCGACTGGCGCGGCGAACGGGTCGACGGCTCGATCAGCTTTTCCGATTTCGTCGCCGCGCTCTCCGGCGAGCGCTCGGGGTTGAAGGCGCGGATCGCGAGCGCACCGCTCAAGCTCGCCTTCGACGGCAGCGTCGCCAACCGCACCAGCCCGATGATGGAGGGCACGCTCACCATCGACAGCCCGTCCTTGCGCAACGCGCTGCGCTGGACCGGCCAGCCGCAGCCCGCCAGCGGCGGCTTCGGCCGCTTCGCGCTGAAGGCGCGGGCCAATGTCGTCGGCGCCTCGATCGCGCTCACCAATGTCAATGTCGAGCTCGACGGCAACACCGCCGAGGGCGTGATGACCTACGCCAATAACGGCCGTCAGACGCTGCAGGCGACGCTTGCAGCCGACGCGCTCGACTTCACGCCCTATATCTCGACCTTCCGCCTGCTCGCGAGCGGCGCGCGCGACTGGAACAGGCAGCTGTTCGACCTCAACGCCCTCTCGACCACCGACCTCGACATGCGCCTGTCGGCCGCCAAGCTAACGGTCGGGGCGTCGAAACTCGGCCGCACCGCGATCGGCGCGAATCTGCGCAACGGCACGCTGGCGCTCTCGGTCGGCGAAGCCCAGGTCTATGGCGGCATCGCCAAGGGCTCGTTCGGCATCGCGCGCTCCGACACCGTCGCCGATATCAAGGCGCAGTTCCAGTTCACCGACGTCGACCTTCAGGCCTGCGCCTCCGAGCTGTTCGGTATCAACAAGCTGTCCGGGCGCGGCAACATCAACGTCTCGCTCCTCGCGTCCGGCTCGAGCCCGTTCGGCCTCGTGCAGTCGCTCGACGGCAGCGCCACCGTGACCGGGCATGACGGCGCGATCTCCGGCTTCAATGCCGAGCAGCTCCTGAAGCGGCTCGAGCGGCGGCCGCTGTCCGGCGGCGGCAATTTCCGCAACGGCTCCACCCCTTACGACAATCTCACTATCGCGGTGAAGTTCTCCGATGGCGTGGCCACCGCCGAGGACATCCGCGTCGAGGGACCGGCGGCGAAGATCACGATGACCGGCACCGCATCGGTGCCGACGCGCGAATACGACATGAAGGGCGTGGCCAGCCTCAACAGCGCGTCGGGGTTCGAATTGCCCTTCGTCGTGCAGGGCCCCTGGGACGATCCCCTGGTGTTCCCCGACCCGGAAAGCCTGATCCGCCGCTCGCCGGCCTCAGCGCCCCTGCTCGACATGCTGAAAGACCGCAAGCCGGGCGACGCGGTGCGCTCCGCGATCGAGCGTATCACCGGGACCGGAAAACGTCCCGCACCGGCCGAAGCGCCGACAGCGGAGAACGCCAAGGGCGCGAAGTCCAACTGAGGACGGCGATCAAGCGGCACCAGCCGATCGACGCAGAATTGATCAGGGCGAATTGATGCAGCGATTGGATCGATGCGCGCATTAAGCATCTCCTCTCGCCCGACACCCCACGACCTATGTCTGACAAGAAGCCGCTAGATCGTACCACGGCCATGCGCTAGTGTTTTATACGACCGGTTAAAAACACCGGCCGTTTGAGGGAGAAAAACGTGAAATCCAAGGTTATTGGCGCAGTATCACTGGCGGTCGCTGCGGCCGGGCTGTTTGCAGCCGCTGCACCCGCATTTGCGCAGCAGAAGACGATTACGGTCTGGTGGGGCAAGGGCTTCTACCGCTCCGAAGACGACGCGCTGCTCGATACGATCAAGAAGTTCGAAGCCAAGACCGGCATCAAGGTCGAATTGTCGCAGTACGCGATCCAGGACATGATTCCGAAGACGGTCGCCGCACTCGATTCAGGCACCGTGCCCGATGTTGCCTATTCCGACACCTACGACGTGCAGGTGCAGGGCAAGTGGGCCTACGAAGGCAGGCTCGAGGACCTCTCCGACATCATGGAGCCGATCAAGGATCGGTTCGTGCAGAACACGCTGGATGCGTCGATCCTCTATAACGACGTCACCAAGAAGAAGGCCTATTACGGCTTCCCGCTGAAGCAGCAGAGCATGCATGTCGAGATCTGGAACGACATGCTGGAGAAGGCCGGCTTCAAGCTCGCCGACATCCCGACCGACTGGGAAGGCTACTGGACGTTCTGGTGCGACAAGGTGCAACCGGGGATCCGCAAGGCGACGGGCCAGCGCGTCTACGGCGTCGGCCAGCCGATGGGCGTGGAATCCACCGACGCCTTCCAGTCGTTCTACACCTTCATGGATGCCTATCACGTCAAGCTGGTCGACGACGACGGCAAGCTCACGGTCGACGATCCCAAGGTCCGCGAGAACCTGATCAAGGCGATGAAGGACTACACCGACACCTACATCAAGGGCTGCACCCCGCCGTCCTCGACGACCTGGAAGGATCCCGACAACAACGTCGCGTTCCACAACAAGACCATCGTGATGACCCACAACTTCACGATCTCGATCGCGGCGAAGTGGTTCGAGGACTCCCAGAACCAGGCGCTCACGCCCGAGCAGCGCGAAGCCGGCAAGAAGGCCTATGGCGAGGACATTATCACCGCGTCCTTCCCGAAGGCTCCGGACGGTTCGACGATCCGCTACCGCTCGGACGTCAAGACCGGACTGGTCTTCTCCGTGGCCAAGAACAAGGCCGAGGCCAAGCAGTTCATCGCCTTCCTGCTCCAGGAAGAGAACGTCCGGCCCTATATCGAGGGTGCGCTCGGCCGCTGGTTCCCGGTGACGAAGGAAAGCCAGGAGAGCCCGTTCTGGCAGGCCGACCGGCATCGCAAGGCGGTCTACGCGCAGTTCAAGGGCGGCACCGCCCCGTTCGACTTCACCAAGAACTGGAAGTTCACCATCCTGAACAACGAGAACGTCTGGGCCAAGGCGATGAACCGCGTCGTCAGCGAGAAGGTGCCGGTGGACAAGGCGGTCGACGAGCTGATCGCTCGCATCAAGGCGGTCGCGGGCTGATCCCGGACTGCAATAAGGTATATGCTAATACCGGTCGCGGCTCTCCGCGACCGGTTGCTTTCGGTGGGTATGCGATATGGCGATCACACTTTCCGGCTCAGACACAATTCCGGCCCCTCCCCTGTCGGCGCGCCTGACCACGCAGCAGGTCTGGGGCATCTTGCTGCTTGTGCCCTATCTACTCGTCTTCCTGGCCTTCGTCGTCTATCCCGTCGGCTACGGCCTGTGGCTGGCGCGCAATCCGGCGAACTATGTCGCTCTGTACAACGACCCGATCTTCGCGCGCGCCGCGGTCAACACGCTGATCTTCCTGGTCATCGGCATCAACGTGAAGATGCTGATCGCGCTGTTCCTGTCCGGCTTCTTCGCGCAGCAGCGCCCCTGGATCAAATGGCTGTCGGTGATCTTCATCCTGCCTTGGGCGGTGCCGTCGATCCCGACCATCCTGTCGGTCCGCTTCATGCTCAATCCGGAATGGGGCATGGTCAACCATTTCATCTTCTCCCTCACCGGCGATGACGGCCCGAACTGGCTGAACGACCCGACGGTCGCGCTGACCATGGCGATCGCCGTGCATATCTGGAAGTCGCTGCCGTTCTGGACGCTGATCCTGCTGACCGGGCGGCTCGCGATCCCGCAGGATCTGTACGAGGCGTCCGAAGTCGACGGCGCCAGTCCGTGGCAGAAATTCCGCTTCATCACCTGGCCGTCGATGCAGATGCTCTACGTCACCTGCACGCTGCTCTCGATGATCTGGACGCTCGGCGACTTCAACAGCGTCTATCTGCTCACCGGCGGCGGGCCGGCCGACCTCACGCATGTGCTGTCGACGCTCGGCATCCGCTATCTCCGGCTCGACCAGCTCTCGCTTGCGATGGCCTCCATCGTCTGCGCGATACCGTTCGTGCTGCCGCTGATGTACTTCATGATGAAACGGTTGTCGCGATGAAGCTTCCCACCCTCCGCGAAGTTGGTACCGAAGCCAAGCTCCTGCTGATCGGCATCCCGGTCTTCATCTGGACCATGATTCCGATCTACCACATGTTCCTCTTCGCGATCTCGCCGAAGGAGGACGCGTTCTCGGGCAAGCTGTGGCCGGATCATCCGACGCTGCACAACTTCCACATCGTGTTCTACCAGGAGCACTATTTCCTGCGCGACTTCTGGATCCAGTTCTGGAACTCGACTGTGATCGCACTGGCCGCCGGCGCGCTGACCTTGTTCATCGCGACCGCCGCCGCATTCTCGATCTCGCGGCTTAAGGTGCCGGGCGGCCGCTGGGTGATGAATCTCGCGCTGTTCACCTACTTCATCCCGGCGGCGTTCCTCGCCGTGCCGATGTACCGCACCATGGGCACTTACGGCCTGCTCAACAATCACTGGTCGCTGATCCTGGCCATGGTGACGATCGCCTCGCCTTATGCGATCTGGGTGCTGAAGCAGGCGTCCGACAAGCTGCCGGTCGAGCTCGACGAGGCCGCCGTGATGGACGGCGCGACCACGCTGCAGCTGTTCCGCTTGGTCTATGTGCCGCTGATGATGCCCTCGCTGGTCGCGATCGGCACCTATGCCGTGCTGCTGGCCTGGAACGAATACCTCTACGCGTTCCTGCTCTTGTCCAAGGACACCGACATCACACTGCCGGTCGCGCTCGGCAACTTCCTCGCCGCCGACGACTCGCCGTGGGAGCTGTTGATGACCACCGGCTTCATCTACGCGCTGCCGCCGGCCGCGGTCTATTACGCCTTCAAGCGCTACATGGTGGGCGGGCTCACGGCAGGTGCGGTGAAGTCCTAAACATCGGCCGCGCTCTTGCGGCGATACGCGATCAGAAGCGCGATCGTCGAGCCGATGAAATAGCCCGCGGTCGCGCCCGAAATCGCGCGGCCGGCGATGAAGGCCAGCGCGCGATCGCCGGCATTGATCGCCGTGATCACGCCAACTGTGTACTGCAGAGAGAACACGACGAGATTGCGGACCAGCGCAAACGCGCTGCCGGGACGAATGATCTCCCCGGTCGTGTGATCGACATCGAACGGACGCGGCGTCAGCACGCCGAGCGGCAGCAGCACCAGTGCCGCCGCGATCCAGGCGACCAGTGGCCACGTGCCGTCCTGATGTCCAGAGCCGATCCGTGAGACGCCCCAGACGATGAACACGACCGGCACGATCAGCGCACGCCAGATCGGCGTCCTGCGCGGCTGCATCGCCTTGATGCCCTGCCAGACCAGATAGGCGAACAACGCGAAGACCCAGAGCGGCGTGTGGACGAGCACCTGGTAGGTGAATGTCACGATGCCTCCCGTCTAAAGCGGCGCCGCGCTCTCGCCCTGCGAGCTCGACAGTTTCGAGGCGAGCGAGGCGATCACGATGACGGCCGCGATCAAGGCGATCACCAGCGTGCAGATCGCGTTGATCTCGGGCTTCACGCCCAGCCGCACCTCCGAATAGATCCGGATCGGCAGCGTCGCCGAGCCCGGGCCGGTGGTGAAGCTCGCGATCACGAGATCGTCCAGCGACAGCGTGAAGGCGAGCATCCAGCCCGCGACGATCGCGGGCGCGATCAGCGGCAGCGTCACGGCCACGAACGCGCGCACCGGATCGCAGCCGAGGTCCATCGCGGCCTCTTCCAAGGAGCGGTCGAGCGAGCCGAGGCGGGACTGCACGACGACGGCGACGAAGCACATCGTCAGCGTGGTATGGGCGATCGTGACCGTCCAGAAGCCGCGCTCGGCGTTCAGCGCCACGAACAGCAGCAGCAGCGACAACCCGGTAATCACCTCCGGCATCACCAGCGGCGCATAGAGCATGCCGGAGAACAGGGTGCGGCCGCGGAACCGCTCGCCTCGCGACAGCGCCACGGCGGCGAGCGTGCCGATCAGGGTCGCAATGGTCGCCGACGAGACCGCGACGCGCAGGCTCATCCAGGCCGCCTCGATCATGGCACGGTCATTGAAGAACTCGTGATACCAGCGCAGCGACCAGCCGCCCCACACCGTCACCAGGCGCGAGGCGTTGAAGGAATAGACGACGAGGATCAGGATCGGCAGGTAGAGGAAGGCCAGACCCAGCGCGAGCGAGGCGACGTTGAAGCGGGACAGGCGGGAGACCTTGCGCATCGCCTCACCGCCCCTGTTCCAGCTGCCGCTTCTGCAGCCGTTCATATAGCAGCAGCGGGACCAGCAGCACCACCAACAGCACGATGGCCGCGGCGGAGGCGACCGGCCAGTCCTTGTTGGTGAAGAACTCGAGCCACAGCGTCTGGCCGATCATCAGCGCATTGGAGCCGGCCAGGAGATCCGGAATGACGAACTCGCCGACGATGGGGATGAAGCACAGCAGCACGCCGGCGCCGACGCCGGGCAGCGACAGCGGGAAGGTGACGAGCCAGAACACCTGCCAGCGCGGCGCACCGAGATCCGAGGCCGCCTCCTCCAGCACCGGCTCCATTTTGGCCAGCGTGGCGTAGAGCGGCAGGATCATGAACGGCAGGTAGGAATAGACGATGCCGATATACATCGCGCTGTCGGTGGAGAGCCACACCACCGGCTGGCTGACCAGATGCAGCGCCAGCAGGATCTGGTTGAGCAGGCCGTCGTGCTGGAGGATGTTGATCCAGGCATAGATCCGGATCAGGAACGAGGTCCAGAACGGCACGATCACGAGCACCATCGCCACGGCTTGCCAGCGCGTCGGCAGCCGCGCCATGCCGTAGGCGATGGGATAACCGATCAGGAGCAACAGCGCGGTCGCGGTGACAGCGACGATGAGGCTACGCACATAGGCGAACACGTAGATATCGTCGGAGACGAGCAGCCTGAAATTGTCGATCGACAACGCGGCAAAGGCGATCTTCAGCGTCCCCCATCCCGCCATCAGGTCGAACACCGGCTCGTAAGGCGGCTGCGCGATCGCCGTCTGCGACAGGCTGATCTTCAGCACGAAGCCGAACGGCACCAGGAAGAACAGCACCATCCAGACATAGGGCGCGATCGCGGCAAGGCGAGCCGGTCGCGCGAAGATGCGGCGCGCGCTCATGACGGCAGCACCACGCAGTCGTCGGGCGTGAACCAGGCGACGACAGGCTGGTTCAGGCTGTAGGCGTCGACGTCGAGGCGCGCGCTGTTGGCGACCGAAGCCTGCACCATCCCGCCGGCGTCGAGCTTCACCTTGTAGGTGGTGGTGCCGCCGAGATAGCAGATGTCGGCAATCACGCCGTCGAGCTGGTTGATCGCCGTTTCATGACCGGCTTCCCTCACCGGACCACGGCGCGAGAGCTTGACCTTTTCGGGGCGGATCGCAACCGATAATCTGACCTCGCCGAACGGCTCGCGCGGCTCCGCCACCACCAGCGGTCCCGCATCGCGCGTGCCTATCACCAGGCGATGACCGTCGCGCAATTTGGACTCGGCGTCGAACAAATTGACGTCGCCGACAAACTCCGCGATCCAGCGCGAGCGTGGCGCCTCGTAGAGTTCGCGCGAGCTAGCAACCTGCGCGAGCTTGCCGTCTCTCATCACGCCGATCCGGCTCGCCATCGTCATCGCCTCTTCCTGATCGTGGGTGACGATGATGAAGGTCATGCCGAGCCGGCGCTGAAGCTCCATCAGCTCGCCTTGGGTACTCTCGCGCAGCTTCTTGTCCAGCGCTGCGAGCGGCTCATCGAGCAGAAGGAGCTGCGGCCGCCGCGCCAGTGCACGCGCCAACGCCACACGTTGGCGCTGCCCCCCGGAGAGCTGGTCGGGCTTGCGCTTCTCGAGCCCGTCGAGCTTCACCAGCGCGACCATCTCCGCCACACGCGTGGCAATGTCGGCGCGCGCCATGCCGGCGCGCTTCAGGCCGAAGGCGATGTTGTCGCGCACCGACAGGTGCGGAAACAGCGCGTAGTTCTGGAACATCATGTTGATCGGCCGCTCATGCGGCAGCGCCTGCGCGATGTCCTTGCCGCCGAGCAGGATGCGTCCTTGATCCGGCGCTTCGAAACCGGCGAGCATGCGCAGAAGCGTGGTCTTGCCGCAGCCGCTGGGGCCGAGCAGCGCAAAGAACTCGCCGGTCTTGATGTCGAGCGACACGCCGTCGACGGCCCGGAACGTCCCGAAGGTCTTGGCGACGCCCTCGATGCGCAGCAGCGGCTCGCTGGCCGCGAACTGCGTCTCTCCGACCGGATCCGCAGCGGCGTCTGTTCTGGCCAACTCGTCAGTCATGGTCCCTGCCAACCTCAATCCCGCCGCACGCTAGCGGCCGATCGTCCCTCACTCAACCGGTTAGAGGCGGTTCGTTCACATCGGATTCGCCATGAACGCAGCCAGCGCATCGCATCCCTCCGCCGACATTGTCAGGCCGAGCTTGGAGCGGCGCCACAGGATGTCCTCGGGAAAACGCGCCCATTCGTGGGTCATGAGATAGCGCACCTCGGCGCCCGTCAACTCGGGACCGAAGGCCGGGCCGAGATCGTCGCGGGTCTTTGCCTCACCGAGCACAGCCGGCAGCCGCGAGCCATAGGCCGCGACGAAGCGTTGGGCCTGCGTCTCCGAGAGAAAGCGCCAGCGGTCACGCGCAAGATCGACCTCGGTGTCGAAACGGTCCCACGCGAAATCTCCGCCCGGCAGCGCCGCGCCTGCGGTCCAGGGCGGCGACATCGGATAGAACGGCGTCAACTTCGTCACCGCGCGCTCCGCCCGCAGGCGCGATGTGGTGACGTCACCGCCGAACATCGTGATCAGCGGCGCCTTGCGCCGCCGCGCGTGGAACAGCGTGGTGCCGTCACGCCGGCGCGCGGACGCAAGCGTCAGGTTGACGCCGGAGACCGCCCGCACCACGTCGGTCGGGGCGACGCGCTCGCGGAAATAGCGACTGGCCGCCTCACAGAGATAGCCGACGTCGGCCCCCCGCATCGCGACGATCGCGGGATCGCCGGTGAAATCGTGCGTGATTGTGCCGATCAGCGTAAAGTCGCGATCGAGGGGACTCGCGAAGATCAGCCGGCCATCGCTGTTCTGGAAGACGTAGACGTTATCGGAATCGAACAGCCGCGGGACGATGATCTGGCTCATCTGCATCGCCGCCATGGCGGGTTGCGGCTGCCGCAGCACGGTCTCGGCGACCATCGACGTCCAGCCGCCGGTGGCGTTGGCGAGTGCCCGGGCCGTGATCGTGCGACGATGGCCGCGGTCGACCACCGCGAGCCGCCATGTGTCGGTTCGATCGGCACGCACACAGCGCGCTCCAGTCCGAATCACGGCGCCACGCTCGGCCGCATCCAGTGCCGTGAGCACCACCACTCGGGAATCGTCGACGACGCAATCCGAATATTCGAAGGCCGTGCCGAATGGTCGTTTCAGCGCGTTGCCGACCGGATGATGCGTGATGTCGAGGGTCGCCGTTGCTGGCAGGCCGCTCCGGCTGGTGAGGCTGTCGTAGAGGAGCAGGCCGAGTCGCAGCAGCCATGGCGGGCGCTCGTCGGAATGCGCCGGGATCACGAAGCGCATCGGCCGAACCAGATGCGGCGCGATCCGGAGCCAGGTCCGGCGCTCGGCGAGCGCCCGGCGCACCCGTCGGAAGCCGCGCCGTTCCAGGACCGAGAGATCGCCGTGGATCAGCCGCGGTGTTGCCGAGGACGCCGCGCCGCCCAGATCGCCCTGCTCCAACAGGATGACCCGCAGGCCGCGGCCGGCGGCATCGCGCGCGAGGCTGACACCGTTCAGGCCGCCCCCGATGATCGCAAGGTCGTAATCCGCCATGAAGCCGTCGAATGGAAGCGAACGAAGCGCCTACCATCACTAACCGGTCTTGAGCGCAAGCTCCATGACTTCGGCGCGACCGACGAGGCCGGCATATTTCCCGATCGGCAGGGGCTTGCCGAGCAGATAGCCCTGCACGCCGTCGCAGCCTTCCGCGGCGAGGAAGGCAAGTTGTTCCAACGTCTCGACGCCCTCGGCGACGATCGACATTTCCAGGCCATGGCCGAGATCGATCACCGCGCGCACGATCGCCGCCGATTGCGGGTTGCGGCCGAGATTGATGATGAAGGCGCGGTCGATCTTGATCTTGTCGAACGGGAACGCCTGGAGATAGCTCAGCGAGGAATAACCGCTGCCGAAATCGTCCATGGAGATGCGCACGCCGAGCGCCTTGAGCCGGCGCAGCAGCGCAAGACCGCGATCGAAGTCCTCGATCAGCACGCCCTCGGTGATCTCAAGCTCTAACCGGCCGGGTGCGAGACCCGTCTCGAGCAGAATGGAATGGACGAGCCCGACCACGTCGCCGTGCATGAACTGCGCCGGCGACAGGTTGACCGCGACCTGAAGCGGCGTCGGCCAGGAGGCGGCCTCGCGGCAGGCCTCGCGCAGGATCCACTCGCCCATCTCGACGATCAGGCCGCTTTCCTCCGCGATCGGAATGAATTCGGCCGGGGAAACCTGGCCGCGCACCGGGTGCTGCCAGCGCGCCAGCGCCTCGAAACCGATGATATCGCTCTCGGCGACGCTGTGGCCCGCAGTCCCCTGCGGCTGGAAGGCGAGCGAGAGCTCGCCATTCTTGATCGCCATCGAGAGGTCCTGGTGCAGCACGCGGCGATCGCGGATCTGCTGGTCCATCTCCGGCTGGAACAGGCTGATCGTGCCGCGCGATTTCTGCTTGGCGCGGAACAGCGCCGCGCCGGCATTGGCGAGCAGCGAGGCGGCGTCGGCGCCGTTGTGCGGGAAGATCGACATGCCGGTGGTGACGCCGGCGCGGACCGGGCGGCCGTCGATCTGGAATTCCTTGGCGACGGCATCACCGATCTGCTGCGCCAGCGCGAGGCCCGCCTCCGGCTGCTTGCCGTCGATGATCAGGCCGAACTCATCGCCGGACAGGCGCGCCACCACGCCGCCGCGCGCGGAATCCTGGAGCCGCTGGGCCACCTCGACCAGGAGCTTGTCGCCGTGCGCATGGCCGAAGACGTCATTGACCTCCTTGAGGCCGTCGAGATCGACGCACAGAACCGCGAACTCCTCGCCGGTGCCCTCGCAGGCCTCGATCATCTGGGTCAACGCCTGCAGGAAAGCGGCACGGTTCGGCAAATCGGTGAGGCCGTCGTGGTAGGCCATGTGCGCCATGCGCGACTCGGTCTGCCGGCGATCGGTGACGTCCTCGTGGGTCTTGATCAGATATTGCGGCTCGCCGGTGTCGCCCAGCACGGTGGCGCGGCGGGTGAGGAACAGCCGCAGCCCGTCCTTGGTGGAGATCGGGTGCTCTTCGGTGATCATCCCACGCTTCTTGATCGCGGCTTCGTCGCGCGCGATGATCAGCTTGGCTTCCTTGGGATTGAAGATGTCGGACGCGGTCAGGCCCGTGGCTTCCTCGCGCCTGCGGTTGAGGATCGTCTCCGCGCTGCGGTTGGCGAGCAGGTAGCGGCCGTCCTTGACCTGCTCGACGATCAGGGCCACCGGGATGTTGTCGACCACGAGCTCCAGGAACTTCTTCGTGCTCTCCAGCTCCTTCGACAGCGAGCGGCGATCGGTGATGTCCTCGAACACGAGCATCAGGAATTCGGGCTTGTTGCTCTCGTTGCGGACCACGATCCGGATCGAGGCAACCATGCGCCGCTCACCGGCGCGGTCGACCTCGAATTCGTTGCGAAACTGGCCGTCCGGCGAATCGAGTGCCGCCCGGTCGGTCGCCTCGATGCTGTCCGCCGAGATGGGCGCAAACAGCTCGCGGGCGTTCTTGCCGACGGCATGATCGCGTGAGAAACCCCAGAAGCGCTCATAGGCGCTATTGGCGAAAATGTAGCGACCATCCTCGATGTTCTTCGCCGCCACGCAGGCCGGTACGTGGTCCAGCAATGTTTCCAGGAACTGCTTGGTGGAGGCGAGCTGCCGGGACAGCCTGCGCTGCTCGCTGACGTCCAGATGGGTCGCCACCGAGCCGCCGTTGGGCAGCACGAAATACTTCACCAGGATGGCCCGCCCGTCCGGCAGTTCGGTTATCAGGCCGTTCGGGCTTGCCGCCTTCTCATAGAACTCGTCGTCGGAAGCGCCGCCGAGCACGCCACGCTGGCGCCGCAGCTCAAGGATGTCGTGGCCGGTCATTCCGGCCCAGATGTCCGACCGCATCAAGCCGTAGATATCGAGATAGCGGTCGTTGCAGAAGATGATGCGCCGCTGCGCATCCGTCATCACCACGCCCTGGTTGAGGTTGTTCATGGCGGAGGAGACAAAGGCATTGCGCCGCAGCTGCAAACGCCTAGTCCGGCGCAGTGAGGAATGGATCCATAGCGCGATCGCGGCGAAGAACGAACAGATCACAATTCCCGCGATCAGGGCTTCCCAGATCACGTTGGGATCGAGGTGGCCGAGGTAGCTCGGAGGGCTGAAGCTGTCGGAGAGGGCAAAGGCGCGCGCAGGCGCGACCGCTGCGGCCAGGCACACGACGGCCTGCATCGCAATCGGAAGCGCGCTGCCCGCGTGCCAGTTCTTCTCAGCCATCAGCCACCCGCGATTTCAACGTCGGATTGTCTGGCCTGGCGGGTTTGGATCGGGTAAACGCCTGTACGAGCAACGGAAAAATGTGGCATCAAATACGGCAATTGCCCTGACATGATAAATGCTTCCTTAACGGAAAACGCCCCCGCGCCGCCGTTTCCAGGCGTGAGGCCTTCGTCGCTTCGAGCGGACGTCCTGCACAACCATGGATAGGGTGGACTGCGTCGTCATCGGAGCCGGCGTGATCGGGCTCGCGGTGGCTCGAAAGCTGGCGCAAGCCGGGCGCGAGGTGATCGTGCTCGAGCAAGCCGAGGCCATCGGCACCATCACCTCCTCGCGCAACAGCGAGGTGATCCATGCCGGCATCTACTACCGCGCCGGAAGCTGGATGGCGCGCATGTGCGTCGACGGCAAGCACGCGCTCTATCGTTACTGTTCCGAGCGCGGCATCCCGCACAGGAATTGCGGCAAGCTGATCGTCGCGACCAATCCGAAAGAGACCGAGAAGCTGCAATCGATCAAGGCGCATGCCGAGGCCAACGGCGTGCTCGACATGCAGTTGCTCACGGGCGATGCGGCACGTGGGCTGGAGCCGGCGCTCGCCTGCGACGCCGCGCTGCTGTCGCCGTCGACCGGCATCATCGACAGCCACGCCTACATGCTCTCGCTGCGCGGCGAAGCCGAGGACGCGGGCGCGGCCTTCGCGTTCCACACCCCGCTGATCCGTGCCAAGGCGACCGCCGGCGTCATCGAGATCGAGGCGGGCGGCGAAGCGCCGATGACGCTGCAATGCAGCCTCCTCGTCAACGCCGCCGGGCTCTCGGCGACCACCGTGGCGCGCAACATCGAGGGCATGCCGCTGGAACGGATCCCGACGGCCTACCTCGCCAAGGGAAACTACTTCAGCTGCAATGCCAGGGCACCGTTCTCGCGCCTGATCTATCCGGTGCCCGAGCCCGGTGGGCTAGGGGTGCATCTGACGCTGGACATGGCAGGACAGGCGCGTTTCGGCCCCGACGTCGAGTGGATCGAGACGATCGACTATGAGGTCGACCCGTCACGCGCCGAGCGCTTCTACCCGGCGATCCGCAGATACTGGCCGACGTTGCCTGACGGCGCGCTCATGCCGAGCTATTCGGGCATCCGCCCGAAGATCGTGCCGCCGGCGGTGGCCACGCAGGATTTCTTGATGCAGGGCCCGCGCGATCACGGCGTCGAAGGCCTGATCAATCTGTTCGGCATCGAGTCGCCCGGATTGACGTCATCGCTCGCGATCGCGGATCACGTTGCCGAGCTCGCAAACATCTAGTGGTTTAAAGCGAAGGGGATTCCGGTTGCGCGTAAAGAAGCGCGTCCAGACAAGAAGCTAGAGCGGCGAAATCCTTGCACGCTGCGCGCCTTGCAGCAGGGATGAGCGCAAAGGCTCCCATCCCTGCCTGAAAGGGTGCGATCAACTCTACGCTGTTACGGGGTTACTAGTGGAGCGTGTCGCCGTGCCTGAGACGCTCGATCTGGTCCTTGACCATCAACTTCCGGCGCTTCAACTCAACAATTTGCAGGTCGTCTGTTGAAAGGTGCACGAGAGCTTCGTGCAATTCGTTTTCGAGAGTTTTGTGCTTCCGTTCCAATTCAACCAGATGTGCCTGAATTGTCATTCGAAACCTCCTCGGTAGGGGTGAACCTTGGATTCGACCGGACGACGAAGTGTACATCACCGATTCGTTCTGTCGATGGGTATCCGTCGTCGCACTGTCATTTTTGAAAATTCATATGTAACGAAGCGTGAGTAAGGGAACCACGCGGGAAAAATCCGTGATATCAATGCGCTTGCGCAACGTCGAAGCGACCGCAGAAATATCCCGCGGGAGATCGACGCGGGACAGCCCGAGATCGCTTGCGATCACGGCGCGCAAGGACGATAGTTTCCACAGGGCATCCACAGCCTTAATCTCACGCCTATCGGTTTTTCGGCCACCGCAGACATGACCAATGAAGATGCGCGCGAACTCGAATCCGAGCTCGCCCGGTTGCACCAGGAACACCGAGATCTTGATGCGGCGATCGATGCACTGCATCAATCGCCCGCCCCCGACCTGTTGCGGTTACAGCGGTTGAAGAAACGCAAGCTGTTGTTGCGTGACCGTATCGCGTTCATCGAAGACCAGATCACGCCCGATATCATCGCCTGATCCACAGGAGGACAGCTCACGGCGACCCGCCGCATGTGAATCCGCTTGACTCAAAAGGAACAAAATAAGAACATTTAGACACCAACGCCCCCCGGAAAACCGTCCAAGGAAAACGCAGATGTCGGCAGCCGCCCTTCTCGACAACGGCCATTATGAACAAGCCTGTGATCAGGCGATCGCGATGTGCGACGGCAATCTGCGCAGCACCATCAAGGCGCTGATCATGGCCAATGAATATCTGGAGGCCGAGCTGGAGGAATTGCAGGCGGCGGTTTCCGCAGGCTGCATTCCGGAGACCTCGCGCAGCAAGAGTAGCGCCGCCTGACTGTCAGCTATCGGAGCCGACCATGTCCGATGTCACCTATTACGTTGCATTACCTTTCCTGACCGACGAGGACGGCTCGCCGGTCGCAGGTGCGGCCGAGGAATGCCAGAGCGCGGCGGCCGCGCTACGGCGCGCCGAGATCATGTCGCGCGGCGCCGGCCACACCGGCGCGGTCGCGTTCAGCCGCAGCGGCGATCCCATGACCGGCGAATTCGGCGACGCCAAACTGCTCCGCAGCTTCGGCAACGTACCGAAAGACCTCGGCACACTTTAACTAGCTGCTGACGAGCCTGATGTGCGGCTCGTGCCGCCGGTGCGCCTTGCGCACATACATGGCGGCATCGGCCTCCTCCAGGGCCCGCGTGGAGTCGGACTGCACTCCAAGCAGGGCGACGCCGGCGGAAGCGCCCGCGCTCACGTGCTGGCCGCGAAAGACAAAGGACAATTCGTCGACGGCCTGCTCGAAAGCCGCGGCCTTCGCCTTGGCGTCGGTCTCGCTGAGATTCCAGAGCAGCAGCGCGAACTCGTCGCCGCCGAGGCGGCCCACCACGTCCGAGGCGCGGATCTGCCGCGTCAGCGTGGCGGCAATCGCCTTCAGCACCTCGTCGCCGGCCGCATGGCCGAAGGAATCGTTGATCGGCTTCAGCCGATCGACGTCGAGGACGATCAGCGCGCCGCTGGCGCGGTAGCGCTTCATGTAGGCGACGGCGCGAGCGAGCTCACGTTCGAAGCCGCGCCGGTTCGGAATTTCCAGCAGGAAGTCGGTGTCGGCGGCTGCCTCGAGCTCCGCGACCCGCCGCAGCGCCCCCTTGAGCTTGCTCCGGAGGTCGCGGATGGTCGCGTTGACGGCCGGCTTCATGGCCCCTTTGGCGCCGCCAGCGGCCGACGCTCCACGCCGCGCCGGAAGCTTGGCCGGGCCCTTGGCCCGACTCTTGGCCAGACGCTTGGGAGCAACTTTGGAGCGACCGGCGCTGGTTTTCGGGCCCTTTTTGGCCTTCGCAGCGCTCGCCCTTTTTGGTTTCTTCATGGGCATCCTGCTCAATGAAGGCTTGCGGGGATTCACCAAGACAGGATAGTGCATTCCCTTCTCCTTGCCACCGCCTTGCGAGCAACCGGCCGGAACCGCTAATCTGGCCTATCTTCCTGTTTTTCGAGCACAATTGACGTCATGACCGCGCCAATCGCCATCATCATGGGAAGCCAGTCGGACTGGGACACGATGCGGCATACCGCCGACACGCTTGCAGCGCTCGGCGTTGTCGCCGACACTCGCATCGTTTCGGCACACCGCACCCCCGATCGGCTGTTTGCGTTCGCCAAGGGCGCCAAGGGGGCCGGTTACAAGGTCATCATCGCCGGCGCGGGCGGCGCTGCGCACCTGCCCGGCATGGCGGCAGCGCTGACGGAACTGCCCGTGTTCGGCGTCCCAGTCGAATCCAGGACGCTGAAGGGCATCGATTCGCTCTATTCGATCGTCCAGATGCCCGCAGGCATCCCGGTCGGCACCCTCGCCATCGGCAAGGCCGGCGCCATCAATGCGGCGCTGTTGGCGGCCGCCGTGCTGGCCTTATCCGACCCGGCCTTGTCCGATCGCCTCGCCGCCTGGCGCAAGGCGCAGACCGAGGCCGTGGCCGAGCGCCCGGAGGACAAGGCGTGACTGACGCAAAGCAGGTGAAGCTGAAGCCCGGCGACACCATTGGCATCCTCGGCGGCGGACAATTAGGGCGGATGCTGGCTATGGCGGCGGCACGGCTCGGCCTGCGCTGCCAGGTGTTCTCGCCCGATCCGGATTCACCGGCCTTCGACGTCGTCTTGAATGCGACCTGCGCTGAATATGCCGATGTCGAAGCACTCGAGCTGTTCGCCAACGACGTCGATGTCATCACCTACGAATTCGAGAACGTGCCGTCCGCGGCCGCGATGGTGCTGGATGCGCGCCGTCCCGTGCTGCCCAACCGCAAGATCCTTGAGACCACCCAGGACCGGCTCGCCGAGAAGGATTTCGTGACGCGGCTGGGCATCGGCACCGCAGCCTATGCCGACGTCACCTCGGTCCCGTCGTTGCGCGAGGCTATCGCCAGAATCGGCCTTCCGGCGGTGCTGAAGACCCGCCGCTTCGGCTATGACGGCAAGGGCCAGGCCATCATCCGCGAGGGCGACGACGTCGCGAAAGTGTGGACCAGTCTCGCCACCAAATCGGCCATCCTGGAAGCCTTCGTGCCGTACGAACGTGAGATTTCCGTGATCGCCGCCCGCTCCGCGACAGGCCAGGTCGAGTGTTTCGACGTCACCGAAAACGAGCACCGCGACCACATCCTGAAGATCTCCCGAGCGCCCGCCCGGATCCCGGACGTGCTCGCCGAGGAAGCGCGCAGCATTGCCGGCAAGATCGCGGGCGCGCTCGATTATGTCGGCGTGCTTGCCGTCGAGATGTTCGTGCTCGCCAACGGCACCGGACCCAAGGTGCTGGTCAACGAGATCGCTCCGCGCGTGCACAATTCCGGACACTGGACGCTCGACGGCGCATCCGTCTCGCAGTTCGAGCAGCACATCCGCGCCATTGCCGGCTGGCCCCTCGGCAAGCCCGTGCGCCACGGCGAGGTCGTCACCATGACCAATCTGATCGGCGACGAGATCAACGAATATGACAAGTGGCTGAGCGTGCCGGGCGCGACCGTGCACATCTACGGCAAGGGCGCGCCGCGCCCCGGCCGCAAGATGGGGCATGTCACCGAAGTGCGACCCACGACCGGCGATTGACGGGACCGCGGCGCATGCCGCGATCCCGCTTTGCGATTACGCCGTCTTTGCGCCAGCGACGACGCCGGTGGGTTCGTCGCTGAGCCAGCGATAGATCACCCCGCCAAGCGCGCCGCCGATCAGTGGCGCGACCCAGAACAGCCAGAGCTGCGACAGCGCCCAGCCGCCGACGAACAGCGCCGGTCCCGTGCTGCGCGCCGGGTTCACCGAGGTGTTGGTGACGGGGATGCTGACGAGATGGATCATCACCAGCGCGAGCCCGATCGCCAGCGGCGCAAAGCCCGCGGGCGCGCGGCCGTGGGTGGCGCCCATGATGATGAACAGGAACATCATGGTCATCACCACCTCGGTGAGGAAGCACACGATCATGCTGTACTGGCCGGGAGAATGGGCGTCGTAGCCGTTGGACGCGAATCCTTTGCTGACGTCGAAGCCGGGAGCTCCGCTTGCAATGACGTAGAGAAGCCACGCGGCCACGATCGCGCCGGCGACCTGCGCGATCACATAAGGCAGGATCTGTCCGGCCGGAAAACGTCCGCCGGCGGCAAGACCGACGGTGACGGCCGGATTGAGATGGCAGCCTGAGATGTGGCCGATCGCGTAGGCCATGGTGACCACGCTCAGCCCGAATGCGAGGGAGACACCGACCAGGCCGATGCCGACCTGCGGAAAGCCGGCTGCGATCACAGCACTTCCGCAACCTGCGAATGTGAGCCAAAAGGTGCCGATAGCCTCGGCCGCGTATTTCTTCATATCCATGTGTCGTCCCCTGCTTTCAAAGATACCGGAACAAAGCTCCGGAAACGGCCCCACCCTTGGCGTCAAATCTCCCAAATCAGGGCCGCGCAGAGGTATTTTGCCTCATTTAATGGCTGAACTTGGCCCGAAAACCCGCTTGGCCGGTGGACATCCCAAGTTTTGTCTGATACATCCGCGCCCTCAAGGTTAAGGGCGTGTGCGTTTCGCCATCCCCTTTGACTTACCAGAATTCAAATCCGATCCACTGAAGAGGATGCCGCGTGCAGGTTCTCGTTCGCGATAACAATGTCGATCAAGCCCTCAAGGCGCTCAAGAAGAAGATGCAGCGCGAGGGTATTTTCCGCGAGATGAAGCTCCGCGGTCACTACGAAAAGCCCTCCGAGAAGAAGGCCCGCGAAAAGGCCGAAGCCGTGCGTCGCGCACGCAAGCTGGCCCGCAAGAAGCTGCAGCGCGAAGGCCTGCTGCCGATGAAGCCGAAGCCGGTGTTCGGCGCCGGCCCCGGCGGTGATCGTGGCGGTCGCGGTGGCCCTGGTGCCGGTGCAAGTGCTGGTCCGCGCGGACCGCGCTGATTTACCAAACTTGAGAGACTTCAGTTTTCGATAACGCGGGCCCTTGGCCCGCGTTATTGTTTTGTGAACGGTGCCTTCCTGGGATGGGGCACTACCGATGCGGCACCAGCTCGAGCGAACCGTAGATGGCCTCCCCTTTCCCCAAGCCGCGCTTGGCGCGGTTACGCCACATCTTGCTACAGCCGTTTGCGCTGGCCTTGATGGGGATTTCGCTGTGCGGCTGCTCCTTCGACCTGGGATCGCTGACGCCGGAGAAGGAGAAGCCGCAGGAGGCACCCAGGGCAGCTGCGACCGCCGAAAACGTGGTCAGCGCCGGCAATGTCAGTGAGGCCCAGGCCCATACGGCAAAGGCCCAGGCCCTGGCAAAGTCCGGCGAGACGGCGGCCGCGCTCGATGAGTTCAATCACGCGGTCGGACTCGATCCCTACAATGCGCAGGCGCTCTATGGCCGCGCCCTGATCTACCAGGGCAAGAACCAGCACGATTTCGCGATCGCCGATTTCAGCGCCGCGAGCGGCCTAAACCCGCAGAAGGTCGAGCCGCTGCTCGGCCGCGCCATCAGCTATCTCGCCCTCGGCAAGGTCAAGGAGGCAGCGGCCGACCTGGATGAGGCTTCCGAGGCCGATCCCCACAATGCCCAGGTCTGGACCATACGCGGGCAAGCCTATGAACGGCTGGGCGACAGGACCAAGGCGGCAGCGTCCTACACCAAGGCAGTCTCGCTTCGTCCACGCGACGACGTCGCCCGCAGCGGCCTCGCCCGCGTCGGCGGTTGACGATTCTGGCGCAGCGCAGGCGCCGCCTTAATCCGGGGTGACGCTCTTCGGCAGAACGGAATGGAACATGGACTTGACGCCCGACAGCATGTCGTCGGCGACATTGGTCTTCGGCCGCGGCATGGACGCTCCGGCATCGGCGCGCAGATCGAGCGGGGGCGCGATCATCGGGACCGGAATATCAGCCGGGGGCGTCAGCCGATTCGGATTCTCGTTGCCGACCGAGGCCGTATAGGGCGGGCCCGCCTGCGACGAGCCGCCATTGCCATAGGCCTCGGCTGCTGGTGTCGAGACCGTGATCGGCGGCGGCAACGGACGCACCGATGACGTATCCACGGGAATGACACGCGGGGCCTCCGGGGTGCGGGCGGCTTCACGCACCGCAGGCTCCTGAATCTTCTCGGGCGACTTGGTCTCGGAAGACTTGGTCTCGGAAGGCTTGGTCTCGGAAGACTTGTTGTCGGAAGCCTTTGTGTCGGAAGCTTTGGCCTCAGCCGCTTTGCTCTCAGGCGACTTGCGCAGGCGCTCGATCGCGGCGCGCACGAGATCGTTGGCGTCGGGGGTTGCGGCCGGCGCGGCAGCAGCCGGCGCCGAATTGGCCTCCACCACCGGGGTGGCGGGAGCGGGTGCACTGACGGCCGGGGTGGACTTGGCAACCGCCTTCTCGCGCGCGGACGGCTTGCCCCGCGGCGCGGCCTCGGGCGGTACCACGTCCGCCGTCGACTTCTCAGTGGTCTTGGGCTCAGCACCCGGCTGATCGGCAGTCTTCTCGGCCGCCGGCTTGTCCGTCACCTTCTTCTCGGAAATGCCCTTGGCCTTGACGCCGGGCGCGGGCAAGTTTGCCAGATCGGCGGGCTTGCCGTTCTTGCCAGCCTCGGCGG
>NZ_JADPIT010000023.1:187663-204853 GCF_023073035.1 Bradyrhizobium sp. 62
CGCCGTCACGGCCGCGGGTGCGTCCGCCGCCGGCTTGGCGTTGATGTAATGATTAACGATGTACGCCCCGATGATCGTTGCGAGCACCGAGGGGAAGATGTCCATCGAGATTTTAGCAATGTATTTCAGCATTCCGGCCACTCCCCGCGCGATCTGATGCGGGAACTTTGAGGCATAGTGAGGGATCAACTGCGACAGATCAATGGCAAAGGGGTACGCCGGAATTACGGCTTCAGCTCGACCTCAAGGAACACGATCTCGGTTGCGGTTTCGTTAAGCACGTCGTGCTGGACGCCGGCCTTGCGAAAATAGGATTTCCCGGCCGCAAGCTGTGCTTTGGACCGCTCGCCATTGGGTGCCACGATGGTCATTTCCCCTGCGGCCACGGGAACAATGACATAGTCCATGCCGTGGGTGTGATGCCCGGTGGCGGTGTTTGGCGCGAGCCGCCACTCGGTCACCCGAACCTGCTCATTGTCGATCTGGACCTCGGACTTGGCGGCAAGCATCGGAACTCTCCTCGGCATCATCCGGAAAACCGGTTCAGGGTACGAAAACCATGAACACATAGACGGCAAATACCACCATATGGACCAGCCCGAACAGGACATTGGTCCTGCCCGTACCGAAGGTCAGCATGCTCAGGAAGAAGGTCAGGAGCAAAAGCACGCCGCCCTGGCCGCTGAGGCCGCGCGTGAGCTCCTTGTCGAGCGCGTAGGTGGCGACACCGACCGCCGGGATGGCCAGCCCGATGGTGGCCAGCGACGAGCCGAGCGCAAGGTTGATGTTCTTCTGGAGGTCGTTCTTGCGGACCGCCGAGACGACCGCGACCCCTTCCGGCAGCAGGATCAGGAGCGCGACCAGAAGTCCGGCAAAGGCAGGCGGCGCGCCGATCCTGGCCGCGACGGCATCGACCACCAGCCAGAATTTCTTGGCCAGCAGCACGCCAGCAGCGCAATCAGCAGCAGCAGCACGACGCTGAGCACCAAGGTCCGGCCCGACAGATGCGCCTCGCACGGCCAGCGCCGGAAAGATCCAGGCCGACCGAGGCATCGGATTGTGAGCGCTTATCCATCGGCTCCAATTGTCTCAGTCGAGCAGTAGCAAATCGGGCGGCAGATTCAATGCCAGCGCAGGATCGGAGCGAACGGCAGCAGCGTCAGCAGCACGAACAGCGGGATCAGCACCGCGCTGGCCCGCACGAAATAACCGAAGAAGCTCGGCATCTCGATGCCGTTCTCGCTTGCGATGCTGCTCACCATGAAATTCGGCGCATTGCCGATATAGGTGAGCGCGCCCATGTAGACTGCGCCCATGGAGATGGAAGCGAGCGTGCCCGAGAGCTCATGCATCAGCACCTGTGGGTCGCCGCCGGCGAGCTCGAAGAACAACAGATAGGTCGGCGCATTGTCGAGAAACGCCGACATCAGACCGGTGAACCAGAAATAGGCAACCTCGCGCGGCGTGCCGTCCGGCCCTGTCACGGCCGACAACAGCCAGGCGAACGCGCCGTGATGGCCGGCATCCAGCATGGCAATGACCGGGATGATCGCGATAAAAATGCCGGCGAACAGCTTCGCGACTTCGCGGATCGGCTCCCAGGTGAAGCCGTTGGCCTGCCTGTGCTCGTCCGGCGTCAACCACACCGACAGGGCCGCTATGGCCAGCAGCGCCGCGTTGCGGACGATGTCTTCCAGCTCCAGCCTGGTTCCGAGAACGTCGAAGGCGATGCCGGGCTTCCACATCGCCGAGGCCAGCAGGCTCGCGACGACGGCCGCGATCAGCACCAGGTTGACGAGGCCGCGGATGCGGACCGGCTTCGCGGCGCCGACAGCGCCGGGCAAGGGTTCGCTGCGGAAACGCCAGACGTCGATGACGACGAAGATCGCGAGCAGCAGTCCGGCAACGATCGCCGTCTGCAGCCAGATGGTCCGCGTGGTCCAGAAGAAGTCGACGCCATGCAGGAAACCGACGAACAGCGGGGGATCGCCGAGCGGGCTCAGCGCGCCGCCGACATTGGCGACCAGGATGATGAAGAAGATGACGACATGGGCGTTGTAGCGCCGCGGCCGGTTGGCGCGGATCAGAGGGCGGATCAGGATCATGGCCGCCCCCGTGGTGCCGACGACGCTCGCCATCACCGTACCAAGCGCGAGGATGCCGGCATTTGATGCCGGCGTCGCCTTGATGTCGCCCGTCACGAGAATGCCGCCAGCCACGACATAGAGCGAGAACAGCAGCACGATGAAGCCGAGATATTCGGCGAGCATGGCGTGAACGAGCGCGGCCAACGTCGCCATGCTCCCGGCAAGGATGACGAGCGAGGCGAGTGCCAGCAGCGACCAGGCCGCGGCGATCTTGCCGTAATGGTGGTGCCAGACTTTTGCAAACAGCAGCGGCCCGAGCGCGATCGACAGCAGCAGGCCGGCAAAGGGCAGCGCATAGGGCCAGCCCATCACCGCGCCGTCGAGCCCGGTCGCCGCCCATGCGTGCTGTGGCAACAACACGACGAGGATCGCGGCGATGAACCCGCTCCCGCGCCGAACGAAAAGTCGTCTAGAAAGCAATGAAGCGCCTCGCCGTTTCAATCGCACCGAACGCATCGAGATTATCGTGTCCGCCGCCCGCAAAGCGAACGAACTGTTTCGGTTCATGCGCGAGCACGAACAGACGCTCTCCGAACACGATGGAAATGGCAAGGTCATCGGTGCCATGCATCACCAATAGCGGCACAGTGACGCGCGGGATGCGCTCGTCGGAATGAAATGGATCGCGCATCAGCAGACGCACCGGAACGTACCAGAACGACGAAGCTGCAATATCGGCCGTCGATGTATAGGGCGCTTCCAGGATGAGTTTTCCAACACGATGCTCCGAGGCGACCGCGACCGCCACGCCGGTCCCGAGTGAAAAGCCCCAGGCGACGGTTCGCTCCGCCGCGTAGCGCGCAGTGGTGAAGGCGTAGGCGGCCGCGGCATCGCGCAGCAGGCCGGCCTCACTCGGCGCCCCGCTTGAGCCGGCATAGCCGCGATAGGACAGCGCGACGAGGCCGGTGCCGTCCGCCGTCATGGCCTTGAGGCGGCTGACGCGACCGGCGAGATAATCGCCATTGCCCGGAAAATACAGGATCACGGGACGGCCTTGCTTCGCCGGCACGTGCCAGACGATGACCTTCTCGCCATCGGAGGTGGTCAGGAAGTGCTCTTCGGCCTCAGGGAGGCCTGCGGCGTCCGGCGCTGTGCGACCGACGGGCGGGATCGGAAACAGCATCTCGCGCTGCCTGACATACAGCACGAGGAGACCGGCGCAATAGACGGTCACGAGCAGGATGGCGATCCACTTGACGATGGTCATGATGACGCGGCCCGGCCCCCGTTCAGGGCTTTGCAGCAGCTCCGCAGCAATTTCATGACACCGCCCGAGGCGCCCCGGAACGTTGAGGCGCCCGCACGCCACCTGCTGAGCGGCGTACCACGCGACGCGCTGCTCGCGCGTCGCATTCGCAATGGTCGGTTTGTCTCCGCGTTACATCGCCTTGACGATGTTCTCGGTGACCTTCTTGGCGTCGCCGAGCAGCATCATGGTGTTGTCGCGATAGAACAGCGGATTGTCGATGCCGGCATAGCCCGAGGCGAGCGAGCGCTTGATGAACATCACGGTTCCGGCCTTCCAGACCTGGAGCACGGGCATGCCGTAGATCGGCGAGGTCTTGTCCTCTTCGGCCGCCGGATTGGTGACGTCGTTGGCGCCGATCACGAAAGCAATGTCGGCCTGCGCGAATTCAGAGTTGATGTCCTCGAGCTCGAACACCTCGTCATAGGGCACGTTGGCTTCGGCCAGCAGCACGTTCATGTGGCCGGGCATGCGGCCGGCGACCGGGTGAATGGCGTATTTCACCTCGACGCCTTCCTTTTTCAGGATGTCGCCCATTTCACGTAGCGCATGCTGGGCCTGCGCCACCGCCATGCCGTAGCCGGGCACGATGATGACCTTCTGCGCGTTCTTCATGATGAAGGCGGCGTCGTCGGCCGAGCCGAGCTTGGCCGGCTTCTGCTCGCCGCCGCCACCGCCCGCCGCCGCGGTCTCGCCGCCGAAGCCGCCGAGGATGACCGAGATGAAGGAGCGGTTCATCGCGTGGCACATGATGTAGGACAGGATCGCGCCGCTCGATCCCACCAGCGCGCCGGTGATGATCAGCGCGGAGTTGCCGAGCGTGAAGCCGATGCCGGCCGCGGCCCAGCCCGAGTACGAGTTCAGCATCGAAATGACGACCGGCATGTCGGCGCCGCCGATCGGGATGATCATGAGCACGCCGAGGGCCAGCGCGATGATGACGATCAGCCAGAAGTCGAGCGCGCTGCCCGACATCACCAGTCCGACGATGAAGACGACGAGGGCGATGGCGAGTGCGATGTTGATGAAGTGGCGGAACGGCAGGATGATCGGCGCACCGCTCATCCGCGCGGACAGCTTCAGGAACGCGATCACCGAGCCGGTGAAGGTCAGCGCGCCGATGGCGACGCCGAGCGACATCTCGACCAGGCTCTGCGGATGGATGTTGCCAGGGCTGCCGATGTCGAAGGCCTCCGGCGCATAGAACGCACCGGCGGCGACCAGCACCGCGGCCATGCCGACCAACGAATGGAACGCGGCGACCAGTTCCGGCATCGAGGTCATCGGCACGCGGCGCGCGATCACCGCGCCGACGCTGCCGCCGATCGCGATGCCAAGGATCACGAGGATCCAGGCGAGGCCGTCCGCCGGCGGATGACTGGCCAGCGTGGTGGCGACCGCGATCGCCATGCCGATCATGCCGAAGAAATTGCCCTGCCGCGATGAGGCGGGGCTGGACAGCCCGCGCAGTGACAGGATGAACAGCACACCCGCCACGAGATACAGAACTGCAGCCAGATTGGCGTTCATCTCAGGTCCCCTTTGCCTTTGTCACCCCGAGGTGCACGCCGCTCACTTCACCTTCTTCTTGTACATCGCCAGCATGCGCTGGGTGACAAGGAAGCCGCCGAAGATATTCACGCAGGCGAAAATGAGCGCGATGAAGCCGAAGCCGCGCGCCCAGCCCGAGCCGCTCGAGATCATGCCGACGCCGACCGCGAGCAGCGCGCCGACCACGATCACCGAGGAGATCGCATTGGTGACGCTCATCAGCGGCGTATGCAGCGCTGGGGTCACCGACCACACCACGAAATAGCCGACGAAAACGGCGAGAACGAAAATCGACAGTCGGAAGACGAAGGGATCGACGACCTGTGCAATATGCTCCATGACGGCTCTCCTTACGCTTTCGGCTGGAAATTCGGGTGGATGACGGCGCCGTCCCGGGTCAACGCGGTCGCCTTGACGAGCTCGTCGTCCCAGTTCACGGCCAGCGCCTTGCTGGTCTTGTCGACCATCGTTTCGATGAAGTTGAACAAATTGCGCGCGTAGAGGCTGGAGGCCGACGCCGCGACGCGGCCCGCGACGTTGGTATAGCCGACGATCTTGATGCCACCGACATCGGCGACCTCGCCCGCCTTGACGCCTTCGACATTGCCGCCGCGCTCGACAGCGAGATCGACCAGCACCGATCCCGGCTTCATCGACTTGACCATGTCGGCCGTGACGAGCCTCGGCGCAGGCCGGCCCGGAATCAGCGCGGTGGTGATCACGATGTCCTGCTTCTTGATGTGCTCGGCGGTGAGCGCGGCCTGCTTGGCCTGGTACTCCTTGGACATTTCCTTGGCGTAGCCGCCGGCGGTCTGCGCGTTCTTGAATTCCTCGTCCTCGACGGCGAGGAATTTTGCACCGAGCGATTCGACCTGCTCCTTGGTGGCGGGCCGGACGTCGGTCGCGGTGACGACGGCGCCGAGACGGCGCGCGGTCGCGATCGCCTGGAGGCCGGCGACGCCGACGCCCATCACGAACACTTTGGCGGCGGGCACTGTGCCGGCCGCGGTCATCATCATCGGGAAGGCGCGTCCGAAGGCCTCGGCGCCCTCGATCACGGCGCGGTAGCCGGCGAGGTTGGCCTGCGAGGACAGCACGTCCATCACCTGCGCGCGCGTGATGCGCGGCATCAATTCCATCGCGAAGGCGGAGACGCCGGCATCGGCGATCGTCTTCAGCGCGGCCTCGTTGCCGTAGGGGTCCATGATGGCGATGACGAGCGCGCCGCGCTTGTACTGCGCCAACTCGGAGGCTTCGGGGCGCTTCACCTTGATGATGATGTCGGCGTCCTTCAGCGCGTCGGCGCTGACGGTGGCGCCCACGGCGGTGAATTCGGAGTCCGGCAGGCCCGATTTGAGGCCGGCGCCCGGCTCGATGGCGATCTCGGCGCCTAACGCCTTGAACTTCTTCACCGTATCCGGCGAAGCGGCGACCCGCGGCTCCGACGGATCGATTTCCTTGGCAACGGCGATCTTCATAGGCCCTCCGGCGACGCGGGAAAGAGCGCGCACGCGAACTTAGCGTTACTCCCGCAACGTTGGATACCGGTTTTCAATCCGGCTTGATTGCAAATTTTATGGGCACCGACGGCGCTGGCGGTGCTGCAGGCGGTGGATCAGGTCAGGAAGATCGCCATCAGGATCACGATAAGCGCGACCGAGACCGTGCCGTACTTCACCAGCTTGATGAAGCCCTCGTAGGTCTGCTCGTGGGCAACGTAGTCGTTGCCGTCGGCGGTGCTGTACGCCACTTCGCTATGGTCGGCCATGAATTGTCCCCAGTCGAAAGTCGAATTTCATGGCTGGGATACCGCAAACTTTCGGGCAGGGCAACGGCAGGCAGGCGCGGTTTCCCGGCAAATCAGGTCATTTGGAATTCCGATTGGTGGGAATTCGGCTCAGACCGGTATTCCTCCCGTCAGAGGCGATCTCCGGTGCCACGAGCCGAAGGCCTCTCAGCGCAGACCGAGCGCACGGCGGACCGCGCCGATCGGCTCCACCTTGCTGTCGCAGAAATTTCGCTTTGCGCAGCGTTCTCCCGGAACGTTGACGACGATCGCATCCGCGCCGGCATCCTCAGTGAGAAATCCGTGCGTCATGTGGAAACCCAGCGCGCGGTAGACCTCGAACTGCTCCTCCGAGAAGAACTGGTCGCCGGTGGTTTCGTGCGGGAAGGTGTCGTTGCGGCGTGCATAGTCGCGGATGTAGTCGTTCTCGTCTCCGGTCAGGGACGATTTGATGTACACGAGGTACCCCTTCTCCCCCGAGCCGTAGTCGATTGTGCCGACCGCCATGTGCGGTCCGCCCGCCGCGCGCCGGGCCGCGGCCGGGGATTTGGTTGCGTTGCATTTCATCCACTCGAGCGTCGTGTTGCGGATCGGCGTCCACGGCAGGTCGATGATGATCCCGAGATCAATGCGCGCATAACGCTGCAGCGTCACCAGCGACGAGAAATTCATCGGCGCATCGGCTTCGGCGTCAACCGCGATGATCACCTTGCAGCGTCGTCGCAACAACTCGTAGACACCGAGATTCTCGATGTGTCCGCCGTCCGTCAGATAGACCGCATCGGCATTCTCGTAGAGCCGGCCCGAGATCTCAGACCATAAAAACAAGGGGGTTGAGTGGTGCTGCGGCTTGTCCTTTGTCGAGACCCAGCGCGGGTTCTTCAACCAGTACCCCAGGCGCACATTGAGGAGCGCCAGGGTCGGGGTCAGCGAGCGGATCGACCCCGAGCCCATGTTCGACGAAGCGGCGGCCCCGGAGATCGCCATCGCGGTCGCAAGATCGAGGCCCGGCGCGACCTTCTCGAAGGCCGGTGTATTCGCATAGCCGGTGGCCTCGCTGCCGACGTGCAGCGGCGAGAATATGAAGAAATCCGCGTTCCGTCCCCGCCGATTGGCGAAGTCGGATCCCTGGATGTTCAGCGCGGCGTTGATGATGGGATATGGCGAGGCCAGACTGCATCTTTTCGATGTCGTGACCGTCATCGCTCCCGCTGGATCGACGCCGTAGTCCAACTGATGCAGCAGACCGCTCAGCTTCTCCTCGTCGAGCGGAAGGAAATCCCTCCCCTGGTCCAGGCTCGGCATGTTCCGCGACGGCTCCCCGTCGGCGTAATAGAGCGGATTGAACAAGAAGGCCTTGCTGAGGCGATCGCGATAGAGCCGGTGCAACGAATTGGCATTCGGCCCGAGAACCCACGACAGGCCGAACAGGGCCGAGCCCGACAAGAAGTAGAGCAGCACCATCCGCCAGCTGACAGAGTTGCCGAACTGGTACTTCGACCACGTGAATGTCTCCGGGGACTGCAATGACGCAACGGAAAACAGCCATGCGGGGATGTGCGAGATCGGCCCCACCGGCTTGGAGACGACGGCCTTCGCTTCGCCGTTGGTGATCTCGGCCGAGAGCTTGCGCGTCGCCGAGTCGAACTGGACATTTCCCTTGACGTCGACACCGGCCGCGGGCGGCACGGGTTGCACGCCAGCCGCTCCCCACTCCTCGATCATGGGGTATTGGCGGTAGACGGCGTCGAGCGCTTTGTCGTTCGCGATGCCCCAATAGCAAAGATAGAGATATCCGACCCAGATCAGTAAGGGCAGCGCCAGTCCCGCGACAAGCACGGCTGCTTTCGCCGCATGGGCCAGCAGGCGTGAGCCCAGGTCCGAGGCGCCGGCGCCCTTCAGCAGGTCGGCGAATTGCTGCCGGAACAGCGTGACGGCCGCCGCAACCGGCGCAGTGATGGCCGCAAGCGATTGGACCCACTTGATTGCGACGCCCCCAACGATGCCGCCGGACTGGATCGTGTTGGCGTCGGCGACATCGAACATCTGGGCGATCATGAAGGGCTGGAATTCGAAGAAGCAGATGACGGCAAGCAGAACGAGATAGGTCGCGCCGACAGTCGACGGATAGCCGCGGAATTCACCTCTCTTGGTCGACGAAATCGAGCGCAGCACCGCCCAGCCGAAGAAAAGCGCGAGGCCGAGCAGGACCGCTGCAAGCGAAAGGCCAAAATGATCGACGTTCAGGCAGCTGGCGATCGCACAGATGAGACCCATCGCAAACGCAAGACCGGCCAGGTACCGAAACAGCTCGCGCCGCCCCACATTGAAAAGGCGCCCGACCAACAAAAGCAGCAAGGCCGCAACAAGGCCGACAAGAAAGTAGGCAGGCATCAATCCCAGGCTGGAGAGGGGACCAAGATTGTGGGTGTCGTCGACGCTCAGCCCGAAGAAATTGGTCGTATAGAGTGACGAGCGTGCGGCGTTGGACAGGATCGTGATCACGGCAACGAGCAGTACGACCGGCAGCGTCAGGCTCAGATTGGCAACGAGTCCACGCACGACGATTGCGACGCCCGTGATCAGATCTCGCGCGCCGGCCGGAACGAGGTAGTTCGAATAGTTCCGGATATGGCCTACCGCAGGCGTGTCACTGATCTCATTGGCGCTCTCGGCTCCGGGTGTCGGCGTGCTTCCGAAGACGAAATTCTGCGCCCGCGTCATGGTCGCCGTGAACGAACAGCCGGTGTAACCGCCACCCGATACGGTCGACAGATAGTCGATGTGCTTGATCAGCCCGTGGTGATTGAAAGCCTGCAAGACGCCGAGGCAGATTGCGGAGGATCGGATCCCGCCGCCTGACAGCGCAAGGCCGACCGTGTCGATCGCCTTTTCGTCGCCAGGGTACGCAACGGCATCCATGCCCTGGGCGAGGCGGCGGTTGTTGATGGCTGCGAGCTCGCGCTTGACGATCTTGCGGTGCTGCGTCCCCCACAGTTGCTGTTCCTCGACAGCCCGTGGCGGCTCCACCTTGGGGTCTGGGGCACTGATCCTGGCCATGTTCGCCTCCCTGGCCGAGCACACCACGACGATCAACAATCATAGATTGCATTGCAGGTCGAAACTGCCTTGCAAGAATTAGTCTGGCCCCAGGCACAAACGTTCAATGTGCAGGACGGGATCTATACAACCCCGCCCCGCCCGTCGTTGGAACAACGGGACATTCGGACAGCCGACCCAAGCCGCTCGCTGCAGCGCCGAAGACGGCTCGCCTTCAATCCATCGCTTCCAGTTCGTCGATCATGCCGGCGATGACGCTCAGGCCGCCGTCCCAGAACTTTGGATCCTTGGCATCGAGCCCGAACGGCCGCAGCAGTTCGGAATAATGCTTGGTGCCGCCGGCGGCGAGCATGTCGAGATACCGTTCAGCGAATCCCTCGGCCGCATTCTCGTAGACGGCGTAGAGCGAGTTCACGAGACAATCGCCGAACGCATAGGCGTAGACGTAGAACGGCGAATGGATGAAGTGCGGGATGTACATCCAGTAGTTCTCGTAGCCCGCTTTGATTTCGATTGCCGGCCCCAGGCTCTCGCCCTGCACAGAGAGCCAGATCTCGCCGAGCCGCGTCGCGGTGAGCTCGCCGTTCTTGCGCTCGGTGTGGACCGCGCGCTCGAAGGAATAGAACGCGATCTGCCGCACCACGGTGTTGATCATGTCCTCGACCTTGCCGGCGAGCAGCGCCTGGCGCTGCTTTGCGCTCCTGGTCTGCGCCAGCAGCCGCCGGAAGGTCAGCATCTCGCCGAACACGCTCGCGGTCTCCGCCAGCGTCAGCGGCGTCGGCGCCATCAATGCGCCGTTCCTGGCCGCCAGCACCTGGTGCACGCCGTGGCCGAGCTCATGGGCGAGCGTCATCACGTCGCGTGGCTTGCCCTGGTAGTTCATCAGCACGTAGGGGTGCGCGGACGGCGTGGTCGGATGCGAGAAGGCCCCCGGCGCCTTGCCCGGGCGCACCGGCGCGTCGATCCAGCGGTCGGTGAAGAAGCGCTCGGCGATGTCAGCCATCTTTGGCGAGAAGCCGCGATAGGCGGTGAGCACCATGTTTCGCGCGTCGCCCCAGCCGATCACGTCGGTCGCAGCAAAGGGCAGCGGCGCGTTGCGGTCCCAATAGGCCAGGCGCTTCCTGCCGAACCAGCGTGCCTTCAGCGCGTAGTAGCGATGCGACAATTTTGGATAGGCCGCGCGGACCGAGGCGACCAGCGCATCCACCACCTCGCGCTCGACGCGGTTATTCAGATGCCGGGAATCCGCGACGTCCTTGAAGCCGCGCCAGCTGTCGGAGATGTCCTTGTCCTTGGCCAGGGTGTTCGTGATCAGCGCAAAGGTGCGCTCATTGGTCTTGAAAGTCTTTGCGAGCGCCTCTGCCGCGGTCTTGCGCTTGGCGCCGTCGCGGTCCTGCAACAGATTGAGCGTTGGCTCGATCGCGAGATCCTTGGGCCCGACCTTGAAGCGCAAGCCCGAGATGGTCTGGTCGAACAGCCGGTTGAAGGCGGAATAGCCGGTCTGCGCCTTCTCCAGGAAGAGCTGCTCGAGCTTGTCGTCGAGCTGGTACGGCTTCTCCTTGCGCAGATCCTCGATCCAGGGACGGTAGTGCGCGAGCTCGGTGGCCTGCATCGCGCGGTTCAAAATATCGTCATCGATGCGATTGAGCTCGAGCGCGAAGAACAGCAGATGTGTCGATGCCGCCGTCAGGCGCTCGGAAACGTCGCCGTAAAACTTTGAAATCTTGGGGTCCACGCTGTCGCCGGCATGAACGAGGCCGGCGTACGAGCCGAGCCGGCCGGCGAGGTCGTCGATCGCCTCATAGCGTCGCACGGCTTCAGCGAGCCATTTTCCGCCATCTTCCTTTGCTGTTCCTGTTGCGAGCTTGCCCTTGTAGTCCGTCTCGAACGCGACGCAATCGGCATCCATCTTTGCGAGATCGCGCGCCACTTCCGGTGCATCGATCCCGGAATAGAGGTCGGCGAGGTTCCACTCCGGAAGCTTGCCGGTCTTGCTCGCAGGCTTTGCGGGTGAAGGCTTGGCAAGCGAAGACTTGGCGGGTGAACGCTTGGAGGGTTTTGCCTTGGCTGTCTTGGTGTTCGGCTTGCGAAGAGCGGGCTTGCTGATGGCGGGCTTCTTAACTGCAGGCTTGGAGCGCGAATTCATTGTGTGGGAAACCTGTGTTCAACAATCGCGACGGCGGGCGGGGGCATCAGGATTTAACAGTGCGTTAATCGGCTTCGGCCAGAGTGCCCCGATTCGAGACAGATAGTAGTAGCGTGCGGGGAACACCATGGCTGCCAGTATTTTGATCGCCGACGACGACGCTGTAGCCCGCCGGCTGGTCGAAAACATGGTGCAGAAATGCGGCTATGAGACGATCGTGGTGGACTCCGGCGACGCGGCGATTGCCGCCCTCACCGCCCCTGACGCGGCCATCGACGGCGTCATCCTCGATCTCGTGATGCCCGGCCTCGACGGCATGGGCGTGCTGGCGAAAATCCGCGAAGCGGGTCTCAGCATCCCCGTCATCGTGCAGACGGCCCATGGCGGCATCGACAATGTAATCTCGGCGATGCGCGCGGGCGCGGCCGATTTCGTGGTCAAGCCGGTCGGCCTGGAGCGGCTCCAGGTCTCTCTTCGCAACGCGCTCAACTCCTCGGCGCTCAAGGGCGAATTGCAGCGCATCCGTCACAGCCGCGAGGGCCGGCTGACCTTCTCCGACATCATCACCCGCGCCGAGGCGATGGCGAGCGTGATGCGCGCGGCGCAGAAAGCAACAAACTCCTCGATCCCCGTGCTGATCGAGGGCGAGTCCGGCGTCGGCAAGGAGATGTTCGCGCGTGCCATCCATGGCAGCGGCGAGCGCAAGGCAAAGCCGTTCGTCGCGGTCAATTGCGGCGCGATCCCCGACAACCTCGTCGAGTCCATCCTGTTCGGTCACGAGAAGGGCGCCTTCACCGGCGCCACCGAACGCCACACCGGCAAGTTCGTCGAAGCCCATGGCGGCACGCTATTCCTGGACGAGGTCAGCGAGCTGCCGCTGAGCGCGCAGGTCAAGCTGCTTCGCGCGCTCCAGGAAGGCGCGGTCGAGGCGGTCGGCGGCCGCAGACCCGTGAAGGTCGACGTCCGCATCATCTCGGCGACCAATCGCAGGCTGCTGGAGCGGGTCAAGCAGGGCCACTTCCGGGAAGACTTGTTCTATCGCCTGCATGTGCTGCCGCTCACGATCCCATCGCTACGCGCCCGGCGCGAGGACATTCCGCATCTGCTCAGGCATTTCCTGGCGCGCTTTGCCGCCGAGGAGAACCGCCCCATCACCGGCATCAGCGGCGAGGCCGTTGCTCACCTTGCCCAGCTCGATTGGCCCGGCAACATCCGCCAGCTCGAAAACGCGGTCTACCGGGCCGTGGTGATGAGCGACGGCGACCAGCTTGGCCTTGACGACTTCCCCCTGATCGCCTCGCAGCCACATCCGGGAACAGACATTCCGACCGCGCCGCTGATGCTGGAGCCGATCGCGGCCCCCTCCGTCGTGTCGGGTAATGACATACCGATCGCACCGCTGCCGCAAGCGGGTGCTCTCTCCATGCTGACCGCGACCGGCGACGTCCGGCCGCTGGAGGATATCGAGAACGAGATCATCCGTTTCGCGATCTCGCATTACCGCGGGCAGATGTCCGAGGTCGCCCGCCGCCTCAAAATCGGCCGGTCCACCCTCTACCGCAAACTCGAGGAGGCCGGGGTTCCCGGCCATGGCGGCAAAAGCGGTGAGGAGACGCACTGAGCCTGACGCGAACGGAGGTTCGTCCGGGCGGAGCGATACGACCGTAAGCCGTTCGTACGACGACGGAATTCGACTGCGATTTGAACCGTGACTTGGAAGTGACAGACACAGGGAAAAGCGCGTGGCAGAAGCGCACAATCCGTTGCCAAGAGGCTTGCTTGAAGTCAGTTTGTCGTGAGTTGTCCCGGGTAGCGCTGGCTGCGAAATCGGGGCCTGTATATCGTCTGCGTAGGATTCGTTGCGTGCAGGCGTGCAACTTTCGAAAGGCCGGCGCGGTTTAGCCGAAGCTCAATAGGCGATAACGAAGCTGTTCCACGGGGGACAGTTCACCCGAGGGGTGCGACACAATGCGTGACTGTTTGAACCACCGTGCAGGCTTTGACCGTGTCTTGATGACGGTCGCGGCGACCTTCCTCACGGTATCGGCCAGCTCGGCCCTGGCGCAGGATCAGGCGCGCAGCAGCGCTGCCGAGCTCGCGATCGAAGCCGCGATCCCGCGCCCCGAACCCGCAAACGTCCCGCCCCCGACCGCATCCGACATCAAGCTCGACACCACCGCCACGGTTCAGGACTCGGCAAAGGAGCCGGTCAAAGAACCCGTGAAGGCCGAAGCCGCTCCCGCGCCGGACAAGGTCGAGACCAAGCCTTCCGACGTCGCCACCACGCCGGCGACCGAGGCGCCGAAGAGCGAGACGGCGAAGACGGAACCTGCCAAGGCCGACACGGCGACAACGCCGGCCGCGCCCGCCACCGCTGCGGCTCCGGCCTCGGAGCCGGTGAAGGCCGCGAGCAACGTTCCCGCCGCCGACCAGCCGGTCGCCGACAAGCTCAAGGACGCCATCGGCGCCAAGGCTTCACGCTATTTCGACCGCAAGAACGAGCGCGCGACGATCGAGAAGTTTTACGGTGCACGCGACTTCGCGCCGGTCTGGACCCAGGCCGGCAGCCTGACCGCTGCGGCCAAGGGCGTGATCGCACGGCTGAAGGACGCGGCGTCCGACGGTCTCAATCCCGCCGATTACCCGCTGCCGGACTTCGCAGCCGCCACGACACCCGATACGCTCGCCGATGCCGAGCTCAAGCTCACCGCCAGCATGTTCGACTATGCGCGCCAGGCTCAGAGCGGCCGCATGCACTGGTCACAGGTCAGCGGCGACATCCTCTATCCCGAGCATCCGATCGATCCGAACGAGGTGCTCGCCAAGGTCACGACGGCGGCGGACGCCTCCGCGGCGCTCGACAGCTACAATCCGCCGCAGAAGCTTTACAAGGAGCTGAAGGCGAAGCTCGCAGAGCTCCGCGGCCAGGGCAACGGCCCGGTGATCGAGATCGCCGATGGTCCGACGTTGAAATACACCCCGGCCGGCAAGAAGCAGGCTGAAATCGTCGTTGAAGATCCGCGCGTGCCGCAGCTGCGCGCCAAGCTCGGCATCACCGAGAACGCCAACGACACCCGCTATGACGCGGCGGTCGCCGAAGCCGTGCGCAAGTTCCAGAACAGCGCCGAAATCAAGGCGACCGGCATCCTCGACGACAAGACGGTCAAGGCGATCAACACCCCGAAGCGCGACAAGCAGATCGACGTGGTGCTCGTGAACATGGAGCGCTGGCGCTGGCTGCCGCGCGACCTGGGCGTGCCCTCGCTCGGCGATGCCTACGTCATCCTCAACATTCCCGACTACACGCTGAAGGTAATGCAGCGCGGCCAGCAGGTCTGGACCACCCGCGTCGTCACCGGCAAGCCCGGCACGCATGCGACCCCGCTGCTCACCGAGACGATGAAGTACATCACGGTCAATCCGACCTGGAACGTGCCGCCGTCGATCGTCTACAACGAATATCTGCCGGCACTTCAGCAGGACCCGACCGTACTCCAGCGCATGGGCCTCAAGCTCGAGCAGAACCGCGACGGTTCAGTGCACATCTCCCAGCCGCCCGGTGAAGCCAATGCGCTCGGCCGCATCCGCTTCAATTTCCCCAACAAGTTCTTGGTCTATCAACACGACACGCCGGACAAGAACCTGTTCGCCCGGGACGAACGCGCCTTCAGCCACGGCTGCATGCGCGTGCAGAACCCGGATCAGTACGCGTCGGTCCTGCTCAACATCGCGATGCCGAACGAGAAGTACACGCCGGAACGCATCCGCAGCATGTACGGCAAGAGCGAGATCGACTTGAAATTCCCGACCCCGATCCCGGTCAACATCACCTATCAGACCGCATTCGTGGACGATGGCGGCAAGCTGCAATTCCGCAAGGACGTCTATGGCCGCGACGCGACCATGATCAACATCCTGAAGAACGGTCGCGGCAAGGATCTCGAGAACGTGGTCGCGCACTCCCAGCCGAGCTATTCACGCCCGGCAACGACGCTGCCGAACGGCGTCCTGGCGGCCAATGGCGGCTCGTCCGGCCCGAATTTCTTCGAGCGCCTGTTCGGAGCGCCGACCCCGCCGCCGGCTCCGGTCGGCCGCCGTCCGCAGCAGCAGCGGGTGTTCACCCGCTGAGCCAGGCCCGCCCCGGGTCTGATTTCCTGAAATTCAGCAATAAAATCAGCGACCTCATCCTCTGGATGGGGTCGCTTAACGTTAACCATTCTCCACCTGACCTCGGGCAGCGGGCCTTTTTTCGCCACACTCACCCGGTTAGGTTCGCGATCTGACTTGGTTTGGGGGCGGGAAGGTCAACCTCGAATTAACCTTCTCGCTTTAACAAAGCGTTCATCCTCTTTCGCGCGCTACGGGGTTAGCGGGAGAGTCCATTTTGAACGCTCGTCGACTGGGTGGGCTCTAACGTGCTGACTGGAATCGCACGCCAATTCGCTGTGCTGTCGTTGTCCCATGCGGGAGTGAAGGCCGGATCACGGATCGGCCTCGCTGCCGTATTGCTGCTTGCTGCCGCGGGTTCAGTTCATGACGCCGCCGCGCTCAACGAGACCAAGACGCTCTCCTTCCACCACACCCATTCCGGCGAAGACCTTACCGTCACCTTCAAGCGCGACGGGCGCTACGACGAAGCGGCGCTGAAGCAGCTCAATCACTTCCTGCGCGACTGGCGCAGCCAGGACGAGACGGTCATGGACCGTCACCTCTTCGACATCCTCTGGGAAGTCTACCGCGACGTCGACGGCAAGCAGCCGATCCAAATCATCTCCGCCTACCGCTCGCCCGCCACCAACTCCATGCTCCGCCGCCGCTCCTCCGGCGTGGCGCGCTTCAGCCAGCACATGCTGGGGCATGCGATGGACTTCTACATCCCGAACGTGCCGCTGGAGCAGATCCGCTTCGCCGGCCTGCGCCTCCAGCGCGGCGGCGTCGGCTTCTATCCGACCTCAGGCTCGCCGTTCGTACATCTGGACACCGGCAGCATCCGGCATTGGCCGCGCATGACGCATGACCAGCTCGCCCGGGTCTTCCCGGACGGACGCACCGTCCATGTCCCAACCGACGGCACGCCGCTGAAGGGCTATGAGCTCGCCAAGGCCGAGATCGAGCGGCGGGGCAGCGGCGAAGATTCCGGCAGCAAGTCGAATTTCTTTGCCGCCCTGTTCAAGGGCAAGCCGGCTCCGGCGGCCGCGAGCAACGACGAGGATGACGAGGGCGCGCCCGCTCCGGCCGCGAAGCCTGTCGCGCC
>NZ_JADPIT010000023.1:204917-239682 GCF_023073035.1 Bradyrhizobium sp. 62
CGCCGCGCGCCAAGCCGTCAATCGCGGCGACGATTCAGCTCGCCTCGGCCGATGCACAGCTCGTCGCGCTGCCCAAGTCGAAGCCGGCGCCCGTGGCTGACAAGCCGGCCGCCGGCAAATCTGCTGACGCCAAGCCCGAGACGCCCGCCGACATCATCAATGCCCGCGGCTTCTGGGACGCCCCGGCTACGCCGCAGCAGGCGACGCCGGCCCAAGTGGCTGCGCTGAAGGCCCGCCAGGCGCTTGCCGCCGCCACCGATCCGCAGCCGACCGCGAGCGTGTCCAGCGCCGCCTATCAGGCGCTGGCCTACGCGCCGGCGTCCGCCTCCCCGGTCGACCGCGCCAATGTCGTCGCCGCCTCCGCGCCGATCCCGCGCTCCGCCCGTCCCACCGCCGCGTCGCGCAACCTTGCGCCCGCGACCGAGATCAACACGGTGGTCGGCAAGCGTGTCGACGGCATGGTCGCAACCGCGACCCGGCTCTCCGCAGCCAAGGGTGAAAGTATCTGGCTCAAGATCGTGATGCTGTCGCCGAGCGCCAGCCGCGCGATGTCGGTCACGCTGATGGGCGAGCTCGACACGGCCGCGATGCGCGCCTACTTCGTCAAGCCGCAGTCCGTGATCGCCATGGGTTTTGCCGACGATCCGATGCAGGGCCTGTCCTGCGACAGTTTCTCGGGCACCGCCACCGCCAAGCTCGAGACGACGTCCTTCGTCATGCGGACCGCCGCGTTGCGCTGAGGTCTTCGCGCGCCGCTAACGCTTCTTCCTTCGTCGATCCAGATGATACGTCAACGCCAGCGACAGGCAGACCGATAGGTCCTGCTTCGGCAGCTTGCCCGACACCGGCAACAGCAGCGCCCTGGTCTGCCGATATTCGAACCGATCGGGAAAGCGTTCGCGAAAGGTATCGACCAGCGTCGTCTTGCAGTTGAACAGAATCGCGGCGTGCGCGGAGTCCTTCAGGCGGCCGAGCCGGATCGTGCTGCCACTGCCGGTCTCTTCGGTCAGATAAGCAGGCTCGCCCCATTTCAACGTTTCGGTGAGACGGCCGATGCCTTCATTCGCCGCGGCGGTCGCGAAGATCAGCTCGCGTACCCAAAGCAGCCGCTTGCCGATCGACGCCGGAAAAGCGTCGTAGGCACGGCTTACCTCGCGCGGCAGCGGCGGCGCAGTCACCGCGGTCTCCTTCGATCGACATGGTGTCGCCCTGGCAAAAGCCAGGACGACACCGATAGCTCAGATCATTCCCAGTGCCTGCATGTAGGTCTCGAGGATCGTCTCGGCCTCGGCGCGCTCGTTCGGGTCCTGCTTGCGCATGCGCACGATGGTGCGCAGCGCCTTGACGTCGTAGCCGTTGCCCTTGGCCTCGGCGAAGACGTCGCGGATGTCGTCGGAGATCGCCTTCTTCTCTTCCTCCAGCCGCTCGATGCGCTCGATGATGGACTTGAGCTGGTCCTTGGCAAATTTCGTCGCGGGCTCGTCGTCGCGGACGGCGGCGGAGGTGGCCATCTTGGTACTCCCAATGGAACTGGCAAAAACGAGGTGACGCCGGCATCCTCACCGCGCGTGCTGGTTAGACCCTTAGGGTTCGGACCTCTCGGGTTCAAGGCAGCATCGCGCTCGTCCACAGCGCGCCCACACCTTCCTACGGCACGTCGAAGAAAGCTGTTGTGTGATGCGACCCAAGGGCACCGCACATCAGGCTGCCGGCGCGGCCGTTCAGCGCCCGGGATGAACCTTCTTCATGGCGTCGAGCTGCTCAGGCGTGGCCGCGCCCTGGTATTTCGATTTCCAGGCCTCGTAAGGCATGCCATAGACGGCTTCCCGGCTCTCGTCCTTGCTTAAGGCGACGCCTTGGGCGTCGGCGGCGTCCTTGAGCCAGTTGGACAGGCAGTTGCGGCAGAAGCCTGCGAGATTCATCAGGTCGATGTTCTGGACGTCTGTCCGCGTCTTCAAATGATCGACCAGGCGCCGGAAAGCGGCAGCCTCGAGTTCCGTTCTGGTTTTGTCGTCGATTGCCATGGCTGGATCCCTCGGCTTTGCGAAATTGGCAGTGACCTGGATGGGGCACCCTTACGAGATCAGGTGGGGCCTGTCACAGATTTTGCCATATCGCGGCGCAAACGGGCGCAAAGCCGGCTTCGGGCAGTTCCCGGGCCCTACGCCAAATCGTCAATGATCTGATATAGCTTCCGCGACAATGATCGCCGAATCTCCCCGCTCCCCCCTTCGCCTGCTCGCCCGGTTGGTCCCGGTGCTGGTGGTTGGCTTGCTATGCTTTTGGGCCAGCCCGGCCTCCGCCGATTTCCGGCTTTGCAACAATACATCGAGCCGGGTCGGCATCGCGCTCGGCTACAAGGATGCCGAGGGCTGGACCACCGAGGGCTGGTGGAACATCTCGTCCCGCTCCTGCGAGACCCTGCTGCGGGGAACGTTGGTGGCCCGCTTCTATTACATCTACGCCATCGACTATGACCGCGGCGGCGAATGGTCGGGCCAGGCCTTCATGTGCTCGCGCGACAAGGAGTTCACCATCCGCGGCACCGAGGATTGCCTCGCACGTGGCTATGACCGGACCGGCTATTTCGAGGTCGATACCGGCGAGCAGCGGGCCTGGACCGTGCAGCTCACCGATGCCAACGAGCAGCCGTCAAAACAGCAGCGCGTGCCTGGTCTCCCCGGCCCGGTTGGTCCGGGGGTTCCGGGTTTGCCCAATGGCCCGCCCGGTGGTACGCCCCCCGCCGCGCCTGGCCTCCCGCCAGCCCCCTCGCCCCCGTCTGGAAATAAGCCATGAGGCGTCTTCGCCGTATCAAGATTCTCGCGACCCTGGGACCCGCCTCTTCGGACCTCGCGATGATCCGCCGCCTGTTCGAGGCCGGCGCCGACCTGTTCCGCATCAACATGAGCCACACCCCGCATGACAAGATGCGCGAGCTGGTGGCGACGATCCGCAACGTCGAGAGCAGCTATGGCAGGCCGATCGGCATTCTGGTCGACCTCCAGGGCCCAAAACTCCGGCTCGGTGCCTTCGCCGAAGGCGCGGTCCAGCTCCAGAATGGCCAGACCTTCACGCTGGATTCCGACAAAGCGCCGGGCGACACCACCCGCGTCCAGCTTCCGCATCCGGAGATCCTGGCCGCGCTGCGGCCGGGCCATTCGCTGCTGCTCGACGACGGCAAGGTGAGGCTGATCGCCGAGGAGACGTCGAAGGAGCACGCGGTGACGCGCGTCGTGGTCGGCGGCCGGATGTCCGACCGCAAGGGTGTCAGCCTGCCCGACACCGACTTGCCGGTCTCGGCGATGACGCCGAAGGACCGCGCCGACCTCGAGGCGGCGCTGGTCACCGGCGTCGACTGGATCGCGCTGTCCTTCGTGCAGCGCGCCGACGACGTGCTCGAGGCCAAGAAGATGATCCGCGGCCGTGCGGCGGTGATGGCCAAGATCGAGAAGCCGCAGGCGATCGATCGCCTCGCCGACATCATCGACGCCTCCGACGCCCTGATGGTGGCGCGCGGCGACCTCGGCGTCGAGCTGCCGCTGGAACGCGTGCCGAGCCTGCAGAAGCAGATGACGCGCATGGCGCGGCGCGCCGGCAAGCCGGTGGTGATCGCGACGCAGATGCTGGAATCGATGATCCAGTCGCCGGTGCCGACCCGCGCCGAAGTCTCCGACGTCGCCACAGCCGTCTATGAAGGTGCCGACGCCATCATGCTGTCGGCGGAATCGGCGGCCGGCAAATTCCCGGTCGAGGCTGTCTCGACCATGAATCGCATCGGCGAGGAGGTGGAGCGCGACCCGATCTATCGCTCCGTCATCACCGCACAGCGCCCCGCCCCGGAAGCCACCGCCGGCGATGCCATCGCGGACGCCGCGCGGCAGATCGCCGAGACGCTCGACCTGCCGGCCCTGATCTGCTGGACCAGCTCGGGATCGACCGCCGTGCGCGTGGCGCGCGAGCGGCCGAAGCCGCCGATCGTGGCGATCACGCCAAACGTCGCGGCGGGACGCCGGCTGTCGGTCGTCTGGGGCATACATTGCGTGGTGGCGGAAGATGCGCGCGACCAGGACGACATGGTGAGCCGCGCCGGCCAGATCGCGTTCCGCGACGGCTTCGTCCGGGCCGGCCAGCGCGTGATCATCGTCGCCGGCGTGCCGCTCGGCATCCCCGGCACCACCAACATGGTGCGCATCGCCTCGGTCGGCCCCGAGGGCGAAGCGAATATTTAGGTCCGCAGGCACGCGGCAAACAAAAATGTCGAAAACAACCCCATGCACAGTAGCCGGCGGGTCCGGCGCATGTGCTGAGGTTTTTCGAAAAGGCGAGCTCTGGCAATGGCCTGGGCGCGATCAGGTCCGCCGGTCGATCAGGCTGACGTTTTAGGCCCCAACCAGCGCTTTCGCCGCCGGCAGCAGCGTCTGCTGCACGACCAGACCCCTGGCGCGGGCGTCCATGACGCCGACCGCGCGGAGCGCCAGCAGAGTCACGGTCTGCACGGCATCGCGCATCCTGGCGGGATCGTCGAGATTGTCCGGCGCGAGCGGTCCGACCAGGGCCTCGTGCAGGGCGCCGAGCAGCGCGGTGGCGGCGAGTGCGGTGTCCTGCGCCGGCAGGTGGCCGGCGCGCACGGCGGCGTCGATCCGCGAGGCCATTTCGCCCGCGATCTCGCGCCGGCTGGCGAGACGTGAAGCGCTGACATCGACATCGACCGGCTCGGCCAGGATGCCCCAGGCGAGCCTGCGCTGTGACAGGGTATGCACCGCCACGGTGGTCACCGCCGCCGCCAGCGCCGAAGACGGCCCCGGCGCGGCATCGGCGGCTCGCCGGATCGCCGTGAGCTCGTCGCGGGAAACTTCGGCGATCAATTCGGAGATCAAATCGGCCTTGGATGGGAAGTAGCGGTAGACCGTACCCGCAGCGACGCTGGCGCGAAGCGCGACCGGCGCAATCTGCACCGCCGCCATCCCACCTTCCGCCGCCGCCTCCCGCGCCGCCGCCAGTATCGCACTGCGCCGGGCCGCAAGGCGCTTCACCACTTGATGCGTCCGCCGATAAACCATGGCGCGCTTCCTGTCCCCAGCATCCGGTCCGGCGCAAAGCCCGACCGCCTGCTTATTCGCTAATCTTCGCCCAAATCGCCCTCAAGAACTGAACAACTATTCAGGGCGGATGACAAGACACAAATGAGCATATGCGCGCGAGACAAACTTCGGCGCGACAAGAGCAGGTAAACGCATTCTTGCTCGGCGCGGCCGCGGTATGACGATCCGGTTTACCTCAACTTAAAAGCGATCATGCTCAGGTTGCCGATGCTTGCGCGCTGCTGCGTGCTGTCGTTTCAGCCCCGAGAGTCCGATGTCGATTTCCATGACAAGCAGCGTGCCCGTCCGCGGTGTTGCGCGCTGGCTACTGCCGTTCTGCATCGCCGCCGGCGTCTACCTGTTCTTCCTGGGCATCGGCGACATCATGCTGCGGGATACCGATACGCTGTGGCAGATCAAGATCGGGCAGTGGATTATCGAACACCGCGCCCTGCCCTATACCGACATCTATTCCTTCACGCGAGCCGGCGAGCCCTGGATCTCGAGCTCCTGGCTATCGCAAGTCCTGTTCGCGCTGGCTTACGAGCCGTCGAACTGGTCGGGGGCAGTTATCCTGACGTCGCTCGCGATCGGAGCGACCGCAGCGATTTTCGTCTACCTGCTTGAGCCCTATCTGGAGCCTGCGCGCGCCTTTCTGCTCGTCACCCCGCTCCTCTTCATGTCGATGGGCCACTTTCTCGCCCGCCCGCACATGCTGGCACTCCCTGTCATGCTGGCCTTTGTCGGCGAGCTGCTGGCGGCCGCCGATCGGCGCACCGCGCCGTCGTGGCTATTGCTTCCCTTGATGGCGCTATGGGCCAATCTTCACGGCGGCTTCGTCATGGGGCTGGCGCTGATTGGGCCCATCGGCCTCGATGCGATCGCGTCCACCAATCGCAAGGACCGCTTTGCACTGGCGTCGCGCTGGGCCTTGTTCGGACTTGCTGCGCTTGCCGCAAGCTGCTGCACGCCCTATGGCTGGAATACGCCGCTCGCATCGGCGAAAATTCTCAGCCTCGGCAAGGTGCTCTCGCAAATCTCGGAGTGGATGCCCGCCGATTTCAGCTCGTTCGACTTCTTCGGTGCCAGCCTGCTCGGATTGATCGCCCTCGGCTACTACAAGGGATTGGTGCTGCCGTGGACCCGCATTCTTCTGCTGCTCGGCCTGGTCTGGGCGGCACTCAACCACGTCAGAAACATCGAAGCCTTTGCATTGTTGACACCGCTCGTGCTGGCGAAACCGTTCGCCGAACAATTGGGCGCGGCCAGAGCGGTCGCGCTCGCACGGGCTGAAGCACGGACCTCCTTTGCAGTGACCGCAATCGCCGCGCTCGCGATCGTTGCGACCAGCTGGAGTATCACGCGGTCCTATGCCACGCCGACGCGGTATGCCTTTATCCGCAATCCGACCCCTCGGGCCGCAGTCGATCTGCTCGAGCAGCGGCACGCGCAGCGCATCTTCAGCACCGCGCCGATCGGGAGCTATCTGATCTTCCGCAACCTCAAGACCTTCATCGATGGCCGCGCCGAGCTGTATGGAGAGCAGTTCGTGCTTGACTATTTCGACGCCATCGAAGGCAAGAACGCTGAGACTCTGCTGCGTCTGCTTGATACCTACCAGATCGACGCCACACTGCTGAACGGATCGACTCCCGCCGCAAGGATCATGGACCACGTGCCGGGCTGGAAGCGGCTCTACTCGGATGACCTTGCCGTCATCCACGTCCGCGATGACGCACCGGCGAAGCTACCCTCAGCACCGTGAGCCACGGATCAGGCGTTTAACCGTCGCGGACTCGCATGGACGCGACGGCTTCGGAAGAAAAGACTTCGCTATAACGAGACCTCGCTAGAACAAAACTTGGCACGAAAGGCTTGGCACAAAAGAAAAGAGCCTTGTCCGGGACAAGGCTCTTTCTACTCTTGGTCCGTTCAGTCTTACTTGAGGCTGGACGAGATCGAGGTGAACTTGGCGTTCAACGTGGTGCCCAGGTTATTGACGACAGTGATGATCGCCAGCGCGATGCCGGCGGCGATCAGACCGTATTCAATGGCGGTGGCGCCGGATTCATCTTTCGCGAAATTCGCAACGAGGTTCTTCATAAAGAGCTCCAAATGAGTACACGAGGCTACAACTGATCTGGTCTTTTTGGCTTCCCAGCGCCGCTCGACCATGGATGCGAACGTAGTGGCAAAGAATTGCGCCGCAGTTAATTCGACTGCGGAAATACAGAGCGGTTTGCGTGTATTCGCCGATGGTAAACCGAAATCTAAAACGATCCGTTAAATTGTCGAGACATCAAGCCGGCCCGGTATCACCGGTTTACCCGGAATTATGACCGCCGTGGTCCAATGTCGATCGCTCGGCACCCCGACAAAACAACAGGACGACGACGCGGCATGTCCCTTTCCTTTGCCAACAGCATCACGGTGCAGGGTCGTGCGCGAGCCCTGGTGCCGCTGTGCGTCGGTGCGGGCGCCTATCTCTTCTTCATGTATGTCGGCGATACGCTGCTTCAGGACTCCGACTCGTTTTGGCAGATCAAGATCGGACAATGGATCATCGATCACGGCGCTATGCCGTACACGGACATCTATTCCTTCACGCGGACGGGCGCGCCGTGGATTTCAACGTCGTGGCTGTCGCAGGTGCTGTTCGCTCTCTCCTATGCGCAATTGGGCTGGGCAGGTCCCGTCATCCTCACCGCGATGGGAGTCGCGCTCACGGCCGCGATCTTCGTCTATCTGCTCGACGTGCAGATCGAGGCACCGCGCGCAGTGCTGCTTGCGATGCTGGCCCTGCTGCTGTCGCTGCATCACGTCCTGGCGCGTCCGCACGTCTTGGCGCTGCCTGTCATGGTGGCATGGGTCGGTCTATTGATGGCGACCGCCGACCGCAGGAGCGCGCCGTCCTGGTACTGGCTGCCGCTGATGGCGCTGTGGGCGAACTTGCATGGCGGCTTCGTGCTCGGTCTGGCGCTGATCGGTCCGATCGCGCTCGAGGCCGTCGAGCACGCCGAGAAGGGGCGGCGGCTTCAGCTGTTCCTGCGCTGGGTGCTGTTCGGCGTCGGTGCACTGGTCGCGAGCTGCTGTACGCCGTACGGCTGGGGAACGCTGCTGGGCGCCACCAACATCTTGAGCCTGGGCGAGTTGCTCTCGCTGATCTTCGAATGGATGCCGGCGAACTTTGCCACCTTCTCCTCGTTCGAAGGCGCCCTGCTCGGCCTGATCGCGTTCGGCTATTATCGCGGCCTCGTGCTCTCCGCGCCCAGGATCTTCCTGATCCTGTTCCTGACCTGGAGCGCGCTGACCCACGTCAGGAGCATCGAGGCGTTCGCGTTCCTGGTGCCGCTGGTGCTGGCGAAGCCGCTCGGCCAGCTGGCCTCGCGCTCGCAGCCGGACGCACCCGGTGCCGACCGCTGGCCGGCCCGCTATGTCACCGCGCTTGGCGCACTCATGATCGTCGCCGCAAGCTGGGCCTCGACCTCGCTCTATATGGGCCACCACAGCTTCAGCTTCACCATGACGCAGACGCCGGTCGCGGCAGTCGACTTGCTCGAACAACGCAAGGTCCAGCGCGTCTTCAACGCCTATCAGTTCGGCGGCTATCTGATCTCGCGCGACATCCCTGTTTACATCGACGGTCGCGCCGAGCTCTATGGCGAGAAATTCGTCATGGACTTCTTCAAGGCGACCGAGGGCAAGATGCCCGAGCTGCTTCCGCGGCTGCTCGACGAGCACAAGATCGACGCAACGCTATTGGCCGCCGACGCGCCCGGACCGCAGATCCTGGACATGTTGAAGGGCTGGAAGCGGATCTATACGGACGACATCGCAGTGATCCACGTGCGGGACAACACGGTAGGTGGGTCGGCGACGAACGCGAAGCCCTAGCGCCTAGGTGATTGCGAGGCAACCCTGCCCTGCGTCAACGTCGTCACTGCGAGCGTAGCAAAGCTTCGTCGCAAGAGATCCTCGCAACGACGAGTCGTTCGCCGACGCACCACCACCCAACAAAAAACGCGGCGTTTCCGCCGCGTTTTTCAATTCGATCTGCCGTTCGCGATTACGCCTGCGGCTGCGGCTCCAGGCCGGGATCCGGATCGGGCCGCGGGCGCGACTTGCCGGCCGGAGGCACCGCCGAGGCGCGCGGCGTGGTCGGCTCGAGCACGGACTCGCGGTTCGGCTTCTTGCCCTTGAGCAGGTCGATGATCTCGTCGCCGGAGAGCGTCTCGAACTCGAGCAGGCCCTTGGCGAGAGCTTCGAGATCGGCGCGCTTCTCGGTGAGAATACGCGTCGCTTCGTTGTAGCCTTCTTCGACGAAACGCCGGATCTCGGTATCGATCTTCTGAACCGTCGCTTCCGATGCGTTCTGGGTGCGCGACACCGACATGCCCAGGAAAACCTCGTCCTGGTTCTCGCCATAGGACACCGTGCCGAGCGCCTCGGACAGGCCCCAGCGCGTCACCATCATGCGTGCCAGACGCGTCGCCTGCTCGATGTCCGACGACGCACCCGAAGTCACCTTCTCGCGGCCGAAGATCAGCTCTTCGGCGACGCGGCCACCCATCATGATCGCAAGGCGCGAGGTCATCTGCTCCAGCGACATCGACAGCTTGTCACGCTCGGGCAGCTGCATGACCATACCCAGCGCACGACCGCGCGGAATGATGGTCGCCTTGTGGATCGGGTCGGTCGCGACGACATTGAGGCCGACGATGGCGTGGCCGCCCTCGTGATAGGCCGTCAGCAGCTTCTCTTCCTCGGTCATGACGAGCGACTTGCGCTCGGCGCCCATCATCACCTTGTCCTTGGCTTCCTCGAACTCGGCCTGGGTCACCATCCGCTTGTTGCGACGGGCGGCGGTGAGCGCGGCTTCGTTGACGAGGTTCATCAGGTCGGCGCCGGAGAAGCCCGGGGTCCCGCGCGCGATGGTCTTGAGGTTGATGTCCGGCGCCAGCGGCACCTTGCGGACGTGGACCTTGAGGATCTGCTCGCGGCCGACGACGTCGGGGTTCGGCACCACGACCTGACGGTCGAAGCGGCCGGGACGCAGCAGCGCGGGATCGAGCACGTCGGGACGGTTGGTCGCGGCGATCAGGATCACGCCCTCATTGGCCTCGAAGCCGTCCATCTCGACCAGCAACTGGTTCAGCGTCTGCTCGCGCTCGTCATTGCCGCCGCCGAGGCCAGCGCCACGGTGCCGACCGACGGCGTCGATTTCGTCGATGAAGATGATGCAGGGCGCGTTCTTCTTGGCCTGCTCGAACATGTCGCGGACGCGGCTGGCGCCGACGCCGACGAACATCTCGACGAAGTCAGAACCCGAAATGGTGAAGAACGGCACGTTGGCTTCGCCCGCGACCGCACGCGCGATCAGGGTCTTGCCGGTGCCGGGAGGGCCGACCAGCAGCACGCCGCGCGGAATGCGGCCACCGAGGCGCTGGAATTTGCCGGGGTCGCGCAGGAATTCGACGATCTCCTGCAGGTCCTGCTTGGCCTCGTCGACGCCCGCGACGTCCTCGAAGGTAACGCGGCCATGCGCTTCAGTCAGCATTTTTGCGCGCGACTTGCCGAAGCCCATCGCCTTGCCGGCGCCGCCCTGCATCTGCCGCGACAGGAAGATCCACACGCCGATCAGCGCAATGAAGGGCAGCCAGGAGACCAGCAGCGAGACGAACCACGGCACGTTGTCGCCGGGCGGCTTCGCGGTGATCTGCACCTTGCTGTCATAGAGGCGCTTCACGAGCGTCGGATCGCTCGGCGCATAGGTCTGGAAGCTCGAGCCGTTGGTGAAGGTGCCGTGGATGTCCGGCCCCTGGATCACGACGTCGCGCACATTGCCGCGGTCAACCTCGCTCAGGAGCTGGGAGAAGGCGATGTCCTGCGAGGAGGCGCGCTGACCCGGATTCTGGAAGAGCGTGAACAACGCCAACAGCAGCAGGACAATGATGACCCAGAGGGCGAAATTGCGCAGATTGGCGTTCATCGATCTTCCTTCGTGGTCGCGCGGATCGCGGCCTGAGCCTTGGGCAGTTATTTGGGCAGCGCGAGGAAATCCCCAAGGAATCCTCTCGGTTAGACGGATACAATCTAGGTGTCGCTCCGGTCGCTGCCAAGGGAACGAGATGGGACTATTTAGCCCATCTTAGTCCGATTCCCGCTGAAATAATGGCACCCAGATCCCGCTTTTTCCTGCCTGGTTAAGGTGTCCTCACGGCGCGGTCTCGAAACGGCCGGTGCCATGATCCGCCCCTATCCACCCTTGATCCACCCTTGCGCCGGGCCGGCGCCGGCCCGATGCGGATACGTCCCCCGACAAGGCTGATCAAGGCTCCCGCAAGCGTCTGCTTCAGGGCCGGCCGGCCATTTCCGGGTCCGCGGGGACTTGCGGCAATGGCCTGATCGAGCACGGCCAGAAGGGATTCGACCTTGCCGAGTTCCGCCGGCCCCTCATGCCCGAACGCGTTGATGGCCCGCAGCAGGATCCGCAGCCGGACCTCCTCCGGCAGGGCGGCAAACACGGGGGCCTCGAAGCTTCGAACGCCGGCCTGCGGCGCATCGCCGCGATCACGCAAACGGAGGAAGCGCTCGGCTCCATTGGTCAGCACCTCGACGGCCACATTGGCGCGCGCCAACCTTGCCGCGAGCCGAGCCAGGCTGCGGGCATCACCGCCCTCCGCCGCGAGCTGCGGCAGCAGCGCACGCAGCCGCGGCCGGGTAAAGGCAGCGTCGTGGTTGGTGGGATCGTCGGCAAAGCCGATCTTCGCCCGCTTCAAGGTCGCGATCAGCTGCGATTTCGGAACATCGAGCAGTGGACGCGCAAGAACGACGCCGTCGCGCTCGGTGAGACGGGACATCGCCGACAGCCCGGCCAATCCGCTGCCGCGGACAAGACGCATCAACAGGGTCTCGGCCTGGTCGTCGCGGGTGTGGGCGGTCAGCACGTGGCTCGCACCAGCCTTGCGTGCGGCCTGCACGAGCAGGCGGTAGCGTGCCTCGCGCGCGGCGGCCGGCAGTCCCGTTTTCGGCTTGGCGCCGCGCCAGCGCAGGGTCCGGTGCGGCAAGCCAAGCCCGGTCGCCAGACGCTTGACCTCGCGCGCCTCGCGCGCCGCCTCCGGCCGCAAGCCGTGGTCGATCGTGACGACGGTGAGACGCGGGCCGCACGCCAGGCTGCGATGCCAGCGCGCCGCAAGCCACATCAGCGCCACCGAGTCGGGCCCGCCGGAGACCGCGAGCAGCAGTCCCTGCGCGCCTTTCAGGCCTGCGAAGAGGCGCTTGGCCTCACGCGCCGAGATCGGTGAATTGTCCTCTGGCATGACGCTGCAATCGTCCGCGGATGGACCGACTGTTTAGCGCAGCGCCATCAATCTTGTCAGGATCAATCGCTGCGCCTCAGCACTTCACCCGCTTCTGCTCGCGGTCGACCGCGGCTTTGACGCCGGCGGAAGCGCGCGGATATTTGCGGCCGACTTCGCCGAAGGCGGCGCACGCGGCCTCCTTTTCCTTCAGCGCCGCCAGCGATTGGCCGAGCCGCAGCAGGGCATCCGGCGCCTTGGCGGATTTGTCGTATTTGGTGGTGACGGCGAGGAAGGCTTCCGCGGAGTCGCGATATTGCTGGCGCTGGAAATAGCTCTCGCCGAGCCAGTATTGCGCGTCGCCGAGCAGCGGGTCGCTCGGATATTTCTGCGAGAAGTTCTTCATGGTCTGCTCGGCCAGCGCATAGTCCTTGCGCTGCATGTATCCGATGCCGAGGTCGAATTCGTCGCGTGGCGTGGCCGAGGGCGGCAGCGTCGTCAGCGCCGGGGCGCCTGCCGGCGCGGGAGAGCCGGATGGGGCCGGCGGATAGCCGGGCTGCGCAGCCTGAGGCGCGGCCGCTTGCGGATAGCGGGGGCCGCTGTTGGCGAGATCAAGCGGTTCGCCGGCGCCACGGCCACCGGGCGCGCCGCTCGAGGCACCTGCAGGCATCGGTTGCTGCCCGCCGCCGAGCGCGCGCGGCGCACCCGGCGCATTCGGGCTCTGGTTCGGGTCGAAGGCATCGCCGCGGCGGCGCGTGCCCGGCGCGCCGGGCGCAGGCTGCTCCTGAACGATCGGCGCCGGAGAGGCGATTTGCGGCTGCTCGTAATTCGGCTGGACCGCTTGCTGGTGCGGCGGCTGGCGATAGGCCGGGGCGGCTTGCGCGGGCGGCATGGCCGCGACGTTGGGCTGGACCGGCGTCTGGCCGGGCGCGCCTTGCGCGCCGCCCTCAAGCGCTCGCAGCCGCTCTTCGAGCTGGCGGTTGCGATATTGCAGCTCTTCGTTCTGGCCGGTGAGCTGGCGCAACTGGTTCTCCAGCCGCTCGATCCGCATCTCGGGATCTGCATCGTCCGACTGTGCGAGGGCGGGCGAGCACAAAGAGAGCAGCGCGGCGATCGCCACGGTGCCGGTGAAGACCTTAAATCTGGATGACATCTTGCCCTGACGACGGAAGCGAAATGGCCTGCGACCGAACATTCGACGCGCCACACATTGAAGCGGAGTACGCCAAAACTGTGACTGAAACAAAGGGGTTTCCGTCACAGATCGCTGAAACGAAACCGGCGCCCGAGAGGGCGCCGGCATAATCGGTTTGTGAAGATGAACGGCGCCTGACCAATGGTCAGGAGCTCGCGTTCAGCACGGTGACGGCGCGGCGGTTCTGCGACCAGCAGGAGATGTCGTTGCAAACGGCGACCGGCCGCTCCTTGCCGTACGAGATCGTGCGCATGCGGTTCGGATCGATGCCGCGCGAGGCGAGGAACGAACGCACCGACTGGGCGCGGCGGGCGCCGAGCGCGATGTTGTATTCGCGGGTGCCGCGTTCGTCGGCATGACCTTCGACGGTGAAGCTGTAGCGCGGATAGCTCTGGAGCCACTGCGCCTGCTTCTCCAGGGTCACGATCGCCTGCGGGGTCAGATCGGTCTGGTCGCTTTCGAAGAACACGCGGTCGCCGACATTGACGACGAAGTCTTGCTGACTGCCCGGCGTCGCCGCGTTGGCCATCGCATCCGCGGCAGCATTCTTGTTGGCGCAGGCACCCATCGACAACGCGACGGCAAGCACCGCGGCCAGCTTCAATCCCTGGAGGATGCGCATAGGATGTTTCATTCCGGAGCCTCCACGCTCACGTTTCGTCCACTGCTGTCCGGTCTACAGGGGGTTGGTTAAGCGAACGTTCCGTCAACCTTGATGGAACCTTGCCACAGCCGGTCAAATGCCCCCAACCAGCGAAAAGCAACCGTCATGGTTAATGGGTTGTAAATGTGGCGCGATGGTGAAGGCAAGCCGCGCCGACCGGCAAAAACCGCGGCCCTTGCTGGAATTTTAGGCTCGGCGCGTGGAGACGCTGGGGCCTGACCTTGGGGCCTAGCGGGCAGAACCCGTTGCCGAGGCGGCTACGTCCGGGGTCCGCTGCGTGGCCAGCGACACCGGCCGCGGGGCCGCCTGGCGCGGGCTGCTGCGTTGAAACAACATGCGCCGCTCAAAAGCGCTGGAGCGCATGATCGGAAAGCGAGTCAGAACCTTTTCCCGCAGGTTCCGGAAATCGGACGCCATCAGCACGGCCTTCTTGGTGGGCCAGCCCGGAAACCCGCGGGGCTCCGGCGAAATGGTCTCGTGCAGGAAGACGCGACGATAAAACGCCTGATGATCGGTCCGGATCATGGCCAGCCCGGTGTCGGCGTTGAAATGATCGCAAGCCACAAAAGCCAGCCGCACCGTCAGATAGGGCAGCTCCGGAAAACGCTGGTGCTTTTCGGGATCGGCAACAAACCGGCATGGATCGATGAGAACTTCGCCGCGGTCGAGGCGGGGATGCAAGACGTCGCCAAACACTTCGGTCGTGTAGGACATTCGCCAGTCAGACGTCAGGACGTGAATGCGAACGGAGCTGCAGAGCTCTCCATCGACATAGACGCCGAAATTCCAGGTGTTGGGCGCATCGTCGAAGCGATCAGTCACGCGCCGCGACTCCGATGGCTCGATTAGTCCGGCGTGCAGATAGGCCCGGTACCGCATCAGATAGAGGTTGTCTCGGTCCTCAGGAGTTTCGATCAGGCGGTAATCGATGCGGTCAAACAGAGCGGCTCCCCGCGGAAGGAGCACCGTTTGCGGTTCAGCTCCAGACGTCATCCAGTACCCCTACACTCCAAAGCAACTTCTGCGAGTGTGGGGAGATTAATGGTTCATTAACGGAATTGCAAAGGCTTAGAAACGTTAGGGTTAACCTTTGCAGCCCGCAAAAACACGGACGAACGAGAGCTAAATACGTTGAGGAGTGAGGCAGAGAAAGATCAGGCGATCGATCGCGAGGACACCATGACGATCTGGTCCTCAGCCCCGCGACGGCCATGCGAGGCATTGAGCAATTGGCGAATCCGGACTGCCGGCACCGGCCGGCTGAACAGATAGCCCTGCCCTTCGGTTACGGTGCCGTCGGCGCTGATCAGCTCGAGCTGATCATTGGTCTCGATGCCCTCGACCACGACGGCCATGCCGAGATCGGCCGACAGCCGCGCCACGCCGCGCAGCAGCGTCAGCGGCCGGTCGGCGTCGATGCCTTCGAGGAAGGAGCGGTCGATCTTCACCTTCTGCATCGGGAAATTGTGCAGGTAGCTGAGGCTCGAATAGCCGGTGCCGAAATCATCCAGCGAAATGCGCACGCCGATCGCATGCAATTGCGACAGGATGTCGTGCGTCAGCTGGGTGTTGCGCAACAGCGAGGATTCGGTGATCTCGATCTCCAGCCGATGCGCCGGGAGCCCCGAAACCTCGAGCGCGTAGCGGATTTCGCTCAAGACGTCGCGCTGGTGGAATTGCTGCGGCGAGAAGTTGACGGCGACGTTGACGCCCTCCGGCCATTTCATGCATTCCATGCAGGCGCGGCGCAGGATCCAGCGGCCGAGATCGACGATCAGCCCCATGTCCTCGGCGACCGGAATGATGTCCACCGGCGAGACCGTGCCGCGCACCGGATGATTCCAGCGCAGCAGCGCCTCGCATGTCGTGATCTTGCCGGACTTCAAATTCACCAGCGGCTGGTAGAACAGCTCGAATTCCTCGTTGGCGAGCGCCTTGCGCAGGTCGAGCTCGAGGATGCGGCGCGCCTCCACGGTCGCCGCCATCTCGTCGCGGAAGAAGCAGAAGGTGCCGCGGCCGTCGGCCTTGGCCCGGTACAGCGCCATGTCGGCGTTCTTGAGCAGCGTGTCCGCGCTGACGCCCTCCGGAGAGGTCAACGCGATGCCGACGCTGGCCCCGATCTCGACCAGATGATTGTCGATGCGGTAGCGCTCGCTCAGCCGTTCGACGATCCGGCGCGCCAGCGCGGCGGCGTCCTCGGGCGAGGAGATGTTCTCCTGGAATACGACGAATTCGTCACCGCCGAAGCGGGCGACGAAATCCTCGGGGCGCAACATCTCGCGCAGACGGTTGGCGACCGCGCACAGCAGCTGGTCGCCGCAGGGATGGCCGAGCGTGTCGTTGACCTGCTTGAACTGGTCGAGATCGACGAACAGCAGCGCGGACAGGCGCTCGGCGTCGTGCGAGATCGCCAGCAGCCTTTCGATCTCATCGCGGAAATGAACGCGGTTGGGGAGCGCGGTGAGGTCGTCGTAGCGCGCCAGATGCGTAATCTTGGCCTCGGCGCTGCGACGGTCGGTAATGTCCTCGAGCAGCACCACCGCGCCGCCGTCAGCCATCGGCTGGACGGTCCAGGACAACGACCGGTTTCGCTGCGTGTCGGGATCGGCGGTGATGATCTCCTTGGCTTGCGAACTCTCGATGTCCGCGACGATCCGCTCGCCGCTGCCAGCCGAGATGGATCCGGCGCTGACGCACGCCGCGACGATGTCACGCGCGTTGATGCCGCGCTGCGCCAGACCTTCCGGCAGGTTCATCATTGCGCCGAAGCGGTGGTTCATGACCGCCAGCTGTCCGTCGACGCGGAACATGCACAGGCCGTGCGGCATGTTGTTCAGAGCCGTATCGAACTGGCCGGCGAGCGCGGCTTCACGTTCCCGTGCCACGACCGCTCCCATGAAGATTCGGTGCAGATTCACCGAAAGCTGCATGATCGCCATCAGGAACGCGCCGCTGACCAGCGCCATCGCGATGTAGTAGGGCGTTCCACGCAGCGCCAAGGCAAGCACGGCCGGGCCGAAAATCAGCACGGCCTGGAGGTGGAAGATCGCAGGCCGGCCATATGCCCTGCCCGCGCCGCCCGCCGCGATTCCGGTGGTGACCGACAAGGCTATCATGTGAGCCACGGCGTCGTCCGTGGCCAACAGGGCGGTGGCGCACCAGATGCCGATCGCAGCCGCCTGGATCTTTGCCCCGATCTGATAGCGCTTCTGCCAGCGTGCGGCCGCCTCGACGGTCATGACCGCCTGACGTGCCTGATAGAGGCGCAGGTCGATCGCCCGCGCGGACCCGGCCAGGATCAGAAGTGCGACGCACGCCCAGATCAGCGGCTCGCCCGTCCTCAGCGCGGTCAGGGCCGCACCAATCGACACGAAAATGAGTCCGGCCAGCAACGGGCCAGGCGCTTCGAACAGCGAATCGATTTGCGCCGCCGAAGTTTTCGGCGGCCGCTGTTCCGGCTCTCCGCTCTGACTTGCAAACTGCATCTGGTGTTTACGCGCGTCCTGTCTGGAGCGCAGTTTTACCGATCCGGTATGAAGTCTTTCTGAGGGAACATCGTTAAAGTCGAGTTGTTTTGAGTGACCAATAGTCGAAATACATCAATAGAAACAAACCGATGGGAAAAGTTTGCCGAGTGCAACCTTAAAGAACAATTATCGCGGGGAAACATCTGGCAAAGTTTTCGGAAAAGGCGCGCGGTCAAATCATCGCGCGCCGCGGGCGGCGGCTAGCCCGACGTCGAGGACAATAGCGGCGACCATGCCGGGTCGGAAGCGAAGCCCGGCGTCGGCACCTTCAGCTCGTTGCGGCCCGAGATGTCGACGGAGAACAGCGACGGCCCGCCGCTGCCGCCGGGATCGCGGAAGAACATCAGCACGCGACCGTTCGGCGAGAAGGTCGGACCTTCGTTGTGGTAGCCGGAGGTGAGAAGCCGCTCGCCGGAGCCATCCGGCTTCATGACGCCGATCGAGAACTGTCCGCCACCTTGCCTGGTGAAGGCGATGTAATCGCCGCGCGGCGACCACACCGGGGTCGAATAGGTGGCGTTGTTGTCGTCCTTGGAGAAGGAGATGCGCTGCGCCGCTCCGCCGCCCGCGGCCATGACATAGATCTGCGATCTGCCGCCGCGATCGGACTCGAAGCAGATGCGGGTGCCGTCCGGAGAGTAGGAAGGTGAGGTGTCGATCGCGGGCGTGTCGGTGAGGCGCGTGGTCGAGCGCGAGCGCAGATCCATCACGAACAGGTTGGAATTGCCGCCCTGCTGCAGGCTCATAATGACGCGCTGGCCGTCCGGCGAGAACCTCGGCGCAAAGGTCATGCCCGGGAAGTTGCCGACGATCTCGCGCTGGCCGGTCTCGATGTTGAACAGGTAGACCTTCGGATCGCCCTGACCAAACTCCATGTAGGTGATCTCTTGCGAGTTCGGCGAGAAGCGCGGGGTCAGCACGAGGTCGGAGCCGCGGGTCAGATAGCGCACATTGGCGCCGTCCTGGTCCATCATCGCGAGGCGCTTGACGCGGCGCTCCTTCGGCCCGGTCTCGTCGACGAACACCACGCGGCTGTCGAAATAGCCCTTCTCGCCGGTCAGCTTCTCATAGATCTGGTCGGAGATGATGTGGGCGATGCGGCGCCAATATTCCGGCGAGGTGAAATATTGCTGGCCGGCGAGCTGCTGGCCGGTGACCACGTCCCATAAGCGGAATTCGGCCTTGAGGCGTCCGTCCGGCTGCCGCGTCATGCGGCCGGTGACGAGGGCCTGCGCGTTTAGGGTTTTCCAGTTCTCGAATTGCGGCGCGACGTCGATGTTGCTGATGCGCTCGATGAAGGCGGCCTGGTCGACTGGCGCGAACAGGCCCGAGCGCTTCAGATTGTTGGTGATGACCTGGGTGACGCCGTTGCCGACGTCGCCGTCGGCGGGCGAGCCCGGCACGAAATTGGTGATCGCAATCGGGATCGGCCGAAACTCGGTGGGATCGATGCGAAGGCGTCCCTGCTGCGGCTGCTGGGCGAAGGCCTGCCCGCCTCCCAGCATCGCGAGCGTCGATCCGGTCAGGGTCATGAAGCGGCGGCGGTTCATCGATCGAACGTCATTCATCGCAAAATTCTTTTGTTCGGATGTCACAACATGTCTTTCAGGCCGAAAGTCATCGGAATGAGCTTCCAGCTCTCGTATTGCTGCTTCGGCATGAACGAATAGACCTGACACTGCACGATGGCGCGTCTGGCACTCTCCGCCACCGCCTGTGCGATCGACCGCGACGGTCCCCTCACCGCGACTACGACCGGCTCGGACGCGAGCGATCCGTCGATCTTCATGGGGATGTCGATGTCGGCTTCGTATTGATCTGCATCCTGCCCGTTATAGGTCGGCGTGAAGCAGCGCTTCACCGCCCCCTGGAAGGCCCCCCGCCAGGTCGCAATGTTGTTGGCGGCCGTTCCGCTCGTCGATCCCAGCGAGGCCGACGCATTCAGTGTCGAGCCGGCGAGTTCGTGCCGGGTCGCGGCGCGCTTGTCGAGATCACGCTGGATCTGCGCGGGATCGAAGCTGCGCTCCTTGGGCTTCGGCTGCTGCGGCGGCTGCACCGCCGCGACCTTTTGCTCGGGCGGCTTGGGCGGCGGCTTCTTGGTGTCCAGCTTTTTCTGCAGTTCGGCGATCGGATCTTCCTTGGCCGGATCAGGCTTCTTTTCCTGTGGCTTCGGCTCTTCCTTCGGCTTCGCCTCAGCCACGGGCTTGGGCGGCTCGGGCTTCTTCTCGACCGGCTTCTCGACGGGTTTTGGCGGCGGTTCGGGCGTCGAGTTGGTCTTGATCAGCTCTTTCTTCTCGGTGACCTTGCCGACGGCGTCTTCCTCGGGCTTGGCTTCCGCAATCTTCTCGACCTTCGGCTTCGGCTCTTTCTTGTCGCCGGTCTTCTGCCCCGACATCATCTGCGCGAGCTGGTCGGTGGAGATGATGTCGATCGGCAGCGACTCTTCGGCAGGCACAAAAGCCCTGCTGCTGAAGGTGACGAGCCCCCATCCCAGCACGAGGACGTGGAGGGCAATCGACGCAACGAGTGTCTTGTCGACCTTCACCTTCACGGTCTACCCCTGATCCGCTTCCGTGACGAGCGCCAGCTTCTTGAAGCCTGCGCCGGACAACTGGCCCATCACCTTGGCCACCGTCCCGTAATCCGCCTTCTTGTCGGCACGCAGATAGATGCGTTCCTCGAGCCCGCCGCGCGCGTCCGTGATCGCCTTCAGCTTCGGGATCAGTTCGTTGATCGCGATCTCGGCGTCGTTGATGAACACCTTGCCCTTGATGTCGACCGACATCTGGATCGGCTTCTGGTCGTTGTTCTCGAGGCTCTTGGCCTGGGTCTGCGGCAGGTCGAGGGGCACGCCAACCGTCAGCATCGGCGCCGACACCATGAAGATGATGAGCAGCACCAGCATCACGTCCACCATCGGCGTGACGTTGATTTCGGCCACGACCGGCTTGCGCCGGCCACGGCGCCCACCGCCTCCGGACGAACTCGCAACGTTCATGCCCATGGTCTGGTGCCCAAATTGCCCTTCACACTATACATGCCGTCTGTCAGCCCCGCTCGTCGATCTGGCGCGACAGGATGGCTGAAAATTCATCGGCGAAGCCTTCGAGCCGCTGGGCCTGCCGGTTCACCTCGGAGGTGAACTTATTGTAGAAAATAGTGGCAGGAATGGCGGCGATAAGGCCGACGGCGGTCGCAAACAGCGCCTCGGCGATGCCGGGGGCCACCACCGCCAGAGAGGTATTTTTAGACGCCGCGATCGACTGGAAGCTCGACATGATGCCCCAGACGGTGCCGAACAGGCCGACGAACGGGCCTGCGGAGCCGACGGTGGCGAGCACCAGCAGCCGGCGTTCCAGCCGCTCGACCTCGCGGGCGATCGACACATTCATGACCTTGTCGATGCGCATCTGAAGGCCTGCGACCGAGCGGGCCTGGCTCTCGAACGAACGCTTCCACTCGCGCATCGCCGCGACGAAGCAGGCCGCCATGGAATGCGTCGGCTTGGCCGAGAGCGTGCGATAGAGGTCCTCGATCGACTCGCCGGACCAGAAGGCCTGTTCGAAACGGTCCATCGAGCGGCGGGTGCGGGCAAACAGGAAGATCTTGTCGATGGCGATCGCCCAGACCCAGACCGAGCAGGCGAGAAGCCCCAGCATCACGGCTTTCACGATCCAGTGAGCCTGCCAGAACAGCGCGATCAGCGACACGTCCGCGGAAGCGGCAACCGGAAGGGCTGACTGAGCCACGTCGGCCGGATTCATAAGCAGTATCCTCTCAAGGCGATCGTTACCTGATGTCCCGACCTAATGTCCCGGCCAGCAAATGGCCGCCGGTTCCCCAATAGCCGCGCTAGAACCGGCGCGGCCGGCAAGCCCGCTCAAAGCCTTGTCTTTCTGGGGTGCAGGGCTCGTCCAAAGCCAGCCGCCTGCATTCCCTGCCAAGATGTCAAAACTATGGGCCCGACCCCAAGGCTCAGACTTCGGGCTCTGGGCGCGATTGTCCGCAATTACCAGAGCCCGGCGATGGTTAATGCTGAGTTACCGCAGGCGAATTTGGCTGCGGGAAAGCGAGGTCCCGCAGGGGGATGGGAGGCGCGGCGCGCGGGTCCGCGTTCCCCCCACGCGCCGCAACGCCTGCGCAGGGCCTCGGCTCTGCGTCACGTCCTCGACGGGACGTTGCGCTGGCGCCCGGAACACCAGCGTTCCGCTTCCCTGTGCGCATCAGGAGCGGAGCCCAATATCCGGCGGAGGAACCAGCCCTCACCCGAAAAATTGTCCAGAAAATCACTACTCGCGAGGTTTTGCCATGAGCATCAACCCCAAATCGACCGCCGCCATCGGCGATCATCCGCTCCACCCCATGATCATCCCGTTCCCCGTCGCCTTCCTGGTCGGCGCGCCCATCGCCGATCTCGCCTTCATCGGAACCGGCGACGGCTTCTGGGCCAGAGCCGCCATCTGGCTGATCGGCGCCGGCATCGTCATGGCGCTCGTTGCCGCCGTGGCCGGCTTCACCGACTTCTTCAGCGACGCCCGTATCCGCAGCCTCAACGATGCCTGGTATCACATGGTCGGCAATCTGGCGGCGGTCGTGCTGGCCCTGATCAATTTCTACCTCCGCTACGCGCAAGGCGCGGAGGCTGCGGTCAAGCCGTGGGGCGTGGCGCTCTCGTTGATCGTGGTGGGCATCCTCCTGTTCACGGGATGGAAGGGCTGGGAAATGGTCTACCGGCATCATGTCGCGGTGCTGGACGCACCGGGCCAGACCAGTTCGGAGCCGGTCACGCCGCATCATGGCGGCGAGCGCCACCGCCGCGCCGCCTGAACGAGGAGCACGTCGCCTGATGACTTGAGGGCGAGTCAGGCCGTCGAGGCCGGTTCGGGGCAATTCGTCAGCCGCGCCGGATTGCCTACTGCGGTGCAACCCCGGGGCACGTCGCTCGTCACGACGGTGTCGGCGCCGATCTTTGCAAAACCGCCGATGCTGACGTTGCCGAGAATCGCCGCGCCGGAGCCGATGAACACGCCGCGACCAATGCGAGGCGAGCGCGCCGGCAGTTCCGTGCCGCGACCGATGCTGACGTTCTGAAGGATGGTGGCCTCGTCGCCGATCGCCACATCGGCACCGATCACGATGCCGGTGGCGTGGTCGAGATACACCGACGATCCGAGGCTCGCCGCCGGATGAATGCTGACCTGCAGGACGTTCGACGCCTCGTTCTGAAACAGCAGCGCCGCGTCTCGCTGGTCGTGATGCCAGAGCCAGTTCGAGACGCGCCAGGCCTGTAAGGCGACGTAGCCCTTGAAATGCAGCAGCGGCGCCAACAGTCCGGTGATGGCGGGATCGCGGAGCACGATGGCCTGCAAGTCGCGTCCGGCGGCCTCGATCAGATTCGGCTGGCCATTGAAGGCGTCGCGGGAAAATGTCGTGAAGCGCGCGCGTTCGGCCGCGCTGTCGCCAAGCCGCCGTCCGATCAGGTCGGACAATGCGCCGGTAAAATCGTCATGGGCGAAGATGAGGCCGCCAAGAGTCCGGCCGAATATGGGGTCGGCTGCCGCTGCGCGCTGCGCCTCGTCTCGGATCTTCTGCCAGAGGGCCTCGCTCGGCGTGATCGCAGCTTCCATCATCGTTGCCGCCTGCGATGTTTTGACGCTTCCTTTTCACCGTCAGATATAGAGCGTCGGCAGCGCGCGCGCCACGCTCCCCGTGAGGCTACGAGCTTGCATGCCAGGCGGCCGGGATCATATATATGGAGGAAGTCGAGTTCCCGGCCGAAGCTATGGTCTCAGGATCGTACTGCCGCGCTGGCCCGGGTTGTTCAGGCAAAGTATCTCGTTCGAAGCCCCGCAGCGGTCCGCCACCCCCGGGTTTGTCGTACACAGCGGCCCTCAGTGCTGCCGAAGCGACTCCGGATCTCCATCATCCAAGGTCACGCCAATCCATGTCGCCCAATGCCTCCGCCGACGACCAACACGACGACATCATGTATCCCTCCGCACTGCCGTTCCTGCTGGTGCATCTCGGCTGCGTTGCAGCCATCTGGACCGGCGTGACCTGGCAGGCCATCGCGATCTGCGCCTCGCTGTATGTCGTCCGCATGTTTGCAATTGGAGCGGGCTACCACCGCTATTTCTCCCATCGGGCTTTTGCGACCGGCCGGGTCTTTCAGTTCATCCTGGCCTGGCTTGCGCAGAGCACCGCGCAGAAAAGCGTTTTGTGGTGGGCGGCCAAGCATCGACATCATCATCTGCATTCCGATACCGAAGACGACGTGCATTCACCGCGTCATCGAGGCTTCCTCTATAGCCATCTCGGCTGGATTTTTTACCGGGAGCACGATGGCACCGATCTCGTGAAGGTCGGCGATTTCGCTGCCTATCCGGAGTTGATGTGGCTGCATCGCCTGGAACTGCTGCCGGCCGTTACGCTGGCTGCGCTCTGCTTCCTGGTTGGCGGGTGGTCCGGTCTCGTCGTCGGCTTCCTGTGGAGCACCGTGCTGGTCTATCACGCGACCTTCTGCATCAACTCCCTCGCCCATGTGCATGGACGCAAGCGGTACGTGACCGGCGATGATTCCCGCAACAATTGGCTGCTGGCCTTGTTCACCCTCGGTGAGGGCTGGCACAACAATCACCACGCCTACCAGAGCAGCGTGCGGCAAGGTTTTCGCTGGTGGGAAATCGACATCACCTATTACATCCTGAAGGTGCTGTCCTGGTTCGGCATCGTCTGGAACATGAAGTCGCCGCCCGAGCAGGTGCTGCGCAACGAGCAGCCGCTTGGCGCGCGCGTCATCAACCGGGCAGCCCGTGAGCTTGCCGGACGGTTCGATGCGCAGACACTGGCGCATGCGATCTCGTCGGCGCTCCGTCGAGCCGATCTGGCCCAGCTGCAGCTGCCGACGCTGCATGACATCCTCAGTCGCGCGCACGAAGGCGTCGATGCACTGACGCATCTGCATTTGCCGAAGATTCCGACCCGCGAGGAGTTTCTCGCCGAGGCCAAGGCGATGTTCGCGCGAACGCGATCACTCAACGAGATCGTGGACTACGCCTACGAACACTTCCTGGAGTCGGTTCGCGCGCAGCTCGCCACGGCGCGCTGACCAAGTCTCTCTCTGCACCAGACTTCCGGACCAAGACTTTTCCAGACCAAGGCAAATCCGGACGCTCGCGGCAGTTCAGACGCGCATTCCCAAAACGAAACCGCCCGCCTGCGGGTTGCGCAGGCGGGCGGCTCGGGGCCATCAGGACTTTGGGGGCATGCGCCTGACGGCTTTGAGAGGCGTCAGTCCCGAGATCAAGCTTGAGATCAACCTTGCTGCTGGTCGGTCGGCGGCGGGGTCGGGCGTGTCTTGTGTTGCGCCATGAACTGGTCGAACTCTTCCTTGTCCTTGGCGTGACGCAGACGGTCGAGGAAGTTCTTGAACTCGACCTGCTCCTCCTCGAGCCGCTGCAGTGTCTCGGTGCGGTACTCGTCAAAGGCGCGGTTGCCGCTCGAGGGCGGGCCGAAGCCAAAGCCGAAACCGTGGCGCTCCATGCGGCCGCGCATACGGTCCATCTTGTACTGCATCCGCTCCATCTTGTTCTGCCAGCGATCCTGGTTGCTCCAGCACGACATTCTTCTGCTCCCGAGTGTGAAAAAGAGAAGGGCAAGTCCGATCGGCCACCACATGATGAAACCGAGGATGGTCACGGCGATCCAGCCGGGATGCCAGGGCGTGTTGAGCATGTGGGGGCGCTCGTAGTGTTGGTCCGAAGGGCCGCGCCATCGATTGACATCAGCGGTGTAGGCCATTTCCCTCTCCATGACGGCATCAGCGCCGTTGTGAATGTAAATAACATTTACATAGGTAGATCATCCCGCGATTTTGTCAAGCCGACCGCCCGACAGGGCGGGGGAATTATTTGGGTAACTTTATTTCGGCTTGCCCCAGGGACCACCGGGCGGCACGCCCGAACCGGAGGATGCCTCCGGTGGTACCGGCGGCGGCTCGGCGCTTTTCGCCGGGGGACGGCGATCGGTCGGGAAGCCGAGACCGCGCAGATAGATCAGCACCTCGGCTTCGAGCAGCTCGTCCGGGGACATCGGCAGCTTTCGACGCGCAGCATCGCCGCGGGAGAACAGCGAGGCCACGCCATGCGCCATCGACCAGATGTGCAGCGCCATCATCATCGCCGGCGGCCGCGGGGTGCCCGGCGGTGCCAGCGCGGCAAGCCGCTCCGCCGCGGCACGAATGATGTTGAAAGCACGCTCGCTGGCGGCCTGGAGCGCTGGATTGGAATCCACCGGCACGCCCGATTCGAACATCGCATTGTAGAACGCGGGCTCCTCGCGGGCGAAGGCGAGATAGGCCCTGCCGACTCGCTCGAACGCCGTGACGGTGTCGGGCCGTCCGTCGTCCCAAGCCGCGGTCAGGCGCGCTTCGAACTGCTCGAAGCCGCGCTGCGCGATCGAGGACAGCAGTTCTTCACGGTCGCGAAAATGCCGGTACGGTGCCGCGGCACTGACGCCAGCCATGCGCGCGGCATCGGCAAAGGTGAAGCCGGCCGCGCCCTTCTCGGCGATCAGCCCGAGGGCGGCCTGCAACAGGGCTTCCTTCAGATTGCCGTGGTGATAGCCGCGCTCGGCGCGGCGCGTCTCCTTGCGCCAGCTCATGTGAACGACCTTTACATGAGCTGGGCAGGAAGGTCACTAGCGGCGACGGGGTTGATCGACCGTATTCTTCCCGGTCCGGCGCCGCGGGCCGAAGCCCTAGCCGCCGGGGATCGGCAGCACCGGCATGATCTCGACGCGTTCGCCGGGGAAGATCGTGAAGTGCGGGTGGTTCTCGAACATCTTCGCCGCGGCTTCATGGGACGCCGCGCGCACGACGGTGAAGGCGCCCATCTCGTTGGCGATGTCGGCGAGGCCCTTGCCGTCGACCTTCTTGGTCTTGCCGAGCGGGCCGCCCATGGCCTCGATCGCGCCCTGGTGCTTTTCGACCCAGCCCTTCCAGGCCGCCATGCCCTCCTGCTCCTTCGCCTTGCGCTCGGCCTCGGGCATCGCATCCCATGCGGCCCATTTGGAGCTGGTCTTGCTGCCGAGGAAAACGGCGAGATAGGTGTCGGTGCTCATTGGTTCTCTCCCTTGATGATGGATAGACGAAGCTACGGCTATTTCTTGAGGTCGCAGAAACCGGCGGCGGCCTCCTGCACGTCAGGCGGAAAGTCGCTCATCTCCTGCACCTGACGGATCTCGATGATTTCGTTCGGTGCGGCCGGACACCGTTTGGCCCAGGCGATCGCCTCGGCACGCGAGGCAACCTCGATCATCCAGTAGCCGCCCAGGACCTCCTTGGCCTCGGCGAACGGACCATCGGTCACGATGGGCTTGCCGGCCGCAAACGAGACGCGCGCGCCCATCGAGGGCGGGTGCAGGCCGTCGAGCGTGATCAGCACGCCGGCGTCCTTCAGCGCCTCGTTGTAGCGCATCATCGCAGCGACCCGCTCGGGATCGAGTTGAACGTCGGGCGCCGCGGTCTCGTAGCCGAGCGGGATCATCAGCATCATGAATCGCATGAGCATTCCTTGCGTGCTTTTGTCGTTCGGGTTGCGCGGCGGCGCCACTCCAGATGGACGGGAGCGACAGCCCGGGCCGCCCGCCCTCACCTCCAAGACGAAGGAACCTTGACGAAACCGACAGGTGACGAAAATTATTCTGGAGGTTATTGGCTGGCGCTAGCGCGCCTGCGGCAGGAAACGACCGTCGTGCCGGGCAGCGCCGAAATAGACCTCGATGCGGCGAACCTTGCCGCCGGCGAAGGTGAAGAACTCGGTGTTGCGAAAGCTCCTGCCATCTGTCGCCAGGCAGAGATAGGTGACGAAGGCCTCGTCGCCTTGGATGAAAATCCGCTCGATGTCGTGCCGCGCAATCCAGCCGGTGTCCCTCCAGCAACGCTCGAAATAGGTCGCCTTGTCGAGGTCGTCGTCGAACGGGCTGGTGAAGCGGAAATCGTCGGCCAACGCGTCGGCGACCCGTTGCCGGTCGTTGGCGAGATAGGCCGCGAAAAGGTCTCGAATTAGGCGCTCGGGGTCAGTCATCGAACGGTTCCGTGATGAGCATCGTCTTGAAGACGATTGAGGCGCACCCGCGCCGACATCACGTCCGGCGGCAACCACGCGAAAAATAATGCACGCGGTGGCCCGTACAAATACGGCGCGTTCTATGAACTCCGCCGTGCATATGAGTCGAGAATACTTGCAACCTGAGCAACATGGCCGAGGCGTGCGAACGACAGAACGGGCGCCGCCTCGTGCAGGAGTTTACAGTTGCTAAAGAAGCCCATGCAACTTTTTAGCTTGAGCGAAACGGTATGACGATCCGGCTGATTCGCCCCTCAGCATTAGGCGGAGCTTACGTGTTCAATTTCCAAAGCAAGAAAGTCAGGCACGCGGTCGCGGAGGTGGAGGCGCTCGACCGGTCCCAGGCCGTGATCGAATTCGGCCTCGACGGCACCATTCTCGATGCCAACGAAAATCTCCTCAAGATGAGCGGCTATACGCTCTCGGAGATCAAGGGCAAGCATCACAGCATCTTCGTCAGCGCGACTGAACGCGAAAGCGCCCGTTATCGCGACTTCTGGGCCAGCCTGAACCGCGGCGAGTTCCAGACCACGCAATACAGGCGCTTCGGCAAGAACGGCAAGGAAGTCTGGGTCCATGCGTCGTACGCGCCGCTGCGCGACGAGAACGGCAAGGTGGTGAGCTTCATCAAGTTCGCAACCGACATCACGGCTTACAAGATGAGGACCATGGAGGACGCGGGCAAGATCGCCGCGATCGGCCGTGCCCAAGCTGTGATCGAATTCAACATGGACGGCACCATCATCACCGCCAACGAGAATTTCCTCGGCGCGGTGGGCTACTCGCTCGACGAGATCCAGGGCAAGCACCACAGCATGTTCGTGACGCCGGAGGATCGCGCGAGCTCGGCCTATGCCGACTTCTGGGCGCGGCTGAACCGCGGCCAGTTCGAAGCCGCCGAATACAAGCGGATCGGCAAGGGCGGACGCGAAATCTGGATTCTCGCAACCTACAACCCGATCCTCGACGAGATGGGCAGGCCGTTCAAGGTGGTGAAATTCGCGACCGACGTCACCGCGCAGAAGATGAAGGCTGCCGACAATGACGGACAGCTCGCCGCCATCCAGAAATCGCAGGCGGTGATCGAGTTCAACATGGACGGCACCATCCGCACCGCCAACGAGAATTTCTTGAAGGCGATGGGCTATTCGTTGACCGAGATCAAGGGTCAGCACCACTCCATGTTCGTCGAGCCGAACGAGAAGAATTCGGGAGCCTACCGCCAGTTCTGGGAGACGCTCAACCGCGGTGAATACCAGGCCGCCGAATACAAGCGGATCGCCAAGGGCGACCGCGAAATCTGGATCCAGGCGTCCTACAATCCGATCCTCGACCTCAACGGCAAACCCTACAAGGTGGTGAAATATGCCACCGACATCACCGCGCAGGCGATCGGCCGCAAGAAAGCCGACAACGCGCGCGGTCTGATCGAGGCGGTCGCGGCCGGTAGCGAACAGATGAGTGCATCGATCCGCGAGATCTCCGCCACCATGGCGAAGTCGCGCGAGAATTCGAAGGTCGCGACCACCCGCGTCGAGGCCGCCGACGGCCAGGCGCAGCGGTTGAACGCGGCGGCGCAGGCGATGAGCGGCATCGTCGAGATGATCTCGGGCATCACCGGCCAGATCAACCTGCTCGCGCTCAACGCCACGATCGAATCGGCGCGCGCGGGCGAAGCCGGCCGCGGCTTCGCGGTGGTCGCCTCCGAGGTGAAGAGCCTCGCCAACCAGGCCAAGCAGGCGACCGACACCATCACGTCCGAAATCGACGCGCTGAACACCATCTCCGGCGACGTTGCAAGCTCGCTGACCGCAATCAAGGTCGCGATCGCCGGCGTCAACGAGTTCATCGCCTCCACCGCCGCCGCGGTCGAGGAGCAGAGCATCGTGACGGCCGACATGTCGGCCAACATGCAGCGCGCCACGGCGGAGCTGGCTTAGGCCGCCTTGCGCGGCTGCAAAAGGAGAGCCTCCAAGAGCCAAAGGGCGCGATAGTTTGTCGCGTCTCCTCGCGGCTTTCGTGGTAGGGAGACCGCTTCAATTCCCGAACCACGGATAAGCTATGACCGCCACCCCGCAGAAAATCGCCCTCGTCACCGGAGCCGCGCGCGGCATCGGGCTTGCGACCGCGAAGAAGTTTTTGACCGAGGGCTGGCGGGTGGCATTGCTCGACATCGAGGGCGAGCTACTCGGCCGCGCGGTCGCCGAGATCGGCCGGGACGAGGCCACCCTGGCGTTGACCTGCGACGTCTCGGACGCAGCCGCGGTTGCCGCCGCGATGACGACGGTCGAACAGCGGTTTGGCCGGCTCGACGCGCTCGTCAACAATGCCGGCATTGCCGTGTTCGCGCCGCTGATGGAGACGTCGGAGACCGATTGGCGGCGCGTGCTCGAAGTCAACCTCACCGGCCCGTTCCTCTGCACCAAGGCGGCGGTGCCGCTGATGCGCGACGGCAATGGCGGCGCCATCGTCAACATCACCTCGATCTCGGCGGTGCGCGCCTCGACGCTGCGCTCGGCCTACGGCACCAGCAAGGCCGGCCTCGCGCACCTTACCAAGCAGCTCGCGGTCGAGCTCGCGTCCCTCAACATCCGCGTCAACGCGGTCGCGCCGGGACCGGTCGACACCGCGATGGCGAAGCAGGTGCACACCAGGGAGATCCGCGCCGACTATCACGACGCCATCCCGCTCAACCGCTACGGCCTGGAAGAGGAACTCGCCGAAGCCATCTACTTCCTGTGCTCGGAACGATCGAGCTACATCACCGGCCAAATTTTGGCCGTCGATGGCGGCTTCGATGCGGCGGGCATCGGCCTGCCGACGCTGCGCGGCGAACGGCGGAACGGATAGACACAACGTAGGTTGGCCTAACGAAGCGCCACCCAGCTCTTCTCATTGGCCTATCCTACGGACTCGAATTCGCGGAGGCATCATGCGGCGCGTCACCTTCCTCAAGGCCATGATGTTCGCATCCGCGCTGCTCGCCGCCACACCTGCCTCGGCCGAAATCCGCATCATCCAGTCGCCCGGTGGACAGGTCGGGCCGTTCCTCGATTTGTTCGAGAAGGTGCGCGAGAGCGGCGAGCGCGTGGTGATCGACGGTCCCTGCCTGTCCGCCTGCACGCTGGTGCTGAGCATCGTGCCGGGCGAGCGGATTTGTGTGACAAAGCGTGCCGTGCTCGGCTTCCATGCGGCACGATCGGTCGATCGGCGCGGACGCTTCTACGCCGAGCCGGAAGCATCCGATGCGGTGCTTGCGGCCTATCCCGGCCCGGTGCGCGACTGGATCAGCCGCCGCGGCGGCCTCTCGTCGCGGTTGCTTCTGCTGAAGGGACGCGACCTCGCCGCGATCTATCCGCGCTGCCGGTGATGATCAGGCGGACGCAGGCGCCCGCCAATTCCGCCCGTCACAAGCTTCCTGAGGTCTAATAGAAACTCTGGATCAGCTCGGTCAATTCCATGCTCGCGCAGATGAGCATACCCCAAAGTGCAAAGTTGATCTGCAGCGCCGCCGCCATCGGTCGCTCCCCTTCCAAGTACGCCCGCCCCAGTTTTTAGAATTTTATGACGAAATAAATAACGATTCTGTCCCGGAGTTCACAGCCTAATATTGCGCCAGTTGTTGTGCGATGCGGTCCGCTTCATTTCACGAAGCGGCCTCACTGCTCTCGCAATGTGATGCGACAGCAACATCCATATTCGGCCGTGTCGGCCAGGCGTTTCCCTTAGGTTCCATTTGAGCGGTGCGACGCAAGCTTCGGCAAGCGAACTTGGCGCGTCGCTACAACACCCAAGGTGTCCGGCATGATGCGACACGGCTTTGTCTTGCTCACTTTTTGCGCAACGCTCATGGGATGCGTGGTCGCGCCTGCGCAGGAACGCCGTCCGATCGCATGGGACGGCCTCGGTCAGGATCCGAACCGTCCCTCCGTCATGAAGCGTCGCGTGGCGACCCAAGCTCCCGCGGCGAGTGATCCGAATCAGGAGCGGGAGAGAGTCCTCGGCACCTTGCGCCCGTACTCCGCGGCGTGGTGGGCAATCCATGACGAAATCGAAGCGGAGAATGACAGGCAGCTCGGGACAAAGCTCGTGATCTGTCCGCGCTGCGTTCCCTCCTCCCAACCACCGAGCAATGACGTGACCGGATCGATCCGCTGAGAGCGGCACGCGGTCGATCGGCACATGACGCAACATCTCATGCGCGCCCCTCTCCGCATCGTCGGGGTGAGGGGATCGCCGCCCAGCGCGTCAAACGATCGCGCCTGTCACATTCCCTCGGCCGGGCAGTTCACCATCCAGGGAATGCCGAACTTGTCGACGCACATGCCAAAGCCCTTGGCCCAGAAGGTTTTGCTGAAGGGCATGGTAACGCTGCCGCCGTCGGCGAGCGCGTTGAACTTGCGCTCGCCCTCCGCGGGGTCCGCGACCGTGAGCGAGATCGAAAAGCCCTGCGGCTTGTGAAAATGCTCGCTGGGTGCGTCGGAGGCCATCAGCACGCTGCCGTCGGGCAGCGACATCCGCGCATGCATGATCGTCTTCTCGCGGCCGGGCGCGGCCGCCATGTCCGGCGGCGCGTCCGACGAACGCATCATAGCGTCGATCTTGCCGCCGAGCGCCTTGGCGTAATAATTGAATGCCGCTTCGCAGGTGTCCTGATAGAATAGATAAGGATTGAGCATCGTTTCTCTCCGTTTTGCTTTCGTTCGGGGTGACGGCGCTACTTCTCGGTGAGCTTCTTCAGGCTGGCCAAGCCCGCCTCGAAATCCTTGCCGATCATGCTGTCCATGTTGATGAACACCTGCATGACCTTGGACAGGAACGGGGCCGGACCGGACATCGCCCACGTGACCAGTGTGGCATCGCCTTGCGGCACAAAGGTGAACTCGGCGGTGTTGTGGCCTTCGAAAGGCCGCTCGAAGTCGAGCTTGATGCGGAGTTTTGACGGCGCACTCGCCTCGAGGATCTCCATATGGCCGGCGCCGACATTGTTGTTGCCGTCCCAGGCATAGGTCGCGCCCCTTCCTTCCGTAGTTCCGCCGAAGCTGCGCTTCATGGCGGGATCGCGGTTCTCGTAGGGTGACCAGGCCGTCCAGCGATGGAAATCGGCGACCAAGGGATAGACCGCATTGGCCGGCGCTTTGACGGCGAGGCTGCGTTCGACCCGGAATGTGTCGGGCTTCGTCAGGGCGAAGCCGAGCACGCCCACGATTCCGACAGCGAGCACGACGGCGATGATGGCAACGGCTTTCAGCATGAATGGCTCCCTCGATACGGTCCTAGGACGAAGGGAGAGGGCCGGGTCCGACAAGGCGAAGCGAAAATTTTGCAACGCCCGAAGCAGGCGCTCCCTACTTCACCTTGGCGTCTTTGACCTTGGCGTCTTGCCTGGCGCCGCCATGGGCGCCCTTGGGCTGGCTGTCCCGGATCAGGCGATCGAGATGCATGCGGATGTGAGCGGCTTCTGCTGACGTGTTGGCGAGAGCGATGGCGCGGTCGAAGGCGACGCGGGCTTCGTCGTTGCGGCCGAGCTGCATCAGGAAAGCGCCGCGCACGCCGTAGAAATGGAAGTAATTGGCAAGCTTTGGCGCCAGCGGCTCGATCAGGTCGAGCGCGGCTTGCGGTCCGCGCACCTTGGACACCGCGACCGCGCGGTTGAGCGTCACCACTGGCGAGGGCTGCACCACCTCCAGCGCACCATAGAGCAGGTCGATCTGCACCCAGTCGGTCTCCTCGGGCGTCGCCGCGCGGGCATGCAGCGCGGCAATCGCGGCCTGGATCTGGTAGGGCCCGCTGCGGCGATGGCGTATCGCCTTGTCGATCAGGGCGAGGCCTTCCGCGATCATCGTGCCGTTCCACAGCGAACGATCCTGGTCGTCCAGCAGGATCAGCGAGCCATCCGCGGCAAAGCGCGAGGCACTGCGCGCATGCTGCAACAAGATGAGCGCCGTGAGCCCCATGATCTCCGGCTCGCTCTGGAACAGCCGCAAAAGCAGCCGCGCCAACCGGATTGCTTCCTCGCACAGCGGCTTTCTGATTGCGGCGGTGTCGCCGCTCGCCGAATAGCCCTCGTTGAAGATCAAATAGATCATCGCCGCGACAACGGCGAGCCGCTCCGAGCGCTCGACCGCGCCCGGCGTTTCGAACGGTGTCCCGGCCTCGGCGACCTTGGCCTTGGCGCGCGTGATGCGCTGCTCCATCGCCGCATCCGACACCAGGAAGGCGCGTGCGATCTGCTTCACGGTCAGGCCGCAGACGATGCGGAGCGCCAGCGCGATCTGCTGCGTCGCCGGCAGGCCCGGATGGCAGCAGATGAACATCAGCCGCAAAATGTCGTCGCGGTAGTGCGAGCCGTCGAGCCGCTCGGCAAGCGCGCCCTCGGCGTCGTCGAGATCGGAGATCGCCTGGTCGTCCTCGGGCAGCGGCTGCTGCTTGCGGGTGCGGCGCACCTCGTCGATGGCAACGTTGCGACCGACCATGATCAGCCAGGCCGCGGGATCGCGCGGCGGTCCGTTCTGCGGCCAGGTCTTCAGCGCGCGCAGGCAGGCGTTCTGGAAGGCCTCCTCGGCGGTGTCGAGATCGCGGAAATAGCGCAGCAGCGCGCCGACCGCCTGGGGGCGCGCCGAGGTCAGCGCGGTCTCGATCCAGGCGGTATCGGCCTCGCTCACGTCAGATTTCCTCCGGGCCTGAACACGCCCACCGGGCGCACTTCATAGGCGCCGCCGGGATTGGCCGATCCGAGGTCGCGCGCAACGTCGAGCGCCTCGTCGAGGTTCTTGCAATCGACGATATAGAAGCCGAGCAACTGCTCCTTGGTCTCCGCGTAAGGGCCGTCGAGCACCAGCGGCGGGTCCTCCTTGCGCAGCGTCGCTGCCG
>NZ_JADPIT010000023.1:239732-241816 GCF_023073035.1 Bradyrhizobium sp. 62
GGGCCGAGCCTGCCCTGCTTCGCGAGACCTTCCTGCACCACGGCGAGCTTCTTCATCACGGCCTCGTCCTGGTCCTTGCTCCAGGAGCCGACGAAGTCCTCGTCGTGATAGCAAAGGATCGCATAAAGCATGGGCAGTACCTTCTCTGAGCGCTTGTTTTGAAGACGATCCAGTATGCCTTGCCCCGACATGGCTGCGGAAAAAAATTGCAAGAAAAATCCGGCAGATCGTGCCAAGGAGAGCCTTCAAAAGCGGAACCTCAAGAGGCACTTCGAATGACCGTGGGCACACTGGCCGTCCTGATCAACAGCACGCAGCAGAACTGGCTGCCGGAGCGCTGGAAGGCCCGGTTCGACGCGGTCAGCGGCGGCCGCCGCGTGGCGCTGCTGCCCGATCCCAGGCTCGATCCGGCCGAGGTGCACTATGCCGCGGTGTGGAAGCCGGTGCCGGGCGACCTCGGCTCTTTCCCCAATCTGCGTGCGATCTTCAATCTGGGCGCCGGCGTCGATGCGCTGATGGCGGACAAGAGCCTTCCGAACGTGCCGCTGGTGCGTGTCGCCGTGCCCGATCTGACCGGCCGCATGACCGAATACGTCGTGCAGCACGTGCTGATGCACCACCGCCAGGAGCTTTATCTGCGCCAGTCGCAGCGCGAAAAGCGCTGGGAGCCGACCTATCAATGGCCGGCGAGCGCCGTCACGGTCGGTATCATGGGACTGGGCACGCTCGGCACTGACGCGGCCGATGTGCTGCGGCGGCTTGGTTTCCGCGTCGCCGGCTGGAGCCGCAGCCCGCGCACGATCGCGGGTGTCGAATGCTTCCACGGCGCGGCGCAGATCGACGCGTTCCTGCGCACGACCGATATTCTCGTCAGCCTGTTGCCGCTGACGCCCGATACACACGGCATCCTCAACCGCGACGTCTTCACCAAGCTCAACCGCAAAAGCCCACTCGGTGCGCCCGTGCTGATCAACGCCGGCCGCGGCGGCCTGCAGAACGAAGCCGACATCCTTTCTTGCCTCGACGACGGCACGCTGGGCGCCGCCTCGCTCGACGTCTTCGTGCAGGAACCGCAGCCGGCGGATAGCCGGTTCTGGACCCATCCCAAGGTGTTGCTGACGCCACACAACGCCGCCGATACCGACGCCGATGCGATCTCGACCTATGTCGCCCAGCAAATCGCGCAGTTCGAGGCGGGTGGTGTGCTGGAGAACGTGGTGGACCGGACGCGGGGGTACTGAGACCTCACGTGCCACCCGGGCCCGTAAAATCACTGATCGCCGGCCGGTATCCCGTTCACCCTCTCTTAGCGAGAAGTTGATAGGCGTTGTTAATCAACGCTCAACGAACGAGTCGGACATGCGCTTCACGCTCGGCCTCAGGATGCGGATCACGGTTGCGCTGGCGGTGACGGCGGCGGCGACCGCCCTGTTCGCCGTGCTCGGGGCGATGTGGATCATTTCCGGCATCATCGACCGGGCCGACCAGCGCGAGCTTCGCAGTCATTACGACGCGCTCCAGTCGCGAATTGCCGAGGAATCCCAGCGTGCCGCCGCCATGAGCGCCGTCGTGGCCGCGATGCCCGCGACGCAGGACGCGATGGCCAAACAGGATCGCAACGCTTTAATCGGCCTGTTCGGGCCGGTGTTTGCCGCGACCAAATCGGAGTACGGCGTCGAACAGTTCCAATTCCACGTGGCGCCCGCGACCTCGTTCCTGCGCGTGCACCAGCCTGCCAAATTTGGCGACGACCTCTCGGGCTTTCGCAAAACCGTGATCATCGCCAACCAGGAGCACAAGGTCGTGGTCGGGCTCGAGGGCGGCCTGGCCGGGCTCGGCATCCGCGGCGTGGTGCCGATCGCGCAAGGCGGCAAGCATCTCGGCTCAGTGGAGTTTGGCCTGACCTTCGGCCAGTCCTTCCTCGACGATTTCAAGACCAACCGCCATGTCGACATCGCCTTCCATCTCGCGGACGGCGGCGGCTTCAAGCTGTTCGGCGGCACACTGAAGGGCAAGAGCTTCTTCGATGCGGCCGATTACGGCCGCGCCGCCGGCGGCGACTTCACGGTACGGCAGGCCAAGCT
>NZ_JADPIT010000023.1:241866-266926 GCF_023073035.1 Bradyrhizobium sp. 62
CTCGGGCCGATCAGGGATTTTTCCGGCAAGCCGCTCGGCGCGGTCGAACTGGTGATGGACAATGCCGACTATGTGGCCTCTGCCGACCGTGCCTGGCTGCTGGCATTCGGCATCGCCGCGCTCGGGCTCGTGCTCGCCGCCATTGTCGGCTATCTCATCGCCCGCAGCATCTCGCGTCCGATCATCTCCATCACGAGCGTGATGCGCGAGCTGGCCGACGGACACCTCGATGTCACCGTCCCCGCCAGCAAGGCGAATGACGAGGTCGGCGCGATGGTCAAGGCTGTCGCAGTGTTCCGCGACAACGCCGTCAACTTCAACCGGCTCCAGGCCGAACAGGCCGACACCAAGGCGCAATCCGAAGCGGAGAAACGGCGCGCCTTCGCCGCGCTCGCCGACAATTTCGAAGCCAGCATCCGCGATGTCGTCACCACGGTCTCCTCGGCCGCGGTCGAGATGGAGAACACGGCGCGCTCGATGTCCGATATCGTCGAGCGATCACGGCAGCAGACCGGCACGGTGTCATCGGCCTCGGCGCTCGCCTCCGAGAATGTGCAGACGGTTGCTGCGGCCGCGGAAGAGTTATCGTCGTCGATGACCGAGATCAGCCGGCGCCTTGCGCACGCGACGGCGGTGGTCGGCAAAGCTGCCAGCGACGGGCGACGGTCGAATGAGCGCGTGCAAAGTCTGGCCGACGCCGCGCAGAAAATCGGCGACGTCGTCTCCTTCATCAGCGGCATTGCCGAGCAAACCAATCTGCTGGCCCTCAACGCGACGATCGAGGCGGCCCGCGCGGGGGAAGCCGGCCGCGGCTTTGCGGTGGTCGCCTCCGAGGTGAAGGCGCTGGCAACCCAGACCGCCAAGGCGACCGAGGAGATCGGCGCGCAGGTGACCGCAGTACAAGGCGAGACCACCGGCGCAGTGGACGGCATCCAGTCGATCTGCGCGACGATCCAGGAGGTCGACGAGATCTCCGCCGCGATTGCCGCCGCCGTCGGCCAGCAGGGCACCGCGACGCAGGAGATTGCGCAGAACGTCCAGCAGGCAGCCGCCCGCACCGGCGAGGTCTCGCAAAACATCGCGGGCGTCACCGCCGGTATCGCCGCGACGGGAACAGCGGCCGAGGAAGTCCTGGGCTCGGCGATCGAGCTGTCGAAACAATCGCAGCGGCTGCGCGACGAGGTGGACCGCTTCCTCGCGCACATTCGCGCGGCGTAGCGAGGCTACAACTCAGTGTCGTCCTGGCGAAAGCCAGGACCTATTACCCCAGGGAGGAGCTGCGGCGCGACGGCGGCAACTCCGAACCTTCGCCAAACCAAATTCGGTGGCTATGGGTCCTGGCTTTCGCCAGAACGGCGTTTGGGAGATACTCCCGCCACGCCACCGCCTAGCTCTTTCCTCCCACCATCACGTCGATCGCCCCGTTCACGATCGCCTCGAGCTCCTTCCGCGACACACGCGCGCGGGAGCGGATGGCGATTGAGTGCACGGTTGCGGATGCGAGCTGCGCCAGCACAGCGGGATCGGCGCTGTCGGACAACTCGCCCTTCTCCTTGGCGCGGCGGAAGCAACTTGCAAATGCCTTGTCGAGCTCGTTGAGGCCATCGAGCACCATGGCCCGGATGTCGGGATCGCCGACCGCTTCGGAGGCCGCTGTGACCACGGTGAAGCAGCCGCGCGGGCCGGTCTCGCCGGAGAGATAGATGTTCAGCGCCGAGGCGAAGATGCGTTCCAGCCGCCGGCGCACCGGCATCTCCTGGCGAAAGATCTCCACCATCGCTGCGCGCGCTTCCTCGCGGTAGCGCTGATAGCTCTTGATGTAGAGCTCGCGCTTGTCGCCGAAGGCGCCATAGAGGCTGGGGCGATTCATGCCGGTGGCTTCGCTGAGATCGTCGAGCGAGGTCGCCGCGAAGCCCTGCGTGCGGAACAGGTCGAGCGCCTTGCCAAGCGCGACGTCGGGTTCATAGGCGCGCGGACGGCCGCGGCGTTTGGGCTCCGTCGCAGCAGTTGGCGGCTTCGATTTTTGTACCATTTCGCAATTTAATCCTTGACCGCCTCCATAATATGCAAGACAGTACAAAAATCAATCTGGCCGGGTTGAGCGACACTCCAAGAGTCACATCGAAGAATTGCCCAAGGAGGCTCAAGATGGATCTTTATTTCTCGCCCCTCGCCTGTTCGATGGCGAGCCGCGTCGCGCTGTATGAAGCGGGCGCCGAAGCGAATTATCTCGAAGTCGATCCGCCGACCAAGACAGTGCTGAGCGACGGCACTGATTTTCGAACCGTGAATCCGATCGGCCTGGTGCCGACACTGCGCACCGATGAAGGCGTGGTGCTGACCGAGAACGCCGCGATCCTGCAATATATCGCCGACCGCTTCCCGCAATCGGGCCTCGGCGCCGCAGCGGGCATCGATCGCACGCGGCTGCATCAATGGCTCTGCTTCATCGGCACCGAACTGCACAAGGGCCTGTTCATCCCGGTGCTCGACCGCAAGGCGCCGCAAGAGACGAAAGCCTACGCACTGGAGAAGAACCTGTCGCGGCTGGACTATCTCGACAATTACCTGAAGGGGCGCGACTTCCTGCTCGACCATTTCAGCGTCGCCGACGCCTATCTCGTCACGGTCATCAACTGGACCATGGCGACGCCGCCGATCGAGCTCGCCAAATGGCCGAACGTGAAGGCCTATTACGAACGCCTGCGTCAACGGCCGTCGGTCGCACGCGCGATCGCGGAAGAATTCGAGCTGTACAAGGCCGAGCAGGCGCGGAAGAAGGCCGCGGCTTAAGCGGCATTCGAAACGACCGTCGTTCCGGCCAATGCGGCCGGGACGGCGGGTTAAAGCGCGACTGACCGCGCCCGGAACAATTGGCTACTTCGGTGTCTGCAGTACGACCCCGTAGCGGCCGTATATCCGATCGATCGTGCCGTCGCTTCGCAGCCGTTCAACCGCTCCATCGATGGTGTCGCGCAATGCATCATCCGGACGGACCATGCCGATCGCGACGTTCCAGTTGAGATCGGCTATGGACTCGTCGCGATCCAGGATGCGAAATGCCTTGTCCGGATGCGTCAGATTGAAATAACTCGCCGCGGTGGGGGTGACCGCCGCGGCATCGATCTCATGGTTTGACAAGGCATCGAGGCTGTCGCTCTCGAAGCCGAAAGTCGACGTCGGGACGTGCCGTTGACTGATGATCATGGCCGCGACGGATCCGACCTGCACCCCGACCTTGGTATGCTCGTTGAGGCTCTGGAACGAGGCCAGCGCGCTGGATGAGGGGACGGCGAGCGCGACGCCCGTGCGGTAATACGGTTTTGAGAGTCTCAAGCGGGTTTCACCCTGCGCTTCGCGGTTGGCGATGACGTCCAGAACGATGTCGCATCCGGCGCTCCGCATCTGGTACTGGGTGATGATCCAGTCGAGACGCAGCGAGACGCCGAGCTCGTGTGCCAGCGCCTCGCCCAATTCGATCTGAAAGCCGGGTGGATCGGCCGCCTTGCTTGTGAACGGAAGCGAGTTCGGATGGGCGCATAATCCGAGCACACCGGACGCGCGGATCGCGTCCAGGGTCCGCCCCTGCGCAGGATTCAGCAATCCGATCGCGGCGCCGACCACAAGCGGGAGAACTGCCTTCATTCCGCGTTCTCGTATCGACATCGGCTGGTCATTCAGCCCTCGCGCGGCTTCAGGGCGCGGATATATTTGACGATCTGGTCGATCTGCGCGTCGGTGAAGGCCCCGCCGAATGCCGGCATCGCACCAGACTTGCCGTTCTTGATGCGGCTGTGCAGATAGTCGTCGTCGCGCGGCGAATTCATCAGTTGCGGTCCCTTGCCGGCGGCCCGACCGCCAGCAGAGTGACAAAAGCCGCAAGTCCCTGCGAATAACTGCTCGACGTCGAGCGTCCCGTTGTCGGGTACGGGAGTGGCAGACTGCGCCTGAACCGGTGCGGCATACAGCGACGAGGCGCCCAGCACCGCCGATAGCAGCGCGGTGATCTTCTTGAAATGCAAGTTCAAGGTATCCAGCTCCATATCCTGAAGCGCCACGTCTCGAAGCACGAGTCCTGAAGCACACCCGGAAATTCCAATGCACGGGAAGCAAGCTTGCGCCTGCTCCCCGGCAATCTGCGATGATCTATTTCAAGCTGAAGACGACAAGCGCCCCGTCATCACGCGGCATGCTCTTGTAGGCGCCGCCGAAGTTTGGCGCGTATTCGTCCGCCAGCATGCCGCCAAAGCCAGCGACTACGGCAATGTATTGCTTGCCATTGACGGAATAGCTGACGATGCCGCCCTGGTGGCCGGTGCCGTTGTTGTGACTCCACAGCTCAGCCCCGGTTTCGGCATCGTAGGCATGAAGGATGCCGCGGGAGTCGGGCACGAATACGAGATTGCCCGCAGTTGACAGCACGCTTCCGAGCGGCGGCTCGGGATAGCGAACCTCCCACTTCTTGGCGCCGGTGATGGGGTCGCGCGCGTCGAGATGTCCATAAATCTCTCCGCCCGGAGGGGGTACCATCTTGAAATCGGCGCCAATGTTGAGCTGGACCTGGGGCGCTGTAACCGGCGTCGTCTTCTGGACGTCGAGCGTCATGCACCATTCCTGGCCGATCTTGTAGTACAGGCCGGTCTTCGGGTTGTAGGAGCCGGCGTTCCAGCTGACGCCGCCGCCAATGAATGGGCACAGCGGCGGTTCGGTGACCTTCCCGGCGCTGAAGTCGCGACGGCCGATCAAGGCACCCGTCTTGGGATCGATATCCTTGACGAAATTGATGTTCTCAACGAGCCGCCAGACGTTCTTCACGGCGAGATTGCGGTCATAGACGAAGACGAAACCGCCCTTGTTCGGGTGAACCACGAACTTCTGACCGTCGCGTTCGAGCATCACAAACTCGCCGACCGCGCTGTCGAAGTCCCAGGCGTCGTGCGGCAATTCCTGATGATGGAATTTCAGTCTGCCGGTATCGACGTCGAGACCGATCACCGAACTCGTGTAGAGATTGTCGCCGGGACGCGCGCCTTGCGTCTTGTAATCGGCGCCCGACCAATCGTAGAGCGGCGCCGGGTTTGCGGTGCCCCACAGGATTGTGTTGGTCTCGGAATCGTAAGTGCCCGGCATCCAGCCGCCACCCCCGCCGGTGCGCCAGGAATCGTTTCCCCACGTCTTCATGGCCTCGTCGGTGCCGGCGACGGTCAAGAACTCCCACTTCTTCTTCCCGGTGGTGGCATCCAGGCCGAAGATCGGGCCGCGGCCTGGCCATTCACCGCCTTGCGCTCCGATGATCACCGTACCCTTCGCGTAAAGCGGTGCACCGGTGAAACCGACCGTGAGCTTCTGCGAGTCGATCAACCTGGTTTCCCAGAGGACCTTCCCCGACTTCATATCCAGACCAAGAACCCTGCCATCCATGGTGCCGACGAAAACCTTGCCCTCGCCGAGCGCTACGCCGCGATTGTAGGGGGAATGGGTCTGACGGGAGATCAGTGCCTCGTCCAGCTCCGGAAAATGAGACCAGATCACCTCGCCTGTCGCGCCGTTGAGCGCAAAAACCCGGCTGTAAGAACCCGAGTAATAGAGCACGCCATCCGCCGCGAGGGGCATCGATTGCAGGCCGCGGGTCGAGCGTCCTGGAATATGGGTCCAGGCAACGTTCAGATTGCCGACGTTGTTTGCGTTGATCTGCGCCAGCGGGCTGTAGTGATAGGATTTGTATGAACCGTGATAGGTCAGCCAATCGTTCTGACCGCCGTTCTCGATCCGCGCAGTATCCACGGACTGGGCCAAGGCCGACGACACCATCAGCGTCGCGCCGGCAATAAGAGGTAGACCAGACTTACACCAACGCTTCCTCATCCGTTCCTCCCGCTTTTATGGCTGTTTAACTTGCGTCTCACAGACGCCACCGCGAGGGATGCTGCAGTCCGCTCTCTGTCGGCCTTCTCCATCGCATACGAGCCGCCGACGGCCCTCGATCTCTCTCGGCGGACATCGCCAAAAGGTGCTACGTCTCTGGACCGGTTGCAGTTGCGCTTATCCTCGCTCCAGCAGCGTACGCCGGATGACGAGGAGCGCAAAGATGGAACACGCGCACGGCGCGAATTTGACGCGCGGCGCGGATTACAAACGTCAGTTGCGCTGACCGGTTCGTTTGGCCTCGCAGTCTCAGACTGCTGCGGGCGGCGATAGCGCCAAGGCCCGAGGAAGGATTTACCCGTACAGCACGCGCGGAAGGATCGTGACGATGCCGGGCCAGAGCGTCAGCAACAGCACGAAGCCCACCATGATGAGCAGGTACGGCATCGTGACGCGCGCGATGTAGCCGAGGCCATCGTCGGTCAGGCCTTGGATGACGAACAGGTTGAAGCCTACCGGCGGGGTGATCTGCGCCATCTCGACCGCCAGCACGAGGAAGATGCCGAACCAGATCTCGTCGAAGCCAGCGCCCTTCACGATCGGCAGCACGATCGGCAACGTCATCACGATCATCGAGAAGCCGTCGAGGAAACAGCCGAGGATCAGATAGAAGATAATCAGCACCACGATCAGCATGAAGGGCGATAACCCCAAGCCCTTCACGAAGGCGGCGACGGCCTGCGGGATGCCAAGGAAGGCCGCGGCGTTGCCGAGGATCGAGGCGCCGAGCACGATCAGTGCGATCATCGAGCAGGTCACGACCGAGCCGATCAGCACGTCGCGGATCACCTGCTGCGACATCGAGCCCTGCGCCCAGGCTACCAGCGCCGCGCCGAGCACGCCGACCGCGGCGGCCTCCGACGGCGTCGCCAGCCCGCCATACATCGAGCCGAGCACGCAGGCGATCAGGAACAGCGCAGGCGCGAGATCCTTCAGCGCCGCAAAACGTTCGCGCCATGGCACCTGCGAGAGCTTGGCTTCCGTCTCAGGCACCATGCTGGGGTTGAGGGACGTGTGCAGCATCACCCACCCCATGAAGGTGGCCGCCAGCAACAGTCCGGGCAGCACGCCGGCGGTGAACAGTTTCAGGATCGAGACGTCGCCGAGCACGCCGTAGATGATCATGATGTTGGACGGCGGGATCAAAAAGCCGAGCGTGCCGGCGCCGGCGAGCGAGCCGATCGCGATGTCGCGGGAATATCCACGGCGCAGCAGTTCGTTGAGCGACATACGGCCGATCACCTGCGTCGTCGCCGCCGACGAGCCGGAGATCGCCGCGAAGATGGTGCAGCCGATCACGTTCACATGCAGAAGACGACCCGGCAGAAGCCCCGCCCAGGGCGCGAGCCCCTGGAACAGCGAACGCGACAGACGGGTGCGAAACAGCAGCTCGCCCATCAGGATGAACAGCGGCAACGCCAGCAGCTCCTGCGTGGTCAGGATGTTCCAGGCGTATTGCGGCAGCAGCTTGTCGAGCGGGATCGAGCGGAACATCGCCAGCAGCAGCGTCGCAGTGAGCGCAAGCGTCAGGCCGATCCAGACGCCGCACGCCAGAAGCGCAAACAGGATCGCAAAGAGTGCAACGACTTCGATGGTCATGGAATCCGGTGTCCGCTGGCTGGCGCGTGGGCGATCATTCGACAGGCGAGGCCTTCATGCGGTGATCCTCCAGCGGCAGGCCGAGCACGGCCTGGATCGCGCGCGCCAGGAACTGGAGCGTCAGCAGCAGCATGCCAAAGGTGACGACGGCCTGCGGAAACCACAGCGGGGTGTCGCTCGAGGTCGAAACCTGGCCGCGCACATAGGCGCCGAAGGCGAACTTCGCCATCGACGATGTCAGGAAGGCCATGAAGGCGAAGCCCGCGGCGGCCGACAGGATTTCGATCGCGCGCTGAAACGGAGCGGGGACGTTCTTCAGCAGCAGCACGACACGGATATGGCCGCCGACGCGCAGGGTCATGGCGGCACCGAAGGTGAAGGACGCCGCCATCAGATAGGAGGAATACTCCCACGCGATCGAGATCGTGGGCGGAAAGAACGGCAGGAAGTTCGAGAGGAAGCGCGTTGCTACCTCGCACAGCATCAGCAGCGTCAGCATCAAGAGGCAACCGCCTCCGATCCAACCGTCCAGCCGGCCGAGACGGTCGATGCCGTCAAGCAGAATGCGCAGCGGCGCTGGCGCCGCCGCGTTGAGACTTTGGGACGACGCAGGCAAAACATCCGCCACTGCAAGTCCTCAGCGCTTCATTTCGGCGAGATAGGCCCGCACCGGCTTGTCGGCCGCCGGTACGCGCTTGACGAAAGCGTCGAGCTGCGGCGCGGTCTTGGCGCGAATGTCCGTGATCATGGCCTCCGAGACCGGCACCACCTCCATGCCGCCTTCCTTGAGCCGGTTGAGGCTGTCGACGTCCGCCTTGAGGGAGTTCGCCCAGAAGCCCGGCTCCATCTTGGCGGCAATGCCGACGACAAGCTGTTGCTGATCGGCGCTCAGTGCCTTCCAGGAATCGAGGTTGACGGTGAGCATCTGCGACGACCAGACGTGGTTGGTCGGGTAGATGTATTTCAGGAATTCCCAGAATTTTCCGTCGACGCCCGACACCGCCGAGGTGGAGACACCGGAGACCGCGCCGGAGGCCAGCGCGGGGATGGTCTCGCCCCAGGGAATCATCACCGGCGCCATGCCGACCGCGGCCAGCATGTCGACGGCGTTCTTGTCGGGCACGCGGATCTTGATGTTCTTCAAGCCGTCGACGTCGCGGACCTTGACCTTGAGATGCAGATATTGCGTCGGCCAGGGCACGATGTAGAGGATTTTCTGGTTGTTGCGCGCGGCGACCTTCTCGTATTCGGGCCGCACATATTTGTGCAGCACCTTCAATTCGTCCATTGAGCCGCAGAGAAAGGGAATGCTTTCGACGCCCATGAAGGGCTCGTCGCCGACCTGCTGGATGTTGAGGACGTCGGCGAGCGGCACCAGGCCGTCGCGCACGGCGCGCAGATGTTCGGGACCCTTGAAGCCGAGCTGTCCACCGGCCTTCACGGTGATTGCGACCGAGCCGCTGCTCTGCTTCTTCACCTCTTCCGCGAAGGCAAACGCGTTCTGAGTGTGGAAATTGCCGTCGGGCCATACCGTCGACATGTCCCAGCTCACTGTCGCAGCTCGCGCGCGGGTCGAGATGTGGCCGGCGGCGAGCAGCGTCGTTGCGCCCGCGGTAAAATTCCGTCGCGTGATCATTGAGCCCCTCCGTTTGCTACGCGCACGACGCCTGCGGCGTCATCGCGTATGCCCATAAACTGTAACCGCGTTGTCGGCAGACACGAGGCCGCTTTCGATGTCGTCGTTGACGGCTGTCGGCGCGCGATCCCCGGGAGCGCCGATGCCGGCGCCGCCCGGTGTCAGCACCACCAGCCGGTCGTCCGGCGGCACCTGCTGAAAGCCTTTTCCACGCAGCTTCTTGCCGGACTTCAGGCCGACATAGCCGGGCTCGCCGTTCTTGCCGCCATCGCGACCACGTGGCGGATGATCGATGCGGTCGAATGCCGCCAGGATGTCGAACGGCGCATCGACGCCGCTGCCGACCTCGATGATCTGGCCGAGGCCGCCGCGGGTGCGCCCCGCCCCTCCGGAATCCGGACGCAGCTCCTTGCGCCAGAAGATCAGCGGCGTCTGCGTCTCGGCGATTTCGACCGGCGTGCCCCGCACCCCGCTGGGATAGGCGGTCGCCGACAGCCCGTCCTTCGCGAAGCGCGCGCCGGTGCCGCCATTGGAGGTCACCGCCATCGAGAATCCGTAATTGCCGCCGGCGCCCGAGCGAGTCTGTCCGCGCACATTGAGATTCCACAGGCACGATGTGCCTTCGGCGGGCACGCGCTCGGGAATGATCTGGCGCAGGCAGCCGAACACGACGTCGGGCAGCATCTGGCCGATGATGTGACGCGAGGCGACCGGCGCCGGCTTCGGCGCATTGAGGATCGCGCCCGGGGGAGCCGACACCGTCAGCGGCGAGAGCGAGCCGGCATTGTTCGGGATCTGCGAGGCGACGACGCAGCCGAGACCGAACACGGTGTAGGCGATGGTGTAGGACAGAGGCACGTTGATGCCGAATCGGGACGCGGCCGAGGTGCCGTCGAAATCGACGTGAATGCCTTCGTCCGAGATCGTCAGCGTCGCCTCAAGCGAGACCGGCGCATCATAGCCGTCGACCACCATGGTGTTGCGCCAGGTGCCCTTCGGCAGCTTGGCGATCTCGGCCAGCACGGCCTCGCGCGAGCGGTCGCAGATATAGTCGCCGAGCGTATCGAGGGTGTCGATGCCGAACTCGGTCATCATCTCGACCAGGCGCTCGCAGCCGACGTCGTTGCAGCCGGCGAGCGAGTAGGTGTCGCCCTCGGTATCGATCGGCAGCCGCGTGTTGGTGCGGATCATCGCCATCAGCGTCTCGTTGACGACGCCCTGGTCGATCAGCTTCAGCATGGGGATGTAGAGCCCCTCCATGAACACGTCGGTGGCGTCGGGCCCGAAGCCGATGCCGCCGATGTCCATGAGATGGCTGGTGCAGGAAAACAGCGCGACCGGCTTGCCGTCCTTGAAGCAGGGTGTGGTGACGACGAAATCGTTGAGATGCCCGGTGCCCATCCAGGGATCGTTGGTGATGTAGGCGTCGCCCTCCTTCATCGTCTCGATCGGAAAGTGGGCGATGAAGTGCTTGACCGATTCAGCCATCGAATTGACGTGGCCGGGGGTGCCCGTCACCGCCTGCGCCAGCATCCGTCCCTTGAGGTCGAACACGCCGGCCGAGAGGTCGCCGCATTCGCGCACGATCGGGCTGAAGGCGGTGCGGAGCAGCACCTGCGCCTGCTCCTCGACCACGGCGATCAGCCGGTGCCACATGATCTGGAGGTCGATCAGGCTCGCGCCGCTTGCCTTGCTCATGATCAGGCCGCCTTCCGTTCCATGACGATGCTGCCGGCACCGTCGATATGGGCATCAAAACTGTTGGAGACGAACGTCGAGGTCTCGTCCTCGGCGATCACCGCGGGACCCGCAATCGTCGCGCCCGGCGCCATGTCCTCGCGGCGGTAGAGCGGGATCTCGATCACCTCCCCTGCACGACCGTCGAAGAACTTGCGGCTGCCCGACGCCTTCCCGGCCGGCTTGCGCGTAACGGCCGCGACCGTGGCCGGATTGCGCGCCTCGGTCGTCGCGAGCACGGACCAGCTCAACACCTCGATCGCCGCACCCGGGATGGACCGCTCGAACATCGCCGCATAATCCGCTTCGAACTTCTGGCGCAGGCCGGCCAGATCGGCCGTCGTCAGCCGCCGGTTCGGCAGCTCGACCGTGATCTCATGGCCCTGACCGACATAGCGCATGAAGGCCGCGCGGCGCTCGCGCACTGGCGCACCGGCCGCGCCCGACTCGACCAGCGCACGCGCTTCGGTCACCATCTCCTGGAGCAGGTCGGAGACCCCCTCGGTGTCGAAATCGTCGAGCCGCACATGACGGCTGCGCACCAGCTCATAGGCGATCGGAGCCGCAAGGAAGCCCACGGCCGAACCCACGCCGGCATTGGAAGGGACGATCACGCGGGAGACACCGATCTTCTCGGCGACCCGCGCCGCATGCAGTGGCGCCGCGCCGCCGAAGGCGATCAGCGTGTGCTGCCCGACAATCTCACCGCGCTCCACCGCATGCACGCGCGCCGCGCTCGCCATATTCTCGCAGACGACCTCGTGCACGGCATAGGCCGCGGTTTCCGCCGACAGGCCGAGCGGCTCGCCCACGGCGCGCAGCAGCGCCTGCTTCGAGAGTTCAGGGTCGAGCTTGATCGTTCCACCCGCGAAATCGTCGGGATCGATCATGCCGAGCGCAACGTCGGCATCCGTCACGGCCGGGCGCAGGCCGCCGCGGCCGTAGCAGGCGGGCCCGGGCTCCGAGGAGGCACTCTCGGGGCCGACCGTGACGCGCTTCATCGCGTCGACATGGGCAATCGAGCCGCCGCCGGCGCCGATCTCGACCATCTCGATCACGGGAATCCGCACCGGCAGACCCGAACCTTTCAGGAAGCGCGCTGCGCGATCGACCTCGAACACGCGCGAGGTCTCGGGCTGGTATTTTTCGATCAGGCAGATCTTTGCCGTGGTGCCGCCCATGTCGAAAGACAGCACCTTGCTCTCGCCGAGACGCGCCGCGATCTGCGCCGCGAAAATGGCGCCGCCGGCGGGACCGGATTCGACGAGGCGCACCGGAAAGCGCCGCGCCGTCTCGATCGAGGTGACACCGCCGCCGGAGGTGACGAGATAGATCGCGCCGCGGTACTGCTCGACCTGCAAGGCGTCGGACATGCGGGCGAGATAACCATCGATCAGCGGCTGCACATAGGCGTTGGCTACCGCCGTCGATGTCCGCTCATATTCGCGGATCTCCGGGCACACCGCGGACGATACGGTCACGGAAATGCCGGGCATCTCCTCACTGATGATCGCGGCCGTGCGGCGCTCGTGCTCGGGATTGGCGTAAGAGTGCAGGAAGGCGACCGCGACGCTCTCGACGTTCAGCGCGCGCAATCTTGGCGCGAGCGCACGCACCGCCGCTTCGTCCAGCGGGAGGCGGACGGCACCGTGGGCGTCGATACGCTCCGGCACCGTGAAGCGCAGGGACCGCGGCGCCAACGGCTTCGGCTTGTCGATGGAGAGGTCATACTGGTCGTAGCGGCTCTCGGTGCCGATATCGAGCACGTCGCGAAAGCCCTCGGTCGCGATCAGCGCCGTCTTCGCGCCGCGACGCTCGATGATGGCGTTGGTCGCGAGCGTCGTGCCGTGAATGAAGACGTCGATGTCGCTGATATGGGCGCGCGCATCGGCGAGAATGAGCCGCATGCCATCGAGCACCGCCTGTTCGGGCCGCTGCGGCGTCGTCAGCAATTTGCGCGTCTTGCGATCCTGCCCCACGTCCAGCACGATGTCGGTGAACGTGCCACCGATATCAACGGCAAGCCGCACCTCGGCTCCCTCAAGCATTCCAAATTCTCCGTGCTGATCGTCAAGACTGAGGACAAAAGCGCAGCAATTTCCATGCCATGGGCGACAGGAACATGCTGTGTCCAGCTATTCTGCTTGGCACCCATGCAATAGGCAAGGCGTGTTCGCAGCCCGCGCGATCAGAGCAGGAATGCAAGCGCCGCTTCGCAGCGCTCCTCGACCTTGAGCGTGAGGAGATCATCGGCGCGGGTGCGTCCGAGATTGACCGCAGCGATCGGGATTTGCCGTTGCGCGGCAGCCTGCACGAAGCGGAAGCCGGAATACACCATCAGTGACGAGCCGACGATGAGCATGGCGTCGGCCTGCGCCAGATGATCCTGCGCGGTAGCGACCACGTCGCGCGGGACGTTCTCGCCGAAGAACACGACATCGGGCTTGAGGATGCCGCCGCAAGCTTCGCAAGGAGGCACCTTGAACGACGAAAAATCCGCATGCTCCAGGTCCGCATCGCCGTCGGGGGCATCGGCGGCATCGAGCGTCAACCATTCCGCATTGGCGCGGCCGAGCATCTCCTGGAATTCGCTCCGCGGCGTCTTTTGGCCGCAACCCATGCAGCGGACCAGATCGAGCCGGCCGTGCAGGTCGATTACCTGGCGGTGGCCGGCGGATTGATGCAGCCGGTCGACGTTCTGGGTCAGCAGCATTCCGCAACGCCCGCTCGCCTCGAGCCGGGCAAGCGCGTGATGCGCATCGTTCGGCCTCGCCTGGCCGAACCGCCGCCAGCCGATCAGGCTGCGCGCCCAATAGCGCCGACGCGTATGCTCTTCCGACATGAAAGCCTGGAAGTTCACCGGCTGGGTCCGCTTCCAGTTGCCGTGACTGTCGCGATAATCGGGAATGCCAGAATTGGTGCTGCAGCCGGCGCCGGTCAGCACGAACAGACGTTCGTGCCGGCCGACGAAATCCTGGAGCGGATGATTTGCCAGTGGATCATTTGCCATGACGCAGATGTAGTCCGCGCAGGCGGGTTTTGCCAGATCACGGCCGTTCGGACCGGTCGAATCCCGCAATCAGCTTCACGAGCTCGCTCTGCCGCGCCGTACCGGTCTTGCGGAAGACGTTGTGGAGGTGTGTCTTGACGGTCGCCTGCGTCAGCCCGAGCAACTCGGCCAGCGCCTTGATCCCGCTCACCCTCATGACGGCGTCGATCAGGCGGACCTCGCTTGCGGTGAGCCTGTAGAGTTTTGCAAGCGCCTCCAGCGGCGGCGGGCTTGCCGGCGAGGCCTTGCGCACGAACACCGCGGCAACCGCGGAATGCAGCGCGCCGGTACGCCGCCGGTCCCCCGAGGTCAACGGCAGCACGTTGGCAAACCAGCGGCCTTGCGAGGTCCCGAGCGGAATCGAGCCGCCGCTGTCTGTCGGCATGTTGCCGTTCTCCGCGGCGACAAGCGCTTCGCGCAACGCGCGCTGAGCGTCGAGGGCAACAGCGAACAACGTTCCGTTTCTTTCCGTGAGCAGCGCAGCCTCGTCCAGCATCGCGCGTCCGGGCGCGTTGGTGAAGGCGAGACGTCCGTTGGGACCAACCAGAAAGACGGCGGCCGTGACGCTGTCAAGCGTCTGGGTCAACACCGCCTGTGTCGCCCTGTTCTGATCGAACAGCCGGCCAATCGAGACCGCGCGCTGAAAGTGCGGCACGATCAGCGCAAACCGGCTGCGGGCGTCAGCGTCGGCGAGACCGTCTTTCTCATGCATCCGGACACTGACGATCGATGAATAGGTTGCGCCCTTCTCCAGATTCGACCCGAGCGCATCGATCATGCCCTGCGGCTTCATCCACTCTTCGTAGAAGCGCGTCGCCACCATCTCCTCGAAGGGGACGAAGTCGGTTGATGCATAGACGAGACCAGCCTCGCAGAAAGTGGCCGCTGGAAAGCACGGGTTCAAGGCGAGATATTTCTCGAGATAGAGCTTTGTGTAGTCCGGCTCCTCATTGAAGAGGTGCAGCACTGCGGTTTGTTCGGTGGCCGCGTCATGCCAGAACAGGGCGCCGGAGGACCCGCCGACAAACAGGCAGGCCTGTTCGAGGGCGCGCGGCCACAAGGCGGGATCGAGCGCGGCGTCGTAAATCAGGCCGATCAGCTCTGAAAGCAGAGCGGCTTCGGATATCACGGCCGGCTCTCCGGCATGTCGAACAACAGATTCGGCATCCGCACCTCGTCCCTCATTGAGTCGAGACCAGAGGCTGTTTCGCAGGCGCGCCCGGCTTAGGCGGGGCGGATTGCTTCCGTGAGACGACCGCCTTGCCAGGCCCAGCTTCAGGAGCGGCGGGCGCCACCGGTGCGGACTGCCCCACCGACAATGACACGCCGAACACACGCCATTGTCCTTCGACGGGCGCGAACATCAGTTCGAAATTCACCTGCGATGGCACCGACGGGAAAAATCCTGCCATGTGCAGGAGCCCGTTCGGCTCGATCTGCGGCAGCAGCGACAATTGCGGATCGATCACGGCAAGGCCGGAGAGATCGAGCTTGTCGCCACGCTGCTTGGCAAAGATCTCCGCAAGCTTTGCGGCGGTGTTGATCTGGAAGCCGGGCGCACCGAGATCGCGCAGCACGGTGTAGTTCCCGGTCTTGTTGGCATGGTCGAGCGCAAGCAGCGTCGAGCGGATCAGCATCAGCACGCCGTTGCGGTCGATATTGGCGGGTTTGGCCGCCTGCTGCTGCGACGGCGGCGTCTGGTGGGGCTGCGGCGGCGTCTGCTGCGCAGAGGTCGTCACCGCCCCCAGGATCAAAAGACCGGCAATCGGAAGACCAAGGCCCGCGCTCAACCAACGCAGCGTCATGACGAACGGGTTCTTCCTACCACTGGATCGAGACAGCACCACGTCCGCCTGCAACGCTGCGCTCGAGTCCGATGCCGCCGCCGGCATTGGCGATAATAGCATAGCTCTTGCCGTCATAGAGCAGTGCCGTTGCACCGACCGCAAACGCGTTGGCGCCCTCGAAATTGCCGTAGCCGGCCGAGAGCGCGAACTTGCGCCCCTGTTGCAGCGCCGGCATCGAGCCGGCCGCGAGCGCGACCGCGGTCCCGCTGCGGGCTTCGAGCCGGTTGTCCATCACTTGCGACTGCAAGGAGGTCACCTGCGACTGCAGTGAGGCGATGTTCGCCGGATTGAAGCTCGACGTTGCCAGATTGCCGGCCGCGTCGGTCGTCACGAAGGATACCGGTCCACTCTGTGCCGCCAGGCTCGCCGCCGAGGCGACGCCGGCCATGCGATAGGTGTTGCTGGCGGTCCCGATCGCGACCTGGTTGGCAGCGGTTGCTGTCGCACCGGAGCCGATGGCGGTGGAGTTCGAGAATCCCGCGGTGGCGCCAGAACCGATTGCCGTTGCGCTCGCGGCAGACGCAGTGCTGCCCTGTCCATAGGCCGCCGCGCCGGCAGCGGTAGCGTTGCTGCCAGCGCCGATTGCGGTGGCATTGGATGCCGACGCAACAGCACCGTTGCCGAATGCGGAACTGCCGGCGGCGGCACTTGCCTTTGCCCCATCGCCAACGGCGGTGTTGCCGAGCGCCGCCGCCGAATCAGCGCCGACGGCAATCGATCCAGTCGAAACTGCACCGGTGCCGATGGCAATCGCATTTGCGCCCGTGCCGGCGGTTGCGCCGTCGCCGATCGCGACAGCGCTCGTCCCGGTGGCGTGGGAGTTGTTGCCGGCCGCGAAGGAATTGCCGCCGCTTGCGGTCACCGCGTTGCCCACCGCAGTCGAGTTGGTGTTGCTGGCGTTCGCGGCGTTCCCGATGGCTGTGGATGAAGCGCCCCCTGAGGAACTGCTGAGGCCGATCGCAACCGACCCAAATCCGCCCGACGTTGCGCCCGTTCCGAGAAAACTACCGTCGCCGCCCCCGATCGCGACGCTGTAGTTTCCGAGCGAACTGGGAGCGCTGCCGGCGTCGCCACCCGCGCCAATTGCCGTACTCCACCTGCCGGCGCCGTCCGCCGTGCTGTTGGAGTTGGTACCGATGCTGGTGATGCCCTGGTTAACCGTTGATTTCGCGGCATTTGTGCCCATCGACACGCCGAAGTCGTTGGCCACCGCGTCATGGCCCACCGCGGTCGCACTGTCGTTAAGCGCAATTGCGTGGTCGCCAAAGGCTGTGGATAGCTGGTCGGCTCGGGTATTATCGCCGACTGCGATCCCGTTGGAGCCGGGAGTCCCTTGGGCCGAGCAGGTGCCCACGAAAGAGCTTCCATTGGAATAGCACTGGGCGGCGGCCGGAGACATTCCGAGGAACAAGGCCATAGCCGTGAGAACCGCCAGGTTGACCAACGCCGTGATCATGCGAGGAGCGTTGCGGTCAATGCGGGGCGACGAGCGGTGCAAGTTACCCCGATCAGTCGCTCCCGGTTGCGGACAACTGACCGGCATCTTCTCGCTCTCCACTGATCCAAGCTGCCGCAACTGTGGGACAGGGCCACGGACGGGACATCAACCGTTCGGTTGAGTTCGCTCGCGCGTGCGACGCCGACAGCCCGCTTTTTTCCGACTGTTGCTGGATTGCATCGCGAAAAGTCTCGACGATGAGCGTCCGCGCCGCAGGCAGACCGCGAGAACTGCAAGGACGCTCGTGATCTTTGCTAGCTCGCCCAGTTGTCCCGAAACTCAGGAAACAGCGTCAGGCCTCCGCACGCATAGATGGTCTGCCCGGTAATGTAACTGGCATCGTCCGACGCGAGGAAGGCGAACACGGCGGCGATCTCTTCCGGTGTGCCGACACGGCCCAGCGGAATGTGGCTGGTGACCACTCCCCGCTTTTCCGGATCGCCGGTCCAGGCCGCGTTGATCGGCGTGTCGATCGCGCCGGGACCCACCGCATTGACGCGAATGCCACGGCCGGCGAATTCCAGTGCCAGCGTGCGCGTCAGATTGGCCATGCCGCCCTTGCTGATCGAATAAGCCAGATAGCCAGGTTTTGGGATGATCTGGTGCACACTCGAGCAGTTGATGATGCTGCCGCCTGCGCCGCGCGCGACGAAATGCGCGAGCGCCTTCTGGGCGCAGAACACGGCGCCGTTGAGATTGACGTCGATGATGCGGCGGTAGGTCTCGATGTCGAGCGCTTCGCTCGGCGATTCCCGCTGGAAGCCGGCATTGTTGACGAGGCAGTCGAGGCGCTTCCAGCGCGCCAGAATCGTCTCGAACATCGCGGCGACGTCTTGTTCATTGCCGACATCGGCCTTGACGATGATGTGATCGAGCCTGCCGTGGCCGCGATCACCCGATGCCGTCCGCGCAAGCGCGAGTGTCTCCTCAGCCCCTTCAGGGTGACCGAAATAGTTGATGGCGACGGTCGCGCCTTCCTGGGCAAGCCGGATGGCGACGGCGCGGCCGATGCCTTGGGAGGCGCCGGTCACCAGCGCGTACTGGCCGACAAGACGCGAGTGAAACGAGGTCGAGCGATCGGTTTGTGGCATGGGTTCTCTCCGGGATGCCCTGATCAGCGACGGAACCGGCTTTTTGTTCCATCCCTCAGCGCATCGCTGCGATTCATTCGACGCGGCGCGCGAATGGCGAAGTCAGGATCTGGTACAGGATGATGGCGCCAAAGGTTGCGGTGCCGATCCCGCCGATCGTGAAGGCGCCGAATTTGAGCGTGAGGTCGCCGGCGCCTGCGGTGAGCGCGACCGCCACGGTGATCAGGTTTGCCGGACTTGAGAAGTCGACCTTGTTCTCGACCCAGATCCGGCCGGCCATCGCAGCGATCAATCCGAACAGCACGATCGAGAGCCCACCGATGACAGGACCCGGGATCGACAGGATCAGCGCGCCGAATTTCGGCGAGAAGCCGAGCACGATCGACACCACCGCCGCGAAGGCAAACAGCAAGGTCGAATAGACCTTCGTGGCCGCCATGACGCCGATGTTTTCGGCATAGGTGGTAACGCCGGTGCCGCCGCCGCAGGCCGCCACGATGGTCGCGAGGCTGTCGGCGAGCAAGGCGCGGCCGAGATAGTCATCGAGGCTCCGGCCCGTCATGGCGCCGACGGCCTTGATGTGACCGAGGTTCTCGGCGACGAGAATGATCGCAACCGGCGCAATCAGGACGATCGCTCCGGTCTGGAAGGTCGGCGTGGTAAAACTCGGCAGGCCGATCCACGGCGCAGCCGCAAGCGGGGTGAAGTCAATCGGCTTGCCGAAGCCGAGGCCGTTCGCGAACAGCAGGTACAAGAGATAACCGCCAATCGCGCCGAGGATGATCGGCAGGCGGCGCCACAGGCCCGGTGCGCCCACGGCAACCACGCCAATGATCAGAACGGTCGCGAGCCCGATTCCTGTGTCGAACGCATTGGCGCTCACCGCCTTGACCGCCACGGGCGCGAGGTTGAGGCCGATCGCGGCGACCACAGCGCCGGTGACGGCCGGCGGCAACAGCCTCTCGACCCAGCCAACCCCCGACCACATCACGATCAGCGCGATCACGCCGTAGAGGACGCCGGCCCCGACGATGCCGCCAAGCGCAACCGACAGGTTCGGGTTCGGCCCGTGCCCGGCGTAACCGGTGGCGGCGATCACGACCGCGATGAACGCGAAGCTCGAGCCGAGATAGCTCGGCACGCGTCCCGCGACGATGACAAAGAAGATCAGCGTGCCGATGCCGGAAAACAGCACCGCAACATTGGGATCGAACCCCATCAGCAACGGCGCGATGATCGTCGAGCCCGACATTGCGACGCAATGCTGGAGACCGGAGACGACGGTCTGGCCAAGCGGCAGCCGCTGCTCGGGCATGATCACGCCGGAGGACTTCAGAGTCCAACGCGGAAAATAGCCTTGCGCTCGCTGTTCGCAGCCCGTTGCAATCGGCATGTTCCCCCCAGTTGCGGTGCAGCGACCGATCTTCGTGCGAACAGACAAAAATGTGATTGTCGCTTCTGCGGCGGCCATCACATGATGCAAATCAAACAAGATCAATACGTTCCGGGGCCTATTCTATGACACAGATTGCGATCCAGCCAGCCATCCACCGCCGGCACCAGCCCTGGTACAAGATCCTCTACATCCAGGTGCTGATCGCGATCGCGCTCGGGGTGCTGATCGGCTATTTCTATCCTGATCTCGGCAAGGCTCTGAAGCCGCTCGGCGACGGTTTCATCGCGCTGATCAAGATGATGATCGCGCCGGTGATCTTCTGCACGGTGGTGCACGGCATCTCCTCGATGGGCGACCTCAAGCGCGTTGGCCGGGTCGGGCTGAAGTCGCTGATCTATTTCGAGACGGTCTCGACCGTCGCGCTCGCGATCGGCCTGCTGGTCGGCGAGGTGCTCCAGCCCGGACACGGCTTCAACATCGATCCCGCCACGATCGACCCGAAATCGGTGGCGACCTACGTCACCAAGGCCAAGGAAGAAGGCATCGTCGCCCATCTGCTGGCGATCATCCCCGACAGCTATCTGGGCGCCATCGCACGTGGCGATCTGTTGCAGGTGCTGCTGATCTCGATCCTGTCGGGCTTCGCCATCGCCTTTCTCGGCAAGGCCGGCGAGCCCATTGCCGAGGCGATCGACAAGGCCGCAAAGATGTTCTTCGGCATCATCCGCATCATCGTGCGCGTCGCTCCGATCGGGGCGTTCGGCGCGATGGCGTTCACCGTCGGCGCCTACGGCCTTGGTTCGCTGCTCAACCTCGCCGCCCTGATCGGCACGTTCTATCTCACCAGCATGCTGTTCGTGCTGGTCGTGCTGGGGGCGATCGCAAGGCTCGCCGGCTTCTCGATCCTGCGCTTTATCGCCTACATCAAGGACGAGCTCCTGATCGTGCTCGGCACCTCGTCGTCGGAGACTGTGCTGCCGCAGATGATCCAGAAGATGGAGCATCTCGGCGCCTCGCGGTCGGTGGTCGGCCTCGTGATTCCGACCGGGTACAGCTTCAATCTCGACGGCACCAACATCTACATGACGCTGGCGACGCTGTTCCTGGCGCAGGCGACCAACACCCATCTGACCATCTGGCAGGAGCTCGGCATTCTCGGCATCGCCATGATCACCTCGAAGGGCGCCTCGGGCGTGACCGGGGCAGGCTTCATCACGCTCGCGGCAACGCTCTCGATCGTGCCCGACATCCCGATCCAGTCGATCGCGATCCTGGTCGGCATCGACAAGTTCATGAGCGAGTGCCGCGCGCTGACCAATCTGATCGGTAACGGCGTCGCCTGCGTCGTCATCAGCATCTCCGAAGGCGAGCTCGACCGCGACGCGCTGCACGAGGCCATGGCCCATCCGCTGGAGATGGGTGAGGCGCTTGAACCGGGCGGCAGCGCTGCCTCCTAGGCCGGACGCAGGTTTGGCGGCGTCCGGTTCCAACGCGGTAGTTTCCCGGAGTGGTAAATTGGCGCAACGCGAGTCACAACTGCTGCGTTGGGATCACGGATTGATACTCATCTTTTTCCACCCGACGCGCTGGGGGCAGGGCGTCGGGTTTTTGTTAATCAACGATGGGCAGCCGATTTAGCCGGCCAGTTCGACCCTGCGCGTGATCCCGATCGCCTGCAAGAACGCCTCGTCATGACTTACGACGAGCAGCGCGCCGTCATAGGCCCTCAGACCTGCTTCCACGGCTTCGATGGATTCAATGTCGAGATGATTGGTCGGCTCGTCGAGGATCAGCAGGGACGGCGGCGTCGCACCGCCCAGCACGCAGGCAAGGCCGGCGCGAAACATCTGCCCGCCGCTCAGGCGTCCGACTATCTGCAAGGCCGCATCGGCACGGAACATGAACCGGGCCAGCGCGGCATGGCATTCATTTGCACCGGCCTTGCGATGGAAGCGCCTGAAATTGTCCAGGATGGAGATCGCGGGATCGAGCAGACTGACCTTCTGATCGAACAGCGCAAGATCCGGCCTGACCCGCACGGTGCCGGAGAGCGGACGCAGTTCGCCGGCGACGAGTTTCAGCAACGTCGTCTTGCCTGAGCCGTTGGGCCCGACGATTGCCACGCGCTCCGGACCGACGATCGCGAGCGATAGATCGCGCAAGACTTCCCTATCCGGCCGATAGCCGGCGCTGACGCGATCGAGCCAAACCACCTCCCTGCCCGTCGGCAGCCGGGTCGAGGGCAATTTCACCGACAGCGGCTGAAGAATCTCGATGCGTCGGCGCGCCGTATCGACGGCCTCGAGCGCATCCGCGCGCATCCGCTCGGCGATGTGCGCGTTCTTGCCGCCGGTGTCTTCACTACGGTCCTTGCGCGCGCCGGCCAGGATGCGCGGTATGTCGCCCTTGGCGCGCTTCTTCTTGCCCCCGCTGTCCTTGCGCGCTTTCCTCTCGGCGGCCTCCTGAGCCCTGCCGTCGATCTCGGACAGGCGCCTCTGGGCATGCGCGAGGTCGTGCCTGACAGCCGCGAGCGCAACGGCTTTCTGCTCGCAATAACTGCTCCAATTGCCGCCGTATCGCGCGGCTCCGAGCGACGTCAGCTCGACGATCGCATCCATGGTTTCGAGCAGGTTCCGATCGTGGCTGACGACAATCGCCCCGCCGCGCCAGGAGGCAAGGAAATCGATCACCGCCTTGCGTCCCTCCCGATCGAGATTGTTGGTGGGCTCGTCGAGCAGCAGGAAGTCCGGCTCCGCGAAGATCAGCGCGGCGAGACGAACCCGCGTGACCTGCCCGCCCGACAGGCGGTCGAGCTCGATCTCCGGAGCGACGTCGAACCCGACACGCGCAAGGGCGGACGTAAGCCGTGTTTCGAGGGTCCAATCGACCTCGGAAACCTCCTCGGCCGAGGCGTCTCCGCGCTCGGCACGGCGAAGAAGATCGAGCGCGGCTCGCGCACCGAACAGGTCGATCACCTTCGCGCCCGCAAGCGGCTGGACGTTCTGGCGTAGCAGACCAACTGTTCCGTTGATGGCAACGCGCCCCGACGAAGGAATGTGCTCTCGCGAAATCGACGCAAGCAGCGTCGTCTTCCCGACGCCGTTGCGACCGACGAGGCCGGTCCGCTCGGCTCGGAACGTCAGATCGATATTGGAGAAAAGACAGCGGCCGTCAGGTGTGGACAGCGACAGGTTGGACAGGATGATGAAAGCAGGCATGGAATTCCCCGTGAGCAAGGCAGGTCGGCTTTGCGGTCGGGGTAAAATCCATGGCTCTCGAATATCCTGTTTGAGGAGCTCTCTAACTAATCTCATCGAAGGGCGAGATCAAGGCGAGGCTCGCAGGGGCGGCGGCGCGCGGAGCGTTGACGTGCCCCGCTGGCCTGCGCGATCAGCCCTTGAGCGCGGTGACCACGACCTCGATCAGCGCGCTGCCGCCGAGATCGGCGACGCCGACGGTGGCGCGGGTCGGAAGATTGTCGCCGAAGAACTCGGTCCAGACCGCGTCCATCTCCTTCTTCTTGGAAAGGTCCGTGACGAAGATCGAGGTGCTCACGACGCGCGACTTGTCGGTACCCGCTTCCTTCAGATAGCCGGCGATCTTGCCGAGGATGTTGCGGGTCTGCTCGCCCATCGACACCGAGGTGTCGTCGGCGATGGTGCCGCCAATGAAGACGAAGCCGTTGGCTTCGACGGCGCGGTGCATGATGGGCGTGCGGATGCTGCGGGTAATGCTCATGATGTCCTCTTTTGCTAGAGCGTGGAAGGATGGAAACGGTCGATGCCGAGATCGCCGATGCGAGTCTGGGTGCCGCCGTTGACGATCAGCTCCGCCATGACGGCGCCCGCGCCGGGGCCGAGCTGGAAACCGTGCAGCGAGAAACCGAACTGGTGATAGAGGCCCTTGTGCCGGCTGCTCGGTCCAAACACGGGCAGATCGTCCTTGGTCTTGGCCTCGATGCCGGCCCAGGCCCGCATGATCGTCGCGTCGCGCATGACCGGGAACAGCTCGAACACGGTGCGGGCGCTGGTCGCGAGGCTCTTCCAGTCCAGCACCGTCTCGTTTCGATCCTGATAGGGCGTTGCCAGATGGCCACCGCCGATCAGCACCGTGCCGTTCTTGAATTGCTTGAAGGAGAGCTTGCGGCCGCGCAGGATCACGACTGGATCGATGAAATGCGGCACGCGCGAGGTGATCATCAGCATCGGCGCCACGGTCTCGACCGGAACGGGCTCACCGAGCGCGGCTGCAATGGTCCCGGCCCAGGCGCCGGCGGCATTGACGAGCACCGGCGCGGCAAAGCTCTCGGCGCCGACATCGACATGCCAGACGCCATCGATGTGCCGGATGTTCGTGGCCGCAATGCCCTCGCGCACGGTCGCACCGAGCTGGCCGGCCTTGCGCCGGAACGCCGTCGTCGCCTGCGCCGGATTGGCCGCACCGTCGCGGCGCGAGACCACGCCGCCGGGACAGCTCTCGGCGACCGCGGGCACGAGGCGCCGCAGCTCGGCCGCATCGATCAGCTCCTCGTGGGTGAAGCCGAGCACGTTGAGCTCGGCCACACGTGCACGGCAGACCGCGAGTTCCTCCTCGTTCTCGGCGACGAGGACCTGGCCATAGCTCTCAAAGCTGCAATCGTCGTCGAGGAGATCGGTGATCTTCTCCCAGATTCCCATCGAGCGGATCGAAAGCGGGATTTCGGGGATGTGCCGCGCCAGCTGGCGCACGCCACCGGCGTTGACGCCGGAGGCGTGGCGGCCAGCATAGTCCTTCTCGATCAGCACCGGTTTCAGGCCGGCGAGACACAGATGCAGCGCAGTCGAGCACCCGTGGATGCCGCCGCCCACGACGATCGCATCCACGTTTTTCGTCATCCGCGCACCACCGCCTTGATGTCGTCTTCGCTCTTCGGAACCGCGGCAAGCTCGGCGAGCGTGATCGGCTTGACCGGCGCGCGCAGCCGGTAATAGCCGATCTCCTGCGGGCTCTTGCCCCGCGCCCGCGCCATCAGCTCGGTGACGGTGAGGCCACAGAGCCGGCCTTGGCACGGACCCATGCCGGTGCGGCGATAGGCCTTGAGCTGGTTCGGCCCGGTCGCGCCGATCGCGACGGCATCGAGAATATCCTTTGCCGTAACCTCCTCGCAGCGACAGACGATGGTGTCGCCCGCGGGAATGCGAAATTGCGGCACCGGCCGGAACAGCGTGTCGAGAAAAACGCGGCCACGTTCGGCCTTGGCGAGATCGGCGCGGAGGCTCGCCATCGGCGCAAGCTTTGTGGCG
>NZ_JADPIT010000023.1:266972-292845 GCF_023073035.1 Bradyrhizobium sp. 62
CGCGCGCCGCGATGCGGCCGCGCACCACGGCTGCGTTCGCGCCGCCGATGCCGGCGCCGTCGCCGGCAATCGCAATACCAGCGACCGACGAATTCCCGCTGACATCGAGCACCGGAGACCAGCACAATTGCAAATCATCCCAGCGATGCTCGATTCCGGCAGCCATCGCCAGATTGACGTTGGGCACAACGCCCTGGTGCAGCAACAAGAGATCCGCAAGGACGGTTTCGCGCTTGCCGCCGGCGACATAGCTCACGTTCGCGAGCTGGCCGTCACCAGAGGCCGCAAGCTCGCTGACTCCTGAGACGACCTGCACCTTCGCCTTCACCTCGCGCATCATCGACAGGCCCTTGGCGAAATAAGGCGAGGTCAGGAAGGCAAAGGCGTGGGGGAGAGCCGCGAAATAATTGCCGCGCGCGGTGGTGTCGAGAATGCGATCGATGCGACCGCCGAGACGCAAGATCTGCGCGGCGAGCAGCCAGAGCAGCGGCCCCTGCCCTGCAATCACGGTACGGCCATCCGGCACCAGGGCCGATGATTTCAACATCGTTTGCGCGGCGCCCGCGGTCATCACGCCCGGCAGCGTCCAGCCGGGAATGGGGAACGGCCGCTCCAGTGCGCCAGTCGCGAGGATCACGCGCTTGGCCTTTACGAACGCGGACGCGCCGCCGACCGAGACGGCGATGTCGAGGTTGCGGTCGAGGCTCCAGACGGTGGCGCGGTGGATGACCTCGGCGTTGCCTGCGCGTAGCGCCCGCACGAGATCGGCGCCCACCCAATAGTCAGCGCCGAGCTGATCGCGCTCGGTCACCGGTGTCGAGGCGACGGCGCGGAACACCTGGCCGCCGGGCCCGATATTCTCGTCGAGCAGCAACGTCGACAGGCCGGCTTCGGCGGACGTCGCAGCAGCGGCGAGGCCGGCAGGCCCGGCCCCTATCACCACGACGTCGTATTCTTCGCGCTTGGGAGCCACAGTCATTTCCCGATCTCCCGCTTGCCCTTCTGAATCTCGATCTGCATGCCCTCGGTGACCGGCACCAGGCAACCCTGTCGGTTGCCGACGCCGTCGATGGTGACGAGGCAGTCGAAGCACACGCCCATCATGCAATAGGGCAAACGCAGCGCGCCGCTCACCGCGGTCGAACGGCGTGCATCGCAGCTCGAGGCCAGCAGCGCCGCAGAGACGGTGTCGCCCTGCCGCGCGGCGACGGCAACGCCATCGACGAAGATTTGCACCGGTGGCCGCTTGTCCTGCTCGGATCGTTTGAACATCCTGGCTCCTTCAATATCCCTAGTAGCCGCTGTTGTTCGCAGCACCGGCGGCGCCAAAACGGCTGGCCGAGAACGCGCCGACCAGCTCCGGCTCGAGCGCGCCCTGCTCGACCATCCGCGCGATCTCGAAAGCGTGGTTGGAGGCGAGCGTCACGCCGGAATGGCAGCAGGCGACGAAGGCGCCGGGATGCGTCTCCGACTGGTCGTAGATCGGAAAGCCGTCCTGCGGCATGACGCGGATGCCGGCCCAGCTCCTGACCACGTTGAGCCGCGCGAGATGCGGAAACATGCGCTGGGCGCGATCGGTCATCACGGCGCTGATCGAATGCTTCATCGTACGATCGTCGAGCTCGTCTTCCTTGCTGTCACCGATCATCACCGTGCCTTCGTCGGTCTGGCGGATCGTGGTCAGCGGATGCGGCAGGAACGGCATGGTGCGCTCGGTCACCACGATCTGGCCACGGGTCGGGCCCATCGGGGCGTAGAGACCGACCATCGGCGCCAGCGTCTGGTTGGCATTGCCGGCGGCGAGCACGATCTTGGCGGCACGGAGCTCGCCCTGCGGCGTCGTCAGGCGGAATTCACCGCCGCTCTGGCTGATCGTCGAGACCGGACGCTCCGGAAGATAATCGATGCCGAATGCCCTAAAGCCGGTGTGGAACGCACGAAACGTGCGCAGCGAATTGACGTGACCGTCGAGCGGACAATAACTGCCGCCCGAAACTTCAGGCCCAATCAGCGGCAGCGCCTTCTTCACCTCGGACGCCGGCAGCATCTCCATCTTGTAGTCGGCGGCGCCTGTCTGGTTGTGCATGCGCTTGACCAGCTCGGTGCGCTGGCCGAATTCGTCCTCGCCGAGCGTGAGATGAAAGCCGCCATTCTGCTGAAGAGAGACATCGAGGCCAGTCTGCTGCTTCAACTCGGATGCGAGCCGGCCCCACGCCTGCGACGCCTGCACAGTCCACACCGTATAGGCCGGCATGCCGAGGCCCTTGCTCTGCACCCAGACCAGCGCAAAGTTGGCACGCGAGGCGCGCTTGGTGATGTCGCCTTCGTCGAGCACGGCGACGCGTCTGCCGAGCCTCCCGAGGCCCCAGGCGATGGCGGAGCCGAGCAATCCGCCGCCGACGACGGCGACGTCATAATCTGTTCGCATGGATTCTCCTATCGCCCTGTATCGCCCTTGCCGGCGAGCACGCGGTCGAGCCCGTAGAAGCGGTCGAGCAGAATGAGAGCGGTCATGGTAACAGCGATCACGCAGGCCGAAACCGACGTCACCAGCGGATCGATGTTGTCCTGGATGTACAGAAACATGCGCACCGGCAGTGTTTCGGTGCCGGGTGCCGCGAGGAAGACGGTCATGGTGAGATCGTCGAAGGACTGGATGAAGGCGAGCGCCCAGCCGCTGATGACGCCGGGCAGGATCAGCGGCAAGGTCACGCGGCGGAACAGCGTCCAGCCGCCGGCGCCGAGCGAGATCGCCGCCATCTCGACCGAAAGGTCCATGCCGGTCGCCGCCGCCAACGTCAGCCGCAGCGCGAACGGAAACACGATCATGACATGCGCGATGATCAGCGCGGCAAAGCTGCCGCCGAGGCCAGCCGAGGTGAAGAAGCGCAGGAATGCGATGCCGAGCACGACATGCGGGATCATGAGCGGCGACAGGAACAGTGCCGCCAGTGCGTCTCGGCCGCGGAACCGATAGCGCGCGATCGCGAGCGCCGCAGGCACTGCGAACAGCAGCGCCACGAAGGAGGACAGTGCGCCAAGGCCAAGACTGACCCAGAAAGCATGGACGAATTCGGGATAGTTGGCGATCGCCCTGAACCAGCGCAGCGAAAAACCGTTTGTCGGCAGCGACAAGAAGCCTTCAGGCGTGAACGCGACGAGGCAGACGACGAGGATCGGCGCCACCATGACGATGACGAAGATGGTGTGGAAGATCAGCGCGAGCGGCCCGTTCCGGCTCATCGGAACACCTCCGCGTAGCGGCGCTCGATCAGTGTGTTGCTGCCGACGACGATCAAGACCAGCGCGGCCAGCAGCAGCGTGGCGACCGCCGCACCCAGCGGCCAGTTCAGCGTGTTGAGGAATTCGTCATAGGCGAGCGTCGCCGCGACCTTGAGCCGGCGGCCGCCGATGATCGCGGGCGTCGCAAACGCACTGGCCGAGAGCGAGAACACGATGATCGCCCCTGACAGCACGCCCGGCATGATCTGCGGCATGATGATGCGGCGGATGATGGTCACAGGGCCGGCGCCGAGCGACATCGCGGCATTCTCGATCTGCGGATCGAGCCGCTGCAGCGCCGCCCACACCGACAGCACCATGAATGGCATCATCACATGCGCGAGCGCGATAACCATTCCGGTCTCGGTGAACATGAAGGGGATAGGCGCGCGGATCAACCCGGCCGACATCAAGAGCTTGTTGACGAGGCCGTTATTGCCGCCGAACAGCAGCGCCCAGCCGAGCGTGCGCGCCACCACGGAAATCAACAGCGGCCCCAGGATGACCAGCAGGAAAACGCTCTTCCAGCGTCCGCCCATGCGGTTGAGGATGTAGGCTTCGGGCGCACCGAGCACGGCCGTGAGCAGCGTGGTCAGGATCGCGATGCGAAACGTCCGCCCGAACATCTCGGCGTAATAGGGATCGGTGACGATCTCGTGCCAGTTCTTGAGGATGAAGACCGGCTCGATGCCCTTGTACTGGCCCCAATCGTGGAACGACAGCATCACGGTCATTGCCAGCGGAATCAGCAGCACGCCGACGAACAGCATCAAAGCGGGCGCGGTCAGCGCCCACGGCGCGCGTGCGTTTCGTTCCTCGGCGGAAGCGCTCATGCGACGCCCCTCACGCCCATGTCCTCCGGCCGCCAGGTGAGGTGAACTGCCTCGCCTTCGACCGGTTGCGATCGGCCGTCATTCTGGCGGATCACGGTCGCCGGGCCGCATTCGCTCTCGCACTGGAACAGCCAGTGATTGCCCTGGAAGATGCGCGTGACGATCTTTGCGCTGAGGCCTGCGTCGCCAAAGTCGATCCGCTCGGGGCGAATGCTGACGGTGACGGGACCGCTGCGCCCGGCAGGCGCAGGCGCGCTCCACGAGCCGGCGATCAATCGCGCAGGCGCACTGGTCCGATCGATCGTCGCAGCAAAGTCGTTGGTCTTGCCCAAAAACTGCGAGACGAAGGCCGAGGCCGGCTTCTCATAGGTCTCCTGCGGCGTGCCGATCTGCTCGATCCGGCCCTGGCTCATCACCACGATACGGTCGGACAGCGACATCGCCTCGTTCTGGTCGTGGGTGACGAGGATCGTGGTGGTGCCGATGGTGCGCTGGATCTGGCGCAGCTCGATCTGCATCTCCTCGCGCAGCTTGGCGTCGAGATTCGATAGCGGCTCGTCGAGCAGCAATACGCTCGGCTTGATCACCAGCGCGCGCGCCAGCGCCACGCGCTGCTGCTGGCCGCCGGACATGCGGCGCGGATGGCGATCCTCGTAGCCGGCAAGCCCGACCATCGCGAGCGCGGCGCGGACGCGCTCGGTCCGTTCGCCGCGCGGCACATTGCGCATCTCGAGGCCGAAGGCGACATTCTCGGCCGCGGTCATGTGCGGAAACAGCGCGTAGCTCTGGAACACGATCCCAAGCCCGCGTTTGGCCGGATGGATCGCGGTCAGGTCCTTGCCTTCCAGCCGGATCGCGCCGCGGCTGGGATCGAGGAAGCCCGCAATCATTTGCAGGGTCGTTGTCTTGCCGCAGCCGGAGGGACCGAGGAAGGAGACAAACTCCCCCTTCCCCACCGCGAGACTGAAGTCGTCGACGACAGTCTGCGCGCCGAACTGTTTTGCGACCCGATCGAGCTCGAGATAAGCCATGACGCTGTCTCCGCCGCGAACGATCAGCGTTCGACCTCGCGATTCCAGCGCTTGGTCCATTCCTCACGCTTCTCGTTGATGACAGTCCAGTCCGGATTATAGAGCTTTGCCGCACGTTCGCCGATCGGCGCCATCTTGCCGAGCTCGGGCGGGATAACCAGCGATTTCAGCACCGGGCCGTAGCCGTAGTCCTTCAGCATCACGAGCTGGATCTTGGGTTCGAGCAGCATCTTGACGAAGCTGGACGCAAGCGGCGAGGCGTTCGGCTTGGTGATCGGACAGGCGGTGGTCAGCAACGTCGCGGCGCCCTCCTTCGGATAGACGAAATCGACGGGGAAGCCGGTATTGGCAAAGCTCTGCACGCGGCCGGTGCCCCACACCGCGATCACGGCCTGGCCGGACTGGAACAGCTCGGTCATCTTGCCGGGCGACGGCTCATAGGCGAGCACGTTCGGATTGATCTGCTCCTTGAAGATCTTGAAGCCGGAATCGACATTGGTTTCGCCGCCGCCATTCATCTTCGACAGCATCACCAGCGCTTCGAGGCCATAGGTGTTGTTGATCGGCGGGATCACGAGCTGCTTGGCGTATTTCGTGTCCTTCAAATCGTTCCAGGAGGTCGGCGGCGCCCAGCCCTTCTCCGCAAACACCTTGGTGTTGTACATCAGGCCGGTCGCGACGATCCCGATGGCGACCGCACGATCGTCCTTAAAGCGGGCGGTGTCGTAGAGATCGGCCGGAAGTCCCTCGAGCTTGCCGCAGAAGCCGAGCTGGATCGCCTGGTACATCGGGCCGTCGTCGACGATGGCGACGTCGATCTGCTGATTGCCCTTCTGCGCCTGGAGCTTTGCCAGCGTGTCGGTGGAGTTGCCGGCGACGTACTCTACCTTGACGCCGTTCTCCTTCTCGAAGGTCGGGATCACCTCGTCACGAATAGTCTTCTCAAACGAGCCACCATAGCCGGCGACGTAGAGCGTTTTCTGCTGGGCCGTGGCGACCGACGAGGCGGCGACGAGCGCCGCGATGCTGACCGCTGTCAGAAGGCGAAAAGTCTTCATGTGGTCCGATCTCCATACCGGGATGAGGTGACGTGCCGACGAGTCTCGTTGGCTGAACCTTCCGCATTTCCTTCCGCGCAAATCCCTCCCCGACAGGGCTCCGGCCCCTGCGCGGCTGGTTTTGGCGCGATCCGGAGTTTCGAACCCCTCCGATCTGCCGAAAAAGCGGGCCGTCTCCAGCTCTGATGAAAAAGATCGCAAACTCCGGCTTCCGTCGTCCAATGAATAATGGCACCCTCTGTATGCCTAAATGTTATGAATGGAATTCAAGATGGCGCGCATCAATTCGCGGCAGGTGGAAGCCTTCCGGGCCACGATGCTGACCGGCAGCGTGACGGAGGCGGCGGCGCTGATGAAAGTGACGCAGCCGGCGGTCTCCCGGTTGCTGCGCGACCTCCAGGCGCTGCTGAAGATGGAGCTGTTCGAACGGCGCGGCACCGGCCTCGTGCCGACCGCTGCGGCCATGGCGCTCTACACCGAAGTCGAGCGCTCCTTCGTCGGCCTTGAACGGATCACGGCGGCAGCCGAGGAAATCCGGGGCCGCCGCACCGGCTCACTGCGGATCGCGGCACTTCCAGCACTGTCGAATGGCTATTTGCCGCGGCTCACCGGGCAGTTCCTGAAGGAGCGGCCCAACCTCAACCTCGCTTTCTTCGGCGTGATCTCGCCGATCGTGGTTGACTGGGTGCTGAACAACCAATGCGACGTCGGCTTTGCCGAGGTGCCGATCGCGCATTCCGGCCTGCCGAGCCAGAAGCTGCCGGCGCCGGCGCGTGTGGCTGTACTGCCCACCGGTCACCGCCTCGCGGAAAAGGAAGTGCTGGAGCCCCGCGATTTCGAGGGCGAGACTTTCATTTCGCTGTCGGCGGGCTCGTCGAGCCGCCACCTCGTCGACCAGGTCTTCCATCGCCACGATGTCCGCCGCGTGCTCAGGGTCGAGACCACGCTCTCGGAGATCATGTGCGGCATGGTGTCGTCGGGACTCGGGGTCGCGATCTGCGATCCCTTCACCGCGCAGGAATTTTCCACGCGCGGCGTCGTCGTCCGCCGCTTCCTGCCGCGCATCGACTTCGAATTCTCCGCCGTGTTTCCGGCGCAGCGCAGCCCCTCGCCGGTGGCGCTGGATCTGGTCGAGACCATGCGCAAGTCGCTCGCCGAATTCGACGAGGGAGCTCTCAGCCGTTGAACGCCGCCTGCGCCTCCGGCAGGTCCCAGATCTTGCCGATCGCAGCAGTCCCCGCCGCCGTGATCGCCGCCTCGTCAGCGCCGAGATAGCGGCCGGCATCGACCAGCATGCGGCCGTCGACCATGACCTGATCGATATTGGCGCGGTTGGCGAGCGCGATCAGCGCGCGGCGCGGGTCGAACAGCGGCTGAAGATGCGGATGAGTGAGATCGACCACGGTGAGGTCGGCGGTCGCGTCCGGCTCGATCCGGCCGAGATCGGGCCGCTTGATGACATCGGCGGCGATTGCCGTGTTCGCCTCGATCAATTCGGGCGCGTTCGCGACGTCAGCCCGCGCCGAGGTGACCTTGGAGATCAGCGACGCCGCATTGAGTTCGCCGAGCAGGTCCATGTTGTAGCCGTCGGTGCCGACCACGGTGCGAACGCCGTGTTCCGCGAACCGGCTGAACGCGGCGGTGACGCCGGCGCGGGCGAATACGCGCGGGCAATTGAGAACCGTCATGCCGCGCGCGGCCATCAGCTTGAGATCGTCGTCGGTGCTGAACATGCAGTGCGCCGCCATCAGATCGGGCGCCAGCAGGCCGAGCCAGTCGAGATATTGCGCCGGCGTGCGGCCGCCATAGCGCTTACCAATGGTTTCGACCTCGGCACGGCTCTGCGCCATATGCGTCGTGATGGGCACGCCAAGCTCGCGCGCCCGCGCGGCACAGGCCTTCAAGAGATCTGGCCCGCAGGTGTCGGTGGCATGCGGACTCATCGCAAGGCCGATGCGACCGTCGCCGCGATTGTTCCAGCGCTGGTAGAGTGCATCCCAGGTCGCCATGTCGGCTGTGCCGTCATCGCCGGAATAGTGCACCACGCCGTCGGGGCCGGCCTTGGCGTCCGACGTCGAGAACAGATAGGGCGCGCCATAGAAGCGGATGCCCATCTCTTCGGCGGCGTCGAACATCTCCGGGATCGAGTTCCGGAACGGCTCCATCACCGTGGTGGCGCCGCCCTTCAGGAGTTGGAGGATGCCGAGCCGCGCGACCGCCATGCGCTCTTCCGCCGACAAGATATCTGCACCGCGCTTGGTCAGCGGCAAGAGCACCGTGTAGACGATGCTCTGGTTGTTCTTGCGGCCATTGCCGTCCTCGGTGTGGCTGCGCGCCACCGCTTCAGAGAAGCAGTGATTGTGCAGGTTCAACAGGCCCGGCAGGACGAAGCGGCCGGGGCGGTCGTAGATCTCATCCGCCTGCGGCCTGTCGCGCGTGACCGCGGCGATCTTCTTGCCTTCGACCAGGACCCAGCGGTCGCGCAACACGTCCTGCGCGCCGTCCTTGCGAGACAGCACATAGCTGCCGAAAATTGCTGAGGTGCTCATGCGGGGCGTACGTTCCAGAAGACGGCGGTGCCGTCGAGAATGCCGGTGATAGCTTTACGATAGGCGGTCGGCTGCTTGTACAGGCCGATCGGAATATAGGGGATTTCCTGAAATGCCACCGTCTGTATCTCGCGGCAGATGCGCTGCTGCTCGGCGAGCTCGGAGGCCGCGAGCCACTGGCTGCGCAAGGCTCTCATCTTCTCGCTCGCATACCAGCCGGCGACCTTGCCCTCGCCACGGATGTTGGTGTTGCCGGCCGGATTGAGCCAATCGATGCCCTGCCAATTGCCGACCGCCGCGCTCCAGCCGCCCTGCGGAAGCGGATCCTTCTTGAGTTGGCGTTGCAGCACCACGGCGAAATCGAGCCCGGCATATTCGACGTTCATGCCGGCTTTGCGCAGGCTGTCGACGGCGATCTCGCCCAGCGGCTTCTGCGCCAGTGAGTTGGTGGGCACGAGCACCACGATCTTCTCGCCATTATAGCCCGCGGCCTTGAGATCGGCCTTCACCTTGGCGTAGTCGCGCGGGCCGCGGAACACATCGAGGCCGACCTCGCTCGCCATCGGCGTATTCGGCGCGAAATAGCCGATCGGGGAGACCTGGAAATTCGGATCGGTACCGGCCACCGCGGTCATGAAGGCGGATTGATCGATCGCCCCCAGGAGGGCGCGGCGAACGGCAGGGTTGTCGAACGGCGGCTGAAGATGATTGAGGCGCAGCATGCAGGCATAACCGCGGGGATCGAGGATGCGCGCCTCGATGTCGCCGGCCGCCTTGATGATCGGCAGCAGGTCGTGCGGCGTGGTCTCCTGCCAGTCCTGCTCGCCGGTCTGCAGCGCGGCGACGCCGGTGCCGGCATCGGGCGTGGTGGTCCAGACCACCCGATCGTAATGCACGATCTTCGGACCCGCGGTCCAATCCGGCTTGCCGTCGCTGCGCGGCTGATAGCGCTCGAATTTGGCATACGCGTTGCGCGCGCCCTGCACGCGCTCGTCGGCGAGATAGCGAAACGGCCCGCTGCCGATCACTTCGGTCAGCGGCTTGAACGGATCCTGGCTCGCCAGCCGCTCCGGCATCATGAAGCACGCGTTGATCGCGGCCTTGCCGAGCGCCTGCGGCAACAGCGGGAATGGACGCTTGAGGCGGAAGCGGATGGTGCGGTCGTCAGCGGCCGACAGCTCGTCCGTCGCCTCCATCAGCTCACCGCCAAAGCCGTCGCGCGCGGCCCAGCGGCGGATGCTGGCAACGCAGTCGCGGGCAAGCACGCGCTCGCCGTCGTGCCAGAACAGGCCGTCGCGCAAACTGAGGTCCCATTGCAGCCCGTCGCCGGAGACGACATGGCCCGACAGCATCTGCGGCGAGACCTGGAGCGAAGAGCTGATGCCATAGAGCGTGTCGTAGACCATGAAGCCATGGTTTCGCGACACCTGCGCCGTGGAATAGATGGGGTCGACGAAGGCGAGGTCGATGACGGGAATGAAGCGCAGCGTGGTCTGGGATTCGGCACGGACGATCCCCGGGAATGACAGCGCCGGCACAGCGGCTGCGGCCTTGAGGAGCGAACGACGGGAGACGGGCATTGCAAGAGGCTCCTGAAGGATCTTACGTGTTCAGCAAGACCGCGCCGATCGCAGCGGCCACCGCCTGCTGCGCCGGCTCGACCACGGGCACACCGATGGCATCCGCAATCGCCGCGCGATGCGAGGCCATGCCGGCGCAGCCCATCACCACGACATCGGCACGGCATTGCGAGACCAGCGCGCGGCCAGCTTCAATCAACCGTCCCCGGATGTCCGCGCCTGCCGTCTCCGCCGCGCTTGCGCCGACCGACCAGCTTCCGGCGTAGCGGCTGTCGACGCCCATCAGCCGCACCATCCGCTGCTGGCGGCGGATGCTCGAGGGCGACAGCGCGATGATTCCGAAGCGCTCGCCCAGCATCAGTGCGCGAAAGATACCGCACTCGGCGATACCCATCACCGGGCGCCCGCCGGCCGCCTCGCGCACCGCATGCAGGCCGGGATCACTGAAGCAGGCGAGCACGAAGGCATCCGCATCGTCGCGCGACACACGGTTGACCAGCGGCATCACAACGCCGTCGGCGTCGCGTTGCGAGCTGATGCCGGGCGGCCCCTCGGCAAGGCCGACGACCTCGATTGCGGGGCCGCCGGCGATGCGCAGCGGCGCGACGGCGTCATCGATCGCCGCCGTCACCGATGCGGAGGAGTTGGGATTGATGACGAGGATGCGGGTCATGGCCTGGCTCAACTTTTTCCGGCCTCGTGGCGCAGGAAGTTGGCCGCGATCTTCTCGCCGGTCGTGATCCAGACGTCCGGGCACGACTTTGCGTAAGTGAGAAACTCACGCAGCAGGCGCAGCCGCATCGGGCGGCCGCTGCATTGCGGATGCAGCACGGTCGTCACCATCGCGCCCCAGTCTCTGGTTTCGTCGAGCTCGTCCTTCCAGATCGAAAGCACATGCTCCTTGGGGAAAATCGAGCGCGGACTGAAGCGCGCCGACAGGCCGTGCATCCAGTCGTCATAGCTTGCGGTCACCGGCAGCTCGATCGTGCCCGGCTTGCCGTCGGCGAGACGATGCCGATAGGGCCGCACGTCGTCGCGGAACGAGGAGGTGTAGACGATGCCGTGACGCACCAGCGCCACCCGCAGCTCCTCGGTGAATTCGCCGTAGGGCGCGCGGTAGCCGGTCGGCCTGACGCCAAGCCGGCGCTTGAGTGCCTCGAAACCGCGCTCGAGCTCCTCCTCGATCCAGGGATCGCCGGGATCGGGAAGGAGATGGTGATAACCATGGTGGCCGATCTCGTGACCGGCCTTGAGAATGGAATCGGCCATCGCCGGATGCGCGTCGACCGACCATCCCGTGACGAAGAAGGTCGCCTTGAGATCGAGCTGATCAAGCAGCTCCAGCAGTTTCGGCGTGCCGACGCGCGCCTCATAGCCGCCATAGCTCATGGTGATGAGCCGCTGCGCGTGCACCGCGTCCTTGCTGGTCCAGGCGCTCTCCGCGTCCACGTCGAACGACAGGAACATCGCCGAATTGTACGGCCTCGGCCAGGGGTATTCCGGCGCAGGATCCGCGGTGTTGGCTGGGCTGAGCGGGATGCTCTGGAGTGCCTTACTGTCCAGCATTGAGGGTCGCCTTTTCGAGTGCGTTGTCGGTCAGTTTCCACTTGGCAAGCAGCGTACGATAAGTGCCGTCCGCGATCAGCGCGTCGACTGCCTCCAGCATGGCTTGCTGCAGCGCCTTTTCCTTGACCGGCAGAGCGATGCCGGTGAATTGCTGCGCGATGGGCTCGCCCACAGTCGCATAGGTGCCGGGCTCGAGGTCCATGATGTAGGGCAACGTCTCGTTGCCTTGGGCGGCGGCATCGATGCGGCCCTGCCTGAGCTGGGTGCGGGCGTCGGCCGAGCCGTCGGTCCCGACGAACTGGATCGGATTGGTGCCGCAATTCTTCTCGCTCCAGGCCGCGATCTGCGCCGGGAACATGGTGCGGCGGCTGGCGCCGACCTTCTTGCCACAGAGCGCGGCTGCGTCCTTGAACTCCGCCTTGCGCGACTGCTGCACGAAGAACTGCGGGCCGCTGCGCAGATAATCGACGAAGGACGCGATTTCGTGCCGGCTGGCATAGTCGGTGAAGCCGGACAGGATGGCGTCCACCCGCCCGGTCGAGATCGACGGCATGAACTCGGCAAAGCTGGTCTCCTGCCATTCGATCTTGACGCCGAGCTTGCGGCCGATGGCCTCGCCGAGATCGATGTCGAAGCCGGACAACGCGTTGGTGGCGGGATCGCGGAACTCCATCGGCGGATAGTTCGGCACCAGCGCGACCTTGATGCTGCCGCGCTTGGCGATCTCCGCCGGCAGCTCGACCGCCATGACCGGAGCGCTCATGACGCCAACGAGTGCCGCCGTAACCAGAATTCTCTTCATCGATACGCCCCCATTCAGATCACTGCCGAAAGAAATGCCCTGGTGCGCTCCTCGCGGGGCGCGCCCAAGACATCGGATGCGCACCCTTGCTCGATGATCGCGCCCTGGTCCATGTAGACGACGCGGTCGGCGACCTCGCGCGCGAAGCCGAGTTCGTGCGTCACGACCATCATGGTCATGCCGCTCCGCGCCAGCTCCTTCATGACCGCCAAGACCTCGCCGACGAGTTCGGGATCGAGCGCGCTGGTCGGCTCGTCGAACAGCATCAGCATCGGCTTCATGGCAAGCGCACGGGCAATCGCGACGCGCTGCTGCTGGCCGCCGGAGAGCTGGGCGGGATACCAGTCCGCTTTGGCCGACAATCCGACACGCCGCAGCAGCTCGATCGCCTCCGCACGCACCTCGTCGGATTTTCGACCCTGAACCTGGAGCGGACCTTCGGTGATGTTTTCGAGCGCGGTCTTGTGGGGAAACAAGTTGAAGCGCTGGAACACCATGCCGGTCTTCAGCCGCTGCCGCCCGATCTCGCGCTCGCTAAGCCGATGGAGCCGTCCGCCCTGCTCGCGCACGCCCAAGAGCTCGCCGTCGAGCCAGATGCCGCCACTGTCGATCGCGGCGAGCTGGTTGATGCAGCGGAGCAGCGTCGTCTTGCCCGAGCCGGAGGCACCGATCAGACACATCACCTCGCCGGGCCGGATGTCGAGCGAGACATTTTTGAGAGCCTGAAACTCGCCAAAACTCTTGCTGACGGAGCGGATCGCGACGAGGGGTTTTGTCATCGCGCGAGCCGCAATGTGCCGCGCGCAAAACGGCGTTCGAGCAGCATCTGGAGCGGCGTCAGCACCGAGACGACGAGCAGGTACCAGAGCCCGGCGACGATCAGGAGCTCGATCACGCGCGAATTGGCGTAGTAGATGTTTTCCGCGTTGTGCAGCAGTTCCGGATACTGGATGACGCTGGCGAGCGAGGTCGCCTTCACCATGCCGATGAACTCGTTGCCAAGCGGCGGGATCACCACCCGCATCGCCTGCGGCAGCACGATCCGGCGCAGCGCACGCAAGCGTCCCATGCCGATCGCCTGCGCGGCCTCATATTGCCCGATATCGACCGACAGCATGCCGGCGCGCATCACTTCCGACGTATAGGCGCCCTGGTTGATGCCGAGCCCGAGCAGCGCGGCGAGGAACGGCGTCATGACGTCGACGGCGCGCGCGCTCCACAGGCCGGGAATGCCGATGGTCGGAAACACCAGCGCGAGATTGAACCACAGCAGCAGTTGCAGGATCAGCGGCGTGCCGCGGAACAGCCAGGTGTAGCCGGCGGCGACGGTCTTCAGCACCGGGTTGGGCGACAGCCGCATGATCGCGATGACGACGCCGAGGAAGATGCCGAGCGCCATCGCCAGCACCGCCATCACCATGGTGTTGACGATGCCTTCGAGAATGACCTTTGCCGTCAGGAAGCGGCTGACATAGGACCATTCGATCTGGCCGGCCGCAAACGCACGCACGATCAGTGCAAGCACAAGGACGATCAGGGCGGCGCTGAGCCAGCGAAACCAGTGCGGCTCGCGCGCGATCCGCATTCCCGACAGGTCGGGAAAACCCTCCGCGAGTGCCGGTGCCGTCTTCATTGTGACGCCGCGTTCAGCATGGGCTGGGCGACCGCATTGGCGCCGAGACCCCATTTGTCTAGGACAGCCTTGTAGGAACCGTCGGCGATCATAGTCGCGAGCTTCTCAGTCACCGCCTCGCGAAGCACCGCATCGTCCTTGCGGAACATGATGCCCTGATATCCTTTGGCAAAGGGCTCGCCGATCACGCGGTATTTGCCGGGTTCCTGCGTCTGCGCATAAGGCAGCGTCTCGCTGCCCTGTACGGCGGCGTCGATGCGGCCCTGCTTGAGCTGGTTGCGGACGTCGATCGAGTTCTCGCCCGGCACGTACTGGATCGCCGGCTTGCCGGCCGGCTCGCAATTCTGCTTGCTCCACTTCTCGATCTCGACCGGGAAGCTGGTGCTACGGGTGGTCCCGACCTTCTTGCCACAGAGATCGGTCGCAGCCTTGGCTTCGTTCTCCGCCATGACGAAGAACTGCGGGCCGGTCCCGAGATAATCGACGAAATCCGCGGTCTCGCGCCGCGAGGCGCGATCGGAGATGCCGGAGATGATGAAATCGGCGCGCCTGGTCTGGAGCGACGGGATCAATTCGGCGAACGGCGTCTCGCTCCACACGATCTTCACACCGAGGCGCTTGGCCAGTTCGTTCGCCAGATCGACGTCGAGCCCGACGAGCTCATTGGTTGCGGGATCGCGATATTCCATCGGCGCGTATGTCGAGTTGACCGTGAGCTTCAACGCGCCCGCTTGCTTGATCTCGGCCGGAAGCTCCGCCGCCTGCGCGGACGTCGCGGCCGCCAGCGCTGCGATGCCGAGGAAATACGAGAGGCGCGTCATATCGGCTCCTTTGCCAACGTTGTTGGAACGTCCTGTCAGTCCGCGTCGAGAACCGCGGGTTCGATGACGCCGGCGCGTTCGGTGATCACGCGGTATTGCTCCGGCCGCCGGTGTGCGGCGAAGTTGAACATCTTGTCCTTGCCCTGGCGGCAGAGGTCGAGATCGATGTCGGCGACGATCACCTCGTCAGTCAGCGTTGCGGCCTGCGCGACGATGCGGCCATTGGGATCGACGATGCAGGAGCCGCCGATCAGCCCGGAGCCGTCCTCCTCGCCTGCCTTCGCCACCGAGATCGCCCAGGTCGCGTTCATATAGGCGTTGGCCTGCGTCACCAGCGTGGAGTGGAAGGTGCGCAAGGAGGCATCTTCCGTGCTGCCGCCATTCGGATCATAGGCCGCCGAATTGTAGCCGATGCAGACAAGCTCGACGCCCTGCAGGCCAAGCACGCGCCAAGATTCCGGCCAGCGGCGATCGTTGCAGATCATCATGCCCATGATGGCGTGGGCCCAGGCCGAGCCGGCGCGGAAGGCCGGAAAGCCGAGATCGCCATAGTCGAAATAGCGTTTCTCGAGCTGCTGGTAGCGCGCACCTTGTCGCGGCTCGACCGAGCCCGGCAGGTGCACCTTGCGATAACGGCCGAGCAGCTCGCCGTCGCGATCGACCAGGACGGCGCAATTGTAGCGGCGCCCATCCGGCGTCAGCTCGGCATAGCCGACATAGAAGCCGACGCGCAGCGCACGCGCACGGTCGAACAAGGCGGCGACGTTCGGGTTCGGCATGCCGCGTTCGAAATGATGGTCTAGCGCCTCGCCTTCGAGCAACCAGCGCGGAAAGAATGTGGTGAAGGCGAGCTCGGGAAACACCACGAGGCTGGCGCCGCGGCCGGCCGCCTCCTCCAGCAGCGCAAGCATCCGCGACAGCGTATGCTCGCGCGTATCGGCTTTTTGCGTCGGCCCCATCTGTGCGGCGGCGGCGCGAAGGACACGAACCAAGATTGCCTCCAATCTGTGCGCAGTGGCGCCTCAATGGGCGGATGAACCCTTTGATGCGCCGTGCAAATCCGCTGCCATTACGCGGAAGCGGGGCTGCAAAATCAATTCGTTCTGCTATGATGTTTTGGCCCAGAGTATAATCGGCAGTGATATGAACCTGCGCCAGCTCGAGATTCTCCGCGCCGTCATCCGCCACCGCACCACGGTTGCGGCCGCCGACGAACTGGCGTTGTCGCAGCCTGCCGTGAGCAACGCGCTGAAGACGATGGAGGCGCAGGCAGGTTTTGCGCTGTTCGAACGCGTCAACAACCGGCTGTTTCCGACCACGGAAGCGATGGCGCTCTACAAGGAGAGCGAGGCGATCTTCGCGCTGCACGCAAAGCTCGAGAGCCGCGTGCGCGATCTGCGCGAGAACCGCTCCGGGCATCTCGCGCTGGTCGCGACGCCGCCGCTCGCCTACAGCATCATCCCCTCGGCGCTGTCAGGTTTCCTGCGCCGTCGCCCGGAGACACGGGTGTTCTTCGACGTGCGGCGCTATGAGGGAATCATCGAAGGCGTGCTCAACCGCGTCGCCGAGCTCGGCTTCGCGCTCGGGCTGACACATCATCCAGGCATCGCCCACGAGGTGGTGCACACCGGCGAGATGGTGTGCGTGCTGCCGCCGCAGCACCCGCTCGCCGACCAGCCGGTGATCTCGGCCGCGGACCTGTCCGGCCTGCCCTTCATCGGGCTCGAGCGCGGCACACGGCTCGGCGAGGCCGTGCGTGACAGTTTCGCCCGTGCCGGCGCGCCGTTCCGGCCGACCGTCGAGGTGCGCTACTGCAACACGGCCTGCGTGCTCGCCGCCGCCGGCGTCGGCGCCGCGGTGGTCGATCCCTTCTCGCCGCGGCAGAACGGCGGGACCGGCCTCGTCGTGCGGCCGTTCGCGCCGACGACGCACGCGGTGGCCTATATGCTATGGTCGGAAGCAGAGCCGCTGTCGCGCCTGGCCAAGGCGTTTCTCAACGAGGTCCGGAAAGAGAGTGCGCTGCTGGAGCCCACAGCGCCACACCAGCAACATGGGGCAGGAAGCGACTGAGCTTGACCTTTACCGGAGAGCACATGGCACGCATCACCATCATCGAGACCGGGCAGGTCCCACAAAAATATCGCGAGCGCCACGGTTCATTCCCGGACATGTTCGAGCGCATGGTCCGCGCCGAGGATCCGACAGCCACGGTCGAGATCGTCAGCATCCCGAACGGCGATGCGCTTCCGGATCCGCGCAATTTGGAGGCGGTGCTGATCACCGGCGCGGCTGCCGGCGTCTATGACGGGCTCGACTGGATCGCGCCACTGGAAGATTTCGTGCGCACGGCCTACGCCAGCAGGACACCGATGGTCGGCATCTGCTTCGGTCATCAGTTGATCGCGCAGGCGCTCGGCGGCACCGTGCGCAAATCGGAGAAGGGCTGGGGCATCGGCCGGCACGTCTATCAGGTGCTGCCGGACAACGGCGTCGTCGACGGCGAAGCGGTCGCCATCGCCTGCTCGCATCAGGACCAGGTGATCGAGCCGCCGAACGATGCGCTGACCATCCTCTCGTCCGACTTCACCCCGCATGCCGGCCTGCTCTACGCCAACGGCGCGACGCTCACCCTGCAGCCGCATCCGGAGTTCGACGTGGAGTTTGCGCAAGTGTGCTGTGAGCTGCGCGACGGCAAGGCGCCGGACGATGTCGTTGCCATCGCGAGGGAGTCGCTGGCGGAGCCGATGGACCATGCCAAGCTCGGAGGGGCGATTACGAGGTTTCTGGCGCGCAAATCCATCCTCTCATCCTGAGGAGCGCACTCTCGCGCGCGTCTCGAAGGATAGAGGCCCCGCTGCAGCAACGGGGCCTGCATGGTTCGAGACGCCGCTTCGCGGCTCCTCACCAATGAGGGGTGACAGTTGTTCTCGGCTCAGAAAGGGTCCGTCCCCAACCCCGCCACGTCCGCCGGCCTCGGCCCCGGTGCCGGCCAGTGAAATCGCCGGTCCTTCTCCGCGATCACCACGTCGTTGATCGAAGCCTCGCGCCGCCGCATCAGGCCGTGCTCGTCGAACTCCCACTGCTCGTTGCCGTAGGAGCGGTACCACTGGCCGCTCGCATCGTGCCATTCGTACTGGAAGCGCACGGCGATGCGGTTATCGTCGAACGCCCAGAGGTCCTTGATCAGGCGGTAGTCGTGCTCCTTCTCCCATTTGCGGGTGAGGAACGCGACGATGGCTTCGCGACCCTGAAAAACCTCGGAGCGATTGCGCCAGCGGCTGTCCTCGGTATAGGCGAGCGAGACGCGCACCGGGTCGCGCGAATTCCAGGCATCCTCGGCCATACGCGCCTTCTGCGCGGCGGTCTCACGGGTAAAGGGCGGAAGCGGCGGGCGCGACATGATGGCCTCATCGGTTGGCGGGAGTGCAATCTATCGCCGCGCGCGGGGGAGTCGAGAGGCCGTCCGCTATCGCCCGATCACGAAATGAGATCAGCCTTCATCAAGGCGCGGATCGATTTCGGGATCGGCTGGGCGCGGCCGCCGCTGATGAAGGCGACGCGTACCTCGGCCTTCACCAACACCTCCTCGCCGCGCCGCACCTCCTGCGCCAGCATGATGGAGGCGCCCTTCACGGCGATCGGCCAGGTCACGACGTCGAGCACGTCGTCCATCCGGGCAGGCTTGAGGAAATCCAGATGCATCGAGCGCACCACGAAGGCGAAGCTTGCATCTTCCGTCTCGGCCTGCTCGAACAATGCCTGCTGCTCGGCGCCCATCAGCCGCAGATGATTGGTCCGTCCGCGCTCCATGAAGCGCAGGTAGTTGGCGTGATAGACGATGCCGGAAAAATCCGTGTCCTCGTAGTAGACGCGGACCTGCATGTGGTGGCGGCCGTCGCGGATCTCGCCGTCGAGATGAGCTGTCACGTCACGAGCCTCTTCGCTTTCGGTAACCAGTCCGTTTTGCGCAAAAACGGCCGGCTGCGCAAGCGCGGCTAGACGATCAAAGGCCCCCGACCCAGCGTCACCTTGACGATCTCCGGCGGCACGCCGACGCGGAGCGGCATGATGCTGCAACCGAGGCCGCCGGAGATGATGACGTCGCATTTCAGCCGGACATGCCCGTAAGCTAGCCGGAGGCCGTGCTGCGGCGGAACTGCCGGCGACCAGCCGAGCAGGCGGACCTGACCGCCATGGGTGTGGCCGGACAGCTGCAACGCGACGCGGGCGGGCACGCGCGGCGCGATATTGGGCTCATGCGCGAGCAGGACGATCGGCGCATCGTCGGTGACCTTGGCAAGCGTCGCGTCGAGATCGTCGGCGCCGAAGCGCCCCGTGCTCCGGAAGCGTCGCGCCGGCAGAAAGGCGAGCTGATCGCCAAGGCCGGCAAGCCAGAACGCGCGGCCGTCCTTGGCCAGCCGCACGACGTCGTTCTCGTAGACGGGAATGCCGGCCGCCTCCAGCGCGCGATGCGCGACCGTCGGCCCGTGGCCGGCCTGCTGCACGGTCCTGTCCGCCCAATAATCATGATTGCCCATGACGGCATGGACGCCGAGCGGCGCTTTCAGGCCGGCCAGGACTCTCGCCCATTCGCTCGCCGGAATGATGCGCGTGACCTGGTGCAGACCGGCGACATAGTCGCCGAGCAGCACGATGATATCCGCATTGAGCGCATTGGTGCGATCGACGATGGCTTCGATTCGCTCCAGCGACATCCAGGGATCGCAGGCATGGATGTCGGCGATCACGGCGATCTTCAGCGGGAAATCCGCCGGCCATTGCCGCGGGGTTGGATGATAGCGGGTGACCCGAAGCCGCAGCATCGGCTCGACGCCGACGCCATAGGCCGCGGTCGATACGCCCAGGGCGGACAGGCCGCCGATGGAACGGAAGAAATGACGGCGCGTGATCATGGCAGCCCGATCGTGATGCGGCTTGTTGATGCGATCCTATTGGAGCGGAAATGGGGTGCGTTTGTGCAGACCCTCTGCACGAGATGACCGGAAATTCATGACGGCCCGAGCAGGCTGCACTTGCGTAGATCAGTCGTCGCTCTCGTCGCTCCCGAACAGGCCGAACTGTGCCGCCGCATCGCGCGAGGGCTCGGCTATCCCGAGATGGCGGAAGGCGTGCGACGTGAGCAGGCGGCCGCGCGGGGTGCGCTGCAGATAGCCACACTGGATCAGATAGGGCTCGATGATGTCTTCGATCGCGTCGCGCGGCTCGGACAGTGCGGCGGCCATCGTCTCGACGCCGACCGGGCCGCCGCCATAGTTCTGCGCGATGGTCGTGAGGTAACGGCGGTCCATCGCGTCGAGGCCGGCGGCATCGACCTCGAGCGCGCTCAGCGCGTGATCGGCAATCTTGCGATCGATCCTGTCGGCATCGGCTGCCGAGGCGAAATCGCGCACGCGGCGGAGCAGCCGGCCGGCGATGCGTGGCGTGCCGCGCGCGCGTCGCGCGATCTCGTTGGCGCCATCCGCGCTCATGCCGACGTTGAGCACGCGTGCGCCACGGGTGACGATGCTCTCAAGCTCTTCGATCGTGTAGAAATTCAACCGGATCGGAATGCCGAAGCGGTCGCGCAAGGGATTGGTGAGCAGGCCGGCGCGCGTGGTGGCGCCGACGAGGGTGAATTTCGACAGCTCGATCTTCACCGAGCGCGCCGCCGGGCCCTCGCCGATGATGAGGTCGAGCTGGAAATCCTCCATCGCGGGATAGAGCACTTCTTCCACCGCAGGGCTGAGGCGATGGATCTCGTCGATGAAGAGCACATCGCGCTCTTCGAGATTGGTGAGGAGTGCTGCGAGATCGCCGGCCTTGGCGATCACCGGGCCCGACGTGGCACGAAAGCCGACGCCGAGCTCCTTGGCCACGATCTGCGCCAGCGTGGTCTTGCCGAGGCCGGGGGGACCGACGAACAACACGTGATCCAGCGCCTCGCCGCGCTTGCGCGCCGCCTCGATGAAGATGGATAGATTCTTGCGCGCCTGCTGCTGGCCGACGAAATCGGACAGCGATTGCGGGCGCAGCGCGGTGTCGCCGACATCATCGCTGCGGCGCTCGGGCGTGACCATGCGGTTGGCCTTGGGATCGCTCACTCAGCGGACTCCCGAAAATCGTAGGGTGGGCAAAGGCGCTCTTCGCGCCGTGCCCACCATGTCGCTGATCGCTCTATAGATGGTGGGCACGCTTCGCTTTGCCCAGCCTACGAGATTGACCATTTCCGCGCTCACTTCGACAGCTCCTTCAGGCCGAGCCGGATCAGCTGCGCGGTCCCGGCGCTCTCGCCCGCGCTGCGCGCGGCCGATGCGATCGCGGTCGCCGCCTGCGGCTGGCCGTAACCGAGATTGACCAGCGCTGAGATCGCGTCCGCCACGGGTCGCGGCGCGCGCTGGTCGTCGACGGCACCGGCGAGGTGCACGACCGCCGGATCGACATTGGCGAAGGCCGGCGCCTTGTCCTTCAGTTCGGTGACGATGCGCTCCGCGACTTTGGGACCGACACCGGGCGTGCGCGCCACCGCGGCCTTGTCGCGCAACGCGATCGCGTTGGCGAGGTCGGACGGCTGCAGCGTACCGAGCACGGCGAGCGCGACCTTGGCGCCGACGCCCTGCACGGTCTGAAGCAGGCGAAACCATTCGCGCTCCTGGTCGCTGCGGAAGCCGAACAGTTTGATCTGGTCCTCGCGAACATAGGTTTCGATCGACAGCACGGCGGCCTCGCCCGGCGAGGGCAGATGCTGCAGCGTGCGCGTCGAGCAATGCACCTGATAACCGACACCGCCGACGTCGAGGATGACGAAATCCTCGCCGTAGGAATCGATCAGGCCCTTGAGCTTGCCGATCATAGGCCTGCCACCTTCAGCCGCAGCGCGGTGCTCTGGCGATGATGGGCATGGGTGATGGCGATGGCGAGCGCGTCGGCGGCGTCCGCGGACGGCGGATCGGCCTTGGGCAGCAAGATCTTGAGCATCATCGCGATCTGCTGCTTGTCGGCGTGGCCGGCGCCGACCACCGTCTTTTTCACCTGGTTCGGCGCGTACTCGGCAACGCTGATGCCGAACATCGCGGGCGCGAGCATGGCGACGCCGCGGGCCTGGCCGAGCTTCAGCGTCGCGACGCCGTCCTTGTTGACGAAAGTCTGCTCGACCGCGGCTTCCATCGGCTTGTGACCGGACAGGACGGCGGCGAGCCCCTCATGGATCGCGAGCAGCCGGCTCGCCAGCGGCAAATCGTCCGGCGGCTCCACCGAGCCGCAGGCGACGTAGATCAGGCGATTGCCCTCGGCCTCGATCACGCCCCAGCCGGTACGGCGCAGGCCAGGGTCGATGCCGATGATGCGAACGGGGCCACGAATCGGGAGCGTCGTCATGGGCCAGTGATAGCGGCTGGCCGCCGTGGGGGAAACAGAAACAGAACGGAAGTAACAGGGGAAGTGGCCCCTACCCGCCCATCTTCGCCAGCAGCGCGTCCGACACCTCGAAATTGGCGTAGACGTGCTGGACGTCGTCGTGCTCGTTGAGCAGGTCCATCAGCTTCAACAACTTCTCGCCGGTCTCGTCGTCGACTGCGACCGTGTTCTGCGGTTTCCAGATCAGCGCGGCCTTGCGCGGCTCACCGAACTTGGCTTCCAGCGCCTTGGCGACGTCGCGATAGCCTTCCGTCGAAGCGTAGATCTCGTGGCCGGCTTCGCTCGAGATCACGTCGTCGGCGCCGGCCTCGATCGCGGCATCCAGCACCGCATCGTCGGAGGCGACGCTGCGGTCGTATTCGACGATGCCGGTGCGGTCGAACATGAAGGACACCGAGCCGGTTTCGCCGAGATTGCCGCCGGACTTGGTGAAGAAGGAGCGGATGTCGGAAGCCGCGCGGTTGCGGTTGTCGGTCAGCGCCTCGACGATGACGGCAACGCCGCCGGGTCCGTAACCCTCGTAGCGGATCTCGTCATAGTTCTCGCCGTCATTACCGAGCGCCTTCTTGACGGCGCGCTCGATATTGTCCTTCGGCATGTTCTCCTGGCGCGCCGCGGTGATGGCCGCACGCAGGCGCGGGTTCATGTTGGGGTCGGGCGTCCCCAGCTTGGCCGCGACGGTGATTTCCCGCGCCAGCTTGCCGAACAGTTTCGACTTCTGGGCATCCTGCCGCCCCTTGCGGTGCATGATGTTCTTGAATTGGGAATGTCCGGCCATGCGTGATCTTCTCTAGGGGAATCGTGCGCCAAGGTGAGCGTGGGAAGCGCGGCCTTATAGGCCGCCACCCCCCCGGAAAGAAAGAGGCTCTACGACTTTAAGGTAACACCGTACGGGCCCGTGCCTAGATGTCAGGCATCGTTAACCCTGATTTCATTCCAGCCTGCGAAAATAGCGTCCGACCGTCCCCCGACAAGAGAGACCTGATGGCATTCGGACTATTTCGGAAGCGTCTGCCGGACATGACTGCAACTGCGGCTGCCCCGCAGGCTGCACAGCCGGCGGCCCATTCCGAGCCTGCCGGGGCCGTCGAAAGCGATTCGGCCAAGGAAATCCTGGAACTGCTGGAACTCGAGCTGGGCGCCATGATTCGCCAGCTCGAGCGCGCCGCCAATTCGGTGGCCGGCGGCGCCGAGGCGACTGCGACGACGCTTGCCGCCATTCGCGACCGCACCGACGCCCTGACCGGCCGGACCAACGCCGCGCAATCGAACGCCTCCACCTTCGCCCATGCCGCCGACAAGTTCACCCAGTCGGCGCTGGGCATCGGGGCGCAGGTTCGCGAGGCCGGCAAGCTCGCCGACGAGGCCAGCGCCGCGGCACAGGAAGCCCGCGCCAACGTCGATCGCCTGCGCGAATCCTCGGCCGCCATCGGCAACGTCGTCAACCTGATCGCACAGATCGCACGGCAGACGACGCTGCTCGCGCTCAACTCGACCATCGAGGCCGCGCGTGCGGGCGCCGCGGGAAGAGGCTTTGCGGTCGTCGCCACCGAGGTCAAGGCACTCGCGGTGCAGACCCAGGGCGCGACGGAGGAGATCACCAAAAAGATCGACGCGCTGCAGCGCGACGCCGCCGGCTCCGCGGATGCGGTGCACCGCATCTCGCAGGCGATCGAGGCCATCCGCCCGGTATTCGAGACCGTCAACGGCGCGGTCGCCGAACAGAACGCCACCACCAGCGAAGTCTCCGGCAACGCGACCAGCGCGTCGCAGTTCATCATCTCGGTCGGCGAAAGCGCAGCCGAGATCGATGCTGCGACCAAGGCGGCCGAGAGCCACGGCGAGAACGTCGCGAGCGCCGGCAAGGCCGTGACCGCCTTCGCACAGAAACTGAAATCGCGCTGTGCCGTGCTGCTGCGCCAGAGCGAGCACGACGACCGCCGCAAGACCGAACGGCTGCCCTGCCATCTCAAGCTCGAAACCGCCCGCGGCGTGCTGCCGGTCTACGAGATAGCGATGGACGGCGTGCTGATCGGCGGCGCCGACGCGGGCCGCCTTGCATCGCAAGCCATGATCGAAGGCACCCTCGAAGGCGTCGGCGCCTGCCGCCTGCGCGTGGTCGAGCAGTCCAAGGCCGGCGCGCGCGCGCAATTCGTCAATCCCGATGCCGCGCTCCGCGAGAAGATCGAGGACAGGCTCTGGTCGATCCACGAAGAGAACACGGAGTTCGTCACCCGCGCCATGGAAGCGGGCAACGCGCTGACCGGAATCTTCGAGCAGGCGGTTGCTCGCGGCGAGGTGAAGATCGAGGACCTCTTCGACACCGATTATGCCGAAATCGCCGGAACCAATCCGCAGCAGTACCGCACCCGATATCTGGACTGGGCCGACCGCGCGCTGCCGTCGTTCCAGGAAGCCTTTCTGGCAAAGGACCCGCGCTTGGCGTTCTGCGCCATGGTCGATCGCAACGGCTTCCTGCCGGTGCACAACAAGATCTATTCGCATCCGCAGCGGCCGGGCGATGCCGCGTGGAACACAGCCAACAGCCGCAACCGGCGGATGTTCAACGATCCGGCGGGGTTGGCTGCCGCGCGCAACCTGCGCTCGTATCTGGTGCAGAGCTATGCGCGCGACATGGGCAACGGAAATACTGTGATGATGCGCGAGATCGACGTTCCGATCCGCGTGCAGGGCCGGCACTGGGGCGGATTTCGGACGGCCTACAAGCTCTAGTGCGCGCTCAGGCAAGACGCCAACGCGCGAATCACCTCTTAAGACCGGAATTGGAATGGGAATGCCGCGGAGAGCCGGCGAACGGCTCTGACTGGAGGACTCTCAAGACATGTCCGTCGTACAACTTGCAGTACTGGACACCGGCTCCAACCGAACGCTTGCCGAACGGCTGATCGATCAGCTCGCCGACCGCATCGGCGGCCTCGGCGTGGAACTCGCCGACATCGCCGGCAACGTCCAGGAAGTCGCAAGCCGCGTCGCGAACCAGTCGGAACGGTTTCATCACCTCCAGGAAACCGCCGAGACGATGGTGTCGGCCAACCACGACATCGCCAATGCGTCTCAGGCGGTGCAAACGACCACGTCAGCGGCGGTCGGCGAGATCGCGCAGTCGCGCGGCGCAGTCGATGCCGCGGTGAGCCACATCTCCGAACTCGTCGCAGCCGTCGAACGCATCGAGGCGCGGCTCAGCGCCGTCGGCTCCGCGCTGGCGCAGGTGGCAAAAGTGTCCGGCTCGATCGAGGCGATCGCGAAGCAGACCAACCTGCTCGCGCTCAACGCCACCATCGAGG
>NZ_JADPIT010000023.1:292855-298152 GCF_023073035.1 Bradyrhizobium sp. 62
CGGCAATGCCGGCCGCGGCTTCGCGGTGGTCGCAAGCGAGGTCAAGAACCTTGCGGAAGCAACCCGCCAGGCCACACACCAGATCTCCGACACCGTGCGCGATCTCGACGGCCAGATCGAAGGCCTGATCGGCGAGAGCAGCGATGCTTCGCAGCGCGCGAAGACGGCCGGCGAAGGCGCCCAGCGGATCTCCGGCATCATCTCGCGGGTCCAGCAGGGCTTCGCCTCGGTGGAAGCGGAGATCGGCAGCGTCACGCGCGCGGCGACTTCCAATCTCGGACATTGCGACAGCGTCATCAGCGAGCTCAACGAGCTCGCCAAGGGCGTCGACCTCTCCTCGCGCGATCTCAAGAACGCGGATCAGCGCGTGACCAAACTGCTCGACACGTCCGAAGGCCTGATCGCGCTGATCGCAGACAGCGGCGTCGAGACGTCGGATGCGCCGCTGATCCGAATCGTCGTCGAGACCGCCAAGCGGATCTCGGACGAGTTCGAAGCCGCCATCGGCCGCGGCGAGATCACGCTCGACCAGTTCATGGACGAGAACTATCGGGAAATCCCCGGCACCGATCCCAAGCAGTACAACACTAACTATGTCGACTTCACCGACCGCGTGCTGCCCGCGATCCAGGATCCGATCCAGAAGTCCGATCCCCGCATCGTGTTCTGCGTCGCCTGGGCCAAGGGCGGCTATCTGCCGACGCACAACCCGAACTACCGACTGCCGCAGGGCAAGGACCCGGTCTGGAATAACGCCAATTGCCGCAACCGCCGCCTGTTCACCGATCGCGCAGTGCAGAAGGTCGCCGCCAACACCAAGCCGTTCCTGCTCCAGACCTATCGCCGCGACATGGGCGGCGGGCAGTTCGTGCTGATGAAGGACCTGTCCTCGCCGATCATGATCCGCGGCAAGCACTGGGGCGCCTTCCGGATGGGCTTTCGGCAGAGCTGAGGGTCGTCGCGACGCGGTTGCGGCGGCGACGCGATGGCGTCCCTGAATCAAAAACCTCGAAAACAACCCCATGCACAGTAGCCGGGGCGAGCAGAATCAATGGCTTAAGCGCCCGATGAATCCGTCGATGCAGGCGCCTCTGAAGCGCTTGCGGCGTCGGGCAAAACAGGCGTAGAGTGCTATTATTCCGAAATTTCCATTCCCTCCCTTCTCTCCTTGTCGGAGCCACGCGATGCGAGCCAGTGGCCTATCCCCGCCAGACAAAGAAAGGCCGCCACCGGAACGAAACGATGACGGCTTCCTCCTGGCTTGCGAAACCGGCCTTTACCGCCCGGCTCCAACGCGATTGACGCCACCATTCGCATTGCCACCGGCGTTATGACGGACTGCGGCGCGCGCCACCGGGCGCGGCCTGAGCACGACGCCTGCACGAGCAACGCAACCCGCCGGATATTCTACGTACTGGCAGTAAATCACCGCCTTGGCTGGGGTTGGACTGAGCGACAGGGTTGCAAGCCCAAGCAGGCCGCTGGCGGCGATGCCCGCGACCGTCGCTGACTTGATCGAAAGAAGCTTCCTCGGATGCATGGCGGACCTCCCTCTTCGCACTTGCGTCACCGAAAGGTGACGGAAGCGCCTCAGGTGCGGCTGAACATAGCGTAGGCGTCGCAATGCGCGGGTTCGATTGATCTACATCAAGCTCACGCGCGGAGTGAGCCGCAATCTCGCGAGCGGGGCTTAAGGAATTCATGGAAGGGTTTCTGTCATGCTCCGCTTCATTCTTGCTTCTCTTGCCGCTTTCGTTTTGCTCACCGCCTGCTTGATCCCCGATGATGCCGAGGCCCGGCGCGGCGGAGGTGCCTATCGGGGTGGCGGCGCTTACCGCGGCGGTGCGGTCGCAGTTCGAGGACCGCGGGGCGGCGGCGCTGTTGCGGTGCGCGGCGCGGGCTATCGGGGCGGCTATCGCGGCTACGGCTATCGGGGCTACGGTGTAGGAGCGGCAGCGGTCGGCGCGGCTGCCGTTGGCACTGCTGCGTACCGCCGCAGTTGCTACGATGCTTACGGAAACTACATTTGCGCCTATTGATCCGTGGCGACGCCCGATAGCGCGGCTTGGCCTTCTGTGCGCACAAGCAAGCGCCGGCGGTGACCGTTCGAGCCGTTTACACCAGCAAAGCGGAAGGCATGGGCATGGGCCTGTCCATTGCGCGCACCATTATCGAAGCGCACAACGGGTTCATATCAGCGAGTAATCGGGAGCACGGCGGTGCCTCGTTCACGATCAGACTTCCCTTTGCCGGTTGATGCACAACGGTGCCCGTACGCGGAGACGGACCCTCACCCGAGTGAGCCTGCGTCTACGGGCGTCGCTGCCCTCTCCCACAAGGTGAGAGGGCACATCAATGAGTCGCCGCAATTGATCGCGTCAGAAGCCCGCGCCGTCGATCGACTTCCATAATCGCACGAGTTTCGTCATCGCATGATTTTGCGCATTCGCACGATCACCTGCGGCGAGCAACGGCGCATGTGAAGAAAAAGCGTCAGAAAATGACGATTATCATATCAATTAGCCCAAAATCACCGCAGCGATCGCCGCACAAATTCGTGAACGTCATGGCCTGACGCGCTCGCTACGCAAATATGCATTGCCGGAAATGTCGACGCTTCATCGTTTCGCATCGATATGATTATTGTGCGCGCAAATTCGCTGACTAGATCGCCGTAAGCGATCGAGCGAGCAAGGGGATGCATATGGCAACTGTTCTCACCATCAATGGCGAAACGAAATCGTTCGAGGCGCCACCTGAAATGCCGCTGCTGTGGGTGCTGCGCGACGTCCTCGGGATGACCGGCACCAAGTTCGGCTGCGGCATCGCGCAGTGCGGCGCCTGCACGGTGCACGTCGATGGCAAGGCCGTCCGATCCTGCGTCTTGCCGGTCAGCGCGGTCGCGAACCGCGCCATCACGACGATCGAGCATGTCGGCAGCACGCCTGCGGGCGCGAAGGTGCAGAAGGCCTGGCTCGATGCCGAAGTGGTCCAGTGCGGCTACTGCCAGTCCGGCCAGATCATGGCGGCCGCGGCACTCCTGGCGGCAACGCCCAGCCCTGACGATTCCGACATCGACGCCGCGATGGCTGGCAACATCTGCCGCTGCGGCACCTATGTGCGCATCCGCGAGGCCATCAAGCAGGCCGCCTCCGGTCGTCAGTCATGAGGTCCGCCATGACCACCGACAAGACTCTTCCTGACGTCTCCCGCCGTGCGCTTCTGACCGGCGGTCTCGCCACCGGCTTCCTGCTCGCCTTCCACCTGCCGCTGCGCGCCGCCGTCAACGAGCCGGAGCAGCCGAAGGACACGACCGACGGCAAGTTCGCGCCCAACGCCTTCATCCGCATCGACGAGACCGGCCGCACCGTCCTGATGATGCCGCAGGTCGAGATGGGCCAGGGGGTCTATACTTCGATTGCGATGATCCTGGCCGAAGAGCTGGACGCCGATTGGGCAAAGGTCGCCGTGCTGCATGCGCCGCCCAACGACAAGCTCTACGCCAATCCCGCCTTCGGCTTGCAGGCCACGGGTGGTTCGACCTCGATCCGTGCCTGGTGGAAACCGTTGCGGGCAGCCGGCGCCAGCGCGCGGGCGATGCTGGTGCAGGCCGCAGCAGTGCAATGGCAGGTCGAGCCTGCAAGCTGCACCGCGTCGAAAGGCGAGGTCGTGCACGCCGCAAGCGGCCGCAGGCTCGGCTATGGCGAACTGGCACTGGCCGCACAGGGCCAGACGCCGCCGAAGGATGTTTCGGTCAAGGACCCCAAGGACTTCGTCATCATCGGCCAGCCGCTGAAGCGGCTCGACACGCCGGACAAGGTCAATGGCAAGGTCGTCTACGGCATTGACGCGATCCTGCCCGGCATGAAGATCGCAGCGATCGCCAATTGCCCGGTCTTTGGCGGCAAGGTCGGCAAGGTCGACGACAGCGCGGCGGTGAAAATCCCGGGCGTGCGCAAAATCGTGGTGCTCGAGGATATAGTCGCCGTGATCGGCGACCACATGTGGGCCGCCAAGAAAGGCCTCGATGCGCTCAAGATCGAGTGGGACGAGGGACCGAACGCCAAGCTCAGCACGGAGGATATATGGCGGCATCTGCGCGCCGCCAGCGAGAAAGACGGCGTGGTCGCGAAATCGGTCGGCGACATCGCCAAGGGGCTCGCAAGCGGCGACAGGTTCGAGGCGAGCTTCGAACTGCCGTTCCTCGCGCATGCCTCGATGGAACCGATCAACGCCACCGTTCACGTCAGGCCTGATGCCTGCGAAATCTGGACCGGCACGCAGATCATGACACGCGTGCAGTCGGAGGCGGCGAAGGCCGCGGGCCTCCCGGTCGACAAGGTGATCGTCAACCAGCATCTGCTCGGCGGCGGCTTCGGCCGCAAGCTCGAGCCGGACATGGTGGTGGCGGCCGTGAAGATTGCAAAGCAGGTCGACTATCCGGTCAAGGTGATATGGACCCGTGAGGAGGACATCCAGCACGACGTCTACCGCCCGGTCTATCGCGACCAGGTCACGGCATCGCTGGTCGACGGCAAGGTCGCGGCCTGGAAGTACAAGGTCGCCGGCTCCGCCGTGCTGGCGCGCTGGCTGCCACCGGCGTTCCAGAAGGGTATCGATATCGACGCGGTCGATGCCGCGGTCGATGCGCCCTACGACTTCGCCAATTTCCATGTCGAATATGTCCGCGCCGAACCGCCGGCGGTGCCGACCGGCTTCTGGCGCGGCGTCGGTCCGAACAACAACGTGTTCGCGGTCGAATGCGCGATGGACGAGCTGGCGCGCAAAGCCGGCAAGGACCCCGTCGAATTCCGCCGCTCCATGCTGACGAAGAATCCGCGCATGCTCGCGGTGCTCAATCTCGCCGCCGAGAAATCCGGCTGGGGCCAACCGCTGCCACCGCGCGTCGGTCGCGGCGTCTGCGTGCAGCCGTCGTTCGCGAGCTTCCTCGCCACCGTGGTGGAAGCGGAGATCGACGATATCGGCGAGATCACGCTCCGCCGCATCACATCGGTGGTGGACACCGGCATCGCGGTCAACCCCGATACAGTGAAGGCGCAGATCGAGGGTGGCCTGGTGTTCGGCCTCACCGCCGCGCTCTATGGCGAGATCACCATCGAGAAGGGCCGCGTGCAGCAGTCGAATTTCCACGACTACCGCATGATGCGCATCAACGAGATGCCGAAGATCGAGGTGATCGTGGTCAAGAGCGGCGAGGCGCCCGGCGGCATCGGTGAGGCCGGCGTCAATGCTGGACCGCCGGCGCTGCGCAACGCCATTTACGCGGCAACCGGCGT
>NZ_JADPIT010000023.1:298214-313495 GCF_023073035.1 Bradyrhizobium sp. 62
GGAAAAAGGCATGAGCGGCAAGATGCGTATCTTCACCGGCATCGTCGTGATCGCCATTGTCGTGGTGGCGCTCGGCGTCTGGATCATCCGCGGGCCCGGCCCGCTCGACTTCGCCGGCGGCCCCAAGGTGGCGCTGGCGGATTACCGTGCCGGCAAGCCGACCGGCGTGCCGGCGAAGCTCGAGAAGGCGAGCCTGGTCGAACGCGGCGAATACCTCGCGAAGGCGGCCGACTGCATGGTCTGCCACACCAAGCCCGGCGAGACGGACTATTCCGGCGGGCTCGGCTTCAAGCTGCCGTTCGGCACGCTCTATTCCACCAACATCACGCCGGACAAGGACACGGGCATCGGCAATTACAGCGACCAGGATTTTCTCAACGCGGTCCAGCGCGGCAAGCGCCATGACGGCGCCCGGCTCTATCCGGCGATGCCGTACACGTCCTATACCTATATGACGGATGACGACGTGCTGGCGGTGAAGGCGTATCTGTTCAGCCTTCCTGCGGTGCGCGCGAAGCCGCCGGAGAACACGCTGTCCTTCCCGTTCAACCAGCGCTGGGCGATGATTGTCTGGTCGGCCGTGTTCAATCCCGACACACGCTTTGCGCCTGATACGTCGAAGAGCCCGGAGTGGAATCGCGGCGCGTATCTTGTTGAAGCGTTGGCGCATTGCGGCGAATGCCACACGCCGCGCAATCTCGGCTTTGCGCTGGACAACCGCAAGAAGTTCGCGGGCGCGATCACGGCCGGCTGGCGCGCCTTCAACATCTCCTCCGACAAGGCCACCGGCCTCGGCAGCTGGCGTGACGAGGACCTGATCTCCTATCTGTCGCTCGGCCATGCGCCGGGCCACGGCTCGGCGTCGGGTCCGATGGGTGAAGCGGTCGACCACAGTTTCAGCCAGTTCGCGCCTGAGGACATAAGCAGCATCGTCGCTTATCTGCGCAGCGTGCCACCACAGCCCTCGCCCGACCTGCCCGCAACCACCGCACCCGTCGCGCCTGCCTCGCACAAGGACGGCGTCACGGCGGACGCGCGCGGCAAGAAAATGTTCGCCAGCGCCTGCGCCACCTGCCATGGCTGGAGCGGCGAGAGCCCGGTCTCGCCGATGGCAACGCTGACCGGCACCTGGGCCGTCAACGACCCCGCCGCCACCAACGTCGCGCAGATCGTGATCTCAGGCACCAAGCGGAATACGCCCGACGGGGCGCTGTCGATGCCGGCGTTCGGCAACGCCTATAGCGACGACGAGATCGCGGCGGTCGCGAATTACGTCACGGCGCGGTTTGGCACGAAGGGGTCGAAGCTGACGGCAAAGGATGTGGCGGAGTTGAGGGAGCAGACGGCGGAGTAGGTGCGGTGAGCGCATCACTCTCGGCGTCGTCCCGGCGAAGGCCGGGACCCATACCCCCTGCGATTTGTTTGGCAAAGATTCGTCGTTCGGTACTCCGGCTGCGTGCAATGGATAGATCACGCGGTATGGGTCCCGGCCTTCGCCGGGACGACACTGAATATGTGGCGCCGTTCAGCTCAACCAGAATTTCGGCGTCGCCGGCTCCAGCCGGCCGCCGGCGCGCACCGGCGCGATGCGCAGTGCCAAGCCCGTCGCATCATCCGTCTCCACGGCCACGCCACTCAGCGTCGCGGCGCCCGCTGCCGGCTCGAAGCGGCCTGAGGGGATGCCGGAGGTGAACCGTCGCAGCGGCTCTTCCTTCTGCATGCCGATGATGGAATCGTAGTCGCCGGTCATGCCGGCATCGGTCATGTAGGCGGTGCCGCCCGACAGGATCTGGTGGTCGGCGGTCGGCACATGGGTGTGGGTGCCGACGACGAGGCTGGCGCGGCCGTCGCAGAAGAAGCCGATGCCCTGCTTCTCGCTGGTCGCCTCGCAATGAAAGTCGACGACGATGGCGTCCGCGGCAACGCCGAGCGGGCAAGCGCCGAGCTCGCGCTCCAGTGCTGCGAAGGGATCGTCGAACGGGGTCATGAAGACGCGGCCCAAAGCGTTGACGACGAGCGCGTGCTTGCCGTTCTTGGTCTCGACCAGCGCGGCGCCGCGGCCGGGCGTCCCGCGCGGATAATTCGCGGGCCGCACCAAACGATCCGCGCGCTCGATGAACACCAGAGCTTCGCGCTGGTCCCAGGAATGATTGCCGAGCGTCACCGCGTCGGCGCCGGCGTCGAGAAACTCCTGATAGATCGCTTCCGTGATGCCAAAGCCGCCGGCGGAATTCTCGCCGTTGACGACGACGAAATCGAGCGACCAGTCCTTGACCATGCGGGGCAGATATTCGGCGATGGCATTGCGCCCGGCACGGCCGACGACATCACCCACGAAGAGAATGCGCAACTTCAGAACTCCGGAAATCGAATACGTCGGATTCCGTTAGCACATAATCCAGCGCCACGTCGTGGGCTAGTGCCGGAACCGCCTTGATCTCCTGCGCTGCGAAAGCGAGCCCGATGCCGACGATATTCTTGGCTTTTCGCAGATGCGCGAAGGTGTGGTCGTAATGCCCCGCGCCATAGCCGATGCGATGGCCGAGACGATCGAAGGCAGCGAGCGGCGTCAGCATGATGTCGGGAATGACTTCAGCGGCCCCTGGCGACGGCTCGGGAATACCGAGCGGGCCGAGCATCAGACGATCGTTGGGATGGAAGATGCGGAAGATCAGCGCCTGGCCGCGCGCGGTGACGCAAGGCAGCGCGAGCCTGGCGCCCTGCTCGGCCAGCTTCTTCAGCAGCGGCATCGGATCGATCTCGCTGCGGATCGGCGAATAGCCTGACACGATGCTGCCCGGCAGCAGCGAGAATGGCAGCCCGCGCTTGGCGAGCTTGGCGGCGGCGGCGGTGCGTTTCTTGTCGCTCAGCGCATCGCGCGCCGCGAGGGCTTTGGCGCGGAGTTCGGCTTTGGTGTTGGTCATGCGCGCTTGCTCCGAAGGCTGAGCCTTGCTCCGCCGTCATCACCCGCGAAGGCGGGTGATCCAGTATTCCAGAGACGCCAGTGATCAAACATCGACGCCGCGGCGTACTGGATGCCCCGCCTACGCGGGGCATGACACCGCTGGTTTGTCGAGGACGCAATTCGAGAGGCACGAACTAGGAGGACGAATGCAAAAGTGCGAAGCCGCGAACGCCGTTGAAGCACTCGATCCCGGAGTTCCCTACGAAAGTAGGTGGGCACCATATGTCCGAGCCCACGGGCCCGGCCAGGGACAGTTCCCTAAAGGATCGATAAGGCCCCGGGGATAATGGCTCCTGACGCGCGTCGCAGCCCCGCTCGGGCAATGTAACAACGATGCTGACGAATCGCCAGCCCGGTGAACGATCAGCCGATAGCGATCCCGTTGCCGACGGTGCGGTTCAGGACCTGGGTCGATTTCTCGATGCGCTCGGCCGCAGAGTTCAGTGCGTTCACGACCGCGGTCTGGGTCAGCCGGGCGCGCTCAACGGCGGCGTTGCGGAAATCCCGTAGCTCGGTCAGTTCCTGCTCCATGGTCCGGATGCGATTGCCGGCATCGACCAATTCGTCGCAGACGGTCAGGGCCGCCATCACGGTGAGCCTGGCATCACCGATCTCGCCGAACTTTCCGCGCAGCGACTGAATCCGCGTCTCCAGGCTTTCGGCGAGCTTGAGCAGCCGCACCTCCTGGCCTTCCTCGCAGGCCATACGGTATTGCCGGCCGTTGATGGTGACGTTGATGTGGCTCATCCGTCCTCTCCGGTATCGAGCACCGAGCGAATCGTGACGATCGCGGAATCCAGCCGATCGGAGATCTCGCGGCTGGAGCGCTCGAGCTTGCGCGCCTTCACCAGCGCGCCGTCGAGTTCGTCGGCAAGCCGCGAGCGGTCCGCGCCGAGCGCCTGGATTCGCGCCGCGAGCTCGTTCTCGTCGCGATCGGCATCGCGCCGCCGCTCCACGGCGCTTTCGAGCGAGTCGAGCGCCGCCATGAGCCTGCGGGTCGCGATCTCGATCTCGACGGCCGAGGACTCGGTCATGGCAGAGCTGTTGGATACGCGATCGTTCATGCAGTCAGCGGCGGAACCTGTGGCCTTGCCCTTGGGCTTTTCCTTTGGGCATTTACCTTGGAGCTTGCCGTCCGGCAAAAGACTCGGTTCGGCAAGCGGTTAGAAGCAGAAATTTACGTGGCAAGCTAGCGGAGCGCAACGCCGCCACGAAACTATGCACTGATAGATCGGGATGGGATTCATCCCGATCTATCAGTTCCTGCCGGCATGACCTGGCCGGAAAACCGGCCTCCACTTTGCGCTAACGCGGCCCTGCGGGTCCGGATTATGCCGTAAGCAACTTTTACGGCCAAACCGGCGTTTGATTGCCTTGGCCTGCCGGAACCGAGATGCTATCCCAGCCGCGACCCCAGCGGCCGAAAGGCTCCTTCCGGCGCGGCCAAATCCAGCCACAAGCGCCTCATTTCAGACGGATTTTCAGACATGACGCAGGTCGATCACAACCGTATGGCCAATGCGATCCGCGGCCTTGCCATGGACGGCGTCGAGAAGGCGAAATCGGGTCATCCCGGCCTGCCGATGGGCGCCGCCGACATGGCGACCGTGCTGTTCACGCAATTCCTGAAATTCGACGTCGCCGCGCTGGACTGGCCGGACCGCGACCGCTTCGTGCTCTCGGCCGGGCACGGCTCGATGCTGATCTATTCGCTGCTGTATCTGATCGGCAGTCCCGAGATGACGATCGCCCAGCTCAAGGACTTTCGTCAGTTGGGGTCGCTGACGCCAGGACATCCCGAGCACGGCCACACCAAGGGCATCGAGACCACCACCGGTCCGCTCGGCCAGGGCATTTCCACCGCCGTCGGCATGGCGCTCGCCGAGAAGATGCTCGCGGCCGAGTTCGGCAAGAAGATCGTCGATCACCACACGTATGTGATCGCTTCCGACGGCGATTTGATGGAAGGCGTGTCGCAGGAAGCGATCGCGATGGCCGGGCACTGGAAGCTCAACAAGCTGATCGTGCTGTATGACGACAACGGCATCTCGATCGACGGCCCGACCTCGATCTCCGATTCCGTCGACCAGGTGAAGCGGTTCAAGTCGGCGGGTTGGGCGGCCGAAAAGATCGACGGCCACGACCAGGCCGCAATCGCCGCCGCGATCACGCGCGCGCAGAAATCAAACAAGCCGACGCTGATTGCGTGCCGCACCACCATCGGCTTCGGCGCCCCGCATAAGGCCGGCACCAACAAGGTCCACGGCGAAGCGCTCGGCGCCGACGAACTCAAGGCCGCCAAGGAAAATCTCGGCATTTCGCTGGAGCCGTTCTCGGTGCCCGACGACGTGCTCAAGGCCTGGCGCGCGGCCGGCAGCCGTGGCGCGGCGGCACGACAGGAATGGGAAGCAAGGCTCGGTGAACTCGGCGGCCGCAAGCGCGCCGAATTCGAGCGCCGGCTGCGCCACGAGCGGCCGGCCGCGCTGGCAAAGGCGTTCAAGGGCTACAAGAAGGAGCTCTTGGAAAAGCCGATGAATGCGGCGACCCGCAAATCCTCCGAAGCCGTGATCGAAGTGATTGCCGGCGCGATGCCGATGGAGTTTCTGGCGGGCTCGGCCGATCTCACCGGCTCCAACAACAACAAGGCGAAGTCGGCGACTGCGTTCTCGGCCAAGACGCCGAAGGGCCGCTTCATCCATTACGGCATCCGCGAGCACGGCATGTGCGCGGCGATGAACGGCATCTTCCTGCACGGGGGTTTTGCGCCGAACGGCGCCACGTTCCTGGTGTTCACGGATTATGCCCGGCCCGCGATGCGGCTCGCCGCGTTGATGGGGACCGGCGTCGTTTATGTCATGACCCATGATTCCATTGGCCTCGGCGAAGACGGCCCGACCCACCAGCCGGTCGAGCATCTCTCAGCACTTCGCGCCATTCCCAACATGCGCGTGTTCCGCCCGTGCGATTCCATCGAGGTTGCCGAGTGCTGGGAGCTCGCGCTCAACCGCATCGACGGCCCGACAGTCCTGGCGCTGACCCGGCAGAACCTGCCGCAACTGCGCACCGCCGCGCCGAACGAGAGCCCCTGCCGATTCGGTGCGTACGAACTGGTGGCCGCCCAGGGCGAAGCCAAGGCGACGCTGTTCGCCTCGGGCTCCGAAGTGGAGATGGCCGTGGCCGCCCAGAAGCAGCTCGCCGAGCGCGGCATTCCGACCCGGGTGGTTTCGGTTCCCTCGCTCGAGCTCCTGCTAGCGCAACCAAAGGAGCGCCGCGACGAGATCATCGGCAACGCCCCGGTCAAGGTCGCGATCGAGGCCGCCGTACGCTGGGGCTGGGACGCCGTGATCGGCCAGGATGGCGAGTTTATCGGCATGCACTCCTTCGGCGCCAGCGCCCCTCTCAACAAGGTATTCCAGCACTTTGGCATTACCGCCGAGGCCGCGGTTAACGCCGTTCTGAAACGCGTTTCCTGAGAGTTGAGATTGCCGAAAAAAAGGACTACCTAACTCTCATATGATCAAGCCCCGCCCGGCCGAACCGGGCGTCCGCCCTAAAAAAACCCTCGCAGGCGCGCTAGCGCGTTGTGCGGGATGACAACGGTCATTGAAGGAGACGAAACATGGCAGTCCGCGTCGGAATCAACGGTTTTGGCCGCATCGGCCGCAACATCCTGCGGGCCATCGCCGAGTCCGGCCGCAAGGACATCGAGGTCGTCGGCATCAACGACCTCGGCCCGGTCGAGACCAATGCCCATCTGCTTCGCTTCGACAGCGTCCATGGCCGTTTCCCCGGCACCGTGACCGTCGATGGCGACACGATCAGCCTCGGCGGCAACAAGATCAAGGTGACCGCCGAGCGCGATCCCTCGAAGCTGCCCTGGAAGGATCTCGGCATCGACATCGCGATGGAATGCACCGGCATCTTCACCTCGAAGGACAAGGCCTCCGCGCATCTGACCGCTGGCGCCAAGCGCGTTCTCGTTTCTGCGCCCGCCGACGGCGCCGACGCCACCATCGTCTACGGCGTCAACCACGACACGCTGACCCGGGAACATCTCGTCGTCTCCAACGGCTCCTGCACCACCAATTGTCTCGCGCCGATCGCCAAGGTGCTGAACGACCTCGTCGGCATCGAGACCGGTTTCATGACCACGATCCACGCCTATACCGGCGACCAGCCGACGCTCGACACCATGCACAAGGATCTCTACCGCGGCCGCGCGGCTGCGATGTCGATGATCCCGACCTCGACCGGCGCCGCCAAGGCGATCGGCCTCGTGCTGCCGGAACTGAAGGGCAAGCTCGACGGCGTCGCGATCCGCGTGCCGACCCCGAACGTCTCGGTCGTCGACCTCAAGATCGTCGCGAAGCGCGCCACCGACGTCAAGGAAATCAACGCGGCGATGAAGCGCGCCTCCGAGCAGCAGCTCAAGGGCATCCTCGGCTACACCAGCGCGCCGAACGTCTCGATCGACTTCAACCACGACCCGCACTCCTCGACGTTCCACGAGGACCAGACCAAGGTGCAGAACGGCACGCTGGTGCGTGTGATGTCCTGGTACGACAACGAGTGGGGCTTCTCGAATCGCATGGCGGACACCGCCGTCGCGATGTCGAAAGTGATCTAACAACGCTCTCGTGTCCCGGACGCGATGCAGCGTGAAACGCTGCGTCGCAGAGCCGGGACCCATTCAACCGCGGGACTCGCCGCAACGTGGGTCCCGGTTCTGCACAGCGGCACTACGCGTCGCGGTGCGCCCGGGACAAGGGCCTCCAATGACGAAATCATTCCACACCCTCGACGACGTCGACGTGAAGGGCAAGCGCGTGCTGCTCCGCGTCGACCTCAACGTTCCCATGGACAACGGCCGCGTCAGCGACGCGACCCGGCTCGAGCGCGTCGTGCCGACCATTACCGAAATCTCGGACAAGGGCGGCAAGGTCATCCTGCTGGCGCATTTCGGCCGGCCGAAGGGACGCGATGCCAAGGAGTCGCTCAGGCCGGTTGCCGAGGCGCTCGCGAAGGTCGTGAAGAAGCCCGTCGCCTTCGCCGACGACTGCATCGGCGAACCCGCCGCCAAGGCGGTCGCGGCTCTGAACGACGGCGACATCCTCTGTCTGGAAAACACCCGCTTCCACAAAGAGGAAGAGAAGAACGATCCGGCCTTTGTCGCGGAGCTGGCAAAACTCGGCGACATCTGGGTCAACGACGCCTTCTCGGCCGCGCACCGCGCCCACGCCTCGACCGAAGGCCTCGGCCACAAGCTGCCGGCCTATGCCGGCCGCACCATGCAGGCCGAGCTGGTCGCGCTGGAGAAGGCGCTGGGCTCACCGACCAAGCCCGTCATCGCGATCATCGGCGGCGCCAAGGTCTCGACCAAGATCGACCTGCTCGAAAACCTCGTGACCAAGGTCGACGCGCTGGTGATCGGCGGCGGCATGGCCAACACCTTCCTGCACGCCCAGGGCGTCGGCATCGGCAAGTCGCTGGCCGAGAAGGATCTCGCCGCGACCGCGCTGCGCATCATGGAAAAGGCGGAAGCCGCCAATTGCGCGATCATCCTGCCGGTCGACGCCACCGTGGCCTATCATTTCGCGGCCAACGCGCCGTCGCACGCCTACGGCCTCGACGCGATCCCGGCCGACGGCATGATCCTCGACGTCGGCCCGCAATCGATCGCACGGGTCCACGCCGCGATCGACGATGCGGCGACGCTGGTCTGGAACGGACCGCTCGGTGCCTTCGAGATGCAGCCGTTCGACCGCGGCACGATGTCCGCCGCCAAGCACGCCGCCGAGCGCACCAAGGCCAAGAAGCTGATCTCGATCGCGGGCGGCGGCGACACCGTCGCGGCCCTCAACCAGGCCCATGTGGCCGGTCAGTTCACCTATGTCTCGACCGCCGGTGGCGCATTTCTTGAATGGATGGAAGGCAAACCCCTGCCCGGCGTCGAAGTTCTGCGCATCAAGTAATCGGTCGGCACTAGTCAGCCGCCTTCAAGCAGTGGCCTTGCAGGCCCAAACGGGAGAAAAACACAGATGGCTCGGATCACGTTGCGTCAATTGCTCGACCATGCGGCGGAGAACGATTACGGCGTCCCGGCCTTCAACATCAACAACATGGAGCAGGCGCTGGCGATCATGGACGCGGCCAACCAGGTCGACGCGCCCGTCATCATCCAGGCCTCGCGCGGTGCGCGCTCCTATGCCAACGACGTCATGCTCAAGCACATGATGGACGCGGTGACCGAGATCTATCCGCACATCCCGGTCTGCGTGCATCTCGACCACGGCAACGAGCCGGCAACCTGCATGACCGCGATCCAGGCCGGCTTCACCTCGGTCATGATGGACGGCTCGCTCAAGGCCGACGGCAAGACCCCCGGCGACTGGGGCTACAATGTCGGCGTCACCAAGACCGTGACCGACATGGCCCATCTCGGCGGCATCTCGGTCGAGGGCGAGCTCGGCGTGCTCGGCTCGCTCGAGACCGGCATGGGCGACAAGGAAGACGGCCACGGCGCCGAGGGCAAGCTGAGCCACGACCAGCTCCTGACCAATCCGGATGAAGCGGTGAAGTTCGTCCAGGAGACCCAGGTCGACGCGCTCGCGATCGCGATGGGGACGTCTCACGGCGCCTACAAATTCACCCGCAAGCCCGACGGCGACATCCTCGCCATGAACGTGATCGAGGAGATCCACCGCAAGCTGCCGAACATGCATCTCGTCATGCACGGCTCCTCGTCGGTGCCGCAGGACCTCCAGGACATTATCAACGCCTATGGCGGCAAGATGAAACCGACCTGGGGCGTGCCGGTGGCCGAGATCCAGCGCGGCATCAAGAACGGCGTGCGCAAGATCAACATCGACACCGACAACCGCATGGCGATGACCGGCCAGATCCGGAAAGTGCTCAAGGACAATCCGGAAGAGTTCGATCCCCGCAAGTACTTGAAGCCCGCGATGGAAGCGATGACCAAGCTGTGCAAGCAGCGGCTCCAGGAATTCAATACCGCCGGCCAAGCCTCCAAGATTAAGAAGGTGCTGACCACGGCCGAGATGGCCAAGCGCTACGCCAAGGGCGAGCTCGCCCCGAAGGTGGCGTAAGCAAGGCGCGCTCTATCGCTCCCTCGCCCTGCTCCTAGCGGGGCGAGGTAACAGGCCCCCTCCCCCCTTACCCTGCGACGAACGTTAACTCGGCATTTGCCCGAGAACGGTCTATTTTCACCCGCAAGGCAGAATCGTTTTGGGAGGACATCTCGATGAATCTGACTGAGCTGAACAGGATCGCGACCGCTCTGGTCGCGCCCGGCAAGGGCATCCTCGCCGCCGACGAATCCTCCGGCACCATCAAGAAGCGCTTCGACGCGATCGGCGTGGAATCGACCGAGGAGAACCGCCGCGACTATCGCGAGATGCTGTTCCGCTCGAACGAAGCCATGAGCCGCTATATCTCCGGCGTCATCCTCTATGACGAGACGATCTGGCAGAACGCAAAGGATGGCACGCCCTTGGTCAAGCTGATCGAGAGTAGCGGCGCCATTCCCGGCATCAAGGTCGACGAAGGCACGCAAGCCCTGCCGATGTGCCCCGGAGAGCTCGTCACCGTCGGGCTCGACAAGCTCGCCGAACGGCTGAAGAAGTATTATGAGCGCGGCGCGCGCTTCGCCAAATGGCGCGCGGTGATCGACATCGGCAGTGGCATCCCCTCGATGACCGCGATCAGCGTCAACGCCCACGCGCTGGCGCGTTATGCAGCGCTATGCCAGGCCGCGCAGATCGTGCCGATCGTCGAGCCCGAAGTGCTGATGGACGGCGATCACGACATCGATCGCTGCTATGAGGTGACGAGCCGTGTGCTCAACAAGACGTTTCAGGAATTGCGCGTGCAGCGCGTCGCGCTGGAGGGCATGGTGCTGAAGCCGAACATGGCCATCTCCGGCAAGAAGTCTCCGAAGCAGGCTGCCGCGGAGGAGGTCGCGGAGAAGACGATACGGCTGCTTAGAGCGTGCGTGCCCGCGGCGGTACCCGGCATCGCCTTCCTCTCCGGCGGCCAGTCGGATGAAGAGGCAACGGCGCATCTCAACGCCATGCACAAGCTCGGCCCGCTGCCCTGGGGCCTGACCTTCTCCTACGGTCGCGCCCTCCAGGCCGCGCCGCAGAAGGCCTGGTCGGGTAAGGCCGAGAACGTCGCAGCCGGACAAGACGCATTCAGTCATCGCGCGCGCATGAATGGCCTCGCCTCTAGGGGCGAATGGCAAAGCGGCCTGGAACAGAAAGCGGCCTAGATCTTGTCGAACAAATCTCCTCCGCCGCGCCCGGCGCCGCGCCTTTATCTCGCGACGCCCGTTGTCGACGATCCCGCTTCGCTTCTGGCCGAGCTGCCCGGCCTGCTCGCCGCCGCCGACGTCGCGGCCGTGCTGTTGCGTCTGAAGGTGACCGATCAGCGCACCATGATCTCGCGGATCAAGGTTTTGGCGCCCCCGGTTCAGAAAGCGGGCGCCGCGCTGCTCGTCGACGGCCATCCTGAGCTCGTCGCACGCGGCGGCGCCGACGGCGCGCACCTGCCCGGCATCGCCGCGCTGAAGGAGGCGCTGCCATCGCTCAAGCCCGACCGCATCGCCGGCGTCGGCGGGCTGACGACGCGGCACCATTCCATGGATGCGGGCGAGATCGGCGCGGATTACGTGCTGTTCGGCGAGCCCGACGCAAAGGGCCAGCGGCCGTCGTCGCAAGCGATCGCCGAGCGGCTGGACTGGTGGGCCGAGCTGTTCGAACCGCCCTGCGTCGGCTTTGCCATCTTGCTGGAGGAGGCCCACGAATTCGCCGCCAGCGGTGCCGATTTCGTGCTGGTGGGCGACTTCATCTGGGCCGATCCGCGCGGACCCAAGGCGGCGCTGATCGAGGCCGACGCTGCGATCAAGAAGGCTCATGCGACTGCGCTTGCAGAACAGGAGCACGGCTAGCGCCCGTCATGAAGCTCCCGCGCATCACCATCCTGGCCACGCTGCTGCTCACAGTGCCCGCGGCCGCGCAGCTCCAGATCACGCCGCCCGTGGCAACGCCGAACCCTCCGGCCGAGAAAAGCAAGGACAAGCCGAAGCCCACGCCGCACACCATCACCAAGAAGAAGGAAGCAGCGCCGGCACCAAAGCCTTCAGCTTCCCCCAAGCCTTCAGCCTCTCCAAAGCCTGCTCCGGCTGCGACCGTGATCCCGGCGCCTCCGGCCGACAATCCCAACGTCGATCTGGTGTTCGGCGCCTATCAGCGCGGCCAGTACAAGACCGCCTTCGAGCTCGCCACCGCCCGTGCCGAGACCGGCGATGCCAAGGCGATGACCATGCTGGGTGAGCTCTATTCCAACGCCATGGGCATCCGGCGCGACTATGCCAAGGCGCTGCAATGGTACAAGCGCGCGTCTGATGCCGGCGACCGCGAGGCGATGTTCGCGCTCGCCATGCTCAGGATGTCCGGCCGTGGCGGCCCGGTCGACAAAAACGAGGCGGTCAAGCTGATGGCGTCCGCCGCCAAGCTCGGCGAGCCCAAGGCGGCCTATAACCTCGCGCTGCTCTATCTCGACGGACAGACCCTGCCGCAGGACGTCAAGCGCTCCGCCGAGCTGCTGCGCCAGGCGGCCGATGCCGGTCTGCCCGAGGCGCAATACGCGCTCGCGACCTTCTACAAGGAAGGCACTGGCGTGCCGAAGGATTTGGAACGGGCGGTGCGTCTGCTCCAGGTCGCCACGCTGACCGACAATGTCGATGCCGAGGTCGAATACGCCATCGCGCTGTTCAACGGTACCGGCACGCCGAAGAACCAGCCGGCGGCCGTCGCCCTGCTCCGCAAGGCGTCCCGCCAGGGCAGCGCGATCGCGCAGAACCGGCTGGCCTGGGTGCTGATCAACGGCATGGGCACGGCCGTGGACAAGGTCGAGGGCTTCAAATGGCATCTGGTGGCCAAGACCGCCGGCAAGGGCGATCCGGAGCTGGACAAGCAATTGTCCGATTTGCCGGCCGAGGACCGGGCCAAGGCCGAGGCCGCCGCCAGGAAATGGCTCGGGGCCAAATGACTTGGCGCCGAACGAACTGAAGCAATGACTTGACGTTGGCCCCCTCGCAGGGCACCCCATCCCTCAAACAGGTGCGATTTCGCGCCATTTCCCCCGATCAAGACCGGAAGCTCATGCTGTATTCCGCAACTATCAACGTCATGGTCAAGGCCGCGCGCCGCGCCGGCCGCAGCCTCAAGCGCGATCTCGGCGAGATCGAGCATCTCCAGGTCTCGCTGAAGGGACCGGCGAATTTCGTTTCGCTGGCCGACAAGCGCGCCGAGGAGATCCTCTACCAGGACCTCGCCAAGGCCCGTCCCGGCTACGGCTTCATCGGCGAGGAAGGCGGCACGCGCGAGGGCTCCGACAAGAGCCACACCTGGATCGTCGATCCGCTCGACGGCACCACCAACTTCCTGCACGGCATCCCGCAATTCGCGATCTCGATCGGGCTTTCGCGCGAAGGCACGATCATCGCCGGCGTTATCTACAACCCCGCCAATGACGAGCTCTACATCGCCGAGCGCGGCAAGGGCGCCTTCCTCAACGACCAGCGCCTCCGCGTGGCCGGCCGCCGCCAGCTCAACGAATGCGTGGTGGCCTGCGGCCTGCCCCATATCGGCCGCGGCGACCACGAGGAATTCCGCCGCGAGATGACCGCGATGCAGGAGCGCGTTGCCGGCCTGCGCCGCTTCGGCGCCGCCTCGCTCGATCTGGCCTTCGTCGCCGCCGGCCGCCTCGACGGCTACTGGGAGCGCAATCTGCAATCCTGGGACATCGCGGCGGGCATGATCATGCTGCGCGAGGCCGGCGGAACGATCACCGACATCGACACGCCGGGCGATGCCCTGGTGACGGGCAATGTCGTGTGCGGGAATGAGTTCGTGCACGGGGAATTGGTGAAGATTTTGCGGAAGCCGGCGTAACAGCTCGACGGCTCGATCTACGACGCTCAAGAATCGTCGTCCTCGTCGGAATCGTCCTCGTCCTCGCGATATTCACCGCCGATGGTCAGGCCCTCGATCGCCGTGGCGCCTTTCGACTTGATGACGCGGCGAAGCGAGACCGAGCTCTCGCTTCGCAGTGCGTCCATCAGCTGTTCCGAATGGGTGACGATCCAGATGTCGGCGCGGCGTGACGCCTTGGCGATGAGCCGGGCCAGCGGCGCCAGCAGCGACGGATGCAGGCTGGTCTCGGGTTCGTTCAGCGCGATGAACGGCGGCAGCCGGTAACCCATGAACACCGCGAGCAGGCAGATGTATTTCAGCGTCCCGTCGGACAGTTCATGAGCCCTGAACGGCCGCGGCATATCCGGCAATTGCAGAGCGAATTCGCACCTGCCATTTTCTTCCCATGCACGGAGTTCGGCGCCCGGGAATGCATCCTGGATTGCGTCCTGCAGGTCGTTGGCGTCTTCCCGAATGACATAGAGGGTCGCCAGGGTGGCAGCCAGATCGATTCCATCGGCGCTGAGCGAGGGCGTTGCGATCGCGAGACAAGGCTTTCGTATCGGCGACGCAGGATCGGTGCGAAAGTCATGATAGAATCGCCAGCCCAGCATTGCATTTCTGATCAGGTCGATTTCCGGGCATTGCTTGCCGTCGGAAAAAGCCGCAAGCGCGGTCTCTGACGGCAGCACTGCATCCTTGTGAGCGTTCCAGGCGCCGCTCTCGCCGCGGACGCTGATGAGCGAATTGATGCGCTCCATCAGCCTGACCCTTCGTCTGCCGTTCGTCGCCTCGATAATTTCGGTCTTGATCATCGGCTCGCCGGAAAACGCGGCCTGAAGCGGGCTGGGAAACCCGAGCTCGATGAAATAGCTCATGCTGTCGAATGTGGCCGAGAGCCGCAGCCGACCGTCTTCGCCTCGTTTGCGTGTGCCGGACCAGCAGACCGAATTCAATCCGCCTTCATCGGCGATCGTGCGGGTGATCTGACCGGTCGCCGCGTCGCGCAACAGCGACAAGGACTTGTAGAGATTGGATTTGCCGACTCCATTCTCGCCAACGAACACGGACAGAGGATGGATGGGTATGGAGAGCCGCCGAATGGAGCGATAATTCGAGATCGCAATGTCGGACGGACGCATCACATGCTCTCGATCGGCGGTGACTGGCATTCGCGCGCACGGTGCGAATACGTTGTTTCAATCCAGGGATGCAGTCTGGATTGAGGCCTCCGAGAAATCAAGCCGACCGATCCGGCGTTCAGTGGCCGACTCTCACCAGCGCAAACCCGACGGTCATCATCCGCGAAGGCGGATGATCCA
>NZ_JADPIT010000023.1:313505-326226 GCF_023073035.1 Bradyrhizobium sp. 62
TTCCAGAGCGTCTGTTGGGTACGGAAAGGCCACGGCGTACTGGATGCCCCGCCCCCCGTGCGCAATTGCGCACTAGGCGGGGCATGACACCTCACCTTACGGCTTGGCCGGCGCGGGCGGCCCGTACATCTCGGCCTCCTTCGCCACCTTCTCCCGATCCCCACCCAGCACGCGTTGCACCGAGACGAAGAACACCGGCACCATCAGCAGCGCCAAAATCACCACCGCGATCATGCCGCCCATCACGATGCTGCCGAGCGCCTGCTGGCTGGCGCCGCCGGCGCCATGGGCGATGGCCATCGGCAGCACACCGCAGATGAAGGCGAGGCCCGTCATCAGGATCGGACGGAAGCGCAGGCGGCAGGCCTCGATGGTGGCATCCACCAGCGGCTTGCCTTCTTTCCGCAGATCCTTGGCGAACTCGATGATCAGGATCGCGTCCTTGGCCGCCAACCCGATGATAGTGATCAGGCCGACGGTGAAATAGACGTCGTTGGGCAGGCCGCGCAGCATGGCGGCCACCACCGCGCCGACGATGCCGAGCGGCACGGTGAGCAGCACCGCGAGCGGAATGGTCCAGCTCTCGTAAAGCGCGGCCAGGCACAGGAACACCACGAACACCGAGAGTCCGAGCAGGAACGGCGCCTGCGAACCCGACAGTTTCTCCTGGAGCGACTGTCCGGTCCATTCATAGCCGAACCCGCGCGGCAGCTTGCCGGCGAGCCGTTCCATCTCGGCGATGGCATCGCCCGAGGTGAAGCCGGGTTTCGCCTCGCCCGAGATGCGCACCGCCGGATAGTAGTTGAAGCCGGTAATCTGCGTCGGTCCGCGCGCCCATTCCACGGTGGCAAAGGACGAGAACGGCACGAGCTGGCCGCGGCTGTTCTTGACGTTGTAGTTGAGGATGTCCTCGGTTCGCATGCGGTCGCGGGCATCGGCCTGCACCACGACGCGCTGCATGCGGCCGCGGTTCGGGAAGTCGTTGATGTAGTTCGAGCCGAGATTGGTCGAGATCGTATTGTTGATGTCCTCAAAGGTGACGCCGAAGGCGCCGGCCTTTTCCCGGTCGATGACGAGATTGACCACGCCGGCCTCGGGCAGGCCTTCAACATAGACCTTCTGAAGCACAGCGCTCGCATTGGCCTCCGCGATCAACTGATCGGCGGCGCGCATCAAGGCCGGATAACCCTTCTGGCCGCGGTCCTGCAGGCGGAACGAGAAGCCCGAGGAGTTGCCGAGATTGTCGATCGGCGGCGGCTGCAGCGCGGAGATCTTGGCGTCGCGGATCGACGACGACAAATCGCGGTTGATGTCGGCGACGATCGCGGCCGCGGAATCCTTCGGCCCGCGCTCCGACCAGTCCTTCAGGGTGATGAAGGCCTGCGCGGTGTTCATGCCCTGGCCGGAGAAGCTGAAGCCGGTGAGGAAGGTGACGTTGTCGACGCCCGGGCGCTGCGCCAGGTATTTTTCGACCTTCTCGATCACCGCCTCGGTCCGGCCATAGGACGAATCCGACGGCGTCTGCACGTCGGTGGTGACGAAGCCCTGGTCGTCGACGGGCAGGAAGCCGCCGGGCAGGTTGACGAAGGCCCAGGACAGGCCGGCGAGCAGCGCGACATAGACCAGCATCAAGCGGCCGGTGCGCTTCAGCGAGAAACCGACGGTGCGGGAATAACCCTCCTTGCTGCCGTCGAGCATGCGGTTGAACCAGCCGAACACGCCTTTTTTCGCATGGCCATGACCGGCGGCAACGGGCTTGAGCAAGGTCGCGCACAGCGCCGGCGTCAGCGACAGTGCGAGGAAGGCGGAGAAGCCGATCGCCGCAACCATGGTCACGGAGAACTGGCGGTAGATGATGCCGACCGAGCCCGGGAAGAACGCCATCGGCACGAACACGGCCATCAGCACCAGCGTGATGCCGATGATGGCGCCGGTGATCTGCGACATCGCTTTCCGCGTCGCTTCCTTCGGCGGCAGCCCCTCCTCGGCCATGATGCGCTCGACGTTCTCGACCACGACGATGGCGTCGTCGACGAGGATGCCGACCGCGAGCACCATGCCGAACATCGAGAGCATGTTGATGGAGTAGCCGGCGAGCAGCAGCGTGGTGCAGGCGCCCAGCAGCGCCACCGGCACCACGATGGTCGGAATGATGGTGTAGCGGATGTTCTGCAGGAATACGAACATCACCACGAACACCAGCACGATGGCTTCCACCAGCGTCGTCAGCACCTTCTTGATCGAGGCTTCGACCACGGGCGTGATGTTGTAGGGAATCTCGTAGCCGATATTGGCCGGGAAGAAGCGAGACAGCTCCTTCATCTTCTCTTCGACGGCACTCGCGGTCGCCAGCGCATTGCCGGTCGGCGACATCAGCACGGACAGACCGGCGGTCGGCTTGCCATCGAGACGGGTGTTGAACTGGTAGCTGAGGCCGCCGACCTCGATGCGCGCGACGTCGCGCAGCCGCACGGTCGAGCCGTCGGCATTGGCGCGCAGGATGATGGTGCCGAATTCATCCGGGGACGAGAGCTGGCCCTTGACCAGCACCAGCGCGGAGGTGCGCTGGGTCGAGGTCGACGGCTCGGCGCCGATGCTGCCCGAAGCGACCTGGGCGTTCTGCGCGGCAATGGCCTTGTTGACGTCGTCGGCGGTCAGGCCATAGCCGACCAGCTTTGCCGGATCGACCCAGACGCGCAAGCTGCGTTCCGTCGAATACAGCGTGGCGCGACCGACGCCGGGGATGCGGCGGATCTCGCCGAGCACGTTGCGGATCATGAAGTCGCCGAGGCCGACCTCGTCGAGGCTGCCGTCGGTCGAGTTCAGCGTGATGATCTGGAGCACCGCGCTGGAGGCTTCCTCGATCAGGATGCCCTGCTGGATCACCGCGCGCGGCAGCCGCGCCTCGACGCGCTTGATGCGGTTCTGCACCTCGACCGAGGCGGCGCTGGTGTCGGTGCCCGGCACGAAATTGGCGATGATCTCGACCTGGCCGAGCGAGTCGCTGGTGGATTCGAAGTTGAGGATGCCGGAGGCGCCGTTGAGCTCCTCCTCGATCAGCCGCGTGACGCTGTTGTAGAGGTTTTCGGGCGAGGCGCCGGGATAGCTGGTCGAGATCGAGATCGAGGGCGGCGCGATGATCGGATACTGCGCGATCGGCAACAGCGGAATCGAAATTGCGCCGACCAGACAGATGAACAGCGCGACCACCCAGGCGAAGATCGGCCTGTCGATGAAGAAGCTCGCCATGGCGCGTTACCGCGTCAGCTTCTGGGCGTGCCGATTGTCGGCGGTCGCATCCGCTTCCGACCAGGATTGCGGCTTGACCCTGTCGCCGGCGGCGAACTTCTGGAAGCCTTCGACCACGACCTTGTCGCCGGCCTTCAAGCCCTCGGTGACGAACCAGATTCCGTCCTGCACCGAACCGGTGCGCACCGGCTGCACCGCGATGTGGTTGTCGTCCTTGACGACGAACACCTCGCTGCCGCCGCCGCCGTTGCGCTGGATCGCCTGCTGCGGCACCGCGATCGCGTCGCTATCGAGGCCCTGGTCGATGCGGACGCGGACATACATGCCCGGCAGCAGCTCGCGCTTGGGATTGCGGAACTCGCCGCGCAAGGTCACCTGACCGGTATTGGCGTCGACCTTGGCGTCGGAGAACAATAGTTTGCCGTCGAGCGAGTAGAGGGTGTTGTCGTCGAGCACGAGATGCACCTTGGCGGCATCAGGCGCGATGCGCTCGAGGTCACCGCTCTCGAAGGCGCGGCGGAGCTGGTTGAGCTCGTTCACGGACTGGGTGAAATCTGCATAGATCGGGTCGAGCTGCTGAATGGTGGCCAGATTGGTCTCGTTCTGGACCGCGAGCGCGCCCTCGCTGACCAGGGCGGCACCGACGACGCCGTCGATCGGCGCGCGCACGGTGGCGTAGTCGAGATTGAGCTTGGCGCGTGCGAGGTCGGCCTTGCGGCCCTCGACCTCGGCATGGGCCTGGCGCTCGGCCGCGATCGCCTTCTCGTTCTCGGCTTCGGGCGCGGCGCGCTGGGCTGTGAGCGTGGCGATGCGGCGGGCCTGCTGCTGGGACTGCATCAGCGCGGCCTCGGCCTTGGCGACCGCGGCGTCGTTGGCCATCACCTCGACCTCGAACGGACGCGGATCGATCCGGTACAGCGGATCGCCAGCCTTCACCTCGCTGCCCTGTCGGAACAGGCGCTCGACCACGATGCCGGAGACGCGCGGCCGCACGTCGGAGACCCGCGTCGGCGCAATGCGGCCCGGCAGCTCGCGCACCACGGCGCGCGGCTGCGGCTTGACGATGACGATGCTGACATCGGGGTCGTTGGGCTGGGCTGCTGAAATGGCGGAGCTGGATTCGTCGCAGCCTGCCAACAGCGGCGTAAAGGCCGCGAGCATCATTGCAACGCATGCCGATCGCGCGCGAAGTCCTGACATGAAGTTAAGTGCCCCGATATTGTTGAAACTGATCACGCGCCGCGGGGCCCGTTCTGGGCCATGGCACGCGGCTGATGCCGTCAAAATAGAGGGGACGTGCTGCGACGCAACGCACCTTGCGGGCGGCCCAATGTCACACGGCCTATGGTACTGAGTTCATGGCGTTTTTTACGCCTCACCCGATTGTGAGTCCGGTTCCACCGCCGCGTGCTGCGACAGAAGATCGCAACGAGCGGTGTTCCCACCCTGCTGCGGGCGGCGTGACTCACCAGGTGAGACGGAAGCCCCCGGTGCCCTTGTAATTGCGGTTGTCCGCGCTGTTGTTGAGGCTCGCATTGTAGGAGACTTCGCCGAAGACAGCGTAGCGCCCGTTGGCCCAGCTATAGGTGCCGCCGCCGCCGATGCTGCCCCACAGCCGATCTTGCGCATTGGCGAAGCTGGTGCCCGCGACATCGACGGTGGTGCCGTTGAGGAACTCGTAACGCAGATTGGCAATCCCGTAGACATCGGATCGCACGATGCCCGTGCCGTCGTTCCAGGTCCTCTGGTGGTTGAGTGCAAGACCGGCGCGGCCGAGCAGGCTGTCACCATCGCGCAACGCGACCGGCGCGCCGAACCGATCGGCAAAGCTGTCGAAAGCGACCTTCGCATAGGAAAGCTGCGCCTGCGGCGTCAGCAGCCAGCCGTTGCCCAAACCGATCCGCCTGCCGGTTTCAGCGCTGAAGGCGTAGCCGAGCCCTTCATTGCCGTGAATCAGGCTGCCGGCCAGCACGGAACTGAGATCGCTGCGATAGAACATCGACTGCGCCTGACCGTCGACATAAAAGCCGTTGTCGCCGTACCAGGTCACCGTGCTGCCCACGCCCGTTCCCTCGACGCGGATGCGACCATTGCCGAAGAACGAGGCGACATTGGCGGTCGTCAGGCCATATTGCGCCGTGAGGCCGACGAACAACCGGCCCCGCTCGTTCTCCAGCACAAGACCATCGAGCCCCGTCTGCACTTTCAGATGGTCGGCCTTGTAGGTCGAACCCGTTGTGTTGGAGGGCTGCAAGTCGGAATGCCCGCCTTCGATGCGGCCCCAGAACGCCGTCGGCGCCGATGACGCCGCGCCTGGCACCGTCGCCGCGCCACCGGCGCGCGCCATCGCATCGCTGCCGCCCCAATAGCGGTTGCCGACGCGCTGCTGCAGGGTCGGCAGATCATTCATGCCGAGCAGCACCTGCGCATAGTTCTCGTACAGCGGAACGCCCGGCTGGTAGAGCGGACCCGGAAGTGTCGCGGGCGGCGGGTTGAGCAGGCTTGAGCGCAGATACCAATCGCCGTCGCCCGGGCTGGCAATGCCGTTCTTCTGCAACGTGTAGGCATAGGCACCGCCGACCACCGCCTGCTCGCCGTGAAAGACATAGCTGCCCAAAAGCGAAAAGCTGCCGTTGGACGCGCCGACCACATCGATCACCTTGATGCCTTCGCCGGTCTGCGCGCCGGTGCCGCCGACATTGGTGACGCGCAGCGACGAAGTGCCCGACGTGCTTCCCTGCACTCGCAACAGATCGGTCTGAGAGCCATCGCCGCCGAGCCGGCTGTTGAGCTGCACGGTGCCGCCACTGCCGACATAATTGCCGGCAACGCTCAGCGTGGTGCCCGGCGCGCCGCCGAGGGTGACCGTGCCGGCATTGTCGAGCGAAGCGAGCGTTTGATTGAAGCCGGCAAGGTCGAGCGTGCCGCCGGAGGCTACCGCAAAGGCCGAGGCCGCGCTGAAGGTGTTCGCGGCTCCGGCGCGCAAAGTACCGCCGTTCACATTGGTCGCGCCGCTGTAGGTATTGGCGCCGGCCAGCGTCTGGGTGCCGCCAGTGAGCGTCAGGCCGCCGGTGCCGCCGATCACGCCGGCAAACTGATCGTTCGCGTTGGTGATGGTGAGGTTCTTCGCGCCGAGCGCGACGGTGCCGGTTCCTGCCAGGCTTTGAATGCTCGTGCCGGCGGCAGTGATGCCCGAGATACTGAAGGTTCCGTTTGCCACGACCCGGCTTGACGCGGCAACCGAGCCACTACTGGCGAGGGCAAGCGTGCCGGCCTGGATCACCGTCGCACCGGTATAGGTATTGGCTGCGCGGAGATTGAAGGTACCCGCGCCGGTCTTGGTCAATCCGCCGACGCCGGAAAAACCGGAGCTCGCGCTCACGGTGAAAGCCTGGGTGTCGACGGTCAGCCCGCCTGTGGCGATGTTGAGTGTTCCCGCCGAAAATCCACCGATGAAGAAGGCGGTATTTATCCGGGCGCGCAGGATGGCGTTATCGAAATTGACCTGTCCGGTTCCGACAGCGACGCGTGCGAGAGTGTTCGTCTCGAGTGTGCCGCCACTATTGATATTGAGCGTGCCCGCGCCACCAGCGAAGGTTCCGAGCGCAACCCCTGATTGGGCGACGACTCTGGCGCCGTTCTGGATGTTGAGTGTGCCATTGCCACTGGCGCCGATTTCGATCTGATCGCCGGATGTGATCCATTGCGATCCGGCGCCGCTGACAGTCACGGTGCCGTTGTTCCCGCCTGCGACTCCAATCGCGAGAGACGCGCCGTTGCTCGTCAGCGTGCTGCCGTTCTGAATCGTCAGACTGCTGGAAGATCCGCCAAGGAAGAGGCTTCCGGTCGCTCCGACTGCCGCGCCGCCGATGCCGAGCACGGTCGGGTTTGGCGAGGTCGTATTGATGTTGACGCCGTTGCCCGCGATTGGGACCACTCCGCCCGACCAGTTGCTGCCGACCGTCCAGTCATTGCTGGTCGTACCGGTCCAGCTTTGGGCGGAGGCGGATGCTGTGGACAGGGCTATCAGTGCCGCTGCCGCGCTTGCCAGCAGCAAGCGAAGCATTCGCGTCCGGGTGTCGCTGGATCGAGAGCGCTGCGTCCGTTTCAGACTCCTCCGCAGCGGATCATCGTGGTGTCGTCGGATCGAGGCAGCACCGATGCATTCGCGCATACGTCATTCCAATTGCGTCCGCACCGTTCGGGGATGCGGATTTATGTCGTCCACGAAGGACAACCACGACGATAGGCGAGCGGAAATGATCAGACAACAATCGCAACATGTTCCTGCAAAGAAAACGCGCAGCCTGTGCCGTTTGCGCAACGAAAGACGCTTAACAAATTCTTTCGAGTGTCCGCGCCTTATCCCGCCGCCTTCATCCGGTAGTGGCTGACGCCCCACTCGGTTCCGTCGGCGTAGCCGAACAGGCCCGAGGTCGCGAGAAAGAACCAGCGCCAGCGTCGCATCTGCAGGGCGGTCTCCTCACCATGGATGTTGCGCAAGGCCGCTTCGATGAAACAGCGATGCGTGTCGAAATTCGCGAGCCAGTCGTTGGCGGTGCGCTGATAATGCGTGCCGCTCCAGCACCATTCCTTCTCGACCGTGAAGATATCGTCGAATTGCCTGACGAGGTGATGGCTCGGCATCAGCCCGCCCGTTGAGACGCGCTGCGCGATCCAGTCGTCGCGATCGGCCCGGTCGAACAGGTGAGAGCCGGAGCGATGGGCGACGATGTGCATGAAGAAGCGCCCCTCGGGCGCCAGCCATGACCGCAGGCGCGTCATCAGCTTGCGCCAGTTCATCACGTGCTCGAACATCTCGACCGAGACGATGCGGTCGAATTGCCCGTCGGGTGCGAACACGTTGATGTCCGCCGTGACCACCCGCAGGTTGAGGAGACCGCGCAGCCGTGCCTCTTCCTCGATATGGGCGCGCTGCGCCTGCGAGCTCGACACCGCCGTCACCTTGGCGTGCGGAAACTGTCGCGCCATCCACAGCGACAGCGAGCCCCAGCCGCAGCCGAGCTCGAGGATGGTCTGGCCGTCGGCGAGAGCGGCATGCTCGGCGGTCTGGCGCAACGCCTCCTCCTCGGCCTCCTGCAAGGTGGTCGCGTCCGTCTTGTAGAAGCAGCAGGAGTATTTGCGGTTGGGACCGAGCACCTTCGCAAAGACCGAAGCGGGCACCTTGTCATGCCCGGCATCCGCGTCCTCGGCGATCGGCCGCAGCATCATCCGCCCGGCGAAAGCGGCATCGTCCGGCCCGCCCAGCGCGGACAGGCGCGTCACCGTGCGCGAGCACAGGCGCTGGATCGCCGCGCGGATCACGACATCAGGCAAAGGCACCCGTTCGGCAGTCCCGATGATCGCGGACACGACGCTCATGCGACGACTCCGTCTTGGGCAGGGGGAAAAGTGCGACTTGAACCTGTGGAATGCCGACGATTTGCAAAGTACGTCCTTACCAAAGCCCGGTTTCAGCTTTGGGTTCCCCAGCTCTCCCCGAAATCGGCGCATCCGGCGCTTTTTTTGGGCTGGCGCTGTGCCATAGTGCGCCCCGCAAGCAAGTTAACGGATGATACCGGCCATGCCGCCAGGCGCCTCGCCCCGCTCCTCCCTCGACATCGAATACACAAAGCTATCCTCGCCCAGCGTCTTCCTGGTGCGGATGCTGGTCTTCCTGGTGCTCTGCGCCCTGGTGGGGGTGGTGCTCTACAAGCAGATCATCCAGGCCTTCTTCGCCAATCCCGGGCTCAATGCCTTGATCGGCGGCGTGCTGTTCATCGGCATCATCCTGGCCTTCCGCCAGGTGATCCGGCTCTATCCCGAAGTCTCCTGGGTCAACAATTTCCGCATCGCCGATCCCGGCCTTGCGCCCGCCCGCCACCCCAAGCTGCTGGCGCCGATGGCGATGATCCTCGGCGGCGAGCGCACCGGGCGGATGTCGATCACCCAGACCACCATGCGGCACCTGCTCGACTCGATCGCGACCCGCCTCGACGAGGCCCGCGACATCTCCCGCTACATGACCGGGCTGCTGGTCTTCCTCGGCCTGCTGGGCACCTTCTGGGGCCTGATCGAAACGGTCGGCTCGGTCGGCAAGGTAATCGACGGGCTCAAGGTCGGGGGCGATTCCGGCGCCCTGTTCGACACGCTGAAAGAGGGGCTGGCCGCCCCGCTCGGCGGCATGGGCATCTCGTTCTCGAGCTCGCTGTTCGGCCTTGCCGGCTCGCTCATCCTCGGCTTCCTCGATTTGCAATCTAGCCAGGCGCAGAACCGTTTCTACACCGATCTCGAAGACTGGCTTGCCACCACCGTGCGCGAATATGGCAACGGCGAGGTGGCGGTCGCCTCCGGCGGTGGCGGCGGTGGCATTGCCAGCGGCGAGCTTCAGGCTGTCGTCGAGCGCTTGCGCACGGTGCTCGAGGAAGGCAGCGGCAGCCGCGGCACCACCGCGGCGATGGCGAGCCTCGCCGAAGCCATCCAGGCGCTGGTCTCGCATATGCGGACCGAGCAGCAGATGATCCGCGAATGGGCCGACGGCCAGGGCGAGCAGAACCGCGAGATCCGGCGCCTGCTGGAGCGCATCGCGCGTCAGCCCGAGAAGGGTTAACGACATGGCACTGGCGCGCGGCCGCCGCGGCGATACCTCCTTCAACTACTGGCCCGGCTTCGTCGACGCGCTGTCGACGCTGGTGCTGTCGATCGTGTTCCTGCTGTCGGTGTTCCTGGTCGTGCAGTTCTTCCTGTCGCAGGAGGTCACCGGTAAGGACAAGGCGCTGGAGCAGCTCAACGCCAAGATCGCGCAGCTCAACGAATTGCTGTCGCTGGAGAAGCTCGGCAAGCTCACGCTCGACGACCAGGTCTCGTCGCTGAAAGCCGGCCTCGCTTCGGCCGAGAGCGAGCGCGACCGCATCAAGGGCCTCTATGACGGGCTCGCCGCCGCCGGCAACGATGCGCAGGGCAAATCCTCCGAGCTCGGCAAGGCACTGGACTCCGAGAAGGCGGTTTCCGCCCGCGCGCTGGCGCAGATCGAGGTGCTGAACCAGCAGATCAGCGCGCTGCGGCGGCAGCTAGCGGCGCTGGAGGAAGCGCTAGACGTCTCCGAGAAGCGCGACAAGGAATCGCAAAATCGAATCGCCGATCTGGGCTCTCGCCTGAATGTCGCCCTGGCGCAGCGGGTGCAGGAATTGTCGCGCTACCGCTCGGAATTCTTCGGCCGCCTGCGCGCCATCCTCGGTAACCGCCCCGACATCCGCATCGTCGGCGACCGCTTCGTGTTCCAGTCCGAAGTGTTCTTCGACACCGGACAGGCGGTGCTGCTGCCCGAAGGCCGCGCCGAGCTCGACACGCTCGCGACCGCACTGATCGATCTCGACAAGAAGATCCCGAACGAGATCCCCTGGGTGCTGCGCGTCGACGGCCACACCGACGTGCGTCCGGTCAACGGTGCGAATTTCAAGTCGAATTGGGACCTCTCGGCCGCCCGTTCGATCTCGGTGGTGCAGTACCTGATCTCGCTCGGTGTGCCCGCCCAGCGCCTTGTCGCCGCCGGCTTCGGCGAATTCCAGCCGCTCGACACCGCCAACACCGAGGAAGCCTACAAGCGCAACCGCCGCATCGAGCTGAAGCTGACGGAGCGGTAGTGAGCGCCCTCCATCTTCGTCCTTACCTTCCCGCGGACGAGGCCGCCTCAATCGAGCTCTGGCATCGCACCTGGCAGCAGGCCTATCCGCAGATCGACTTCGCGGCACGGCTGGACTGGTGGCGCGAACGCTGGCGCAAGGAGCTGGTGCCGAAGGCTTCGATCGTGGTGGCGGAGCAGGACGGCGCACTCACGGGCTTCGTCACCATCGACGGCGACGGCTATCTCGACCAGCTCGTTGTCGATCCCGCGCATTGGGGCTCGGATGCGGCGCGGCTGCTGGTGGACGAGGCCAAGCGTCTGTCACCGACCGGCGTGACACTGCTCGTCAACAAGGACAACAGCCGCGCCATCCGCTTCTATGAGCGCAACGGCTTCGCGCATGCCGGCGACGAGGTGAATCCGACCTCGGGACGTCCGGTGCTGAAGATGATTTGGCAACCTTAGATTCTGGGGCGCGTGACGCCCGTCACGTCGGGATCCCATGGCGGCAGCTATTCGTTGTGCCTTGAGAAGGTGCGCCGGCAAGCGGATGGAGATGACCGATGAAACTGAGCGATCTGGCCAAGGGATCTTCGGTCCTGCTCGGCGTCATCGTCGCCGGATATGTTTCGACGAGCTATGTCGACCAGCGCCTCGCCACGCCGGTCAAGACGACGAGTGCTCCGACGAACGGCCTTGGGCCATCGGCCTGCGTCGATGAGGACGGGAGCTGGAAGAACTGGCCATGGCCGAATGTGCCGGCGCTGTCGCCGAAGTGTCGATGATCGGCGCTGTCGCGTAACTCTCCGTGACGCGCTCTCGGCTCAGGCGGAGTTCGAGCTCGAATTGCCAGCTTTTGGCTTTGAGGATCGCGTGGCGGCTTTCTTCGCGAAGCTCGATCGACTCGTTGATCGTTCGCTGCGCCCGCTCCAGGAGTTCGCGGGTCTCTTCGCTGTATGGCTGGGCCATGATGCGCACTCCCGTTGAGGCGGGAGCGCAAATCATCTCTCAGGCACCGACGCCTATGGACGAGCCTTTGGCCGGCGATACCCGATTAGGCGCCACATCCGGGGGAACCGCAAGGTCCATCCACTCGGCTCAGGGCGCGCGGGCGCCCTATCCGAAATTCCGGAAGCCCACGATGAGCAATCCGAAACTCAACACAGCGATCGCGCCTGTGCCCACGATAACAAGCAGGGCCGCCTTCCATCCCGCAAGGCCGCGCTTTTGCTGCCGAATAGCGAACAGGATGAGGAGGATGAAGAGTACCGGACCGATCAGAACAATCATTCAAGTATTCCCAATCACCAGGGGCGCAGGGCGGCCGATCCGGATCGTGCTCTTCGCGAGATCGACAAACATCCATCATCCGCTTGCTATGAAGGAAGACCTTGTCGCGCGACGCGCCTGCCAAAATCTCCGCCGTCATTCCCCGCGAAGGCGGGGAATCCAGTACGCCGCGGCTTCTCGATTAATCACGACCGTCTCGGAGTACTGGATCGCCCGCCTTCGCGGGCGATGACACTGTGCGTGAGGCGACGCCTCACGCCCCCTCGAACTGCAACCTCGCCAGCCTGGCATAGAGTCCGTTCGCGGCCACGAGCTCCGCATGCGTGCCCTGCTCGACGATCCTGCCCTGGTCCATCACCAGGATGCGATCGCACGACAGCACGGTGGCGAGGCGGTGCGCGATCACCAGCGTGGTGCGGTGGCGCATCAGCTCTTCCAGCGCGGTCTGCACCAGCGTCTCGCTTTCGGCATCGAGCGCGGAGGTGGCTTCATCGAGCAGGAGAAGCGGCGCATCGCGCAGGATCGCACGGGCAATCGCGATGCGCTGGCGCTGGCCGC
>NZ_JADPIT010000023.1:326236-335625 GCF_023073035.1 Bradyrhizobium sp. 62
TAGCGTCACGCCGCGCTCGCCGAGCGGGGTGTCGAAACCTTCGGGCAGGCGCCGGATGAACTCGGCGGCATGCGCGAGCTCGGCGGCACGCTCGACCTCGGCGTCGGTGGCATCGGGCCGGCCGAAGCGGATGTTGTCGCGGGCGCTTGCCGCAAACACGTTGGATTCCTGCGGCACCAGCGCGATGCGGGAGCGGAATTCACGCGGATCGGCGGATTTGACCGGCACGCCGTCGAGCGAGATCGCGCCGCTGCGCGGATCGTAGAAGCGCAACAGCAGATGAAAGATCGTGCTCTTGCCGGCGCCGGACGGACCGACGATCGCGACCTTCTCGCCGGGGCGCACGGTGAACGAGACGGCATCGAGCACATTGACGTCGCGCCGTGCCGGATAGGCGAAGCTGACATGGTCGAAGCCGACTTCGCCGCGCGCCGGCACCGGCAGCGCGCGCGGCGACGCGGGCGCGGTGATGTCGGACTGCACATGCAGGATCTCGAACAGGCGCTCGGCAGCGCCGGATGCCGCCGAGATCTCGCCCCAGACCTCGCTGAGCTGGCCGAGACCGGCTGCGGCAAAGGCCGCATAGAGCACGAACTGGCCGAGCCGGCCCGGCGTGATGGTGCCGGTCAGCACGTCGTGCGAGCCGATCCAGAGGATCGCGACCACGCTTGCGAACACGATGAAGATGATGATGGCGGTGAGCACGGCGCGCGCCTGCGTGGACGTGCGCGCGGCTTCATAGGCCTGCTCGACCTCGCCGCCGAAACGCTTCTCGGCGAGGCTCTCGCTGGTATAGGCCTGCACGGTGCGGATCGCACCGACCAGCTCGCTCGCATAGGCGGAGGCCTCGGCCAGCGTGTCCTGCGCATTGCGCGACAGCCGCCGCACCCAGCGCCCGAAGGCGACCAGGGGCAGCACGATCAGGGGAATGGCCAGCAGCACGAAGCCTGACAGCCGCGGGCTGGTGATCACCATCATCGCCGCGGCACCGAAGAACATCATCAGATTGCGCAGTGCGATCGAGACCGAGGCGCCGACGGAGGATTTGATCTGGGTGGTGTCGGCGGTCAGGCGCGACACCAGCTCGCCGCTGCGCGCGGAATCGAAGAAGGCCGGCGACAGCGACAGCAGATGGGCGAAGACGTCGCGCCTGAGATCGGCGACGATGCGCTCGCCGATCGTCATCACGAGGTAGTAGCGCGCGGCACTCGCCAGCGCGAGCACGGCGACGACCGCGATCATCACCGAGAAGTAGCTGTTGATCAGCTCGATGCCCTCAGGCGTCAGGCCGAAATCGATCATCCTGCGCACCGCGACCGGCACCAGCAGGGTGGTCAGCGCCGCGATCGTCAGCGCGACGAAGGCCAGCGCCGCCCGGCCGCGATAGCGGGCGACATAGGGCGCGAGCGCCAGCAGCGGCCGCAGCTTCGCGCGGCTCTTCGCCGGCGCCTCGATCAGGTCGGCCTCGATCGACGGGGCTTCCGCGGGCCCGGTTTCAAGCCGTTCAACTGCGCTCATGAGATCCGACCAAAAGACAAAGAGAGGTAGTCTGCTCCAGATAGGCCGCGCGAGCAGGCGTGGCAAATCCGGGATGTCCCTTAGGGGGCCGCCCGGTCCCCTAAGGCCCCAAAGGCTCTGCAATGGCTTGTTTTACAGGGGCCCGTGGGGTATAGACCCCGCCAAATCCGTCATTCGATAGCCACTCAAGTGAGGCGCCGGGGCGCCGAGGAATTGCCATGAAAGCCGAAATTCACCCGAACTATCATACGATTAAGGTCGTGATGACCGACGGAACCGAGTACCTGACCCGCTCCACCTGGGGCAAGGAAGGCGACACGCTGAACCTCGACATCGACCCCAAGTCGCACCCGGCCTGGACCGGCGGCAACGCGCAGCTGATGGATCGCGGCGGCCGCGTCTCGCGCTTCCAGAAGAAGTTTTCGGGCTTTCTCAAAAAGGATTGATCCGGCCCTCGCGGCTGGAGACGAAAAACGCCCCCGGAGAGCCGGGGGCGTTTTTTGTTTTGGGGGGACGCTCGTCGCAATGACGGGGGCTTACCGCTCGAACGCGGCCTTCAGCGCGTTGAGATGCGGCACCAGCGGGTTGCCGATCGAGGAATGATCGACCGGCGGGGTGTGGATGGTGGTGTCCAGGCGGCGCACGCGGGTCTGGAGGCTCATCGAACGATGGATCAGATCCTGGAGCTGCGACGGCAGCTTCTCGATGCTGTCGGTGGAGCCGGGATCGGCGGCGGAGAGCTTGACCTTGGTTTTTTCCCGGTTGGCCTGGCCCAACGTCATCTCGCCTTCCTTGACTGCGCGGTGCAGCAGCAGCCATGAGGCGAGCTGCATCAGGCGGGTGGTCAGACGCATGCTCTCGGTCGCGTAGGTGAGGCTGACGGCGCGATCGAGCGCCTTGGCCTCGGTGCGGCCGGCGCCATCGAGATAGGCGGCGGTCTCCTCGACCAGGTCCATGCCCTCGCGGAACAGGACGCCGAACGCCGCAGAATTAGTGAACCGCTCGCTGAGTTGAACGAGAGCGCCTTCGGCTTGCAAACGTTCCATGGTTAACGCCCCTTACGCAACTGTCTGACTGCCCGGCTTTGGCGCCGGCTTATGATGAACAAATCATTGCGCGGGCGGGACGCCGAGTCCAGTGACAAGCATGGATATGGTTTCCGCGGGTCTTTGCTCGGAATTCAACCGATGCGAGACGCAAAAAGGCGGAGCTGGGCGCAAAAAAAGAGCCGCCGGAAAACCGGCGGCTTTGAAAGTTGATAACAGGGAGGCGTCAAACAGAGTGGACAGGAGCCACTCGGTGTCCAAACAAGGACAGTTCCCAGTCATAAACTCGAAAGCTTAATGTGGAGTAAACGAGCGAACATTTTGAGGGTTCGTTAGCCATGTCGGTCAGTGGCCGAGTGCGCCCGCGGAACGAATTCTCTCCGTCGCCCCGGCCTAGTGCGCAATTGCGCACGGAGACCGGGGCCCATAGCCACAGGGAAAAGTCGTCGCGCGAGCCGGCAACTCCGAGTCTTCGGAAAACTGCTCGCACGGCGTATGGGTCCCGGCCTCCGCCGGGACGACAGCTATTGTTTCGAGCTACTTCTTGAAAACGCTGTTCGCCGCATCGCGCGAGGCGCGCTTCTTTGTTGCGGCTTCTTCCAGCCTTGTGATCTCGCCCTTGAGCAGCGCTATGCGCTCGGTCAGTTCCTCCACCGACAAGAGCGAGAGATCCTGTCCGATGTCATGGCTGATCTTCTTGCGCGGGCGGTCGTCGTCTTCCATTGCCATCGTGGTTCCTCCTGCGTTCGCTTCACAAGCGGCTGAGGCGGTTGCCAGCCTGCACCGCGCTGGCTAAGCAATGGCCTCGTTCCATCCCGCACCTTTGCTCAAGGACACATCATGGACAAGCTGCCCGCGCAAATGACCGTGGTCGCCATCTCGAAACCCGGCGGACCGGAAGTGCTGGTGCCGGAACAACGGGCGCTGCCGCAGCCCGGTCCCGACGAGATCCTGGTCAAGGTGCAGGCCGCCGGCGTCAACCGGCCCGACGTGGCGCAGCGCTCCGGCGCCTATCCGCCGCCGCCCGGCGCCAGCGACCTGCCCGGCCTTGAGATCGCCGGCGAAGTGGTCGCCGTCGGCAGCAACGCCAAGCGGCACAAGATCGGCGACAAGGTGATGTCGCTGGTCGCCGGTGGCGGCTATGCGCAGTACTGCATCGCGCAGGACGGCCAGGCGATGAGCGTGCCGCCGTCGCTGTCGATCAAGGAAGCCGGCGCATTGCCGGAAACGCTGATGACGGTCTGGCACAACGTGTTCGAGCGCGGCGGCCTAAAGGCCGGCGAGACGCTGCTGATCCATGGCGGCTCGTCGGGGATCGGCACCATGGCGATCCAGCTCGCCAAAGCGTTCGGCGCGAAGGTGATCGTCACCGTAGGATCGCAGGACAAGATCGATGCCTGCCTCAAGCTCGGCGCGGATCGTGCCATCAACTACAAGACGGAAGACTTCGTCGCCGTGGTCAAGGCGGAGACGAACAATGCCGGCGCCAATCTGATCCTCGACATGGTCGCCGGCGACTATGTCGACCGCAACTATGACGCCGCCGCGCTCGACGGCCGCATCGTGCAGATCGCGACCCTCAACGGGCCCAAGGTCACCGTCAACATCGCCAAGGTGATGGTGAAGCGCCTGACCCATACCGGCTCGACGCTGCGCCCCCGTAGTAATGCGGACAAGGCGGCGATGGTGGCCGCGATCGAGGCGAAAGTGATGCCGCTATTGCGCGAAGGCCGGGTCAAGCCACTGATGGACAGCACTTTCCCGCTGGAAAAGGCATCCGACGCGCACCGGCGGATGGAAACCTCGGCACATATTGGCAAAATTGTGTTGGAGGTCTAGGTCAGCGACCCACAGGGCAGGCCGGAAACCCTTTGATTTTCCTTGCTTTCGTGGCATCTATCGCGACGCACCGAACCACCTTGTTCCGTTCGGAAAACGCCGTGCACCGAAGAGCCTGCACCGAAGAGTTTGCGTCGAACGCGGAGAACTGACCTTGCGTCTGATCAGGTGCCTCGCGCCCATAGCGCTGGGCCTCATGATTCTCGTCTGCGCGTTCCCGGCGCGCGCGCTCGACGCTGTCAGCGTCCGCGGTGACGCGCCCGCAATCGACCTCACCGGCGTGCTCGAGCATCAGCGCAGCGACGCCGACCGGATCCAGGTCTCCACCGCGCCCGGCACCGACGGCATCGTCCGCCGCATCGAGGTGCGCGCCCGCGAGGGTGGCCAGAACTGGGTGGTGTTCGCGCTCGCCAACAACACCGACGACCAGCTCGACCGCCTGATCGTCGCCCCGCATTACCGGATCGTCTCTTCGGGGCTGCTGTGGCCCGATCTCGGGCTGTCGCGCATCGCGACCATCACGCCCTCGACCGGCGACCGGCCAGAGCGGCAGGAGAGTCCGACCGCCGACGTCTTCCGCGTCACCCTCGATCCCGGCGCCGTCGTCACCTTCGTCGCGGAGCTGCGCACCGACAAGCTGCCGCAGCTCTATCTGTGGGAGCCGGAATCCTACAAGGACAAGGTCAACTCGTTCACGCTGTACCAGGGCATCGTGATCGGCATCTCCGGCTTGCTGGCGCTGGTGCTGACCATTCTGTTCGTGGTCAAGGGCAGCATCATGTTCCCGGCCGCGGCGGCGCTGGCCTGGGCGGTGCTGGTCTATATCGGCGTCGATTTCGGCTTCTGGGGCAAGGTGCTCGACATGTCGAACAACGCCGAGCGCATTTGGCGCGCGGCGGGTGAGGCGATCCTGGCGGCGACGCTGCTGGTGTTCCTGTTCGCCTATCTCAATCTCAGTCGATGGCACGTGCGATATTCCCACATCACGGTGGGCTGGCTCGCGTTCCTGGGCTCTCTCGTCGCGCTGGCCCTGTTCGACCCTGCGGTGGCGTCCGGCATCGCGCGCATATCGCTGGTGTTGATTGCCTTCGCCGGCTTCGCGCTGATCGTCTATCTCTCCACCCACGGCTTCGACCGCGCGGTGCTGCTGATCCCGACCTGGTTCCTGCTGGTGGTCTGGGTGGTCGCGGCCGGCATGACGGTCGCGGGCTCCGTCACCAACGACATCGTCGGCCCTGCGCTGCTCGGCGGCCTCGTGCTGATCGTGATGCTGATCGGCTTCACGGTGATGCAGCATGCATTCGCCGGCGGCGGCGCCACCACCGGCGTCGTCTCCGACATCGAGCGCCGCGCGCTGGCGCTGGCCGGTTCCGGCGATCTGATCTGGGACTGGGACGTTTCCGCCGACAAGGTCTTCACCAGCCCCGAGACCGAGGCCCTGCTCGGCCTCAAGCGCGGCACGCTGGAAGGTCCGGCCGCCTCCTGGCTCGAAGTGTTGCACCCGCTCGACCAGGACCGTTTTCGCGCAGCGCTCGACAGCGTGCTCGACCAGCGCCGCGGCCGCCTGGTGCAGGATTTCCGCCTGCGCACGCCGGACGGTCACTTCATGTGGTTCGCGCTGAAGGCGCGTCCGGTGGTCGGCTCGGACGGCGAGGTCTCGCGCGTGGTCGGCACGCTCACCGACGTCACCGAGCTCCGCAACGCCGAGGAGCGCCTGCTGCACGATTCCGTGCATGACAATCTGACCGGCCTGCCCAACCGCAAGCTGTTCATGGACCGCCTCGGCGCCGTCGCGCATTTCGCCAAGACCATGCCGACGTTGCGGCCGACGCTGATGGTGATCGACCTCGACCGCTTCAAGCAGGTCAACGATTCCGTCGGCATAGCGGTCGGCGATTCCATCCTGCTTACGCTGGCCCGCCGCCTCACCCGCATCCTGAAGCCGCAGGATACGCTGGCGCGGCTCGCCGGCGACCAGTTCGGCCTGATCCTGCTCTCGGAGCAGGACCCCGCCCGCATCACCGCCTTCGCCGAGACCATCCGCAAGACCATCCGCGCGCCGATCGCCTTCAACGAACGCGAGATCTTTCTCACGGCCTCGATCGGCCTTGCCTTGTCCGATCCGCAAGTTCAGCTCACGGACGAGATCATCAAGGACGCCGAGCTTGCGATGTATCACTCCAAGCGCATCGGCGGCGACCGCATCGACGTCTACAAGTCCGCGATGCGCGCGCGAAAGACCGACCGGCTGACGCTCGAGAGCGAACTGCGCCGCGCCATCGAGCGGCAGGAGCTCACGATCCTGTACCAGCCGATCGTGCGGCTTGAAGACCGCTCCGTCGCCGGCTTCGAGGCGCTGGTGCGCTGGGATCATCCCAAGCTCGGACGCATGGCGCCGTCGGAATTCATCACCATCGCGGAAGAGACCGGCCTGATCATCGACCTCGGCATGTTCGTGCTCGACCAGACCGCCAAGCAGCTCTCGATCTGGCAGCGCGCGATGCGCTCGCGCGAGCCGATCTTCGCATCGGTCAACGTCTCCTCGCGGCAATTGCTGCGCCACGATCTGATCCACGATATCCGCACCGTGCTGTCGCGCTCCTCGGTCGCGCGCGGCACGCTGAAGCTGGAACTGACGGAATCGTTGGTGATGGAGAATCCGGAGCACGCGGCACAGATGCTGACGCGGATCCGCGAGCTCGGCACCGGGCTGTCGCTCGACGATTTCGGCACCGGGCATTCGTCGCTGGCCTATCTGCAGCGCTTCCCGTTCGACACCATCAAGATCGACCAGTCCTTCGTTCGCACCACCAACCGCGGCACCCGCCCGGTGATCCTGAAGTCCATCATCGCGCTCGCGCACGACCTCGGCATGGACGTGGTCGCCGAAGGTGCCGAGACCGATTCCGACGCGGTCGAGCTCTACCAGATGGGCTGCGAATATGCGCAAGGGTTTGCCTTCGGCGAACCCATGGATGCCGACGCCGCGATGCGCCTGCTCACAGAAGTGCGCCTGGAAGCGGCGAGCTAGCTTCCCCTCGCCTCACCCAGGCCTACGCCGGTCACTCTTCAGCTTGGTGAACCGCACGCTCTCGCCGTCCGGCATCCGCATCGCCTTGAAACCCGCGGCGAGGCAGGCTTCGCGTTGCGGCATTTGGATATCCGGGCTGCGCAGGCTGTCCCACCATGAGGCACGATTCGCCGCGCGCGGCAGGGCCGCGCCGATGATCTCTTCGATCTGTTCATAGGTCAGCACGAATTCCGCCTGCTTCTGCCGCATCAGATAATCGCGCAACGCGTCGTAGTCGTTCACCGCTGTCCTCTTCGCTGGTCGAAGGCCCGCTTTGCCCAAAAACGTGAGCCGCGGAAACCAATTTTTAACTCATTCCGGCAGCGCCGTCCCGGCTTAAACACTACTCAAGCTTTCGGGCGCATTCACTGATGCCGGGAGCAAACGATGTTGTCTCGATGGCGCGACGTCACGGCCCGACGGCCATGGCGGCTTTCGGCGAAGCTGCTGATCATCTCGTCCGTGGTGACGGTGATCGGCTTTTCCGCCATTTGCGTCAACGTCATGCTGGACATGCGCCGCGGCGAGGAGGCGCTCGCCCGCCAGACGCTGGAAAACCTGGCGACGACCATCGAGTCCGACGTCAGCCGCAACATCGAGATCTACGATCTGGCCCTCAAGGCGGTCGCCAGCAACATGCTGCTGCCGGAAATCGCCACGGTCTCGAAGCCGATCCGTCACCTCATCCTGTTCGACCATTCGACCACGGCGAGGCATTTCGGCGCGATCCAGGTGTTCGACGCCGACGGCCGGTTGACCATCGACGCCTCGACGCTCGATCCCGTTGCCGTGAACCGGGGCGACGAGGATTACTTCAAGGCCCATCGGGACAGTCCCGAAACCGGCCTCTTCATCAGCCGCCCGATGCTGTTCCGCGGCGCCTATGCAATCGTGCTGAGCCGGCGCATCAGTGACACCGACGGCGGCTTCCTCGGGGTCGTCGCCGGCTCGATCCGCTTCAGCTATTTCCACGAGTTGTTCGAGCGGCTGAACCTCGATCCCCATGACACCATCACCGTGCTCAAGCGCGACCGCACCATCATGATGCGGCGCCCGTTCGACCTCGACGTGATCGGCACCAACCTGAACGATCGGCGGACATGGAAGGCCGAAAATCTCCGGGTCGGCGCCTCCTATGCGGGCCAGGGCCCGGTCGATCCGACTCCGCGACTTTATGTGCGCAGCAGCGACAGCGGTCCGCTGTTCGTGGTGGCGGGCAAACCGCTGGCCGCGGTGTTCGAGCTCTGGCAGAGGGAAGCCTACCGCATCGGCGCCGTGGTGCTGGCGCTCAGCCTGTTCATGCTCGCATCGACGCTGGTGCTCGCGCGCGAGATCGGCCGGCGCGCCGAGGCCGAGCGCAAGCTCGAGGAGATGGCGACGACCGACGCGCTCACCGGCCTGAAGAACCGCCGCAAGTTCGACCAGGTGATCGACGTCGAATGGCGCCGCGCGATGCGGCAGCAGACGCCGATCGCGCTCTTGATGATCGATGCCGATCACTTCAAGGCCTACAACGACACGTTCGGCCACCAGGCCGGCGACCAGGTGCTGGTCGGCATCGCCATCTGCATTTCCGATTCGGTGAGCCGCGCCGGCGACTGCGCGGCGCGCTATGGCGGCGAGGAATTCGCCGTGCTGCTGCCGGGCACCTCGGTCACCGACGCCCTCACGGTGGCCGAGAAGATCCGCGCCAAGGTGCAGGGCTGGTCCGACGACCACACGAGCTCGACGGTGTCCTGCGGCATCGCGAGCCTCGTTCCGACCACGGGCATGGACTGGCCGCTGCTGGTCGCCGCCGCCGACAAGGCCCTCTACGCCGCAAAAGCCGGCGGCCGCAACCAGTCGGTGGTCGCGAGCCTGCCGAAGCTGTCGCTGGTGGCGTGAGGAGTTCGTTCCGTCATTGCGAGCGAAGCGAA
>NZ_JADPIT010000023.1:335635-339904 GCF_023073035.1 Bradyrhizobium sp. 62
GAGCGCTACTGCCCCAGATATTTCTTCATCTCCGCAATGAGCCCGTCACGCAGCTCCGGCCGCTTCAGGCCGTAGGCGATATTGGCGCGGAGGAAGCCGGGTTTGGAGCCGCAATCGTGGCGCTCGCCCTCGAACTCGACGCCGTAGAATTTTTGCGATCTGGCGAGGCCGATCATGGCGTCGGTGAGCTGGATCTCGCCGCCGGCGCCGCGCTCCTGGGTCTCAAGGATCTTGAAGATCTCCGGCTGCAGGATGTAGCGGCCGGTGATCGAGAGGTTGGAGGGCGCGGTGCCCTTGGCCGGCTTCTCGACCATGCCGTCGACCTCGAACATCTTGCCGGTGCGTTTGCCGACGCCGCAGATGCCGTATTGATGGGTCAGATGGTCAGGCACCGCCTCGACCGCGATGACGTTGGATTTTTCGCCGAGCTTGCTGGCGGTGTCGATCATCTGCTTCAGGCAGCCGGGTGAATTGAGCACGAGTTCGTCGGGGAGCACGACCGCGAACGGTTCGTTGCCGACGATGTCGCGCGCGCACCAGACCGCGTGACCGAGGCCGAGCGGCGCCTGCTGGCGGGTGAAGCTGACGGCGCCGGCCTCCGGCTGGTTCTGCGCCAGAACGTCCTGCTCGGTCTTCTTGCCGCGCGCGGCCAGCGTCGCATCGAGCTCGAACATCCGGTCGAAATGATCTTCGATGACACTTTTGTTGCGGCCGGTGACAAATATGAAGTGCTCGATGCCGGCTTCCCGGGCCTCGTCATAGACGTACTGGATCAGCGGCTTGTCGACGATCGTCAGCATTTCCTTCGGCATCGCCTTGGTGGCGGGCAGGACGCGGGTGCCGAGGCCGGCAACGGGAAATACGGCTTTGCGGATTTTCATGGGATTGATCGAATACCTGAGGAACACGTGAAGGGAGCAATGGCATCTTGCTAGCTTGTTTGCAGCCGCCAACAAAGGCGGATGTGGGGCCTCATCCTCACAGAGTTAAGAAAAAGGCCACCATCAAAATTTCACCTTTGTTAAGCTGTTGGCAACCGTAACCAGGCCTCCTGAGGGCGGATTTTGGCCGGACAGGTGTGGACATGATGCAATCAATGGCAGGGCTGGCAAAACGGGGCGGCTCCGTGACCGGTGCGACGATGATTGCGGCCGCCCTGCTGTTCCCGCTTCCCGCCAGCGCGCAGGCTCAGAACGGTCTGTCAAATCTGTTCGGCGGTATTTTCTCCGGCCCGAACCAGGCGCCTTCGCCAGCAGCGCCCGGGCCCAGCGGCGCTCAAACGGGAGTTCAACCCTGGACCGGCGAGGACGGCGCCTCCGGTCATCCGCTGATGACAGCCGCCGCGATCCGCGAGGCCGCGGGCAATTTCAACAATTGCGTCGCGGGCATGTGGCCCGATGCCGCACGGCGCAACATCACGCAGGAAAATTTCCAGCGCTTCACGGCAGGCCTCGCGCCCGATCTGCGCATCATGGACCTGATGGATTCGCAGCCGGAGTTCACTAAGTCGATCTGGGATTATCTCGACATCCTCGTGAACGACAACCGCCTCGCCAAAGGCCGCGAGGTCCTGGCCAAATACAAGGCGCAGTTCGACGCCACCGAAAAAGCCACCGGCGTCGATCGCTACATCATCGCCTCGATATGGGGCATCGAGTCCAACTACTCGACGCAGATGGGCGACCGGAGCGTGCTGCAATCGACCGCGACGCTCGCCTGCATCGGCCGCCGCCAGGGTTACTTCAAGGACGAATTCCTCTCCGCGCTGGAGATCCTCAACCGCGGCGATCTCAGGCCCGAGCAATTGCGCGGCTCCTGGGCCGGCGCCTTCGGCCCGACCCAGTTCATGCCGACCGCGTTCAAGCGCTTTGCCGTGGACGGCGACGGCGACGGCCGGCGTGACGTCGTCGACAATCCCTCCGACCTGATCGCGTCGACCGCCAACAATCTGAAGAAGGACGGCTGGCAGGCCGGCCAGACCTGGGGCTACGAGGTCGTGGTGCCCCAGGGCTTCAACTACATGCTGGCCGATCGCGCCAAGGCGATGACGGTGGCGCAATGGGAAAAGCTCGGCCTCAAGCGCCCGGCCAACCAGCCCTTCCCGCATCCGGCCGAGAAGGCCTATCTGCTGGCGCCGGCCGGCGCGCAGGGGCCGGGCTTCCTGATGCTGCAGAACTTCCGGGTCATCATGAAGTACAATCCGGCCGAGGCTTATGCGCTGGCGATCGGCCATTTCGCCGACCGCCTGCGCGGCGGCCAGCCGTTCGTGCAGCCCTGGCCGCGGCAGGAACGGGAGCTGTCCCGGACCGAGCGGCTGGAACTCCAGCAGCTGCTAGCCCAGCGCGGCTTCTACAAGGGCACCCCAGACGGTCAGTTCGGCGGCCAGACCCGGGAAGCCCTGCGCAATTTCCAGGCCTCGATCGGGGTCCCCGCGGACGGATTTGCCTCCTCCGACGCGCTGGACCGGTTGCGCGGGCGGTAAAATCGCGTCGAAAGTAACCCTGAACAGGGATTTTGGCCGACAGCCTTGACCGGGGCGGCCGTTCGCCGTGTATGGGCCAATAATCTTGGGACAAGAATCTCAAGGATCTGAAGAGAATCTGGAGAGAATCTGCCCGTTTGGCGCCCGATTCCGTTATTATATTCGAGCCTGTCCCGATCCCCATTGCACGTGCCGAGATCGCATGTCGAAGAAGTTCCTGTTCAAGGTGCTGACCGAGACCGGCCCGCTGATCGCGCTGGGGACGGCGCTTGCGATTCTGGTGTCGGTCGCGGGACCCGCCTCGGCGCAGTTCTTCAACTTCCCCGGCTTCGGCGGCCCACCGCAGCGCGCGGCTCCGCCGCCGCCGCGGAACGGTGGAGGTGGCGGTGGCGGTGGCGGATGGTTCGGCGGCGACTTCTTCGCGCCGTTCCAGCAGCAACAGCCGCAAGCACCGCGTCAGGACTTTTCGCGCGCGCCGGCGCCGGCCAAGCGCGAGGCCATTCCCGACAGGAACGTGCTGGTGATCGGCGACGCCATGGCCGATTGGCTCGCCTACGGCCTGGAGGATGCCTACACCGAGCAGCCCGACATGGGCGTGATCCGCAAGCACAAGACCACGTCCGGCCTGATCAAGTATCAGCCCAAGGGTGAGCCCTCGGACTGGACGGCTGCTGCAAAGGGCATTCTCGAGACCGAGAAGCCCGACGTAGTCGTGGTGATGCTCGGCCTCAACGACCGCATCGCGATCCGCGAGGCGGCGGCGCCCGATAAATCGGACAAGGCGACGGACAAGAAGAACGACAAGGGCGCGCGCGGCAAACCACCGGCCAAGCCTGGCGATGCCAAGCCCGGCGACACCGCCGCGAAGCCGGACGACAAGCCGGCCGATGCCGACCTGCCGCAGGATGATGCCGACAACGCTGACGCACCCGCAGTCGCTGCTCCCGAGAAGACCGCGCGTAACCCGAACGGCCTCTACGAATTCCGCGACGAACGCTGGGTCGAGCTCTACGGCAAGAAGATCGAGGAGCTCGCCAACGTCCTCAAGTCCAAGGGCGTGCCGGTGCTCTGGGTCGGCCTGCCCGCGATCCGCGGTCCCAAGGGCACCGCGGACATGCTGTTCCTGGATTCGCTCTATCGCGAAGGCGCGGCCAAGGCCGGCATCACTTACGTCGACGTATGGGACGGCTTTGTTGACGAGGCCGGCCGCTTCTTGCAGAAGGGCCCGGACTTCGAAGGCCAGATCCGTCAACTCCGCAGCGGTGACGGCGTCTATTTCACAAAACCCGGCGCGCGCAAGCTCGCCCACTATGTCGAACGCGAGATCACCCGCCTGCTCGCCGGGCGCTCCGGCCCGATCGCGCTGCCGAGCGAACCGGCGACCCCCGACACCAGTGCCGAACCCGGCAAGCCCGCGCCGCGGCCGCTGGCCGGCCCGATCGTGCCGCTGGTTGCGGCCTCGATCTCGACCGATCAATTGCTGGGTGGGCCGGGCTCACGTCCTGCCGCCGTCGATGCGCTCGCTGCGAAGACGATGGTGAAGGGCGAGCCACTGGCTGCGCCGGCCGGCCGCGCTGACGATTATGCCTGGCCGCGCCGCGAAGTCGGCCGCGAGCAGGCCAAGGGCGATACGCCGGTGGCCGCGACGACGCCTGATGGCGGCACGCCGGGTGCGGCCGCAGCGATCGCCCCGCCAAAGCTTGCGCCAAAGAAGCCACCGGTGCCGCAGCAACCGGCACAGGCAGCGCCATCGATGCGAGATTTCTTCGGCTTTGGCTCGCCGCCGC
>NZ_JADPIT010000023.1:339972-343342 GCF_023073035.1 Bradyrhizobium sp. 62
GATCCCGCGGCCGCCTGGCAATGTCGGGCGATCGGCGGAAGTGTTCCGATAGTTGATCTCATGTCCCGGACGCGGCGCAGCCGCAGAGCGGACACCGCCTTGCAACATCCATAAAAAAAGGCCCCGGCTCGGCAACGCGGCGTTACACGCCGCGCTGCGTCCGGGGCCTGATGCTTATCGCGCCTTGGCTTCAGCCGTAATAGCGCCAGCGCGGCGGCGGGCGGCGGGAAGGCCGTGCCATCAGCAACGCGAGCGCGAAGCCTATGCCGCCGGCGACCAGCAGCGCGCCGAGCGGGTTGTCCTGCACCTTCTGGGCAATCGCCTGCGAACCGTCGCGCAAGGTTTCGGCCGGCTTGTCGTAGGCGTCCTTGGCATAGCTGGCCGCGGTGTCGGTCGCGTCACGTACGGCATCCTTGGCCTGGCCGTAGAGATTCTGCACCGTGCCGGCCGCTTCGCGTGCCTTGCCCGACGCCTGTGTCTGCGCATCGCCTGCGAGATCACCGACAGCGCCTTCCGCGCGTCCGGCGAATTCCTTGGCCGATCCGACAATCCGATCTTTATCCATGATGCTCCTCCTCGGGGGTCAGCCCAAGTAACCGATCAGGAGCGGCGCAGTTCCATCTGACTTGAAATTGGACTCAGAGAATCAGCCCGCCGTCGACGACCAACGTCTGGCCGATAATGTAGGACGACAGCGGAGATGCCAGGAACAGCGCCGCGCCCGCCATGTCAGCAGGCGTGCCCAATCGCCGCAGCGGAATGCGTGAAAGTGCACCTTCGAGCCGCTTGGGATTCTCGGTCGTGACCCTCGTCATCTTGGTGTCGACCAGACCAGGCGCGATGCCGTTGACGCGGATGCCGTCTTCGGCCCAGGCCTCGCCGAGCGTCCGTGTCAATCCGACAGCCCCGGTCTTCGACGCGTTGTAAGCAGGATTGCCCATGGTGGAATGATAGGCCGCGGTCGAGGACACCATGATCAGCGATCCCCGCGAGTCCCGCAGCATGGAATGAAATCGCGTGGCGCAGGCCATCAGGCTCATCAGGTTGACCTCGACGACCTTGCGAAAGCCGGCCATCTCGAACTCGCCGCGGCGATAGAGCACCGCGCCCTGCGCGAGCACCAGGATATCGAGCCGTTCGAACGACGGCTTGAACGCTTCGACCGCGCCGGCATTGCCGACGTCGAGTTGCGCGTAGGAGAGACCGGTGAGATCCGAGCCCTCCTCAGCTGAATATTCCTTCGCGTGAGCACGCGTGCCGCAGACCGCGACTTGCGCGCCCCTGACGCGAAAGGCTTGCGCGATACCGTTGCCGATGCCGCTGGATCCGCCGACAACCAGCACCTGCTTGCCTGAGAAATCGAGCTCGTTCGTCATCGCTGGCCTCCCCGATCGTCTTGCTTGTTTGACCTGTCTGCGGATCGATGACAGCCTTGTCAATCACAACAAGAACAAGCAGGGCTCAGAGGAAACAGCATGGCCGATTTCAAACAACTCAGCCGCTCCGTGAAGGGCCTGACCGTTCTCGTCACCGGCGCGGCCAGCGGCATGGGACGCGCAACGGCCCGCGTGTTCGCCACCGAGGGCGCCAACGTCGCCGTCACCGATTATGACGAGCAGGGCGCGCTGGCCGTGGCGAAGGAGATCGCGGCAAGCGACGGAGCCGCGAAAGCCTGGAAGCTCGACGTGGCCGACGGCGATGAGATCAGGCGCGTGGTCGGCGACGTCGCGACGCATTTCGGCGGGCTCGACATCATCGTCAACAATGCCGGCATCTCCGTGCGCGTCGCGATCGACGACGAGGCCTATGAGGACGCCTGGGCTAGGGGTATCGCGGTGATGCTGACGGCGCATCCGCGCATCATCCGCGCCGCGCTGCCTCACTTGCGCAAGTCGAAGAGCCCGCGCATCGTCAACATCGCCTCGACCGAGGCGCTCGGCGCCACCGCATTGCACAGCCCCTATTCGGCGGCGAAGGGCGGCGTCGCCAGCCTCACCCGCTCGCTCGCGGTGGAGCTTGGCCGCGAAGGCATCACCGTCAATTGCATCTGCCCGGGGCCGATCCGCACCGCCATCACCGACAGGATCTCGGAAGAGCACAAGATCATCTACGCCAAGCGCCGCACTGCACTGGGCCGCTACGGCGACCCCGAAGAGGTCGCGCACATGACGCTGAGCCTGTGCCTGCCCGCAGCGTCCTTCCTCACCGGCGCGGTGATCCCCGTCGACGGCGGCCTGATGGCGCGCAACGCGTGAGCGGCACCAAAGGTGCGTAGCCTGGATGGAGCGCAGCGCACTCCGGGGTTCTCACCTCGCGGGAAGACTTCCCGGATTACGCTGCGCTCCATCCGGGCTACGGGCAGCTATGCACGCCTAGCGTTGACATCGCTTGTTACGGGAGTAACTTTTTCACCGACAGAGCGGACCAACCGCTCGCGGTTCGCGGGAGAAACGTCATGACGATCGCCATCCGGCAGCTTCACAAACATTTTGTCGGCGAGGTTTCCGGCCTCGACCTGCGGCAACCTCTCACCGAGGTCGAGGCGCGCGAGATCGAAGCCGCCATGGACAAATATGCGGTGCTGGTGTTCCACGACCAGGACATCACCGACGAACAGCAGATGGCTTTCGCGTTGAATTTCGGCCAGCGCGAGGACGCGCGCGGCGGCACGGTCACGAAGGAAAAGGACTACCGCCTCCAATCGGGCCTGAACGACGTCTCCAATCTCGGCAAGGACGGCAAGCCGCTGGCAAAGGACAGCCGCGCGCATCTGTTCAACCTCGGCAACTGCCTGTGGCATTCCGACAGCTCGTTCCGCCCCATCCCCGCAAAATTCTCGCTGCTGTCGGCCCGCGTGCTCAACCCGAAGGGCGGCAACACCGAATTCGCCGACATGCGCGCGGCCTATGACGCGCTTGACGACGAGACCAAGGCGGAGATCGAGGACCTCGTCTGCGAGCACTCGCTGATGTATTCGCGGGGATCGCTCGGCTTCACCGAATACACCGACGACGAGAAGCAGATGTTCAAGCCGGTGCTTCAACGTCTCGTGCGCACCCATCCCGTGCATCGCCGCAAGTCGCTCTATCTCTCATCGCATGCCGGCAAGATCGTCGGCATGAGCGTCCCCGAGGGAAGGCTGCTGCTGCGCGATCTCAACGAGCACGCAACGCACAGCGAGTTCGTCTACGTCCACAAATGGACGCTGCATGACCTCGTGATGTGGGACAACCGCCAGACCATGCACCGCGTCCGCCGCTACGACCAGTCGCAGCCCCGCGACATGCGCCGCGCGACGGTCGCAGGCACGGAGCCGACGGTGCAGCAGCAGGCGGCGGAGTAGGCGTTACTCAGCAATCGGTGTCATCGC
>NZ_JADPIT010000023.1:343459-356367 GCF_023073035.1 Bradyrhizobium sp. 62
AGGCGCTAGGCGTGCCCGGCCTCGTTCGAGAGCATGCCGGGATCGATGCCGATCTTGCGCAGTGCGCGCCCGTATTTTTCGTCGACGTCATCGCCGAAGATCAAATCCGAATCCGCGTCGCAATGCAGCCAGCCGTTGCTCTGGATTTCGGTCTCGAGCTGGCCGGGCGCCCAGCCGGCATAACCGAGCGCGAGGATGGCGTGCTTGGGGCCGGAGCCGTTAGCGATGGCGCGCAGGATGTCGACGGTCGCGGTGAGGCAGACGCCGTCGTCGATCCGGAGCGTCGCGTTCTCGATGTAGAAATCGCTGGAGTGCAGCACGAAGCCGCGGCCGGTATCGACCGGACCGCCGCGCAGCACCTTCATGCTTTCGGCGTTCTCAGGCAGCTTGATGTGCTCGCCCTTGTTGATGATGCCGAGCTGCTGCAACAGCTCGGGGAAGTCGATGCTGCCGGCCGGGTGGTTGACGATGATGCCCATCGCGCCTTCGGCGGAGTGGGCGCAGAGATAGATCACCGAGCGCTCGAAGCGCTCGTCGCCCATCACGGGCATGGCGATCAACAGCTGGCCGTCGAGGTAGCCCGCCGAGCTCGGGAGCGCGGGGGCTGACTTGCGGGTGCTTTCGCCCGTCCTCTTGCCTGTGGGAGCCATCGGTGAAGCACTCCGGTTTCAATTCCTATCCTGATGTCGGGCCGGGCCGCTGTCAAATCAAGGCTTGCAGGGCCTTGATTCAAGTGCATCCATCACAAGCAATTCAATGGTTTGCCGCGGGGTGACCCTGTAAAGACGTACCATGCTGACAAGAGTTCCCCGGCGTGCGGCGATTGGCGTCGCGACAACCCTGCTCGCGTCGTCGCTGGCGCTTGCGGCCCATGCCGACGATTCATCGCCGTGGCAGCGCGATGGACATTCCGCGGTGCGGTTGCTCGCGGGATCGCGCAGCGGCGCCGTCCTGCTCGGCGGTATCGCCTTCCAGATCCAGCCCGGCTGGAAAACCTATTGGCGCATGCCGGGCGATTCCGGCGTTCCGCCGCGCTTCGATTTCTCGAAATCCGACAATGTCGAGGCGGTGACGGTGATGTGGCCGGCCCCGCAGAAATTCGACGACGGCGCGGGCGGCCATTCGATCGGCTATCACGATCAGATCGTGCTGCCCCTGCGCATCATCGCCAAGGCGGCCGACAAGCCGGTGACGTTGCGCGCCGAGATCAATTATGCGGTGTGCGAAAAGCTTTGCATCCCGGTCGAGGCTCGCGCCGAGCTTGGCTTCAACAGCGTCGCCTCGACCGAGGACGCCAATTTGCGTGCAGCGCTCGACACCGTGCCCAAGCCTGCCACGATCGGCGATCCCAACCCGCTCACCATCCGGGACGTCAAGCGCGACGGGCCCAAGAATGTGGTGGTGGACGTCGTGGTGCCGGATGCGCGCACCGTCAATCTCTATGTGGAAGGTCCGACGCCCGATTGGGCGTTGCCGATCCCGGCGCCGGTCGAGCCCAGCCCACCGGGCGTGAAGCGATTTTCTTTCGAACTCGACGGACTGCCGCCGGGCGCCAAGCCCGACGGCGCAGCGCTGAAGTTCACGCTGGTCGGACCGGAGAAGTCGTACGAGTTCAATACCAACTTGGAGTGAGTGATCGTCCCGGCGCAGGCCGGGACCCATTACCCCAGGGATTAGTTTGGCGAAGACTCCTTCTTTGGAACTGCTACCCAATTCCTCCTGACAGATCACGCGGTATGGGTCCTGGCATTCGCCAGGACGACATCCTTGATCCAACCGAATCTTAACGAATGGTTGCTAATCCCCAAGGCTCCTGCGGCAAGTCTGCCGCAGCACTCGTGCGCGCCTCGGGGACCCTTCGATTTGGCCGTGATGGATGCAGAACCCGCAACGACCGGACCTGCCGGCCTCATCGCGCGGCTGCGCGAAAAATTAACGGGCGGGTCGAGCGAAGCATCGCTGACGCGGCGGCTGGCCGGCACCATCTTCGTCATCCGCGTGATCAGCGCCGGCCTTGCCTATTTCTCTCAGGTTCTGCTCGCGCGCTGGATGGGGACGTCGGACTACGGCGTCTATGTCTATGTCTGGACCTGGGTGCTGCTGCTCGGCAGCATGATGGACTTTGGCATCTCGGCCTCCGCGCAAAAAATCATTCCGGAATACCGCGCCCGTGGCGAGCATGCGCTGCTGCGCGGCTTTCTCTCGGGCAGCCGCTGGCTCACCTTTGCGGTGTCCGCACTGGTGTCGCTCGGCCTCGCCGGCATGGTCAAATTGCTGTCGCCCTGGATCGAGCCGGCCGAGGTGCTGCCGCTCTATATCGGCTGCATGACGCTGCCCGCTTTCGTCGTCGCCAACACCCAGGACGGCATCGCGCGCTCGCATGACTGGATGCAGCTCGGCCTGATGCCGCAATTCATCATCCGCCAGGCGCTGATCATCGGCATCACGGCTTGCGCCTTCCTGCTCGGCTATCATCTCGGCGCGGTCGCCGCGATGGTCGCGAGCGCGGGCGCGGTGTGGATCGCGATGACCGGGCAGATGATGGTGCTGAACCGCAAGCTCGCTGGTCACATCGAACCAGGCCCCAAGGCCTATGACATCGGCGGCTGGCTCGCCGTCTCGCTGCCGATCCTGCTGGTCGAAAGCTTCTACCTGCTCCTGTCCTATACCGACGTGCTGGTGCTTCAGCAGTTCCGTTCCTCCGATGAGGTTGGTGTCTATTTCGCCGTGGTGAAGACGCTGGCGCTGGTCTCCTTCATCCACTACGCGATGTCGGCGACGACCGCGCATCGCTTTGCCGAATACAACGCGGCCGGCGACAAGGCGCGGCTCTCGGCTTACGTGGCGCATGCCATCAACTGGACGTTCTGGCCGTCGCTGGCAGCGACGATCGTGCTGCTCGCGCTCGGCAAGCCGCTGCTCTGGCTGTTCGGAGCGCAATTCGTGGTCGGTTACGATATCATGTTCGTCGCCGCGATCGGGCTCGTAGTGCGCTCCGCGATCGGCCCGGTCGAACGCCTGCTCAACATGCTCGGGCAGCAGAAGATCTGCGCGCTGGCCTATGCGCTGGCCTTTGTGATGAACCTGGTACTCTGCATCGCGCTGGTGCCGCGCTACGGCGGCCACGGTGCCGCGGCCGCGACCTCGATCTCGCTCTGCTTCGAGACGGTCCTGCTGTTCTGGATCGTGCGACAACGTCTCGGCCTGCACGTGCTGGCGTTCGGGCGCTAGCCGTCAGCTCAAGGCGATTGGAAAGCCATCCGCCGCCTGATATAGTCGGATCCATGGCTGTAAGCGATCTACGAGACCTTCTGGAACGTGCCCAGACTTGGCCTGAAGAGGCCCAGAACGAGTTGGTCGCCATTGCCAGCGAAATCGAGAGTGAGCTGCTCGGCGGCGAGTATCTTGCGACGCAAGAGGAATTGCGGAGCATCGACGCGGCCTTGGCGTCCATTGATCGCGGCGAGGTCGCTACGGATGCCGAGGTTGCGGAGGCCTTCGCGAAATTTGCGCGCGGATGAAGGTCGTCTGGACGCGAGAGGCGCTTGCTGATCTCGCGGACATCGCGACCTATTATGCCAGCAACGCCAGCCCTGTGGTCGCCGAAGCTGTCGGCCGGAGATTTGTTGACGTCGTGGAGCGCGTCCTTCGCGCGCCTTTCTCGGCGCCACGCGTTGCGCACCGTTCCGAGGTTCGTGTCGCAGCGGTCGTCCGCTACCCATTCCGGATATTTTACCGTGTCCGTGGCGACGTAATCCATATCGTCCACATCCGCCACACGTCCCGGCGACCGGTCGCGGGGCTGAATGAGCCCGGTAGGCAATATGCCTAGAGCGTTATCGGTTCTGATTGATCAGAACCGAAGCTCTGGATTCTCGTTTGACGTCTAACCGAATGTCCGTTTTGCAAGAGAGCGATGAATTGGAGAAAACACCTCCACTTCGGCCCCCTGCAGGAGGATTTTTCTTATTCGCTCCAATCGGTTGCGCTGCAGGGAAAGTTTATTCTACGTCATATTGCCCAACTGACGAGATAAACCTAAGATTCCCTGGACATGATCGATCCACTCTACGTCGCCTCCGGGTTCGGCGTCGGCCTGCTGGTCGGGATGACCGGCGTCGGCGGCGGTTCGTTGATGACGCCGCTGCTGATCCTGCTGTTCGGGATTCATCCATCGACTGCGGTCGGCACCGACCTGCTCTATGCCGCCGCCACCAAGACCGGCGGTAGCTTGGTGCATGGCTGGTCGCGCAGCGTGCACTGGCCGGCGGTGCTGCGGCTCGCCTGCGGCAGTCTTCCGGCGAGCGCGCTGACGCTGCTCGTGCTCTGGAAGCTCGATCTCAAGAGCGATTCCGAGCGCAATCTCGTCAACCTCGTGCTCTGCTTCGCGCTGCTGCTGACCGCGACCTCGCTGATCTTCCGCAGATCGATCATGGAGCGCTATCGCCGGCGCCTGGAGCAGGTCGATGACCGCACCACCGCGATCGCAACCGTCGTCACCGGAATCGTGCTCGGTGTGCTGGTCTCGATTTCATCGGTCGGCGCCGGCGCGGTCGGCGTCACCGTTCTGCTGCTGCTCTATCCGCGCCTGCCGGTGGCGACCATCGTCGGCTCCGACATCGCCCATGCCGTCCCGCTGACGCTGATCGCCGGAATGGGGCACTGGGCGCTTGGCGACGTGGATTGGGCGCTGATGGGCGTGCTGCTGTTGGGCTCGCTGCCCGGCATCGTCGTCGGCAGCTTTAGCGCGACGCGCGTGCCCGAGACGGTGCTGCGCCTGACACTTGCCAGCGTGCTGTTCGTGGTCGCCGGCAAGATCATGTTCGCGGAGTTGCACCTGTCCTCGGCATTCGAGACGGCGCTGGCCTGGACGCACTGAACGAAAATGGCGGAGCTCGGCTCCGCCATTTGCCAGCCGTCGCGCTCTACTCCGCGGTCCAGCCGCCGTCGATCGACAGGTTGGTGCCGGTGATCTGCGCGGCATCGTCGCCGCACAGGAACAGCGCGAGGGCTGCGACCTGCTCGGAGGTGACGAACTCCTTGGTCGGCTGCGCATCGAGCAGCACGTCGTTGATGACCTGGTCGCGCGTGAGATTGCGGGCCTTCATGGTGTCGGGGATCTGCTTCTCCACCAGCGGCGTCCAGACATAGCCGGGGCTGATGCAGTTGCAGGTGATCTTGCTGGTCGCGACCTCGAGCGCCACGGTCTTGGTCAGGCCGGCGATGCCGTGCTTGGCCGACACATAGGCCGACTTGAAGGGCGAGGCGACCAGCGAATGCGCGGAAGCGGTATTGATGATGCGGCCCCAGCCCTTCTTCTTCATGCCGGGGACGGCGGCGCGAATGGCATGGAACGCCGAGGACAGGTTGATCGCGATGATCTGATCCCATTTCTCCGGCGGGAATTCCTCGATGGGCGAGACGAACTGGATGCCGGCATTGTTGACGAGGATGTCGACCGAACCAAAGCTCTTCTCGCCGAGCGCGATCATCCCGGCGATCTCGGCCGGCTTGGTCATGTCGGCCGGCGAATAGACCGCCTTCACGCCGAAATCGGACTCGATCTTGGCGCGCTCCTTCTCGATGTCCTCCGGCGAGCCGAACCCGTTGATGACGACATTGGCGCCGGCGGCGGCGAAAGCGCGCGCATAGGCAAGCCCGATGCCGCTGGTCGACCCGGTCACAACAGCGTTCTTGCCTGACAAACTACCCATATTACTCGCTCCTTTTTGGCGGGGGCACAGTGACGTCCCCCGTGAGATCGTAGGTCACCATGGTCTCGCCGGATTGCGGCCGCTCGAGCCAGTCCTTGTGGCGCATCGACAGATGCACGTCACGCACGCCGGCTTCCCAATGCTCGACCATCGCGACATGCGAGAAATCGTAATCCTTGGACGAGGATTCGTAATTCTTGCTGCGGTAGATCAGGTGCACCACAGTCACGGTGCTTTCGCGCGATACCTTGGCAAGGAATTCCACGGAAGGGTCGTTCTTGAGATAATCGGGCAATTTGGAAATCAGGTCGCGCACGGCCCTGCGGGCGTTGTGCACCTGCTTGTTCTTGTCAGTGTTCATCCGCGTGCGGCTGGAGAAGCGGATGTCCTTCTCGCGCTCGGTCGCCTCGAGCAGCGAGGTCGGCAGATCGCCGCGCGCGCTGAACAGGTCGATCTGGAAGATCAGGAGATCGCGGTCGGTCTCGGCGTCCAGCACGTAGTCGAGCGGCGTATTGGAGGCGATGCCGCCGTCCCAATAATGCTCGCCCTCGATGACGATGGACGGAAACCCGGGCGGCAGCGCGCCGGAGGCCATGATGTGCTCGGGGCCGATTTTCTTGCCGAGCTTCCTGAACTCGAAATTGTCGAAATATTTGAAGTTGCCCGAGGTGACGCCGACCGCGCCGACCGACAGCCGCGTCTTCAGATCGTTGATGCGGTCGAAATCGACCAGTCGCTCCAGCGTCTTCTTCAGCGGTGCGGTGTCGTAATAGCTCTCGGCCTGCGGGCTGCCGGGCGGCCAGAGCGGCGCGGGCGGGATGCGCGGCGTGAAGAAGCCTGGCACGCCGAAGGTCGCGATCAATGCGGCGCTGGTCGAGTTGAACAGTTCGCGGCTGTGATCGCTCTTGCCGATCGGCTTCCACGGCACCGGCGCGGAGACCATCTCCCAGAATTCCTTGAGCCGCTTGACGCGCGTCTGCTCTTCGTTGCCGGCGATGATCGCGGCGTTGACCGCGCCGATCGAGATACCGGCAACCCAGTCCGGCTCGAAGCCGGCATGGCAGAGCGACTGATAGGCGCCGGCCTGATAGGAGCCGAGCGCGCCGCCGCCCTGGAGGACCAGGACACGTTGCGCGTTCGCGGGGATTGTTGCGACTTCTGGACTATGATCGGTCATGCGGGAACAGTAGCAGATGGCGAGCGACCGTGGCGACAGTCTGCCGCGGCGTCAATGCATCCCGGGATCAAGTCTGGCTTATCGGGAGTCCGTCGAGGCCAGGATCATGGTCCAGAACACCTTGTATTTGGTGCCGGGAGCATAGCCCGCCGCGATGCCTAATTTTGTGACACCGCTCTTGAGCATGTTGGCGCGGTGGGGGGGCGAGTCGCGCCAACCGGAAAACGCTTCCGCCAGCGTATGATAGCCAGCCGAGACGTTCTCGACCGCAACGGTCGCCGGATAACCGCCGGCGCTGAGGCGCTTGGCCAGCGGCGCGCGGACGTCGTGGTCCATCTTGTTGGCGGCAGCCATGGCCTGGGACTGGGATTCGGCGAGACTCATCAGGGCAGGATCGATCACGACGGTCCCGAGCCCGTTGTTCTGGCGGTATTGCGAAATCATGATTGCTGCCGCCTGCGCATCGAGCTTTGCGCCCGGGACAGCCATATCGGCATACATCGAGGGTTGCTGGACCGGTGCTTCGTTGCCGGCGCAGCCGGCGAGCAGCAAAGTGATGAGTATTGCGGCCGCGGCGCGCATGAACAGGAGCCCCCAAAATCAGGGGCCGTTGTTGCATACCAACCGTGGCTGAAAGGTGAATATTGAGGAAAAATTGACCCTTTGATCCCGCTCAGGTGCCCGCAAATATCCGGTAGCGGCGGGGCTCCAGGCCGATCGTGTCGCCGGCGCGCAGTTCCCTGTCGCGGGGAGCGTCGATCTCGATGGTCTCGCCGCCAGCGAGTGCCACCTCGGCCCGCTGTACGGGACCGAAATTCCGGACATGCCGCACGGCGCCCTCGAAGGCCCCGCTGCCGGGGGGGCCGACCAGCATGTCGTGCCGCCGCACGAACAGTCTTGACGCGCCAGGCGCAAGCCCATCTGCCGCGAGCTGAAGCGGCCGGTCGCCGAGCGTGATGAGACCGTCGGCGATCAGCACCGGAAGCTCGATGGATTCGCCGATGAAGCTGTGGACGAAGGCGGTCGCGGGGCTCTCATAGACGTCATCGGGCGAGCCGATCTGCTCGATCTTGCCCTTGTCCATCACCACCACGCGGTTGGCGACTTCGAGTGCCTCCTCCTGGTCATGGGTGACGAAGATCGAGGTGACGTTGATCTCATGGTGCAGCGAACGCAACCATTTGCGCAGCTCCTTGCGCACCTTGGCGTCGAGCGCGCCGAAGGGTTCGTCGAGCAGCAGGATGCGCGGCTCGATCGCGAGCGCGCGGGCCAGCGCGATGCGCTGGCGCTGGCCGCCGGAGAGCTGGCTTGGATAACGGTCGGCGAGCCAGTCGAGCTGCACGAGATCGAGCAGCTCCTTGACGCGCGCGCGGATGGTCGCTTCGTCCTTGCGGATCGCGCGCGGCTGCACGCGCAGCCCGAAGGCGACGTTCTCGAACACCGTCATGTGGCGGAACAGCGCGTAGTGCTGGAACACGAATCCGACGTGCCGCTCGCGCGCCCCCTGCGCCAGCGCATCCTCGCCGTTGAAAGACACCTCACCGGAATCGGGCCAGTCGAGGCCGGCGATGATGCGCAGCAGCGTTGTTTTGCCCGAGCCGGACGGACCGAGCAGCGCCAGCAGCTCGCCGTCATTGACCTTGAGGTCGACGCCGTCGAGGGCTTTGAAGCTGCCGAACTTCTTGACGAGATTCCTGACTTCAATGCTCACTAGCGTCGTGTCCTTCGTCGAGGTGATTTTCCAGAACGGTTTTCGCGATCAGCGTGATCAGCGCCAGCATCGCCAGCAGCGAGGCGATCGCGAACGCCGCGACGAACTGGTATTCGTTGTAGAGAATCTCGACCAGCAGCGGCATCGTGTTGGTCTCGCCGCGGATATGGCCGGAGACCACAGAGACCGCGCCAAACTCGCCCATCGCGCGCGCGTTGCAGAGCAGGACGCCGTAGAGCACGCCCCATTTGATGTTGGGCAGCGTGACGCGGAAGAAGGTCTGCAGGCCCGAGGCGCCGAGCGAGATCGCGGCCTCCTCCTCTTGCGTGCCCTGCTCCTGCATCAGCGGGATCAACGCACGCGCCACGAAGGGGAAGGTCACGAAGGTGGTCGCAAGCGCGATGCCGGGCACCGCGAACAGGATCTGGATATCATGATCGCGCAGCCAGCCGCCGAAATAGCCCTGCGCGCCGAACAGCAGCACGAAGACGAGGCCCGAGATGACGGGGCTGACCGAGAATGGCAAATCGATCAGCGTGATCAGGAAGGTCTTGCCCAAGAATTCGAATTTTGAAATCGCCCAGGCCGCGACCAGGCCGAAGACAAGATTGAGGCCGACGGAAATTGCCGCAACCAACAGCGTCAACTTGATTGCGGACAGCGCCTCCGGGTCGGCCAGCGCGGCGAAATAGGCGAGGACTCCCTTCGAGAAAGCCTGCGCGAACACCACGACCAGCGGCAGCACGACGAAGACAGAGAGAAAGGTCATCGCCAGCGCGATGATGACGATGCGGACCGCGCGCGGTTCGGTGCGCAGGTTGTTCCGCGCGGCCGCCGCATGCGCGCGTGCCTTGGCATCGGGAGCCGAGAGCGAAACCGAATCTGCGATCTGCATCGTCATGATCCGCCCTCAGCGTGCCGGGATCCGGCTCTGCGCCCAGCGCTGGAGCCGGTTGACGGCGAAGATGATGACGAAAGACACGATCAGCATGACCACAGCGATGGCGGTCGCGTCGGCATAGCGGAATTCGGAGAGGCGGATCACGATCAGCAGCGGCGCGATCTCGGAGACGTTGGGCAGATTGCCGGCGATGAAGATCACCGAGCCGTATTCGCCGACGGCGCGTGCGAAGGCGAGCGCCAGCCCCGTGAGCAGCGCCGGGCCGAGCGAGGGCAGGATCACGCGGATGATGGTCTGCCAGCGGCTCGCGCCAAGACTTCCGGCGGCCTCTTCGATCTCAGGATCGAGGTCCTGGAGCACCGGCTGCACCGTGCGCACCACGAAGGGGATGCCGATGAAGATCATGGCGACGAAGATGCCGACCGGCGTGAACGCCACCTTGATGCCGGCCGCCGCAAGCGGCGCGCCGAGCCAGCCCTTTTCGGCGAACAACGCGGTCAGCGCGACGCCGGCGACCGCCGTCGGCAGCGCAAAGGGCACGTCGACGATGGCGTCGAACAGCCGCCTGCCCGGGAAGCGGTAACGCACCAGCGCCCAGACGATGATGCTGCCCATCACGAGATTGACGCAGGCGGCCGCAAAGGCGAGTCCAAAGGACACGCGCAACGCATTCAGGGTGCGGCGGCTGGAGAGGATGTTCCAGAACTGCTCGGGGCTCAGCTCAAGCGATTTCAGAAACAGGCCCGCGAGCGGAATCAGGATGATGATCGACAGCCAGGACAGCGTCAGCCCCATGGTGAGACCGAAGCCCGGCAATGTCCGGCGTCGTGCTGCGATTGCGCTCACCAGGCCCCCTGTTTAAGCCCCGCCGACAGCGCCCGATCAGTTCTTGTAGATCTGATCGAAGACGCCGCCGTCGGCAAAATGTTCCTTCTGCGCCTTGGTCCAGCCGCCGAAAAGTTCGTCGATCGTGAACAGCTCGACCTTCGCGAAGGAGTTTTCGTGTTTTTTGGCGATCTCGGGATCGCGCGGACGATAGAAGTTGCGCGCCGCGATTTCCTGACCTTCCTTGGTATACCAATATTGCAGGTAGGCGTCGGCGGCGTTACGGGTGCCTTTTTTATCGGCAACCTTGTCGACGATCGTCACGGGCGGTTCCGCCAGAATCGAGAGCGGCGGCGCCACGATCTCGAATTTTTCCGGACCGAATTCCTTGAGCGCCAGGTACGCCTCGTTCTCCCAGGCGAGCAGCACGTCGCCGACGCCGCGCTCGACGAAGGTCACGGTCGCGCCGCGCGCGCCGGTGTCGAGCACCGGCACCTGCTGATAGAGCTTTCCGATGAAATCCTTGGCTTTGTCCGCCGAGCCGTATTTCTTCTGCGCAAAGCCCCAGGCCGCCAGATAATTCCAGCGCGCGCCGCCTGATGTCTTCGGGTTCGGCGTGATCACGGCGACGCCCGGCTTGAGCAGATCGTCCCAGTCCTTGATGCCCTTCGGATTGCCCTTGCGGACCAGAAACACGATGGTCGAGGTATAGGGCGACGAGTTTTGCGGCAACCGCTTCTGCCAATCAGCCGTCACGAGGCCTTTGCTGGCGATGGCGTCGATGTCGTAGGCGAGCGCAAGCGTCACCACGTCCGCCTGCAATCCGTCGATCACGGCGCGCGCCTGCGAACCGCTGCCGCCATGCGACTGCTTGATCTCGACGCTTTTGCCGGTTTCCTTCTGATAGGCTGCCGCGAACGCCTTGTTGAACTCGACATAGAGCTCACGCGTCGGATCGTACGACACATTCAGCAGATTGATGTCAGCGGCGAGAGCCGAGCTTGCCAACAAGCCTGTCACGAGCAGTCCTGCAGCGAGCGGAACGATACGGCGCATCATGTCCATCTCCATTCACATCAATGACGTCGGCGTCATCGATGGCAGGCATAACTCGGGTCGAAACGCGCCTAAGTCAACGGAACCGGATTTTCTTGTTCGTAGCAGGGCAGCTTGACCATGCTACGAAGTCTTCATCGTGTGGATGCCGCATTCCGTCTTGGCCCGGCCGCGCCAGCGACCGGCACGCTCATCCTCGCCTTCGGCCGTTCTGCTCGTGCAAGGCATACACCCAACCGACAGGAATCCGGACGCAACCAGAGGATGACGCGGCAATTTGGCACGGGCGAAGATCGCTTCAAGTTCCTCGCGCGAAACATTGGCGAAGGGATTGAACTTCAACCGTGCACCGTCGTCCTCGACCACCGGGATGCCGGCGCGCGCGCTGCCCTGGAAGCGCTTGCGGCCATTGAGCCACGCATCGAACGGCTTCAGCGCCCGCGCCAACGGCTCGACCTTGCGAATACGGCAGCAGGCGTCGGGATCGGAGAACCAGAGGTCGCGGTCGGGATCCTCGCGCGACAGCGTCTCCTCGGCGGGCTTGATCGAGCGGACGTCCTTCAGGCCCAGCGTCGCGATCAGCGTGTCGCGATAGGTCAGCGTCTCCTCGAACAGCCAGCCGGTGTCGAGGAAGATCACCGGGATCGCCGGATCGACGTCGGCCATGACCTTCAGCAGCGTCGCCGATTCCGTGCCGAAGGACGACACCAGCGCGAGCTTGTCGCGACCGACCGTCTTCAACGCAGCGGCGATGATTTCGGCGGGCGAGGCATCGCGCAAGGCGCGATCGAGCTCCTCCGCCGAGGGCAGCGCCGAGACGGAGATTGACGACACCGGAGAGGCGATTGCGTTCACGTGCCGACACCCTCGGAATGACGCAGTTGCATGCGCCGGTGCAGCGCCGTGATCCGGCCGTCACCGGTGGGTTGGTAGAATACCGAGTAGCGCTTCGCGGTCTGCATGAAGGCTTCCGCGTCGGCCTGCTTCTTGACGTCGAAGGAATCGAAGCCCGCGCGCAGCATGAACACGAACTGGTCCCGCAGGATCTGGCCCGTCGCACGCAATTCGCCACGGTAATTGTAGCGCTCGCGCAGTAGCCGCGCCTGGCTGTAGGCACGTCCGTCGCGGAAGGTCGGGAACACCAGCGCGACGACGGCGATCTTGCCGAGATAGGGCACCAGCTCGGCGATGTCGCGATTGTTCGGCCAGATCACGCCGACCTTGCCGTTCCGCTTGAGCAACGTATCCGCCTCGCCCACGAAGCGTTCGGCCGGCACCAGGATGTCGCCGCCCTCGGGCAGCGGCGTGTCGACGGCGAGCTTGACGAAGCTGTCGTCGGCGATCTTTCCGCCGTTAACGAGTGGCATAAACGCGCTCCTTGAAGGGTTCGACGCCGAGGCGCTTTACGGTGTCCATGAACAGCTCTTCGGGCCGCTCGCGCAGCGCCAGATAAGCTTCCACGATGTCCTCGACGACGTCGGCGACCTCGTCGAACTTGACGCCGGGGCCGATCAGATTGCCGAG
>NZ_JADPIT010000023.1:356423-376248 GCF_023073035.1 Bradyrhizobium sp. 62
GGTAGACCTCCTCGCCGTTCTTCTCGACGCCGAGAATGCCGATGTGACCGACATGGTGATGGCCGCAGGCGTTGATGCAGCCGGAGATGTTGATGTGCAACCGGCCGATCAAATTGGCCAGCTCGTGATTGGCGAAACGCCGCGTCAGCTCCTGCGCGATCGGGATCGAGCGCGCATTGGCCAGCGAGCAGTAGTCGAGCCCCGGGCAGGCGATGATGTCGGTGATCAGATTGACGTTCGGCGTCGCGAGACCGAGCTTGTCGAGCGCCTTCCACAACGCCGGCAGGTCGCGCTTGGCAACGTGCGGCAAAGCGAGGTTCTGCTCGTGGCCGACGCGGATCTCCCCGAAGGAATATCTGTCGGCGAGATCGGCGAGCGCATCCATTTGCTCGGCGGTGGCATCGCCCGGAGGCGCGCCGATCGGCTTCAGCGAGATCGTGACAATGGAATAGCCCTGGACCTTGTGCGGGGCCACCGAGTTCTTGCGCCACGCCTCGAAATCCGGATCGGCCGCGGCCTGGCGCAGCTCGTCCGGATTGTGCGGCAGCTTCTCGTAGGCGGGATAGGTGAAGCGCGAGCGGATGTCCTCGACCACCTCGTCGTCGATCTGGAGCGAGGAGTTGCGGATGTGCTGCCACTCCTCCTCGACTTCGCGCGAGAACTTCTCGATGCCGAGCTCGTGCACCAGGATCTTGATGCGCGCCTTGTAGATGTTATCGCGGCGGCCGTACTGGTTGTAGACGCGCAGGATCGCTTCGATATAGCTGAGAATGTCGCGGCCATGCACGAAGTGCTTGATGGTCTTGCCGATGAACGGCGTGCGCCCGAGCCCGCCGCCGACCAGAACCTCGAAGCCGGTCTCGCCCTTCTCGTTCTTGATCAGCTTCAGCCCGATGTCGTGGATCTTGATCGCGGCGCGGTCGTGGTCCGACGCGGTGATCGCGATCTTGAACTTGCGCGGCAGGAACGAGAATTCCGGATGCAGCGTGGTGTGCTGGCGGATCAGCTCCGACCAGATGCGGGGATCCTCGATCTCGCCGGGCGCGACGCCGGCCCACTGGTCCGAGGTGACGTTGCGCATGTTGTTGCCGGAGGTCTGCATCGCATGGATGCCGACCTCGGCGAGATCGGCCAGCGCATCCGGCAGCTCGGCGAGCTTGATCCAGTTGAACTGGATGTTCTGCCGCGTCGTGAAATGGCCGTAGCCGCGGTCGTATTTGCGCGCGACGTGGGCGAGCGCCCGCAACTGGTTGGACGCCAGCGTCCCGTAGGGGATCGCGACCCGGAACATGTAGGCGTGCAGTTGCAGATAGACGCCGTTCTGCAGCCGCAGGATCTTGAACTCGTCCTCGGTGAGCTCGCCGGACAGGCGGCGCTTCACCTGGTCGCGGAATTCCGAGACGCGCTCGTTGACGAGCGTGCGGTCGATTTCGTCGTAAGCGTACATGAGAGAATGCCTTAAACCTGGACCGGCTGTCCGATGGTCACGCCGGTGCGGCGGATCTGTTCGCGCAGATTGCCGGGTTCGACCTTGCCGTCGGCGTCGACCTGTACCGGGGCGATATAGGGACCGATCGCGCCCACGTCATCGGCCACGGACTCCGCAAGCAACGCTTTCGCCTCGTCGGAGTTGCGCACGATCGCAGCTTCCGAGAGGTCGGCAGACCAGCCCTTGGCGGCGGTGCGGTACACCACGATGCCGTCCCAGGTGCGATTGGCGGTCACGACCGAGGGGCCGGCGATTTTGATCTTTTTCTGTTCAAGCGGGGAGGTCATTCGGCTGCATCCAATAGGTCAGAGATGATTTGCTTTGGGGTTTGGCGGCGAAGCGATCCGGCATGCCGGACCACATCGCCGATGATGAGAATGGCAGGCCCGCCATTGGTCCGTCGCACCAGCTCAGGCAGGTCGCGCAGCGTGCCGATCGCGCCTTGCGCATCGGGGCGCGTGACGCGGGCGAACACGCCGACCGGCGTCTCCGGCGAACGGCCGGCGGCAAACAGGCCAGCGCGTATAGCGGGCGCAGCCGTCATGCCCATGTAGACCACGACGGTCATCCTGGCGTCGGTCAGCGTCGACCAGTCCACGACTTCCGCGTCGCGCGCCTTGTGCGCGGTGAGGAAGGTGATGCGGGTTGCTTCGTGACGGTAGGTGAGCGGCACCTCGAAATCGGCGGCGCCACCAAGGCCTGCGGTAATGCCGGGAATGATCGAATAAGCAACGCCGGCAGCACGCAGCGCTTCGACTTCTTCGCCGCCACGGCCGAACACGAAGGGATCGCCGCCCTTCAGCCGCACCACACGCTGGCCGGATTGCGCGGCCTCGATCATACGCTTGTTGATGGCGTCCTGCCCGATGCCGGGCTTGCCGACGCGGCGGCCGACCGGCACACGCGTGGTGTCACGGCGGATGCGATCGAGAATTTCAGGCGAGACCAGCTCGTCGTGGAAGACGATATCGGCATCCTGGAGCGCGCGCAGCGCCTTGATGGTGAGCAAATCCGGATCACCTGGACCGGCGCCGACCAGCGCGACAGATCCTTCCGGCTTGTCGGCCCGCGCGAAAGCGGATGGATCGGAAATCGCCTTGAGCGCTGCGTCCGCGTCGCCTTTGCGGCCGGCCAGAATGGCAGCGCCAATCGGGCCGTCGATGACGCGCTCCCAGAAGCGGCGGCGCAGCGGAAACTCGGCAATACGTTCGTTGATGGATTTACGGAAGCCGCCGATGAACTCGGCGAGTTCGCCGATGCGCGCCGGCAGCAGCGCCTCGATCTTCTCGCGCACGCGCCGCGCCACCACCGGCGACGTGCCGCCGGTGCCGACGGCGACCACGACATCGCCGCGATCGACGATCGCCGGAAAGATGAAGCTGGAATGCTCGAGATCGTCCATGACGTTGACGGGCAGGCCGAGCGCCTTGGCGCGGGCCGACATCGCCACGCCGACATCGCCTGCGCCGGCGCAAACGACGGCGATGATTCCCGAGAGATCGGCGGTCAAAGGATCGGCCGCCGCAATGTCGATACGCGCGGCGTCCTCGGAGCTCAGACCCAGGTCCTGATTGCCGTCGATCGCATGCACGCGAATGCGCGCACCGGCCGCAGTGAGCACGCGCAGCTTGGCGCGCAAAAGCTCACCCGCACCGATGAGGACCACCGGACCGGCGTTGAGATCGAGGAACACGGGCAAGAACCGCATACGATACTCGCTTCCCCCACATGCGGGGTTGACTGGAATTATTTTCTATATATGTGTCGTTTCGAGCGCGCAAAGAGAAAATTTTTTCTTCTCCCTTGCACCGCAACTATAGAATTTTCGCCTTCAAACGCAAAGTGGCAGAGATGCATCTTCTCAAGGACAATTCCACTGCTGGCGGGCTGAGCAGCCCCGCTCTCGCCGAGCGCGTGCCCGCGCAAGAATTTTCTGCCGACCTGGCACCGAGCATGGACCATCTCGACCAGCTCGAGGCCCAGAGCATCTACATCTTCCGCGAGGCTTTTGCCCGTTTGAAGAAGATCGCCCTGCTGTGGTCGCTCGGTAAGGACTCCAACGTCATGATCTGGCTGGCGCGCAAGGCGTTCTTCGGCCGTCTGCCGTTCCCGGCCCTCCATGTCGACACCGGCAAGAAGTTTCCGGAGATGTATCGCTTTCGCGATCACTACGGCAAGGAATGGGATCTCGATCTGCGCGTCGAGCCCTGCCCGCCGATTGATGCCGTCGACCCAACGCTGCCGCCCGCCGCCCGTTCCGCCGCGCGCAAGACCGAGGGCCTCAAGATGGCGCTCGGCAAATACGGTTTCGACGGCCTGATCGCCGGCATTCGCCGCGACGAGGAGGCGACGCGCGCCAAGGAGCGCGTGTTCTCTCCGCGCGGCCTGGAGGGCAATTGGGACGTGCGCGACCAGCCGCCGGAGTTCTGGGATCATTTCAATGCGTCGCCGCCGCAAGGCGCGCATTTGCGCATCCATCCGATCCTGCATTGGACCGAGTCCGATATCTGGGCCTACACCAAGCGCGAGAACATCCCGATCATCCCGCTGTATCTGTCGCAAAACGGCAAGCGCTATCGCTCGCTGGGCGATCAGGACATCACCAATCCGGTCGCCTCAAACGCGTCGAACATCGACGAGATCCTGATCGAGCTCGAGCAGACCAAGGTGCCGGAACGTTCCGGTCGTGCGCTCGACCACGAGACCGAGGACGCTTTCGAGCGCCTGCGCGTCGCCGGCTATCTCTGATCAAGGACGCGAGCGTCGTATGAACATGATCGTCACCCCCGCATCGCCTGCGACCCCGAACGGCACCACGCGTCCGCAGGTCCGCATCGTCATCGTCGGCCATGTCGACCACGGCAAGTCGACGCTGGTCGGCCGCCTCTTGCACGAGACCGGCAGCCTGCCCGACGGCAAGCTCGACATGCTCAAGGCCGTCAGCGCGCGGCGCGGCATGCCGTTCGAATGGTCGTTCCTGCTCGACGCGCTGCAGACCGAGCGCGACCAGGGCATTACCATCGACACGACGCAGATCCGCTTCCGCACCAATTCGCGCGACATCGTGCTGATCGACGCACCCGGCCACGCCGAATTCCTGCGCAACATGATCACCGGCGCCTCGCAGGCCGACGGCGCGGTGCTGATCATCGACGCGCTCGAAGGCGTGCGCGATCAGACAAGGCGGCACGGCTATCTCCTGCATCTGCTCGGCGTGAAGCAGGTCGCGGTCGTCGTCAACAAGATGGACCGCGTCGACTTCTCCGCCGAGCGCTTCAAGGACATCAGCGACGAGATCTCGGCGCATCTGCAAGGTCTCGGTGTGAAGCCCACGGCCGTGATCCCGATTTCCGCCCGCGACGGCGACGGCGTCGCCGAGCGCACCGACCGCATCGGCTGGTACAAGGGTCCGACCGTGGTCGAGGCGCTTGATGGACTCGAGCCGGCGCGGCCGCTCGAAGCGCTGGCGCTGCGCCTGCCGGTGCAGGCGATCTACAAATTCGACGATCGCCGCATCGTTGCGGGCCGGATCGAATCCGGCAACCTGGTCGCCGGCGACGAAATCGTGATCATGCCCGCCGGCAAGATCGCCAGGATCAAGACGGTCGAGAGCTGGCCGGTGACGCCGGTCGCGGGGCGCCAGGGTGCGGGCCGCTCGGTCGGCATCACGCTCGACCGCGAGCTGTTCCTCGAGCGCGGCGATATCATCGCGCATACGAACAGCGCGCCGCGCGAGACGCGGCGGCTGCGCGCGCGGATCTTCTGGCTGCACGACAAGCCGCTGGCCAAGGGCGACCTGCTCCTGGTTCGCTGCGGACCGAAGGAAAGCCGCGCCACCGTCGTCGCCATCGAGAAGGCGGTCGATCCGGGCGAGCTGTCGAGCGTCGAGAACAAGGCGATCGGGCGCAACCATGTCGGCGAGATCGACATTTCCCTTTCGAATCCGATTGCCACCGATCCCTACACGGAGAATCCGCGCACCGGCCGTCTCGTGATCGAGGTGTCCGGGCGCATCGCCGGCGGCGGTCTCGTGCTGTCGGTCGACGCCGGCCAGCGCGCCGTGCCCGTCGACATCGTGCCGGTGGAATCCGCGCTGCGGCCCGACGAACGCTCCGCGCGCTATCGTCACAACGGCGCCGTGATCTGGCTCACCGGCTTGCCCGCCTCCGGCAAGTCGACTCTCGCAAAAGCGCTGGAGCGGCGGCTGTTCAGCAATGGCGGCTCGCCGATCCTGCTCGACGGCGATACGCTACGCGCCGGGCTCAACAGCGATCTCGGCTTCTCGACCGCCGATCGCAGCGAGAACATCCGGCGTCTCGCTGAAGTCGCCACGCATCTCGCTCGCAACGGCCACATCGCCATTGTCGCCGCCGTCTCGCCCGCCCGCGAGGACCGCGCCACCGCGCGCCGCATCGCCGACACTTCGTTCCGCGAGATCCACGTCGCGACGCCTGCGGAAATTTGCGAGGAGCGCGACCCCAAGGGCCACTACAAGAAGGCCCGCGCCGGCACGCTCGCGTCGTTCACCGGCATCCTCAACGACTACGAGACGCCGCAAGCCGCTGAGCTCGTGATCGACACGTCGACGCGGACGGTCGCCGAGGCGGCGGACGAGATCGAACAGATGCTCAAGACAACCGGCGTGCTGTTCGACGAACTCGTGGACCTCGCCGCGAATATTTGAAGCCGGGCTGCTGCCCCGCTGTCGTCGCCCGGCTTGACCGGGCGACCCAGTATTCCACCGACTGCAGTGATTCAGCCCAGAGGCCTCGGCGACTGGATTCCCCGCCTTCGCGGGGAATGACACCGTGCGTCCCCCCACCTCGCCTTGACATTTTGACAACTTTTGGGGGCCTTCTCACGGCCCCGATTTTGGGGCTAATAAGACCCCGAAAGCCGCTCCTTGGAGCGCATTTTGCTGCTGTCGGGTCAAAAGCAGCCAAAAACAGCCATTTCCAACGAGAAAGCCCATCATGAAACGCGTCGACGCCCACGGATTGAAGATTGCTCCCGTCCTGTTCGATTTCATCGCCAAGGAAGCGGCCCCGAAGACGGGTATCGCGCCGGATGCGTTCTGGGCCGGGCTTGCCGCCATCATCAAGGAGCTGGGCCCGAAGAACCGCGCGCTGCTGGCGGTGCGCGACACGCTGCAGGCCAAGATCGACGACTGGCACCGCGCCAACAAGGGCAAGGCGTTCGACCTCAACGCCTATACCGCCTTCCTGAAGGAGATCGGCTATCTCGTCCCGGAGCCGGCGACGCAGAAGGTCGAGACCACCAATGTGGACGAGGAGATCGGCAAGATCTGCGGCCCGCAGCTGGTCGTGCCCCTGACCAACGCACGCTACGCGCTGAATGCGGCGAATGCGCGCTGGGGCTCGCTCTATGACGCCTTCTACGGCACCGACGCGATCCCGCACGATCCGTCCGAGAGCGGCAAGGGCTACAACAAGGCGCGCGGCGACAAGGTGATCGCAAAAGCGAAAGCCTTCCTCGACGCCGCCGTGCCGTTGGCGACCGGCAGTCACACCGACGTCACCGCCTATAGCGTGGTCGCAGGCCAGCTCGCGGTGAAGCTGAAGAGCGGCAACGCCACCGCGCTGAAGAACGCCGCGCAATTCGCGGGCTTCCAGGGCGACGCAGCCGCACCGAGCGCGGTGCTGCTCGCCAACAACGGCCTGCATGTCGAGGTGAAGATCGACCGCACCAGCGCGATCGGCAAGGACGATCCGGCCGGCGTTGCGGACATGGTCATGGAGTCCGCGGTCTCCACGATTCTCGACATGGAAGACTCGGTCGCGGCCGTCGATGCCGAGGACAAGGTGCTGGTCTATCGCAACACGCTCGGCCTGATGAACGGCACGCTGTCGGCCGATTTCGAGAAGGGCGGCAAGACGCTGACGCGCTCGCTCAATGCCGACCGCAGCTACAAGACGCCTGACGGCAAGGGCGAGATCAAGCTGCACGGCCGCAGCCTGCTGCTGATGCGCAATTGCGGTCACCACATGTTCACCGACGCGGTGCTGGACGACAAGGGCGAGGAAATTCCGGAAGGCCTGCTCGACGCCGCCGTCTCCGGGCTTCTTGCCGTGCATGATCTGAAAGGCAACTCCAAGGTCAAGAACAGCCGCACGGGATCTGCCTATATCGTCAAGCCGAAGATGCACGGCCCCGACGAGGTGTCGCTGACCTGCGAGATCTTCGACCGCGTCGAGAAGATGCTGTCGCTGCCCGAGAACACGCTCAAGGTCGGCATCATGGACGAGGAGCGGCGCACCACCGTCAACCTCAAGGCCTGCATCCAGCGCGCCTCCAAGCGCATCATGTTCATCAACACCGGCTTCCTCGACCGTACCGGCGACGAGATCCACACCTCGATGGAGGCGGGTCCGATGATCCGCAAGAACGAGATGAAGGCGCAGCCCTGGATCAAGTCCTATGAGGATTGGAACGTCGACATGGGCCTGACCTGTGGCCTGCCCGGCCATGCCCAGATCGGCAAGGGCATGTGGGCCGCGCCCGACAAGATGGCGGACATGCTGGCCCAGAAGCTCGCCCATCCGCAGGCCGGCGCCACCACCGCCTGGGTGCCCTCGCCGACGGCCGCGACGCTGCACGCGCTGCACTACCACCAGGTCAACGTCACCGCGCGCCAGCAGGAGCTCGCCAAGGGCGGCCCACGCGCGAAGCTCGAAGACATCCTCACCATCCCGGTGTCGAAATCGAACTGGGCACCCGACGACGTCAAGCAGGAGATCGACAACAACTGCCAGGGCATTCTGGGCTATGTCGTGCGCTGGATCGACCAGGGAGTCGGCTGCTCCAAGGTGCCTGACATCCACGACGTCGGCCTGATGGAAGACCGTGCCACCTTGCGCATTTCCAGCCAGCACCTCGCCAACTGGCTGCACCAGGGCGTCATCACCGAGGCGCAGGTGATGGAATCGCTCAAGCGCATGGCGGTCGTCGTCGACAAGCAGAATGCGGGCGATCCCATCTACAAGCCGATGGCGCCCGCCTTCGACGGCACGGCCTTCAAGGCGGCTAGCGACCTCATCTTCAAGGGGCGCGAGCAGCCGAACGGCTACACCGAATACATCCTCACCGCCCGCCGCCGCGAGGCCAAAGCGGCGGGGTAGGCCCGAATAACCGAGCACCAAAGCCCCGGCTCACGCCGGGGCTTTTTTGTTGGAGCCGTAGCCCGGATGGAGCGAAGTGTAATCCGGGGCCGCTATAGTTTGGGGCAAGACCCGGATTGCGCTGCGATCCGTCGGGCTACGAAAGCCCGGCTAGAACACGGCCAGATATTTCAGCAGCGACACGATGCCGATGATGATGACGACGACGCGCGCGATCTGCTTGGCGCGGCCGTCCATCGGCAGCATGTTGATGAGGTAAAGTACGAGAATGACGACGAGAAAGGTGACGAGTACGCCGACCAGCATCGCTAGGACCCCCCTTTAGGCAAAATTGCTGACAGTCTCCTAACGCGCAACTCCCGGCTTGGTTCCATCGACGCAACCCTCTGCAACTTCTAGTAAATACGTACTTCTACCGTCAGCCGGCCTGCCTAAAACTTTACCCTTTTCCTTTCAGATGCGGTCACCGTTTGGGCCCTGAGCCACAAACGGCATGCGATTGCCTGGTCTTGCGTGCGCCCACTTTTGCGATGTTGCCGGGGCGACTTCACGCACTTTGTAATGGGAATTGGGGGACTTCGATGCTGAATCGTCTGACCGTATCCGCGCTGCTGAAGGCGGTGATCGCGATCACGTCGGTCTGCGTGGTGATCGCACTCTCGCTCACCGCCTACGAGTCCTGGGATCGCCTGAAGACCGCCAACCGCATCTCGCAGATCGCCGACACGTCCGCCGATCTGTTCAAGGCGATGCACAATCTGCGCACCGACCGCTCGACCACGGTCCGCCTCCTGAACGCGACCGAGCCGATGGACGGCGAGATCCAGAAATATCTGCGCGCCCTGCGCGATGCCCAAATGCCCGCCATGGCGCGCGCGATCGAGCTGCTGCCGACCATCGACTTTCCGCAATCGGGTACGCTGGTACCGGAGCTCGCGCGCCTCTACAAGCTGCTGATCGAGGAGCAGAAACAGTTCTGGGAGGATGTGGCCAAGCCGAAGGACCAGCGCCGCGCCGGCCTGCCCAAGGAATACATGGAGACGACACAGGGCCTGCTCGACACGCTCGACAAGCTTTCGAACACGTTGGCCGCCACCGTCAATCACCTGGACGCCGCGATCGACCAGCTCCTGTCGATCAAGCAGAACGCCTGGCTGCTCCGCAACACCGCGGGTGAGGCGTCGCTGATCGTCTCGACCGGGCTGGCCGCCGGCAAGATCACCCCGGAAGGCCGCTACGCCTATACCCAACATGTCGGCGGCACGAGCGCGATGTGGAAGGCGCTAGAGTTGTCGACGTCCGGCATGCAGTTGCCGGCGGGGCTCGCCGCCGCGATGGCCTCCGCCAAAACCTCTTATTTCGAGCCGCAATATCTGGCCTTGCGCGACCGTCTCGCGGACGCGCTGGTCAAGGGTGAGAAGCCAGAGATGACGGCGAACCAATGGAGCCCGCTCACGGTCGGTCGCATGGCGAGCGCGGTCGCAGTGGCAGAAGGTGCACTCGATGCTGCCAAGATCCACACGCAGGAGCAGCGCGGCGCCGCACAGCGCGCGCTGATCGTACAGCTTACGCTGCTGGCGCTCGCTATCGGCCTTGCCGTCGGCGCGATCATGCTGGTCAGCCGCCGCGTCATCACCCCGCTCAACACCATTCGCGACGCCATGCTCAAGGTCGCCGGCGGCGATCTTGCCGTCGACAGCGGCTATCTCGACCGCAACGACGAGATCGGGGCGCTTGCCGGCGCGCTGGAGACCTTCAAGCAGCAGGCCAACGAGAAGCTCACGATCGAGGCGCAGGAGCGCGAACGCAATGCGGGCGCCTCGGCGCGCCAGCGCGCGGTCGAGACCTATGTCGGCGAGTTCGAGGGCGCGGTGCGCAAAACGCTCGGCGAATTGAGCGAAGCCTCCGGTGAAATGCGCAAGACCTCGGGCGATCTCTCCGCGGTATCGCGGCAGACCAACGACCGCGTGCAGGTCGCGGGCAAGGCCTCCAATGATGCGTCCATGAGCGTCGACAGCGTCGCCGCCGCCGCGGAGGAGCTCAGCGCCTCGATCAACGACATTAGCCAGCAGGCCGCGCATGCCGCAGGCATCGCCAGCCGCGCCGTGACCCAGGCGCGCGACACCGACGGCACGGTCCAGGGACTTCAGAAGTCGGCCGGCCGCATCGGCGAGGTTGTCGGCCTGATCAACACCATTGCGCAGCAGACCAATTTGCTCGCGCTCAACGCCACGATCGAGGCGGCCCGCGCAGGCGAAGCGGGGCGCGGCTTTGCCGTGGTCGCCTCCGAGGTGAAGTCGCTGGCGAGCCAGACGGCCAAGGCAACCGAGGAGATCTCCGAGCAGATCGCCGACATCCAGAAGGTCGCGGGCGATGCCATCAGCGCGATCCAGACCATCGGCGGCATCATCGGCGAAGTGAACGAGGTTGCGACCGCGATCGCCGCCGCCGTGCAGGAGCAGGGAGCGGCCACGCAAGAGATCACCCGCAGCACCCAGTTTGCGGCGCAGGGCACCAAGAACGTTTCGGACAACATCACCGGCGTCAAATCCGATGCCGACGCTGCCGCAGCCGCCGCTGACAACGTAAAACATGCCTCCGAGATGCTGGAGAGCCAGAGCCGCCAGCTCGGCCATGAGGTTAGCGACTTCCTCGGCAAGATCCGCGCGGCGTAGCGTAGGCCGTTAAAGAGAGAGCCGCGCCCCACACCCTCAACGTCGTCCTGGCTTTCGCCAGGACGACGTTGAGGGCTACTCCTTCGCCACTACCGGCACTTGGCGGAATCTTGCGCGCACCGAATCCGGCAACGGGGAGAAATTCATCGCGACACCGCGGCGGTCATTGGCATTGCGGCTGGCGACCACCAGACCATCGGCGCCCGCGACGATGTCGCCCTTGCGCAAGGTGGGATCGTCGTCGACCTTGACCTGAGCGAGCCCGACCGGATCTTTGCCGTTGCAGGTGCAGCCTGCGACAATCTCATTGCGATAGCGGAACGCGTTGGGCAGGTCGGAATAGGATTTCCCCTTGTCCGTCGTCGCGTCCTCGATGTTGCCGCCATAGACCAGCGAGGTCTCCGAGGCCGGACAGAAGCTCTTGCAGGATTGCGCCTTGCTCTCGGAATCATTTCCCTGCGCCGGGAAATAACGTCCGTCGCAGCCGCGCACGCAATAGGCCGTGCCGCCGCCGTAGGAGGAGGAGGAGGAGGCCCGCTGGCGCGGCGTGTCGTAGCGCGGCATGTCATCGGTCTGGAACGGCATGCGAATCTCTGGCGCCGCCCGCCCGCGGAAGCCGCCGAACAGGGCCGAGAAAAAGTCCTCCGCATGGGCCGATGGGGTCAGCGCGAGGCCAAAGGAGGCAACGGCGACGAATGCCGCCGCGCCACCGGCGAGTTTGCCGATCGAACGTCTCTTCATGTGACCTCACGCGCCCCTTAGTTTACGGCCGAATTCGAAATGTTCAGCGCCTGACGGCCCGAGGGCAGCGCCGTCACGGCCGGACGCTTGCGCACGGAATCCCCGCCTTTGGCCATCAGCGGCGCGTTCTTGGGCAGCACAACGACCTTGGCACCGACATTGACGCGGCCGAACAGGTCGGTGACGTCCTCATTGGTCATGCGGATGCAGCCGGACGAGACGAACTTGCCGATCGTGGTGGGATCGTTGGTGCCATGGATGCGGTATTCGCTCGACCCGAGATACATCGCACGCGCGCCGAGCGGATTGCCGGGGCCGCCAGCGACGAAGCGGGGCAGATAGGGTTGGCGCGCGATCATCTCAGCCGGCGGATGCCAGTCCGGCCACTCCGCCTTGCGGCTGACGCTCTGCACGCCCGACCAGGTGAAACCCTCGCGCCCGACACCGACGCCATAACGGATGGCGCGGCCCTGGCCGAGCACATAGTAAAGATAAGTATTATTGGTATCGATGACGATGGTACCGGCCGGCTCGCTGCGGTCGAAGCTGACAATCTGCTTGCGCAGGCGATCGGGCAGCGCGGCATCCTCGTCGGAAGCCTGCACGTTCGGGCTTGCATAGCCTTGGTTCGCATAGCCTTGGTTTGCATAACCCTGCGAATAGCCCTGGTCCTGCGGGTAGGCCTGATCCTGCGGATAGGTGTAGCCCAGTGTCTGTGCGCTTGCGGCGCCGAACGGCACTGCCAGCAAAGCGGTTGCGAACGCGAAAGCGGTGATGCGGCGCGGCGATAAGCGGCGTCGGACTGCAGAGAACTTCGTCATGTGCTGCCCCGTTGGATACCTGCATCAGGGTGATGCTCTGGTCCGACCAACGCGGTCGAGCCGATACAAGTTCCCCTGCCCGATGCAGCAGCGACGTCACAGTCAAGCGAGCATTTCTTCACGAAGCCGCGATGGAACCCGCAGGGCGCTTGGACGTTCTCTCCTGGTCCTTGGGCGCGCGGACCGAAGACTCCGCGCCGGAGAGGTATTGTGCGCGTCCTTCCCAGTGAACGTATGACTTCCGGCAACGGCGAAGGCACCCCGCTTCCCGAGAGCCACGGCGAGCTCCCCCCGGTGATCCGCCGCACCGAGCTCGTCGCCTTCTCGCTCGCCGGACTGCTCCTCATTGCAATCGTCGCGGTGCTCTATGCCGGAAAGGCGTTCTTTCTGCCTGTCGTGATGGCGTTCGTCACCGGCACGATGCTCTCACCGGCGGCGACCTTCCTGGAGAAACGGAAAGTGCCGCGGAGCCTCGCCGCCGCGCTGATCGTGTTCGCGGTGACCGCCGTGGTCGGCTTCATCGTCGCGCTGATCGCCTCGCCAGCGATGGAATGGAGCTCGCGCCTGCCCGAACTCGGCGCGCAGTTGAAAGACAAGGTCCACGTGTTCGACCGGCCGCTGGCGCTGTGGCGGGAGCTGCAGATGATGCTCGGCGGCTCGGAGGGATTGCCAAGTTTCCAGATGCCGAAATTCGATTGGGTGCAGCCGACGATCGAATTCCTGTCACCGACCTTTACCGAATTCCTGCTGTTCTTCGTCACCCTGATCCTGTTCATCGCCAGCTGGCGGGACCTGCGACGGGCGATGATCATGACCTTCAGCGATCATGAGGCACGGCTGCGCACGCTTCGCATCCTCAACGAGATCGAGGTCCATCTCGGCAACTACCTTCTGACGGTGACCCTCATCAATGTCGGCGTCGGCGTTGCCGCCGGCATAGTCTGCGCGCTCACCGGAATGCCCAATCCGGCTGGCCTCGGCGCGCTCGCGGCCACCCTCAATTTCATTCCGATCATCGGACCGGTGGCCATGTTCGCCATTCTGGTCGTGGTGGGACTGGTCACCTTCCCGACCGTCAGCGGCGGCCTGATGGCGGCGCTCGCCTTTGGCGGCATCACCTTCCTGGAGGGACATTTCGTCACGCCGACCATCATCGGCCGACGGCTGGCGCTCAATGCGCTCGCCGTGCTGCTGGCGCTGGCGTTCTGGACCTGGCTGTGGGGCCCGATGGGCGCGTTCCTGTCGTCGCCGCTGCTGATCGTCGCCCTGATCCTGAAAGAGCATCTGTTGCCGCAGGATACGCCGCAGCTCCCGCAGGACTGACCGGTTTCCGTGAACGGAACTTACCCGACGACGAAACGTTTCCCGGCTGTCTCAACCGTCAACAGCTCGGAGCCCCCGATGTCCGCCACCAATGCCGAAGCCGGGATGAGAGACTGGACCGACAAAGCCACCCGAGAACGCCTCGAGAAGGATGTAGCAGCCGTGAAAAGCGATATCGCCGCCCTCACCGATCAGATCACCGACGCGCTCAATACTTTTGCCAACTCCTCCAGCAAGCAAGCCCGCCGCGGCTATAGCCAGGCGCGCGAAAACGTGGATTCCGCGATCGACGACATGTCGGAACGCGGCAGCGCGATGATGGGCGCGGCACAGGAGGCCTATGGCTCGATCGAGGAGACGCTGGAGGACGCGATCACGCAGCGGCCGCTCGCGACCGTCGGGCTCGCGCTCGGCATCGGCTTCCTGATCGGCGCGGTCTGGCGTCGCTGAGATCGCGAACGGGTATTGAGACGGTGGCGCAGCGGCGCCGCCGGTGCCGGCTTGTGGGGATCTGAGGAGCAAGGCCATGTTTCAGCGCATCATCGACGGGATCAGCGCATCCACCGGTACTACTGTGCGGCTGACATCGCTGGCAGCAGGCGCGGCGCTCGCACTCTTCATCACCACGTGCTTCCTGTGCGCGGCAGCGTTCATTTCTGTGCTCAACAAATATGGACCGGTGCAAGCCTGCCTCGCCGGTGCAGGCATTTTCTTTCTGCTGACCCTGACCGCAGCGGTGAGCTATTGGGTCTACAAACGGCAGCTGCGCAAGCAAGCTCATATCGCAGCCGAGCGCGCCACGAGGTCGGCGGCCTCGAGCATGCTCGCGGACCCCATGCTGCTCGCCACCGGACTTCAGATCGTTCGCGCCATCGGGATCAAGCGGCTGTTGCCGATCCTGGCGATCGGCGGCGTCGCGCTCGGAATCATGGCGAGCCGCGCCGGCGTACCCGACGATGCCTCGGCCGAACCTGCCGAGTAGCGGCTAGCGCGCGTTAGAAAATTTCGTCATAGGTCCAGCAAGCGCATCTTTCGGAATTCGACACCCGCGGGCGCCCCGCCAAATTTGCGGCGCCGGACGCGAATGTCCCTACTCACGCAAACGCTACTCGGATAGGCAGGCGGTTGCCGCTAAAAGCAGCGCCCCTGATTCCAAAAGTCATTTTTTCGATGAAACCGTCTGTCCAGGCGAACCTCGCCGCATTCCATCACGACCCCCGGCTCTATTTGACGCTCGGCATCGCCAACTGGTCGGTTTTCGTCGACCACATCCCGAACAACGTGGTCAATTTGCTGACGCTGCGCAACTTCGGCTTCAGCGGCGCCGCAGACTTGTTCGTGTTCGTGGTGGGCTATGGCGTCGCGATCATTCACGGCAGGATAGCGCTTGAGCGCGGCTACGTTGTCGCGGCGACGCGCATCTTTCGCCGCGTCTGGCGGCTGTATGCCGCCTATGTCGTGCTGTTCGTGATCTATATCGACACCATCGCCTATGTCGCCTCGCAATCGATGGCGCCCGAAATCATCCACGAATACAACATATCGGGAATTCTCGAACACCCGCTGCGAATCCTGGTGCGTGGCCTCGTGCTCCAGGAGGAGCCGCTGAATCTCGATCTGTTACAGCTGATGATCCCGCTGATGGCCTTCTTTCCGTTCGCGCTGTGGGGGCTGTTGCGGCGGCCGAACCTGACGCTGGCTGCATCGGTCGCGCTGTACGTCGCGGCGCGCTGGTTCGACTGGAATTTCCGGGTCTATCCGGACCAGGAGTGGACCTTCAACCCATACTGCTGGCAGATGCTGATGGTGCTGGGCGCATGGTTCGCCGTGACCGGTGCGTCGAGCCGCGCGCTGCATGGCCTGCCCTGGCTACGCGTGCTTGCGGGCGCCTATCTCGTATCCGCGATGGCGATCACGCTGATGCGCCACTCGCCGGCGCTTGCCGCCTACCTGCCGGACATCGTGCTCGACAACATCACGCCGACAGACAAGGAAAACCTCGCACCCTATCGCGTAGTCCACTTCCTCGCACTCGCTTTCATCGCGACACATCTCGTGCCGGCCGATCATCCCGGCCTGCAATGGAGATCGCTGCGGGCGGTCATCCGATGCGGCGAGGAATGGCTCGCGGTGTTCTGTGTCGGCGTGTTCCTGTCCTTCGCCGGCCATCTCATTCTGATCACCGGTGCCAATCTGATGGTGATGCAGATCGCCGTGAGTCTGGCCGGCTTCGCTGCGATGGCCGCGGTCGCATACTACATCGCCTGGTCGAAGCGGCAGGACCTGCCGGCGGCCTTGCGGCAACAGGCCTAGCCCGGCACCTTCCGATTCCGCTAGGCCGGCCATCGCGGCTGGGCTAAGCGGAGCGGCAGCGGATTGCGCGAGGAGGCGGGGCGTGGCGATGGCGAATGGCGGGGGTGAGGGAGCCGACAGCGCGCCCCGGCGCGGCCGGCCGAGGTCGATCGAGACCACCAACGCCATTCTCCAAAGCGCCTATGCGCTGATGGCCACCACCGGCCTTGCCGCCACCACCATCGACGCGATCGCGCGCCACTCCAGCGTCTCCAAGATGACGATCTACAAATGGTGGCCCTCCCGCGAAGCCTTGCTGATCGACGCCTTCCTTCATCAAGCCGCGCAGATGCTGCCGCTGCCGCCTGCAAGCTCGGGCAGCCCCGCCGCGCGCGCACGCCGCCATGCCGCCGCCTATGCCGAAGCGCTCCAAGGCGAGTTCGGCAAGGTCCAGCTCGCCGTCATCTCCGAATGCATTTCCAAGACCGGCTCCGCCGAGCTGTTCTACGCCCGCTACCTGCAATTCCGCCGCGACGCGCTGGTCGAGATGATCGCCGCCGGCCAAAACGACGGCAGCATTCTGGCGGAAGCACCGCCGGAGGATCTCTACGACGCGATCTATGGCAGCCTGTTCTACCGCTACGTCTTCGGCATCGCGCCGATCACGCCGGCCTACGCGCGCAATCTGGTTGACCTCGTGCTGCGGCCGCAGAGCTAACCTGGAATCACCGCGCGGGCCGGATCGGTGCCGACAGCTTGTCGGTGCGGTCGCGCTCGGTCATGTCCTCGACCGTCTCCATCGGCGCGGTCAGCTCGTAGACATAGGAGACGTCGGTGAAATAGCGCTTGGCGGTGCCGCCGAGCGCCTCGGGCGCGACGCGGTCGAGCAGGATCAGGCCGAAATCGGAATCGGGGCGGCGCGTCGCTTCGCTGGTGTTGAACTCCTCCCAGCGGAAATAGAAGACCTCGCCGGCGCCCTCATTCGTCACCGTCCAATTGGCCGTGATGTGCGGATGCTTGCCGACCAGCGACAGGCCTTCGTCGGAGTGTGAGGCGAGCTCGAAGAACAGCAGCGAGAGGCTCTGCGCCGCGCGCGCGCTGACTGCGATATCAGGACCGGTAACGGCGATGCGGTCGGCATGCGGGATCGCGCGCGCCTCGAACAGGCCCTTCAGCTTGACACCCTGCCACTGGCTCTCGCTGAGCAGCGAGACGACGTTGGACATGGCGTGGATGCGGCCGATCAGGAGCTCGCGCGCGACATCGATGTCGGAGCCATGGCGCAGCGTGCGGGTCACGATCGACTGGATCACTGCCAGGATGTTTTTGACCCGGTGGTTGAGCTCGTCGATGACAGCGGTCAGCCGGCGTTCGAAGCCGATTCTGACCTGGATTTCCCGGCTGAGCCGCAAATTGTTGTAGGCGACGTAGCCGAACAGGCCGCACACCATCGCGGTGATCGCAAAGCCGATCGCCGCCACGATGATCGCAGTCTGTTCGGCGCGGCGCGCCGAATTGGTCTTGGCGTAATAGCCGAGCTGCCAGTCGCGGCCACCGAAGCTCACCGTGCGCGTCGCCGACGGCGCGGGCCCATCGGCCGCCGTCGTTCGGCCGGAGACGACGCCTTGATCGTTGGCGACCAGCTCGCCACCCTCCAGGCGCGGATCCTTCAGCGCGACCGCGAACAACGACATGTCGTCGTTGGTCAGCATCAGGGAAGAGAGCTCGTAGGAAAATGTGATGAAGCCCGCCGGCTCCGTTGCGCCCTCGGGGATGACGGGAGCGGCCACAATGATGCCGATGGGCCCGTCGCCGCGCAGGAGGGCAACCGGTTCTGAGGCAACCGATCTCTTCTCCACTCTGGCGCGCGTCAGCATGGCGCTGCGCACCTGGTCCTGGTCGTAACTGCGACCAGGCAGCCCCTTGGTCTCGTTGCTGCGCGGCTCGAGATCCAGCAGCACGTCGATCGGCTGGGTGACACCTGCCGGATCGATCGGCTTGTCGTCATAGGTGCGGATTCGCGGATTGGGGAAGCCGGCGCTCGCGATGGCGGCCTGCGCTGCGGCAAGCTCGTTCGGCTTCAGGCGGGCCACCCAGCCCGCCACCACGAAATCGGTCTTGAAGGCGTAGATGGCCGAGCGCAGCGGCTCGAGCATGTTTGGCTTGAGCACCGACGGTGCCCGGAACAGGCCGGAGGCAACCCGAGCGAGCAGTTCGCGCTCGGTGAGCCGGTCCTGGACCAGGCTCGCATGGACGTCGATCGCGCGCGCCAGCGCGATCCGATCCAGCGCCAGCTCCTGGTCGTGGACGCGATAAGCCGCAAGCCCGGAGAGCAGGGCTCCGAGAAGAGCAATGAAGCCGATGATGAAACCCAGCCTGACCACGCGACTACTCAGGCGAAAGCAGGAGGTCGGCAATAAACACGGAGCATATGGACGCCGCTCGAACGGGCACGTGCCGAAACAGGGTGAACCCCAATGGCCGAGATAATGGAGGAGGAGGCATCGATACGCAACTTGGGTCGCCTGAGAAGCTTAAAGCCGCCCGGCCGATGGTCGGGCCGGGATGGATTTGCTCCGGGCACCGGAGGTAATCAATTGCCGTGACCGAAATTTGTTCCGCGGACACGGCTCTGCCCATGCCGTTATCGGGGGAAAACGCCTGCGCCAGGTGGTCGCGCCGGTCAGCTGGCCCGTTTCAAGCCGCCTTTGGCCTCGATGAAGCCGATGATGCGGTCCAGCCCCTGGCTCTTCTTCAGGTTGGTCATGACGAACGGTCGCTCGCCGCGCATGCGCCTGGCGTCCGTCTCCATCTTTTCCAAGGAGGCGCCGACATAGGGCGCCAGGTCGATCTTGTTGATCACAAGGAGGTCGGACCGGGTGATGCCGGGGCCGCCCTTTGACGGGATCTTGTCGCCGGCCGCCACGTCGATGACGTAAATGGTGAGATCGGCGAGCTCCGGGGAAAAAGTGGCAGCGAGGTTATCACCGCCCGATTCGATCAGCACGAGATCGAGCCCGGGAAACTTGGCGCGCATATCCGCTACCGCGGCGAGATTCATTGAGGCGTCCTCGCGGATCGCGGTGTGCGGGCAGCCGCCGGTCTCGACCCCGGCAATGCGATCCGGCGTCAGCGAGCCCGAGCGCACCAGGAATTCCGCATCCCATTTGGTGTAGATGTCGTTGGTGATCGCGGCGATGTCGTAGCGCTCGCGCATGGTCTTGCAGAGCAGGTCCATCAGCGCGGTCTTGCCCGATCCGACCGGACCGCCGATGCCGACACGCAAGGGACCGTGAGATTTCGCCATGCTCTCTCCTAATGTCGTCCCGGCGAAGGCCGGGACCC
>NZ_JADPIT010000026.1:0-2294 GCF_023073035.1 Bradyrhizobium sp. 62
ACCTCTCCGAGACGGACAAGGACGATGAAGTGCGCCGAAAGCCTGGGGGAGCTGATCGTTTCGTTCACTTAGCCCGCCACTGCTGGCCTAATCGCGGCCGGTTCGGCTCGAACGACCCTTTTTCACAATCGAGGCCTTGCACGAAACAGCGCCGTTCGACGGCTGCAATGCCTTTTCAATGGCCGAGGGAGGCCACTGCGGATTTGGCACGCTTCGTCGTTAATTTCGGTACCAGTTCTCCGAATCTCTCTCGCGCCAACGACGCGCATGAAAGAAAGAGAGACAACCTTGAAAACATCAGAACCACTCGCGCCGTCCGCGGACCAATCCACCAAACAGGCAGAAAGCCCCTTCGTTCAACTCGCGCGCTCGCCGCTTGTCCCAGAGCGCGTCCTAAAACGGTATGGCGCCTATTGTGCCATCGACACCAGGTTTCGCAGTGCCGCTCGACTCCTGCAATGCCTTTGGCTGAAGCGCCAAGGTGTCGCCATGGCTCCCCCCGAGGGCAGGGACCCCAGCACCGGCAATCGAGCCTTCGGGTCCATCCTCTCGGTCAATGATGCCGCGGCGGGCAAGAACTTCCTCAGCCCGGCCATCCACCAACTTGCCCTCCGCGAGTTTCTCCTGCGCGAGGAGGACGCGGCCATCGACGAGGAGCGCCTCATGGGCAACGCTCTCTCGTCCATGCCCCTTGCCTTCAATCTCTTCGGTCCGCTCGCCCTCGATCTCAAGCTCGCGACGGCGGTGTTCCGACAGATCCTCCCCGATTTCGTCCAGACAGTGGAACGGATCCTGTTCGAGCATAGTCCCGCAAGGCGAGATGACAGCTTCCTCGCCGATCGCACCGCGTTCGACGTCGCCGTCCTGCTCATCACCCCAGAAGGCAAACGCGCCACGATTTTCATCGAGGTCAAATATTCGGAGAGCCTCGAGGGGCCCATCGCGCGTCCACGCGACCGATATGAAGAAGCCGCCGAAGAGGTCCAACTCTATCGCAATCCGGCCAGCGCAATGCTGCGGTCCCTCGCGATCGAGCAATTCTGGCGAGAACACATGCTCGCCCAGCTGATCGTCGACCGGGAGCTGACCTCCAAAGCGGTGTTCATGGCTATCGGCCCGCGGCTGAATCGTCGCGTCCAGGCTGCCTTCCGCGCATACGAGGCGGAACTACTCCATGAGGATAGCGCGGAGGATCGGGTTGAATTCGTCCCCCTCACGCTCGAGAGCATCATCCAGGCGATAGCTTCCGCCGGCGCCATCGAGTTAGCAACCACGCTTTGGGAACGCTACTGCGACTTCCACCGGGTCTATCGGCTCGCCGTGGAAGAACTGGCCACCCCTCCAGCCTCGGCGCAAAGCGAGGCAGCCCCAAGCGGGGGAACGCCCGCAAATCCAACCGCTGCTTCCGCCCGACGAGCGCTCCCCCCGGCGCGGCGACGGTCGACTGGCGCAGCCAGAGAAGACCTCCATACGACCTCCCGGGAGGCAATCTGATGGTCCAGAATGATTTCCTCACCGTGGAAGAACGCGTTAGTCTACTCGTCAATGCGCTGGCAGACGAGCGCGACCACTTCCCGGTCCTGAAGCTCTTCCTGCCCGACGGCGCAGCGACGTGGCTCATCACCGAATGCGACCCCGATGAGCCCAATCGACTCTTCGGTCTCTGTGATCTGGGACTTGGCTTTCCAGAGCTAGGCAGCGTCAGCCTCGAAGATATCCTTAGTGTCAGAGGCAAGCTCGGACTTACCGTCGAACGGGATGTCCACTTCAAGGCCGAGAAGCCGATCTCGGCATATGCCACAGAGGCGCGAGCCAAGGGTCGCATCGTTGCCTGACAAGAGAAGCAAGTGCCCCCACCAATGGGAGCACGAGCCCCGCTGCCAACCCGCCTTCGTCAACCACTACGAATGCGATGGCTGCGGGGCTGTCTGGGACGACGCTTGGTCCTGCAGCTGTGACGACGAATGTCCAAATTGTCGGATCGATGTAAGTCCCAGTCGCTCCCAAAAGGTAGCACCTTGCGCTTGTGACTATCTCGGTCACTAGCGCTACGCTGCGAGCAGACGAAGATTGAGCCGCTCACCAGCCATGCAAGCATGATCGCTCGATCAACATGCCTTAGGCGCTGTGTACCCGAGCTCTGGAGGGGCGCCGGGCCGTTTCAGATGGAGCTCCGACGGGTATTGCCGCCCAATCGTCACGCCGAGATGCTTACCCTCTGAGAGACGCTCTATCACTAAATATCTGAATTCGATGGCCGGGTTCGTTTATATCGCCCATCGCCCATCCTGCCT
>NZ_JADPIT010000001.1:0-646 GCF_023073035.1 Bradyrhizobium sp. 62
AGCGCGTTCAGCGCATTGCCGGTGCCGGTGATCGACAGGTCGGCATTGACGCCGGTCGAGAGCTTGAGCTGACCCGAGGCGTTGATCGACGAGTTGGTCTGGCCGGTTGCAGTCGCAAGCGTCGCGGTGCCGTTGGCGTTGACCGTCGCGGTCTGCACGCCGGTGGCAAGGTCGATCGCCTTCAGCACGTCGTTGACCGTGCCGGCCTGCAGATAGACCGTCGAGTTGCCGGCGCCGTCGGTGAGGACGTTACCGCTGGCACCATAGCCGCTCGGAACGCTCGGAGCACCGGTCGATCCCGGGATCGGCGCGTTCTTGAAGGTGATGACGTGTCCGTCGACGTTCAGCGTTGAACCGTCAGCGATCGTCGCACCCAGCGAGCCTGATGTCGTGGTCCGGTTGACGGACACGCTGGCATTGCCGCCGCCCACTGCCGAGCTCAGGCCAAGAGCCTTGAGCAGGTCGGCCTTGCCGGTGACGCTCAGATCCGCACCCGTCGAGCTCTTCAGCGTGACGGCGCCGCCGCCAACGCTCGAAGCGGTCTGGCCTGCGCTGGTGGCGAGCGTCGCGGCACCCGCCGTGATGGACGCCGTCTTCACGCCGCTGGCGAGATCGACCGCGGTCAACAGATCGGCGACGGTTGCAG
>NZ_JADPIT010000022.1:0-26205 GCF_023073035.1 Bradyrhizobium sp. 62
GAGGGTTCTCTCCGCGAGCACTTCTCTCTTGCAGTTGAACGTGCGGAGAGAACCCCTCATCCGGCCCTTCGGGCCACCTTCTCCCACAAAGGGAGAAGAGAACGGCAGCGCGCTTGGCGCCGCTGCCTTAGGAAAAATCGCTCCAGCTCAGATGTCGTGAGTCGAGATCGCCGACGGTTACTGTGCCGCGGATTTCGTGAGGGACGTGGAAGCTGCTGCGCAGATACACCAGCGGCGCCGCGCCGTCGGAATGCGATGCGCCGCGCACCTCGCCGACGAAGATCGAATGCGTCGTCGTCTCGAATTCCTGCGCCAGCACGCAGTCGAATGCGGCGACCGCGTCGCTCAGCACCGGCGCGCCGGTCACCCCGCGCGTCCACTCCCCGAACGCAAAACGGTCGTCGCCATTGACGCCCTTCTGGCCGCTGAAGGTGAGCGCGAGGAGAGCGTGGTCCTCATGCAGGAAGTTGATCGCGAACGCGCCTTCCTCGCGGATACGCGCGTGCGCACTGGCGTTGCGGTTGACGCAGACGATCAGGGATGGCGGTGAGTCCGACAGTGAGCAGGCCGAGGTGACCGTCAGCCCCGTGCGCTTGCCGTGCTCGGCCCCCACAGTCACCAGCGCGACGGCGCCGGCACACTGGCGCATCGCCTGCTTGAATTCCTTTGCGTCCACGCTCACGCGATGGTCTCCAGAAAGAACGGGTGCGGCACGATCGCGCCGCACCCGCGTCGGGTCAAGCCGCCTTCTGCGCGGAGCCGAGATGCTTCAGGCGCGGCATCACATCGTTCCTCAGCAGCGACAGCGAGCGATGCCAGGCTTCCGCCTTGTGCTTGTAGTCGAAGCCGAACACCAGCAGCACGCCGAAGCCACCGACCTCCTCGTAGATCTTCTCGATTTTCTCGGCGACGGTCGCGGGCGACCCGACGATCCAGTTCCGCTTGGCGCAATATTCGACGGTGACATCGCTATCGGGCACGTCGGGCGCGTGCTTCAAATAGTCCTTGAACCCGAAATGGCCGAGCAGCGGCAGGAAGTACTCGCCCATCATCCGGCCCATCATGTCGCCGGTCGAGAGCCTCCACGCTTCCTCGTCGGTATCGGCGACGAACACCTCGCGCACCAGCCGCCAATCCGCGCGGTCCGGCTTGCGTCCGGTCTTGGCGGCACCTGCTACGACCGAATCCCAATGACTGCCGACATAGGCGGGGTTCAGGTTGAGGCTCATCGGGATGAAGCCGCGCTCGCCGGCGAGCTTCAGCGTGTCCGAATTCTTCGAGAGTCCGGCGACGCCGATCGGCGGATGCGGCGTCTGCAACGGCTTGATGTGCGGCTTGAGGAAGTCGAACATCGTGTCCGGCTTGGTCACCGTCCAGAACTTGCCCTTGTAGGTCCAGGGCGCGGGATCGCTCCACATCTTCAGAATGATCTCCAGCGCCTCGCGCGTCATGTCGCGGTTCTGTCCGCTCATGCCGTCGACGTTGAACATGGCCCAGTCGCTTGGCAGGCCGCTGGCCGCAACTCCGAAATTGAGTCGTCCCCCGGAGAGGTGATCGAGCATTGCGACGCGGTTGGCGAGCTCGGCCGGGTGGTGATAGGGCAGCAGGAAGCCGCCCGGTCCGATGCGGATATTCTTGGTCTGCATCAGCGCCTGTGCGATCAGCAGATCCGGCGTGGGATTGGGTTCCCAGGGCGCGGTGTGGTGCTCACCGACCCAGGCCTCCTGATAGCCGAGCTCGTCGAGCCAGCGCATGACCTGCAGGTCCCAGTCGTTCCCTTCCTTCAGGCCGCACTCCGGCGGGTGCGACGGCATCGTGAAATAACCGATCTCCATGGGTTTCCTCATCTGATGTTGACGCGTCTTGTTGCGCGGTTCACGGACGTGAGCGGGAACGCTTTAGCAAGCGGTGTGCCACCTCTTCGCAAGCGGTGTGCCACCGCGAACGGCGCCCCAGACCCGCGAAAAAAGGCTGGTTTGCGGCAGCAATAGCCGATATCCCGGGGCAGATTTGCGGGGCCCCGTCTCATTGTCGCGAGACGGCGTCTCGGCGGTGAGACGAGGATACGCGTTGAGATGACCGAACCTGCCTATGTCGCGGTGGACTGGGGCACCAGCAGCTTCCGGCTCTGGCTGATCGACCGCGCCGGCGAGGTGCTGGCCGAGCGCCGCAGCGATGAAGGCATGCTGGTGGCCGCGAAGGCCGGCTTTGCCGCCGTGCTGCAATCGCATCTCGCGGCAGTCGAGGCGTCCGATCATCTGCCTGTCCTCGTCTGCGGCATGGCCGGCGCGCGTACCGGCTGGATCGAGGCCGGTTATGTCGATACGCCCGCGCCACTCTCCGCTGTTCTGAAGCAGGCGGCGCGCGTGTCCGGCGAAGCCCGCGACATCCGCATCCTGCCGGGTATCGCGCAGCGCGATGCAAAAGCACCGGACGTGATGCGCGGCGAGGAGACGCAGCTGCTCGGCGCGCTCGGGCTTGATGCCGCCGGTGAAGCGCTGGTCTGCATGCCCGGCACGCATTCGAAATGGGTACGAGTCAAGGACGGCACAGTCGCGCATTTCTCCACTTTCATGACCGGTGAGCTCTTCAGCGTCGTGTCGCGCGAGACGATTTTGTCGCTTGCGGTCGCGGGCGCCGAAGACGCCGAGGATGTCACGAGCTTCCAGGCTGCGGTGAAGGCCGCGCACGAAGCGCCGGCCTTCGCCGCCAATTTTCTGTTCGGCGCGCGGTCGCGTCAGCTCCTGTTCGGGGGCACACCGACCGCGGCGCGCGAAACGCTGTCGGGCACGTTGATCGGCGTCGAGCTGGCGGCAGGGCTCTCCGGCGCGATGCCGAAAGCTGGAATCACGCTGATTGCCTCGGGGCGGCTCGCAATGCTGTACAGGCTGGCTTTCGACGCGCTGTCGGTCACCGTGAAGCCGGTCGATGCCGATGAAGCCGTCCGCCGCGGTCTGTCAATGGCGGCTGGCGCGATCTGGACGAAATGAGAGGATAGTCGAGATGAGCGTTCCCTTTCCGGCGATGAAGCGACCACTGGTCGCGATCCTGCGCGGCGTGAAGCCCGAGGAAACGCAGGCCATCGTCGGCGTGCTGATCGAGGCCGGCATGACTGCGATCGAGATCCCGCTAAACTCGCCCGATCCGTTCCGCTCCATCGCCACCGCCGTCAAGCTCGCGCCGGCCGGCGTGCTGATCGGCGCCGGCACGGTGCTGACCACAGCGGATGTCGATCGGCTCAACGATGTCGGCGGCAAGCTGATGGTGTCGCCGAATGTCGATACACAGGTGCTCACGCGTGCGCACCAATACGCCATGGTCACGCTACCGGGCGTGTTCTCGCCGACCGAGGCGCTGCTGGCCGCGCGCTCCGGCGCCTCTGGCCTGAAGTTCTTTCCGGCCAGCGTGCTCGGCGCGTCCGGCATCGCCGCGATCCGTGCCGTGCTGCCGGCCGGCGTGATGATCGCCGCCGTCGGCGGCGTCTCCGACCAGAATTTCGCGGAGTATATCAAGGGCGGCGTCACCGCGTTCGGGCTCGGCTCTAGCCTCTACAAGCCCGGCATGACGGCAACGGACGTTGCCGCTCGCGCAAAATTGACGATCACGGCCTACGATCGGGCGATTGCGAAAGACTGAAGCAGCAATAAACAAGCCGTGATGCCGTCACTGTTGCGCGTTATCCTATCTTGCCGCAGAAGCAAGATCAGGAGACCGACATGGCAATCAACAACGTGGCCGATCTGTTCGTGGCAACGCTCGAACAGGCCGGCGTCAAGCGCATCTACGGCATCGTCGGCGACAGCCTGAATGCGCTGACCGAAGCGCTGCGGCGGCGCGGCACGATCGAATGGATCCATGTCCGGCACGAGGAGGTCGCGGCCTTCGCCGCTGCCGGGGAAGCGGAGATGACGGGCAGCCTTGCGGTATGCGCGGGCTCGTGTGGTCCCGGCAATCTGCATCTGATCAACGGCCTGTTCGACGCCCATCGCAGCCGCGTTCCCGTGCTGGCGATCGCCGCGCAAATCCCGACGGCCGAGATCGGCAGCGGCTATTTCCAGGAGACGCATCCGCAAAACCTGTTCCGCGAGTGCAGCCATTATTGCGAGCTGGTCTCCGATCCGAGTCAGCTGCCCTATGTGCTGGAAAACGCGATCCGCGCGGCGGTCGGCATGCGCGGCGTTGCCGTCGTCGCCATGCCCGGCGACGTCGCCTTCCGCAGCCCACCCAAGCGCGCACTGTCGACGGCGCGTGGCCTTGCACTGTCGGCGCCGAAAATCGTGCCGCAGGCCGATGAGCTGAAGGCGCTCGCAGACCTCTTGAACGGCGCCGAGCGCATCACCTTGTTCTGCGGCCGTGGCTGCGCCGGTGCGCATGCGCCGTTGATGCAACTCGCGGAAGCCTTGAAGAGCCCGATCGTGCATGCGCTCGGCGGCAAGGAGCACGTCGAATACGACAATCCCTACGACGTCGGCATGACCGGCTTCATCGGCTTCTCCTCCGGCTATGCCGCCATGCACGCCTGCGACGCGCTGGTGATGCTCGGCACTGATTTTCCCTACAAGCAGTTCTTCCCGACTGATGCGAAGGTCGCCCAGATCGACATCCGCCCGGAGAATCTCGGTCGTCGCTGCAAGATCGATCTCGGCCTCGTCGGCGACGTCAAGATCACCATCGAGGCGCTGCTGCCGCTGCTCAAGGCCAAGACGCAGCGCAGGCATCTCGACGATGCGATCGCGCACTACAAGAAAGCACGCGAGGGCCTGGACTCGCTCGCGAAGGGCACGCCGGGCAGCAAACCGATCCATCCGCAATATCTCGCCAAGGTCATCAGCGACCACGCCTCTGATGATGCCGTGTTCACCGCCGATGTCGGCACGCCGACGGTGTGGGCCGCGCGCTATCTCGAGATGAACGGCCGCCGCCGGCTGATCGGCTCGTTCGTGCACGGCTCGATGGCCAATGCCATGCCACAGGCGATCGGCGCGCAGGCCGCGCAGTCCGGCCGCCAGGTGATCTCGCTCTCGGGCGACGGCGGCTTCACCATGCTGATGGGCGATCTGATCACGCTGACGCAGATGAAGCTGCCGGTGAAGGTGGTCATCTTCAACAACGGCGTGCTCGGCTTCGTCGCACTGGAGATGAAGGCGGCCGGTTTCGTCGACACCAATGTCGATCTGGAGAATCCGGACTTCGCGGCAATGGCGCGCGCCATGGGCATCTTCGCAAGGCGCGTCGAGGATCCCGGCGAGCTCCCGGGCGCGATGAAGGAGATGCTGGCCCACAACGGACCGGCGCTGCTCGACGTGGTCACGGCGAAGCAGGAGCTGTCGATGCCGCCGACCATCACGCCCGAACAGATCAAGGGCTTCAGCCTCTGGGTCCTGCGCGCCGTGATGAACGGCCGCGGCGACGAGGTCGTCGATCTCGCCAAGACCAATTTGCTGCCGCGCTAACCCCGCTTGACCGACGGCACGGGCAGCCGCTCATGGCGGCGCTGGAAGCGTTGCCAGTGCAGCACGATGCCGATCAGCAGCGCCGGTACGAAGCCGAGCGCGATCAGGAAATGCGGCAGCTGCGCCGGGGAGATGAACGCGATGCCGATGTCGGAGATCAGCCACAGCGCGGCGAACATCACCGCGAAATCGGTGCGCGGGCAGCGCAGATAGTAGAACACGGCGGTGATGACGACGGCGGGTCCGATGGCGATGCCGATCATCACCGTCGTCAGCTCCTTCGGAGTCAGCGCGTCGAGCACCATCGCTGCCAGCAGCCAGAGCGCGGCGAACATGGCGACGATGTCGAGCGGATGCCGCAACCCAATACCTCTCGCGGGAACATGCTATCGTTGTGGCCCAGACCCTGGCCGTCAAGGGAAAATGCGCCTATTCCTCGTCGTTTCCGGGCGTCGGCCGCAGCATGAAATGCCCGAAGGCGGTGGCGATCGGCTTGTTCGCATCGTCCTGCCAGGCCCGCGCCTCGAAGGCGACGATGCGCCGACCCTGCTTCACGATCGAGACGTTGGCGAAGGTGTCGAGCGCGCGGCCCGAACGCAGATAGTTGACGGTCAGTCCGATCGGCTTGGGCAGCGCGGCTGCGCCGAGTTCGCGCGCCACTCCGAAGATCGCGGTGGTCTCGAGGAAGGCGCCGGTCATGCCGCCATGGATCGCAGGCAGGATCGGGTTGCCGATGATCTTTGGCGAGAACGGCATCGTCAGTGTGTCGTCGTCGTTGACGCGAATGCCGAGGCAGCGCGCGAACGGACTGTTGGCGAACGGGCCGTCCGGATCGTCGTGCGCCTCCAGCGTCGGGATGTTGCGGGAGTCCATCCTGCGGTCTGCGAGCATGTTGGTGCGGTTGGCACCGATCATGAAGCAGGCGGTGGCGGTCGCGACCGGATCGTCCTCGGAGTCCTGATAGGCGGTCGAGCGCACGAAGGCGATCGAACGCGTGGTGCGGTAGCAGACCGAATGCGCCTTGATGTCGAGGCCCGGCGTCGCCGGCTTCTGATAGTCGATGCGCAGATCGAGCGTCGCGATCGCGCTCGTGCCGTCGAGCGCAAGTTGCACCGCCATGCCGCAGCTCTCGTCCAGCATCGCGGTGACGACGCCGCCATGCAGCACGCCGGTCTCGGTATCGCCGACGAACACGGGCCGGTAGGGCAGGCTGGACCAGGCCTCGCGAGGCGCGAAGCGGTCGAGTTGGAGCCCGCTGATCTGGCCGTAATCGGAGCGGCGACCCTTGATCGCCTCGGCGAGGTCCTCGAACGAAAGTGTGGTCGGTGAGCTGGACATGAGGACATTCTAGACCAGTGGCGGGCGCGGCGCAAAAACCCGGATGCGCGTCCCACGGCAGGTGCCGGGGCGGTTTGGCCTCGACAGGGCGGGCCGAAGCAACGATGGTGGGCGCCTCGTTCGTTCGACTAGCCGCAAGGAGTGCCCATGGCCGATCCCGAAACGCCCGCCACCAGCCAGGGGCCCGTCATCATTTCGACCTCGAGCTCGGAGCGGGCGCCGATCATCTATTTCGACGGTGCATCCTGCTTCGGCCACCACAACGGCGCGATCCAGATCGAGCTTGCGGCCAATTTGTTGATGCCGGTCGGCGCTGCCGTCAGGGTCGACGTCGTTCAGACCGCGCATCTGCGTTGCAGCGTGGCCGCCGCGCTGGCGCTGCGCGAAGCGCTCGAAAAGGCGCTGGCAATGTACCAGCAGGGCCAGCAGCAGCCCCGGCCGGAGGAAATTCCCTCGGTGAAGAACTGAGGCAGTTAGCGGATCGCAAGTTAATGCGATCAACTCACTCAGCTCACATGCACCTTCGGCTTCCTGCCGTCGTTCCACTTGCCGTCGAGCGCGCGCTCGATCTGGGCGGCGAGTTGCAGCAGCAGGCCGTCATTGGCCTGTTTCGCAATCGCCTGGATGCCGAGCGGCAGGCCGTGTTCCTGCGTGGCCATCGGCATCGAGATCGCCGGCATGCCGCAGAGATTGGCGAGCGGCGTGAAGGCGAAGAAGCGCCAGAGATTGCCGAACCAGTCGAGCACGTCAGGATTGTCGGAGATGGTGAGATACTCCCGGGTGCCCACCTTCGGCGTCGGCAGCGCGGTGATCGGGGTCAGGATCACGTCCCACTGCTCGAAGAAAGCGCCGAAGGCGCGCGAGGTCGTGTTGAACACGCCTTGCATCTTCGCCCGCTCGGCGAAGCTCGTATGCCGGCCGGCTTCCCAGATCCTGATATTCATCGGCTCGATGAGGTCTTCCGGCGGCCGTTCCAGTCCGCGCGCGGCGAGCATGTTCGAGATCACCACCGCAAAATTCGAGATGTAGCAGGTGGTCTGCGCCTCGAACGCGGCGCGGAAGTCGAGCTCGGGCAGGGCGTAGTCGACGTGATGGCCGAGGCCTTCGAGGAAGCGGCCGGCCTTCGCCAGCTCGGCGGCGATCTCTGGCGTCGCGGTGTAGTCGCCCCAGCTGTGCGACAGCGCGATGCGAAGCTTTGACGGATCGCGCTTGATCATCTCGGAATAGGGCTGCGCCGTGGTCCAGAACGGCATGAACTCGCCCGGCGCCGCTCCCCTTGCATGATCGACGAAGGCGGCGGTGTCGCGCACCGAGCGCGACTGGCAGCCCTGGATCGAGACCAGGCCGGTGAGATCGGACATGTGCGGTGCGAGCGAGAACACGCCGCGCGAGACCTTCAGCCCGATATTGCCGTTGACGCCGGCAGGAATGCGGATCGAGCCGCCGCCGTCAGTCGCGTGTGCGATCGGCACCACGCCGGCCGCGACCATTGCGGCGCTGCCGGCCGACGAGCCGCAGGTGGTGTAGTCGGTGTCCCAGGGATTGCGCGTGACATAGACGGCCGGATTGTCGGCCGAGCTGCAGACGCCGAATTCCGGCGTCGTGGTGCGTCCGATCAGGTTCAGTCCGGCCTGGCGGAATTTGCCGGTCAGGAACGTGTCGGCGCTGGCGCGATTGCCGCGCATCAGCAGCGAGCCCATCTCCTGGAGCCGGCCCTTCATGGTCGGGCCGAGGTCCTTCATCAGGAAGGGCAGGCCTGCGAACGGGCCAGCGAGATTGGCGCCGTCCTTGGCCGGATCGGCGATCACGTCATCGAACAGCTCGACCACGCCCGACAGTGCCGGATTGACCTTGGCAACGCCCGCGGCGGCCTGGCGCGCCAACTCCTTCGCCGTGAGCTCGCCCTTGCGGACGCGCGCGGCCAGCCCCACGCCATCGTGCTGCGCCCATTCGTTCCAGCTCATCGGGAAAGTCATGCGATCCAAACCTCTTCGTGCGGCGCCATCTTAGTTTCGCACGGAAACACTTTAATCAACTGAGGCGGCGCGAAGGGCAGGGTTGCGCCGGATGGAGAGGTAATCCCGCATTGCATGCGCGCGCATCAATTCGAGAGCTTTGCGATCACCGCGACCGGCCCGCCGCCGGCGGGGCCCTGATGCTCGGCGCCGCCGGAGACATAGACTGCCCCGGTGCCGGCAAGGCCGGCAATCAACCCGCCAACGGCAGCCCGGGCGTGGCGCGTCGAGCTGATATCGGTATCTTCCAGCATGGTGTGGCGGAAGCCGCGCACGCTGCCGTCAGGCGAGGCCTCGGCCTTGGCGAAAATGTTGACGAACTCGCGGCCGGTCGTCGTCTGCGGCGCGGCACGGAGCCCAACGCTCTCCAGCGCCGCGAGCACGGCGGCAGCGTCGATCGCATCGCTCATCACGGCATGTCCGATCTCGAATTCGCTCGTCGAGGACATCGAATTGCCGAGCACGATGACGACGTTGTGCATCAGCTCGATTCCGGACGAGGTCGAGGCGACGTTCGAAAACAGATCGTAGCGTCGCAGCACGTCCTCATCATGAACGTCGGTTGCGATCTCGCCGAGCGCGACCGCAACGCCGAGCGCGGAGGCGCCACGCGAATAGGCCATCGAACTGTAGGCGCTGGTCGTCGCCGTCTTGTGGCCGCGCGCGTTCGCCGCCGCGACGCGCTCACTGGTGAGCAGCGGGCACTTGATCTGCACGAAGTGGACGTCGGCGGGATCGGCGATGCCGGCATCCGCCATCGCGGCGTTCACGGCCTCGGCTGTCTCCGTGATCTGAGCGGAGCGCCCGAGCTCTTCAGGGAGAAAATCCCGCGTCTGCGCCATGCCGATGCTCAGGCGCTTGCCGGAGATGCCTGCCGGGCGCTGCGGGACTTGCCTGCGCGTGAACACTGTAATGTGCGGGCTGAGCACGCCCTCGGTGCCGCCGGACATCACGAAAGCAATGCGCTGCTCGACCTCCTGCGGCGACAGCCCGAGCCGTGGCGCCAGCGCCGTGCACAGCGCGGCAACGGCATATTCCCGGGTAAAGTCGTTGACGCCGCCATTGCCTTCGGTCTTGCCGAGGATCGCCAGGATGGATGTCGGATCGATCGCGCCGGAGCCGATCATGCTGATCAATCCGGAGACGTCGCCGGGGCCTTTGGTGGCGATTCTAATGACGCCGACCGACGTGGTACGCATTATAGTCCTCACATGGGGTTCAGGTGCCCGGCGGACAAAACAGCCGTCGAACGAGGGTGTCTGTCAAGGTGTCGAGGCATCCTCCTCGTCGTCCTGGCGAAAGCCAGGACCCATTAACCCAGGGGTGAGTTTGGCGAAGGCTCGTCGTTCGGTACGCCTGCCGCCCACAATAGATGGATTCCCCGGTATGGGTCCTGGCTTTCGCCAGGGCGACGACGGAGTATGTGCGTCGTCTGCGTCGCACCCACGATTGTGGCGAGATCGCATCGCTTCGACAAAAAATCCCTTGTCGACGGTCGTCCGCTGCACCTTGATGAATCAACCCCGATTGGTCCATAAGCGGCGTCCCGCAGCCGGTGGTTCGCCTCCGCGATGCGTGCTTGGATAGAGGGGTTCTCGCGTGGCAAATATCAACCAGAAAATTGCGCAGGAGCTTGGGGTTCGGGCGGAGCAGGTCGAGGCGACAGTGGCGCTGCTCGACGGCGGCGCCACGGTTCCCTTCATCGCCCGCTACCGCAAGGAAGCGACCGGTGCGCTCGACGACGCGCAATTGCGCACGCTGGAGGAGCGCCTGGGTTACCTCCGCGAGCTCGAGGACCGCCGCAAGGCCATCCTCGAATCGGTCCGCGAGCAGGGCAAGCTCGATGCCGCGCTGGAAGCCTCCATTCTCGCCGCCGACAGCAAGGCGCGCCTCGAAGATATCTATCTGCCCTTCAAGCCGAAGCGCCGCACCAAGGCGGAGATAGCCAAAGAAGCCGGCCTCGAGCCGCTCGCCAATCAGCTCATGGCCGAGCCCACCAACGATCCGAAGCTCGTCGCCGAAGCCTTCGTCGATGCAGAGAAGGGCGTTGCGGATGCCGCTGCGGCACTCGACGGCGCCCGCGCCATCCTGGTCGAGCGTTTCGACGAAGACGCCGATTTGATCGGCGCGCTTCGCGAGGAGGTGTGGACCAATGCGCGCATGGCATCCAAGGTACGCGACGGCAAGAAGACCGAGGGCGAAAAGTTTGCCGACTATTTCGAGTTCTCCGAGCCGCTGACGAAGCTGCCCTCGCACCGTATCCTCGCGATGTTCCGCGGGGAGAAGGAAGAGATCCTCGATCTCCAGATCCAGGCCGAGACCGAAGCATCGCCGCCGGGCGTGCCGAGTGTCTATGAGCTGAAGATCATGAAGCGGTTCGGCATCGCCGACCTCAAGCGCGCCGGCGACCGCTGGATGATCGATACCGTGCGCTGGGCCTGGCGCACCAAGATCCAGGTGCATCTCAACATCGACCTACGCATGCGGCTGTGGAATGCCGCCGAGACCGAGGCCGTGCGCGTGTTCGCGTCCAATTTGCGCGACTTGCTGCTCGCGGCGCCAGCCGGCACCCGCGTCACCATGGGCCTCGATCCCGGCTTCCGCACCGGCGTCAAGGTCGCCGTCACCGACGCGACCGGCAAGGTGGTGGATACCGCCGTGATCTATCCGCACGAGCCGCAGCGGCAGTGGAACGAGGCGCTTGCGATCCTTGGCAAGCTCGCGCTGAAACATCGCGTCGAGCTGATCGCGATCGGCAACGGCACCGCCTCGCGCGAGACCGACAAGCTCGCGGCCGACCTCGTCAAGGGCCTGCCCGACTTGAAGATGACCAAGATCGTGGTGTCGGAAGCCGGCGCGTCGGTTTATTCAGCCTCCGCTTTTGCCTCGGAGGAATTGCCTGATCTCGACGTCACCTTGCGCGGCGCGGTGTCGATCGCGCGGCGGCTTCAGGATCCGCTCGCCGAGCTGGTCAAGATCGAGCCCAAGGCGATCGGCGTCGGCCAGTACCAGCACGACCTCGGCCAGGCCAAGCTCGCCAAATCGCTCGACGCCGTGGTCGAAGACTGCGTGAACGCAGTCGGCGTCGACGTCAACACCGCGTCCGCTCCGCTGCTCGCGCGCGTATCGGGTGTCGGCTCCGGCCTCGCCTCGAGCATCGTGGCACACCGCGACGCCAACGGGCCGTTCAAGTCGCGCAAGGCGCTGAAGGACGTGCCGCGGCTCGGCCCCAAGGCGTTCGAGCAGTGCGCGGGCTTCCTGCGCATCCTCGGCGGCGAGGATCCGCTCGACGCCTCCGGCGTGCATCCGGAAGCCTATCCGGTGGTGCGCCGGATTCTCAGCGCCACCAAGAGCGACATCAAGGCGCTGATCGGCAGCAGCGACATCGTTCGCACGCTGAAGCCGAAAGACTTCGTGGACGAGACGTTTGGTCTGCCGACCGTCACTGACATCCTGCGCGAACTCGAGAAGCCCGGCCGCGACCCGCGTCCGGCGTTCAAGGCCGCTGTGTTCATGGATGGCGTCGAGGAGATCAAGCACCTCAAGAAGGGCATGATCCTCGAGGGCACCGTGACCAACGTCGCCGCGTTCGGCGCCTTCGTGGACATCGGCGTGCACCAGGACGGCCTGGTGCACATTTCGGCGATGTCCAGGACCTACATCAAGGATCCGCGCGAGGTGGTGAAGCCCGGCGACATCGTCAAGGTGAAGGTGCTGGACTTCGAGGTCGCGCGCAAGCGCATCTCGCTGACACTGCGCCTCGACGACGAGGTCGGCGCCAAGAAGGACGCGCCCGGCATGCAGCGGGACAACAGCTCACGCAACCCCTCCCGCATGACATCGTCGGCCCCGCGCCAGCAGGAATCTTCCGGCGGCGGCGCACTCGCCGAAGCGCTGCGCCGCGCGGCGGAGAAGAACGGCGGCAAGCGGGCGTAGCTTCTTCTATCCGCGTCGTCATTGCGAGCGCAGCGAAGCAAACCGTCATTGCGAGCGCAGCGAAGCAATCCAGCTATTTCCGCGGCACGGATTCTGGATTGCACTTGCCACAGCGGGACTCTGGATTGCTTCGTCGCAAGGGTTCCTCGCAATGACGAGGAGAGAGCGGGTCCTCTCCCTAACACCGGCGTCAGAATCTGGCGCGTTTGTAAGTTGAAGGCGCCTGTCCCTTGCTCTCATCTGATCCTTCTCGCGCGGTAGAAATATCGCCGCGCAGCACGGAGGATGCTTCGATGGACAACAGGCTTCTCAAAGGCCTCACCGCGGTGACGATCGCAGCGGTGATGGCGCTCGCTTCACCGGTGCTCGCCAGAGGTGGCGGTGGTGGCGGACATGGCGGCTTCGGCGGTGGCGGACATTTCGGCGGTGGTGGGCATTTCGGTGGCGGTATGCACGCCGGTGGCTTCGGCGGCATGCATGTGGGCGGCATGGGCGGTGCGCGCTTTGCCCATGTTGGCGGAGCAGGCTTCGGTGGACCACGCTTTGCGCATGGCGCGATCGGACCACGCTTTGCCGGTGCCGGCTGGCACGGCCACCATGCCTTCCACCACCATCACTTCCGTCGTTTCGCCGTCTTCGGTGCGCCCTATTACTATGCCGGCTACAATGACGGCTGCTGGCGCAGGAGCTTGACGCCCTATGGGTGGCAATGGGTCAATGTGTGCGGAGACTCTTGGTACTAGCATCGCCGTACCGCACCATTGTCGCGATCGTCATCGGGCGGTTCCGCTCAGCCCCGGAACGGGATAGTCTGGTGGCGATCGTCGCGCGGAGTTTGTCATGTCCGGAGGTCACCGCCGCATTCTGGTCGTCGAGGACGATGCGGAAACCGCAGGCCAACTCGTCGAGGAGCTGACGATTTCTGGCTACGATGTCGATCTCGCCGCCACGGGGCGCGAAGCCCTCAGCCACGGCGCCGCGCGCGACTATGCCGTGATCACCATCGACCGCATGCTGCCCGACATCGACGGCATCAGCGTGATGCGCCAGTTGCGCGACGACGGCATCGCCGCGCCGTTCCTGATCATCTCCGCACTTGGCGAGGTCGACGATCGCGTGCGGGGCTTGCGCGCCGGGGGCGACGATTATCTCGTCAAGCCGTTCTCCTTCACCGAATTGCTGGCGCGGCTGGAGGCACTCGGCCGGCGCAGCGACACCGTTGCCAAGGAGACGATCCTGCGGGTCGGCGATCTCGCCATCGACCTGATCGCGCGGAGCGCGAGCCGCCGCGGCCGGAAGATTCCGCTGTTGCCGCGGGAATTCCAGCTGCTCGAATATCTCGTCCGCAACGAGGGCCGCGTCGTCTCGCGTGCGATGCTGCTCCAGCATGTCTGGGATCTGCACTTCGATCCCTCCACCAACATCATCGACGTCTATGTCGGTCGCGTCCGCCGCAAGGTCGATGATGCCCAGGCCTATCCGCTGATCCACACCATCCGCGGCATCGGATATTGTCTCCGTGCTCCTGGCTAAAACGCTTCGCTCCTCGACCTTCCGCCTGGCGCTGATTGCGATCGCGGCGTTCGGGCTGATCGTCGCGGCGATCATGGCCTATGTCTATTTTGGCACGATCGCCTATGTGCAGAACCGTGTCGGCGATGCCGGCGATCACAGCGGCTTCACCGCGATGATCGAGCTCGCAATGGTCGCTGTCGCGGTGCTGATGCTGGTGCTCGCGGGGCTCGCCGCGGTGCTGGTGACGCGCCGCACGGTCGGGCGAATCGAGGAGATCAACGCCACCAGCCGCGCCATCATGATGTCCGGCCTCGACCAGCGCATTCCCTTGCGCGGCAGTCACGACGAGTGGGACCGTGTCGCCGAAAACCTCAACCAGATGCTCGACCGCATCGAGACTTTGATGGGCGAGGTCAAGCAGGTCAGCGACAACGTTGCCCATGATTTGCGCACGCCGCTGACGCGCATGCGCGGCCGGCTGGAGAAGGCCTATCACACCCCTCGCAACGGCGAGGCCGACGCGGTGCTGATCGGCGACACCATCGCCGATCTCGACGCCGTGCTCGGCATGTTCGCCTCCATCATCCGCATCTCGGAGATCGAGACCCGCGCCCGCCGCAGCGCGTTTCGCACCCTCAATCTCGCCGAAATCGCCGGCGAGGTCGTCGAGCTCTACGATGCCGCCGCCGAGCAGGTCGCGACGCGGCTCAGCCTGGACGGCGACCGTGAGGTGGCGATTATTGGCGATCGCGACCTTCTGTTCGACGCCGTCGCCAATCTCGTCGATAACGCGATCAAGCACGGCTGCAAGGGCGGGCAGGTGACCGTCACCTGCCGCAGTGCCAACGAGGGGGCCGTGATCGCGATCGTCGACGACGGTCCGGGCATTCCGGCGGATCAGCGCGATCACGTGTTCAAACGCTTCTATCGGCTGGAGCAGAGCCGCTACACCCCGGGTAACGGCCTTGGTTTAAGCCTGGTCGCCGCGGTCGCTCGCCTCCATGGCGCCGAGATTGCCCTGCACGACAACGCGCCGGGCCTGACGGTCCAGCTCAGTTTCCCGCCGCATCCGCCCTAGAGTTCGATCACGCCGCGGCGTGCCGCATGTGCCACCGCATCGGTTCGGCCGGTGGCATCGAGCTTGTCGAGCAGCGAGCCGACATGGAATTTCACGGTGTGCACGGAAATGCCGAGCTGACGCGCGATCATCTTGTTGGAGCCACCTTCCGCCATCAACGCTAGCACATCGAGCTCGCGCTGTGTCAGCGCGATGTCGTCAGGCATGATGCGCGGATCGCGGGTGACGATCGCCGCTGCGGCCTTCTCGCCGGGTTCGGCGAGGCGAAGCCCGGCGATATTGCCGAGCAGAGCAGCCAGGCGATCGGCGAGGGCGGGATCGTCGATCTCCAAAGCCAGCACGATCTCGGGCGCGATGTCCTCGCTCACGCCGCCGGCCTCTCGCCGATCGTAACCTTGAAGCTGACCGGCTCGCCGCCGCGGCGCGCCGCGATATCGACCACCGCGCCCACGCTCGCCGGACCCAGCGTCCGCGACAGCGCGCGTACGCCGGACAGCTTCTGGTCGTTGACGGCGACGATGACGTCGCCCTGGCGAATGCCGGCCGCGGCCGAAGGGCCGGCCTTGTCGACATTCATCACCATCGCGCCGACGCCGTCGTCGAGCCGGACCGGCTGCAGCCCGAGGCCGAGATACCCGCGTGCGATGCGGCCGCGGGCCTCCAACTGTGCCGCGACCCGCTCGATCGTCGCTGTCGGGATCACCAGCACACGGCTCGGGCCTAGCACGGCCATGCCGAAGGCCTCGCCCGATGCATCGAGCGCGAGGCCGCCCTGCTGGCTGGAGCGCAAGCGGACATCGATCTCGATCCGCGCGTCGATGTCGCCGCCGCGCAAGGAGCGCCAGCTCTTGCCGGACAGCGACACCATCCCGAGCGCGGCGCTCGGCGTGTCGCGGTTGGTGGCGACGACGACCGACAACGCGCCGAGGGGCGGGACAATTGTTGCCAGCTTGACCGGGGTCAGCGCCGTATCGACGCGCAGCAGGGCGATATCCGTCGTATGGTCGCGGCCTGCAATCGTGGCGGCTGCGGTGCTGCCGTCGGGGAGGCCGATCTCGACGTCTCCCTCGTCGGCCAGCGCCTCGTCGGCGGTGACGATCAGGCCGGGTTTCCAGACGAAGCCGGTGGCGCGGGAGCGATGCGAATGGACGGCGACGACGGACGGCGCGGTGCGCGCCACCACGTCCGCGAGCGCGGACGACAGCGAGGTCAGGGGAGTTGAGGCGGTCATGGCAGGCTCCTGTAAGCTGACCTCAATCTGGGATGTCGCGGGCGATTGCGTAACTGGCCGCTTGGCCAGGAAATGAGCAGGGAAGCTGGTCTGTAAGACCACCGCCGACGAACATGTGATTGGGAGCCGCTCACGGGAACGTGTAGCAATCGCGAAATTGCGCCGTCTTCACGATTTTCAGCGAGCCTGACCGATGACCATCGACCTCACCCGCCGCACCCTGCTCGAACTTGCCGGCGCCGCCTCGCTGGCAATGGCGGCGGCGGGCGCGGCGCGCGCTGAGGGCGCACCACAGGGCGGTGGGCCGACCTATGCCAGCCGCACGCCGATGCGGGTCGGGATGGTGACGCTCCGCGTGAAAAATCTCGACAAGGTTGCGGACTACTACCGCGACGTCATCGGGCTCACCGTGATGGAACGCTCGGCAACTGCCGCAAGGCTCGGCACAGCCGGTATCACGCTGCTGGTGCTCGAGGCCCGTCCCGATGCCACAATCGAGCCGCGCGACGCCGCGGGCCTCTATCACACCGCCTTCCTGATGCCGACCCGCAAGGACCTGGCGCGCTGGCTGGTGGCAGCCGCTTCGCATCGTGTGCCGCTTTCGGGCTTCGCCGATCACCTCGTCAGCGAATCCGTCTATCTCGACGATCCCGAAGGCAACGGGATCGAGGTCTATGCCGACCGCGATCCCTCGCAATGGCAGTGGAGCGAGGGCAGCGTGAAGATGGCGGCCGACGAGCTCAACATTCCCGACCTGCTGTCGCTGACCAATACGCGCGTGCCTGATTATGCCAGGGCGCCGGACGGTCTGCGCATCGGCCACATGCATCTGCGCGTCGGCGACCTCGCGCAGGCCGAGCGCTTCTACCACGGCGCCATCGGCCTGGACCCGACCCGCAGCCGCAACGGTGCCGCGTTCCTGTCGTCGGGCCGCTACCACCATCACCTCGGCATGAACGTCTGGCAGAGCCAGGGTGCCGGCCAACGCGACGATCAGGCAACAGGGCTCGCCTGGTTCTCGCTGGTGACGGAGAAGCCGGACCTGCTTGCCGCGCAGGACGAGCGCCTGCGCAAGGGCGGCGCGAAAGTCACGGGGCTGGCCAATGGCGTGGAGGCGATCGATCCCTGGGGCACGCGGGTGCGGCTGATCAGGGTTTGATCGCCTGCGCCGGCGTTGCTAAGACCCGTCAGGTGCAAACCAGTCTCCGGGTCCCCTGACATGCCCGATTTTCGCGGTGTCTTCCCCTATCTCGTTTCGCCGGTCGATGCCGACGGCGTGGTGCGGACGAACGTGCTCGCAAAGCTCTGCGACGATCTGATCGGCGCCGGCGTCCATGGTCTGACCCCGCTCGGCTCGACCGGCGAGTTCGCCTATCTCAACGCCGCCCAACGCACAGCGGTGGTGCAGGCCACGATCGAAGCGGCAAAGGGACGTGTGCCTGTGGTTGCGGGCGTTGCCTCCACCTCGACGGCTGACGCGGTGGCGCAGGCGATAGCGTATCAGAAGCTCGGCGCCGACGGCATTCTGGCTATCCTGGAAGCCTATTTCCCGCTCGCCGACGCTCAAATCGAATCCTATTTCCGCGCCATCGCCGATGCCGTGGACATCCCGGTCGTCATCTACACCAATCCGCAATTCCAGCGCTCTGATTTGACCCTCGACGTCATTGCGCGCCTCGCCGAGCATCCGCGCATCGGCTACATCAAGGACGCCTCGACCAACACCGGCCGGCTGCTCTCGATTATGAACCGCTGCGGCGATGCCTTGCGGGTGTTCTCGGCCTCCGCCCACATCCCGGCCGCGGTGATGCTGATCGGAGGCCTCGGCTGGATGGCGGGCCCGGCCTGCATCATCCCGCGCCAGAGCGTCGCGCTGTACGACCTCTGCAAGGCCGGTCGCTGGGACGAGGCGATGGCGCTCCAGCGCAGGCTGTGGCGCATCAACGAGGCTTTTGCCCGCTTTAACCTGGCGGCCTGCATCAAGGCCGGATTGGCCTTCCAGGGCTACGACGTCGGCGATCCCGTCCCGCCGCAGGCCGCACTCACCGCCGATGCGTGCAAGGTCGTGGAAGCGGCCTTGCGGGAGCTGGCGTAGCCGGTCCCCTCGTCGTCATGGCCGGGCATAGCCGCCCGAAGGACGGCGTCGCTTTCGCTCGCCTATGTCCCGGCCATCCACGCGCCTCCACACGAAAGTACGTGGATGCCCGGGACAAGCCCGGGCATGACGAAATCGCGGATATACCGCCTAAAAGCGCGGCTGGTATGCCCTTGATCGATCCGCTAAAAGGCGGCCCGCAGTTTCGAAAAGACCCTGAGGACCCCACGGAATGAACATTCTTCCCGGCAATTTGCGTTTCGGAGCGGGGCAACCCGTCAAGCGTTTGGAAGACCAGCGACTGCTCACCGGGAAGGGGCAGTTCATCGACGACAAGCCGGAAGATGGCGCGCTGTGGCTGTACCTGCTGCGCTCGCCGCATGCCCACGCGAAGATCGTCTCGATAGACACCAGCGCCGCCACTGCGATGCCCGGCGTGACCGCGGTCTACACCGGCGCCGACCTCATCAAGGACGACATCGGCGTCATCCCGACCTTGAGCATCTTCAAGCGCCCCGACGGCAAGCCGATGACGGTGCCGCCACGCCGCCTGCTGGCGCACGAAATCGTGCGCTACGCCGGCGAGGCCGTGGCCGCCGTGGTGGCCTCCTCGCGTGCCGACGCGCAGAGCGCAGCCGAAGCGATCGTGGTCGAATATGACGTGCAGCCGGCGGTGGTCGATCCCGTCGAGGCGGTCAAGCCCGGCGCGCCATTGGTGTGGCCGGAGGCGCCCGACAACGTCGTCGGCGCGATGGCTTACGGCGATGCCGCCAAGGTTGACGAGGCTTTTGCCAGGGCGGCGCATACCGTCGAGCTCGATCTCGTCAGCCAGCGCCTAGTGCCGTCAGCCATGGAGCCGCGCTCGACCATTGCCCAGATCGACAAGAAATCCAGCCGCCTACTGCTGCATGTGCAGTCGCAGACGCCTGCCTCGACTCGCGACGTGCTGGCCGAGGCCGTACTGAAGCGTCCGAAGGACAGCGTTCGCGTGCTGGTCGGCGATATCGGCGGCGGCTTTGGCCAGAAGACCAACCTCTATCCCGAAGACGGTATCGTCGCCTATGCCGCAACCAAGCTGAACAAAAAAATCCGCTGGCGCGGGGACCGCACCGACGAATTCGTCGGCGGCACCCATGGCCGCGATCTGACTTCGACCGCTTCCTTCGCACTCGACGAGAAAGGCAAGGTGCTGGCCTATCGCGTCAGCTCGATCGGCTGCACCGGCGCGTATTCCTCGGGCGCGGCCAACATCATTCCGCTGGTGCTGGGCCCGTTCGTGCAGACCGGCGTCTACGATCTGCCGCTGGTGCATTTCGAGGTGAAGTCGGTGATGACTCACACGGCGCCGGTCGGTGCCTATCGCGGTGCGGGCCGGCCCGAGGCCGTGTTCATCGTCGAGCGCCTGTTCGACGCGGCCGCGCGGAAAATCGGCATGGATCCGCGCGCGATCCGGAAAGCCAACTACATCAAGCCGGCACAGCTGCCCTATACCAATGCGGCGGGGCAAGTTTACGATTCTGGCGCCTTCGCGCACATGCTCGATCGCGCCGTGAAGCTCGCCGACTGGGACGGCTTTGCCGCGCGCAAGAAGGCCGCGAAGAAAAGGGGCCTGCTCTACGGCCGCGGGCTCACCTCCTATATCGAATGGACCGGCGGCCGCGCCCACACCGAGAAGGTCAGCCTGCACGCGACGTCGGAAGGCCGCGTCATCCTGCATTCCGGCACCATGGCAATGGGGCAGGGGCTGCAGACCACCTACACCCAGATGATCTCCGACACGCTCGGCATTGCCATGGACAAGATCGACGTGGTCCAGGGCGACACCGATCTGGCGACGGGCTTCGGCAGCGTCGGATCGCGTTCGCTGTTCGTCGGCGGCACGGCGGTCGCGGTCTCCTCCAACGATCTGATCCAGAAGGCGCGCGAGAAGGCGGCGAACGTGCTGGAGACCTCGATCGAAGACATCGAGTACCAGGGCGGCATGCTCACCGTGGTCGGCACCGACCGCCGCATCAGCCTGTTCGATATTGCAGAGAAGGAGAGCGGCGCAAAACTCAGCGTCGATTCCGAAGGCGAAGTGGATGGTCCGAGCTGGCCGAACGGCACGCATATCTGCGAGGTCGAGATCGATCCGGAGACCGGCGTCTCCAAGGTCGTGCGCTACACCACCGTCGACGACGTCGGTGTCGCCGTGAACCCGATGCTGGTCACCGGCCAGATCCATGGGGGTGTCGCACAAGGCATCGGCCAGGCGCTGTATGAGGGCGTGTCCTATGATGCCGACGGCCAGCTGCTCACCGCAAGCTACCAGGACTACTGCATCCCGCGCGCCGACGACATTCCGTCGATCGTGGTGACGCTCGACGATTCCGCGCCCTGCCGCACCAATCCGCTCGGCGCCAAGGGCTGCGGCGAATCCGGCGCCATTGGCGGCCCCCCCTGCGTCACCAACGGCGTGATGGATGCGCTCGCCGAGCTCGGCATCACCCAGCTCAACACGCCGCTGACGCCGCAGAAGATCTGGCAGGCGATCAAGGACGCGAAGGTGGGCGGTTAGCGGCCATTGTCGTGCTGGTTGTCGCCACAAGTCCAACTCGTCGTCCCGGCCCTCGCGGGGACGACACCGAGGGTGAGGAAAAAGTTCGCGCTAAATCCCCAACATCATCTTCGCGATGATATCGCGCTGGATCTCCGAGGTGCCACCGAAGATCGTGTAGGCGCGTCCGTTGAGATATTCCGGCACCACCGTCAGCATCTCCTCCGGCATCGCCGGCTCGTGGTTGAGCCTGTAGAGCGGGCGCATCGGCTCGACCGCGAGGGCGTCATGGCCGATCACGTCTGCGCCGAGCCGGGTCACGGCCTGCCGGATCTCGCTGTTGCGCAGCTTCAGGATCGACGACACCGCGCCGGGATTCTGTCCGGTCTGCAGCGCCGACAGCACGCGCAGCTCGGTCATCTCCAGTGCGTCGATGTCGACCTCGACCTCGGAGATGCGCGTCGCGATGTCAGGACTGTCGATCGCGCGGCCCGTCAGGTCCGATTCAGCAAGCTCCGCGATCGCCTTCAGCCCTTCGCGCAATTTTGCCGACGCAATGCCGGAGCCGCGCTCGAACTCAAGCAGATACTTGCCGTAGGTCCAGCCCTTGCCTTCCTCCCCAACGCGGTTGGCCGTGGGAACGCGCACATCGTCGAAGAATACCTGGTTGACCTCGTGGTCGCCGCCGATGGTGAGGATGGGGCGGGTCGTGATGCCCGGCGTCTTCATGTCGATCAGGATGAAGCTGATGCCGTCCTGCTGCCGCGGGCCGTCGCTGGTGCGCACCAGCGCGAACATGCGGTTGGCGTGATGGGCATGCGTGGTCCAGATCTTGGTGCCGTTGATGATGTAGTCGTCGCCGTCGCGCACCGCGCGCGTCTTCAGCGAGGAGAGATCGGAGCCGGAGCCCGGCTCGGAATAGCCCTGGCACCAATAATCCTCGCCGGACAGAATGCGCGGCAGGTAGAAGTTCTTCTGCTCCGCCGAGCCGAAGCCGATGATGACGGGGCCGACCATCTTCACGCCCATCACGTTGACATTGGGCACGCCGGCCCGCGCGCTTTCGGTCTCGAAGATCCAGCGCTGTGCCGGCGTCCAGTCGGGACCGCCGTGCTCGACCGGCCAGCCCGGCGCGCCCCAGCCTTGCTTGTGCAGCGTGCGCTGCCAGGCCATGCCGATATCGGGGTCGGAGAACACCGACGGCGTCAGCGCGGTCGCGCGCTTCATCTCCTCGGTGAGATTTTTTGCAATAAAGCCGCGCACCTCGTCCTGGAAGGCGCGCTCCTCGGCATTGAACGACAGGTCCATGATGCGCTCCTTGTGTCAGGCCGGCACGGTGCCGCGGCCAAGCAGGGCGTGGCGGCCATAGTGGTGCGCGCTCCCGCCGAACAACGTGTCGAACGCGACCAGCCGCTTGAAATAAGCGCCGACCTCGAGCTCCTCGGTGACGCCCATGCCGCCGTGAAGCTGGATCGACTGCTCGCCGACGAAACGCGCGGATCTGCCGATCTTCGCCTTCGCGCCCGACGCCGCCCGCGCGCGCTCGACCGGATCGGCGTCGACCTTCAGCGCGGCGCGCAGCGCCATCGAACGCGCTTCGTCGACCTGCACCGCCATGTCGGCGAGGCGGTGGCGGATCACCTGATTGGCCGAGAGCGGCCGGCCGAATTGCTTTCGGATCTTTGTGTACTCCAGCGTGGTGTCCAGCAGCACCTGCATGATGCCGACGGCCTCGGCGCTAAGCGCAGCCATGGCGCGGTCAACGGCCCATTCGATTGCCGGCAGCGCGTCATGCCCATTGCCGAGCAAGGCATCCTCCAGCAGTTGCACGTCCGACAGCTCGATGTTGCAGGCCCGTCCGCCGCCGAGGCGCTCGTAGTCGGAGATCGCAACACTCGGCGTCGTCGCCGGCATCAGGAACAGGCCAATGCGGCCGGATGACCCCTGATGATCATGGATATGCGCGGAGACGATGAGCTCGTCGGCGGCATGGCCGTCGAGCACGGCAATCTTGCTGCCGGTGAGGCGCCAGCCTTGCGCCGTCTTGTGAGCGGTGGTCGCGACCTTGCCGAGGTCGAACCGCGCCGCGCGCTCGGAATGCGCGAGCGCAAGCTTCAACGATCCCTCCGCGATCTTCGGCAGGATTGCCTGCTTCTGCGCCGTGCTGCTGCACCGCTCGATCAACGCAGCGCCAAGCACGACCGTCGCGATATACGGCTCCGACACCAGCCCGCGGCCGAAGGCTTCCATCAGAATGCCGATCTCGACCGCGCTGCCGCCGAGCCCGCCAAACTCTTCCGCAATCGGCAGCGCCAGCCAGCCCAGTTCTGCGAATTGTTTCCACACCGCCGGACTGAAGCCGAGCGGATCGTTCGCCATCTTGCGGCGGTGATCGGCATCGTAGCTTTCGGCCACGAAGCGCCCCGCGCTTTCGCGCAGCAGCCGTTGCTCGTCGGTGAGATTGAGATCCATCGTATCTACTCCGCGGCCGCCGGCGGCTTGCGCACGGAGGGGTGCAGGCCGGATGGATCGACTATCATGCCGAATTCCTGAAGATTATGCGCGTGACAGAGCTGATGCAGCGCAAAGGCCTGGTCGATTGCGGCCGGTTGGCCCATCACGTCAACCGAACGATTCACCGCCTCCTTGGTCAGCTTCAGCGCAAAGGACGGTTTTGACGCGATTTTGCGCGCCAGCGCCAGCACGGCGGATGACAGCTCTGCGCGCGGCACGACCCGGTTGACCATCCCGAGTTGATGCGCCTCCTGCGCGCTCCAGCTATCGGCCGTGAACAGAAATTCCTTGGCCTTGCGCGGGCCGAGCTCCCAGGGATGCACGAACCATTCGACGCCGCAGACACCCATGGTGACCACGGGATCGCAGAACTGCGCATCGTCGCTGGCGACGATGAGATCGCAGGCCCAGGCCAGCATCAGGCCGCCGGCGATGCACTTGCCGTGCACCTCGGCAATGGTCGGCTTGGCGAGGTTGCGCCAGCGCCGCGTGATCTGGAGATAGATCTCCTGCTCGCGCGCGAAGCGGCCATGAGCGTTTGCTTCGGCGAAGCCGCCCCAATTTCCGATCGGCGGAAAATCCGCGCCCGCTTCATTCTTGCTGCCGGGTCGCAGGTCATGGCCTGAGGAGAAGTGCGGACCATTGCCGGCCAGAATGATCACCTTGACCGCATCGTCCTGCACCGCCTGATCGAAGGCGGCGTTGAGATCGTAGGTCATTTGCAGGTTCTGCGCGTTGCGCGCGTCGGGCCGGTTCATCACGACGCGGGCAATCGCCGGCTCCGGCCTCTCCACGAGGATGGTCTCGAACGAGCTCATCGCGTTCCCCTGGCGTTCCCGACCTGGCATTGTTGTTCCCTCAAGTTGACTATTACAGCCGGGATTAAGCAAGAGGCTTGCGTACATCGGCTGCTTTTCACAGGCCACGGCCGGGACGCAAGATGTCTGGCATCTCGCGCGCGCAATCTGGTAGCTTGCGCCCGATTCCACCGGGAGAAATTTGATGCGCAAGATCCTGACCGTGCTGGCGGCGCTGGCCTCGTTGAGCCTCACCAATTGCGGCTATAACGCGATCCAGAGCGAGGACGAGCAGATCAAGGCCAACTGGTCCGAGGTCGTGAACCAGTATCAGCGCCGCGCCGATCTCGTGCCCAACCTCGTCAACTCGGTGAAAGGTTTTGCGCAGCAGGAGAAGGATGTGCTGCTCGGCGTCACCAATGCCCGCGCCAAGGTCGGCAGCATCCAGGCGACGCCCGAGGTGCTGAACGATCCCGCCGCATTCCAGAAATTCCAGGCGGCGCAGGGCGAGCTCTCCGGCGCGCTGTCCCGGCTGCTCGTGGTCACCGAGAACTACCCGCAGCTCAAGTCGGATGCGCTGTTCAAGGATCTGATGTCGCAGCTCGAGGGCACCGAGAACCGCATCACGGTGGCGCGCAACCGCTACATCAAGGCGGTGCAGGACTACAACGTCACCATCCGTTCGTTCCCGAGCAACGTCACTGCCATGATGTTCGGCTACAAGGAGAAGCCGAACTTCTCGGTCGCAAACGAGAAGGAAATCTCGACCGCACCGAAGGTCGATTTCAATCCGGCGCCATCGAAGTAAGTGCCTTCGACCCCGATGCATGCCCCATCCGCCACTGTCATTCCCCGCGAAAGCGGGGAATCCAGTACGCCGCGGCTTCACCGTATCCCGCTGGCGTCTCTGGAATACTGGATCGCCCGGTCGAGCCGGGCGATGACAGCGAGTGTGTGGTGGTGTGTTGCCATCACGGTCGCGCTCCTGTTCACCTTTGCGCTTCCCGCCTCAGCCGACGTCGCCATACCCCAGCTCACCGGCCGCGTGGTCGATCAGACCGGCACGCTCTCCAGCGGCGACATCGCCGCGCTGTCGCAAAAGCTGCAGGACTTCGAGACCCGCAAAGGCAGCCAGCTCGTCGTCCTGATCGTGCCGACGACGGATCCGGAGACCATCGAGCAGTTCGCGATCCGCGTTGCGGAGGCCTGGAAGATCGGACGCAAGAAGATCGACGACGGCGCCATCCTCGTGGTGGCCAAGAACGACCGGCACCTCCGCATTGAGGTCGGTTACGGCCTCGAGGGCGCGCTCACCGACGTCACGTCGCGGCGCATCATCGACGAAGCCATCACGCCGAAATTCAGGAGTGGCGATTTCGCCGGCGGCATCACGGCGGGCGTCGATCGCATGATCCGCGTCATCGATGGCGAGCCGCTGCCGACGCCCTCGCGGAGCGTGAATTTCGGCGATTGGAACGACATCGAGCCGCTTTTTTTCTTTCTGCTGTTCGGCCCGCTGGTCATCGGCGGCATCCTGCGCTCCATGTTCGGGCGGCTGTTCGGTTCGGGGATAACCGGAGCGATCGTTGGTGTCATCGCCTGGTTCGTGATCGGCTCTGCGGTCATTGGACTGGGTGTCGGTTTGCTCGGCGCTGTCCTGACGTTTATTGCCGATCTGTTTGGGGCGGGATCGGGCA
>NZ_JADPIT010000022.1:26279-29279 GCF_023073035.1 Bradyrhizobium sp. 62
GAGCAGCGGGTCGTCGTCGAGCGGCGGCTTCAGCGGCGGTGGCGGCAGCTTTGGCGGCGGCGGTGCTTCGGGGAGCTGGTAGGTCATGAGCATCAGGCGCATCACCCGGCATCTGCTCCAGCACCATTGGCGCGCCAAGCAGGTGTTCCCAAAGGGCGTGCTCGACCGCATCGAGCAGGCGATCAAGCGCGGCGAAGCCATGCATTCCGGGCAGGTTCGCTTCGTGGTCGAAGGCGCGCTCGATGGCGGGCCGCTGTTTCGCAACCAGCCGGCGCGCGAGCGCGCGCTCGACGTGTTCTCGCAACTGCGCATCTGGGACACCGCGCACAACAATGGCGTCCTGATCTACCTCCTGCTCGCCGACCGCGATGTGGAGATCATCGCCGACCGCGGTATCGATACGAAGGTTGGCCCCGAGGGCTGGGAGAGCATCTGCCGCGCGATGGAAGCCGAGTTCAGGTCAGGGCAATTCGAGCGCGGCGTGATCGGCGGGATCGAGGCGGTGTCCTGCGAGCTGGCAAAGCATTTCCCGCCGCAGGGCCCGCATGCGAACGAGCTGCCGGATGCGCCGGTGGTGATGTAGTCCCGGCTGGTAGCCCTACACTCCGTCATTGCGAGCGTAGCGAAGCAATCCAGAATCTCTCGCGGAGAGACTCTGGATTGCTTCGCTGCGCTCGCAAGCCTGGATTGCTTCGCTTCGCTCGCAATGCGAGCTTGAAGCGCCGTGCTTCTTTTGCAAAGAGGCACACCCAGCCGCCAGCCCACCTAATCATCCAGCTTGTTCAGATCCCGCACCGACTGCATGATCGGCTCGAAGTTCGAGCGCGCATCAAGCGCGTCGAACAGTTGCGCGGTGTCGTCCAGCAATCCATGCGACCTAGCAATCGCGATGCGGACGTCTTGCTGCGGTGTGTCCGACAGGCGCCCGTGCCCGGACAGCAGGATCTTCGAGTCCAGCCCCTTCAGCCGCTCCAGCGATTCGATGTAGTCGGCGATGCTTCCCGAGCCGAACACGCCGCCCATCACGCCGCCGGGCATGAGCGTATCGGCGGCGAACAACAGCCCCTTGTCCTGGTCGAACAGCGTGATGCAAGCCGAGGTGTGGCCGGGCGTGTGCATCACGTTGAGACGGAAATTGCCGAGGTCGATCAGATTGCCCTCCTCGAGCCAGATGTCGATATTGACAGGCACGTTCGGCTCGTTGAACATCTTCCGCAGCATCGAGAAGTCGTCGCGCAGCATGATCTTGTTGGCGGCGAGGCGATGGGCGGCGACGAAGGTGCGGCGCTCGTTGAAGTGCCAGGCCGCGCCGATATGGTCGAGATGCTCGTGGCTGAGCACCACCATGTCGATCTTCTCCGGCGGGCAGCCGACGAAGTTCAGGCATTCGACCATCGCCGCATAGTTCGAGGACAGCCCGGTATCGATCAGGATGGTCCGCGCCGAGCCGCGCACGAGATAGACATTGGCGGCGCGATTGGAGAAACGGATCTGGTAGACGTCGTCCGCCGCCTGGATCAGCGAGCAGGTGTCGTTCTTCATCAGGACCGGAAAGGCCGTCGGCTTGCCGTCGCTCATGATTGGGCCGCCCGGTAGCTGACCGCGTTGGCGGCGCGCAGGCGCTTCGACAGCGCATCCATCACCATCAGCGCAAACGCCGGCTGCTGGCTGACGAGATAGACGAAGCGGGCGTGGTTGACCCTCATCACCTTGGTGTTCGGCGCCGCCGCGATCGCCGTCGCCGAACGTGCGGAGCCGTCGATCACGGCCATCTCGCCGAAGAATTCGCCCTTGCCGAGTTTGATGATGCTGGTCTTGCTGGCGCCGCTGAACTTGGCGATCTCGACCTCCCCGTCGAGGACAACGTACAGCTCGCGGCCGGTCGAGCCTTCCTCGAAGATGATGTCATCGACGCCAAACTCGTTGATGCACTTCTCGATCGTCATGACACCCCCCAAGGGCCTCTGCAGCCGTTCTGGCTGACAGGCAGTCATGTTAGCGGGGTAACAGGGGCGGGCAAACAGCCTGTTCTGACGGGAGCGTGCCTACCGCAGGGCAGCATCGGCTGACGATTTGTTGCACGCCGTCACACCGGTTCCACTTTCCCGGCCCAATTCGGCCCCGGATGAGTTCCTAAAATTTTGGTAAGTGGGTCCGCAGGTAAGGAATTCGCAAGCAATGAAAGTTACCAAAAGGTCAACCGAGACTGGAGTATTTGAGCCGTGAGCGAACCAATACCCGAGCAGGCCGCCCAGGATACTGGCGTCGTCGTAGCCGCAGCGACCGTGCCGCAGGCCATCGAGGCTGCTGCCGGCATCGAGGCCCCCTCGATTGCCCCCGACCACGAGACGCCGCCGAAGCCTGATCCGGTCAAGCCCGATCCAATCAAGGTCGAGCCCCCAAAAATCGAGGCATCGAGGATCGAGACGCCGAAGTTCGAAACCAAAGCCGAGCCCAAGCCCGAAACCAGGTCCGAGCCAAAGCCCGGCAAGCTCATCGTCATGGCACCCGCGGAGCGGTCTTGGGGCGGTGAGGAGTTTGCGCCGCATGTGAAGGCGGACGAGCCGCGCGAGACCGGCGGCAAGCGCCGCCTGTCGGCGATGGCCGCGGTGGTGGCGATTGCGGCCAGTGTCGGCGCCATCAGCGGCGCGCTCGCGACCGCAGGGATGATGCACTTCGCAAGCCCCGCGCCGGCACAGGTCGCCGACACCAGCGCGCTGGAATCCTCGGTCGCCCGGATCGATGCCGATGTCGTCGCGCTCAAGGCCAATGTCGAGCACACCTCCAAGACCGGCCTCGGCCAGTTCAACCGGACCAACGACCGTCTCGACAAGCTCGAGAAGGCCCAGGCCGAGCCGATGGCCAAAATCGCGAAGCTGTCCGAGACTGTTGACAAGCTCCGCGCCACTCCGCCGGCGGCGCCCGCCCAGGCCGCAGCCGCCGTGCCGGCCCGTGAGACCACCGGCTCGATCGCACCGGCCCAGGTTGCGACCGCGGCGG
>NZ_JADPIT010000022.1:29348-47343 GCF_023073035.1 Bradyrhizobium sp. 62
TCGAAGGCTGGGTGCTGCGCGACGTCTCCAACGGTGGTGCACTGGTCGAGGGCCGCGGTGGGCTCTACGAGGTTTATGCCGGTGACCCCATCCCGGGCGTTGGCCGTGTCGATGCGATCCGCCGTCAGGACGGCCGCTGGGTGGTCGTCACCAGCAAAGGACTGATCGTCGCGCGCTGAGCCGCTCATCATCCGACTTTCGAAGAGGCGCTTCACCACCAGGTGAAGCGCCTTTTTGCTTGAATAGTCGTCCCTGCGCGGTGTTACCTGAGGCATGAGCCGCGCCTTGCGAATTCTCGTTGCTGCTGCCGTATTTTTCGGCGGCATCGTGTCGTCATTGGCCGCGGAGAACGCGCAATTGGCGCGCGGCACGGCGATCACCGATCCCGATCTCCTGCGCGAGCTCGACCAGCACGACGCATTCACGATCTCGCGCCTGTTGTGGCCGGAGCGGAACGCGAACTTTCCCCTGACGACCGATCTGATGTTTTCGTGGCTGTCGCAGCTCAAGGAAATTCGCCCCGCAATCGACGCCGAGATCGACCGCTACGTCGCGCGGCAGAAGGCGGCATATTCGACCGAGACCATCGGCGTCGGCGAGGGCTTCGACGTACAATTGTTCGATCGGGCCAATCTGAAATCCCGCGACACCCGTTTCGTGCTGGCCGGCATCGTCAACCGCATGGACCGGGCCTATGTCTCGGAAGACTCTTGCGGCGAGATCAGGCTGATCTATCGTCTTGCGCGTTTCGAGACCAAACCGGACGGCGGCAGGACAGCCACGCGGCTGCCGATGACGCTCAATCTGGCGATGAAGGCGCGCGACGCGCGCCAGATGGACGGGAGCGGCAAGCGGATCACCTGCGCCGAGGTCGCGCGACGCTGGCTCGGCGATGGCGACTGGCAGGGGCTGATCGGCAGCGACTTCTTCCCTTACGATGCGACGCTCGATCGCATCGAGACCAACGTTCAGATCTCGGTTGCAGCGAAATCGGCGCTGCACGATTTCCGCTCCGACTATCTGCTCAAGGTGTTCAAGTACGACGCCGCCTCCAAGACGTTCGCGGAATCGACCCTGGAGAACCAGATCGACCGCGACCGCATTCTCGCCGACAATGATCTCCGGCGCGACTTCAGGGATTGGCTGCTTGCGCCCGACCATCTTCGCGACTTCGATCGCGGGACGGTGCTGATCCCGGAAAAATTCCTGGCCAAGGCTGCAATCGTGCCGACGCCCGCCGGCCTCGATGCTTCCCCGTTGCAGCCGGAGTTCGGGATGATGCAAGGGGAGGGCAACGGAGAGGGACAAGGCGAGCCGGTCTTCTCCGACAACGACGTGGTTGGTGCGCTGAAGCAGGCTGCGGCGCGTGGCATCGATCTGCAGAACGTCCGCTCGGTCGCGGGCTTCCAGCGCCGCCTCAACGATATCACCTGCGCCGGGTGCCACCAGACCCGCGGCATCGGCGGCTTTCATTTCCCGGGCGTCGATTGGCTCGCGGACAAGCCGTCCAATGCGACCATCGTGCCGGCTTCGCCGCATTTTCTTGGCGACCAGGTCCGCCGCCGCGACATCCTGACCGCGATGGCCGCAGGCAAACGTCCTGATTTCTCACGCGGATTTGCCAGCCGGCCGCAGACCCGCGGCAGCACTGAGCTGGCCGGGACCGAATATCAGGACGGCTGGGGCGCGCATTGTTCCCTGGAAAATGCGGGATCGGGATCGGCCGACAGGAGTTTTACGTCATGGAACTGTGCTAAAGGATTGACCTGTCAGGCTGCCGCGGCCTCGCGCCGCATCGGCATGTGCTTCATCAAGACGCGTTAGCGCGTGATCCGGACCCGGAGGGCCGCGCCAGCGCAAAGTGTGCAGCGGTTTTCCGAAGATCACGCGCAAGATAAAGCCCACAACCGGTTTGGATGACCCATGACGGACTCCAGCGAAGCCAACAAGGAGCGCAATCGCGAGATCGCGCAGAATGAAGAGGCCAAGCAGGTCACCGGCAGCATCCGCGTCAGCACCTGGGCTGTCACGGTCGTCGTCATCATCGGTGGAATCCTGTTCACGCTCGGCTGGCTGGCGCTGAAGTAGTCGGCACGCTCACTTCGCGTAGTTCGTCATCCGCTTGCCGGGCAGCAGCTCGTAGGCCGGCTTCCACCCGGGCAGTGCGGCCATGCGGCCAAGCCAGGCGTGGATGGCGGGATAGCTTTCCGCGAAATCGAAGCCGTGCTCGTCGCTCGGATAGTGCAGATAGGCCATCATCGAGATATCGGCGACGGTCGGCCTGGTGCCGATCGCGAATTCATTGTGCTGGAGATGGCCGTCGAGAATGCCGAGGAAGTCTTCGAGCCGCCTGCGAAAGTGTTTCAGCACCTGCGGATCGTTGCTTTGCGTGAAGGCGCGCATGAAGCGGTAGGTCGCCATGTAGCCGGTGAGCTTGTGGTTGTCCCAGAACAGCCAGCGCAGCAGCTCGAACTTTTCCTCCTCGGTCTCGGCACCGAAACGCCCGTACTGCTCGGTAAGCTTGAGCAGGAGAGGCGCGGTCTGCGTCATCTTCACACCGTCGACCTCGAGCACGGGAATCTCGCCCATCTCGTTCACGCTCTTGCGCCATTCCGGCGTGCGCGTGACGCCGCCGGCAAAGTCGGTCCAGACCGGCTCGAACCTCTCGCCGCAAAGCGTCAGCATCAGCGCCAGCTTGTAGCTGTTGCCGGATTCGGGGAAGTAGTGCAGGCGGTAGCTGGGCATGGGACCTCGCGATTACTTTGCCGACTATTATACCGCGATCTCCCGACATCGTCATTGCGAGCGTAGCGAAGCAATCCAGAAATGCGTCCGCGGCGGGATTCTGGATTGCTTCGCTGCGCTCGAAGATTCTGGATTGCTTCGCTTCGCGCTCGCAGCCTGGATTGCTTCGCTTCGCTCGCAATGCGAGCTGGGGCAATCACTCCGCCACCAGCGCATGTGGCAGCGTATTGCCTACCCCACCGCCCCCTGCGACCGCAGCTGCTTGATCGCCGCCTCGTCGTATCCCGCGCCGCGCAAAATCTCGTCACTGTGCTCGCCGACGCCGGGCGGCTTGCGCGGCTGCACTTTCTTGGCGCCGTCGATCCAGATCGGGCTGGAGATGGTGAGCATGGTGTCGTTCTCGAACGGCACCAGAACCTCGTTGTCGAGCATCTGCTTGTCGTTCGGGATGTCGTCCAGGATGCCGACGATGCCGAACACGAGTCCGTTGCCGTCGAGGATCTTGCGCCATTCGGCGAGATCCTTGGTTGCAAAGGTCTCGTCAAAGATCTTGATCAGTTCGACGGAGCGGGCGTGGCGGTCGGGTTTGGTAGCGAAACGCGGATCGGTGATGAGGTCTTCGCGGCCGAGACACCTGGCCAGCGTCGGAAACTGCTTCTCCTCGCTCAGCAGCGACAGGATCAGCCAGCGGCCGTCCTTGCACTGATAGTGGTTGGCGACCGCGTTCAACGCGCGTTCGCGCGGCCGCCGCTCGGCGAACTTGGCGCCGCAGAGCTTTGCCTGCGCCAGCACGCTCGCAGCCCACACGCCGTTCGCCATCAAATTGGAGGCGACATGTGAGCCCTTGCCGGTCTTCTCGCGCTGATACAGCGCGGTGACGATCGCGCCGTAGAACGCCATGGCGCAGGGATGGTCGCCCATGCCGGCGACCGAGCGGGCCGGCGTCGTGTCGGTGTCGGCGCGGACGAGGTCCATCAGGCCGGAGCGCGCCCAATAGGCGTTGCTGTCGAAGCCGGGCTTGTTGGCCTCTTCGCCTTTCTCGCCATAGCCGGTGAAGGAGGCGTAGATCAGGCGATGATTGAGATGGGCGAGGTGGTCATAGGTGATGCCGAGCTTGGTGCGCACCGGCGGCGGCATGTTGGTGATGAAGACGTCGGCCTCTTCCACGAGCTTGTAGAGCACGGCCTGCGCCTCCGGCTTTGCGAGGTCGAGCGCGATGCTCTTCTTGTTGCGGGCCTCCAGCAGCCAGGCGAAATTGTGCTCGCTGGTCGGATATCCCGGAATATTGGGCAGATTGCGGTAGGGATCGCCGGCACCGGGCGGTTCGATCTTGACGACGTCGGCGCCGAAATCCGACAGCACGGTCGCGGCCGCTGGCGCTGCGATGAAGCTCGCGCAATCCAGCACCTTGAGCCCTGCAAAAATGCCCTTTTCCATCGCGGAATTGCTCCCTAACTCGTGTTGTTTCCCGCGCGCTGGAATTGGCGAGGGCCACGTCACGGGCAGCATTAGACCGATGTTTCGGCGGGATGCAACGCTCCTCGCCGCGCCTCACTCATCCCCTGCGAGCAGGGCAGCGTTGCCGCCGGCTGCTGCGGTGTTGATCGTCACGGTCTGCTCGGTCGCAAAGCGCGCGAGGTAGTGCGGGCCACCGGCTTTCGGGCCGGTTCCGGACAGGCCGTTGCCGCCGAACGGCTGCACGCCGACCACGGCGCCGATCATGTTGCGGTTGACGTAGATGTTGCCGATCTGGACGCGGTCGACGATCGCCTCGATGGTATCGTCGATGCGGGAATGGATGCCGAGCGTCAGCCCGTAGCCGGTGCGCTCGATCGCCTGCAGGACGCATTCGAGATTTTCGGCAGGGTAGCGCACGACGTGGAGGATCGGGCCGAACACCTCCGAGGTCAGCTGGCCGGCATCCTCAAGCTCGAAAATATGCGGCGCCACGAAGCAGCCCTTCGGCGCGGTGCCGGCAAAGTGCAGCCGCGCCTCTCTCTTCATTCGTGCGATATGCGCATCGAGGCGCTGCTTGGCCTCGACATCGATCACCGGGCCGATATGGGTCGCGACGTCGCTGGCGTCGCCGATCTTCAACTCGCGCGCCGCGCCCGCGATCATCTCGATCATGCGGTCGGCGACGTCCTCCTGCACGAACAGCAGCCGCAGCGCCGAGCAGCGCTGGCCGGCGGAACGAAACGCCGAGGTGACGACATCGTCCGCGACCTGCTCGGGCAACGCAGTCGCATCCGCGACCATGGTGTTGATGCCGCCGGTCTCCGCGATCAGCGGCACGATCGGCCCGTCCTTGGCCGCCAGCGCCCGGTTGATGCTGCGCGCAACCTCGGTCGAGCCGGTGAAGACGATTCCGGCGATATCGGGGTGCGCCGTCAGCGCGGCGCCGATGCGGCCGTCGCCGGCGACGAGGTGCAGCGCGCTTGCGGGGATGCCGGCTTCGTGCAGCAGCCGCACCGCCTCGACCGCGATGCGCGGGGTCTGCTCCGCGGGCTTGGCCACCACGCTGTTGCCGGCCATCAGCGCCGCCGTGACCTGGCCGAGGAAGATCGCCAGCGGAAAATTCCATGGCGAGATCGCCACGAAGACGCCGCGGCCGCGCATGGCAAGCGCGTTGCTCTCGCCGGTCGGGCCCGGCATCGCCACATCGTTACCGAATAGCTTGCGGCCCTGCGCGGCATAATAGCGGCAGAAGTCGGTGGCCTCGCGCAGTTCCGACAGCGCATCGTCGAGCGTCTTGCCGCCCTCGCGTTGCAGCAGCGCGATGAAATGGGGCGCGCGGTTCTCCAGAAGATGCGCTGCCTGCTCCAGCGCCACCGCGCGCGTGGCTGCGGGTGTCCGGCTCCAGGCGGCAAAGCCGGCGCGCGCTGCAGCCACTGCCGCATTGGCCTGATCCGGCGTTGCCTCAGTGACAGGTTTGAAGTCAATCGTCTCGGCCTTGACCTCGGTCAGCAACCGCTCGAGCGCGGCGCGCGCGCCGAATTCGACGCCGCGCGAATTGCGCCGTTCTGGCGCGAACAGATCGCCCGGCAGCGGAATTTTCGGATGGGACGCCTGCTGCGGCCGGACGACGGCATCCGCCGGGCGTTGCAACAGCGCCGTAACCGGCACGCGGTAATCGGACGCCTGTGCCACGAAGGAGGAATTCGCACCGTTCTCCAACAATCGCCGCACCAGATAAGCGAGCAGGTCGCGATGGCTGCCGACCGGGGCGTAGGTGCGGTAGGCGATTTCGGGGTGATCCTTGGCGAGCTGCTCGTAGAGCGCCTCGCCCATGCCATGCAGGCGCTGAAATTCGAAGCCGCCGTTGACGCCGGCAAGCTCCAGCACGGTCGCCACGCTCAGCGCGTTGTGGGTGGCGAATTGCGGGAAGATCCGTGGCCGCAGACTCAACAGCTTTTGAGCGCAGGCGACGTAGTTCAGATCCGTCATCGCCTTGCGGGTGAACACGGGATAGCCGTCGAGCCCGCGCTCCTGCGCGCGCTTGATCTCGGTGTCCCAATAGGCGCCCTTGACCAGCCGCACCATCAGCGTGCGGTCATGCGTGCGGGCGAGCGCATCGACATAGTCGATCACGTCGCCGGCGCGCTTCTGATAAGCCTGGATCGCGAGGCCAAATCCGTCCCAGCCGGCAAGCGAGGGATCGGCGAGCGTCGCCGCGATCACGTCGAGGGACAATTCCAGCCGGTCGGCTTCCTCGGCATCGACAGTGAAGTTGAGATCATGGACCTTGGCGCGCTGCGCCAGGTCCAGCAGTTGCGGCACCAGTTCGCTCATCACGCGGTCGCGGCTGATCGCCTCGAAGCGCGGATGCAGCGCCGAGAGCTTGACGGAGATGCCGGGCCGGTCGGGCAGGGGATGGTTGCCGGCCGCCTTGCCGATCGTCTCGATGGCACTGGCATAGGCGTCGAAATAGCGCCTGGCGTCGGTGGCCGTGCGCGCGCCTTCGCCGAGCATGTCGAAGGAATAGCGCGCCCTCTCACCCGAGCGCGGCCGGGCCCGCTCCAGGGCCTGCGCGATGGTCTCCCCCAGCACGAAATGATTGCCCATCAGCCGCATCGCCTGGCGCGTGGCGGTGCGCACGGCCGGTGCGCCCAGCCGCTTCACGAGACGGCCGATGGTGCCGTCGGGCGTCTCGCCGGGCTGGATCACCCGCGCCGAGAGGCCCAACGCCCAGGCCGAGGCGTTGACCAGGAACGCCGTGGACTTGGTCTCGTGGTGGATGAAGTCGCCCTCGCCGAGCTTGTCCTCGATGAACTGGTCGGCGGTGCGCGCGTCAGGCACGCGTAGCAGCGCCTCCGCCAGCACCATCAAAGCGAGGCCTTCCTTGGTCGAGAGCGCGAACTCCCGCAGCATGTCCTCTACCCCGCCAAGACCGCCGCCAAGCCGATCGTCGCGCTTGCGGATGGCTTCGATCAGCCGTGTCGCGGTGCGATCGATCCGCGCCTCCTGCGGCGGGCCGAGATGCGCAGACGGCAAAAGGCGCGCGGCGATATCGGCATCATCGGGCGTGTAGGTTGCGGAGAAGGGAGGCGGAATGTTCGGCATGGCGTGTCCTGTGGCTCCGATCCAGGATAATGCCGGCGTTACCTTAGCTCGATAGACAATTTAGCTGATCTGGCTTAGGAAATGAAGCCTCGCAGCCATTTAACCTCATAAAGTATGGAATTAGATCGCACAGACCGGAAGATCCTCTCGATTTTGCAGCAGGACGGGCGAATCGCCAATGTCGAGCTCGCGGAGCGCATCGGGCTGTCGCCGACCTCGATCGGCGAGCGGCTGAAGCGTTTGCAGCGAGAGGGCTTTATCGAGGGCTATGGGGCGCGGCTCAACCCGCACCGGCTCGGCCTTGGGCTCCTGGTGTTCGTCGAAGTGCTGCTCGACAAGACCACGCCTGATAATTTCGAGCGTTTTGCCCGCGCGGTGAAACTCGCGCCCGAGGTGCTGGAGTGTCACATGGTTGCCGGCGGCTTCGACTATCTTGTGAAGGCGCGGCTGGCAGACATGACCGCGTATCGGCGCTTCCTCGGCGAGACCTTGCTGTCGATGCCCGGCGTGCGCGAAACGCGAACCTATGCGGTGATGGAAGAGATCAAGCGCGACGCACCATTGCCGGTGGACTAACGAAGTGCTGTCGCGACTGTCATTGCTGTGGCGTTGAACGGGCGATCTTCGCGGGACAAATAGTTCTCCGTGTGCAATCGCAACGCCTGTCGTCGAATGCACTGACCGTCTTCTGAAATTTTCTTGGCCCGGCTCCCGGATCGATCCGGGAGTTAGCGAAAGCCGCCGGGCTTATACTTTGAGGTTCTCTGCGGAGCTTTTGCCTCGGTTTGCGATCTCTTCATATTCCACCGTCTGCCCTTCGTTCAGGGACGACAGGCCGGCTTTCTGCACTGCCGAGATATGCACGAACACATCCTTGCCGCCCGACGCAGGCTGGATAAATCCATAACCCTTCGTCGGGTTGAACCACTTGACCGTACCTTTAGCCATCACGACTTCTCCGCGGGTCTTCCTCCGAGATCGCGAACCGCCAGTCCCCGCCAACCGGCCGGTTCGGTCCTAATACGATACGCGGAATGTGGCTGGCTTGGTAGCTCAAACCACATCCGCCTTTCGCCGAATTCCGCTCAACTTCGCGGCGTTTTTGCCGGATTTGCCCGTTTCGCGGTCACTTGGTCCGCGCGCCGCGTGCCATCCGTCAATAAGTCGCGGCCAGATAATCGACGATCTTGCCGACCTCGGCATCGTCGATCGGCGCGCCATAGACCTTGATCATCTTGGTGACCTCGGCCTGCCAGAAACCTTTCTTGTCCTTCATCGGCGGCTGCGTGTTGATGTAGTCGGCGGAGTGGCAGGCGCTGCAATTGCCCTGCACGACTTCAAGATTGGGGCCGGGCTTGAACGCCGCGACCTCATCGGGGGTCTTGTAATTGACCGGTGCTGCAAGTGCAGAACCCACCACGGCGGCGAGTGCGAGCGAAATGGCGAGAAGAGCGGTGCGCTGCATGATCATTCCCCTCAAGCCACGGTGACGCGGACGGTTTCGACGACGTTGCGCAAGTAACCCGCCGGATTCCAGCGCGGCGTATCCGGCTGGGTTTCGCCACCATTGCCGGTGGCGCGCACCTTGAGCTCGTAGGAGCCCGCCGCGAGCTTCACCGGCAGCGTCCATTCACGGAACGAGTATTTGCCAAGGTCCTTGCCGAGCTTGGCGCCGGTCCAGGTCTTGCCGCCGTCGGTGGAGACCGCGACCTCCTTGATGCCCTTTCCGCCGTCGAAGGCGATGCCGCGTAGCGTCGTGCCGCCTGCTTTCAGCTTGGCTCCGTCGGGGACGCTGGTGATGAAGGAACGGATGGTGAAGCGGTTGATCGGGATCGTCGCCTTCGGTGCGGTGCCCGGCTCGACCGCATTGTTCGGCGTGTCCGGAATGCGATAGGCCGACTTCATCCAGAAGCCGTCATAGACATTGTCGATGACGGTGATCTCGTTGACGTGCTTGACCCAATAGGTGCCGAAATAGCCGGGCACGATCAGGCGCAGCGGAAAGCCGTTGAGGAACGGCAGGTCCTCGCCGTTCATGCCATAGGCCAGCATCACCTCGCCGTCGCTGGCGTGATCGATATCGAGCGCCTTGACGAAATCGGGCGTCTTGTCGCTGACCGGACCGTCCATGCCGTTGAAGGTGACCTGCTTGGCGCCGCTCTGCACGCCCACCATCGCCAGCACGGCCTTCAGCGGCACGCCGCGCCATCGCGCATTGCCCATCGCGCCGTTGGCGAGCTGGCCGCCGGCGACGCGCGGATACAGGAAGCCGCGGCTGTTGCCGGAGCACTGGTTGACGGCGACGATCTCGGTCGCCTTCATCTTCCTTATGTCCTTCAGCGACAGCTTGAGCGGCTTGTCGACCTTGCCCTTGACCTCGAGAGTGAACTTGTCGGGGTCGAGACTGTAAGGCAGGTCGGACAGGTGATAGCGCACGAAGAACGCGTTATTCGGCGTGATCGGGCCGTCGTTGAACACCGCGAACGGCGTCTCGAGCTGCGGCGGGCGACTGGTCAGGCCGATCATCGGCCGCTTCTGCGGATATTTCACCAAGGGCCGTTCGCCATTGGCGAAGGGCAGGGCGACGGTGTCGAGTGCCAGCGCTTTGGTCGAGTTCAGTGCAGTCGTAACAGCGGCAAGGCCCGCTCCTTTGAGCAGGTCGCGTCGATCGAACATGTGGTCTCCTCCCGGAGCTTTTCGGTGGATCACGGTCATCACCGCGATCTCGCACTCATGTGTCGCAACGACTCAGTTGAAGTCAATTCGTGCTTTCGCAGCAGGCCCATGCCGCTGCGTTGCAGCAAGCCGGTGTTACGCCGCGACGCGTTCGCCGCGATCGACGAGCGCCGACAGCTCCCTCGCGTCCGCAACCACACGCACGGCCATCGGTTCGTCGCGGCCGCGGATCGCGACCTCCTGCTGCGGCAGCGCATCGTCGGCAAGGCCCGCGGTGCGGCGGACTTCCTCCGAGACGATCGCTTCGCAAGCCAGTGTCTTGGTCATGTCCTGGAGGCGGGCCGCGACGTTGACGGCGTCGCCCAGCGCCGTGAACACGATGTGATCGCGATAGCCGATGTCGCCGATGATGACCTCGCCGCCATGGATGCCGATGCCGAAGCGGATCGGCTGACGCAGATCGTGACTCAGGAGCTCGTTGAGCTCGTCGATTTGCCTGGCGATGCCAGCGGCGGCCTTCAGCGCCTGCCGGCAGGCGGTTTGCGGATCGGCGCTCAGCCCGAACAGCGCCAGCATGCCGTCGCCGACGAACTGGTTCGGCTGGCCGCCATTCTCGATCACGGCCTGCGAGACGGCGCCGAGGAAGCGGTTGACGATGAACACGGTGTCGAACGGCAGCCGCTTCTCGGCCAGCTGCGTCGAGCCGCGCATGTCCACGAACAGGCTGACGAGATAGCGCTCCTGGCCGATTCTGGCGGGCGTCGAGGCCTGTGTGCTCGCCGTCAGGGTATGCGCGGTGAAAAGCTGGAAGAAGGAGAGATCCGACGTCGGCCGCAGCTGGCAGGCCAGCCTGATCGAGGGATCGCTGGTGCCGACGCGGGTGAGCACGAACGCCTCGCGCTGCGACGGCTCGGGCAGGGCGTCATGATCGCCGATGATGCGGATGCGACACGTCGAGCAGCGGGCGCGGCCGCCGCAGACGCTGGCATGCGGCACATTGTGGCGCAGGCTCGCCTCCAGCACGGAGAGGCCCTTTGGGACGCGCACCGTCTTGCCGTTGCCGTAGGACAGCGCGATCATGCCACCGCGTCGTTCGCGCAAGGCCCGCACGCCGCGTGCGGCGAGCGCCAAGGCGAGCAATCCGAGATAACCGGCGGTGAGGCCGCCGGTGATGCGGTCGAGCGTCGTGGCCTCGGCAGCCGTGCCGACCTGGCGGCGCGTGAGATGGTGCGTCCGCCATTCCCCGTCGTCGGCCTCGACCTCGACGCTGCGGCCACCCTGGTAGACACCCAGCAGCGACAGCGTCGGGATCAGCACGGCCGCCGCGAGCAGATAGGGCGCCGCGCGCGTGAAGAACGGTTTGAGACGAAGCCAGAAATAGATGCCGATGCAGCCGTGCACCCAGGCGATGAGAAGCAGGATCGTCATGGTCCAGATGCGGTTCGACGCAACGAAGAACAGATAGAGTTCCTGCGGATAGAGCTTTTGGTGCCCGTACAGCGTCTGGCCGAGCCGCACGCCGATCACGTGCCCCATGACCAGCGCGGGGATGCTCAAGCCCAGCACGAGCTGCAGCGGCTCGACCGTCCGCCAGCGGAACTGCCGGCGCTGATACAGTGCATAGATGCCGAGCCCCATATGCGTGAGCGCCGCCGTGTAGAACGTGATCGCAACCGGCAGGAACTGCCAGAACAGCGTGTGGTAGTAGACCCCGATCTCCATGGCATCGACCGAGATGTTGCCGAGCGCATGGTTGAGGAAATGGCTGACCACATAGGCGAACAGGATGACGCCGCAGACCAGCCGCACCTGGCGCACGCTGATGGCGCGGGAAAGCTCGGAAAATCGTGAGGATGCGGTTGCGGCCATGATTCTGTTGTATCAGTTCATGAAGGAGAACAGCCAGCATCGCGTTTAATTCCGGGGATGGCCAGCTTGCGGGATCACATCCGCGGCAGGGTGACGAAATCGTAGGGTGGGAAGGCGTCTTGGCGCCGTGCCCACCAATCGGCACTTGTGGTGGGCACGCTTCGCTTTGCCCACCCCACAGTCTCCTCGTCGGGGCTGGGATCGCGACAGCGGAATAGGTCGATCCGTCCCCAACATTGACTCCCCCTCCCAGGTTGGCGAAAAGCGCCGCCGTGACGACAGCTCCCGACATCACGATGCCCCCCGTAGGCGCGGCGCGCCGGCCGCTCGTCATGGCCGCGGCGATCATTGCTGCGATGACGCTGCTGCGCATGGTCTACGCCTCCGCAATCGAGCTGCGTACGGACGAGGCCTATTACTGGACGTGGTCGCAGGAGACGGCGCTCAGTTTCCTGGATCATCCCCCCGGCATCGCCTGGCTGATCCGGTTCGGCACCGCGATCTTCGGCGACACCCCGCTCGGTGTGCGCTTCGGCGGCATCGTCGCGATGCTGGTGACGCAGCTCCTGCTCGCCGATATCGTCCGCCGCCTCACCCATGATGTGCGCGCCGTCGTGCTCGCGGTGCTGATGCCGGAGGCCGCGCTCTATTACGGCCTGCTAATGGCCAAGGTCGCGCCCGATGTCGCCATGATCCCGTTTGCGGTGGCGATGATGTGGTGCCTGGTGCGGCTTGCGCTGGGCGGCGACGGCCGCTGGTGGCTCGCGGCCGGCCTGTTCGCCGGATTGGCGATGCTGTCGAAATTTACCGTGATCATGTTCGCGCCAGCGGTTGCCGCCTTTCTGCTGGTGCCGGATTGGCGCTGGCGCTGGCTGCGCAGCCCCTATCCGTATCTCGCGGTCCTGATCGCAATCGCCGTATTCTCGCCCGTCCTGATCTGGAACGTGCAACACGACTGGGCCGCGATCCGCTTCCAGGGCGTGCGCGCCACCACCAGCTACGGCATCTCGCTCCGCACCTTCGGCGACTACATCGGCCTGCAATTCGGACTGGTCGGCTTCGTCATGCTGCCGGTGGTGCTGACGGGGGTGGTGATGACGGCGTGGCGCGGCTATCGCACGCGCGAGCCGGTCGCGATTTTGTTGTCGACCGCGGTCCTGGTGCCGTTTCTCTATTTCCTCGCGAAATCCCTGACCCTCCGCGTCGGCGACACCTGGCCGATGTTCATGTGGCCGGTGGGTTTCGCCGCCGCCGCCGTCAACCTCACCATGCTGTCGGGCGAAGGAAGATCGGCGCGGATGGTCAGGGCGTCGCTGTTCTGGGCCAACACGGCAGTGGTCTCGGGCATCGCCTTTGTCGTCATCGTGTTCTTCTATTACGTCGCCGCGCCCTGGAATTTGCTCGGCAAGATCGATCCGGTCGGCGCTGAATCCGGCTACGAGCAGGTCGCCGCGCGCGCACAGGCCGCATTGGACGAGACCGGCGCGACCTGGATCGCCACGACGGACTACCGCACCTATGCCATGATGCGCTGGCTGTTCAGGGGCCGCGTGCCCGTGATCGAGATCAACGAGCGCGGCCGCTTCCAGGACTTTCGTGATCCCGGCATGGATCGGATCAAGGGCCACGCCGGCATTTATGTCGGACGCGAGCCGGACAACCGCTCATCGCTGTGGGAGAACATCCCCGCCAGGCGCGAGTCGCTTGGTCAAGTCGAACGCCGCTGGCGCGGTCTCGTGATGGACAATTATGTGCTGGAGAAGCTCTCAGGCTGGACGCCGGAGCTGTCGCCGCCGACGAACTCGCCGCTGTTCCAGTGGCGCGTGCTGGCTTTCGTCTCCCCGCAAGCGTGGGACGGCAAACAGAATGCTACTCCTCCTCGTCCTTCTTCCGCAGCAGATCCGTGGCGAGATCCGACAGCTTCGGCGGCGGCAGTGCCGCGAACGGCAGCGGCCGGGTGACGTCGATCGCGGCGAGGCCCAGCCGCGCCGTCAGCAATCCATTCAGCATGCCTTCGCCCAGCCGCTGCGACAGCTTCGCCGCAATGCCGTGGCCGAGCATCTGCTGCACCAGGCTGTCGCTCGCCGCTATGCCGCCGGTGATGGCGAGGTGGGCGATGACGTGGCGGAGCAGGCGGATCATGCCGAGTGCGCCGGGGCGGCCGCCATAGAGAAAAGCGAGCTGGCGGATCAGGCGCAGCGACGCCACGAACACGAACAACACGTCGATCAACGCGCGCGGCGAGACCGCCGTGACGATCGAGACCTTCTGCGCGGCTGACGACACCAGCCGCCGCGCCTCGATGTCCAGCGGCGACATCAATTCGCGCTCGGCGAGCCGGATCATGTCGGCGCCGTCGATGATCTCCCCGGCGTGGCTCTCTAGTGCGGCACGGGCGCGCGCGAGCTGCGGGTTCTGATGTGCGATCTTGAGCAGATCCTGCACGATGATTCGGCTCTCCTTGCGATCGTCGCTGGCAAGGACGGCGGCCGCGCGCTGATGTAGCTTTTCGATCGTTGCCAGCCTCGCCAGCCCGAACGCCTCGCGTCCGGTCACCACCGCGAGCGCAAGCGCGGTGATGAAGGCAAGCGCCAGTCCGACGAAGCCGAGGCTTTCGCTGCGCGCAAACAGATCTTCGATCAGACGGACAACGCCGAGTCCGACCCCGAGCAGCGTCAGCCCGGCAACGCCGGACCAGAACAATGTGCCCCAGGGAAAGCCGCGCCGCGCCGGAAGCGTCGCTGCGATCGGCACCGGCAAATTCGCCGGATCGGGCTCCGGCGTGATCTGGATGGTGGTGCGACCGAGCCGGGTCGTCTCGTCGGCTTCGGTGACGACAACACCGGGGTCGTCGAGCCGGAACGTTGCCGGCCGCCGTGACTTTGATCGGTCGTTCATGACAATTTGTCTCCGATCAGGAACTGCAAGGCACGGTCGAGGCGGATGTGAGGCAGCGCCGGCTGGTCAGCCCCCTCGCGTTCGAGCTTTGGCGGGCGAAAGCGCAGGAAGCGAAAATCGCTCTTCTCGGCGGCCTCGGTCGACAGCCCTCGGAACGCATCGGTGCCGTTGAAGAGGGGTTCGGGATCGAGCGGAAGGTCGCCCGGAAAGGTTGCCACCTCGGTGTTGCCGTCGAAGAACTCGCCGCCGGCGCTTTCGCCGGCGGCCGGCGTTCCCAGGATGGACGGCAATTTGTCACGGCCATGCGCGACCTGCGCCTCGCGCGTGGCGCGGACGGCGGCGAGCGCGACGACGTCGATCGCCGCGCCGGTAGTTTCCGCGCGCGCAACCGCGTGGGTGACCGCGCGGCGCAGCACGGCCTCGAGCCGGTCATGGCTGGAATGATGCAGATGATCCGCCTTGGTCGCCGCGAACAGAACGCGGTCGATCCGCGGCCGGAACAGGCCGGAGAGGATCGTGCTGCGGCCGATGTTGAAGCAGTCGAGAATGCCCGCGAGCGCGGCTTCGAGATCGTGCAGCGCTTCGGGGCCGGCGTTGAACGCGGCGAGCGCGTCGGCCAGCACGATCTGGCGATCGAGCCGGGCAAAATGATCCCGGAAGAACGGCCGCACCACGACGTCCTTGTAGGCCTCATAGCGGCGCACCATCATCGCCCAGAGCGATCCCTCCGGCGCCTGGCCGCCCGCGGGAACGTCGAGCGGCGCAAAGGTCAGCGCCGGTGTGTCGGCGAGATTGCCCGGCATCAGGAAGCGGCCGGGCGGCAGCAGGCTCATCGCAAACCGCTCGTCGCGGCAGCCTTGCAAATAGCCCCTGAACAGCTTCGCGGCCGTGAGCGTCGCCTGCTCGTCCTCGCGCGCCTCGGGCTTGAGCGTTGCGAGATGCGCGTGCCAGTCCGCAGCCAGATGCACGCGCGGCGCCTCGCGCGACAACGCAAGGCTTTCGGCGGACCATTGCTCGAAACTCTTCTGGAGCAGCGGCAGGTCGAGCAGCCACTCGCCGGGATAGTCGACGATGTCGAGCGTCAGCGTGCGGTCGGCGCCGTTCGGGCGCTGGTAGTCGATGACGAGCCTGAGCTCGCTGATGTCGACAGTCGAGCTCGGCCAGCGCCGCTCCTCGATCAGCGCGCGCAGATGGCTCTCATAGGCAAAGCGCGGCACGGCGTCGTCCGGCTGCGGCGCCAGATGCGCCCGCGCGATCCGCCCGGATGAATAGGCCTCGAATACCGGAAACCGCCCACCGCGCGTCAGACCATGGATCAGCGCGGTGATGAACACCGTCTTGCCGGCCCGCGACAGGCCTGTGACCCCGAGCCGCACCGTCGGGTTGAAGAAGTGCCCGCCATAGTCGATCAGCGCCCTCGCCGACAACCGCGCTTCTTCGACCATATCCTGGAAACTGAATGCCATTTGAACGTTAAGTGATCTCGGCGGGAGAAAATGTGTGACCGATCACAAAAGTGGCAATTGCGTGGGGAAAATCAAGCTTCATACTTCCACCTCCTTTGTCGGCAAATCACCCGTTTGAACGACGCGCCGGTCCCGAAACACCCATACAAGAGGGTATTGTCTCACCTTGCGGATTGCCATGACCGTCTTCCAACTGAAACAGCTCGCATCCTCCTCCGTCCACGCAGCCGCCGACGCGGTCGGCTGGCATTACGACCGCGCCGAGCTGATCGCAGACGGCGTGATCCACGCGATCGGCGTGCTCTGCGGCATCATTGCCGCGACCGTGCTGGTGGTGCTGACGGTGCTCTTTGCCGACGCGACCGACATCGTCGGCGTCACGATCTACGTCGCCGGCCTGCTCTCGATGCTGGTGTTGTCGGCGACCTATAATCTCTGGCCGGTCTCGCCGGCCAAATGGCTGCTGCGGCGCTTCGACCATTCGGCGATCTATCTCCTGATCGCGGCGACCTACACGCCATTCATCCTGGAGGTGAAGGACAGTGGGGTCGCGCTGGTGCTGCTCGCCGGCGTCTGGTGCGTGGCACTCCTCGGCATCGTGCTGAAACTTCTCTACCCTGGGCGGTTCGACCGCGTCGCGGTCGGCATCTACCTCGCGATGGGCTGGAGCGGCATCATGCTCTACGATTCCGTGGTCAAGGCGCTGCCTGCGCTGGTGCTGGGCTTCATCCTTGCGGGTGGACTGCTCTACAGCTTTGGCGTGATCTTCCATGCCTGGCGGCGGCTGCGCTTCCAGAATGCGATTTGGCACGGCTTTGTCTTGGCCGGCGCGGCGTGCCATTATACCGCGGTGCTCGACCTCGTGTTGAGCTGAGCAAGCTCCGCGAAGCGGAATAAGCCCAAACGGTATAAGACAAGAGGAGACGTCGCATGCAGGTGACCGGCAAGGTCGTGGTCGTCACGGGCGGCGCCAACGGCATCGGCAAGGCGCTGTGCGAGGCGTTTCACAAGGCTGGTGCGGCCAAGGTCGTCGTCGCCGACATGGACGCGGACAATGCGCGGGCGGTCGCAGCCACGGTGGATGGCGCGGCCTTCAAATGCGATGTCGCGCAGGAAAAGGATATTTCCCACGTCATTGAGGAGACCGAGCGGCAGTTCGGCCCGATCGAATTGTTCTGCTCCAATGCCGGCATCGGCGGCGGCTTCGACCCGATGTCGGTCAATGCCGGCGGCGCCTCGGACGAGCCTTGGCAGCGCAGCTGGGCTATCCACGTCATGGCGCATGTCTATGCGGCGCGGCATCTGATCCCGCGCATGAAGGCGCGCGGCGGCGGCTATTTCCTCAACACGATCTCGGCCGCGGGACTGCTGTCGCAGGTCGGCAGTCCGGCTTACTCCACCACCAAACATGCCGCGGTCGGCTTTGCCGAAAATCTCGCGATCTCTCACAAGGCGCACAACATCCGTGTCTCGATCCTCTGCCCCCAGGGCGTCGATACCAACATGCTGCGCTCGATTCCCAAGGGCCCGCAATCCGGCGACGGCGACCTCTCGCCCGAGCAGGTCGCCAAGGACGTGCTCGCCGGCCTCGAACAGGAGACGTTCCTGATCCTGCCGCACCCGCAGGTGCTCGGCTACATGCGCAAGAAGACCGAGAATTACGACCGCTGGATCGGCGGCATGGCCAAGATCCAGGCCAGGATGCGCGACGAGTTCGGGACGTAGGGAAGAGGCGCGCCACGACCTCCGGTGTCGTCCTGGCGAAGGCCAGGACCCAT
>NZ_JADPIT010000022.1:47353-76862 GCF_023073035.1 Bradyrhizobium sp. 62
CCGCGAGGTCTACCGACCTTGCCGTGGTAGCAGTACCGAGCGACAAGTCTTCGCCAAACTACTCCCTGGGGTAATGGGTCCTGGCTTTCGCCAGGACGACGGCATGAAGCGCAGTGCGCCCCTAATGCTTCTGCCCGTACAGCACCGGCACCGCCGAATCCACGATCACCTCGACGAGGCTGGTCCCTTCGAATGCCATCCCGCGCTTGAGCGCTTCGCCCAGCTCGGCCGCCTTGCTCACCCGCACCGCGTGGCAACCCATGCCCTCGGCGAGCCGGACGAAATCGATCCCCGGCAGCTCCAGTCCCGGCACGTTCCTCACCTGCATCACCTGGCTGAACGAGCGCATCGCGCCGTAGCCGGAATTGTTGATGACGATGACGGTGAGTGGCAGCTTGCGCTGGACGGCGGTCCAGAGTGCCTGGATCGAATACATCGCCGAGCCGTCGCCGATCAGGCACACCGTGCGGCTGTTCGGCTTGCCGAGTGCCATGCCGACCGCGGCCGGCAGCGAGTAGCCGAGGCCTCCGCTCGCCATGGTGTAAAAACTATCCTGGCCGCGCATCGGCATGAACTTTTGCATCGCCGGCCGGTGCGAGGGGATTTCCTCGACCAGCGACGCGCCGTCCGGCATCGCCTGCGACAGCGAATGCAGCAGGAATTCGACCGGGAGCGGATCGGCGGCTTGCGGCGCCGGCGGCAGCGTTCGCCCCTTCGGTGCCGCGCGCTTGCTCTCCGGCAAGAGGTCGAGCAGCATTGCGAGCGCCGGCTTCATCGTCGCGATGATGCTGGTTCCGACCGGCGTTACCGCTGCGGCATCCGGGTCGTCCGTGATCTGGAAGAGCGTCGCACGGCCGTCGAAGATCGCGGCGTGGCCTTCGACGTGGAAAGTGAACACCGGCGCCCCGATCACGATGACGAGGTCGTGCTCGCGCAGCGCGTCCGACAATTGCGCCGGCGAGGCATGCAGGAAGCCCGCGAACTGGGGATGGCGTTCCGGGAACGAGCAGCGCGCCGAAAACGGGCTGACCCAGACGCTGGCCCTGGCCTTCTCGGCCACGCGCACCATCAAATCGACCGCGCCGGCGCGATCGACGCCGGGGCCGACGACAAGGGCAGGGTGCTTGGCTGAACCGAGCGCGGTGACCAGCGCCTTCATCGCGTCAGCCTCGGGTCCGATCTCGCGACTAACCTTGCGGGCTTCGATGGGAGCTGCCGCATGCGCCCAGTCGTCGACCGGGATCGAGACGAAAGTCGGCCCGCAGGGCGGCTGCATCGCGGTGTAATAGGCGCGCGCGATGGCGGCCGGCACGTCCTCGGGCCGCGCCGGCTCGACGCTGTATTTCACATAAGGCCGCGGGAATTCGGACGCACGCTCCGCATACAGGAATGCCTGCAACGGCAGGATCGAGCGCGCCTGCTGGCCCGCGGTGATCACCAGCGGCGTCTGGTTGCGATGCGCGGTATAGATGTTGCCGAGCGCGTTGCCGACGCCGGCGGCCGAATGCAGATTGACGAAGCCGGCATTGCGCGTCGCCTGCGCGTAGCCGTCGGCCATGCCGACCGCGGAGGCCTCCTGAAGCGCCAGCACGTAGTCGATGTCGTCGGGCCAGTCGCTCAGGAACGGTAGCTCCGTCGAGCCGGGATTGCCGAACACGCGTCTGATGCCGAAGGAGCGCAGCAGGTCGAGTGTCGCCTGCTTGACGGTGACGGATTTGCTGCCGGTCTTGCCGTTCTTCGCCATGGTTTCCGTTCCCTGATGTTGGTCGGCGCTGCTAACCCAGCCGTCATTGCGAGCGCGACGAAGCAATCCAGAATGCCGCCGCGGTGACAGTCTGGATTGCTTCGTCGCTTCGCTCCTCGCAATGACGAGTGAGAGACTATCACCACACTGCCGTTCCCTTCATCGTCGGCTGCCCCTCCGCGTTCGCGGTCCACAGCTCCATGCCATCAGCGGTCTCGTTGGCGTTGATGGAGAACTCCGAGCCTTCGAACAGCGGCTGCACCCCGCGATACGAAAACTTCTTCGGCGCCTTGCCGCCGCGCAGCTTCGCGGCCATCTCGATGATGAACGTTGCCTGCAACGGCCCGTGGAAGATCAGGCCCGGATAGCCCTCGACCTTGGTGACGTAGTCGCGGTCGTAATGGATGCGGTGGCCGTTGAAGGTCAGCGCGGAATATCGAAACAGCAGCACGGGATCGGAGACATGGGTCTCGCGATGCTGCGCCTTGGGCGGCGGAGGCGGGGTCTTTGCCGGCGCGGACGTCGTCGTCATTTCGCGATAGACGATGTCCTGCCGCTCGCGGATGGCGATGCCGCGCGGCGACGAGATGCTGTGCTCGACCGAGACGAAGCACAGCGTGCCGGTCGAGCCCGTCTTCACCTGTACGTCCGCGATGCGCGATGTCCGCGTCGATTCGTCGCCAACGCGCAACGGCTGCAGGAACTCGATCTCGCCGCCGGCCCACATCCGGCGCGGCAGCGGCACCGGCGGCAGGAAGCCGCCGCGGGTGGGGTGGCCGTCGGGGCCGAGCATCGACATCGGAAACACCGGCTGCGCCAGGCACCAATGCACCGTGAACGGCGCCGCGTCGCCCGGCTTGGGCGCGCCGACCTCCTGGAACAGCGTCGCGCGCAGGCCCTTCACGAGCTGCGCGGTGACGGTGTCGGTGGCCTCTTCGCTGCGGCCGATCCATTGCCTGAGATGATCGATGTCGAGCTTCTCGGTCATGACGCCTCGCTCTTGTTGTTATGATTTCTTGACCGGTCGTTCGCCGATCCCTGGCACCGAACCATAGCTGCGCGTCTCGCCGACGATGATCGGCGCCGGCGCGGGATAGCTGACGCGTCCCTGGGGCGTGTCGACCTCGATGCGGCGCAGATGCGGATGCTTGGTGAGATCCGCCATGGTGTTGACCTCGGCAAAGGCGATGTCGGCATCGGACAGCCGCTTCAATAGCTCGTCGCGCGTCATCTTGGCGAAGGCATCCGCGACCGTTTTGTCGGTGAAGTCGCGGTTGCGCACGCGCTCGACCATGTTGGCAACGCGCGGATCGGCAGGCAGATCCGGCTGGTCCAGCACTTTTGCGCAAAGCGTCTTCCACTCGCGCTCGCTCTGGATCGAGATCAGGATGTCCTTGCCGTCGCTCGACGTGAACACGCCATAGGGCGCGATCGAGGGATGGCGCAGCCCCATGCGCTTGGGCGGATTGCCGGCTTCCGAGTTGAGCAACGGCACCGTGCACCAGTCCGCCATCACGTCGAACATGGAGATGCGGATGTCGGCGCCCTTGCCGGTGCGTCCGCGCCCGATCAGCGCCTCCAGGATCGCCGCATGCGCGGTGGCGCCGGTCGCGACATCGACGATGGACATGCCGACGCGCGAGGCGCCGTCGGGATTGCCGGTGATCGAGGCAAGGCCGCTCTCGGCCTGGATCAGGAGGTCGTAGGCCTTGCGGTGCGCATAGGGGCCCTCGTCGCCATAGCCGGTGATCGTGCACGAGATCAGTTTTGGATAGTCCTTCAGCAGCCGCTCGCGCGAAAAGCCGAGCTTGTCCATCGAGCCCGGCTTGAGATTCTGGATCAGCACGTCGGCGCTTGCGATCAGTCGCTCCAGCTCGGCGCAGCCTTCCTTGGTGGCGAGATCGACCACCGCCGATTGCTTGCCGCGGTTGAGCCACACAAAATAGCTGCTCTGGCCCTTGGCCGCTGCGTCATAGCCGCGGGCGAAATCGCCTTCGGGCCGCTCGATCTTGATGACTTCCGCGCCGGCATCCGCCAGCCGCGACGAGCAGAACGGGGCCGCCACCGCCTGCTCGACCGCGATCACCCTGATCCCGTCAAGTGCTCCCATGGTGCTGCCTCAGTACGAGCGGGGCATGCCGAGCACGTGCTCGGCGATGAAGGACAGCACGAGGTTGGTCGAGATCGGCGCCACCTGATAGAGCCGCGTCTCGCGGAATTTGCGCTCGACGTCGTACTCCTCGGCGAAGCCGAAGCCGCCATGGGTCTGGACGCAGGCATTCGCCGCTTCCCACGACGCATCGGCCGCGAGCATTTTTGCCATGTTGGCCTCCGCGCCGCAGTCGAGCCCGGCCTCGTATTTGCGCGTCGCTTCCTTCACCATCAATTCGGCCGCGCGCATCGCGGCGTAGGCCTTGGCGATCGGGAACTGGATGCCTTGATTCTGGCCGATCGGCCGGCCGAAAACGCTGCGCTCCTTGGCGTAGTTGGTGGCCTTCGCGATGAACCATTTGGCGTCGCCGACGCATTCGGCCGCGATGAGGATGCGCTCGGCATTCATGCCGGAGAGGATGTAGCGAAAGCCCTTGCCCTCTTCGCCGATCAGATTCTCCGCCGGCACCTTCATGTCGGTGAAGAACACTTCGGTGGTGGCGTGGTTCATCATGGTGCGGATCGGGCGGATCTCGAGGCCCTTGTTCTTGGCCTCGCGCATGTCGACGATGAACACGGAAAGGCCGTCGGTGCGCTTCTTGACCTGGTCCTTCGGCGTGGTGCGCGCCAGCAGGAGCATCAGGTCGGAATGCTCGGCGCGGCTGGTCCAGATCTTCTGGCCGTTGACGACGTAGCCGGCATTGCCGTCCTTGCGCGCGAAGGTCTTCAGCGAGGTGGTGTCGGTGCCGCTGGTCGGCTCGGTGACGCCGAAGGCCTGCAGCCGCAATTCGCCGCTCGCGACCTTCGGCAGGTATTTTGCCTTCTGCTCGTCATTGCCGTGCCGCAGCACGGTGCCCATCGTGTACATCTGGGCGTGGCAGCCGCCGCCGTTGCAGCCCGCGCGCTGGATCTCTTCGAGGATCGCGGCGGCCGCAGAAAGCTTCAGGCCCGCGCCGCCATATTCCTCGGGGATCAGCACCGACAGATAGCCGGCCTCGGTCAGCGCGTCGACGAAAGCCTTGGGGTAGGCCATCTCACGGTCGAGCTTGCGCCAGTATTCGCCGGGAAACTGCGCGCAGAGCTTTGCGACGGCTTCGCGGATGTCGGCGTGATCTTCGGTGTGGTGTTCTTCACTCATGGGGTTTCCCGTATGTGCGGCAGTTAAGATAACGCCGGCCGATCCTCTGGCGTTGTGAAAACAATGCCAGCCCCCTATGCTCATTTGCTATAGCGTATGGAGTAGCCTTCCAGGATTGGCAAGCATGGATTTCCGTCAGCTCAGGACCTTCAGTTGCGTGGCGGAGCTCGGCAGCCTCTCCAAGGCGTCCGACACGTTGCGCGTGGCGCAGCCGGCGCTCTCCAGGCAGATCAAGCTGCTGGAACACGAGCTGCGCACCGAATTGTTCACCCGCAACGGCCGCGGCATGGTGCTCACGGATGCCGGCCGCCTGTTGCTGGCGCGCACCTCCGGCATCGTGCGGCAGATCGACCAGATCCGCGACGACATCCAGTCGTCCAAGGGGCCGCCGTCCGGCCAGGTCGTGCTCGGCCTGGTCCCGACCGTGAGCTGCGTGCTGTCGGCGCGCTTCGCGCGGCGCTGCGTGGAGAAATTTCCCGGCATTTCGCTGCGCATCGTCGAGAGCTACAGCGGCCATCTCGTCGAATGGCTGCACCGCGGCGAGATGGATCTCGCCATCCTCTACGGCCGCTCCGCCGATCTGCATCTCAACGTGGAGAGCCTTGGTCGCGACAACATCGTCGCGGTGGGTCCGCGCGGTTGTGGTCTGGCGCGCAAGAAGAGCGTCGATGTCGGCTGGCTGCTGCGGCAACGGCTGGTGCTGCCCAGTCATTCCCACGGCCTCCGCGCGCTGATCGAGCATGCGGCGGCGCAACGCAAGATCAAGCTCAACGTCCAGCTCGAAGCGGATTCGTTCCGCGTGCTCACGAGCCTCGTCGAGGAAGGCCTCGGCTTCGCGCTGCTGCCGCCCTCGTCGGTCCACGGCGAGGTCGCGGATGGGCGGCTGGAAACGGCTGTCGTCTCGAAGCCGATGACGCGCGAGCTCATATTCGCCTCTCCGATCGACCGTCCGGTCTCGACGGCCTCGGTTGCCGTCACCGCCCTCCTGCGCGAGGAAGTCGCCGCCTGCCGCAAGGACGGCGTGTGGGACATCAGGTTGAGTTAGATGTGCCGGTGTCGTAGACCAGTCGCGCGCGATCTCGCCTTCGCATCTGGCGCGAGCTGTCATGCCGGAATTTTATAGCCGGGTATTCCCGCGTTCACCGCTGGGGCCCCGAGGCGCACAAGTCGCCGAAACCTCGTCATTGCGAGCGCAGCGAAGCAATCCAGCTATTTCCGCGGCACGGATTCTGGATTGCAATCCCTCCGCGGTTACAAGTCTGGATTGCTTCGCTGCGCTCGCAATGGCCTGGATTGCTTCGCTTCGCTCGCAATGCGAGCTGGGGCAATCACTCCGCCACCAGCGCAATGAGCCTACCCCGGAATCCTCACCGGCAGCGACTCATACCCCTTGATGAAGCTCGAATAGATCCGCTTGGGCTCGCCGACCACCTCGATGCGGTCGAAGCGCTTCAGCATCTCTTCCCAGACAATCTTGAGCTGAAGCTCGGCGAGGCGCATGCCGACGCAGCGGTGGATGCCGAAGCCGAAGGAGAGGTGGGTGCGCGGTCGCGGGCGGTCGATGATGAACTCGTTCGGCCGCTCGAACATCTCCTCGTCGCGATTACCCGAGACGTACCACATCACGACGCGGTCGCCCTTCTTGATGTGCTTGCCGCCAACTTCAGAGTCCTGCAGCGCAGTGCGCCGCATATGCGCGAGCGGGGTCTGCCAGCGGATCACTTCGGGCACCATGGAATCGATCAGTTCCGGGTTGGCGCGCAGCCTGTCGTACTGCTCCGGGTTCTCGTTCAATGCCAGCACCGAGCCCGTCATGGTGTTGCGCGTGGTGTCGTTGCCGCCGACGATGAGCAGGATGATGTTGCCCATGAGATTGTCGGGATCCATGAACCGCGTGGCGTCGTTGTGCGCCATCAGCGACAGCAAATCGTTGCGCGGGGCGGAGTTGACGCGCTCGTTCCAGAGCTTGGACATGTAGGCGTAGCATTCGTCCATCTCGCGACGACGCTCTTCCGCCGAAGCCACGATGCCGCTCTTGGGCAGCGCGGTCGCGACATCGGACCAGCGCGTCAGCTTGCGCCGTTCTTCCCAGGGGAAGTCGAACAGGGTGGCGAGCATCTGCGTCGTCAGCTCGATCGAGACGCGCTCGACGAAATTGAAGGTCTCGTTGCGCGGCAGATTGTCCAGCACGGTCTGCGAGCGTTGGCGGATCAGTTTCGCCAGCTCGTCCAGATGCGTCGGCGTGAACATCGGCGACACCGTCTTGCGCTGCGACGAGTGACGCGGCTGGTCCATGGCGATGAAGCTCGGCCAGTCATAACCTTCCGGCACGTCGCGGATCCCGATGCCGCCGAGCGTTGAATCGGAGGAGAACAGGCCGTGGTTGGTATCGACATGCATGATGTCGTCGTACTTCACCACCGACCAATACGGCTCGATCGGCGCATTGGTGCAGTAATGCACCGGCTCTTCGTTGCGCAGCCGCTCGAACCACGGCCACAGGGTGTCGTCCTGGAACAGCCTGGGCGCGCCCGGGTGGAACTGCGCCAGCGGGGTCGCATAGGCCTCCTCGCGCGCCCTGCGCAAGCGTTCTGCCTTGTCCACTTGAACCGGCGCTTGGATGTTCATGGTGGTTGCTCCAGTTGCTTGCTCAACCTCTCCCGCGTGCGGGAGAGGGGGCGCAGCTTCCTTGTGGACGTGTCGAACTCATCTTTGCGAATCTAAGCCGCGATCTTCACCGGCAAGGTTTCGAGACCCTTCACGAAACTCGAATAGACCCGCTTGGGTTCGCCGACCACCTCGATGTGGTCGAATCGCTTGAGGATCTCTTCCCAGATGATCTTGAGCTGGAGTTCGGCAAGCCGCAAGCCGACGCAGCGGTGGATGCCGAAGCCGAACGAGAGATGCGTGCGCGGGCGGGCGCGGTCAATGATGAATTCGTAGGGCTTTTCGATCGCGTCGGCGTCGCGGTTGCCCGAAACGTACCACATCACGACCTTGTCACCTTTCTTGATCTGCTTGCCACGGAACTCGATGTCCGCAAGCGCGGTGCGGCGCATATGGGCCAGCGGCGTCTGCCAGCGGATCACTTCCGGCACGAAGCTGTCGAGCAGCGCGGGGTTTTCGCGCAGCTTGCGATATTGCTCCGGATGCTGGCTGAGTGCGTCGAGCGATCCGGACATGGTGTTGCGAGTGGTGTCGTTGCCGCCGACGATCAAAAGGATGAGATTGCCAAGAAAGTTTTTCGCGTCCATGTCGCGCGTCGCGGCACCATGCGCCATCATCGACAACAGGTCGCTCTTGGGCGGCTGCTCGATGCGCTCCTTCCACAGCCGCGCGAAATAGCCCGCGCATTCCGTCAGCTCGGCCTGACGCTCGTCTTCGGTGGCGACGAGGCCGTCGGGTCCGGGAATGGTGGTCGCGATGTCCGACCAGCGCGTCAGCTTGCGCCGGTCCTCCCAGGGGAAGTCGAACAGCACGGCGAGCATCTGCGTGGTGAGCTCGATCGAGACGCGGTCGACCCAGTCGAACACCTCGCCACGCGGCAGATTGTCCAGGCACTCGGCCGAGCGCTTGCGGATGCTCAGCGCGAGATTGTCCAGATGCGTCGGCGTGAACATCGGCGCCACGGTCTTGCGCTGCGCCGCGTGACGCGGCGGGTCCATAGAGATGAAGCTCTCGCGGCGCAGTTCCGGATCGATGTCGCGGATGGTGATGCCGCCGAGCGAGGAGGCCGAGGAGAACACCGAATGATTGGTCTCGATCTCCATGATGTCGTTGTAGCGCGTCACCGACCAATACGGGCCGAACATCGAGTCCTTGCAATAGTGCACGGGATCTTCGCGGCGCAGGCGATCGAAATAGGGCCAGAACGTATCGGTCCTGAACAGCTCGGGGTCGCCCGGATCGAACTGCTCCAGCGGCAGTGACGTTGCGCGTGCGCGTAACGCGTCGAGCTTCGCCGCGCTTTCGATGGTCCCATGCATGACCGCTCTCCCTGACATGAACCGCGCGTTCTCGTTGAATTCTGCGCTGCGGTATTTGATTTGCAATTACAGCCGGTTGTCTGCGCCGGAGCAAGGGAGAGTTTTGCCACATGGGTGTGATGTAGCCCGGATGGAGCGGAGCGAAATCCGGGATCGGTCCGCTACTGCCGCTGTCCCGGATTGCGCTGCGCTCCATCCGGGCTACGAGGCCATTGATCCAACAACGTGATCTCGCGCACGCCCTCGGCCGTGAAATCGTGCCAGAAATCGACCGGAAACGAGCTAAATCGAACCCGCCCATCTTGGGGATCGACTAATCTCTGATCTATAAGTTTGATCGAACCAGGTCCGCACCCCGAGGTTGCCGCCGTGAACGACATGCAATGGGCCCCCATCGGCTCCGAACCCTTACCCCCGCCGCTGCCGCCCACGCGGGTCGATTTCACCGGCAACCGTACCGAGTTTCGCAAATTGGTCACCAAGGGTGCCATGCTCGAGCTCGTCACCTTCGGCTTCTACCGGTTCTGGCTCGTCACCGACATCCGCCGTCATCTGTGGGCGAACACCGCGGTTGATGGCGACGCCGCCGAATATACCGGGCGGGCCAAGGAGCTCCTGGTCGGCTTCCTGTTCGCGCTCGCGATCCTGGTGCCGATCTACCTCGCTTACTTCCTTGTCGGTATCGAGTTCGAGCGCTGGCAGGGCTTTGCCTCGACGCCGCTGTTCATCAGCTTCTACGCCTTCGGTCAATTTGCGATCTTTCGCGCGCGGCGCTATCGCCTGACGCGCACGGTCTGGCGCGGCGTGCGGTTCTGGATGGACGGATCGGGCTGGGCCTATTCGTTCCGCGCCATGCTGTGGGGCTTGCTGGTGTTCCTGACGCTCGGGCTCGCATTGCCGTGGCGCGAGGCCTCGCTCGAACGCTACAAGATGCGGCACACTCATTACGGCGATTTGCGCGGCGATTTCAAAGCTGACGGCTGGACGTTCTTCAAGCGCGCCTGGTGGCTGTGGCTGCTGAGCCCGATCGCAATGGTGATCTTTCCGCTGGCGCCGTTCTTCTATGCCGAATTCAAGGCGCGCGAGTGGCGCTGGTGGCTCGACGGCATCCGCATCGGCGACGTCAGCCTGTCCTCGCAACTGCCGCACAACGCATTCTACGGCCTGTACTGGAAAGTGATCGGCTGGTGGACGCTGCTCTCGGCCATCTTCGCCGCCTATATCGGCGGAGCGACCATGCTCGTGGTCACGCTGAGTGGTCTTTCGGTCGAGCAGGCGTTGGGGCCCGGCAATGCCGGCAAGAGCATCCCGACACTGGTGATGATGGTCATCGGCTACCTCGCTCTAGCCCTGGCCCTCAACATCGTCATGCGGGTCTATCTCCAGCGCGATCTCTGGGCCAAGGTGCTGGAAACGGTCGATGTGCACAACATCGCCGCAGCCGCGGATGTGCGCGGCAGCGCCGAGCTTGCCAGCGCGCTGGGCGAAGGCTTTGCCGATGGACTCGATGTCGCGGGATTCTGAGCTGTGAGTGACGTATTCGCTGAGGCCCCGGCGCAATCCGCAAAGCCGACCATCTTCTTCGACGGCGTGTCGAGCCGCAGGCGGCAGGTGACGCTGACGCTCAGTGACGCGCTCGAGCTTCTCGAAGAGGGTGCGCCCGTTCGCTGGGCCTATGCCGACATCCGCCGGGCCGACAGCCCGCCTGGCATTTTGCGGCTCGCCTGCGCTTCCGCGCCGCCGCTGGCGCGGCTGGAAATCCGCGACGCTGTGCTCGCCTCGGACGTGACCGCGCGCTGCATGCGGCTCGACGACCACCAGACCTCGCGCCGTGGCGTCGCAAAGATCGTCGGCTGGTCGATGGCAGCCGCCGTCTCCATCGTCTGCGTCGTGCTGTTCGGGGTGCCGCTCGCTGCCGACCGCCTCGCGCCGCTGGTGCCGAAACCGATCGAGCGCCGTATTGGCGATGCGTCGGAGGTTCAGGTGAAGACCATCTTCGGCCGCAATGCGTGCGAGGATGCGGCGGGGAAGGCGGCCTTCATCAAGCTGGTCAACCGCCTGCGCGATGCCGCCGGCCTGGACGACGATTCCATGACCGCGGGCGTGCTGCCGACTCCGGTGCCGAACGCGTTCGCGCTGCCGGGCGGCAAGGTCTTCGTGCTGAAGGGCCTGCTCGACAAGGCCGAAAGCCCGGACGAGCTTGCCGGCATCCTCGCCCACGAACTCGGTCATCTCAAGCATTACGACAACATGCGCGGCCTGATCTATAACGGCGGCACCTCGTTCCTGATCGGCCTGTTGTTCGGCGACGTCACCGGCTCGAGCGCCGTGATCTTCGCCTCGCGCAGCGTGGTCGAGGCGTCCTATTCGCGCGAAGCCGAGACCGCTGCGGATACGTTTGCCATCGAGATCATGCACAAGCTCGGCCGTTCGCCGAAGCCTGCAGCCGAATTGATGTTCCGCATCACCGGCAAGGAAGGCGGCGGCCTCCCGTCGATCCTGGCGAGCCATCCGCTGACCGAGGACCGCCTCGCGCGCATGACGAAGGAGGATCGCCCCGCTAGCGGCCCGCCGCTGCTGACGGATGCGGAGTGGCAGGCGCTGAAGGGGATCTGCGGCAGCGGCAAGATCTGAATCTCTTGCCGCCGACGCGTCGGGCCCCGCGCCAAATCACCAATCGGCGAGGAACGATCCGTCGGGGTCTGGTTATCCCCGATAGACAGCGGGAAGTTCCTCATGGCTTACGGTCGTTTCGTCACGATGATCGCGGCTTCCACCGTGATCATGTTCGCTCTGATGTATCTCAACACCTTCGCTCTGGATCACGTCTGGTACAGCCAGACCCGGACGTGGATGGCGTTGCTGATGGGCGCGGTCATGGCCGCCGTGATGCTCGTACAGGAACCGTACGGCGAACGTCGCCATTCTGGCTGCCAGCGCTGTCGTGTTTGCGGTTTCGCTCTGGCTCGTTCGTAGCCAGCAGACCGTGACCGACGTTGCCTATATGCAGGCGATGATCCCGCATCATTCCATCGCGGTTCTCACCAGCGAGCGCGCGCACATCAGGGATCCCCGAGTCCGCAAGCTGGCCGACGACATCATCGAAGCCCAGGTGCGGGAGATCGGCGAAATGGAACGGTTGATCGCCGACCTCAAGGAGAAGCCCGCGCCCGCGGATGCGAAGGATCTGCCTCCGCGGCCGCCGACCTGACGGAGCGGCCTCGTATCACTTTGCCGGGGCGGTCGGATTGGTTGAGCCCGTGGTGACGCTCGGCGCGTTGTTCGGACTGGTGGTTGTGGTCTGCGGACCGACGTCGCGGCCATTGTAGAAGAAGACGGCTGCGACTACAGCGATCACGAAGATCGCCCCGATCGCCCAGCCCACCGGGCTGTTGCGGCGTGCTCTGTCTGCTCTGCGGTCATCCTGATAGGTCATCGTGCTCTCCATGGTAGAGCAGGAAAACCTTGCGCGAGCGAAGCTGTTCCTAATGTGACGCGGTTTGCAGGCCGACGCTTATCTTGTGCCGTAGGCGCGGTCGCCGGCGTCGCCGAGGCCCGGCAGGATAAAGCCGTTCTCGTCGAGACCTTCGTCGACTGCGGCCGTCCAGATCGGGACGTCCGGATGCAGTCCGCGCAGCCGTTCGAGCCCTTCGGGGGCGGCGATCAGGCAGGCGAGGCGAATGTCCTTGGCGCCGCGCTCCTTCAGCCGGTCGATTGCGGCCACAGCCGTGTTGGCGGTCGCAACGACCGGCGTCACCACGATCGCCAGGCGTTCGCTGAGATCGGACGGCGACTTGAAGAAGTATTCGACCGCCGCAAAACTGTGCGGCTCACGATAGAGGCCGATATGTGCGACGCGCGCCGTCGGCACCAGATCCATCATGCCGTCGACGAAGGTGGTGCCGGCGCGCAGCATCGGCACGAAGACCAGCTTCTTGCCCGCGATCTTGGCCGAATGCATCGTCGCCAGCGGCGTTTCGATAACGGTATCGGTGAGCGGCAGGTCGCGCGTCACCTCGTAGCACAGGAGCATGCCGATCTCCTTGATCAGCTCCCGAAACGATTTGGTCGAAATCGATTTGTCCCGCACCAGGGTCAGCTTGTGCTGCACCAGCGGATGATCGACGATCGTGACGCCTTGCATGACGGGATGCTCCTGAAATTGATCGATGCGCAATGCGACGCGTCTGGATTACGCGTTAGCAAACGGTCCCGTCGCTGATCACCTTCAGCGGCGGCGAACCGTCGGGGCGCCGCGCGAAGGCGATGGCGCGGCCCGCGGCCCAGGTGCCGCCTTCCAGAATGCTGGCGAGCGGCAATGTCTCAGGAGTGCGGCCGAGTTTGGCGCGGACCAGTTCGGCGAGCCGGTCCAGCAGCGCCACCGTCAGCGCGCGCCACTCGACGACGAGCAGGGAGTCCACCGCATGCGCACGTTCGGCGTCGGCGGCGTCGCGCAGGCGCAACACCTCGTGATCGACGAACAGGCCGCCATTGCGGTATTCGGCAAGCCCGGTCAGGCCGTCGATGTCGGTGACGTCAAACCCGGCGCGCTGGAGCGGCTCGATCAGCGAATAGCTCAGCCATTGCGACAGCTTGTGCAGGGGCACGAGGCCCGAGGTCGCATCGCTGGCCTTGATTGCCGGATGGCGCCAGCAATCGCCGAGCGGAATTCCGGCAAGCTCCAGTCGCGATGGCCAGATCGGTCCGAGCTGGTTCAGCACCGCCGACAGAATCGCGGGTGCGGGAACAGCGCCGCCCTTCGCCTGTGCCGCGATGTGATCGAACAACCCGCCCGGCCGCGGCGTATCGTGCGCGCCGAACACGTCCGCGCGCTCCGTCACCAGCTTGCCCAGGCGTCGCAGCAGATCGGTCCGCCCTTCGAGCCCGAGCAGCGGATTGGCATCGCTCAGCTGAAAGGCGGAGGTGAGGGAGGCGAGGGGCAGTTTAGCAAGGATGTCCGCATCGGCCCTGAAGGGTGCGCGAGGATCGCGGGAAAGAAGACCGCTCGCGAACATGTCGAGGCTTGCAATCGCGAGTCCTTCGGATCGGCCGATGCTCCGTCCCGTCACGGCGTCGCGGTATCGCCACGCCGCACCCGCGCCTGCATCGAGCAGCACGCTGACGATGGCAAGGTCGAACTCCGCGCGTGCCCGTGCCGCGCGATGGGGCCACGGCGCCGCATCCGCAAGCCGCGCCCAGCGATCGACGCCGCCGAGCACGAAATGCCGCCAGCGCGCATGGAACGGAATCTCCAGCGTCGGATAGGCCTCGCGCGTCACGGCGAGAACGGCGTCGGCAACGCGATCCATGCGATCGAGATCGATCGTGAAATGCGTCAGCCCGTCGTTCAGGCCGATCTCGAACATCTCGCCGGCACGCGCGCGAACCGCTGCTGCGCTGAGCAGCGAACGGGCCGGCAATTCCAGAGCGTCTGCCATCAATCGATCAGTATTTTTCCAGCGAACGCCCGACCACGCCATCGACGTCCTTCTCCGGCGCGATGTCGGTGGAGTAATAGCCTGCGGCCTTCTTCGCCGCGATCTCGACATAGGCATCGGCGGGAATGAGCTCGGGCGGGATCGGCACGCGCTCGACGATGTCGATGCCCTGCGAGGTCAATGCGTCATGCTTCATGTCGCTCATCGAGAGGAAGCGGTCGATGCGCTTCAGGCCGAGCCAGTGGATGGTGTCGGGCATCAATTGCTGGAAGCGCGCGTCCTGGACGCCGGCGACGCATTCGGTGCGCTCGAAATAGGCGGCGGCGGCATCGCCGTCTTCCTGCCGCTTGCGTGCGTTGTAGACCAGGAATTTCGTGACCTCGCCGAGCGCGCGGCCTTCCTTGCGGTTGTAGATCACGAGCCCGAGTCCACCCTCCTGCGCGCCGCGCGCGGATTCCTCGATGCCGTGAATGAGATAGGGGCGGCAGGTGCAGATGTCGGAGCCGAACACGTCGGAGCCGTTGCACTCGTCATGCACGCGGCAGGTGATCTTGGTGCGATGGTCCGGCAGCTTGGTGACGTCGCCGAACATGTAGACGGTGGTGCCGCCGATCGGCGGCAGAAACACCTTCATGTCCGGCCGGGTCACCAGCTCGGGGAACATGCCGGCGGTCTGCTCGAACAGCGTGCGCCGCAGCTCGGTCTCGTTGGTCGCAAAGCGCTCCGCAAGGCCGGGCAGATACCAGACCGGATCGATCGCGATCTTCACCACCGACACGCTGCCATTGGCATGCACGACGTCGCCGTCGGCGCGCAGGCGCTTGGCGCCGAGCGCCTCGCGGATCTCTGGCAGGTCCAGCCGCGCCCGCGTCACCGCGATGCTCGGCCTGATGTCGATGCCTTCGGCGATGTCCTTGCCGAAATTCTCGGCGACGAGATGCCCCCAGGGATCGAGCGCGACGATCTTGGCGGGATCGCTCCATTGCGGGAACGGCCCGATGGTCGCCGCGGGAAACGTGTTGGTGAGATCGGGCCTACGAATCGGATCGAGCGCGCCGGCGGACACCGCGAGCGCGCGGTACATCGCATACGACCCGCCATGGCTGCCGATCACGTTGCGATCCCCGGCGCGCGACACCGTGCCGATGATCGGCCCGCGGGCCCGTGCGTCGGCGGCGCCCCAGTGGATCGGGAAGGCAGCTGTCCTGCCCGGCTCCGGATGGGAGGTGAGGCGGATGTGGTCGGTACGGTTCGCGCGGCTCATGACCAAACTCCTAAAAAGCCAACGGCCCGCCGCTCGGACGGGCCTTGGCTCGTCGCGCTGCCGATGCGGAACACCGGCGGCGCGAGCTCAATCCAACATATTGTAGCGGGCAGTCGCGACAGACAAGTTAATCGTGCTGCGCCGGGCAGGGCGGCTCGCGGCCAAATTCCCGTCATCCCGCGCCCCGGCAGCGCTTGCCCGAGTGCCACGCCACCGCACGGGCGGACCTCGCTGCCAGCGCAGTAAGCTGATGAAGTAATTATGTTTTTCACGTTTTCAAGAGGCGCGGCACAGTTGGCGTGCCGGGCGTCGAGTTTCCGGACAAAACATGTCATCAAACCAAACGCCCAGATCGTCTTTGCCCTATCGCCTGCCCGGGAGACCGCCATGTCCGCCGCTACCTACATCGACCCTCGCAACGGAAAGCTCTATCCGCTGGACCAGCCGCGCTGGTGCTCGGACGAGCGCACGCCGCTGCTGGTGACGGCGGGGGCCGGGATGTCGCGCGAGGACATCGACGGCCGCACGCGATCGCTCTGGCGCTACCGGGCGGCGCTGCCGGTCGAGATCACGAGTCCGATCACGCTCGGCGAAGGCTGCACGCCGCTGGTGCAGCAGGCCTGGGGCGAGCTGCGCCCGTTCTTCAAGCTCGAATGGTTCAACCCGACCGGCAGCTTCAAGGACCGGGGCTCCGCCGTGATGCTGTCGTTCCTGCGGCAGATCGGCGTCGACGCCATTCTGGAGGACTCGTCCGGCAATGGCGGCTCGTCGATGGCGGGTCTCGGTGCCGCCGGCGGCATGCGTGTGAAGATTCTCGCGCCGGCATCGACGTCACCGGCCAAGATCGCGCAGGTCCGCGCCTACGGCGCGGCGGTGCAGCTGGTCGAGGGCCCGCGCGAGGAATCGGAGGCCGAGGCCATCCGGCAATCCAGCCAGACCTTCTATGCCAGCCACAACTGGCAGCCGTTCTTTCTCGAAGGCACCAAGTCGCTCGCCTATGAGATCTGGGAGGATCTCGGCTTCCGCGCCCCCGACAACGTCATCGTCCCGGTCGGCGCCGGCAGCTCTCTGCTCGGTTGCGCCTTTGGTTTCCGTGAGCTGTTGAAAGCCGGCCAGATCACCAGGCTGCCGCGCCTGTTTGCGGCGCAGCCGCTCAATAGCTCGCCGATCGATGCGAGCTTCAAGGCGGGCGTCGACACGCCTGTTGCCCGCGAGGTGAACAAGACCATCGCCGAAGGCACCGCGATCAAGCATCCGCTGCGCCTGCGCGAGATCATCGGCGCCTTGCGCGAGAGCGGCGGCGGCACCGTCGCACTCACCGAGGATGAGATCGTCGCCGCGCTGCGGCGCTTGGCGCGGCAGGGCCTGTTCGCCGAGCCGACCAGCGCCAGTGCTGCCGCCGCGCTGGACAAACTATCCGCCACCGGTGCCATCAAGGCGAACGAGACCACGGTCGCCGTCCTCACCGGCACCGGCCTCAAGGCTGCGACCATCGTCGCCGATCTCGTGCAATAGGCGCGCCAAGGAGGCGAAGCCGTCGCCGTCATGGGACCGCGTTGAACCTTTGGCATCCGTCGTCAGCCTCATGAAGGCCGACATCGAGCGAAGGGAGAGTTCCATGCCCGATCAAGACCCGTTTGCTGGTTTCAAGGCCGTCCAGAAGGAAGCCTGGTCGCTGTTCACGCCGATGGAAGTGTTCACGACCCCCTCGGCCGCCAAGCTCGTGAGCTTCGCCGGAGTCGCGACCGGCCAAAGGCTGCTCGACGTCGGATGCGGCACCGGCGTTGCCGCGATCACGGCGGCGCGCCGCGGTGCGAAGGTCAGGGGCCTCGACCTGTCGCCGGTCCTGATCGATCGCGCCCGCGAGCACGCGCAGCTGGCGAACCTCGATGTCGACTTCGCCGAAGGCGACGCCGAAAGCCTGCCCTATGGCGACAACGAGTTCGACGTGGTGCTCAGCCAGTTCGGCCATATGTTCGCGCCGCGTCCCGAGGTCGCCATCGGCGAGATGCTGCGCGTGCTGAAGCCCGGCGGCACCATCGCCTTCTCCACCTGGCCGCCGCATCTCTATGTCGGACGGATGTTCGCGCTGATCGGCCGCCATCTGCCGCCGCCCGAGGGCGTGGCATCACCGGTGTCGTGGGGCGATCCCAAGATCGTCGCCGAACGTCTCGCAGGGAAAGCGAAGGACATCGCCTTCGACATGGACATCATGACGCCGTCCGCACTCAGCCCGCAGCATTTCCGCCGCACCATGGAAACGACGATCGGGCCTTTGATCAAGCTCATTGCCCAGTACAAGGACGAACCGGACAGGCTGCGGAGTTTTCGCAACGAGTTCGAGGCGCTGATTTCCGAATATTACGACGGAAGCAACAACGTGATGCGCCAGCAATTTTTGATGTCGAAGGCGAGGAAGGTGTGACTGCTTTCTCTTCTCCCTTGCGGGGGAAGAGCGCCTCTATTCCTTCAGATCGTTCACACGCCTCACCCAAATGCGCACATCGGTGAGCACGCCGGGCAGCACCGCCTTGACCTCCTGTATGGTCATGCCGGCCTTGATGCGGGGATCGTAGAGCAGGTTGAGGATGTACTGGTCGTAGACGTCGAAATAGCCCATCGAGACGTTGTCGTTGAACATGGTCCAAGGCACGCTCGCGGTGTCGTTGATCGGGCCGAGCGATTGCAGCAGCTCCTCATAGGCGCAGTCGAGGAAGGTGAAATCGCCGTTGTCGACCGTGAGGATGACGTCGGAATGCTCGATCTCGAAATTGTCGTTCTTGCGGAAGCCGGACAGGCATTGCGGATCGAGCGAGGTGCGGATCTCGCGGGCCTTCTCCGCACCGTAGAAGCTTGAGATGGTGCGGAACAGATCGCGGTCGCGCACGAGCTTCACCCGCACATTCGCGGCCTCGCTGCTGTCGATCATGGCGATGTCGAGATGCTGCACGCGCTTGCCGATGTCGGCTACGACTTTCGCGAGCTGCGCCTTGCGGTCGGCGCGGTCGCTCTCGGCGAACACGCGCACCGGTCCGTCGAACTTGCGGATGCGGTCGACGCGGCCGGCAAGATGGTATTCGGCGCCGAACGCCGTCTTCAGAAAGCCATCGACGATCTCGCCGTCGGTAAAGCTCTTCTTCTCGGCGCGCTGGCGCGAGGCGATCGCGGGCAATTCGCCCGCGACGGCGATGGTAGCGGTGTCAGGGGCAAACGCGACGGTGGCGAGCGCCAGCAGGGCGATGCGAAAGCCGGACGAAGACGGGGCCAATGCGCTCATTGCCAGGCGACGCTGCCGTATTCGGAACCGACGCACAAGACCGCATATCCACGCGCTCGCCGGTTCCTGCTAGTTGTTCAGCACGACCACGGTGGTGCCGACCCCGACGCGGCCGTAGAGGTCGGTGACGTCGTCGTTGGTCATGCGGAAGCAGCCCGAGGACACCGCCTGGCCGATCGTCTCCGGCTCGTTGGAGCCGTGGATGCGGTAGAGCGTCGAGCCCAGATACATCGCGCGCGCGCCGAGCGGATTCTCGACGCCGCCCTTCATGTGACGCGGCAGGTCCGGCCGGCGGGCCAGCATCTGCGACGGCGGCGTCCAGTCCGGCCATTCCTTCTTGGCGGTGATCCTGTGCACGCCGCCCCAGCGGAAGCCGTCGCGGCCGACGCCGATGCCGTAACGCAGGGCCTGACCGTTCTGGAGCACCAGATAGAGCCGGCGCTCCGAGGTGTTCACCACGATCGTGCCGGGGGCGTAATTGCCGTTGTACATGACGGTGGTGCGGGGAACCGGGCTCGAGCCGCCGCGGAAGAAATTCGGGCCGCCGCCCATGATGTCGCGCGAGTCGAACTCCTCGGCGAAGGCGCCGCCGGCGGTCGCCGACAGGAGTGCGATGGCGGCAATCGGCGCGGCAAAAAACCGGATCATTGTTTCCCCCAGCAAAAAATCGATTCAACTGAAGTCACAGGCCATATTTGCGAGCTTTCCGCAAGCCACGGCACCGTGAGGGAGGCATCCTTAATGAATGGCGTTACCAAATCGGCAACCATGCCAATTTGCCGGAAAGCATTAGCCAAACGGGCGCATCGCAGGGCGGCGATGCCTGCTATTGCTTTGACGAGACGAGCGAACAATGATTGATCGGACGGATTGTTGGAACATTGCCGGTTGCGGGAGCTGACGGATGAACGGTGCGGAAAGTCTGGTGCGGACGATGGTCAAGGGCGGGGTCGACGTCTGCTTCTCCAACCCCGGCACCTCCGAGATGCATTTTGTCGCAGCGCTCGACCGCGTGCCCGGCATGCGTTGCGTGCTCGGCCTGTTCGAAGGCGTGGTGACCGGCGCCGCCGACGGCTATTTCCGCATGAAGGGCACGCCGGCCTCGACGCTGCTGCATCTCGGTCCCGGCCTCGCCAATGGCCTTGCCAATCTGCACAACGCCAAGAAGGCGAATTCCGGCATCGTCAACATCGTCGGCCAGCATGCCGTCTACCACATCGGCTACAACGCGCCGCTGACCTCCGACATCGAGGGCCTGGCCCGGCCGATGTCATCCTGGGTCCGCACCTCGCCGAACTCCAAATCGGTCGCCGCCGATGGTGCCGCGGCGATCGCCGCCGCCAAGAGCGCGCCGCCGCAGATCGCGACCCTGATCCTCCCCGCCGACACCGCCTGGAACGAAGCGGACGGCATCGCCGAGGTTCCGGCCGAGCAGCAACGCGCGAGCTATTCGCCACAGGCGGTCGAGCAGGCCGCAAAGATCCTGCACGGCGACGGCGAGGGCACGCTGCTGCTGATGACCGGCAGTGCGCTGAGCGAGCAGGGCCTGGCGCTGGCCGAGCGTATCGCCGCCAAGACCGGCTGCACCGTGATGGGCCCGACCTTCCGTCCCAGGATGGCGCGCGGCCGCGGCCGCTTCTCGATCGATCGCATCCACTACGTGATCGACAACGCGCTGCAGATGCTGGCGAGGTTCCGCCATATCGTGCTGGTCGAGTCCGACGATCCCGTGGCGTTCTTCGCCTATCCGAACAAGCCGAGCATCCTCAAGCCCGAGGGCTGCGACGTGCATCGCATGACCTCCTGGGGTGAGAATTCGGTCGCGGCGCTGGAAGCGCTCGCCGGCGCGGTGAAGGCCAGCGCGAAGGACGTCAAGCCGCAGGCCGCGGCCGAGCTGCTCAAGCCGACCGGCGCATTGACCCACGCCTCGATCGCCCAGTCGATCGCCTATGCGATTCCCGAGAATGCGATCCTGGTCGACGAATCCCTCACCACCGGGCGCGCCTTCTTCCCGCCGACCGCGGCGGCTGCTCCGCATGACTGGCTCCAGAACATGGGCGGCTCGATCGGCTTCTCGACGCCGCTCTCGATCGGCGCCGCGATCGCCTGCCCGGATCGCAAGGTGATCTGCATGGTCGGCGACGGCAGTGCGATGTACACGATCCAGTCGCTGTGGACGCAGGCGAGAGAAAACCTCAACATCGTCACCATCGTGTTCGCCAATCGCATCTACCAGATCCTGCGCGGCGAGTTCGACAATGTCGGCGCTGGCGAGCCCGGCCAGCGTGCCAACGACATGCTTCGGCTCGACCGGCCGGCGCTGGATTTCGTGGCGCTGGCCAAGGGCATGGGCGTGCCCGGCCGCGCCGTCACCAACGCGGACGAGTTCAACAAGGCGCTGGCCGAGGCCGTCGCCGAGCCCGGACCGCGGCTGATCGAAGTCCAGATGTAGGGCACCGCATCAGGAGCGCCGAGGGCCCGGAGGCAAGATGCAGACCGAGCTGAACAAGGTGATCGCGGCGCTCCGGGACTTCTACGCCCACGAAGCATTCCTGTTCGCGAAGGACATCGGCGAGCGTGCCATCACGCACCGCTTCGCCGTACATCTGGAGAAGCAATTCTCCGGCTGGTCGGTCGATTGCAACTACGACCGGCTCGGCGAGCGTACGTTGCATCTGCCGCACGGCACCATCATCTCGACCGACGATCATCTGGGCAAGTCGATCTACCCTGATGTCGTCGTGCATCAGCGCGAGATCCCGAACAATTTGCTCACCGTGGAGATCCGCAAGGCGAGCAATCACACCGCGCTCGACCACGACCAGCACAAGCTGATGGCGCTGACCGATGCGCATGTCTGGTTCGCCTTCTGGATCGGCGTGCTGCTGGTGCTGGACAAGGACCATGTGACGATCTCGGAGGTCTATGTCAGCGGCGTCCTCGATCAACCACTGTCGCGCTGGTTCGCGACGCGGCTGGAGGAGATCGGCCTGAGGGCTGCGCGGTAAGGCGCGTGCCGAGATTGTCGCCTTTAATTCAGCTATTGCTTTGAGTCATAACCCAAGCGCGATCTCAGCCCATTTCAGCATGCGGTCGCTATTGAGGAATGACAGCACCGCCGGCTCCAGTGACGCGGTCGCGCCCGGTGCGAGCAAAGCCGTCGCGGCCACCATGTCGCAGCGTTGATTGAAGGCGAGGGAGAGCGCGGCCTTCGGGTTCCCCTCAACGCGATATGCCCGGCTGCGGCCGCGCATCGGACCGACGACGATCTCTCGGCCGGCAGCCGTCGGCGTTGCCTTCCCAATCAGCGCCAGGTCGCCCATCTGTTCGAGGTCGCCGTCGTCGGCAACGCCGGTGGCGCAATTGCAAAAGCCGAGCTTGGGGCGAACGTAGAGCTGGACCTCGCCGCCGCAATCTTCGGCCTTGCAGCGAAACGCCTTTCCCTTCCCCCAGGGATCCGCGCCGAAAGGCCAGTCGATTTCCGTCCACACCGGGCGGACCTCGCCGGAGGCCGCTGTTGCGCGTGTCGGTTCGCCGGATCGCAATATCGAGAGCGCCGCGGCTGCGCAGAGCAGCGCACTGGCTGCGCTGATTGCAACGAATTTGCTTGTCAGGCGCATGGAAGTTGCCGCGGCACCTTTGCTAATTCTGAGCCATCAACTTTCGTGCGGCCGCGAGGTCTTCCCGAGATGAGTCGCCATTTCTCGCCGTTTCGACGACTTTGGCGTAATACTGGCGGGCCTTCACAGTATCCCCCGCTTTCTCGGCCGCGTGAGCGGCGCCGATCGTCGCGCCAAAGCGGTTCGGCTCCTTGCGCATCGTGCTTTCGAACGCGACCAATGCCTCCGTCGCCATGCCGCGTTCGAGCAGCATGGTCCCGTAAAGCTCGCGTGCGGGAGCAAGCGGACCCGGCGTCACGATGGATTTTTCGGTCTTGTCTTCGGCATCGGCGGCAAGGCGCATCGCTTCCAACGCATCCGCCTGTTTCCCCAAGGCGTTGAGCTGCCAGGCTGTAGCGACCTGCCGCTGAATGTCCACGATTTCGGCCCAATAAGCGTCCCTGTCCTGCTGCAGCTTGTCCCGCAACTCCGCCAGCTTGGCGATGTCCGCCGTTGCCGCGTCTGCATTGCCGGAGCGCGCGGCGCCAAGGGCGCGGGCGAAATAGGTGATGGCGTCGACATAGGCAAACCGGCTCGGCTCGACCTTCAGCGCGGCAGCACCCTGCCAATCACCGCGCTCGACCATATAGCGCGCTTGGCTGGCCGCGATCGCGTAGGGACCGGCGCGGACAGCCGGCGCATAGCCAGTGGTCGCAATCATGTCCGCGATGACGTCGCTGGCTCGGCTGTCCTGCGCAAGCTGGAGCAGCGCGTAGACCATATAGTCGTCGGCATGCAGCTGCTCGCTGGGGTCCTTGCCCTCCTTGGCAGCCTTGGCGGAACGGCTATTGGCGTCAATGGATTCGTTCCAGTAGCCGACGCGCGTGAATATGTGCGACGGCATATGCAAGGCGTGCGGTGCCGCCGGCGCGATCTCGGAGTAGCGCTTGGCAGCGTCGAGTCCTTGCCCTGCGATCGCCGGATAGTCATAGAGATGGATCAGGTAATGCGCGACGCCGGGATGCCGCGGCTGGCGCTTGAAGATCGGCTCCAGGATAGCGGCGCCCTTGAGCTGGTTGGCATAGGACTTGTCGTTTGGTGACGCCGTGACATTCAGCGTGATGGCGTAGGCGATCTGCGCCTCGTCATCATCGGGATAGCGCGCGGCGACGGCTTCGGTTGCCTTGAGATAGGATTGCGCGCGCTGGCCAAACGTTGTCTTTTCGTCGCCTGAATAGAAGGCCAGCAGCGCGTCGATATAGTCACGTTCGCGTTCGCTCTTGGCGCCGAGTGCCTTGGCCTTCTGCAGCGCGGCGAGACCTCCGGTGAGGTTTTCCTTCGGCGCGGCAAAATGCGGATTGTACAGCAGGCTCAGGGCAATGCCCCAATAGGCGATCGCGCATTCCGGATCGGCCTGCAGCGTCTCCTCGAAAATTTCCTTTGCGGGCCGGTACCAGAACGAGTGCTGATAACGCATCCCGCGATCAAAGCGGCGCTGCGCCACCTCGTTGCAGGAGGTCTGGAAGTGCACCTTGCCAAATTGCTCATCGGCCCCGTCCTCCGCGCGTGCGGCAGGCGTGCCGGAAATCGATCCTAGGGTAGCGAGGGCGAGAAGAGAAATGGTTCTCAAGGCGAGTGCGCGCATCGGCCCCTCCGTTTTCTGTTCAGAATAAATCTGGTCAGATGGCGCCGATAAAACCGAGGGCGCCGAAGTTCGTACTGCTGAGATTGGCAATGGCAATTGTTGCTAAAGGATTTCTCCATTCGAGATGCGAGTCAACAGGAAGCGGACAGATTTGCGTTAGGGAAGCACGCCTGCCAGGATCCATCCGCCCCGCGCGCCGAAGCGAGTGGGCCACAAGGCCGCTCGCACGACGAGCGGCCTTGCATCATCGTCCCTCATCCGCTCAATGCAGCGGATCGCCTTGGCCGAGCGCGTAGGCGACGAGGTCCTTCAGCGCGAAGCCGGAGCCGGTCACCGGCGTCCATTGCGGGTCGAGCGACAGCACGGAGGAATTATCTCCGAACATCATGCCGAGGAAGACCTCGGCGACGATGCGACCGCCGACCGGTCCGAGCTGCGGTGTCCTGACCGCGGCGGGCCCGCCGGTGGCGGGGATTGCCATGTCCGTCGCGTTTTGCCGCGCCTCGGCCAGGATGTAGGCCCACAGCGGGCAGTTGTCGGCAAACACGCCGTTCGCGATGGTCGCGATCTTGACTTGCGGATCGCCTGTCCCGGGCTCGTCGACCGCCTTGCCGATGATGATGTCGTCGTCGCTCAGCGGCGTCAGGTTCATCGCCCTGGCGACGGCCTGGCCCGACGGCAGCCCGAGCCGCCAGCTGCGCTCGAGATTGCGTAGCGCCAGCGACGCCGGATTGGAGGCGACTTCCGGCGGCAGCTTGCGCAGCGGGTCCACCAGCGAGGCATCGATGCGATAGGCGAACTGAAGCCGCCTCTTGTTGTCGGGATTGGTGTCGTCGTCCTCGACGCCATAGGGGCGCGTGTCGAGATCGATGAAGCGGCCCCAGTCCATGGCACGTCCCGGTCCCATCGCACGGAAGCCGGTCAGTGCGTTGTGGTCGGGATTGTTGGGATCGGGGAAGATCTGCAGCAGCATGTTGGCCGCGTCGTTGAGCCGGTAGCCGGGGCGGATCATGGAGTGCCCGAGCCGGTAGGCCGCGACCGAGAACTCGACCGGCATGAACGGATAGGTCTTCCAATGGTAGTAAGCGAGCTTGCTGCGGTCGTAGTGACCTGCGGTCTTCAGCTCGTCCAGCACGCTGGCGTGGACGATGCGCGGCAGGAAGTCGTTCAGCACCACGTACTGATAGTGGAATCGAACGCGCTGCTGCACGTCTTCGAACGACAGGCTGTCATTGTCGTCGACCATGCGGTTGTGAAAGCGCAGCATCAAGGCCTGAAATTGCGAGACGATGCTGTTCTCGTCGTTGCGGGGATCGCCGATCAGCGCGCGGCCCTTGAAGCGCGGCAGGTCGACCGCATCGGGCACGCCCGCGCCCGTGACCTTCTCGCCGAGCCGGAACTTGATGCCGTCATACATGTAGGGCTGGTCGTTCGGACCGCGGCCGTAGACATTGTCCATGTCGAGCGACGGCGTGCGGAAGTCGACGAGCCCGTCGGGATCCTGCTGCTTGGTCAGCGAGCTGACCGGATCGAAGGTGATGTCGTGGTCGACGAACTGGCCGAAATAAGTGTAGAGCGAAGGAATGCCGCTCTCTTCCGCGTCCGGCCCGTCCTTCGGCCCGTCGAAGCCGGCGATCATCTTGTCGGCGAGCGCCGACAGGTTTGCAATCGTGCCGGAATCGTTCGGGCCAAATTTGGCCGGTGCGAGCTTGCGGAACATGCGGCCGAAGCGGCCTTGCGAAAGCGGCGAACGCGTTGCGTTCAGACCGCGCGGAACAATTGCGTGGCGGCTGCTCATTGAAAACACCTTCCTGAAAAGTCGGATGAAACAGTTCGGGCTCAAGTTTCTCGCGCTGGGGTTTGCAGCCTAGGCGCGATCAAGCTTGTTACGAGCGAGATGGATCACAATTGCCCGGCATCGAAATTTTCGGTAGGTGCGGCTTTCCCGCAAGCCACGGCTGCGCATCGTGAATTTCTTCGTGGCGATGACGGATAACATTCTCGTCATCGACGGACGCAGGCGGGTTCGCACAGTTTCAATTCGCCGAGGCGTCGGCGAAATGGATCGGCTTCACGCAAAAATTGTGGCGGCGCGCGCGTCATGCGCGCACGCCGCCAATTCGTCAGTAGTCGCGCTGCTGCGAGAACGCGTAGCGCGGGTTGATGCCACAATAGGACGACGTGCCGGACGCGGTGGCGAGGCACTGCTGATAGCTGGCGAACTGGCAATTGCCGGGATAGCCCCACGAGCGGCCCTGGATGCAATATCGATCGTTCGCAGGATGTGCCTGGGCGGCCGGGGATGCTACGGCCAGCAGGGCCGCGAGCGATGCGAGAGTGAGGATGGTGCGACGCATGTCAGTCTCCTTCGAGAGCGAGTGGGTGGGAATGTCAGCGAGCCTGGCTCGTCTGTTGCGCAGTCATGCCTGTATTGGTGTCGCAGGAATGCCTTGCGTTCGCGACAAGGCACATCATGACGCAGCCTGCCGCCGGCAATGTGATCTCGGCCACAGTTCACGACGGGGTTCCGGCCTATCGTGAGCGGACTTGCACGCGTCGATCCCGGAGAACTACGCTTGCCTTATTCGGATCAGGTCTTTTGGAGGTTCTAATGCAGAAATCATACTTGCTGGCTGCGACAGCAGCGCTGGCGCTTCTCATGCAGACACCGCTCGCGCTGGCGCAGGGCGCACCGGCCGCCGCCGGAACCGCGGCGCCTGCTGCGACAACTGCCGCGCCGGCAGCGACGACGACCGCGCCGGGCGCAACCAACGACGCTTCCAGCCAGCCGACCGACTCCAAGAAGAGTGCGTCGAAGAAGCCGGCGAAGAAGAAGATGACGCGGCAGCAGGAGATCGACCACTCGGTCGACAGCGGCACGGTGCCCGCGCGCTACCGCAGCTCGGTGCCCAAGCAGTACCAGCAATACGTTCCGTTCGATAAGCAGTGACGGATCGCACGGCGGCGCGGTGTGATCGGGCGTCGCGCCGCCGGTGCCATCGCGTAAAATTAGGACCTTGGCCGGGCGGAATCCGGCCATAGATCCCCGGTGGCGGTCCACGCGAGCGGTGCTAGAGTAGGCCGAAGCCTGGGGGGAGTTATGAGTGACGACGTGAGGGATGCTGGCCTTGTGGCCATGATCAGCAGCATCCTGGGAGGCAACAAGCGCGCCGCAGAAAGTGTCGCGCCGCCGCCGCTCATCGAGGTTCCACCGCCGACAGCACCGACGAACGGGTTTGAGCTGGTCGAGCCCACCCCCGCTACACCGCCGGCCAAGCTCGAGAACAACTCGGAGAATGATTCCGGGGACGCGCCCGATGCGACGCCGGCTGCCGCGAAGCCGGTCGAGCCGCCAGCGAAGATCGCAACGACGCCTGATGGGAAGCGATTGCTGCCTGCTGAAGCGATCGCCGATCTCGTCCTGGGTGAGCTGCGCAAGCTCGAGAATTTTCCGGCGACCGGCGCCTCCGTGACGGTCTATGGTTACAGGCACTGGAATGCGATGATCACCTTCGCGCCGTTCTCGACCACGTTCCGGGATGCCACGCGGTTCCGCCAGGCCATGCCGGACATCGTCTTCAAGCTGCGCCGTTTTGTCGAACTTGAGATATGATCGTGGCCGTGAGCCCGAACAGTTCGACAGGATTTTCGACTTGAGCGTTGCCTTTACCAAAGAAGAGAGCGCGGAAACCGCCGCCGAGACGCTGTTGCCGGATCGGCCGATCTCGCCGCATCCGAACCTCGTGACGGAAGCGGGCTTGCAGGCGCTGCAAAGACAGCTTCAGGACGCGCGCGAGGCCTATGAAGCCGCGCAGGCCATCGAGGACGTCAACGAAAAGCGCCGGCAATCGGCGGTGCCCTTGCGTGATGCCCGCTATCTCACCGAACGGCTGCGCACGGCGCAGGTCGTTCCCGCCCCAGCCTCGACCGACACCGTCGCCTTCGGCAGCACGGTGACCTTCAGCCGCGCAGATGGCCGCGTGCAAACCTATCGCATCGTCGGCGAGGACGAAGCCGACCCCAAGGCCGGCACGATCTCGTTCGTGGCGCCGGTGGCAAAGTCGTTGATGGGGAAGGCGGTCGGGGATGTCGTGGGGTCGGGTGCGCAGGAGATCGAGATTTTGTCGATTGGGTAGGGGACGTTTATCGATGGTTTCCGCTGTGTCCGCGCAACAAGGCGCGATAGCTGGATGAGGCGGTTTCTGTCGGGGGCGTTGCCGTTCTACGCGCTGGCCGGATTGGCCATGTGCATGTATCTCGTCCTGTACAAGACTGATCTCTTCGACCTGAACGCCATCGTCCGGGATGCAACCGGCTCGGCGTGGTTTCCGGTCTTCATATTCGTCTGCGTGCTGCTGGAGGCGGTCTTCCCGTATTTTGGCTATTTCCCCGGAACCGCTCTTATCCTGATGTCCGTGGCGCTCAATCCGAAGCCCGCGGACGTCTCCGTTTTTATCGTGGCGTGGCTGGCTATCATCGTCGGCGCCGTCCTGAGTTACGGGCAGGCTCGTTTTTTCAGACCGCTGTTGCAGCGGGTCGCCTCAAAGGCGGCACTGAACCGGTGTGAGACCCTCCTCGGCGCCTACGGTCCTTACGCGCGCATTGCCCTGTTCGTTCATCCCAACGCCTGCGCGATGTATTTCACGGCACTCGGACTTCTCGGCCGCAACCTGACGCGCGAGCTCGCCTATCTCGGCGTGGGCGCAGCAGCCTCCGTGGGCGTTCTGTTCGTCGTCGTGACCAGGCTCGTGTCGTCCGTAGGCACCACCGACGACGGGGAATTGCAGCTGCTGCTGGCCGCAGCACTGGTCGCCATCGGGACCCTGGTCGGTCTGTACGCAGCCTGGCGGCCGGTGCGGGCGGCTTGAAGCTCGAGGTGGCGTGCGCGTCAGCCGGCGCGGTCTCACCCCTTGCTCCGTCATTGCGAGCGCAGCGAAGCAACCGTCATTGCGAGCGCAGCGAAGCAATCCAGCTATTTCCGCGGCACGGATTCTGGATTGCCTTCCGCACCGAGACAGTCTGGATTGCTGCGTGCCGCGGACGCATTGCTGGATTGCTTCGCTACGCTCGCAATGACGAGGGGAGATCATGCGCAAAACAAAAAGCTGATGCGCAAAGGCGATGACCTAATACTTCCCGCTCAGGCCACCGCGACGATGCCATCATGCCGGTGTTTTGCCCGGCAAGTCAAATCCGATTTCGGAAAAATAGTATGGTTGTAACCCATTGATCCGACTGGGGTCGGCTACTGTGCATGGGGTTGTTTT
>NZ_JADPIT010000022.1:76872-102654 GCF_023073035.1 Bradyrhizobium sp. 62
CGATTGAGACGGTCCCGACACGCCTGCAGGCGTCGACGATGGGGGCCGCAATCAGCAGGGTTCAGGAAGGTGGATGGTGGGCGCACAAGGGATCGAACCTTGGACCTCTCCCGTGTGAAGGGAACGCTCTTTCTTGGAAGCTGTTGACAGCACGGAAGAAATGCAGCCGTTAGCGTTCAGTTGCGCTCATTTTGCACTACTCATCAAGTCGCTCCGGCGCCCCATGCTATTCACAAACTTCCTTGCCTGACCGACCGGGTCTGTCATCCAGGGCGCCTTCGCCCAAGGGCCGACAATGGGCAGCGTGTTGATTGCTTCGATAAGTGGGGCTTGCGGAACGTGGGTGTAGTGGCGGCTCATATCGTCTATGGCATGGCCTAAAATCTGATCCTTGATGTGCGGATGCACTCCAGCGACTACTAGTTGGGTCGAAACTGTGTGGCGTGCCGTATAGGGACTTATCCCTCCGATACCCGACCTTCTCCGAGCATTCCTAATAGCTGTTTTCATCTGGCCACTGATTCCTTCACCCACCGGGTATGGCGTGCCCAACGAGCTTCGGAATAATAAACCGCCCCGCTCTATCAAAGGCCGCAATAAGGGGACCAAGAATTCATGAATCGGAATGCCTCGCGGCTCCCCAATTTTCGAATTTTCCAAGGTAATCCAGCGCGCGGGAAGGTCCACCATTTCAGCCGAGAGGACGAAAAGCTCTATCGGTCGCATCCCCGTGTAAAAAAGTGCGGACATGACCATTGCCGGTGCCGGAGACATAGATAAAACAAACTCACACGCCCGTTCGTACCCCACCGGCCTAGTACCGGCTCGCAACCGCCTCGCCCGAACGATGTTGGTACCCTTCGGCTTCTTCGGTCGCTTCCACTTTCTCGGTGATTCCGGCAGCGCGTGATTCCAGACAGCGATGAAAGGCGTATAGCACTGCCTGTTCTTGGTTTCTGGTTGCGTATTGGGGTAAAGCTTTTCAGCGGCCGCGTCCAAGTTCTCTTGGGTGATTTTAAGAAGTATCTTTGTCTCGAAGTGGCCGAGTAAGCCGGTCCACTTGCCGTCCACCTCGTTACCTAAATGTCGAGGAGATCCACCGGCGGCCATATACGAAACTGCGCCCTCAAAGAAGGTGAGGTTAGCTTCCCTCCCATAGATACTATCATGCAACAGGCGCGCCTCGCGCTTTATGCGGATGGCTTCCGCAGCTTTCTTGTCGTTAGTTCCCGTGCTTTCGAATACAGTCTGCTTTCGGACGGTGCCGCGAAGATACCAGTGCTCCGAGCCTTTTCGTCTGACAAGTTTGAGGGGCAACGCATAGTCTCCCAAATTGATAACAAGTCCTGTTCAGAGAACAGGAAGAGACGTCCATTCTTCGAGTAAAAGGGGTGGCGCCTGATCAGGTCTCGCAACGCTCTTTTGCTGATCCCGAGCTTCGCTGCGGCGTCTTTCAAATTGGAGATTCGCCCGATGCCCGGCAAATTATCGTTTGCATGAAGCGCGGCTGTTTTCGCGAGGTCGCTCAAAATCTTTCAAACTCGGGAAGAACGTGTAGACTCATGTGAGTCTTTTAGAGTATGTGCCTAGCTGCGTCAAGCGGGCACGGGGATGTAGGCAATCCACCCTCCAAAACACACTGAGAAACGTACGGCAACGCTCCTAACCATTGCGGCGCGCTTTCGGTAGACCAGGAGAACTTATGAACAACTCGACAATGATTGCTGCCCTCGCCCATGCCGCGCGAGGTTGGCCGGTGTTTCCGTGTAGTCCGGCAACTAAGGCGCCGCTTACGCCAAACGGGCACAAGAACGCAGCCACCGACAAAGATACGATCATCGCCTGGTGGTCTCGTTGGCCGCATGCGATGATCGGTATCCCAACCGGCACCGCTTCCGGCGTTTGGGTACTCGACATCGACAAAAAAGCAGATGTTGACGGTGAGGCAGCGCTCGCGCGACTCGAAGAAGCTCACGGCCCGCTTGCCGAGACTTACACCGTTGCGACGCCTTCGGGCGGCATGCACCTGTACTTCCGCTACGTTCAAGGCATCGGAAATCGGGGCGGCTTTGAACCGGGAATCGACGTGCGCGGTGAAGGCGGTTACGTGATCGCAGCCGGTTCAGTGCGCGATGACGGCTGTTTCTACGATCCGGTGTCGGATTGCGATATTCAGGAAGCAACAGACTGGTTAGTCCAGATCGTGAAGCGGCCTAAGCCTCCCGCTGGTCAGAGCCCGTTATCCAATAGCAATTCCGCATACGTTGAAGCGGCCATCAACAGTGAGCTTTCAAAGCTCATCGGCACCACAACGGGGCGTAACAATCAAATGAACGACGCCGGTTTCGCAATTGGTCAATTCGTTGGAGCGGGCGTCCTCACGGATGTTGAAGCCGAAGAACGGTTGATTGGGGCCGCCATGGCCAACGGCTACATTCGAAAGGATGGAAGAGCCGAAGCGCTTGCCACAATTCGCAGCGGACTCGAAGCGGGGAAGCGACAGCCGCGCGATATCCCAGAATCGCATATTGATGATCTGCCTGCGCCTGATCCATCTTTCAGTGTCAAGGATTGGATTGCACGTCTCTTAGGACGAAAAGCCAAGAAAGGAAGCGGAGTGACGGCTTCCATCTTCGCGCCCCGAGACGCGGCCGACATTCCTCGCAGAGCATCGCTGTACGCCTACCATCTGTTTCGTAAGTTCGTATCCAGCACCGTCGGTGCTGGGGGCGGGGGTAAGTCGTCCCATGCAATAGTCGAGACCCTATCCATGGTCAGCGGCCTCGCGCTGCTAGGTCCGGCGCCGCCGGAGCCACTGTCGGTTTGGTACGTCAATCTTGAAGACCCTTTGGACGAGATTGAACGGCGTTTTGTTGCGGCTGCGAAGCACCACGGAATCGACCTCAACACCTTACGCGGCAGACTGTTTGTAGATTCAGGCCGCGACCAAGAATTTGTCGTTCTGAGAAACGAAGGAAAAGGCACTAGGGTAGTCGAGCCGGTTGTTAAGTCCATGATCGCAGAGATGATCGCTAATCAGATCGACGTGTTGATCGTTGATCCTTTCATTTCCACGCATGAGGTTGAAGAAAATGACAACAGCAAGATTCAACAGGTTGCAAAGCAATTCGTGCGCATTGCCGATGAAGCCAACGCTGCCGTTGAACTGGTTCATCACGTTAGTAAAGGGTCCGGCGACGGCAAGGGCGAGGTAACAGCGGACTCGGCGCGTGGCGCGAGCGCCTTGAAAGACAAGGCGAGGTCGGTGCGCACAATCAACGGCATGACAGTTGAAGAGGCAAAAAAGGCGGGCATCGATACAAACGAGCGGTTCTCATATTTTCGCATCAATTCCGGCAAAGCGAACCTTGCTAAGCGAACCGGCCATTCAGAATGGCGACGGCTGGTGTCAGTTGACGTTGGAAACGGGACCAAGTGGACACCCGGCGACAGCGTTGGCGTGGTTGAAAGGTGGGAGTGGCCGACCGAAACTTCAGATGTTGATGAAATCACCCCGGATCAGCTCAACGAGATTAGGCGTCGAATCGCGGGTGCCTGCTACGCCAAAAACTTCCAGTCGGACGATTGGGCAGGGAAGGTGTTTGCCGACGTGCTGGGCTTGGACGCCAAAGAGGACAGGGCCAAAATTGTCCGCATGATGACTGGCGCGATCAAGAAGGAACAGTTTGTGGTGAATAAGCGCTATGATCGGGAGAAGGCGCGCGAGAGGCCGATGTTCGAAGTCGCGCCGATTCCCCACCGCGATTCTGGTGGGGTGGGGACGACTGTTCACTGAGCCACCAACAGCCACCCACCACCGCCTTATTATTATAAGGCGGGTGGTGGTGGTGGGTAGGATTCGAGGAGGGGCACCTAAAGCTATGTGCCCGCGCTTAGGCCAGCGTAAGTAACCGAGATCAAGACCAAGTTTTGCGCCTCGCGGCACTATCGAGGAAATCGGGGTCTTACCGGGATAGCAAGGTGCGCTGGTCACGAACGGCGCTCGATCAGAACAATCAAATCATCAAATCCGCTTGTCGTGTTCGCGCGATGGGTGGCTTGTTGTTGTCAAAAATTACGGAGAGGAACCATGATTTTTCATCACTTCACGCATCCCGGCACCGCGTTAATCGTTGCGGGCGCAGGGCTGAAGCCACAACTAAAAGCATCAAACGCCCATATGACGGATGGACTACCTGTCGTATGGCTGACGCGACAACACTCCAATGTGGCGACGAAGGCCGACGTAGATCACTGCAAGCGGTTTGGCGTCGATAAAAAAGAAGGTGATTTGATGTATGGCGGCACCGCTCGCATCACCGTTCGGGCTGAGCGGCACAATCGCCGTCTAATGAGGTACGGGCATTTCCTGGAAAAAGCGGGGCTCGAACGTATAGCTCCTCAAATAATGCCATATGCGCTTGACCAATGGTATGTCTACTTAGGCGATATAGCGGCCAAGAACGTCGATGCCTCGTTACCGGCTTGGCAGATGCTCGAATGTCTCGACCACCATATCACGACACATCCTGATCAGGATGCCCGCGACCGGTTCAGCGATCTTCGCAACCAAGTCACGACGCTGCGGACGGACCAGCGCGTCGCATTTCGATGCATTGACAAACTTGACCGCGGCGAAAGCCGCCCAACACCAATGCACGTTCGGTTGACCAGCACTGGGCCGCTCAACCCGGTCTTGGATGTGCGAACACATATGCAATCGCCACTGCCGCATTTCACGCCTAACGCGCCCGATAACTCCCTGCCACTCCTGCGATGATCCTAATCTGATCACAATCACGCTGCGGCCCAGCTGCCCCTTTCCGCTGCAGTGAGACCACGATACTATTGGATGGAAGCGTCCAATCTACCAAGTCCTTATCGACGACACCTTCGCGTTTCAGCATGAGTCCGAACGTGTCACGCACGTCGTGTTCTCGACCGCCGAAGAGGCGCTGGCGGCCTGTCGCAAGATCGTCATGATTGGCTGATCGATACAATCAAACAGGGGTAGAACCTCAGGGGCGCTGTAGGAGGCGTACACGCTCTTCGGAGACGATCCGCGGGTTCAGGCCATAGATCCCACACACGTACCAGCGGTCGATTGCGACGCCTGGAGCTATGTTCTGGGACGATGAAAGGACGTGGTCAATCCGTAGGAACCCATCCCCAGATGTTGAAACTAAACCACATCGTTTGCGCTCGCCGCCTCAGTAGACGAGACGAACTCGGCAGGTACCTCAATCTCGCCGAACATTAGCTCGCTAAGTCCGTTCGGCTCTGAATCGGCTTCAGCGGCCGACACTCGATCAATCAGTCCGGCTGTCCCAGGCTGATCCGGCGCTGACTCCACAGAAGTCAGGGTTTTGTTTACAGCTCTTGTCCGCCTTTTCAGTTCTTCGACGGAATTGGAGGCGGTACCAAGTTGTCGGGAGAGATTCTGAACAACCTTGTCATAACGTCCAAATTCCGTACGCACGGCACCAAGCACTTGCCAGACTTCGCTGGATCGTTTTTCGATTGCGAGGGTCTTGAAACCCATTTGCAAGGCGCTCAACAGTGCGGCAAATGTAGTTGGGCTTGCCAAGGTTACCCTGTAGGTCTTCTGCAAGCTCTCTAACAGACCGGGCTGCCGCAGTAGCTCCGCATACAGGCTTTCCGTCGGAATAAATAGGATCGCGAAATCCGTCGTTGCAGGCGGATTGATATATTTCTCACAAATATCTTTAGCCGAAGAGCGGATCCGATTTTCAAGCTGCTTTCTGTATTGAGCGACAGCGGCAGCGTCCCCGGCCTCAGAAGCGGCCACCAGGTTATCATAGTCCTCGCGTGGAAACTTGGCATCAACCGGGAGCAGCACACTGCCAGCCCCTTTGCCCGGAAGTTTGATGGCGAACTCTACTCGCTCGCCGGTGTTCTCTCGAACCGCAGCATTTTTGATATACTGTTCGGCGGACAGGAATTCTTCGAGAAGCAGTTCGAGTTGGACCTCACCATAAGTTCCCCGGACCTTTACATTCGTCAGAACTTTTTGAAGATCGCCGACATTTGCAGCGAGTTTCTTCATCTCTCCGATGCCTTCATGAAGCGACTTAAGCTGTTCAATAACTCTAGCAAACGACTCTCCAAGCCGGGTCTCCAACGTGGATTGCAATCTTTCGTCAACGGTTCGCCGCATTTCTTCCAGCTTGGCTGAATTTTCCAGTCGCAAAGCGTCGAGGCGCATTTCAATACTACCCCTTAGCCGCTCGCCAGCGGTTTCGTGCTTCTCAATCAACGAAGTCAAAGCCGACGTATTCGCGTTCAAACGCTCCGTTTGATGGTCGCTCGACTGCAGCAGCGAATCAATCACGCTCTGCCGAAGGCGCTGGAAACTTGATTCCACTTCTCCCCTGAGGGTCAAGGATGCGGTCGCATGCTTGGAAGATGCATCGTCCAGTTTAGCTTCGATCATACCGCGCAAAGCATCTCGATTGGCCGAGGCTTCTTGCGCGCCAGTGCGAAGGTCTTCGTTCATTCTTTCTGCGATACCTTCAATCCGTTTCTCGATTGCGCTTATGCCGCTATCGAGCCGAGTCCCGAATGCCTGAAAGTTAGAATCCGCACGCCCGCTAAGAGCGTTGAACGAGTTCAGGATTAGTTCTTGAAACCTGACCAGAGATGAGCTGAGTTCGTTACGAGCGCGTTCGGAGTTGTCGTCGAGTGTGCGCCGCAAAATATCTGATTCGGTCCGGACCAGAGTGCCAACGGCGTCCTGCGAGAGGGAGGCGCGACCAGCGAACGAACCCAATCGGATGAACGTAGCCAGAGATACGGCAGTAGCCAAAAGGGAAAGCAATCCAGCCCCGCCGTTTACATACAAAGTATAATCCATGGAACGTCTCCCAAAGCCGCGCCGCTAATCTGATGGTTGTAATGCAACCGCATATATCGGAATATTCCAGATATCGCCATTGGCGATGTGGTGGGGGACGCCCTATTAAGGGGGGAGTGGTGGAGCAAGCGTGGATCCGCGAAAACAAGTCAGGTGTTCGACTTGATCGACCGGTTATGTGGCTTTTGCTCCCCGGTGTGATCATTCAATGGTTGATGTACATGTTTCCTGGTCGGGGAATCGGGCGAGTAGTCACGAACACTCGAATTGCGCGCAGTCCGATAATGACTTTCGCGCTTAGCATCATCTTCTACGCATCGCTGGCGGGATGGTCTGCCGTGATTTTCATGAGCAAGTGATGGCGCGGAAGAAGCAAGGAGGTTTGGCCGAACTTGTCTTGTGCGGCTTGTTCTTTGCCATCTGTGGCCTGATCGCTGCTCTGCCCTATATTGTTACCCTCGCGTTCTACGCATTACCTCTGCTCTTGATCTATTTCGCTGTTCATGCCCGCGCTGGGAAGTATCCGGCGCTACAACTTTGTGATGACGAGGACACTCAAAGTTATTTACGCGACCTACGGAAGAACAGATCGGATTTGTTCGAAGAAATCGACGGCATCATCGAGTACGGTCGCGAGGCTGGCGTACGGTACCTGGACCGGGAGGATAGGTTCGAAAACCGTTCCAAACGCGGGCAAGAGTTGAATCTCGAACTTGAGCGCAAACGTTCTCTATTGGCGGATGTTGAGGAACGGACTGCGATAGCAGAAGACCCCCGGTATCGAGCCTATCTGGTATTAGAAGAGGCTCTTGCCGCCTGGTATCGAGCGCGTGCTTATTTGATTGCAGGGAGTGTTGGCATTTCCACTCTCATCGGAACGATCTTGCTCATCGAACTGAGACAAAATGGATCCCACGAACGGCTAAGTATACTTGTATGGAATCCAGCGCCGCATTTGTTGCTTTCCAGCTTTGCGTTCGGGGCAGTTGCAATGTGGATTGTGACGCCCCTCGTACTCGTCTTAGCGCTTCGGTGGTCACGGAGAGCCGCAGAAGCAGTTTACTCGTCCGTGATTTCTCAGATTCCAGAAGAGGACGCTTGCGACCCCGGCTCTGAATCCGATACGGCCTCGGAGTACACGCAAGATGAGCTGGCAGATGACCCCTATAAGGTCTTAGGAATTAACGTGTCCGCAACAGTTGCTGAAATCAAAGCTGCATACCGTAGCGCCATCAAGCTTTGTCATCCTGATACCGTCGCTGACCGCAGCGTGCTTATTAAGGAAGCAGCAGCGCAAGAAGCCATGCGGCTCAATTTAGCGTACGAGTCACTTCGTGCCGAACGAGGGTTTTGATTATCCCAAGCATGCCTTAAGGGCATAGCGGCGTTGAAAGAAAATTCGGAAGCGGAAGCTAAACTCCCAAAGCCACAACCCTTCGTCGCTCGCCGGAATGCGACGCGCTACCGGCTCGCCGAAGTCAAACTGGCCCAAAAGGGCGGGTCGTGCTGTACCGCGACCTTTATGGGCTACCTCAGGCCGACGTGACGTTGCATTTAGGCCGGACATGTCCGGGACATCAATAATCTTGTCCAACTTAACCCTGCGGCGCTGACCGGACATGGGGTATCTTAAGATACCCCTGTCCTGTCCGGCGCGGTTGCTGTTGGACTCAAGGCCAAAATCCCATAGGATCGATTGTGAGCTACCGAGTCCTGATCGACGACAATTATCATTTTACGGATGAATCCGAACGCGTCACCCATGGTGTGTTCCCAACCGCCCAAGAGGCGGTGTCGGCGTGCCAGAAGATCGTGGACGAATGGCTGGCCAGTGCATTCAAACCAGGCATGGCCTCAGAAGCGCTGTGGGAGCTATACGTCGCGTTCGGCGACGACTCCTTCATCCTGCCCGTCGAACCCAAGGACGCACCAGCGGCCGATTTTGATGCTTGGGACTATGCTCGCCAGCGGTGTGAGGCAATGGGCGGGGGCGCGCTCGATGTCTAGGTGCCGCACCCCGTTCAGCCCCAACTTCAAGTCTAGCTTGGGCATCAGCGCTGGCTGGTGAAAGCGCATCTACAATTCGGCAGGAATGGGCATCCAAGAAAGTTCTAGAAGCTTCTTAATTTCCCTCGCCCGTTCTTCTGACTCCGCCACCATCTTGATTACTGTCTCGCGGTCTATCAGGCCACTTTCTTCGAGCTGGCGGCAAAGTTCAGCTCGCTCCTTCATGACCACCATGACCGCTGAAAGCGAGACCTCCAGCCGCTTCAACTGAGAATCCATCATGGTCTCGGGTGAGAGCTTGTGGCCGATGTGGCACTCGAAGTGCGGCGCCGGTTCTGCGGTCATGGGAAACAACGCACCCCCGCACTCGGGGCAGGTGATAGTGTATGGCCTCTGCATGTTGTAGCCAGTCATCGTCTGGCCTCAAGATAGGACTCTATCGCTCCCGGAATTTCTCTTATTGAAGCGACATGGGTCGGTGTCATCCTTTTCAGAGCTGCTTCCGGCATGTCAGGCACAAGCGCATCTGTTGGGTTCTGGACAATGGTCTGTCCACCTCGATTGTGTATATCGATGAGGCCGCTCACGCCGTCATCGAGCCTGCCACTAAGAAGGATACCGATGACGCCGCGACCATGCGTGCCCGCAACAGACCTGAACATCGGGTCTATCGCGGGACGGCACCAATTCTCGGTTGGCCCGTGACTCAGATTGAGCCGGTCCCCCAACGTGCAGAGGTGAAAATCCGGCGGAGCTATGTAGATGTGATTGGGCACCATCAGGCTGTCATTGTGCGCGTGCGAAACTGCGAACTCGGAATGCCGCTGTAGCACTGCCGGTAAAGACGAGGGCTGGCGCCCAATATGACTCGTGATGAGGATGCTCGCACGCCACATAAGATCGAACTTCTGAACTAGCCTGATCAGCGCCTCAACGCCACCCTGAGAACAGCCAATCGCGATTATGATATTTTGTTCAGGCACCCAGGACAAGTTTAGGAACAAGCAAAGGTTCCCGTGGCGGCTGAATTAGCGCCTGCCGACGGACCTTACTTCACCAAAGTTTCGCCGCGCCGCGCCCGCTTCGCCGCTCTTCCACGATTCAGGAACTGCACACCGACGAACTCGCCGTTCACCCACGCGAGTTCGCAATGGCGATAGGCGAGACCAGCCGCTGACAAAACCAGAAAAAATTCTCGCTGGCCAATATCGGTGAGCACGCCGTCGATCACCAGCTTAGCGCTCAATTCTGATACGTCGTGTATTTTGCACGCGCGCTGCCATGTCCCATCAATCGCCATTAGACGCGCGTCGATAGGCCGCTCGAACACGACGCGCTTAGCTTCCTGTGTGTTTCCTTCCCGCTCCATGAAGTCGGACCCGTTCTGACTTGAAAGCAGGGCGGCAAGTTAGCCCTAGAAAGTTGACCGAGTGTAAAACGCGCGCGACCGGCCTGACGGGCCGTGAAAAGCCATCGGCTTGATGGGTTAGGAACCAAGAGCGGCCTACCTGATTTGGACGGAATGCCTCGCTACCATTTCGATCTAATCGATAGCAAAACGGTCGCCGATCAGGGCGGGCAGTTGCTTGAAGACTCGTCGGTTGCCATTCGAGTCGCTAATCGGTTGGCTCAGGAACTATCCGAGACCCGGCCCGAATTGCAGGGGCAAAGGTTACAAGGTCCTCGTCACCGATGCAGATGGCCAGCATGTTCACCAAGCGTGGCTAGACAAGTTCAAACTGGTTTAGCCGCGTCAACCTGCCATGACCTTGTTGCGGCCTGCATCTTTCGCCCGATACAAAGCCGCATCAGCCCGCGCCAAAATGTCTTCTGGCGCGTCATTGGGTCGAACCTGCGCTACGCCTGCCGAAAAAGTCACTCGCAAGTCATCCGAAATCGGGTCCCAATCCAATTCTGAAACAATCTGCCGCAATCGGTCCATTGCCGAAAGGGCTTGATCCTTCGAGCTAAGCGACATGACCACAAGAAATTCTTCGCCGCCATATCTGCCAAGCTTGTCTATGGAACGCACGTTGGCAGCAAGCGTGATTGCAAAGCCTCGCAGAACCTCGTCACCGGTTGGATGACCATAGCCGTCGTTGATGCGTTTGAAGAAATCTATGTCCAAAATAGCGACTGCGCACGGCGTACCTGCACGTTGCGCCCGTGCCATTTCATCGTTCAAACCGCGCATGATGTAGCGCCGGTTTAGCACACCGGTGAGTTCATCGATCTGTGCAAGCTCTTCAATCTTGGCGTGCGCAACCTTGAGTTCATTGCCGCGCCTGTAAAGTGCCTCCCGGAGAGAAGCGCCATAAAGACCGGTGAACGCGCACCTACCCAGAGCAGTCACGAAGCAAAGCAACGCTAGATGCCGTTCTGCAAACGTAGCCATCGGCATGCCAATGGGCCGGTCTGTCAGCGTGAAGACGGCCGTGAGGCCAATTGCAGCGTAAGCCCAAACCACGCCGGTCTGCCGGGCGGACATTCGCAATGCACCGAACCCAAGCACAACGAAGATGATGCAGGCGAAATAGAACCCGACCTCAGGAAGGAAATAGATCGCGGCGAGTTGAATGCCTATGCTTCCGAGACTCTGCGGCACCGTGAGGTAATGATCCTGGAAGCGGTCATTGAAGTGCATTTCTGACAGGATCAACGTTATTGCGGTCCATCCAACTCCTGCCGCGAGGTACCACGCCGAAGCGAAAGCCGGTATGGTGCCGCTGAGGGAGTAGAAAAATAGGATAGCAGCATCCAGGATGAAGCTGACCATCTGCGCGAGGTACATCTGCCGCCGCAAGCGGGCGCGCTTCTCGACTCCCTGTTTGACCTCTGTGCGAGGTTCGACGTTTGCCCGCTGGAATGCAGATTGCGCCATGCCAAGTTTTCCTGATCTTCCGTCAGGAAACCGTAAAGGCGTTAAAATTCAGAGCGCTGCGGTTGGTTAGCAGAGGCTTAACGCACTTGGGCGGTGGGAGACGGCAGGCAAGCGGAAAGCGCAAGCCTTTGGTACCGGGGGGTATCGATTCTTTAGCCGAAATAGCCCCTCGACCGGCCCATAGGAAAATTCACATATCCGCAAAACCACAATTCTCTTGGAACCAAGTAGTGCGACGAACTAGCCGTCCGTGTTCGACGCTTGGTCAACATCGCCAAGGTAGGTGACGCCTCCTTCGCCGTGATCCATTGCATCGAACTCTGCCATACCTGATCGCGCGAGCATGATCTTCCAAACAGCAACCAGGTCCTCATAGGCATCAAGAACGTGTACCGGCATACAAAGCGTTTCCCAAGCCGGGCCAAGATTATACCGTTTGCCGTCTAGTTCTCCGGCTTCTGCTTCGACCACCTCGTCCATTTCAAAGGTTGCGGGCTTGCCGTGCGCAAAAATGTCCCTCAACTCCTTCATTGCTTGCACGCCCTTGAAGGGTCTCGACTGCCAATCAGGGGAAAACTCGAGCGCACCAAATACTTGCTTGATTTTCGCGTTCACCCGCTGTCGTTCGTTCCAAGGGTCGATCAGCTTCGCACCGAAGAAGTTGAGATACGCTTCGAAAGCGAACGCAATCATTGTGGCACATGCCATACAATCAAAATAGATCGCGTCTTTCGTGCCGGAGTCCAATTTTCCCCGGATGATGGTTTGTAAGTAGTGCGCCGCCCCATCAAGATCATTGTGGATGTGTACGTGGTTCGTCTGTTGAACTCGCGCTTTGATGCGCCTCCCCATATCAGAGATCCTTCGCTGCTATTGCTTCCTCGCAAAATGCGGATTGTCGCCGAGCAATTGAATGGGACGAATCCAATCGTCGCCTAATTTCTCGCGAACTCGCGATGAGTCCGCCATTGCGAAACCGGTCACGAAGAGGCTAGTTCTAAAGCGCGCAAGACAACCGAATAGGCCATCCGCTTCATTGAAAGCGTATCTGTATTCAAATGTCTCCGCCGCATTCCATTTGCCTTGAACGAGAGTCCCGTATTCAGGAAATAACTCAAAGAAGATGGGCGGAACTCCGTGCTGTGCAAAATCCTCCTTTGAACGCCAATGGGCAGACACCAATCCCGTGTTTGGGAGTGGAGTTTTGAAACGTTCGAAATACAAGCAAAGGGTGGCCTTGTGCGCAAAAATGTTCAATTGCTTAATGGTGTGCTTGCCTATTGTAGCTAGCCCTGCATCGTCAGGTACGGCAACACCGTGAATGCGCAAATGCCCGATAGCCTTGCCGCGTTCTGACTCGTCGAGAGACGTCCATTCATCAATTAGCTCTGGCGCACGACGACGCACTTGTTTGGCGAGGTGGCTGTGATCTTGACGCTCTTGTTGGGGACTATAGTAATTCCATCGGCTTACCATCGATGCCGTAAGATCAGCTTTGCTAGTGCCGTGGTTGCAGTCATGGCACGCGGGCATTACCAATTTGTCAGGCCGATAAGAGTTATCGAATAGAGCTATCGGTGGCATATGTTCGCGTGTCGTGCTTAGCCGCTGACCTCCGCAAATTGCGCAACGCGGGTATCGAGCGATGAACTTAGCGGTGGCGCTCGCCTTGAGCTTTGCCTCTCCCACCTGAATGCTCGTTCAAGTCCGAAGTGGAATGTTGGTGACGTGAATTCTCTCATAAGGATTAGGTACGCCCGCGTCTGCTAGAATTCCCGCAAGCGCCTCGCTTATCGGGAACGGAAACTGCGTCGGTCCAATGATAACGTTGGAGAGGAGCGCTGGGAGTTCGATTCCCGTCAGCCCCTTTTCCGGTCGGTCCAATAATGGCAGCTTGTATACTGGTTGCGGTACCCCGTCGATTGTGAGGGTCGCATCGGTGATTAGGTCAGACTTAAAAATTCCAGGCAAGTAAATCAAACGCCATTCTCGTTCCTCGTCGAATCCATGATGCTTGATACAGATCGCGGAAAACATCAAAAGAACGAAAATCGAATTGACGACTTGCTCCCGGTTAAGGGTCTTCAGAAATTCAATTTCCTTCATGGCGCTTACCACGACTTTTTCCAGGTATTCTTGCACTTGCTTATCACGCAAGTACGCTACTGGACTCGCAAAGAAGCCAACAAATGGCACATTCCTGAAAAACGGCTCTTTGTTCAGCACCAAGGCAACGCCTGCGCGCCCACGACCATAAGCCCGCCACATTGACAAGCGCCCCATGGAGTCCTTCTCTGGGTCATGCTCCGACAAACAAGCTACATATGTACGAAAGACATTCGACTGATAGTGTGCATCATAAAGATTGAAGGCATCATCGGCGGCGCCCGGATGGCTTGCGTCAAATGAAGCAATAAAACGTTTTAGGAGCGCCTTGTCGTTCTCCATGAAGGAACGATAGACAAGATCATGTCCATGCTGCACTTCTCTGTAGTCATTCATGCAGACGGTGCTTCGCATGATGAATGCCTTTTCGGTGAGAATGCGAACGGCGTTCTCAGCGCTGGTGTAATGTACCAGTTTTCGCGGACCATCTCGAAGGGCAACTTTCCTTTCCCAAAAATGGGGAAAGAAGAGCTCGTTCATCTTCTTGATGATCTCGTCGGAGGCAATGTTATCGGGCATTTGTCCCCTATCGATCCTAGCGGGTAGTTACATACAACCCCTAGTTAAGCAAAAATTCGATAGCCGCCGGTGAGGTGTTTCGAAATTTCCTGACCCTTCTAGTCGTACCAATCCTTCCGATCACGCGGCAGCACCCGCCCGCGCGCGTAGCCGGGCGATGCAAGCTCTTGAAGACGGTGCTCAAGAAACTCATTCGCGACGATCAGCGCTTTGACCGCTTCGCGCGCGTCGCCTCCGCAAGCCTCAATGGCCTGGTCGGCCGCCAGTTCGAGGCGGTTAGGATCGGCTGATCGGTTGGGAGTTGTGGACGGCGTTTGCTCATGTTCTAACTTTGTTCTTTCAACGTCAAGTCTGTTAGTGGTACTGTTCTCACGACTTAGGTCCGGGGGAAGGGTGTGCGCGTTCTTCTAGTCGCAATCGTCGCGCTGCTTGGGGGCGCGACGGCGGGTTATGTTGTTGCAAGCTTTGGAGGTGCTTCTGCACCGACGGAGGCGAGCTTTCCGGCTCCCGATCCTGCTCCGCAATTCGTCAAGCCTCCGCGCGCGGGTCAGTCTTACGGATGCGATCCCATCGCCGATGCAAACGTTGTGGATGAACGGTTCAAGCGGAAGGCGATAGTTTGGACAAACCAATCACCTTCGAAGGTTGCCATCCAGGCTGCTCCAGATAGCAAGCGGGTTTTGCTAATGCGGGCTACAGACGTTTCTGTCGGAGTTGCCCAGCCCGAAGAATTTACGATCACTTCGAACACGGCCAGCTATCTCACTGCGGAAGAGCATCTTACGCTGGGGATCGCTGCCATCATTTTCGATGTGAAGACCATGAAGATGGTTTGGTCATTCAACGGCCAAGGAATGCTTGGAATCAAAGGGGAGTCGGTCCTCTTTCAGTGCCGATAGCGTTTCTCGGGGGCGTACATCTTTAACGTATTGGTCGAGGGAAAGATGAAAACGAATGTTATTTCGATTATGGGTTGGTCATTTCTGTTAGCCAGCATAGTTTTTAGCCCCATATATGCCGCCGACTACCTTGGCGAGGTCACCGCTGTTGACGACGGCGATAGCTTTCACATGCGCGTGGATGGGAAGGGCTTACACGTTCGACTCTGCGGAATTGATAGCCCGGAGCGCGGCCAACCTGGTTACGGGCACGCAGCGGGCGCCCTGGCTTCGATGATCGAAGGTAAGCAGGTGCATTGCTTGCAAGTCGGTGAAGGCACGCCTTGCGACGGTAGGTCGAGCGCTTTCAATCGAGACCGTATTGTAGCGCAGTGCTTTATCGGAGACAAAGACATTGCCTTTGAAATGGTAAGATCGAAGCAGGCTTGCGATTGGCCGCGCTTCTCCAATGGTTATTACAAGAGGGACCCGGCAACCTGTCAGCGCTAGAGCCGAGCTAAAACAGCGTGAGAATGCAGTGAATGCTCCTTGGTTCAAAGTACCCCGCCGGAGCCAAAGCCAAGCCCCTGAAGTGAATAGAAAGAGGCTTCTGCGACGCGGCCAATGAAAAGGGGCCGCTGCGAAGCGACCCCTTTGCCGGTTGCAATCAATAGGGCAATGGAAATCCAGCCCCGGCCTACGTACTTCTACCTATACACCCCGCAATGTGGATTCCGGGACAATACGGTGTTCTTGGCGAGTGCCAGCCCACCAACGGCCCAAGCCAGGAAGGCTGGCCGCAGCCGCAACGGCTTAGGACGCCACATACGAAACGGCCCCAAGCAACTCCGGGGCTGGCGCGGATGCCGGGGCCGCTTCGGCGCAAGCGAATCGCTCGCGAGAGTTACGTACCAACGGTCGCCGACCTCCGCCGGATCAAAGGATCTGATCCGTAGTTCCCGGCATGCTTCTTTTCATTTGCGGAACTTGCCTGCCGCACCCATGCACGACGGTAGAAGGGAGAATCCCCCGGTTCTGTTTCGTGAGAAATGCCGACGGCGAATTGATCACCTTGCGATGATTCCAAAATCGTAAATCTTCCGGCTGTGTGTGAATATCGGTGCCTGCCTGGTTTACGCGTGGCGACAATCGATCTTGATTATGGACCATGCATCCGAAGTGCGGCGCGACGGGACAAACACTACCGTTTTCATTTGCCTCTGGCTAAGCGCATTGCATAGTGACTGTGCATGGAAACCCCTGAAGAACTTCTAGTACGGCTGGCGAGCGTCCTTGATCGCGTGGAATCGGGTGCAGAGCTAGTAATTTCAGGCCGCTACATCGAACGCGCGTTCGGCAGCACCCGCGCAATCTCAATTTCGAAAGCTGATGTCTTCGCACGCGCTCACGGTTGCGATTTTGAATACAATCGGACCAAGCGGCAGGGAACGTTCTCGCGAAGGCATCCGTCGGGCGGACGAGCTTAAGATCAGTCAGACGTTCAAGGGTGGCGTGACAAACGAGTTTGATTCTGTCGAAAGGGGTGGGGGAACCCAGCACCTGGCTAGACCCGCCACTATGCTCGCGGTGTTTACGTCGGTCGCGAGCAATGCTGCAAGACCTTCAGCATTAATTTCGGTGGTAGTCTCTCTACGAAGTGGGAGGACTGCTCGGCATCGGTAACCCGTATTCCTTCGCGCGCTTCGCCGCCAGCTTTCGGTACGATTGAGCTTGCGCTAGCAACTGGTCTTTGAAGTCTGAATCGGATTCATCTGCCGCCAGCGCTTCAAGCTGAACTGCACGCTCAAGATAATCCTGCAACAGCTTCACTAATCCCTGCTTCCCGGAAAGCCGCTGGTTTTGTTGGCCTTCAATAGACCGCCCAACGACGCAGGTGGGGCGGTGTTCGGCTTGGTCAACCAGTCGCTCATCTGGGCCGCCTTTTCCGCCTGATCCGCACGCTTCATTAGAAGCTCGCGTTCGGTCCCGGGAGCAAGCCCCTCTGCCGCTTCCCTAAACTTCGCCGCCTCTTCGATAAGGCGGTCCGTGAATGTCTTGGTTTGTGTGACCCGACGACGACGCTCGCTCATGTGTTACCTCCCCACGCGTAAAACGGGCCATAGCGGACCTTGACAGCACAACGCAGTGTGGGAACATAAGTTCCATCGGGGGAACGCAACGGAAAGGCGATGACGCTATCGGATCGGGTCAGGTCAAACTTGGAAGTTGTATTGGAGGAAGTCTGCGGTGAGCTTCGGAACGGCGGTGAGCACGACGTTCGGAAGATGGTCGCGGAGCGGCTTCTAGAAGCTGCCGAAGCGGGCCAACATACACTTGGGGAGCTTCGGGCTGCTGGCCTTCGGGCATTTGCGGAAGCATCTACATGGCCCGGGAGAAGCGCTCAGTAGTGACACGGAGTTGCCGATAAGACCGGCTTCCGTTCTAAGCGCGGGATGCAACAGCCTAAAACTCCCTCTTCGGAGGAATGCCATCGCTGCCGTCGGAAACCGAGCTTCCTGACCTCGATTCTCGACCCGACGACAGGCGAAACCTTTCGGATTTATCGATGCGAAGGTTGTGGCGAGCAGTCGTGGAGGTCAGACCATGTTGAACGTGCATAGCTTGGGATGAAGTAGTTGGGTACAATGCGCCCGGGGGTAGCGCAAATGGCATCTGTGCTTCTAGTCGAAGATGAATCGCTGATCCGCATGATGGTAGCGGATATGCTGGTCGAGTTAGGCCATAGCGTTGCTGGTGAAGCCAATGATTTGCGGACCGGCCTTGTGCTTGCGTCTGCGCCCGGCGTTGATGCCGCCATTCTGGACATACAGCTTGGAAGAGATAGTTCCGAGCCTATCGCCGTAGCGCTGCAAAGCAGGGGCATTCCTTTTGCCTTTGCGAGCGGATATGGCGCAGACGGCGTGCCGCAAGGGTTCAAGGATCATGCCGTCCTTCAGAAGCCATTCCCAATCGAAGAGCTTGAACGCTGTCTGACGAAGTTGCTGATTTAACAAACGCCGGTCGTTTGCTTCATAACGCGAGCAAGGTCGCTTTCAGTGAAGGGCTTTCTGAGCAGCGGCAAGCCGCCTTTGCGCTGTTCTCGCCCTGACAACTGAAGCATCTTCAGCGACGGATTTAAGCGCCTAGCTCGCTCGGCAAGTTCGTGACCGTCCATGCCCGGCATGTTGATGTCGGTGATCAAAGCCGCGATGTTTTTGTTACCCCGTAACGCTTCCAAAGCTTCATAACCACTATTTGCGGTTATTACTTCGCACCCCAAGTCTTCCAACATGCTGGCGAGCACATCGAGCACGTCGGGATCATCATCTACAAGCAAAACGATACGGCTCATGGCGAGGACTCCTCCTGAGTTAACTTAAGTGAATTGGTTGAGTTCCCAAACTTACTGAACAGCGCTGGTTCGCTTATTTCCGCTTCTGAGTTGATAGGCGCAACGGAATGCCCTGCAGATGTGCTCGACCTCGAACAGCCGGTTCCGTCCTGCCGAGTGAGCGAGCGATTTCGTCCGGTCGATCACCTGCCACGGCCATCTCCGCCAGTCGTTTGTCCTCTGCCGCAGTCCATCGTCGTACTAATGGATATCGACGCTGTTCCATAGCTTTCACCCCTCTCGCCGACTCGCAGACTAACAACTGAATTTTGGAACATGTGTGCACTTTAGCTCGCCCGTATAGGACCCTCTGTGGTTAGGGCGGGTTAGCTGATCATCACTGGCCACTATCCGGGCGTTGGTGACTGAGAGACGCGACCGCGCTCCCGCCTTTTAGCAGGGAGCGCTCATGGCGCTACAATTCAGCGAACAAACGAAAGAACTTCTAGATCGGGCTGACCGGGCCATCCTGGAGTCTATTCGGACGCGTGAATTGACCCGGCTGCTGCTTATGGAAGCCAAACTGCGTCCCCGGACAGCGGACGCACCACAACGCCAGGAGGCCGCGTTTAACAGGTTTAAGGTCCTGTCCTGAGGTTCAGTTTGCCGGAACCGGAACCATCATTGTACGTTAGGCGGGAGTCTCATTGTGGAGTAGGACCATGACGCCAAGACCAAGGGTCACCCAATCCACTTCGCTGGAAATAAGACTCACACAGGAAGCGAAGCGGCTTCGCGAGGAAGCGAAAGCACTTCCGGCTGGTGCGGAGCGTGAAGCGCTCATGCGCAAGGTGCGACAAGCGGAAGTCGGTTCGCACATGAGCGAGTGGCTGTCGTCTCCCGGCCTGCAACCGCCTAAATAGGACCTGCGTTCGTCTTAGACCGTCGCCGGTATTGTGACCGGGCGCGGTCTCGTATCAATTTCGGCCACGTCCCACCGACTTAGGAACCAGTCACACGGAGCACGATTGAATCGCGTTTAGTTGACGCGGGGTACTGCTATGTGCCGAACAGATGCTGACATCTGCTTAGATGCTATTAGAGCGGCCCGCGTAGAACTAAGCCGGTTCATCAATCCATTTGAGTCACGGGACCCGCTTAAGGTGCTGGACCGCATTATCGACTTGCTCGACAGCGATGAAGTTGATGCGGCGTTGTCCCGCATCGATGCCCGTAAACATTTCAAGGTCATGGACTTCGACTATCACCGCGAGGCGGCGCCGTGAGTCAATCGGTCTGGCTATATGTCAGTGTCGAGAACGATTGCGTGAAGGTGTTTGCGTCTTGCGATTCTGCCGTCGAATGGCTTAGCAAGAACGATCCCGAAGGTGCGGCAGTTGAATACCCGATTGAGGAAGAGCACGCGCCATCAATCGTGCCGAAACGATCAGACATTCAGATCGTCGTAAGCGCGTTCTTGGAAGCCCGTTCTGTCTTAAGCGACTACCTTGTGCCAGGCGTCCCTCGCAATGCAGAGTTCACAGTCGAAAAACTGATGGACGCGCTCACGAATGACGAAGTGTTGGCGGCGCTTAGCCGGATCGAGGGGCGTCAGCGATTTGGTCTAGTTGAAGTTGAGTGGGGCCGGTGAAGCTCAACCCTTGTTTGCTTTCAGCCGCCGAAGTGTCAGTTAGAATGTCGCGCATTCGCTAAATCGATTGCCTTGACCAGCAATGACCAACGACGAACCATTTCAACTACCCCGCTGTACCCCGTGCGAGACAATCCGCGAATTGGTCCGGCTCGAACCGGCGGCGGAAAGACATGAAATTCGCTCTTACCAATGCCCGTCCTGTAAGAGCGTCTTGAAGAGAGTTGAGCGGACTGAACCAACCATGTTTCCGCGATAACTGGCGCGGGGGAAATCCCGTTCGCTACGGTGCACGCTTCATATCGTAATATTTAAGGCTTCGGCGTGAACTCGCGCATGAACTTGCTGGCGTGTTCGATTTGTTTCCGCAAGAAATCTCCCTGAAGCGCGACAACCTCTTGCATGTCGTGTGCGGCGGTAAGCTTGCGCGCATATTCGAGAGCGGTCGCCACGTTCTGTTCCGCGAAGCTTAGAGCGAGGTCGCCAGATGGCGGCAGTGCCAAGCTCGCTTGTTGGAAGAAAAACGAAAACGCCTTCTCTGTTTGGTCGATTGTCTTTGCCACTAGCTCGCGCACGTCACGCGGCACTTCAACCATCTGGTTCTTCATTTTACTGCCACCGAATAGGCGTGAACCGCAGATTACGTATCACTAGCTCGGCCTGAAGTTGCTCGGCGTATACGCGAACGTTTGGACCCATGAAGCGGTAGCGTCCGCCACTGGCTTCGTCAGCGGCCACTTGCCGCTGAATGCTGTGCCACATGGCCAGCAAGCTTTGATCTGTTGAGCTTTTGAAGTTCATGATCTTCCCCGGAAGCTTGGCCCAGTCCTGGTAGCAAGGGGCAAACTCCCTTCTTAAGCCGAACGCTTTAGCTTCCTAACGTCGAGGCTGACAGAAGCCCGCTTTCGGTCGTAGTCAAACTCAATGCCTTGGGCTTCCAACGCGCGCACGATTGCAGACTTGACCGTCGGAATAGGCTGCGTCTGGCCGATTTCAAAGCGCTTCAAAGTTGCGAGCGCAACGTTGGCGGCCTTCGCCAACTCGGGTTGAGTCCAGTCGAGCAAAGCTCTTGCCGCCCGAACTTGCGCTCTATCCACTTTGTCGGGATCGATCATTTTTACCCAAAATCGGTAAAGCCTATGACGCTCGTATCCTCTTTTGCGGGAAACTAAAAGATGCTTATGAGCTTTCTTGCCGTACAGATTGCATCGAGCTTTTCGCATGCACTCCGAGCGCCCTGCTGCCCGGAAATTGCACGTAGCTGCACGAACTTTCGCGCTTCGTTCCGCTCAGGAGCGGCACTGATTGCGCGCTGTTCGAATGGCTGCTTGGCTAAGTGTCTGAAAAGTCGATGTGAATGGTGGGCGCACAAGGGATCGAACCTTGGACCTCTCCCGTGTGAAGGGAACGCTCTCCCGCTGAGCTATGCACCCGAAACCATCATGCAGGCGGCCCGAGTTCGGCCACCGACGCTTTGGAGCCCGCGATTTAGAAGTGCGGGCCGAACGTGTCAAGTTTCGAGGCGCCCGAAGACGTTAAAAGCGGCCCGGAAACCTTCCGCAGACCGCGCAATTCGGCGGTCAGACCGTTTGGAGCCGCCTACGCGCCCTGCTGGCGGGCGCGGGAGGCGTGGGCCTGGAGCGCGCGGATGCGCTCGGCCAGTGTTCCGCCGCCTTCGGGCAGGGTGCCTGCGGCCGTGCCGTTGGTCGGGGCGTCATTAGCCGGGCGCGGCGCCGGCCTCGGCGGCTGGCCGGCCTCGGCCGCGAGCAGGGCCTCGATCGGCGAGTTCGGGCCTTCGAGCTGCATCGCGAGCTTGGCCACTTCGGCTGCGATGTCGTTGATGCGTTCGCGCAGCAGCGCGTTCTCCATCCGCTCGGTCGCCCAGGAGCTTTCGGCCTGCTGCTGGATCGCGTTGATGTCGCGCTGGAGCTTGGCGCGCTCGTCGCGGGCGGTGCGCAGCTGCTCCTCCAGCGCGGTCTTTTCCGCGCGGATCGATTCCATTGCGGCCGACGATTTGCCGCCGCTCAAGGCCGCGATCTCGACGCGCAGCTCCTTGACGGTGCGCTCGGAACTCTCATTGGCCTGGCGCAGCTGGTTGTTCTCATAGTCGCGCTCGGCGAGCAGCTTGCCCTGCGTGGCCAGGCGGCCCTCGAGATCGCCGACACGGCCCGACAGCATCTCGGCTTCCTTCACCTGCACGATGAGCTGGCGATCGAGGTCGGTGACGCGCTGGCTCAGATTCTCGACGCGCCCGCGGGCGTCGCCGAGCTCGCGCGAGGCGGTCTCGGATTCGGTGCGCTCCTGCGCCAGCCGCGCCTGCGTCGCGGCAAATTCCTTCTCGGCGTCGCCGACGCGGTTCTTCAGCTCCTCGATCTGCGCACGGACCGCGACCAGCTCGACCTGACGGCTCTCCGCCATCATCGAGCGGTCGGACAATTCGGAATTGATCTTTGCGAGCTCGCCCTGCTTGTCCGTCAGCGCGAGCTCGGCGGCGCGCAGGGCTGCGGTCTTGGTGTTGAATTCCTCTTCGGTGGCGCGGAGCTGCTCCTTCACCGCCTTCTCGCGCGCTTCGAGCGCGAAGATCGTGGCGTTCTTCTCGCCGAGTTCGATCTTCATGCGGTTGATGGCGTCGCTCTTCTTGCCGAGCTCGGCGAGCTGGCTCGTGGTCTTGTTCTTGAGCTGGTCGACGCTCATCTCCAGCCGTCGCGCCGACATGGCGAATTCGGCGCGGAGCTGGTCCTTGTCGGCCTGGATCTCGGCCATCGACAGCGGCGTGGCAGCCTCAAGCCGGCGCGTGGTCAGGCGCACGGCGCGGTTATGCACCAGCGGCACGATCGCGAGCCCGCATAGCATCGAGAGCAGGAAACCGATCGCCAGGTACATGATCGGTTCGACCATGGGCCAGAACTCCCAAAGCTAAGGAAAAATTTACCAAGGACATTGCATGCGGGGCCGGCAAAAAGCCAGCCCCGACATGTCGTTAACCTTGATCCGTCGCCGCAGGGGAAAGCGGAACGCTAGAACGGGTTCCAGGTCGCGCGCGGGGTGAATTTCAAATAGCCGATATTGGCTCCCAGCCGCAGGCCGAGGCCCGAGCGGATCGGCACCAGCACGATGTTGTTGGCGGTGAGCGCCGTCATGCCGAAGCCGCCGATGATGTAGGCCGAGCCGTCGAGGCCGGCGAAGCGCTGGTAGATCGCGTTGGTGGCAGGCAGATTATAGACCAGCGTCATGGTGCGCGCGCCGTCGCCACCCCAGTCGAAGCCGAGCGAGGGACCCTGCCAGTAGACCCTGAGGTCGCCGGCGTTCTTGGTGTAAAGCGTGCCTTCGCCGTAGCGCAGGCCGGCGACGAAAGCGCCGGAGCCCTCCTCACCGAGGATATAGCCGTTGGGCAGGCCCCATTGGCTGACCGCCTTCTCGATGATCGAGGCGAGACCGCGCGAGACGTTGCCGAAGAAGCGGTGGCCGGCGTTCACGAGTTCGTCCGGCCCATAGGTGCTGGGCGTCTGGGTCCGCTGCGGCGGCGGCAAATCGGGCGGCGGCGGCTGCTGGGCGGAAGCCGGAATGATCCACCCGACCATCGCGGCAAGCGCGACTGCGGCAAGGCGTGATGCGAAAGTCATAAAAGAACCCCTGGTATCGAATCCGGTCGCTTCCTTAACCTGACGCCAACAGGCACGGCTCTAGGTTGCGCCGGATGTCCCCTCGACTCGGATGTTATCCGCAGCAACTATGACGGCAGAACGGCAGGAAGCCAGCCCTTTGCGCCCCGGAATTGCCTTGATCGGCCTTCTGGTCTGCATGCTGTCGGGCATTTGGATCCTCTGCGCGGGGGTGCCGGCGCAGGCGGCCACCACCGAGCGGATCGTCGTCAACCGCTTCAGCGGCGTGGCGATCGAGGGCTTCGACCCCGTGGCCTATTTCGTCGCTGGCACGGCCGTGCAGGGGACCGCCGAGTTCGAGGCGAACCTGTGGGGCGCAGTCTGGCGCTTCCGGAACGAGGGCAACCGGGCCTCTTTCCTGGCTCATCCCGAGGTCTACGGGCCGCAGTTCGGCGGCTACGATCCGGTCGATATTGCGCGCGGCGTCACCATCGCCGGCAACCCCCGTTTCTTCGCGATCGCGGCGCAGCGGCTCTATCTGTTCAGCCGGGAAGCCAATCGTGACGGCTTCGCCGCCAATCCCGAGCGCTTCCTCTATGAGGTGGGCAAGCGCTGGCCGGCCCTCCAGGACAAGCTCAGCCAGTAGCGCCCTTACGACGTCAGACTCTTGCCGCCTGCAGGTCACCCCAGGCGATGAACTCCGGGATGATGAAGCCGCCATCGTGCCGCTCGCCGAAGCGGAGCGCGCCGCCCTTGCCGTCGGTTACGCTGCCGCCGGCTGCGGTCACGACCGCGTAGCCCGCCCCGACGTCCCATTCACAAGTGGGCCCGAAGCGGGGATAGATGTCGGCACTGCCTTCCGCGATCCGGCCGAATTTCACGGCCGAGCCGACCGTCTTTCTGACGGCGTTGGGGCGGTGATCGATGAAGGCCTCGGTTCTGGGATCTCCATGCGAGCGGCTCACCGCGGCGATCCATGGCTCGCCCAGGGGCGGCAACTTGCGGGTATGGATCGGCTCGGCAGCGCGGATCGTCGCGCCGTCGAACCTGACGCGCTCGGCGCCGCGGCCGACGATGCCGCGCCAGAGCAGCCCGAGTGCGGGCGCGCTGACGATGCCCAGCAGCGGCACGCCCGATGTCACCAGGGCAAGGTTGACGGTGAACTCGTCGCGCCCGGCGACGAACTCCTTGGTGCCGTCCAGCGGATCGATCAGAAAGAAGCTGTCGTGGAACGGCGGCGAGGCGAGCTGGGTCCGCTCTTCCGAGAGCGTCGGGATCTCGCCCGCGAGCTGCGCCAGCCCGTCCGCGATGATGCGGTCGGCGGCAAGGTCGGCCTCGGTCACCGGCGAGCCGTCCTGCTTGCCGTCGACCCGCATCGCCGCGCGGTTGACCGCGAGGATGGCTTCGCCCGCCTTCACCACCAGCGCGGTGAGCGGCTCCATCAGGTGGGAGGCGGCCGCGCCGTCGATGATCCGCTTCACCTGCATGCCTCATTCATCGGCAATTCCATCCCTGCTCGAGTGATTCGCCGCGGCATTAGGGCCGGTTCGAACCGATCGCAAGCTAGCTGCCATGGGCTTGCGAATGTTAGAACCTGCGGCATTCGTCAAGCATGCTTGATTCGCCGCGTCCGCGCCGTGCAATTCCAGGAACCCTTTATGTCTGACGCTTCGTCACCCGCTACCGTTGCCGCTCCAGATGCGCTCGAACTCGCTGCGCTGCTGTGCTCGCGGGTCTGCCACGATCTCATCAGCCCTGTCGGCGCCATCGTCAATGGGCTCGAAGTGCTCGACGACGATCCCAAGCCCGACGACCGCGAGTTCGCACTCGACCTGATTCGCAAGAGCGCGAAAACCGCCTCCGCCCGCCTCCA
>NZ_JADPIT010000022.1:102695-103331 GCF_023073035.1 Bradyrhizobium sp. 62
GTGCGGCCGGCTCGTCCGGCGCGCAGATCGATCTCGGCGATGCCCAGACCATGGCGCGCGGCCACATCGAGGACGGCAAGTGCTCGATCACCTGGAATCTGCCGCGGATCCTGCTGCCGAAGAATCGCGTCAAGCTGTTGCTCAACATGCTGGTCGTTTCGCAGCACACGATCCCGCGCGGCGGCACGCTGACGATCGATCCGATCGGCGAGGGCGAGACGATGAGCTTCCGCATCACCGCGACCGGACATAATGCGCGCCTGCCGCAGAACATCTCCGAGCTCCTGAGCGGCGAGCGCGGCCCGGCCGCGGATGCGCACGCGATCCAGCCTTATTATACGCGGCTGTTGGCAGAGGCCTGCGGGCTCACTGTGAGGCTCGCGCATGAAGGCGAGGCCATCACCATTATCGCGTCGTAGACACGCCGCCGCTCGTTAATCGAATCTTTACAAGGCGCTTCGGCTTGTCCGGAGCGCCTTATCTCTTTGTTGATTCCGTTCTTTTCCACATACTCAACCAATATTAAACGCTTTGCGGTGAAGCTGGCCCCATTCCGAATTGGCGCATCACGTCTTGTGTGCGCGCCCTCCCTGTATGAAGGCCTGTTTTCATGGATGATCTGTTGCGGGAGTTTTT
>NZ_JADPIT010000020.1:0-34712 GCF_023073035.1 Bradyrhizobium sp. 62
CGGGGCATCCAGTACGCCGCGGCTTCTCAATTTATCACGAACGTCTCTGGAATCCTGGATCGCCCGCCTGCGCGGGCGATGACCCCGGAATAGTGGGAGCAAAGAGCCAATGGAAGGTTTGATGAAAGGCAAGCGCGGTCTGATCATGGGCATCGCCAATGATCATTCGATCGCCTGGGGCATGGCGAAGACGCTGCATGCCCATGGCGCCGAGCTTGCCTTCACCTTCCAGGGCCTCGCCCTGGGCAAGCGCGTCAAGCCGCTGGCGGAGCAGCTTGGCGTCGACATGGTGCTGCCCTGCGACGTCGAGGACATCGCGAGCGTCGACGCTACATTCACGGCCTTGCGCGAAAAGTGGGGCCGGCTGGATTTCGTGATCCACGCGATCGGCTTCGCCGACAAGAACGAGCTCAAGGGCCGTTACGCCGACACCAGCCGCGAGAATTTTTCGCGCACCATGGTGATCTCCTGCTTCTCCTTCACGGAAGTGGCAAAACGCGCCGCCGAGCTGATGACGGAGGGCGGCAGCATGATCACGCTGACCTTCGGCGCCTCGGAACGCGCGATGCCGAACTACAACGTGATGGGCGTGGCCAAGGCGGCGCTGGAAGCCTCGGTGCGCTATCTCGCCTCGGACTTCGGGCCGCGCGGCATCCGCGTCAACGCGATCTCCGCAGGCCCCATCCGCACGCTCGCCGGCTCCGGCATCGGCGAGGCGCGCGCGATGTTCGCCTTCATGCAAAAACATTCGCCGCTTCGCCGCGGCGTCACGCTCGACGAGCTCGGCGGCTCGGCGCTGTATCTGCTGTCGGATCTCTCCGGCGGCGTGACCGGCGAGATCCACTATGTCGATTCCGGCTACAACACCGTCCTGATGCCGCGGCCGGACGATTTGAAGGCGCAGGATTAGCTCTCGTAGAGTGGGCAAAGGCGCGCAAGCGACGTGCCCACGATTTTTTGAAATTGGGCCACGAACTTTTGCCGCGAGCGACGTGTCGATCAGCGCGCGTCGCTGTTGCGTGTCGCTCGTTGAAACCCGAGCAAGAGCGGCAGCGTCTTGTCGAGGCTTTCCGTCAGCATGGCGCGCACGCCGTCGCGCAGTGCGGGATTGTCGGCGGCATCTTCAGGCCGGGTCGGAAACGATTCTGCGGGTAGTTCGCGATAGGGGCCGCCGATTTGCACGCCCAGAAGCCTCTGCACCGCAAGGGAATGATGCGTGTTGATCAGCGCAGAACTCTGTCTGACAACAGAAAAGTCGCGCCCATCGAAGATGCGGACAAACGCCAGGGCGTAGAGATAGATGCGTCGCCCGAGCACCACATCATAGTTGAGGATGCCGAAGCCGCGGACCGTATAATTGGATGACCCGAAAGGGCTGATTGAATTGAGGATCTGGATGTAGTGCCGGCAATTCGTTCCTTTCACGACCTCGCGCATGTATTGGGCCAGCTCCGCATTGAGATCGCGGAACAACCTGTCCTTCAATGTGTCCTTGGACTCATCGCGGCGAGGAAATTTCGCCGGGTTGTAGGCGATTCTCAGAACGGATACGCCGGCAGGGATCGCGGCGCAAGTCCGCGCGAAGATCAGATCATTGAGTCCCCAGCCCGGGATCGGGACGACCGTCTTCTTGTTCTGAAATACGGTCAGGCCGGTCGTCAACACGGTGAACTCATCGCCGGTGGTGACGACGACCCCGAAGTCGCAGGGGCCGCCGACCACGGAAGCAGGCTTGGCCGTCCGCGTGGTCGTCTTGCCGTTGGCTTGCTTGACGGCTGGTCCTGCCGTCTCCGTCTCTGGTGGTCCCGATTTAGTCTGCGCCCAAGCAGATGTCGAAAAGCACCACACGACAGCCGCAAGGACGACGAGCCGGGCCATAACGTCAAATGCAGCCCAGCCGCAGGAAGCGGACGAGCGATAGCCTTTGTCGCGTCCCCTCGGCAAAGGCGCTTACTCGCCCTTGATATACGCAGGTAGATACTTGTCCAGCTGGGCCGTGAGCAGGCTGCGTGTGCTGTCACGCAACAATGCACTGCTGGTCACCTGTTCCGGAGTCTTGGGAAATTCGAGATTGTTGAGGATTTGCATATTGTCGTTCTTGTTGGAGAAACTCGAAGCAATCACATCGCCGAAGCCGCGGGTAGGCGCCCGATGGATGTCGAAAGTCCGTCCGTCAAAAACGTTGATGCGGAAATAGGAAACCACGACGCCGCGCCCGGAAGGGCTCGCCCAATTCTTGTAGACCCCGAGGCCCTCGATTGATTGATTGGTGCCATCAACCGAAACGCGGGCTTTCGTGGCTACGACGTAACGTTCGCAATTTGACGTTCCGGCGATCTGCCGCACCAGCGCCGTCAGGTCGTCGCGGTCATTGCGGAACAGTTTCGCTTCCGGACGATAGTACGGCTTGAAGGCTCCGCTTGCGTAAGCGATCTTTCGGACAGCTGCGCCGGGAGCCGCGGCGCGAACCCTCGCGACGAACAGATCATCGATACCCCACGTCTCGATCGGCGCCTCCATATACTCGTTGCCGAACATCGTGAGGCCGACATGTTGCGCCGAGAACTGGTCTCCGATGGCGGAAATGACGCCGATCTGACAGGGGCCGCTCTCCGCCGCGACTGGCTGTTGTGCAGCCGGTTTGGCTTTCGGCGCCGCCTTCTTGACTGCCTTCTTGGCTGGCGCCGCCGTCTGAGCGGGAGGCGCGCTGGTTGCGGGAGGGGTTTGCGCGGCTGCCGCAGTGAGCAGGGACAGCAACGCGATCAGCGAGACAGCAATTCGAAACATCGATTCCGGGAGATCAGGGGTAGGAGGACGGCGGATACGCCACACTAAATTGGAACCGTGACAACCGCAAGCTGCACCAGGCGACCACTGCCTATCCGGCGGGCCCCTGCCGCCGCCACCGATAATACTTCATCATGAACCCGTTCGAGGGCTCGACCTCTTCCTTCTCGAACACAAAGCCCTCGCGCTCGTACCAGCGCCAGGCTTTTTCGTTCTCGCGGACGCAGCGCAGAGACATCTCGTCGGGCATTTGTGTGCGCGTGAAGCCGAGCAATTTGCGGCCGAGCGATTGGCCCTGATAGGCGGGCGCGACGAACAGCATGTCGAGATAGAGTTTTGGCAAATGCAGCGCCAGCATTGCGGCGATCGTGCCGTTGTCGTCGGCGACGAACAGGCTCCAGCCGTCGTCGATCTCGCGCCGGATGCGTGCGCGCAGGTTTGCGAGCAGGAATTCGCTCGCCTCGCCGAGCCCGGTCGAGACCCAGCTCTCCATCCAGACACGGCCGATCTCGTCGTATTCGTCCGCGCGGGCCGAGCGGATGAGGAGATGCGACATCGAGGCCTCAGGTCGGCTTGCTGCGCACGGATGGACGCGCGCGAACCTTGCCCGCCGACAGGCACACCACCTCGGAGATCTGCAGCAGTTGCCGCGCCAGCGGGCTGGTCTTGCGCCAGACCATGCCGATGGTGCGCGACGGCTGCGGGTCGCGGAAGCGTGCCAGCGAGACCGAGGCCGATCGTGTTTCCACCGACACGGCCATCTCCGGGATCAACGTGACGCCGATGCCGGCGCTGACCATCTGGACCAGTGTCGACAGCGAATTGGCATCCAGCATCTCGCGCGGCGGTGCCGATTGCATGTTGCAGAATGACAGCGCCTGATCGCGGAAGCAGTGCCCCTCTTCGAGCAGCAGCAGCCGCATCTCGCGCATCATCTCCCGCGATGGTGCCGGCGTTCCCTCATCCGCGCTCGGGCGCACCAGCAGGAATTTTTCCTCGAACAGGGCGACCTCGGTGAGCGAGGGCTCGGACACCGGCAACGCCACGATGGCGGTATCGAGCCGGCCTTCCACCAGTTCCTGGATCAGCCGCGGCGTCATCGTCTCGCGCACGCGGATGTCGAGTTCTGGATGCATGCGCGTCAGATTCTTGGTGATCGTTGGCAGCAGATAGGGCGCGATCGTCGGGATCATGCCGATGCGCAGCCGTCCGGAGAACCGGTCCTGCGAGGCGCGGGCGAAATCGCCGAGTTCGTCGACCGAGCGCAAGATGTCGCGGACGCGCTGCGCGAGCTCCTCGCCAAACCGGGTCAACGCCACCTGCCGGGCGCTGCGCTCCAGCAACAGGCCGCCGAGCGCCTCCTCCAGCTCCTTGATTTGCATCGACAGGGCGGGCTGCGAGATTGAACAGGACTCAGCCGCGCGGCCGAAATGACTGTGACGCGCCAGGGCGTCGAAATACCGGAGCTGGCGCAGGGTGAGGTTTAGCATCAGAAAATCTTATCGCTGCGATCATTAAAGTCAACTTCCCCTGATCGAACGTGAAGCTTAAAGTGCTTCTACCTGGTCAAAGGCGCGAGTTCGACGCCACCAGAGGAGGTATTCATGGACGACACTTCAAAGTGCCCGTTTTCGGGTGGAAAACGTGTGCCGGCGAACCGCGATTGGTGGCCGACCCAGCTCAGCATCGAGATGCTGCACAAGAATTCCCCCAAGTCCGACCCGATGGACAAGGACTTCGACTACGCCAAGGAATTCAAGTCGCTCGACCTGAATGCGGTCATCAAGGACCTGACGGCTTTGATGACAGACTCGCAGGAATGGTGGCCCGCCGACTTCGGTCACTACGGCGGCCTCATGATCCGCATGGCCTGGCATAGCGCGGGCACCTATCGCACCACCGACGGTCGCGGTGGCGCCGGCGCCGGGCAGCAGCGTTTCGCGCCGCTCAACAGCTGGCCCGACAACGCCAACCTGGACAAGGCACGCCGTCTGCTCTGGCCGATCAAGCAGAAATACGGCCGCAAGATCTCCTGGGCCGATCTGATGGTGCTGGCCGGCAACGTCGCGCTGGAGTCGATGGGCTTCAAGACCTTCGGCTTTGCCGGCGGCCGCGTCGACGTCTGGGAGCCGGAAGAGCTGTATTGGGGTCCGGAAGGGACGTGGCTGGGCGATGAGCGCTACAGCGGCGAACGCCAACTCGCCGAGCCGCTGGGCGCGGTGCAGATGGGCCTGATCTACGTCAATCCGGAAGGCCCGAACGGCAAGCCGGATCCGGTCGCCGCGGCCAAGGACATTCGCGAGACCTTCGCCCGCATGGCGATGAACGACGAAGAGACCGTCGCGCTGATCGCCGGCGGCCACAGCTTCGGCAAGACCCATGGTGCGGGCGATCCGTCGCTGGTCGGACCGGAGCCGGAAGCGGGCGTGCTCGAGGATCAGGGCCTCGGCTGGAAGAGCAAGCACGCGTCGGGTCACTCGGGCGATTCCATCACCAGCGGACTCGAGGTGACATGGACGACGACACCGACCAAGTGGAGCAACAACTTTTTCGAGAACCTGTTCAATTTCGAATGGGAGCTGACGAAGAGCCCGGCCGGTGCGCAGCAGTGGACGGCCAAGAACGCCGATGCCATCATTCCCGACGCCTTCGACAAGTCGAAGAAGCACCGGCCGACGATGCTGACGACCGATCTCTCGCTGCGTATGGATCCGGCCTATGAGAAGATATCGCGCCGCTTCCTGGAGAATCCCGATCAGTTCGCGGACGCCTTCGCCCGTGCCTGGTTCAAGCTCACCCATCGCGACATGGGTCCGGTCGTGCGCTATCTCGGCCCGCTGGTGCCGAAGGAAACGCTGATCTGGCAGGACCCGATCCCCGCCGTGAATCACGAGCTGGCCAGCGAGCAGGATATCGCCTCGCTGAAGACCAAGATCCTGGCCTCGGGTCTGTCGGTCTCGGAGCTGGTCTCGACCGCATGGGCGTCGGCCTCGACGTTCCGCGGCTCGGACAAGCGCGGCGGCGCCAACGGCGCACGCATTCGCCTCGCCCCGCAGAAGGACTGGGAGGTGAACGAGCCGGCTCAGCTCTCGAAGGTTTTGGGCAAGCTCGAAGCGATCCAGAAGGACTTCAACGCGTCATCCGGTGCGAAGAAGGTCTCGCTGGCGGACCTCATCGTGCTCGGCGGCACCGCCGCGGTCGAGAAGGCGGCGAAGGATGCCGGCGTCGACGTCAAGGTCGGCTTCACGCCGGGCCGCATGGATGCCTCGCAGGAGCAGACCGACGCCGCTTCGTTTGCTCCGCTGGAGCCGCGGGCCGATGGCTTCCGCAACTTCATCGGCAAGCGGCAGCAGTTCATGATGCCCGAGGAGGCTCTGGTCGATCGTGCGCAGCTGCTCCGGCTTACCGGCCCGGAGATGACGGTGCTCCTCGGCGGTCTGCGCGTGCTCGGTGCCAATGCGAATGGTTCGAAGAACGGCGTCCTCACCTCGAAGGTGGGAACGCTGAGCAACGACTTCTTCGTCAACCTGCTCGACATGAGCACGCAGTGGACGCCGGCCGGCACCGACGGCACCTATGAGGCCCGCGACCGCAAGACCAACGCGGTGAAGTGGACCGGCACGCGCGTCGACCTGATCTTCGGCGCGCACTCGCAGCTTCGCGCCTACGCCGAGGTATATGCCACGTCGGATTCCAAGGAGCAGTTCGTCAAGGACTTCGCCAGGGCCTGGACCAAGGTGATGAACCTTGACCGGTTCGACATCGCGGCCTGATCCCAAAGCTCGGCAAGCGACAAACAAAAAGGGCGGCCGCGAGGCCGCCCTTCGTGTTTCTGGCAGGTAGCGAGATTTACTCGCCGGCCGCTTCGCGCGCGGGCTGCTGGCTCTCGCCCTTGCCCTCGAGGTCTTCGCCGGTCTCCTGGTCGACGACCTTCATCGACAGGCGGGTCTTGCCGCGGTCGTCGAAGCCGAGCAGCTTGACCTTGACCTTGTCGCCTTCCTTGACGACGTCGGAGGTCTTCTGCACGCGCGCCGAGGCGAGCTGGCTGATGTGGACGAGACCGTCCTTGGAGCCGAAGAAGTTCACGAAAGCGCCGAACTCCATCACCTTGACGACGGTGCCGTCATAGATCTGGCCGACTTCCGGATCGGAGGCGATCGACTTGATCCACTTGATCGCGGCCTTCATGGCCTCGCCGTCGTTGGAGGCGACCTTCACGGTACCGTCGTCCTCGATATTGACCTTGGCGCCGGTCTTCTCGACGATCTCACGGATCACCTTGCCGCCGGTGCCGATCACTTCGCGGATCTTGTCGGTGGCGATCTTGAAGGTCTCGATGCGCGGCGCGTATTCGCCGAGCTCGGCACGGGCGTTGGTGAGCGCCTTCGACATCTCGCCGAGGATGTAGATACGTCCATCCTTGGCCTGGCCGAGCGCGACCTTCATGATCTCCTCGGTGATGCCCTCGATCTTGATGTCCATCTGGAGCGAGGTGATGCCCTGCTCGGTACCGGCGACCTTGAAGTCCATGTCGCCGAGATGGTCCTCGTCACCGAGGATGTCCGAGAGAACCGCGAAGCGCTTGTCTTCGAGGATCAGGCCCATCGCGATGCCCGCGGTCGGCCGCTTCAACGGCACGCCGGCGTCCATCAGCGCGAGCGAGGCGCCGCAGACCGATGCCATCGACGAGGAGCCGTTGGATTCGGTGATCTCCGACACCACGCGCGTGGTGTAGGGGAATTCGTGGTGCGGCGGCAGCACCGGGTGGATCGCGCGCCAGGCGAGCTTGCCGTGGCCGATCTCGCGGCGCTTGGTGCCGCCGAGGCGGCCGGTCTCACCGACCGAGTAGGGAGGAAAATTGTAGTGCAGCAGGAACGTCTCTTTGTACGTTCCCGACAGCGCGTCGATGTACTGCTCGTCCTCGCCGGTGCCGAGCGTGGTCACGACCAGCGCCTGGGTCTCGCCGCGGGTGAACAGCGCCGAGCCGTGAGCGCGCGGCAGCACGCCGACTTCGGCGACGATGTTGCGCACGGTCTTGGAATCGCGGCCGTCGATGCGCTTGCCGGTGTCGAGAATGTTCCAGCGAACGATCTTGGCTTCGAGCTCCTTGAACACGCCGCCGATGCGCAGCTTGTCGTATTTGGGCTCTTGGCCTTCCGGGAAGTAGTGAGCGGTCACCTTTTCCTTGACCTTGCCAACCGCGGCGTAGCGATCCTGCTTGACCGGAATGGCGTAGGCGGCGCGCAGTTCCTGCTCGACCATGCCGAGCATTTCCTTTTCGAGCGCCGAATTGTCGATCGTGGTGACCTCGCGCGGCTCCTTCGCGGCCTTTTCGGCGAGCTCGATGATCGCGTTGATCACGGGCTGGAAGTGGCGGTGACCGAACATCACGGCGCCGAGCATGATCTCTTCGTTCAGCTCCTTGGCTTCCGATTCCACCATCAGCACCGCGTCTGCGGTGCCGGCGACGACGAGGTCGAGCTGGGTGTCGACCATCTCGTCGAGAGTCGGGTTGAGGATGAACTCGTCATTGGCGAAGCCGACGCGCGCGGCGCCGATCGGGCCCTTGAAGGGAGCGCCCGACAGGGTCAGCGCAGCCGACGAGGCCACCAGCGCGACGATATCGGGATCGTTCTCCATGTCGTGCGAGAGCACGGTGACGATCACCTGGGTCTCGTTGCGCCAGCCGTTGACGAACAGCGGACGAATCGGACGGTCGATCAGGCGGGAAACCAGCGTTTCCTTCTCGGTCGGACGACCTTCGCGCTTGAAATAGCCGCCGGGAATGCGGCCGGCTGCGTAGGTCTTCTCCTGGTAGTCGACGGTCAGCGGCAGGAAGTCCACGCCTTCGCGCGGCGACTTCGCGGCAACGACGGTGGCGAGCACCACGGTCTCGCCGTAGGTCGCGACGACTGCGCCGTCGGCCTGGCGGGCGATCTTGCCGGTTTCGAGCTTGAGAGGGCGTCCACCCCAGTCGATCTCGACTGAATGCTTATTGAACATAGAGTTCTTCTTTCATGGGTTCTCGAAAGAAGGACGGGTCGAAAAACAAAAACCATGCGCAAGATTGCGGGACGTTGATCGAAGCGGGCGATCAGCGTCCTGCGATCCTGCCATGGTTTCTGGATTTCGGATGGCGTCCATCCCTTCGGGTCATACGGGCGCCTTGCCCGTTGTGCCCAGCCGCCGGATTGCTGCTGGACTGTCAGTCGGCACGAACGCGAACACCGAAGCGCGGTGTTCGCCCATCATGCCCCGGATGCTCGCCGTCAACGGCTCGCATCCGACGCGCACGCAGCCTCGACGAAAAACCTTTAAACAAACGCTTTCGTTCGAAATCACGCGCGAAAACGCGCGCCGTTTGGCGCGCGCAAGAACTCTTAACGACGAATGTTGTGCTTCTCGAGCAGCGCCTTGTAGCGCGCCTCGTCCTTCTTCTTCACATAGTCGAGGAGCGAGCGGCGGGTCGAGACCAGCTTCAAGAGACCGCGACGCGAATGGTTGTCCTTCACGTGGGTCTTGAAATGGTTCGTGAGGTTGGCGATGCGTTCCGACAGGATCGCGACCTGAACCTCTGGCGAACCGGTATCGCCGGCCTTGTTGGCATTCGTCTTGATGACTTCCGCTTTGCGTTCTGCGGCAATCGACATCGGTCAATTTCTCTCGTTGCGATCGGCGCTGGCAGTCAGGCCGGTCAGGTTGAACACACGCTTGGGGATGATTTCGCCATTGCCGAAGTCGGCAAGCGCGAGAAGCCGGCCTGCCACCGTGACATAGACTGTGCCGCTACAAGTGGGCGCATCCCGTCCGCGCAACAAAACGGCTTGGCCCCGATGGAGCCTTGCCGCATCAGCCCGAGTGACGGCCAGTGCCGGGATGTCGTCCAGCGCGGTCTCAACGGGCATAAGCGCGTCGGCGAGGCTACCCTCGCCGGACGCGGCTCTATCGCACAAAGCCTCCAACTGATCCAGCGGAATCATGTCGTTCTCGCCAAATGGGCCGACCAGGGTCCGCCGCAGCGCGCAGATATGGCCGTAAGTGCCGAGAATCCGGCCCATATCGCGGGCCAGCGCGCGAACATAGGTGCCCTTGCCGCACTCGGCCTCGAACACGGCATGTCCGCTATCCGGTTGATCTACAAGGCTTAAACGGTGAATCTCGACCGGACGGGGGGCCAGTTCCACGATCTCGCCGTCGCGGGCGAGGTCGTAGGCGCGCTCGCCCTGGACCTTGATCGCGGAATAGCGCGGCGGGATCTGCTGGATCACCCCCGTGAAACGGGGCAGCAGGGCCTCGATGGCCTCCCGGGTCGGGCGCTGGTCCGAGGTTGCGGTCGCCCGGCCCTCGATGTCGTCGGTGTCGCGCTCCTCGCCCCAGCATACCGTGAACCGGTAGCGCTTGCGGCCATCCATGACGAAGGGAACGGTCTTGGTGGCCTCGCCGAGCGCGATCGGCAGGCCGCCGGAGGCCAGCGGATCCAGCGTGCCGGCATGGCCGGCGCGCTTGGCGTTGAACAGGCGCTTGAGCACGGCAACGGCCTGCGTCGAGGTCATGCCGACCGGCTTGTCGAGCACGACCCAGCCGTGAACGTCGCGACGGTCGCGGCGCGGCTGGTTGCCCTTCTGCTTGTTGGCGCGCGGATCGTTGTTGACGCGGCGCGGCTCCTGAGGCGGCTGAGAATTGCCACTCATGTCCGCAAAATTATTTTTCTGCACGTCGAGCTGATCGGCCTCTTCGCCGCCGATCGTGCCGTGAGCCGGGTCCATCGTCATCGTTCTTCTTCCCGATCCGAATCCGGATCCTGTTCCAGGTCCTTCTGCACCGCGGGTGTTCGCAAAAGCTTCTCGATCCGTTCCGCTTCGTCGAATCGTTCGTCGACGCGGAAGCGAAGGTCAGGTGCAAATTTCAGGTTAACGCGCCGCGCGACCTCGCCGCGCAGGAATTTCTTGTTGCGCTCGAGCGCAGCGAGGACGACCTCGGTGTCGCGGCCACCGAGCGGCATCACATAGACTGTCGCGAGCTTCAGGTCGGGCGACATCCGCACCTCCGGCACGGTGATGATGTGGCCTTCGAGGTCAGCATCATGCACGCTGCCTTGCGCCAGAATCTCGGCTATCGCATGGCGAACCTGCTCGCCGACCCGCAACTGACGTTGCGAGCCGCCGGACGCGGAACTCTTTTTCTGATGATGGCGGGGCATGGTCTGAAAATCACCTCGTCATGCCCGCGTTTGGGGCACTGGCACTGTCATTTGTCTTGTTGAAACGAAGAGGGGTGGATGGCCGGAAAAAATCCGGCCATCGCACTCCCGCAATTCAGTTCAAAAAAGATCCAGGCGCTTCGGTAAGATTTGGACTTACAGGGAGCGCTGGATCGTCTCCACGCGGTAACACTCGATGACGTCACCGGCGCGCATGTCGTGATAGTTCTCGAAGGCCATGCCGCATTCCTGACCGGACTGGACTTCCTTCACTTCGTCCTTGAAGCGCTTCAGCGTCGACAGCTTGCCTTCGTGCACGACGACGTTGTCGCGGATCAGACGCACGTTGGCGCCGCGTTCCACGGTGCCGTCGGTGACGCGGCAGCCGGCGACCTTGCCGACCTTGGAGATGTTGAAGATCTCCAGGATCGCGGCATTGCCGAGCATGGTTTCCCGCAGGGTCGGCGCGAGCAGGCCGCTCATGGCCTTCTTCACGTCGTCCACGAGGTCGTAGATGATGTTGTAGTAACGGATCTCGATGCCGTTGCGCTTGGCGGCCGCGGCGGCCTCCTTGTTCGCACGAACCGAGAAGCCGATGATCGCGGCGTTGAAGCCTTCCGCGAGCGTCACGTCCGATTCCGAGATGCCGCCGACACCCGCATGCAGGATGCGCGCGGCGACTTCGTCGGTGCCGAGCTTCTCCAGCGAGCCGAGGATCGCTTCCAGCGAGCCCTGCACGTCGGCCTTGATGATCAACGGGAATTCCTTGCGGCCCGCCGTCTTCAACTGCGACATCATCTGCTCGAGCGAGCCGCGCATGCCGGAGATCGAGGCCGCCGCGTTCTCGCGCTTCTGGTGCGCGCGGTAGCTGGTCACCTGGCGGGCGCGGGCTTCGTTCTCGACCACGGCGAGACGATCGCCGGCTTCCGGCGGACCGTTGAAGCCGAGCACCTCGACCGGCACCGACGGACCTGCCTCCTGCACCGTCTCGCCCTGATCCGAGATCAGCGCGCGGACGCGGCCCATTTCGGCGCCGGCGACGATAATGTCACCGACACGGAGCGTGCCGCGCTGGACCAGAACGGTCGCGACCGGACCGCGGCCACGATCGAGCTTGGCTTCGATCACGGTGCCTTCGGCCGGACGATCCGAATTGGTCTTGAGGTCGAGGATGTCGGCCTGAAGCGCGATCATCTCGAGCAGCTTGTCGAGATTGGTCTTGTTCTTCGCCGACACTTCGACGTCGACGACTTCACCGCCGAAGGATTCCACCTGCACCTCGTGCTGGAGCAGCTCGGTGCGCACGCGCTCGGGTTTGGCGTCGGGCTTGTCGATCTTGTTGATCGCAACAATGATCGGCACCCGCGCCGCCTTGGCGTGGTTGATGGCTTCGATCGTCTGCGGCATCACGCCGTCGTCGGCCGCAACCACCAGCACGACGATGTCGGTCACCTTGGCGCCGCGGGCGCGCATCGCGGTGAACGCGGCGTGGCCGGGCGTGTCGATGAAGGTGATCTTCTTGCCGCTTTCGGGCGACAGCACCTGATAGGCGCCGATATGCTGGGTGATGCCGCCGGCTTCCCCGGAGACCACGTTGGCATGACGGAGCGCGTCGAGCAGCGAGGTCTTGCCGTGGTCGACGTGACCCATCACGGTCACCACCGGCGAGCGCGGCTCGGTGTCGGTGGAATCGTCGATGGCGTCGAACAGGCCTTCTTCAACGTCGGACGCGGCAACGCGCTTGACGGTGTGACCAAGCTCCTCGGCGATCAGCTGCGCAGTGTCGGCATCGATCACGTCGGTGATCTTGTGGATCGCGCCCTGCTTCATCAGCATGCGGATGATTTCCACCGCGCGCTCCGACATGCGGTTGGCGAGCTCCTGGATGGTGATCGCCTCCGGGATGACCACCTCGCGAATGAGCTTTTCCTTCGGCTCGTTCGCGGCATGGCCCTTCAGACGCTGGGTGCGGCGGCGGAACGAGGCGATCGAGCGCTCGCGGACGTCGTCGGCATTGAAGGCGGTGACGACCGTCAGGCGGCCGCGCTCCTTCTGCGGGCCGGGCTTGTGGGTGGGCTTGGGAGCGACCACAGGCCGCGCAGCGCCGCCGGGGCCGCGACGGATCTGGCGCGGACCCTCGTCCTCGTCCGGTCCGGCTGCGACAGCGGGGGCGCGGCCGACCGGGCCTCCCGGCCGCTGCGTGGCCGTTCCGGGCCGCGCGGTCGTTGTTCCCGGGCGTGCCGTGGTGGTTGTGCCGGGGCGCGCCGTGGGCGCTCCGGGCCGCGCTGCAGGAGCGGCCGAGGTCGCGGTTGCGGGGCGCGCGGCGGATTGCGGCTGCTCGCCTTCGCCAAAACGCTTCTTGGCCTCGGTTTCGGCCTTCCGCTTGGCTTCCTCTTCGTGACGGTGACGCTCCTCCTCGGCCTTGCGGCGGGCTTCGGCGGCCTCGCGATCGGCACGCTCGGCGCTTTCGCGGACCGCGCGGCGCTGGGCCTCTTCCTCGGCATGGCGGCGCTCTTCGACTTCGCGCACTTTGGCATCGGCCAGCGCGCTGGCGCGGGCGGAACGTTCGTCCTCGGTCAGCGTACGCAGCACCACGCCGGAGCCGGCGTTGCGCGGCGGCGCGGGGCGGGCCGGAGCAGGCTTGGGCGCGGCGGCCGGCGCGGGTTTCGCCACCTCGGCGACCTGCGGCTCGGGGCTGCCGTCGACACGGCGCTTGCCACGCTTCTCGACCACGACCTGCTTGCTACGGCCATGACTGAAGCTCTGGCGCACGGTGCCCGTTTCGACGCGCGGCTTGAGCGATAGCGTCTTGCTCGGAACGCTCAGCTTCTTGTCGCCAGGGGTCTTGGTATCAACCATTAAGCAGTCCTAATCCTGATCTTGTTGTCTTGTGCGTTGCCGCACCGTGCTATCGGGTGGTCGTTGTCTCTCAGAAATCCTGGCCGGGCTTTTCGGCAGTCCTGCCAGCGTCCGCCATCCGGTATCGGACCAGCATCTGGCTACGTGACAGGAATGACTTGCTCGCCGGGCCCGCGAGCAGGGCAGCATGTATCACATTTGACCGGGTAAGTGCCAAATCCAATTCTGATGATTTTAGTGCGGTGACGACGGGAATCTGCGGCTTGGCGCCGCGATTTCCCTCATTTTGACGCGCCAGCATGTCCAATTTGCGGATTCCGTCCGCGGCCCCGTCGCTGGCATGGATCAGGACCTCGACCGTACCTTCCCGAAGCGCGCTTTCGACCTTGCCGAAACCGGCCACGATCTGGCGCGCCTTGGCGGCAATCCCAAGGGCTTCGACCACGCTCCGGACCAGGAGCGCCTCGATGTCGGCGGGAAGCGTCGGAGGGATGCGCAGCTCGCGCTTGAAGGCTTTGGTAAAATGGTGACGCCGGACGGCTTCCGCAACCACCTCGCGCGAGGCGGTGACCCACATGCCGCGTCCGGGCAGCTTGCGCTTGAGATCGGGAACTATGTGCCCTTGCGGCGAGACGACGAAGCGGATCAGCTCGTCGATCGGCCGGACCTCGCGGCTGACCGCACACATCCGCATGGTCGCGGACCTTTCGGTCCGCGGTCCATGGTCGAGTTCGGGGTCAGTATCGGCGAGCATCCGGGTGACATCCTCCTTCGCCTTAAGCCGGCTGATCTTCGGTCGCCTCGGCCTCTTCGGCGGGCTTGGCGAGATCGGCCTCGGTGATCCAGCCGGCCTTGACACGGGCCTGCATGATCATCGCTTCAGCATCGTCACGGGAGATTTCGAGGCCATCGAGCGCGCCCGGATATTTGGTCTGCTCGCCGCCCTCCTTGCGCTCGGTCCAGCCGACCAGATCGTCCGTGGCGCAACCGGCGAGGTCGTCGACCGTCTTGATGTCGTTCTCGCCGAACTTCACCAGCATCTTCGAGGTGACGCCGGGCACGTCCTTCACGGCGTCCTCGACGCCGAGCTCCTTGCGCCTGGCCTCGAGTTCGGCTTCCAGCTGTTCGAGATATTCACGGGCGCGGTTCTGGAGTTCCTGCGCGGTCTCCTCGTCGAAACCTTCGATGCCGGCGAGTTCCTTGACGTCCACCATCGCGAGTTCCTCGACCGAGGTGAAGCCTTCCGACGCCAGCAATTGGCCGACCACTTCGTCGACATTGAGCGATTCCATGAAGACGCGGGTGGAGTTCTCGAAATCGGCCTGGCGGCGCTCCGATTCCTCCTGCTCGGTCAGGATGTCGATGTCCCAGCCGGTGAGTTGCGAGGCCAGACGCACATTCTGGCCGCGGCGGCCGATCGCCAGCGAGAGCTGGTTGTTGGTGTCGGGCACGACGACCTCGATGCGCTCGCGGTCTTCGTCGATGACGACCTTGGAGACTTCGGCCGGCGCCAGCGCGTTGACCACGAAGGTCGCGATGTCGGGCGACCAAGGGATGATGTCGATCTTCTCGCCCTGCAATTCGTTCACCACCGCCTGCACGCGCGAGCCGCGCATTCCGACGCAGGCGCCGACCGGATCGACCGAGGAATCACGGGAAATCACGCCGATTTTTGCGCGCGAGCCGGGATCGCGGGCGACCGCCTTGATCTCGACGATGCCGTCATAGATCTCGGGCACTTCCTGCGCGAACAGCTTTGCCATGAACTGCGGATGGGTGCGGGAGAGGAAGATCTGCGGGCCGCGGGTCTCGCGGCGGACGTCGAAGATGTAGGCCCGGACGCGGTCGCCGTTGCGGAACACTTCGCGCGGCAGCATCTCGTCGCGACGGATGATGGCCTCGCCGCGGCCGAGATCGACGATCACGCTGCCATATTCGACGCGCTTGACGACGCCGTTGACGATGTCGCCGATGCGGTCCTTGAATTCCATATATTGCCGGTCGCGCTCGGCCTCGCGCACCTTCTGCACGATCACCTGCTTGGCGGATTGCGCGGCGATGCGGCCATATTCAAGCGGCGGCAGGGTGTCGGCGATGGTGTCGCCGACCTGGGCACCGGGATTGGCGCGCTGCGCATCCACCAGCGAGATCTGGTTGGAATGGTTTTCGACCGTCTCGACTACCAGCATGTGGCGCGACAGCCGCAGCTCGCCCTTCTTCGGGTCGATCTCGGCGTGAACGTCGGTCTCGCTGCCGTAACGGGCCCGCGCCGCCTTGGCGATGGCATCCTCCATCGCCGCGATGACGATGCCGCGGTCGATCGATTTCTCGCGCGCAACGGCGTCGGCGATCTGAAGCAATTCAAGTCGATTGGCGCTGACTGCCATGGCTAGTCTCCTTCGTCAGGATCGATCTCGCCCCGTCGCGCGCGTTCGGCGGCCAGGCGATGTTTCTTGGTGTTGGTCGGAGCCGGCTTCTTCGTAGGGGCCGGCGCCGGCTTCTTAGCCGGCTTGGTGTTCTTGGTCGTTTTTTCACTGATGCTGGCGTGCGGTGCCGCCGGCGGCTCCAGGCCGAGATTGCGGCGCATCTCGCGTGCCTGGGCCTTGCCGCGGCGCATGGATTCCGCGATCAGCTCGTCGGTCAGCACCAGCCGTGCCTCGGCGATATCTTCCATCGTCAGGAGAACGTCCGCAGTGTCGCCCGCCTTGATGTCGTCGCGGTGCAGATGCACGCGGTCGCCTTCGACGGGGCCGATCGTGCCCCGGAACCGCTTCCGCCCTTCATGGGCGACCGCCATCTCGATCTTCACCAGATGCCCGGCATAACGCTCGAAATCGGAGCGGCGCACCAGCGGGCGGTCGATCCCCGGTGAGGAGATTTCCAAGCGATAGGCGCGATCGACGGGATCGGCGACGTCGAGCACGGGCGACAGCGCCCGCGAGATCGTCTCGCAATCCTCGATCTGCATCGAGCCGTCCGGCCGCTCGGCCATAACCTGCACAGTGCAGCCGGATTCCCCGGAAATGCGGATCCGCACCAGGCGGTAGCCCATGCCTTCGAGCACCGGCCCCGCGACCGCGGACACCCGTGCCGCGACGCCCGGCTCGACTACGAGCCTCGGCTCGGCCAGCAATTCGGCATCCGTGGAACCAGGGTTCGGTTCGGTCATGTCAGAGGTCAAGGCGCTCGATATGGTTAAGGCTTGGTTTAAGATTTCAAAGCTCGCTTCGGAACTCTCCCGACAGATCGCCGGGCCGCACATCTTCCACCAAGCCGCGTTCAGGTAATAAAAAAGAGCGGGTCCTTTCGGGCCCACTCTCACTACGCGGATCGTATGAGAAGATGAATTGGCGCTGATATAGCCCTTTCCGTCTTCCCGGACAAGGCCCATACAGGGCAGGCTGGGCTTTTTGCGCCCGGCCTGCGGCCCGACGCAACGCTTCCTTCACCTCCGAGGCCTAAATTCCCTGCTTGTGGGGCGGCTTGGACCAAGGGCGCACCCGCGGCGTGCCCCGTACGAGTTTGCGTTTTCATGACCGTTGCCACGTCGCTCATTCCTGGACTGGACGATATCGTCAAACGCGGCGACCCGCGGCGTCGCGGCGAGATCGCGCACGCCATCTCCCAATTGTTCTTTCAGGACGCCGAGAACCTCCGTCCCGATGTCATCGATCTCTTCGATAACCTGCTGATTGATCTCGTCCCGCATGCCGAGCTCGCCTCGCGCGTCGATCTCGCCGAACGCTTCTCGCGCCTGAACAACGCGCCCCGGCATCTCGTGAGTCAGCTCGCGCGCGAAAACGAAATCGCGGTGGCGGGCCCCGTGCTGCGCCATTCGCCCGTGCTCGACGACGCCGCCCTCGTCGAGATCGCGCGACTGAAGGGCCAGGGCCATCTGCTGGCGATGAGCGAGCGCCCCACGCTGTCGGCTGTCGTCACCGACGTGCTGGTCGAGCGCGGCGATCGTGACGTGGTACGCCGCGCCGCGGGCAATTCCGGCGCGGAGTTCTCGCCTGGCAGCTATTCGGAGCTGATCAAGCGTGCCGCGCAGGATGGCGTGCTGACGCTCAGGATCGGACAGCGCAGCGATCTTTCGGGTGAGAACCTGAAACAACTTCTCGACGGCACGCTCGACGTCATCCGCCGTCGCCTCTCGAGCGTGGTCAATCCCGTGCGCCAGGTCGAGATCAAGCGCGCCATGGCGGCCATCGAGGAAGCCACGCTGCCGCCGGGCCCGCGTCGCGATTTCTCGGGAGCGCAACGTACGGTTTTGGCCTTGCATCGCGGGGGCCATCTTGGCGAGAGCGCGCTGCTTGGCTTTGCCAAGGCCCACAAATACGAGGAGGCGATCGCTTCGCTCTCGGCGATGTCCGGCGTCCGCCTCTCGGTCCTCGATCGCCTGATCACGGGTGACCGCTACGATCCAATTCTGGTCCTGGGACGGGTGCTGAATCTCGGCTGGCCGACAGTGCGTGCACTGATCCTGATGTGGTACGGCCCGAATCGCACGCCAGCCGATGCCGATCTCGAGCAGGCGCGCGCGAATTTCACGCGGCTGATGCCGACGACTGCGGAGCGCGTCGTGAATTTCTGGCGCAACCGGCAGACGATCTAGACCCGTCGAAACCGCAGATACGCCGCCTTGCGGCCTTCGCGCGTCGCCTTTCGGCCGTAGCGCGTCATTGTGTATCCGTCCCACGGCAGGCGAAAATCATCGGCGCGCTCCGCGAGCCAGACAAAGTCCTGCGAGCACGACAGATGCGACAGCGTCCAGGCGCAGTAATCGTCGATGTCGCAGACGAAGCGAAATTCGCCGCCGGCTTTCAACACGCGCGCCATCGCGGCGATGGTCCGGTCCTGGACGAAGCGCCGCTTCCAGTGCCGCCGTTTCGGCCAGGGATCGGGATGGATCAGGTCGATCCGCGACAGCGAAGCCTTCGGCAGCCAGGCCAGGAGCTCGGCGGCATCGCCTGCGAACAGGCGGACGTTGCCGATGTCGGCGGCCTCGATCTGCGCGAGGATCTTCGCCATGCCGTTGACGTAAGGCTCACAGCCGATGAAGCCGGTTGTGGCGAAGCTTTGCGCTTCCGCCGCAAGATGCTCGCCGCCGCCGAAGCCGATCTCGAGCCGCAAATCGTCGACTGCGGGGGCGAAGATCTCGCGGGCATCCGCCGGTGCTTCGCGGTCGATGGCGAGCGCAAGACGCGGCAGCAGATGATCGATCAGCTCGGCCTGGTGCTGCCTGAGCTTGTGGCCCTTGCGGCGTCCGAAGAAGGCGCGCTCGCTGTCCTCGCGATCGGGATCTGATTTGCGCTCACTCATCGTAGCGTCTGGTACAGGCGATGGAGCAGCCGCGCGCGCGGTTCGAGCGACGAGACATAGAGCTGCTCGTAATGTGTGTGCGCGCCCTTGCCGTCGACGCCGAGCCCGTCGAGCGTCGCGGTGTGGGCGGCGGTGAAATTACCGTCCGAGCCGCCGCCGGTGTGAACGTCGAGCAGCTCGAAGCCGATCTCCGTGGCAACCGTCTTTGCATGCTCGTACAGCGAGGCGCCGGCATTGCTCTTCTCGTAAGGCGGACGATTGAGTCCGCCCGTGACCTTGACCGTGACGCCATCCGTCCTCGATGTCAGGGCGAGGATCTTGCCGACGAATTCATCCGCGTCCTTGAAGCTCAGCACGCGCAGATCGACTTCGGCGTGGGCTTCTTCCGGCGTCACGTTGGGCCTCGTGCCGCCGCGCACCACGCCGACATTGACGGTGACGCTGCGCGCGAGATCGTTCATCGCTTCCAGCGCCAGGATGACACTGGCGAGCTCGCGGATCGCGCTGCGGCCATCCTGGGGCCGCGTGCCGGCATGCGCGGGCACGCCCTTGATGAACACTTCGAATCGCCCGACGCCCTTGCGGCCGGTGACGATCTTGCCGCCATCGCGGGCCGGCTCCGTCACCAGGACGTACTTCGCCTTGCGCCCTTCGGTCTCGATGAGTGCGCGAGAGGTGGGGCTGCCGATCTCCTCGTCGGAGGTGAATAGGTGGGTGATGCCGAGCGGCGAGCGATCGGCCGTGGCACAAAGCGCGCGAAAGGCGTGGTGGGCGATGTAGGCGCCGCCCTTCATGTCGTAGATGCCGGGACCGAACGCGCTGTCGCCTTCGACCTTGAACGGCAGGCGCTCGATAAATCCCATGGGGTGAACGGTATCGAGGTGGCTCAGCACCAGGATGCCCGGCCGGTCCTGGCCCCAGGTCGAGCGCGCCACGAGATGATCGCCGCAACCATCGACGCCGGCGATGCGCTCAAGCGTGACAGGGAGATCGCGGTATTGCTCCGCGACCATCGAGACCAGCTTGTTGACCTGTTCAGGCGCGTCCGTTGGCGTCTCGACCTCCACCCAGCGGCGGATACCATCGAGAATAGTTTGAGAATCGAACCAATTGGAGCCGGTCATGAGCGCATCTGTGCCTTTGAATCGCATCATCGAGGAAGACGCGCATCAAAGCGCGGCCGCAAATGACGACATAGGCCAGATTTGACGCAGCCTCAAATCGGATTGAGATGGCGCGTCAGCGCTTGTCGGGGCCTTCGCGGGCCGCGATCTGCTCGACGAGATCGACGATCGAGCGGCGCATCTTCGAATCGGTGATTCGGGTGAACGCCTTGGTCAAGGCGAGTCCTTCGGAAGTCGCGAGGAAATCCGAGACGTAAGACGGCGATGCGCCTTCTGCGAAGCCGTCCGGCCCCGCCACGCCGCTCGGACCGCCCTCGAACAGGAACGACACAGGCACCTGGAGAATTTCGGCAATTTGCTGGATGCGGCTCGCGCCGACCCGATTTGTGCCCTTCTCGTATTTCTGAACTTGTTGGAACGTCAGGCCCAAAGCTTCACCGAGCTTTTCCTGGCTCATGCCCAACATGATGCGGCGCATCCGCACGCGACTGCCGACATATTTGTCAACAGGGTTGGGCGCTTTCGACATTTCCTCAGCCCTCCAAACATCACCTTCGGCGCAATCAGGAATGCCTCAGGTGTAAGCAACGTCAAAATCAGACCCTGTTATTGGAAAACATTGCGGAGAAATTTAGCAATGCCCACTGTCTTTTGCAGCCGGTGCAGAATGAGGAGGCCGCGTGCAGTCTGTCAACCGTGGGACTACGGTTGTCAAAAGTTATCGGCCTCGGCTGCGGCGTGATCAGGGATGCCGTTTGGCAACACGTCGGCGGACCGCCCAAAACACGGCAAGCGCGACAAGCATGGCCGCGGGTACATCGCCCACGCGCGCATAGATGGTCGGCGGGATCGCGGCGGGCAGATTTGCATCCAAAATGCCTTCGATCCCGAGACCGAGGCTGGCGACGATGCGTCCCACCGGATCGATCACTGCGGAAACGCCGGTATTGGCGGAGCGAACCAGCGGCAATCCGAGCTCGATCGCGCGCATCCGCGCCTGTTCGAGGTGTTGGTAGGGGCCGGTCGAGATTCCGAACCAGCCGTCATTGGTGAGATTCACGATCCAGCCCGGACGTTCATTGCGTCCAGCCACCTCGCCGGGAAAGATTGCCTCGTAGCAGATCAGCGGCAGCGCGGAGGGCGCGCCGGGGACCGCCAGCGCATGCCGCACGGTGCCGGGAATGAAGCCACCGCGCACACGCGTGAGTTGCTCGAAACCGAGCTTCTCCATCAGGCCCTGGTAGGGAAGAAATTCGCCGAACGGCACCAAATGCAGCTTGTCGTACACAGAGAGCACGCTGCCGTCGTGGTCGATCACGTAGATCGAATTATAGGCGCGGGTGATCGGCGTGCCCCGCGGCAGGTCGGGCGCGCGGACCGAGCCCGTGATCAGCACCGTGCCCTTGGGCAGAAGCTCCGCGATTTGCGCCATCGCGTCGGCTTCGCGAGTGAGGAAGAACGGAAAGGCGGATTCCGGCCAGATCAGGATGGTGGCATCGCGCACGCCGGTCGATGGTGGCCCGGAGGCGCGGTCCGACAAGGCCAGATATTTCTTCATCACCTCCGCCTTGGCGGCGTAGTTGAATTTCGCGTCCTGCTGGAGATTCGGCTGCATCAGGCGCAATTTGGTGCCGGCGACCATCGTGGTCGGATGGAGCGACAGGCGGATCGCGCCGAAGATACCCATGACAAGCAGGAGCGCCAGGGCTGCGGCCGGTGCGCGCCACGCCAGGCGGCGATCGGGCGTGCGGTCGATCAGCGCCGCGGGGCTCGCGAAGATCGCAACCGTCAGGAACGTCATGCCCCACAGGCCGATCAGCGACGCCGTTTGTGCCAGCGGCAGCGGCTCGGACAGCGCATAGCCGAACGCGTTCCAGGGGAAGCCGGTCAGCGCATGGCCGCGCAGCCATTCGGTGATGGTGAGACTTGCCGCGAGCGCAAGCACGCGCGTGGCGTTCTTGGTCCAGAGCAGGCGGGCGAGCGCAAAGCCCATTGCCGTGAAGATGGACAGATAGGCCGGCAGGCCCAGGACGGCGAACGGCGTCAGCCAGGCGAACACATCGGCATCGACGAAGAAGGCGTAGCCGATCCAGTAGAGGCCGGGCACGAAATAGCCGAGCCCAAACCAGTAACCGGTCAGCGCCGCGGCGGGGACGCCGCCATATCGTCCGGCGCCGGCGCCGTCGATCAGCCAGACCAGCACCGGGAAAGTGATGAACAGCACCGGGAAGGCGTTGAACGGCGCCAGCGCCAGCACCGAGAGCGCACCAGCAGCCATCGCGACGAGCGCGCGCTTCCATCCCCAGGTCAGGATGATGGCAAGCGCGATCTGGCGAAATCGCTGGAAAGCGCTCACTGCGGACCGGTCCCGTCGCTGGGCGGCGGGTTGGGCGTGTCGCTGGGCGTCGGCTGGCTGCCATCCGGCGCAGCCTCGCGGCGCCGGCTCTCGCGCTGGGTGCGCGGCGCGGGGCGCTCCTTTCGCGTCGAGATCCGCAGCCGCTTGACCCGGCGCGGATCGGCATCGAGCACCTCGATCTCGAAATGGCCGGGGCCCGAGATCACCTCGCCGCGCACCGGCAGGCGCCCGACGAAGCTGACGAGATAGCCGCCCAGCGTCTCCACTTCCTCGCCGGCCTCCCCGGTGACGAAGTCCTCGCCGATCACGGTGCGGACGTCGTCGAGGCTGGCGCGGGCGTCCGCGATGAAGGCGTTGTCGGGCAGCCGCACGATCGAGGGCGGCTCGTCGCTGTCATGCTCGTCGTCGATCTCGCCGACGATCTGCTCGACGATGTCCTCGAGCGAGACCAGCCCGTCGCTGCCGCCATATTCGTCGACCACCAGCGCCAGATGGATGCGAGTGGCCTGCATCTGCGCGAGCAGGTCGATCGCCCGCATCGACGGCGGCACGTAGAGCAGCTTGCGGATGATGCGCGCTTCTTCGAGCGGCAGCGCGAGATCGACCGTACGCAGATCGAGCCCGGCCGGCAGCGGTTTCTTGCGCTTGGTTTTCATGACCCCCGACACGCGCGCACGCGCGGTCATGAAGGCGAGCAGATCGCGGATATGGACGATGCCGACGGGATCGTCGAGCGTCTCGTTGTAGACCACAAGGCGCGAATGGCCGGCGCTCTCGAAGCGGTCCATCAACTCGCCAAGCGGGATGTCGCGCTTCACCGCGACGATGTCGGCGCGATGCACCATGACGTCGGCGATCCGACGCTCGTGCAGGCCGAGGATGTTGCGCAGCATGGTGCGCTCGACCGTCGAGAAGCCGGTGTCGTCGGGCGTCGTGGCGTCGAGCACGACCTGGAGGTCGTCGCGCACCGAACCCGCCTTCCAGCCGAACAACGTCCGGATGGCGCGCAGCAGCCAGCCATCGGCGGTCGGGCGCATCACCTCGCCTGAGGTCACCACGACCGGTAAATTGGCCGTGTTGCGCGGATTGTCCTGAATCGGGTCGGAATCCGGCATCTCAATGCGTCCCTGGGCGGTCGGCATAGGGGTCGGGAATGCCGAGATGAGCCAGGATCTCTCGTTCGAGCGCTTCCATTTCCTCGGCGTCGTCTTCGTTTTCGTGGTCGTAGCCGACCAGATGCAGGAAACCGTGCACGGCGAGATGGCTCAAATGATGATCGAACGGTTTTTGTTCCTCATCCGCCTCACGCCGCATGGTCTCGTAGGCGATCGCAATGTCGCCCAGCATGCGCGGCGCATCGCCTGGCTTCCAGTCGCCTTCCGGCTGCAGCGCGGGAAACGACAGCACGTTGGTCGGCTTGTCGATGCCGCGCCAGTTGCTGTTCAGCGTGCGGATGCCGGCATCATCGGTCAGCATTACCGCCACTTCCGCCTCCGCAACGTCTTCGTCGACATTCTCGGCGGCGGCCGCCACGGCGCGCTGGATCACGGCTTCGGATTCGGGCTCCCGCTGCCAGCAATCGGCGACGACGAGGACCTCGGTGATGGGAAGGTTGGGGTGTGACATTGTCCTTGTTCCGAACGAAGGGGCGCCGTGTCCGCGCCCATATGGTCCGGTTGCTGCCTCGTCAGGATTTACCGGCGGCCGGCCGCTGCGGCGACCCTTCGTAGGCGGAGACGATCCGCGCCACGAGCTCGTGGCGGATCACGTCTTCGGCCTTGAAATGAACTTGCGCAATGCCTTCGACGCCGCTCAGCAGGCGCGTCGCCTCGGCGAGGCCCGAGGTCTGGCCGTTCGGCAAGTCGATCTGCGAGGGATCGCCGGTGACGATCATGCGGCTGTTTTCGCCAAGGCGGGTCAAAAACATCTTCATCTGCATCGACGTGGTGTTCTGCGCCTCGTCCAGGATGATGGCCGCGTTGGTGAGCGTGCGACCGCGCATGAAGGCGAGTGGCGCGATCTCGATCTCGCCGGTCTGCAGCGCGCGCTCGACAATGCGCGCGTCCATCAGGTCATAGAGCGCGTCGTAGATCGGGCGAAGATAAGGATCGACCTTCTCGCGGAGATCGCCGGGCAAAAAGCCGAGCCGCTCGCCGGCTTCCACCGCCGGGCGCGACAGGATGATCTTGTCGACTTCCTTGCGCTCGAACAGCTGCGCGGCATGCGCGACCGCGAGCCAGGTCTTGCCGGTGCCGGCGGGGCCGATGCCGAACACCAACTCGTGGCGCTTCAGCGCGCGGATGTAGGAATCCTGCGCCGCCGTGCGCGCACGCACCGGGCGCTTGCGCAGATTGATGCTGTCGAAGGTGGATTTGGCCGACTTGGCGTCGAACTCGAACAGCGAGCCCTGCGCGATCACGGCACGGATCGCGCCCTCGACCTCGCCCTGGTCGAGATCCTGTCCCTTCACGGCTTGGGCGTAGAGCGTCTCCAGCACCCGGCGCGCGGCGTCGCAGCCGTCGCGCGAGCCGCCAATCGTGATGTGGTTGCCCTTGGAATCGACGACGACGCCGAGCCTCCGTTCGATCTGTGCCAAATGCTGGCCATAAGGGCCAACTAGCGCGGACGCGGCGCGGTTGTCATCGAAATCGATGACGACCTGGGTCTCGGGCGGAACCTGCATGTCGCGGTCAAATTTGCGGCTAGGAGCGATGGAAGAAGACGAATCCGATGCGCTTTTGGGCAAGGGTTCAGGCTCCAGTGGCGATGGGTGATAAAGCGGGCTCGTGCGCCATGGCGAGCTCACCGAGGAAGCTGTAGCGTTCAAGGCTGTCGATCCGGACCGGCAGGATTTGTCCGATGATGTCGGGCGAGGCCATCACATGCGCGGGCTGGAGGAATGCGGTGCGGCCGACGATCTGGCCGTCCTTGCGGGCCGGACGCTCGAACAGCACATCGACCGTTGAGCCAATCGCAGCCTTGTTGAAGGCCGATTGCTGGCTGTCGATCAGTTCCTGGAGCCGCTCCAATCGCTGGTCCATCTCGGAAGGGGACACCGTCTCCTGCATATCCGCGGCCGGCGTTCCCGGCCGGGCGGAGTATTTGAACGAATATGCCGCAGCGTAGCCGATTTGCGTGACGAGCGCGAGGGTGGCGAGAAAATCTTGCTCGCTCTCGCCCGGGAAGCCGACGATAAAATCTGATGAAAAAGCAATGTCTTGGCGTGCGGACCGGAAACGGTCGACGACACGCCGATAATCATCGGCGGTATGTTTCCGGTTCATGGCGGCCAGAATCCGGTCCGAGCCCGACTGCACCGGCAGGTGCACGAAGGGCATCAGCGCGCCGAGATCGCGATGGGCTGCAATCAAGCTGTCATCGACATCGCGCGGATGGCTGGTCGAATAACGCAGCCGCGCGACGCCCGCGAGCGCCGCGAGGTGCTCCAGCAGCCTGCCGAGCGGCCAGCTTTTTCCGTCCGGTCCCTCGCCGTGATAGGCGTTGACGTTCTGTCCGATCAGCGTGAGCTCGCGCACGCCGTTCTCGGTGAGCCGCTTCACGTCGTCGACGATCTTTGTCACCGGCCGCGAGACTTCCGAGCCGCGCGTGTAAGGCACGACGCAGAAGGTGCAGAACTTGTCGCAGCCTTCCTGCACCGTGACGAAAGCGGAAATGCCGCGGGCGCGGATCGCGCCGGGCTTGGGTTGGGCGAGGAAGCCGAACTTGTCCTGAGCCGGGAATTCGGTCTCGATGGCGCGGCCCTCATTGCCGGCGCGCTTCAACAGCTGCGGCAAATGATGATAGCTCTGCGGACCGACGACGACATCGACCGCGGGTGCACGGCGCACGATCTCCTCGCCCTCGGCCTGTGCCACGCAGCCCGCGACCGCGATCTGCATGGTGCGCCCATCGCGCGCGGCGGCGTCCTTGGCGACGCGCAGGCGGCCGAGCTCCGAATAGACCTTTTCCGAGGCCTTCTCGCGGATATGACAGGTGTTGAGGATGACGAGATCGGCGTCATCAGCGCTTGCCGTCTCCACGAATCCTTCCGGGGCCAGCGTGTCCACCATGCGCTGGGCATCGTAGACGTTCATCTGGCAGCCATATGATTTGATGTGCAGCTTGCGCGGCGGCGTCATGGAACCCGGAATTGAGGTGGGAGGACCGCCCTCAGATATAGGCTGGGGCCGCGGAAATCCAGCGATTGGGGTCTTTGGGCTGTCAATCCGGGGCGACCGCCGGCGGGAGCCTGGAATCCCGCCAAAATCTATGGATTCGGGGCGCACGTGCGCCCCGGTCGCCAAGTGCCCTGAGAAAGTGCCCTGAATCAGCCCGCAAGGGTGTCCGCCGCGACCCGCCGGACCAGCTCCGGTAACTGCCGCATATCGTCGAACGTCAATCCGGCCCCGGCGGCCCGGAGCCTTTCAGCATGGCCCGGCGGGCAATGGCTGCCACCGTGAAAGCCGAGCACGGTCATCCCGGCGGCATGCGCGCCGGTCACCCCGGGGACGCTGTCCTCGATCACGAGGCACCGCTCCGGCGCGACTTTCATCTGCGCGGCGGCGAACAGAAAAAGATCGGGCGCGGGCTTGCCGCGCGCAACCTGGCTCGCGGAAAAGATGTTCGGAGCGAGCAGATCGTAGAGACCGGCGCAGGTGAGGCCATGATGGATCTTCTCCGGCGTGCCGCTCGATGCGACGCATTTGGGCAAATCGATTGCGCCAATCGCTGCGGCCACATGGGTGATCGGCTGCAAATCGCTGGCATAGAATTGCAGCGTCGCCGCATTCACTTGGCTCTCGAGATCGTCGGGAAGGTTGCGGCCGATCTCCTGTTCGACCATTCGCCGTGCGTCTTTCTCGGATACGCCGAGAAAGCGGACCAGCACCTGCTCCGATGTGATCGGATAGCCGTGCCTCGACAGCACATCCGCATGCGCGCGACAGGAGATCACCTCGCTGTCCACGAGCACGCCGTCGCAATCGAAGATGACGAGATCGATGGCCACTTAACTTGTGGGTTTGTCGTCGTCGAGCGGGACGCAATAGAGCTCGAGCCGATGATCGACCAGCTTGTAACCGAGCTTGCGGGCGATCTCCGCCTGGAGCTTCTCGATCTCCTCGGAGGTGAACTCGATCACCTTGCCGTCGCGCAGGTTGATGAGGTGGTCGTGATGGCTGTCGCGCATCTGCTCGTAGCGCGCGCGGCCTTCGCGGAAGTCATGGCGCTCGATGATGCCCGCATCCTCGAACAGTTTGACGGTGCGATACACGGTCGAGATCGAGATCTTGTCGTCGACGGCGACACAACGGCGATACAGTTCCTCGACATCGGGATGATCGACCGCCTCCGCGAGCACGCGGGCGATGACACGGCGCTGCTCGGTCATGCGCATGCCGGTGGCGGCACAGCGCGCCTCGATGCCGGATGCCTTGGAAGCGGGGGAAGGTTTAAGACCAGTCATGTGATGTCCGCCTGACGGGGCGCTTTCTGCCATCAATGTTACGACAAGTCACGTCGCATCAGAAGTGCGTTCAATTGTTCCCCGTTCGGCTGCTTATAGTAGCGTTCGCGGCGTCCGACCACCATGAATCCGGTTCGGTCGTAGAGCCGCCGCGCCGGCTGGTTATTTTCCTCGACTTCGAGAAATATTGTGCGCACGCCGCGGCCTGCCAGATGGCCGAGATGGGTCATCAGCAACGTGCGAGAGAGGCCGCGTCCGCGATGGGCCTGGTCGACCGCGATCGAGAGGATCTCCGCTTCGTCCGCGCCGATCCGCGACACCGCGAAGCCCACGGTCTTGCGGCCGAGGCGCAACCGATGCACCAGCGTGTTGCGCTCGCTGAGCATGCTCTCGAACTCGCCTTCGCCCCAACCGCGTGCGAACGAGGCGCCGTGGAGTTGCGCGAGCCGTGCGACGTCGCGCGCGACAGCCGGCTCGACGACGGCCGTATCGCCGCGCCACCATTCCGAGAACCATCTCATCATGAGCTTGCGGCTTGTGCTGCAAGCGGCAGTTGTGTGGACGGCTTTGCGTCGGGCGCTCGCAGGTAGAACGGCCGCGCCGGATTTGTCGCGGGATCGGCCGCGGCGCCAAGCCATGCGACCCAGCCGATGTCAGGCGCGGGCTGCGCGTCGACCGCGACCGGCTGCGGCACATCTTTCGGCCAGCGCTCGGCGAGGATCTTCGCGGCATTGCCGACCAGATGCGGCGCGCCGAATTGCGACGCCGCGATCGCTTCGTCGATGGGAGCGACGGCTGGCCGTACCAGCTGGCTGCCGTCACCAGCCACGATCTGGAAGTAGACGTGATCATGCCGCGCGTCGATCGCCGAGATCACCGGCGCCGCTCCGCTCTGGCCGACGACGGCGGCGGCATAGGCCGACAAGGTGGTCAGGCCGACGGCGGGCCGCTTCGCAGCAAGCGCAAGGCCGCGAGCCGCCGAAATGCCGACACGCAGGCCGGTGAAACTTCCGGGGCCCATGGTGACCGCGACGCGGTCCAGCGCGGTGAAGGCGAGATTGGCTGACTGCATCACGCGCGCGATCATCGGCATCAGCGCTTCGGCGTGGCCGCGCTTCATCAGAAGCTGCTCCTGTGCGAGGAGCTGGCCGGAATCGGTGTCGAGAACGGCGACCGCGCACGCTTCCAGCGCGGTATCGATGGCAAGGATCAGCATAAGGCGATCATAGCATTGGCAATCGCATGATGCCCAATGTTCTTGCCATCATGGCCGGGCTTGTCCCGGCCATCCACGTCTTTGCGCTACAAGAACGTGAATACCGCGTGCCCGGTCAGACCTCGTCGGACATGGTGGGCACGCTCGCTTTTGGCCGCCCTAAGGCAGCTCGCTTACATCGGCCGGACTTCGACCACGTCGGGGACGAAGTGCTTGAGCAGGTTCTGGATGCCGTGCTGGAGCGTCGCGGTCGACGACGGGCAGCCGGCGCAGGAGCCCTTCATGTTGAGATAGACGATACCGTCCTTGAAGCCGCGGAAAGTGATGTCGCCGCCGTCATTGGCGACCGCCGGCCGCACGCGGGTCTCGATCAGATCCTTGATCATGTCGACCGTCTCGGCATCGGCCTCGTCGAAGAATTCGTCCTCGTCGTCGAGATCGGAATCGCTCGCGGCGGCACCGTCGGCGAGCAGCGGCGCGCCGGACATGTAGTGCTCCATGATGGCGCCGAGGATCGCGGGCTTGAGCTGCTGCCATTCACCGTTCGCCTTGGTCACGGTGATGAAGTCCGATCCGTAGAACACGCCTGTGACACCGGGGACCTCGAACAGCTTTTCGGCAAGCGGCGAGCGTGCGGCCGATTCGCGGCTCGCAAATTCCATCGGACCGCCGTCGACCACGACGCGGCCGGGAATGAACTTCAGCGTGGCGGGATTGGGGGTGGCTTCGGTTTGAATGAACATGGTTTTCTCCAGACGTCGCCGGTTCAAGGCCGGCGCGTGCTCTATCCACTAGCAGATGGCGACGGCGAACGCACGGTCAAGGGGTAAGTTCGCCGTTCACCTGTTAAATCAGCGGGTTAGGGTGCCCGCTTATCCCTCTCCCGGCCAACGAGGCGAGGCGAAAGAGCAGCAGTCTAGGACAGCGAATCCACGCTCTGGTCGCTCAGCGCGCCGGAAATGACCGTCACCGGCACCGGGAACGTGCCCAGCGCGTGCGCGAGCAGGTTGACCAATGGCCCCGGGCCTTCCGCGCCGGGATTCGCGGCGAGCACCAGCATGGCGATGTCGGGGTCCTCGTCGATCACCGCCAGCAGCTGTTCCATTGCGGCGCCTTCGCGGATCACCCGTTCCGGCGTGATCGCGGCGATGCCGTTGGCGCGGCCGGCGGCACGGTCGAGCGCGGCTTCTGCCGCCTCCTGCGCCTCGGCGCGCATGATGTCCGCAACTCCAAGCCATTCCTGGCTCTGCTGCTCAGGCTCGATGATGCGGAGCATCACCACGCCGCCGCCGGCGCGGATCGCCCAGCGGCTGGCGTAATAGACCGCGCGATCCCATTCGGCGGTGTCGTCGACGATGACGAGGCATTTGGGCTTGTGACCCGGCTCGAAGCAAAGTCGCTTGCTGGTCATGCATGTCCCGGAATGTGCACGGCTGACATGCTGCCACACTCCGTCGTGCTTGGGGAGAGCAGAAGCAGCCGGCGCCGTGACGTCGGCCGCGGTTTCGCGAACGCGCCTCAGCGCCGGCGAATGAAGCCGACGATGTCCTTCGAGAGCTTCATGGTCTCGTCGGCGATCGCACGCGCGCGGTCGGCGCCGTCGTTCAGGATCGCGTCGATATGGCCGGGGTCGGCGACGAGGCGCTTCATCTCGCCGGCGATCGGCGCGAGTTTGGTGACACACAAATCCACCAGCGCGTTCTTGAAGCTGGAGAACTGGCCGCCGCCGAAATCCCTGAGCACGTCAGCCTTGGAGCGGCCGGAGAGCGCGGCGAAGATGCCGACGAGATTGTCGGCCTCGGGGCGCGCTTCCAGACCCTTCTCTTCGGTCGGCAGCGGCTCCGGATCGGTCTTGGCCTTGCGCACCTTCTGCGCGATGGTGTCGGCGTCGTCGGTCAGATTGATGCGCGAATTATCCGACGCGTCCGATTTCGACATCTTCTTGGTGCCGTCGCGCAAGCTCATGACGCGCGTCGCGGGGCCCGTGATCAAGGGTTCCGGGAGCGGGAAGAACAGGCCGTCATTGGCGCCGAGGTTGCGGATCGAGTCGCCGAAGTCATTGTTGAACTTCTGCGCAATGTCGCGCGACAGCTCGAGATGCTGCTTCTGGTCCTCGCCGACCGGCACGTGGGTGGCGCGGTAGAGCAGAATGTCGGCCGCCATCAGCACGGGATAGTCGAACAGACCGACGGACGCATTCTCGCGGTCCTTGCCGGCCTTCTCCTTGAACTGGGTCATGCGGCCCAGCCAGCCCATGCGCGCGACGCAGTTGAAGATCCAGGCGAGCTCGGCGTGGCCCGAGACCTGGCTCTGGTTGAACACGATGTGCTTGCTCGGATCGATGCCGCTGGCGATGAACGCCGCGGTGACCTCGCGGGTGTTGCGCGCGAGCTCGACCGGTCCACCCCAGACGTCCACGCCCTGCGTGATCGCGTGCATGTCGACGACGCAATAGATGCAGTTGTGGGTTTCCTGCATCTTCACGAAGTTGACGATCGCGCCGAGATAATTGCCGAGGTGCAGATTGCCCGTCGGCTGGACGCCCGAAAAAACCCGTTCAACGAATGCCATGGCAGCTTCCCTGCAAGATACGGGGCGTCGTTTCCAACAGCGACGCTGCCCCGTCAAGGGAATTTCGCTAAACTCAGGCGCCGGGATCGGGCTGGGCGGGGCGCTTCAAGGCACCGGCGGCCTCGCGCCAGGACGCGACGCCGAGGATTTGCAGGAGCAAGCCATAGACGATGATTCCGGCGGCGATCTGTGAGCCCAGCGCAATGAAGCGGATGAACCCATGGGCCTGTGCAGGCAAGAGACCCGCGGTCAGCCACAGCAGGCCGCCCATGGCGAGCGCGGCGAGCACGATTCGCGGCAGCCGGTTGCGGGCGGCGGCATCGACCGAGAAGCCGAATTCACTGTTGCCTTTCCGGAGCAGCGAGATCGCACTGCTCCAGGCGCCGGCGGCAATGCTGGCGGCGATCCCGCTCGCGCCGAAGAAGTGACCGAGCAGGATCGCGAGCGCGACCGCGACCACGAACCCTTTCGCGGTCGCCAGCAGCGGCGTCATCGTGTCGCTGCGGGCAAAATAGGCCGGGGACAACGCCTTGATCAGCACATGCGCCGGCAGTCCCAGCGCCAGCCACATCAGTGCATGCGCCGTGGCCGCGCTGTCCTCCGCGCCAAAGGCGCCGTGTTCAAACAGCAGCCGCACGATCGGCTCGGCCAGCACGATCAGGCCGAGCGTCGCCGGCAATGCCAGCCCGGTCGCGAGTTCCAGCGCACGCGATTCCGCATAGGCAACCGCGTCGCGGTCACCGCTCCTCACCGCGCGCGTCAGCTCCGGCACCAGCACCGTGCCCATGGCGACCCCGACAATACCGAGCGGCAGCTCGATCAGGCGGTTGGCGAAATAGAGCCAGGAGACCGCGGCGGGCGTGGCGGAGGCGATGATCGCGCCGGCAACCATCAGCCATTGCGGGCCGGAGCTCGCGATCATGCCCGGAATCGCCTTGGCGAAGAACCCGCGCATGTCCTTGTCGAAGCTCACGCGCAGCGGTGTCGCCAGCCGCGCGCTTCGCTGCGACAGCAGCATCAGGAGCTGTAACAGGCCGGCGATGCCGACGGTGGCCGCCAGCATCCACGCGGCGAAGGTTGCATCGGCGTGCCCCAGCAGGAGTGCCGTGATCGCGGCGATCAGGGCGATGTTGAACAGCAGCGGCGAGAAGGCGGTGAGTGCAAAGCGCCCCTGCGCGTTGAGCAGGCCCATCAGCACCGTGACGGGTCCCGCGAAGGCGAGATAAGGCAGCATCAGCCGCGCATTCTGGACGGCGAGATCGAGCGATGCGCTGCCGACGAAGCCCGGCGCGATGATCATGACGATCAGCGGCATCAGAAGCGCAATCACGATCGAGATTGCGATCAGGCCCGCGCTGACCGTACCCAGCACGCGTCCGGCGAACGCCGCCGCAGCCGCCTCGCCTTCGCCGTCACGAACGCGCAGCCAGGCTGGGATCAACGCTGCATTCAGGGCGCCCTCGCTGAGCAGGCGCCGCACCACATTGACGAGCTGAAATGCCGCCAGAAACGCGTCAGCCACGACGCCGGTGCCGAGCAGCGCCGCGATCAGGGAATCGCGTGCAAAGCCCAGCAGCCGTGAAGCCAGTGTCCCCGTCGAGACGGTCAGGAAGGAGCGGATCATCGGAACTGCATAATACCGTTGCTTGCCCGCGAAGGGCCGGTCGTGATAGGCCGCGAACCAGATTTCAGACCGACAGGAAGCGTATTTCCGCGGGTATCGCAATCCGCCAAACAGGATCAAGGTGAATGGCTGACGTGAAATATGACGTTCTCGGCATCGGCAACGCGCTGTTCGACGTGTTGGTCAAGACCGATGAAGCCTTTCTGGGCAAGCACGGCATGACCAAGGGCAGCATGTCCCTGATCGACGAGGCGCGGGCCGCCACCATCTACAAGGACATGGGCCCGGCGACGGAAGTTTCCGGCGGTTCGGCAGCCAACACCATCGTCGGCATCGGCAGCCTCGGGGCGCGCGCCGCCTATGTCGGCAAGGTCAAGGACGACCAGATCGGGAAACTCTACGTCCACGACATCCGCGCGGCCGGCGTCGCCTTCAACACGCCCGCGGCGAAGGACGGCCCTGCAACCGGCTGCTCCTACATCCTGGTGACCGATGACGGCGAGCGCACCATGAACACCTATCTCGGCGCCGCGCAGGACCTGTCGCCCGCCGACATCGACCCGGCCGAGATCGCCGCGGCCGGCATCGTTTACCTCGAGGGCTATCTCTGGGACCCCAAGAACGCCAAGGACGCCTTCGTCAAGGCGGCCAAGATCGCCCATGATGCCAAGCGCAAGGTGGCGCTGACATTGTCGGATTCCTTCTGCGTCGATCGTTATCGCGACGAGTTCCTGGGGCTGATGCGCAACGGCACCGTCGATATCGTGTTCGCCAACGAGTCCGAGCTGCATTCGCTCTACCAGACCTCCGATTTCGACACCGCGCTCAAGCAGTTGCGCAACGACGTCAATCTCGGCGTGGTGACCCGCAGCGAAAAGGGCTGCGTGGTGGTCACGCCAACTGATGCAGTCGCAGCGCCGGCGTCTCCGATCGCGAAACTCGTGGACACCACCGGCGCCGGCGACCTCTTCGCTGCCGGCTTCCTGTATGGCCTGGCGCGCAACCTGTCCCACAAGCAGTGCGGCGAGCTCGGCGCGCTCGCAGCCGCCGAAGTGATCCAGCACATCGGCGCGCGTCCGCAGGTGTCGCTGAAGGAACTCGCAGGGCAGCGCGGACTGACCGTGTAACGCGGTCTCTCTCCCCGTCATTGCGAGCGGCACTCTCCGCTGTCGTCACCCGGCTTGACCGG
>NZ_JADPIT010000020.1:34722-39341 GCF_023073035.1 Bradyrhizobium sp. 62
TGACCCAGTATTCCAGAGCCGTTAGTGGGCTACGGAGAAGCCGCGGCGTACTGGATGCCCCGCCTTCGCGGGGAATGACAGGCAACCTACGCAGTCTTCGCGGCCTTCAGCCCAAGCCGTTGCTCCACCTGGTCGCGCATCAGGAATTTCTGGATCTTTCCGGTCACGGTCATCGGAAACTCGTCGACGAATTCCACGTAACGCGGAATCTTGTTGTGGGCGATCTGGCCGTCGCAGAAGGCGCGCACCTCTTCCAGCGTCAGCGTCTCGCCGGACCTGACGCGGATCCAGGCGCAGAGTTCCTCGCCGTAGCGGGTATCGGCAACGCCAAAGATCTGCACATCCTGGATCTTGGGATGGCGGTACAGAAATTCCTCGATCTCGCGGGGATAGAGGTTCTCGCCGCCGCGGATCACCATGTCCTTGATGCGGCCGACGATGTTGCAATAACCCTGGTCGTCGATGACGGCGATGTCGCCGGTATGCATCCAGCCGTTGGCGTCGAGCACATCGGCGGTCTTCTCCGTTTCCTCCCAATAGCCCAGCATCACGCTGTAGCCGCGGGTGCAGAGCTCGCCCCGTTCGCCGCGTTTGACGATTCTGCCGTCGAGATCGACGACCTTGACCTCGACATGCGGATGGATTCGCCCGACCGTCGAGACGCGGCGATCGAGCGGATCGTCGACGGCGCTCTGGAAGCTGACCGGGCTCGTCTCCGTCATGCCATAGGCGATCGTGACCTCGCCCATGTTCATCTCGCTGTTGACGCGCTTCATCACTTCGATCGGGCAGGGTGCACCGGCCATGATGCCGGTGCGCAGCGACTTCAGATTGAAATTTGAGAATTCACCGTGGTCGAGTTCGGCGATGAACATCGTCGGCACACCGTATAGCGCGGTGCATTTTTCCTGCTCGATCGTTCGCAGCGTCGCGAGCGGATCAAACCCCTCGCCGGGATAGACCATCGTCGTGCCGAGCGTGACGGAGGCGAGGTTGCCCATCACCATCCCGAAGCAATGATAGAGCGGCACCGGAATGCAGATGCGGTCCTGTTCGGTGAGGCGCATGGCGCGGCCGACGAAATAGCCGTTGTTGAGAATGTTGTGATGGGTCAGCGTCACGCCCTTGGGCGATCCCGTCGTTCCGCTGGTGAACTGGATGTTGACGGCATCGTCGAATTGCAGGGAGGCATCGAGCGCGGCGAGCTGCTCGCGGTGCAAGGGTCCGCCCATGACGGCGGCCTCCTCGAACGGAATCGTGCCCGGATAGGCGGGGCCGCCGATCTGGATCACGATGCGCAAGGCCGGTAGCCGCGCGGCGCGCAATTGCCCGGGCTTGGCGGTCGCAAGCTCGGGCAACAGCGTGTTGAGCATGTCCATGTAGTTGCTGGTCTTGAACGCCGTCGCGGTGACGATGGCGCTGCATGCGACCTTGTGCAGCGCGAATTCCAGTTCGCTCAGCCGGTAAGCCGGATTAATCGTCACCAGGATGAGGCCGGCCTTGGCGGCGGCGAATTGGGTCAGCGTCCATTCCGGCCGGTTCAGCGACCAGATGCCGATCCGTTCGCCGCGTTCGAGGCCGAGCGCGACAAAGCCGGCGGCGAGCGCGTCGACCCGCTCGGCAAACTCCTTCCATGTCCATCTCACGCCGTGGCTGGGCGATACCAGCGCCTCGCGATCGCCCCAGCGCCGCGCGGCCTGATCGAGGCTGCGCCCGATGGTGTCGCCGAGCAGCGGCGTGTCGGAGATGCCGCAAACGTAACTGTCGGCTTTGTCTGTCAAGATCGTGTCCTCCAGTCAGGTGCGTGGACGGCCGGGACAACAAGCCCGGCCGTGACGCCTCGTGAGAGTCAGGCGGCGCCTTACGCCGCCTTCTGCCCGCTGCCGGCATCGAGCCCGGCATAGACGCCGCGCTCGAAGCCGGCAAAAGCCTCGAGACACTTTGCGTCGGCGAACGGCAGCAGCTGCATCAGGATCACGCCGGTGACGTCGCGCGCCGGGTCGATCCAGTAGTAGGTGTTAGCGAGGCCGGCCCAGGCGAGGCTGCCCGCGCTACGCCCCTCGGCGGTCTTGGCGGTGTTGATCATGAAGCTGAGGCCCCACTTCTTCACCTGCTCGGGATAGAGATCGACGTCATTGGTGTACATCGGCGCCGCCGTGGTCATCTTGCCCATGGCGAGATCGCCGATGTGATTCTGCCCCATCGTCGCGATGGTCTCGGCCTTCAGCACCTGATTGCCGTTGCCGCGGCCCTTGTTCAGGATCATCTGGGTAAACCTGATATAGTCGGCCGCGGTCGAATAAAGGCCGCCGCCGCCCATGTGGAATTCCGGCTCCTGCTCAAGCTCGAACGGGATCGCGGCGAGCTTGCCGTCCTCGCCGCGCGCATGCATGCCGACCAGGCGCTTGCGCATGTCGTCGGTGATCTTGAAGGCGGTGTCGCTCATGCCAAGCGGTGCGAACAGATTGTCGCGCAGATAGGCATCGAGGCGCTTGCCGCTGGCGGCTTCCACGGCCTTGCCGACGAAATCGATATTGGTGCCGTATTCCCAGCGCGTGCCGGGGTCGGTCATGATAGGCGTCTTCAATGCCGCGTTCTGGCAGGTGGTGATGGCGGGGATGCCGTTCTTGTCCAGATAGACCGCGAGATCGCCGTTCCACATGTTGTAGCAGAAGCCTGCCGTGTGGGTCATGAGCTGGCGCAGCGTGATCGGCCCCTTGGCCGGCCGCAGCTTGGCTTCGCCCTTGGCGTCAAAGCCTTCGAGCACCTGCGGCTTGGCGAGATCGGGCAACACCTCGCCGATCGGTGCATCCAGCGACAGCTTGCCCTGCTCGACGAGCTGCATCGCGCCCGCTGATGTCACCGCCTTCGTCATCGATGCGATCCAGAACACGCTGTCGGCGGTCATCGCGTCCGGCTTGGACAGGTCGCGTTTGCCGAACGCGCCCTGATACAGCACGTCGGTACCGCTGGCGGCGATGGCGACGACGCCGGGAATTTCCCCGGCCTCGCTCTTCTGGCGCAGAATCTGGTCGATCTCAGCTTTGCCTTGCATCCGCGTTTCCTCCGGTTTGATTATTGTTGGAAGCGATCGATTGTCCTCCCGCGTGCGCCGCGCGGCAAGCGCATCCGCGTACCTGCCGCGGTCGCGATGTCGTGACTTGACGGTCGGCTCCCCGCGCACGACGACAAAGCGGTTGAACTGCAACGCTCCGTCACAATCTGCGGTGGATGGCCGCAACCAGCTGTGACCGTGGATGGCTGCTGGCGCTATGTTTCGACTGTTTTGACGCACTTGAAACATTTTGTGAGCTGCGGCGTTCAGCTCTCGGCCGATCGACGGCCAACGTTAAGACTTGATGCAAATTTAGCGGCCGCCCACCGGCCGCGAGGGGGACCTCAGATGATTTCGACCTGGAGCGAATGGAAGCGCTATCCCCGTCCCGGACGGGGCGAAAATCTCGAGGCGCCGATCTCGCCCGGCATCTATGAGGTTCGCATCGCCGGCACCGGCGCGCTCTATTCATTTGGCGCGGTCGACAATCTGGCGCAGGCGCTGGCGCTACTGCCGGTCGGTTCAAAGTCCTGGTTCGGCCGCCGCAACGCGTCCGACGTCCCTGATCTCGAATATCGGACCTGCGCGACCTCCTCGAAGGCCGACGCCAAGGCCGCCGCCGAGCGCATGATCGGGCGGCGCGAGACCTATCTGAGCGGCGCGGCGTAAGTCCGCCGCTCCGAGCCTGGCTCCCAGCAGATGTGCGTTGCGGGACGGTGCATTGCGCGCCGCTTCTCCCTATATTCCGGCCGAACCGGAACAGCCCGCAAAAGCCCCGCAGGAGCAACGCCATGACCCCGACCGCCGCCGCACGTGCTCAGCACGCCACGTCCAATCTGCGCGACCGGTTGAAGGACCCGTCGCTTCTGAAGGAGGCTTGCTACATCGATGGCGCCTGGGTCGGCGCGCCGGTCTTCGCCGTCAACAATCCCGCGACCGGCGTCGAGCTCGCAAAGGTTCCGCAGCTTTCGGCCGATGACGCCACCACGGCGGTCGAGGCCGCCGAGCGCGCCTTTCCGGGCTGGGCCAAGCACACCGCCAAGCAGCGCTCCAATATCTTGCGCAAATGGTTCGAGCTGATCATCGCCAACCGCGAGGACCTCGCGCTGATCCTCACCTCCGAGCAAGGCAAGCCGCTCGCCGAAGCCCTCGGCGAAGTCGACATCGGCGGCGCCTATGTCGAATTTTTCGCCGAGGAGGCCCGCCGCGTCTATGGCGAGACGATTCCGACGCAGCGGCCGGATGCGCGCTTGCTCGCGATCAAGCAGCCGATCGGGGTCTGCGGCGCAATCACGCCGTGGAATTTCCCGAACTCGATGATCACGCGAAAGGTTTCGCCGGCGCTTGCGGCCGGGTGCACCGTGGTGCTGAAGCCCGCCAATGAAACGCCGCTGTCGGCGCTGGCGCTGGCCGCGCTCGCGGAGAAGGCCGGCGTGCCCAAGGGCGTGTTCAACATCATCACCGGCGATGCAGCGCCGATCGGCAAGGTGCTGTGCGAGCATCCGGCCGTGCGTTTCGTCGGCTTCACCGGCTCGACCGCGGTCGGCAAGATTCTCTACCGGCA
>NZ_JADPIT010000020.1:39399-44792 GCF_023073035.1 Bradyrhizobium sp. 62
GGCGGCAACGCGCCGTTCGTGGTGTTCGACGACGCCGATATCGATGCGGCGGTCGAAGGCGCGATCGTCTCGAAATACCGCAACATGGGCCAGACCTGCGTCTGCGCCAACCGCATCTATGCCCAGGACAAGATCTACGACGAGTTCGTGCAGAAGCTGTCGAAGAAGGTCGCGGCGATGAAGATCGGCGACGGCACGGAAACCGGCGTCACGCAGGGCCCGTTGATCAATTTGAAAGCGGTCGACAAGGTCGAGCGCCACATTGCGGACGCCGTCAAGCGGGGTGCCAAGGTCGTCACCGGCGGCAAGCGCAGCGAACTCGGGCGCTCGTTCTTCGAGCCGACGGTGCTTGCCGACGTCAAGCCGGACTCGCTGGTGGCGCAGGAGGAAACCTTCGGCCCGCTCGCACCGGTGATCCGCTTCAAGGACGAGGCCGACGTCATCGCGATGTGCAACGCTTCGCCGTTCGGTTTGGCGTCGTATTTCTACTCCCGCGATCTCGGCCGCGTCTGGCGTGTCGCCGAGGCGCTTGAGTCGGGCATGGTCGGCGTCAACACCGGCCTGATCACCACCGAAGTCGCACCCTTCGGCGGCGTCAAGGAGAGCGGCCTCGGCCGCGAAGGCTCGCATCACGGCATGGAAGAATATGTCGAGATCAAATACGTGATGATGGCGGGGGTTTAGGTCGCCGTCATTCCTCCACGTCATTGCGAGCGAAGCGAAGCAAATCTGTCATTGCGAGCGAAGCGAAGCAATCCAACTATTTCCGCGGCACGGATTCTGGATTGCCTTCCGCACCGAGACAGTCTGGATTGCTGCGTCGCAATAGCTCCTCGCAATGACGAAGCTACGCGCCAATCAACGTCGCAACACCGCGATCGTGCGGTTCGCAAAGGTCAGCCGCTCCGCCATCACAGACACGAAATAGGTCAGCAGCTTGTGGCTGAGTGCGGGATCCTCGGTCTTGATGGCGTCGAATTGGTGCGTGTTCAGCACGTAGAGCACGCTGTCGACCTCGGCCTGGATGGTGGCGCTGCGCGGTGTCTGTGATACCAGCCCCATCTCGCCGATCGTGGTGTAACGGCCGAGGCTGCGCACGCGCGTGCTGCGGTCGTCGTCGGCCGGGATCATGATGCCGACGCGGCCGTCGAGGATGAAATGCATGGAATCGGCGGGGTCGCCGGCTTGCACGATGACCTCGCCGGCTTCGACCTCGATGCGCTGGCAGCGGCGGATCAGCTCGTCGGCGCCGTCCTCACTGCCGAGCATTCGCGTGAACCAGTCGCGCAGGCTGGCTTCTTCCTGCGCCAGCTCCTGATGCTGCGAGATGAGCTCGTTCTCGCACCATTCCAGCGCGCGATCGAGCTCGGGGACGATGGTGACGCCCTCGCCGACGAAGTCGCTGGAGCGCAGCACCTTCTCGGCTGTGGCCGACAGATGCACCAGGATCAGCTCGACGCCGAGTTCGCCGGCGCTGCGCTTGATCTGGGCAAAGCTATAGGCGGCCGATGAATCGACGCCAGTGACGAGCTTGAAGTCGAACAGCAGATAGCGGCATTCGGGGCGTTCCTGCAGCAGCTGCTTGACGTGCTGATAGAGCCGGTTGGCGGAGCCGAAGAACAGATAGCTCTGGAGATTGAGGCCGCGGATCTTGCCGCCATGGGCCAGCAGCACCTCCTGGTCGTCGCGCGAGCGATCGAGCGAGGAGCGGTACTCCGAGCCGTCGAAACTGTATTTGATCGACTCGACCCGCGCGGCGCTGAACGCAAACGTCGCGCAGCCGATGATGACGCCGATCAGGATGCCCGGCACGAAACCCCAGGCCACGATGATCGCGATGATGGCGATCAGCGACAGATATTCCAGCTTCGACAGCCGCTTGCGCGACTCGATGATCCATTTGTGCAGCTGGTCGGCGCCGAGATAGAGCAACAGGCCGCCGAGCACGAATTTGGGGATGAAGCCGAGCAGCTCGGGTGCGACGGCGAGCACCAGCAGCGACAGCGCTGCGGCCGTGAGGCCGGACAGGCGCCCGCGGCCGCCGCTGGAGAAATTGAGCATCGAGCGGCTGGTCGAGCTGCAGCCGGGATAGCCGCCCAGCATGCCGGTCAGGATATTGGCGGCGCCGGTGACGTTCAGCTCACACTCCAGGTTGGCTTCGCGATGCGTGGCCACCTCGATGCCGGTGGTGTTGAACAGCGTGCTGGAGGCCGTGACGAAGATGACCGCGACGACGTTGCCGAGCAGGTCCGGTATGGCAAACCAGGGATAGCGGGCGAGATCGTCGGTGTGCCAGGGCAGCACGAAGACCGCTTGCGGTGGGGACTGAAAGGTCCAGCCCAATGTGTGCGCCTCATCGGAGGAGACGCCGGTGATCCAGAACGCCAGATGCGCGGTGAGCACGCCGCCGACCAGGATGATCGGCAGTCCGAACGGGCTGCGCGAGCGGTGCCAGGTGAGATACAGCACCAGCGCCATCGCGCAGGCGGCACCCAGCTCCAGCAGGATCGTGCGGTTGGCGAAGTGCGACAGTGTCGCCAGTTGCAGCGGGTGGTCGGTGATCACCCGGACCGCACCCATGACGATGAGAAGTCCGGTTGCGCCCAGGAAGCCGCCGACCACCGGATAAGGCACGTAGCGGATGGCGCGGCCAAGCCGCGTCAGGCCCAGCCCGCACAGCACCAAGCCTGTCAGCATCGTCGACAGGCCGAGCGTGATCAGGATTGGTGACAGCAACAGCGCCGACAGGTGCGCCGTCTCGATGCGTTCGACCACCGAGGCTGCCAGGATACCCGTCACCGCGGCGGTCGTGCTGTCAGGGGCTGCAATCGCGAAGGGCAGGGAGCTGCCGAGCCCGACGACGGCCGCAAGCACCGCAGAGCTGACGAAAGTGGCCGTGATGCCGTAGGACAGATAGGGCGACAACGGCCCCGCGAAGATCAGCAGCGAGTAGGACAGTCCGAATGTGACGGTCAGGACGCTGGCGGCGCTCCCGCCCAATATATCAGTCAGCGCACGCTTGAGGGCCGGAGTGAGCCCGGCCGACGGAGTGAAGCCAATTGCTGGATCTGTCACGCCGTAACACTCGCTCGTGAATATTTCCCTCCGAGAGGTAGACGACTGCGAGGCTAGTGCAACAGGATTCTTGCAAGCCGGATGGAAGAAACCGAAGCGCCCGCCATTCGTCGTCGTCCTGGCGAAAGCCAGGACCCATTAACCCAGGGAGCAGTTTGGCGAAGTCTGCGCATTCGGGATTTGCACCGAACGCACGCGATAAACCTCGCGGTATGGGTCCTGACTTTCGCCAGGACGACGCAGGGGAGGCATCGAGCCGGCCGGCAATGACGGAGCGAGAGGTGCCGAGTGGGGCTAGATCTTCAAATCCTGCCCCGTCACGCGGCGATATGCTTCCAGATACCGCTTGCTGGTCGCGTCCACCACGCTTGCGGGTAAAGGCGGCGGCGGGGCGTCGCCATTCCAGCGGCCGGCGCGGCGCTCGACGTCGAGATAGTCGCGCAAGGGCTGCTTGTCGAAGCTCGCCTGCGGCTGGCCCGGCTTGTAGGCGTCGACGGCCCAGAAACGCGAACTATCCGGCGTCATGACTTCGTCGATCAGGATGATGCGGCCGTTCTTGTCGCGGCCGAATTCGAACTTGGTGTCGGCGATGATGATGCCCTGCTCGCGGGCGAGCTCCTCGCCGAGCGTGTAGATCGCGCGCGTCATGCTCTCGAGCGTGTAAGCCGTCTCGTCGCCGACGACCTCGCGCATCTTCGCGATGGTGATGTTCTCATCATGGCCGGTCTCGGCCTTGGTCGCGGGGCTGAAGATCGAAGGCTCCAGCTTCTCGCTCTCGACCAGACCTGCTTTCAGCTTCTCGCCGGCCAGTGTGCCGCTGGCTGAATATTCCTTCCAGGCCGAGCCCGAGAGGTAGCCGCGGATCACGCATTCGATGGGAAATACCGTGGTGCGGCGGCAGAGCATGGCGCGGCCGAGAATTTCGGCGCGATGCGGCTTCAAGGCCGGCACGGCGGCGATGATCTCGTCGGTGTCGGCGCTGATCATGTGATGCGGCACCACGCCTTCAAGCTCGTTGAACCAGAACGCGCTGATTTGCGTCAGCACCGCGCCCTTCATCGGAATGGTCTCGCCCATCACGACGTCGAAGGCGCTGATGCGGTCGGTGGTGACGAGCAGCAGGCGGTCGTCGTCGACGGCGTAGATATCGCGCACCTTGCCGCGCCCGATCTTGGGCAGCGGCAGGTCGCTGGAGAGCATGGTGGTCATCGGCAGAACTTTCGGAGCAAGGCCTTGCGACAGGACATCCGGCCGCGCCTGATCGCGCGACCGGAAACCGGGATAGCCTATTCCGGCAGCGGAATGAACTCATGTTCCTGCGGAACCGCAGCGAAGCGGCCGGTTTTCCAGTCCTGCTTGGCCTGCTCGATCCGCTCCTTGCTGGAGGAGACGAAATTCCACCAGATGTGGCGCGGGCCCTCCAGCGCGTCGCCGCCCAGAAACATCATCCGCGTGGCTTTGAGCGCCTTCACCGTGATGCGGTCGCCCGGCCGGAAGATCAGCAGCCGCGGCCCCTCGTAGCGCTCGTTCGCGATCTCGACCTCGCCGTCGACCACGTAGATGGCGCGCTCCTCGTGATCGGGGTCGAGCGGCACGGTCGCGCCCGCGGCCGCCGTGACCTCAGTGTAGAACCAGGGCGACACCATCGAAACAGGGGAAGTGACGCCGAAGGCCGAGCCCGCGATCACCTTCGCGGTGAAGTCGCGCTCGGAGACCATCGGCAGGTCACCCGCCCCGTAGTGCTGAAACGAAGGGGCGATTTCTTCCGATCCTGCCGGCAGCGCGATCCAGCTTTGCAGGCCCAGCATCTTCTGCCCCGAGGCGCGTTGGACATCCGGCGTGCGCTCGGAATGCGCGATGCCGCGGCCGGCCGTCATCAAATTCATCGCGCCGGGCTGGATCTCCTGGATGTTGCCCTCGCTGTCGCGATGCATGATCGCGCCGTCGAACAGATAGGTGACGGTAGCAAGCCCGATATGCGGGTGCGGCCGCACGTCCATGCCCTTGCCTGAGACGAATTGCACCGGCCCGAAATGGTCGAAGAAGATGAAGGGTCCGACCATCTGCCGCTTGCCGTGCGGCAACGCGCGGCGTACCGCGAAGCCGTCGCCGAGATCGCGCGTGCGCGGCACGATGACGAGATCGAGCGCATCGCAGGACATGGGATCGCCGAGCACGGGATCGTTCGAGGGTTGCCAGCTCATGGTGGACTCCTTTTGGTTTCTTCGAGCTAAATCGTAGCAGGATTTTGTGCGGCCGTCGCGGCTAAGCCTGGATCACATACTCCGCCGTCATCGCCCGCGAAAGCGGGCGATCCA
>NZ_JADPIT010000020.1:44869-52824 GCF_023073035.1 Bradyrhizobium sp. 62
GAGCCGGACGATGACAGTGTGCGCGGCGAGCGATGGTCCTTGAAAAAACAGGCGCAACGAAGGATGTTCGGCTGATGTCAACCGCGACCCATTGCATCACCCGATGACCCTTGCCGCAACCGAACTCGCCTTTCGCGCCGCTTCTGTGGCGCTGCTGCTGGTGTTGGCAGCGTCATTGCTCTCGGATTTCCCCAATGTGCTGGCAGCGCGGCTCGGTGCGGCCTTTGCGCTCGGCTCGGCCGCGCATGCTGTGAGCTATTCTGTCGGAACATCATCGCTGGTCCCGGCTTGGCATACGCCGCTGATCGCGGTGTCGATCGGCAATATCGTGGTGTTCTGGCTGTTCACGCGCGCGCTGTTCGACGACGAGTTTCGCCTGCGCCGGTGGCACGGATTGACCTGGGCGTTGGTGGCAGCCTTCAGCTTCGTCAGCTGTCTCTGGCTCGCACCTGGCGGACATGTCCGGGTCGCCGTCACCGCGGTGAACCTGATTGTGCTCGGCTTCATTGCGCTCGCGATCGTGCAGACAATCGGCTCATGGTCAGCCGATCTGGTCGAGCGCCGCCGCCGTGTTCGCGTCTTCATCGTCTGTGCCGCCGCGCTCTATGGCGGATTGAACGCGCTGCTCCAGATCCTTGTCGGCGGCAGTGACGTCGGCGATGTCGCCAACACCGTCAATACAGGCGTGCTCGCCGGCATCGTCGCGGCCATCGCCTATGCGATGATGCGGGTCGATGGCGCCGACCTGTTTCCAGCCGCCGCGGAGGCTGCGCCCGCGATCGCGGCGAGCCAGCCTGTCGGCGAGGATGCCGCCGACCAAAAGCTGATCGACGCCCTGATGCGGCTGATGGCGGACGAACGGATCTATCGCCAGGAGAACATCAGCATCGGCGTGCTGGCGGGCCGGCTGAAGATTCCCGAATACCGGCTGCGCCGGCTGATTAACCAGCGACTCGGCTACCGCAATTTCAATGTGTTCCTGAACAACCACCGGATCGAGGAGGCCAAGGCCGCGCTGGCCGATCCCGCCCAGGCCGAGGTCCCCGTCATCACCATCGCGATGGATTCCGGCTTCCAGTCGCTCGGCCCGTTCAACCGCGCCTTCAAGGCCGTGACCGGCGTGACGCCGACGGAGTACCGGCGGCTCAAGGTCAATGCCGTCTAAGCTTTAGTGTACTGAAATATTTAGGTTATTTTGGAATCGGCGAGCGTCTCGCGGTTTCGGCTAGGCCGCTTTCCAAATCCGGCGAGCAGGCATCGCGTGAATGCCGCTTCGTCTCCGGCACACGCCTCAAGCCGGAGCAAGCCCGTGACCCGCTGCCGCAAGATCGTCCTTCTCACCACCACCATCGCCCTTGTCGGCTTCGCGCTCGGCGCGGTTCGCGCCCATGACGTGCCCAAGGTCGCCACCGGCTTCATCGCCGACGTGCTCTGCTCGGAGACGTTTGTCTCGGGCCTCGATGTCAGGCGTAATTTGACCGAGACCGCCGATGCGATGCCGGGTGCCGGTCTGCTCACCTGGGCGATGGACTATCAGGTAGATCGCATGCGCAAGGACGTCACGGTGACGCTGTTCGGCATCGGCCGCAGCCACGCCGTCTATCGCGAGGGACTCGGCTGCACGCTCGAGCACGGCGGAGGGATCACCGACGTCACGTTGCCGCCGGACGACAGGCAGCCGGCGTTGCTGCCCGAGATCGCCGGCCACGCGGTCGTGTCGCCACAGAGCCCGGAGCTGTCAGCCGCGCTCGACCGCGCCTTTGCCGAGCCGCCATCGCCGCCATTCCGCCGCACCCGCGCAATCGTCGTCATGAAGTCGGGCCGTATCATCGCGGAGCGCTATGCGGACGGCATCGGACCGGAGACGCCGCTGCTCGGCTTCTCCATGACGAAGTCCGTGATCTCGGCTCTCACCGGGATCCTCGTGCGTCAGGGCAGACTGAAACTCGACGGGACCGCACCGGTCGACGCCTGGGCAAATCCGGACGATCCGCGTCACGCCATCACCGTCGATCAATTGCTGCGCCACACCGCGGGCCTGGCGCTCGGCAGCTCGCTTCAGGCCTCGCTCGGCTCCGCGTTCGAGCCGGTCAATCGCATGAAATTCACCGAAGACGACATGGCCGCCTATGCCGCGAGCATGCCGCTTGCGACCGCGCCGGGCACCGTGTGGAACTATCACGATGGCAACACCATCATGCTCGCGCATCTGATCCGCAAAGCTGCCGGCGGCAATCCAGCCGATGTGCTTGCCTTCGCGCGCCGCGAATTGTTCGCGCCGCTCGGCATGCGCCATGTCACGCTCCAGCTCGACGGCGCCGGCACGATCAAGGGGTCGAGCGAGATGCTCGCATCCGCGCGCGACTGGGCACGCTTCGGCCAGCTCTATCTCAACGACGGCGTCGCCGGCGGCAGGCGCATCCTGCCCGAGGGCTGGGTGAATTACTCGGCGTCGGCGACGCCCAATGCCTGGGTCGGCATCGGCGCCGGCTTCTGGACCAACCAGGGCGACAGCTTTGGCGCGAAATTCCGCGTCGAGCACGGCTGGCCGCGCGACGCCTTTTTCGCCAAGGGCACGATCGGGCAATACACGATTGTGATTCCGTCGGAGCGTCTGGTGATCGTGCGGTTAGGCCGTTCGCCGAACGCACCACCGCAAGCGGATGGTGTGTTTGATCTGGTGCGGGATGTCGTGGCAGCAACGCGCGACAAAGGGAAAGTCGCGAGGGTGGATTAGGAGTTACCTTCCCAGCTCCGTCGCCTTCGCCACGCGGTCGAACCGCTCCAGCGTCATGATCGCGTCCGCGAATTTCTCCGCGCGCGCATTCAGCACCGGGCGGGCCAGCGTCAAGAACTTCTGCTGCATCGCCTGCGCGTCGGGGAAGGAGGTCGGCTCTCCCGAGGGATCGGCAAAGAGCCGCTCATGCACGCCGTCGTCCGTCGTGATACTCACGCGGGCGCCAAAGGGGTGGGTGCGGCCGACTTCGAGCCGATCGTCCTGCACCACGTCGAACTTGTCGGCGAGCGCGTCGATGGCGGCGTCGCCCAGGCGGCTGTAGTCGTCCCAGCCAAATGAGCCCTGGTCGAGCGCGAGCGCGCCGGTGAAGAACATCGAGAACTGGCCGCCGACGATCGAGGTCGGGTGCCGCTTGGTCGCGGCGTCGCCGGTGAGCGTGATGCCGTTGCGATGCAGGCCGATCTCGACGCGCTTGACCTGATCGGGCGTCAGATTGTGCTCACGCCGCATCGCGATCAGCGCGTCGATCGCGGCATGGGTGTAGCGGCAGCTCGGATACGGTTTGACGCCGATCTTCATGGTCTCGTAGGTCTTGCCGAGCTCGGCGACTGCCTTGTCGGGATGGGCATCGTCGGTGTAGCCGGCGAGCAGGCCGTGCTTGCCCTCGACCGATTCCGTCGCACCGACGAAATCGTTGCGCGCCAGCGTCGCGGCGATCACGCCGTTCATCGCGGCGGCGCCGACCTGGTAGCGCTTGTTCCAGGCGCCATTGACGAGGAATTGCAGCGAGCCCGCGGCCTGGCTGCCGGCGACGCCGAAGGAGGCGACGAGCTGCTGCTCGGAGAGGCCGAACAATTTGCCGGCGGCCGCGGCTGCGCCATAGGTGCCGGCGGTGGCGGTCGGATGAAAGCCGCGGGCGTAATGCGAGGTCGGGTCGAGTGCGTTGCCGAGCCGGCAGCAGACCTCATAGCCCGCAACGATCGCGGTCAGCACGTCGCGGCCCGACGCGGCGACCATCTCGCCGATGGCGAAGGCGGCCGGAACCACCGGCGCGCTCGGATGCAGCGAGGAGTCCGCATGGGTGTCGTCGAAGTCGAGGGAATGGCCGAGCGCGCCGTTGAGCAGCGCCGCGACCGCCGGCGTCCAGGTCTTGCTGTCGCCGAACACGGTGGATTCGCCCTTGGTATCGAGCGCAAGGGCCTCCAGCATCTTCAGGATCGAGGGGGTCGATTCCGCTTCGCTGCGGGCCCGGATGGCGCTGCCGAGGAAGTCCAGCGTCAGCACTTTTGCCCGATCCAGCACTTCCGCCGGAATATCCTGGAATTTCAGGTTGGCGACATAGGCGGCGAGCGTTGCGGTTTCGTGAGCCATCGTGTTTCCTCGTTTTGGCGCGCAAGTTAGGCGGGCTGATTTGGCCTTTCAAGCGGCCTCGGGGCCGCGGGCATCAGCTATGCTTTTGGCTGGCTTTACCAGAATTGGATCGGGATAGGACGATGGCATTCGCAGGAGAGCTGTTCGACCGGGTCTGGTCGCGAAAGACCCAATTGGGGTTGGCGATCCGGGTCACGGTGGCGGCCACCGGCGCCTACGCGCTCGCCACCGCGCTGCATCTCTTGTTGCCGCTCTGGGCCGTCCTCACCTCCATCATCGTGACCCAGATGAGCGTCGGGCGCTCGCTGAAGGCGACGCGCGACTACATGCTCGGCACCATCGGCGGCGCGATCTATGGCGGCGCCATCGCGATCCTGATCCCCTATTCCGGTGAACTGGGCCTGCTCGGCCTGCTGGTGCTGGCCGTGGCGCCGCTTGCCTTTGTCGCATCGATCTATCCGAATCTGAGCTCTGCAACGGTGACGGCCGTGATCGTGCTCGTGCTTCCCTCGATGCATCATGCCGATCCCATGGCCTCGGCGATCGATCGCGTCAGCGAAGTTACGGTCGGCGCGGTGACGGGGCTGCTCGTCTCGTTCCTGGTGCTGCCATCGCGCGCGGTGCGGCAAATCCGCGCCAGCGCGGCGAAGCTGCTCGAATTGATCGCGGAGGCCTTCACCGAATTGCTCGCGGGCCTGACGCGCGGCCGGGACAACGACGCGCTGCATCGGATTCAGGACGGTATCGGCACCGCAATGGTCGGCATGAATGCCATCGGCGCCGAAGCCGAGCGCGAGCGCTCTGCGCGATTGTCGAGCGGGCCGGACACCGGCCCGTTGTTGCGCACGATCTTGCGGCTGCGCCATGACGTCGTGATGATCGGCCGCTCGACCGTGGTGCCGCTGCCGGCCGAGGTGCAGACACGGCTTGCCGCGCCGCTGACGGAAGTCTCGACGGTGATCGCACGCTTCCTGCGTTCGGCCGCCGCGGCGTTGCGCGAAGGCGCCGGCGCCCCGCCGATCCACCCCGTGCATGTCGCGCTCCAGCATTATGCCGAGGCGGTCGCCGCCGTGCGCCAGGACGGCCTGATCCGGGGCCAGCCCAGCGACACCGCGGAGCGCTTCTTCGCGCTCGGCTTCTCGCTGGAGCAGATGCACCAGAATCTCTGCGATCTCGATCGCGTCGTCGGCGAATGGTCCGAGGCCGCGACCGACAAGCCCGCGCGCGTGGCGGAGTGAGCTAGCGCCGCATCAGGCCCTTGCTCTCCATGCGCCAGACCAGCAAATCGATGCGGTCCTGACCGAAGAACGGCTCGTTGTCGAACACGAAGGTCGGCACGCCCCAATGGCCGGAGGCGGCGTGGTCCTTCTCGTTCTCTGTGATCACCTGCTCGTAGCGATCCGGGTCCGCGGTGATCGCAGCATCCATCGCGACGAGATCGAAGCCGGCCTTGTCGGCTGCCCGCGCGAGATGATCGCTCTCGTTCCAGCCCGCCACCGAGCCGTCCCACAGCACGCGGGCGATCGCATCGGTGAATGCGAGCGAGCGTCCTTCGAGCTGCGCCATGGTACCAAGCCGGGTCAGGCGGTGGATGTAGGGCTGCTCCGCCGCGACGTCGAACGTGACCTTGTCCTGCACGATCGGATCGGGCCTGGGAAAGCGGAACGGAATGCCCTCGTGCTGCGCGACGCGCGTGCTGTCGAGCACCACATAGCGAATGAAGTTCGGGCTGGCCTTCTTGAAAAACCCGGGCACACGGACTGCGAGCGGATAGACCGGCCGCACATTGACCGCCAGATCGTAGGTTTCGACGAGCTTGAGCGTCTTGGGCAGCGCCAGATAGCTGAACGGACTGCGAAAGGAGTAGAAGAGGTCGACGGAGAGCGTCATCGGGCCGGCTCCGCGAGCCGCCCCATCATGCTGCGGGCCACAAGCTTGTGGAAGGGCGTGATGAGCGCGAGGTAGGCGCGGCCCAGCCGATTGTTGGTCCGCACCAGCGTGGTCAAGGTGACGTGGCGCGGCACCGCTTCGCCGACCACATCGACCACGATGCGGAAATCGAGATGATAATCATTGAAGCCGGCGACCAGCTGCTCGGGCGTTTCACTCAGGACCGGAAACAGGCCGATCAAACCGCCCGGCGCCGGCGTACCCTCGCCCGATGTCTTCAGGCCGAACGGCGTCACCAACACGTTGCGCAGGCGTGTCAGTGCACCGACCCAGCGCGGCCCGTGCAACACCATCCTGGTGCAGGCCTCGCGGGCATTCACCGGTGCCGTGCCGATCTCCACGCGAAAGGCGTCGATGAATTGCGCACCGGCCAGCAGCGCGCCGGTGTCGACATCGGGGGTGACTTCGCGGACGGTCCCGTTCATTCCGTCAGTCTGCGCGTCAGCATCCGGAAGCGCAAGATCAGAAGTCCGGCATAGACGAACGATCCGATCGACAATCCGATCCAGACACCGACCGCGCCGAGATCGGCGTGAAAAGCGAGCCACCAGGCGATGGGAAAGCCCACGCACCAATAGCCGATCGCGGCGAATACCAACGTCATCCTGGTGTCATTGATGCCGCGCAGCGCGCCGCCCATGATGGTCTGGATGGCATCGGCGATGAAGAAGGTCGCGCCGACCAGCAGCAGCTTCGCGGTCAGCTCGACGGTCGCCATGCTCGCCACGTCGCTGCCGAAGAACAGTCGGCCGAGCTGATAGCGGCCGAAGATGATCGCGACGGTCAGGGCCGAGACGAACGCGATCCCGATCACGGCTGCGACGAGACCTGCGCGCTTCACCGCAAGCGGCTCGCCGCGGCCGAAGGCGTGACCTACCCGCACGGTGGCCGCCATGCCGATGCCGAGCGGGACCATGAACAGCACGGCGGTGACCTGGAGCGCGATCTGATGCGCCGCGAGCGCCGTGGTCGAGATCAATCCCATCAGCAGCGCGGCCGAAGAGAACAGGCCATATTCCAGCAGCAGCGAGAACGAGATCGGCGCGCCGATCGCGATGAGCTTGCGCATCAGGGGCCAGTCGATCCGCCAGAGATGGGCAAGCGGACGATAGTCCGCGAACGGCTTGCGCAGCCCCGCAATGGCGAGCGTGGCGGCGAACGAGCCGAGATTGACCAGCGTGGTCGCAAGCCCCGCGCCGAACAGGCCGAGCTCCGGCAGGCCGAACAGGCCGTGGATCAGGACATAGACCAGCGCGGCATTGACGGGGATCGCCGCGAGCGTGATCCACAGCGGCGCCTGCGGCCGGTTCACCGCGCTCATCATGCTGCGCAGCGCGATGAAGCCGAGCGCCGGCGCGATGCCCCAGGCCAGCCCATTCAGATAGCGCTGGGCGAGCGCGGCCGAGTGCGGCGCCTGACCGAGTGCAACCAGGATGTGCTCGCCATAGAGCGGCGAGGCCATCATCGGCAGCGAGATCAGCAGCGCGACCCACAGGCCGACGCGTAAGGAGCGGCGGATGCGCCTGACATCGCCGGCGCCGAACGCCTGCGCGACCAGCGGTGATACCGCCGCCATCAATCCGAGCCCGAACGTGAAGCTGACGAAATAGACCGTATGCGCCAGTGCCGCTGCTGCCACCGCGCTCTCGCCGAGCCGGCCGATCAGCGCAAGATCGGTCGTGATCATCGCGATCTGCCCGAGTTGCGTCAGCGTCATCGGCACGGCCAGCCGCAGCGTCTCGACGAATTCGTCGGCGAGAGGATTTAGCGGCGCGCCGGCTTGCGGCTGCGAACGAGGCTGGACGGTGTCAAGCATGGCGGGTCAATAGCACGGCCGGGCGACGAAAACATGGCTTGGTCTTCTCCCTCTCCCTTGCGGGAGAGGGTGGCTCGCCGC
>NZ_JADPIT010000020.1:52878-60582 GCF_023073035.1 Bradyrhizobium sp. 62
TACGGCCCTCAAGCAGCAGGACTCGCTGAAGCAACCCCTCATCCGGGGCCATAGCCGATGCGAAGCTTCGGCGTTCTTAAAAACGGCGGCGAAGGCCGCTTATGCCACCTTCTCCCACAAGGGGAGAAGGGAAGAAACTCTCAGCCCTTCCGTTCTGGCACGCGCCTGATCTTCGCGCCGAGCGCATTCAGCCGTTCGTCGATGCGCTCGTAGCCGCGCTCGATCTGGTCGGCGTTGTTGATCGTGGAGGTGCCCTCGGCGCAGACGGCCGCGAGCAGCATGGCCATTCCGGCGCGAATGTCGGGTGAGGTCATCGTCGCGCCGTGCAGCCGGCTTGGACCGGCGATGATGGCGCGATGCGGATCGCACAACACGATGCGCGCGCCCATCGCGATCAGCTTGTCGACGAAGAACATCCGCGATTCGAACATCTTCTCGAACATCAGGATCACGCCCTCGCATTGCGTGGCGGTGACGATCGCGATCGACATCAGATCGGCCGGGAAGGCCGGCCAGGGCTGGTCTTCCAGCTTCGGCACGTGGCCGCCAAAATCGTCCTGGATCTTCAGCGTCTGGTTCGAGGGCACGATGAGATCGTCGCCCTCGATGCGGCAGACGATGCCGAGCCGCTCGAATCCCATGCGGATCGAGCGCAGATGCTCGACGCCCGCGCGCACGATGCGAAGCGGCGAACGCGTCACGGCGGCAAGCCCGATCAGCGAGCCGACCTCGATATGGTCGGGCTGGATCCGGTAGGTCGCACCACCCAACGTCGCCGGACCATGCACGATCATGGTGTTGGTGCCGATGCCCTCGATCCCTGCGCCGAGCGCGACCAGGAAGTTGGCGAGGTCCTGCACATGCGGCTCGGACGCGGCGTTGCGCAAATAGGTGGTGCCTTCGGCGGCGACGGCTGCGACCAGCGCGTTCTCGGTCGCGGTCACGCTGGGCTCGTCCAGGAACACGTCGGCGCCGGTCAGTTTCGAAGCGCGGAATTCGAGCCGGTCGGTCGCGGTGACCTTGGCTCCCAATTGCTCGAGCGCGAGCACATGCGTGTCGAGCCTTCGGCGGCCGATGACGTCGCCGCCGGGCGGCGGCAGCATCACTTCGCCGCAGCGGGCGAGCAGGGGGCCCGCGAGCAGGATCGAGGCGCGGATGCGCACGCATAGCTCAGGATCGAGATCCGCGGCGCGGATGCTCTTGGCGTGAATATGAAGCGTGTTGCGGGCGGTCCATTCCGCCGCCGCGCCGACCGAGCGGATCAGCTCGACCAGCGTCTCGGTGTCGCGGATCCGCGGCACGTTTTCCAAGGTCACCGGATGCTCGGTGAGCAGGGCTGCCGCGATGATCGGCAGGGCCGCATTCTTGTTGCCGGAAGGCTCGATCGAGCCCGAGAGCCGGTGACCGCCCTCGACAATGTACTGGATGGGCGCCACGGGGTCTCTCGCTGTCGTGTTGAGTGGGGCGGGTTTTCGAGGCGGAAGCTACCGAGAATTGAGCGCGGGAGCAATTCTGCACTTGTTGCGAGGGCGGGGGGAGGTTCAGCCGAGGTGTCTCTACGTCATGGCCGGGCTGTCCCGGCCAATCCACGCCTTTGCCAGATGCACGGAGAACGTAGATGCCCGGCCTTCGCCTCGCCGAAGCGGCTTCGGCCGCGCAGGCGGGACAAGCCCGGGCATGACGACCGTCCAAAGCCATCCGATCTCAGATATCGATCGTCGCGCTCAGCGAATGTTCCTGGATGAAGTCGCGGCGCGGCTCAACCACGTCGCCCATCAGCTTGGTGAAGATGTCGTCGGCCTCGTCGACCTCCTTGACCTTCACCTGGAGCAGTGATCGCGCATTGACGTCCAGCGTCGTCTGCCAGAGCTGCTCCGGATTCATCTCGCCCAGCCCTTTGTAGCGCTGCAGCGAGACGCCCTTGCGGCCGGCGTCTGTGACGGCTTCGAACAGATCGACCGGGCCGTAGACCATGTGCTCGGTATCCTTGCGCCGCAGCTTGCCGGGGCGGGCATAAACGTCCTGGAGCTTGACCGTGTACTCGTCGAGCTTGCGGGCTTCGACCGAGCCCAGGAACGCGTCGTCGATGAGGGCGACGTCCTTGACGCCGCGCACCGTGCGCTCGAACTGGAAACCATGGCCTTCGACGTATTGACCGATCCAGCCGCGCTCGACCTCGTCGGCGAGCGTGTCGAGGCGGGCGGCGATGTATTGCGCGGCCGCGGCGGCTTTCTCCCGATCGCCGTAGATCGCCTTGTTGAGCACGCCGGTGATGGCAGCCTGCTCGATCACCTTGCGATTGTAGCGGGTGTGCAGGCTGCGCAGGACGCCGCGAACGGCACGGGCGTCGTCGACCAGCGAGCGCAGGTCGCGGCCGGTGCGATCGCCGCCGGTGCCGGGAATGTAGACGCAGTCGTCGAGTCCGGTATCGATCAGATAATCTTCCAGCGCCCGCTCGTCCTTCAGATATTGCTCGGACTTGCCGCGGTTGACCTTATAGAGCGGCGGCTGGGCGATGTAGAGATAGCCGCCGTCGATGATCTCGCGCATCTGCCGGTAGAAGAAAGTCAGCAGCAGCGTGCGGATGTGGGCGCCGTCGACGTCGGCGTCCGTCATCACGATGATCTTGTGATAGCGCAGCTTCTCGATCGAGAATTCGTCGCTGATGCCGGTGCCGAGCGCGGTGATCAGCGTGCCGATCTGCTCGCTGTGCAGCATCTTGTCGGGACGCACGCGTTCGACATTGAGGATCTTGCCGCGCAGCGGCAGCACGGCCTGGAATTCGCGGTTGCGGCCCTGCTTGGCGCTGCCGCCTGCCGAGTCACCCTCGACGATGAAGAGCTCGGATTTCGCCGGGTCCTTTTCCTGGCAGTCGGCGAGCTTGCCGGGCAGCGAGGAGACCGAGAGCGGGCTCTTGCGCGTCAGCTCGCGCGCTTTTCGCGCGGCTTCGCGGGCCGCGGCCGCCTGGATCACCTTGCCGACGATCATCTTGGCTTCGGAGGGATGCTCCTCGAACCAGGCCTGCAGCGCCTCGTTGAGCACGTTCTCGACCACGGGGCGCACTTCCGAGGACACCAGCTTGTCCTTGGTCTGCGACGAGAATTTTGGATCCGGCACCTTCACCGACAGCACAGCGGTGAGGCCTTCGCGGCAATCATCGCCGGTGAGCGCGATTTTCTCTTTTTTCGCGTTGGCCTCGGCATAGCCGTTGACCTGGCGCGTCAGCGCGCCGCGGAAACCGGCGAGATGGGTGCCGCCGTCGCGCTGCGGGATGTTGTTGGTGAAGCACAGCACGTTCTCGTGGTAGCTGTCGTTCCACCACAGCGCGGCCTCGACGCCGATGCCGTTGGCTTCCGCGCGCACCATGATCGGCGCCGGCACGATCGCCTTCTTGTTGCGGTCGAGATATTTGACGAATTCCTCGACGCCGCCGGAATAGTGCATCTCCTCGCGCTTCTCGACGGCGTGACGCATGTCGGAGAGAGCGATGTTGACGCCGGAGTTGAGGAAGGCGAGCTCGCGCAGCCGGTGCTCCAGCGTGGCGAAATCATACTCGATGTTCTTGAAGGTTTCCGTCGAGGCCTGGAACGTCACCTCGGTGCCACGCCTGCCGGGCGCATCGCCGACCACCTTGAGCGGCGCGACCGCATCGCCATGGGCGAATTCGATGTAGTGTTCCTTGTTGTCGCGCCAGATGCGCAAGCCGAGCTTGCTCGACAGCGCGTTGACGACGGAGACGCCGACGCCGTGCAGGCCGCCGGAAACCTTGTAGGAATTCTGGTCGAACTTACCGCCGGCATGGAGCTGGGTCATGATGACCTCGGCCGCCGAAATACCTTCGCCCTTATGGATGTCGACGGGAATGCCGCGGCCGTCGTCGCGCACGGTGACGGAATTGTCGGAATTGAGGATCACGTCGACTCGCGTGGCATGGCCCGCGAGCGCTTCGTCGATCGCGTTGTCGACGACCTCGTAGACCATATGATGCAGGCCCGAGCCGTCATCGGTGTCGCCGATATACATGCCCGGGCGCTTGCGTACGGCGTCGAGACCCTTGAGCACGCGGATCGATTCCGCCCCGTAATCGCTCGGATTTGAGGGTTCGTTTTCGGCAGGCGTCTGCCGAGCAGGTTCTGTCATGAGAGGCCTTCGAGATGTCGCCCGAATCAGCGGCGCAAAAGGCGCTGATATGCGGGCTATTTGTGCCACGAAAGACGGATTGCGCCTAGCGCAAAGTATCTCCTGGCAAGTCTTTGATTAGATGGGATTTTTCGGCCGATTTTCAAGGCCTTCGAAGGCCGATTCGGCGGCTTGGAAAAAGCGCGATTCGAGACGCGGTTTCGGGCTCTGGAAGGCGTGGATTTTTCGGGGAGGAGGGGCGTTCCGAGGCGCGTGGAACGCCCCCGGAACGGCCTTGCAGCTCAATACATCTGCAGCGGCAGCACATCTCCGCTTGGCCCCACCAGGAGGCCCCAGGCATCGCCGGCGGCCACGGTGAGGGTCTCGGTGCGAGCAGGGCGTCCCGGCAGACGCAGCGCGTACTGGTACTTGCCGGGCGGCAGATCGAGCATCGGACCCTTCGGCGATTGCGGACCGCCGGCGCCGGCCGCGATCTTCACGGTTTGATTGTTGATCGTCAGCGATGCTTCCTTCGATCCCATATTGCCGAGCATCAGCCTCGCCTGTCCCGCCTTCGGCATGATGTCGGCCTTGGCCGCGGCCTGCGGATTCCGCTGCATCAGGCTGACAATCGTCTCGTCCCTGGCGCGGCCAAGCTTCAGCACGGCCGGTCCCTGCGGCGAGGTGAACGCGAGCTCCGCCCGCTCGGCGGTCACGATCGCGCCGTCGGTCTTTTCCTGCCAGCCCCGCTTGGTCAGCTCCGTGCGATAGAACGCAAGGACCTCGCCAAGCTCGGCGGGAATGCTGGCTTCGAGCTCGGTCCGGAACGACTGGTCGCTGCCGGGGAATTTCGTGGAGCTTAATCCGGTCGAGCTGTGCTGCGTCGGCACGGGCAGCGTGGAATCGGGATCGAGCGTGAGCGGCTCCTTCGATTTGGCCTGGGCCGCCTTGGCTTGGGTCGATTTGGCCTCGACAGGCTTCGCCGCGGCGATGACCAGACCGGAGCCGTTGGCGCTAACGTTCACCTTCGGCCCCATCTGCATCACGGTCATCGAGATCGACTTGCCGCTCTTGGAGAATTCCATCACCGCCATGTTGGGCTGGTTGATGACGGAGGGCTGCTCCTTCCAGCCCGCCGGCTTGAGCGATGCGCGATAGAACGCGGCAAGCGCCTTCACGCTCGAGATCGAGGAGAATTCGAGCTGGCCCTCGTCGCCCTCGAATTTCACGCCTTCGGCGTTTTCGGGCAGCGGCACCGGCGTCTTGCTGTCGGCCAGCGCATTCAGCGGCGCGTCGGACAACGCGGCCGCCTGCACCTTGCGCCTTGCTTCGTCGGCAGTGATGAGCTGCTTGGCCGCACCTAACGCATCCCCAAGGAACTTCTCGTCCGCCTCTTTCTTCGCCTTGGCACGGGCGGCAAGCGCGGAGTCCTTCACCTGCGCGGTCAGGCTGACCATGGTGAAATCATATTTGCGGCCGAGCCGCAGCACGCCGGTTTCCTCCGCAGAAGAGATCTTGATCGCGACCTCGTCACCGGGTGCGAGCGGCGCGCTGCCGTCCTCCTGCCAGCCGCGCGCGGCGAGCTCGCGGTGATAGAAGGCGAGCACGGCCGGCAACTCGGCCATCGCGGCGGCCGACATTTCGCGCTTGTTGTCGCTCGCGCCGCCGAGGCCCCTGGCCGTCTTGGTCGGGCTTGGCCGCGGCAGGCCGGCCAGATCACTATCGGCCTTGAGCTCGGTGGGCAGCGCGAAGGGTGCGACCCGGATATCGACATGGGTGCGGCCGTCGTCGCGGCGCGTCAGCGTCAGCATCACCGGCTTCTGCTGATAGAAGCCGGTCTCCTTGCTATCGGCGTGCGCGTAGAACGCGCGCAGGCCGTCGGGAACGGTTTCATTCAGGCCGGTGGTCCAGCGCGCAGCGGTTTCCGGTGTGAGCTTCTGCCAGCCGATCGCAGCCATCTGGCTGGCATAGAAATCCGACGTCGCATCGAGCGTCGTCGGTGCGACGCAGCCGAGATAGGGCCTCGTCCCGTCGAACACGATGTCGCTTGCACCTTCCGGAAACGGCACGTTGCCGTAGATCCGGTCGGTGGTGTAGTAAACCACGGACTGGTCGGGCCGGCCGGGCGCCTGCGTGAAATGAACCGAAAGGCCCTGTCGTCCCTTCCTGAACTTCAGCAGCGTGCTTTTCTCCTCAAGCGGCATCACATAGGGCACCCAGCCGTTGTCGCTCAGGAGCTTTTGGACGGCGGGCAGTGTCACGGCCTGCCGCGTCGGCACGCGATATTCGACGCGATAGGGATCGGGGCGCGAAATGTCTTCCACCGCACCTTCGAGCTGCGGCAGCGCGTGGACGTCGACGATGCCCTCGTCGGCGCCGGCCGCGATCGAGCAGCTCGCCATCAGGAAGAGACCGCATGCAAGCAGCCGCCATCGTGCCGGGACTTGCATCCCGCGCGGGATCATCGCCATCGTTACGTCTCCAGGATGCCGCGCGGCGCTTTGGCGCGCGCGATTGCAACGGCCGCAACGCCGTCGGCGGGGCCTCAGACCAGAAGTCGCGGCAGGAACCGGGCAGGTTCAAAGATCCCGGACTGGTCAATAGAGCTGGAGCGGCGACCATGCCTCGCCGTCGCGCCCGACGGTGAGCTCCCAGGCGTCGCCGGCCGCGACGGTGAGGATGTTGGTGTGGGCCGGACGGCCGGGCACGCCCAGTTCGTAGGAATATTTGCCGGGCGCCAGATCCAGCGATACGGCATTAGCGCCGGCGGCGCGCTTGATGGTCCGCGCGTCGATCCCGAGCACCGCTTCCGTCTCGCCGATGTTGCTGAACACCAGCTTCGCCTGGCCCGGTTCGGGCATGACGTTCGCCCTGGTTGCAGTATCCGAGTTCTTCTGCACGAGATGGACCAAGGTGCTGCTGTCCTTGCGGCCGAGCTCCAGCATGGCCGGCCCGAGCGGAGAGACGAACGCGAGCCGGACGTGATCGGCGGAGACGACGGCGCCATCGTGCTGCTCCTGCCAGCCCAGCTTTCCGAGCTCCGTGCGGTAGAAGGCGAGGACGTCGCTGAGCTCGGCCGGCACGGTGGCTTCGAGCTTGACGCGAAGCGGCGCTTCGACGCCCCGCATCAGTGTGGTGTGGATTCCCCGAAAGCTGTAGCGGGTCGGTGCGGGTAGCTTGGCATCGGGATCGGGTATGAGATCGGCCGAAAATAGCGGCTGCGGCATCCAGGCGCCGGCGCTTGCCGCGAGCATGCACGTCGCGAGCAAGACGAGGCCGCACGCAAACGCCTGCCATCGTGCCGGGACTCGCGCCCCGGACCTTGCCGCCCGCATCTCACTCTCCAGGGTTCGCGCGTGATGTCATTGCGCGATTGCAAATCGGCCGCGACGCCGTCGGCGCCGCCTCCGGCAACTAGTCGCGGCGGAAATGGGGCCGGTTCAACGGCTGCGACTACCGCCGAGCCGATACCTGTCCGCTTTCGACGTCAAAGATCTCGCCCCCGGCGCCGATCTCGGCGAAGGCGGCGGGGTCTGCGCCGGTCAGCCACACCTGCGCGCCGAGCTTGCGCAGCTCGTCGAACAG
>NZ_JADPIT010000019.1:0-33233 GCF_023073035.1 Bradyrhizobium sp. 62
ACCGTCGAGCCTTGGTCGATCGTCAGCCAGCCATTCGCCAGCACCTTGATCGTGCCGCCGGACATGTTGGAGACGGTCTCGTGGGCGAACTCCGCCGTGCCCTTGACGTTGACCGCGCCTGAATTGTTCAGCGTGCCGTCCTTGAGGACGCTGGTGCCGTCGAGTTCCAGCGTGCCGGCGATGGTGACCGTGCCGCCGCTGATGGTGGCGGTGTCGACGATCAGCGTCGTGCCGGCATCGGCCTTCAGTGTGCCGCCGGCATTGTTAATTCCGGCGAGCGTCTTCAGCGTGCCGGCAAACAGCTCAATCGTGCCGGAATTGGTGATCGTGGTGCCGCCGGCGAAATCGCCACCGCCCTTGAGCGTCAGATAGCCGGCGTTGGTGAGCACGCTACTGTCCAGGAACTCGGCCTTGCCACCAACCGAGATCGTGCTTGCCGTAAAATTGGTGAGCTTCGAATCGGCCTTGAGGCTGATCTCGCCCGCAATCGTCAATGCACTCTTGTTGATGACTTCCGGTGCCCTGTGGCCGACGGTAGTATCATAGTCGTTCATCGTGATCGACTTGGCATAAGCAGCCGCGTCGATCGTCACCGGATAGGACGGCGTCAGCCCGTGCAATTGATCCGTGATGACGATGACGTCGTCATTGATGGTGGGGACCGTGCCGGTTTCCCAGTTGGCCGCGTCCTTCCAGAAGCCGCCGGAGGGAGCGCCGGCATGGTCGGTGGCGATCCACACCACGGCGGGAGCGTCGGTGCCGGTGATCGTGACGGTGATGGTCTGCTGGGAGGTGGCGCCTTGCGCGTCCTTGAGCGTCACGGTGTAGACCAGCGTCAGCACCTCACCCTTGGGGATGAAGTCGGCGAGATAGACCGGCAGGTCAGCCAGCGACCAGTTGATGGTGCCGGTGCCGTCTCCGGTGCTATCGGCGCCCGCGGCGATCGCGACCGACATCGCGCTCTGGAACGCCGCGAGCGGGCCCGGCGGAACGCTACCGTCAGGCAGGGTCGCGCTGGTCAGCTTAACCGCGACCGTGTGGGTGTCGGTGAGGTCGACATCCTTGAAGGTCAGCGTGCCCGAAGTCGGCACCTCGCTGGTGAGCGGGCCACCCGGCACGCTGGTGCCGCCTTCGAAGATGATGACCGGAACGCTGGTGGTGATCACCGGCTTGTCGTTGGTGCCGGTGATCGTGATGGTGATGTCGATGGTCGACGCTTCGGGATTGACCGAGAAATTACTGTTGACGCGGACCTTGTAGGTCAGCGTCAGCGTCTCACCCGCCGCGAGAAAGTCGAAGACGTGGTCGGGAATCGTGTAGGTCCAGACCGCCGAGCCGTGGTTGGTGTTGCCGCCATTGGCGACCACGTCGATGTTGATCAGCGTCGCAGCAATGTCCTGCTTCTGGAGCGCGGTGAGCGATCCGGTGACATCGTGCAGCCCGGCGTCGTTGTAGACGTAGTTGGGCGCGTCGGCGACGCTCATGCTCACAGTCGGCCGGTCGCCCAGATTCTGGTCGTCGAAGGTGATCAGGCCGGAGATGGTATCGTAATGGGTTGTGTCGCCGGTCGTGTCCGCGCGCTCGGTCAGCGGGAACGCCTTCTGCACATTGCCATTGAGATCGAGGCTGCGCGCAAGGGGCGGGCCGGGAATGCGGGTGCTGGTCGCCGGATCATGGCCGGGCCCCTGCGATGTCGGCTCAGGGAGATGCGTGAAGGTCGCGGTCGCGGTGGCACCGGTATCCGTCTTGATGAAGACAACGTTGCCGGTCTGCGTGATCGAGTCGGTGAAGTTCTGGGTCAGCTTGGTGTTGCTGTTGTTGTCCGTGAACTTCAGCGTGAACACGTCGGTGATCAGCTTCTGGATGTCCGGCGACATCAGCGCATTGGAGATCGAGACGTTGCCGCCGCTGATCTGGATCATCTGGCCGGCCTGGTTGACCGTCGCGATCGGCAGCAGCGTGACCTTGTCGAACAGGATGTAGGAGCCGGTCGTGCCGTTCGGCTCGACCAGCACCTGGAAACTCACCTGCGGCTGCGGATCGCCGCCGCCGGCGGGAACGACGAAATTGATCTGGTTCAACACCGCCGTGCCGCGGATGCCCATCGTGGCGACCGGCGTGTCGATCTTCATATCGCCGTGCTTGGCGGTCTCGCCAGCGACGAAGGTGATGGTGCCCGCGACCAAGCTGAGCAGCGAGGAATTGTTCGACCCGTTGGGGTCGTAGACCATCTCGTTCAGCACCATCCGCGCGTTGGAGGACAGGCCGAACACGGTGCCGTCGATGAAGGTGATGCCGAGCGTCGAGTCGCCGCCGGTCGAGACCACGTCGCCCTTCTCGACATTGTCGCCGTTGTTCAGGACGATCGACACGCCGTTGCGGACCGCGGTGGCGCTGCCGGAGAGCTTGGTGACGTGGCCGATGACCTGGGCCGCGGCAATGCCGGAGGCGGCCTGCGCGTATTGCACATGGCCCGTGAGCGCATTGACGATATCGCCGGTGAGGTGGGCACCATCGGGCGAGGCGATCGCCGCGCGCTTGTCACCCCTGAAGTAATCGTGAACGACGAACTCGTGACCCTCATGGGACACCACGAGGTCGGCGCCGGCGCGCTTGTACTCGCCGTGAAAGATCAGGTTCGGGTCGGCAACAACGACCGCGCCTTCGGGCACGTGACCGTGTGCCTTCGCGGTAAAGGAATCAACATGGCTACCGGCGGGCGATAGGGAACCCAAGCCGTCCAAGGAAATCGCGGCGTCAAATTTGCCAGCGTAATTCAATCCGGGCACCAAAAAAGGAGTTAAAATCTAAGTAAGTATCGCTCGCCTAAACTTGCATATCATTACCAAGTCCTTAGCGAAACCACCTATTGCTTGTGTGATTTGGCATCACCAAGCGGTCGATGCTCTCAGGCGGCTGGGCGCCCGCAGAGAAGCCAAAGTAATTTTTGGAATACTCATAAGTAAAATAGCGCTTATTTTCGCTCACTTCCAGTAACCCCATGTATTCCGTTGTAGAAATCCTACAATAGATACTTATGTCATCTTTTGTTCGTGGATCCCCGCACCACCCTGCGGCAAATACGGGGCCAAATCTGTGATCCAACTAACAGAAGCCGTGAAATAGCGAGCCGTTAGCCATAAGGCGCAGAATTAGTTCCGCGACAACTTGTGCCTGCAATTGGTCCTTCTTCGCGGCAACTGCCGCCCTCCTAGCCGGCGAATCGTAAAATTTTACGCAATTTGAGCAGGCCCATTTCAGCCTGTTGCCCGGTTTTGGGACCCCAGCCGGGCGCGTTAAGCAGAACAAAACCGGCGGCCTCGCACTATCTCCGCGAAAGCAACAAAGCCCAGCACGTGCAGGTCGAGGGGGACCTGGCGAAGCCGGAAGGGGATGTCAAATGGAGACCGCTGCTCGCTCGCGCGCTTGGCGCGCAATCGTTGTGCTGTGCGGATTGATCCTGCTCGGATCGGCCGCCGAGCTTCGCGCTGGAACACTACTGTCGCCGGGGGCCGGCGTCCTCGTGCGCAAATCCGCCGAGCCGTTCGGCGTGTTCGCCTTCGCTATCTCCGCCGGCAGCCTGCAACAGAAATGGCTCGCGCTGAGGTCCAGGCTCGACGATGACATGGTGCAGCTCGCGCTGTGCGACGGCGACCGGGACGATTGCGCGTCGCCCGCTGCGCTGAAACTGCTCGCCATCGTCGACCAGGCCCGCAGCCGTGACGGCCGCGCTCTGCTGGGCGAAATCAATCGCGCGATCAACCTCGCCATCCGTGCCGCCGATGACGGTTCCGAGGACGTCTGGAGCTCGCCGCTCGCGACTTTCGCGCGTGGCGCTGGGGACTGCGAGGACTATGCCATTGCCAAGCTCGCCGCCCTGCGGCTCGCGGGCGTCGCCACCGAAGATCTCCGCATCGTCGTCGTGCGTGACGTCAGGGCCGGCGAAGAGCATGCGGTTGCCGCTGCACGGCTCGACGGCCACTGGCTGATGCTCGACAACCGCCGCATGGCAATGGTCGAGGACGACGCTGCGCGGAGCTACCAGCCGTTGTTCGTGCTCTACCGGTCGGCCGTGATGAAATATGTCGACGAACCCGTGCGGTTCTCGATGGTCGCCGCCGAGGCGCGTTGATTTTCTTATAGGCCGGGATGGAGCCGCCGGGGTCGGCGCACAGCGCCGCTCGATGACGGGCTCCGCGATGCCGCCTGTCGCACGAATCCCGGATTGCGCTGCGCTCCATCCGGGCTACCAGCACAAAGTACGCTTACCCACAAACCCATTCCACAGCGCGATCCGGGACGCTAGCATGGCCGCGGCTATGCGGGGGCGACTGGAATGCGGTTCATCGTGCTGACTGTGCTTGCGCTGCTGGCCTTGCCGGCGGCTCCAGGCTTCGCGCAATCCAGCCCGTCCGACCGCTCCGTCGCCGACAGGCTGCCGCTGTTCGCCAGGAACAACTGCCAGCAGATCCGCGATCCCGGCAATCAATTGTTCTGCGGTGATGCCGAGCTTGCCGCCGCCGCCGAGAAGCTGAGTACGGGAATCGAGGCGCGGCTTGCCCGCCTGCCCGATCGCCTGCCTGGGATCGAGGAGAACGCGATCTGGGTTCGCCAGCGCAACCTCGGTTGCGGCATCGTCGGCCAGACCGCGATCCGCACCGACGATTTCGACCGGGTGAAGGCATGTCTTCTCAAGGTGACCGATGAGCGCGCCGCGATCGTGCGCGATCAGGATTTCGACTGTCTCGCGGCCAACACCGCCGCGGGCGCGCTGATCTGTGCGGACCCGTCGCTGGCGCTTGCCGAGACCGAGTTGAACAGCCAGGTTCTCGGCCTGATCGGCAAGCTCGATCCGACCGCGGCCCGCTTTGCCTTCGCCGAATATGGCCGGTGGACGCGGGAGCGCGATCGCAAATGCAATCTGGTCGGCAAGGAGAACGTGCCGCTCGGGGAGCTCGAATCCGCGGAGGACTGTCTTGCCGGCTATCTGAAGCACAAGGCCGACGAGATTGGCGCGGCGAAGGGCGATCCGAAGAAGGTGTTCGGCCGGCAGGTCGCAGCCCGCGCGCCCGACACCGATGCCGTCGATTTCTGCGCCGCGCGAATTCACGCGGCCAATTCCTGCGGCAACTTCCTCCGCATCAACCGCGTCTACGCGCTCGACAGCCAGGTGGGCGAGCAGGAGGCGCAGGTCACGGGCGAAATCGAGATGGCCGTGCTTGCACCCTTCGCCACCTGCAGCAAGATCGCCACGACGTGCACGGGCACCTGCTGGAACGCCACAACGGGTCGTCCGCAGCCTGGCGTCGGCAACAAGGAGCGCTCCGCAGACGCCTTCAACGTCACACGCCGCCTGCGGATCCAGCGCACCTTTGCGTTTGTGAAAGCTGCCGACGGCTGGCGCTGCCGGGAAGACGAACTGGCCCCGGTGAATTCAGGCACCGCCGGTGGGGGATCGTAGGGCTGTGTGCTCTCCCTCTCCCCGTTCTTACGGGGTCGCGACGAGCTTCGCTGGCGCTGAGAGGGTGGGGTGAGGGGCTGCTTCAGCGAATCCGGTGACGTTAGACTCGCGGAGAGCCCCCTCACCCGGAATTTGCTGCGTACATTCCGGCCTCTCCCCGCATGCGGGGAGAGGCGAAGAAATCAAAACATCAGATTGTCCTTCACCAGAACCCAGCGGCCGCCCTTGACCTGCTGCACCTGGGTGATGGTGTTGGCGAGGTGGTCGGTCTTGGAGAATTTGGTCGGCGGCGAGTTGAAGATGTCGAGGAATTTGTCGCCCGATTCCAGCGCGTCCAGCATCTTCTGCCCGGTCAGATCCTTGCCCGCCTTGTTGGCGTAGAACGCAAACGTCGTCACCGCGTTGTAGCCGATGATCGCCTGGGTGTTGGCATCGGTGTTGAACATCTTCTTGTAGTTGATGAGCCAGTCGTGGACCTTGCCCTTGGCGGTGTCCTCGTAGGGGATCTCGAAGCCGCTCGCCGCATAGAGGCCCTCGACGGCGTCCTTGCCGAGCGCCGGCACTTCCAGCACGTTGGTCGGCGTCGCCCCCAGGAAAGTAACGTCCCAACCGAGCTTCTTCGCCTCTGTCATCGCTCCGATGGTCTCGCGGATTACGGTGCCGAGCACGACGAGGTCGCAGCCGTCGGACTTCATCTTGGCGATCTGCGCGCTGAAATCGGAGGCGCCGCGCTTGTAGCTCGTCACCGATGCCGGCTGCAGCTTCATGGCCGTCAATTGCTGGGTGAAGCCGTCGAGCACGTTCTTTCCGTACTCGTCATCCTGATGCATGATGCAGGGCTTCTGGAAGTTCTTCCACTCCACCATGTATTTCAGCGCGGCGCGCGTGCTCTCGACATAGGGCAAGAGGTTGTTGAACTTCAGCCGCTCCTGCGGCTTGGCCGGGTCGAATTTGAAGGTGAACTCGGCGGCGGTCAGCGGGAAGAGCTGGAGGACGCCGGCATCGAACAAGATGTCCTGCGCGGCGAGCGTCGGCGCCGATCCCATCGAGCCGATCATTGCAAATATCTTGTCGCGCTCGACCATCTTCTGGGACGCCAGCACGCCCTTCTTCGGATCGTAGCCGTTGTCCTCGAGGATCATCCTGATCTTGCGGCCATTGATGCCGCCGGCCGCGTTGATTTCCTCGACCGCCATCTTCATGCCGTTGGAGACCGGCACGCCCCAGACCTTGATCGGCCCCGACAGATCCTGATGGGTGCCGATGACGATCTCGGAGGCCGAGATGCCTTCATTGGTGACCTTGGTCTGCGCCGCGGCAGGCAAACAGGTGAGCACCACCGCGCCTGCCGCAAAGCCGAACGTTCTCAACGATCTCGACATTGACGTCTCCTCTCCTTGGGGCCCTTATGATGCGAAGGGTGGGGCCATCACTCCTTCGCTGTTATTCAAACAGGATTGTTCAAGCCACCGCCCGCGTCGGATACATTGCGTCGATCTCGGCGGCATAGCGCTTGTTTACGAAGCCGCGCTTCAGCTTCATGGTCGGCGTCAGCTCCTCGTCCTCCGGAGTGAGTTGCCGTTCGATCAGATAGAATCTCTTGATGGTCTCGACGCGGGCGAAATTGGCATTGACCGCTTCGATCTCGCGCCAGATCAGGTCCTGGATCTCCGCCGCGCGGCACAGGCTGGCATAATTGGTGAACGGGATGTCGTGGTCCTGCGCGAACTTCTCGACATTCTCCTGGTCGATCATCACGAGGCAGGTGAGGTATGGCCGCTTGTCGCCAATCACCACGGAATCCGAGATGTAGGGCGAGAATTTCAGCTGATTCTCGATCTCGGACGGCGTGATGTTCTTGCCGCCCGAGGTGATGATGATGTCCTTCATCCGGTCGGTGATGCGGACGAAGCCCTCATTGTCGATGCTGCCGACGTCGCCGGTATGCAGCCAGCCGCGACGGTCGATGGTCTCTGCTGTCCTCTCCGGCTGGTTCAGATAGCCCATGAACAGGAAGTCGCCCCTGATCAGGATCTCCCCGTCGGGCGACAGCGCCACTTCACCCCACGACACCGCCTTGCCGACCGAGCCGAGCTTGATCCGCTCCGCCGGCATCATGGTGGCGACCCCGCAATTCTCGGTCTGGCCGTAGACCTCATGAATGTCGATGCCGAGCGCGAGATACCAGCGGATCAGCTCCGGCGCGATCGGCGCCGCGCCGGTGAAGGCGATGCGGCAACGGTCGAGCCCGATCATGCGGCGAATGTTGCGGAATGCGAGCCGATAAGCGATGCCGTTCGCGATACGCAACGACAGCGGCGGCGGTTTCCCTTCGATCCTGCAATCGACCATGCGATAACCGATATCGATGGCGCGGCGGTAGACCCATTGCTGCAGCGGCGTCGCGTCCTTTAGGGCGATAGTGATCGCGGAATAGAATTTCTCCCAGATCCGCGGCACCGCGAGGAAGATGGTCGGCTGCACCTCGCGCAGATTGTCCGGCACGGTCTCCGGACTCTCGGCAAAATTCATCACCGAGCCGAGCGCGACCGAGATGTAATAGCCGCCGATCCGTTCGGCGACGTGGCAGAGCGGCAGGAAGATCAGCCGGTCCTCGTTCTCGCGCGCCGGAATGAAATCGTTGGCGTGCCGCATCTGGTGCGTGACGCTGCGGTTGGCGTGCATGGCGCCCTTGGGCGGGCCCGTGGTGCCGGATGTATAGACGAGGACCGCGAGATCGCTCGCACTGCGACTGTCGACCATTTCCTGCCATAGCGCGTCACGGCCGGCCATGTGGTTGCGCCCGAGTGCGCGGAACTCTTCGAGCGACATCACCATGTCGTCGGAGAAGCCGCTGAGGCCCTCCATGTCGAACACGATGATCTTTCGCAGAGAGGGACAGCGTGCGCGACAGGCCAGGACCTTGTCGAGCTGCTCCTCGTCCTCGGCGAAGATCACATTCGTCCGGGAATCGTTGACGAGATATTCGACTTGGGATGAGGCATCGGTCGGATAGATCCCGGAAGAGACGCCGCCGGCGCACAGAATGCCCATGTCGACATGGACCCATTCCGGCACGGCGTTGGCGATGATGGAAGCAACGTCGCCGGGCCTGAAGTCGATGGCGTGCAGCGCGTAGGCGATCTCCTTCGAGATCTCTAGCCATTCGCGCCAGCTGGTCGGCTGCCAGATCCCAAATTTCTTCTCGCGTATAGCCGGCCTGTCGCCCCGCGTTTCCGCGGCGCGCAAAAAGCTCTTCGCGATCGTGTCAGCGACCGTCAGCACCGCCGGTCGGGCCATTCACGTCTCCTCCTTGTCGCGTTCCCCCCGCTGCCTGCCTTGCCGGCGGTCTATTGTTTCGGACGGGTCTCCCGATCTAACGCCAATTCTTCCTTCAACGCCAAGTCTTGCTTAAACGCCGAGTCTTGCTTCAACACCAAGTCTTGCTTCAACGCCAAGTCTTCTTCTTTTTCCAGCGCCGCTCGCCTCGTGCGCCCGCTTCCTTGGCGCCAAGGTAGAATTCCTGGATGTCCTTCGAATGCATCAAACGGTCGCAGCTGTCGTTCATCACGATCCGGCCGATCTCCAGCACATAGCCATAATGCGCCGTCTCCAGCGCCACCTTGGCGTTCTGCTCGACCAGCAGGATCGACATGCCCTGCTCCTCGTTGACGCGGCGTATGATGGCGAAGATCTCCTTCACCAGGATCGGCGACAGTCCGAGCGAGGGCTCGTCGAGCAGCAACAGCGTCGGCCGGTTCATCAGCGCGCGGCCGATTGCGAGCATCTGCTGCTCGCCGCCGGAGAGCTGTCCGGCCGGCTGGTTGATGCGCTCCTTCAGCCGCGGGAAATAGCCGTAGACGCGCTCCAGATCCTCGGCAACGCCGTCACGATCCTTGCGCGGATAGGCACCCATCATCAGGTTCTCGCGCACGGAGAGGAACGGGAACACCTCGCGTCCCTCCGGCACGTGGCTGAGGCCCAGCCGCACGATCCTGTCCGCCTCCATGCGCTGGATCGACTTGCCCATGAACTCGATGGCGCCCTTCTGCGGATCGAGAATGCCCGAGATCGTCTTGAGCACCGTGGTCTTGCCGGCGCCGTTGGCGCCCAGCAGCGTGACGATGCGGCCGCGCGGCACTTCGAGCGAGATGCCGCGGATCGCCATGATCGGCCCGTAATAGCTCTCGATGTTGGAGAGTTTCAGGATGATGTCTGGTGTCACCACGGCATCCATCGCGTCAGGCTCCCAGATAGGCGGCGACGACATCGGGGTGCTGCTGCACCTCAGTGGGCGAGCCCATCGCCAGCACCCGGCCGTAGTTCAGGGCGATGACGCGGTCGGAGACGCGGTTGACCAGTGACATGTCGTGCTCGACCATGAGCACGGTGACGCCGAGCTCGCTCCTGAGGTCGCGGATCCAGAACGACATGTCGTCGGTCTCCTCCACGTTGAGGCCGGAGGACGGCTCGTCGAGCAGGATCAGCTTCGGCTCCGAGCATAGTGCGCGCGCCAGCTCGATCACCTTGCGCACGCCGTAAGGCAGACCCGAGATCAGCTTGTCGCGGTAGGGTTCGAGATCGAGGAATTCGATGACCTGCTCGACCCTGCGGCGATGCACCTTCTCGTCGGCCCGTACGCCCGGTAGGAACAACAGTTCCTGCCAAAGCTGCGTGGTCGAATGCCGGTGGCGTCCGACCAGCAGGTTCGAAAGCACCGTCGCGTTCTCGAACAGCTCGATGTTCTGGAACGTGCGGGCGATGCCGAGCCTTGCGATGTCGTGGGGCGGCTGCTCCGTGATGTCCTGATCCTCGAAGAAGATGCGGCCGGAGGTCGGCCGGTAGATCCGCGAAATCAGGTTGAAAATCGAGCTCTTGCCGGCGCCGTTCGGCCCGATGATCGAGAGGATCTCGCCCCTCTCGACCGCGAAAGACACCGCATCGACGGCCTTCAGCCCGCCGAAATGCAGCGACAAGCTCTCGGCGCGAAAATAGCTCATCGGTTGCGCTCCGACTTCACGTAGATCTTCTGCCGCTTGAAAGTGGCGCGTTTGTAGAGCGGGAACAGCTGGAAGAAGAGTTTGATCTTGAGCCAGCGGCCGTAAAGCCCGAGCGGCTCGAACAGCACGAACAATACGATGATGATGCCGTAGATCGCGCCTTTCAGGCCGTTGAGTGAAGCAAAGGCCGCGACCTTGGACTGGACATTGGCGGCGGTCTGCGTGCCCGCTCCGAAGGTCGCGGCAATGCCGGCGATGATGCCGGGCATGTCGTCCTTGAGGTAGGTCAGGAACGGATCGATCATCACGATGAAGATCGCCCCCAGCACCGCGCCGTGCAGGCTGAAGGTGCCGCCGATCAGGATTACGATGATGAACTCGATCGAGAGTTGGAGCGTGAACATCTCCGGCGAGATGAAGGAGAGCTTGTGCGCGAACAACACGCCGGCGAAGCCGGTGATCGCCGCGGAGATCGCAAAGGACTTCACTTTGTACAGCGCGACGTTGACGCCCATGCTGCGCGCCGCGGTCTCGCTGTCGCGGATCGCGACGAAGGCGCGCCCCGTGGGCGACCGCAGCAAATTGAGCGTGCCGACGATGGTCAGCACCAGCACCGCGAGGCAGAGGAAATAGAAGGTGGGGCTGTCGCGCGAGACGGCGACCCCAAACAGCGACACCGCCTTGATCCGCATGCCCTCGTTGCCGTTGGTGACGCTCTCCCAGCGCGCCAGAATCTCCTCGACGATGAAGGCGAAGGAGATGGTGGCGATGACGAGGTAGATGCCTTGCAGCCGCAGCGCGGGGAAGCCGACCAGCGCACCGATCAGCCCGGTCAGGAGCCCGGCGGCGAGAAAGTAGACCGGGAACGGCACACCATATTTTTGCAAATAAGCCGCCGTATACGCACCGATCGCGAGAAACGCCGCATGCCCGAGTGAGGCCTGCCCGGTGAAACCCGTCAAGATCAACAACGCCACTCCGACCGTCGCGTAGATACAGACGAAGACGAGCTGGCTCATCAGATAGCTGGAGAGCACATAAGGCGCGATCAGCAGCACGGCCAGCAGGAGACCGTACGAGACGTAATAGCCCGAATGCGGAAACAGCCTGATGTCGTCCTCGTAGTCGGTCTTGAACAGGAAGCGCATGCGTTCAGACCTTCTTGCGGACGTGAAGGCCGAACAGGCCTTCGGGCTTGAGCAAGAGCACGGCGAGCAGCACGATATAGGGCGCGACGTCCTTCCAGCCCTCGGCCAGATAGAAGCCGGCCATGCTCTCGATGACGCCGATCAGAACGCCGCCGACGACGGCGCCGGGGATCGAGCCGAAGCCGCCGAGCACGGCGGCCGGAAACGCTTTCAGGCCCAGCACCAGACCGACATTGGAATGGATGAAGGTGATCGGCGCCAGCAGCACGCCGGCGCAGGTCGCAACCGCCGCGCTGATCGCCCAGACGATCGACACCACGCGCTTGACCGGGATGCCCATGTAATAGGCCGCCAGCATGTTCTCGGAACTGGCGCGCATCGCGGTGCCGAGCGTGGTCTTGTTGAAGAACAGCCAGAGCAGCGCGCAGAGGATGACCGTCGCCGCGATCACCGAGAGCTTGTCATGGGCGAGCACCAGCGAACCGATCCGCAGCACGCCCTGGCTGAAGGGCGTGTCGATCTTGAAATCGTCGGTGCCCCAGATCATGCCGGAGACCGAGCGCAGGAAATAGCCGAGCCCAATGGTGGCCATGATGATGGAGAATTGCGGATAGCCGAGGATCGGCCGCACCACCACGCGCTCGGCCAGCATGCCGAACAGCGCCATCGCCGCCACCGCGCCGGCAAAGCCGATCCAGTAGTTCAGCCCCATCATGCCGATGAAGGTGAAGGCAAAGAAGCCGCCCAGCATCATCAGATCGCCCTGGGCGAAATTGACGACCTCGGTGGCCTTGTAGACGAGCACGAAGCCGAGCGCGATCAGGCCGTAGACGCAGCCGAGCGCAACACCGCTGACCAGCTGCTGAACGAAATCCAGCATCGTCGCGCATCCTCCCGATACAACCGGCGGTTCTTCCTGACCGCCTTGCCGCATCTTGTGTTCAGTCGCTACGCAGTCGTTTCGCTGCGTTCGCGCCATTCGTCCCTTCGCCAATTCAGCCTGAACCGCCAAGCGCTGTCAACAAACGGTGACTTGCCATTAGTCCAATCCGGATGACGGAATTTGCCGCAGCGCGATTCACTGTGCCGAAACATCTTCGGAGCATGGTCGCGAGCGATGCAAAACCGCAAGGTGTGGCCGTGATGAAGCGGGACGACTCGGCGCTCGAAGTCCTGGGGTTAACGAAGCGTTTTGACCGTCTGGCGGTCGATAACCTCGATCTCACCATCCATGCCGGCGAATTCTATGCGCTGGTCGGCCCCAACGGCGCCGGCAAGACCACCACTTTGCGCATGGTTGCAGGCCTTTTGCGGCCCGATGCCGGCGCAGTCTCCATCTTCGGCATCGATGCGCTCCAAAACCCCGTCGCCGCCAAGCAGGTGATGGCGTGGGTCTCCGACGAGCCCATGATCTATGACAAGCTCACGCCGCTCGAATATCTCGAATTCGTGGCCGGTCTGTGGGGCATCGCACCATCGGCCTCGGAACCGGTCGCCGCGGAGCTCCTGAACTCGCTCGGGCTCGAGCCGCACCGGCACGAACGCTGCGAGGGTTTTTCCAAGGGCATGCGCCAGAAGGTCGCCCTCGCCGGCGCCCTGGTGCACGATCCCCGCCTCATCATCCTCGACGAGCCGCTGACGGGACTGGACGCCGTCTCCGCCCGCCATGTCAAGGGACTCCTCAGCGAGCGCGTCCGCGCCGGCTGCACCGTCATCATGACCACGCATATCCTCGAGGTCGCCGAGCGCATGGCCGACCGCATCGGCGTGATCGCAGCCGGCCGGCTGGTTGCGGAGGGCACGCTGACCGAGCTGCGGCAGCAAAACGGGCATGCCGATACCAGCCTGGAAGATCTCTTCATCGCACTGGTGACGCTCCAGGAAGCCGCATGAGCTCGGCCACCGCGCTGTCCTGGTTCGCCCGCCACGAGCTCCGGCTCGCCTGGCGCGAATGGCTCGCCATGATGACCGGCGGGCGGCGCAAACGAACGCGTGCCGCGGTGATCGGCCTGCTGTTCTTCGCGGCGCTGCTGCACGTGCCGGCCTGGGCGGTGATCGGCCGCTTCGCCGACCTGCAATTGCCGCTCGACAAATCCTCGCTGATCGTGATCTCGGCGACGATTTTTCTCGCCTGGACGCTGATGCTGTCACAGGCGATCGAATCGGTGACCCGGGTGTTTTACGCCCGCGCCGATCTCGACCTCATCATGTCCTCACCCGCGACGCTGGCCAATCTGTTCTCGGTGCGCATCGCCGCGATCGCGCTCACCGTCACGGTGATGGCGCTGCTGTTCTCGACACCCTTTATCGACGTGCTGGTGTTCGGGGGCGGCGCGCGCTGGCTCGCCGCGTTCGGCGTCGTCGTCGCCATGGGCCTGTCGGCCGCAGCGGTCGCGATCGCCGTCACTATCCTGCTGTTCCGCCTGATCGGTCCGGCGCGGACACGGTTCGTCGCCCAGATCCTCGCCGCGATCATCGGCGCCGGCTTCGTGATCGCGCTCCAGGTCGCGGCAATCATGTCCTACGGCACGCTATCGCGCTTCACCATCCTGACCTCGGATAGCCTGGCCGCTTACGCGCCCGATGCCGACAGCATCTGGTGGTGGCCGGCGCGGGCGGCGATGGGGGACGCCGAGGCGCTGCTGCTGCTCCTGGCACTCGGGCTCGTGTTGCTCGGAAGCGTCATGGCGATCTTCTCGAGCCGCTTTGCAGACACGGCGATCGATGCCGCCGCCTATGGCGCGTCCGGCCGTCGCAGCGCGAAGGAGCGCCCGTTTCGCGGCGGATCGCGGCAGCATGCCCTGCGGCGCAAGGAGTTTTCGCTGCTCTGGCGCGATCCCTGGCTGATCTCGCAGACGCTGATGCAGCTGCTCTATCTGGTGCCACCGGCGCTGCTGCTCTGGCGCAACTTTGCCGACAGCTCCGCGGCACTGACGCTGATCACGCCCGTCATCGTCATGGCGGCGGGACAACTCGCCGGCGGGCTTGCCTGGCTGACGATCTCGGGCGAGGACGCGCCCGACCTGGTTGCAACCGCGCCATTGACGCCGTCGAGCGTCGTCCGCGCCAAGATCGAGGTGGTGCTGATCGCGATCGCCGTCATCTTCTGCCCGTTGATCGCGGCGCTCGCTTTCGCCTCGGCGTTCCAGGCCGCGGTCAGCGCCGGTGCGGTCATCGTCAGCGCGGCCTCCGCCACCGCAATCCAGCTCTGGTTCCGGGTGCAGGCCCGGCGCAGCCAATTTCGCCGCCGCCAGACCTCGTCGCGGCTTGCGACCTTTGCCGAGGCGTTCTCCTCGATCGGCTGGGCTGCCAGCGCTGCCCTAGTGCTCACGCTGCCCATCGTCGGTCTCGTCAGCGGCCTGATCACCGCGAGCCTCGTCGCCATCACCTGGAAGTTTAGCCCGCGGCGGTAGTGACAATGGGCCGGCGTGAGGGTGCGACACTGACGCGCTGTTGATCGCGCGCTGTTGGCCACGCGTTGCATTGCACGCTAGACTTTCCCCTGAAGTCATCGGGGATGGATTCATGCGGCGACTGGTTTCGGTGGCTCTGGCGCTGTTCGGCGCAACTCTGTCGCATGCCCTCGCCCAACAGCCACAGCGCAGCGAATGCCTGGCGATGGCCAATGCTGCGCCGCGCCTCATGTCGGTCGCGTTCAAGCAGGCGGCGGCCGCGGCCGAGGTCGAGATCACCTATGCCGGCCATTCCACCTATTTCATCGACACGCCCGGCGGCTTGCGCATCGCCACCGACTATAGCGGGGCCTACCAGGTGGGCCGGCTGCCCGATGTCGTCACCATGAACCGGGCCCACAGCACGCACTACTCTTTATATCCCGACAAGCGCATTCCACGTGTGCTGCATGGCTGGGGCGAGGACGGCAAGCCGGCCATCGTGTCGGAGCGCATCGGCGACACCTTCATTCGCAACGTCACGACCGACATCCGCCGCTATTTCGGCGACGATTCCGGCGCCGACATGATCCGTGACGGCAACTCCATCTTCATCTTCGAGGTCGCGGGCCTCTGCATCGGCCATCTCGGCCATCTTCACCACAAGCTCGACGACAGCCATTTTGCCCAGATCGGGCGGCTCGACATCGTGATGGTGCCGATCGACGGCACCTACACCATGTCGCTCGACGGCGTCTCCGAGATCACCAAGCGGCTGCGCGCCTCGGTCGTGCTGCCGATGCACCGCTTCGCCACCCCGCTCGACGATTTCATGCAACGCATCGGCCAGCAGTTCGAGATCGATCGCCGCATGGAACGAAGTTTCCGGATGTCCCGGGATGCGCTGCCGTCGAAGCCGACGGTGATCATCCTCGACGGGGTGTGAGGCGCGAAGTCGGAACGCATCAGCCTCCTCCGACTTGGTTGCTTCGAGATCAGTTACGATCGGAGCAATCATGAGCAGACGGTTGCTGGCCATAGGCTCATTTGCGGCCATTTACCTGCTGTGGGGTTCCACCTACTTCGCCATCACTTTGGGCCTGAAATCGATTCCGCCATTTCTGCTGATGGCGTTACGTTCGTTCTGTGGCGGCATCTTGTTGCTGGCCATGAGTGCCGGTGAGGTCGCGAACGTATCCGCGCAGGCATGGATAAGGGCGAGCCTGTGCGGGCTCCTGTTCTTTGTCGGTTGCCACGGCGTACTCGCCTTCGCGCAGCAATCGGTTCCGTCGGGCGTCGCGGCCATCGTGCTGGCCACGATCCCGTTCTGGATCCTGCTGATCGATGTCTTGTTCCCCGGCGATCAGCGACCGAAGCCCCCCGCCCTGCTCGCTCTCGCGCCGGGCTTCTTCGGCGTCGGACTCGTGGCGTGGCAAAACGTCGAGCAGGCTGGCATCAGCATCCTTCCCGTCGTCTGGCTGCTGGCTGCGGCCTTGTCATGGTCGGCCGGGACTGTCTTGTCCCGGAGCATGTCGAGCCTGGCATCCGCTATCCTGCTTTCGGGCATCCAGCTTTCGATCGGCGGCACCGTGTTGTTCGCGATCAGTTGGCTGACAGGCGAGATCGGAAACTTCAGGCCAAGCGAGGTTTCGCTGGTCTCGCTCGCAGCGGCGCTTTGGCTGATCATCGCTGGCAGCGTGATCGGATTCGTCGCCTACAACTGGCTTTTGGAAAACGTCTCGACCTCGTTGGTGTCGACCTACACTTTCGTCAACCCGGTGATCGCTGTGCTGCTCGGCACTGTCGTGCTGAACGAGCCATTTTCGCGCATGATGCTGCTTGGTGCGGGTCTCGTCATTGTCTCCGTGATCGTCATTTGGCTTGCGGAACGTTCAACGAGCCGACCAACGAACGAAAAGTCTAATCCTGGCATAGGGCATCTGTCGCCCAACAAGACTTGACGGCGGGCGCCGCGCAATTTTCTCCAAGTCGGCTGCCGGCCGGTCGTGCTGATCTCCTCGCAACAGGAGATCGACATGACCGACTTAGCGAGATTATTGCACGCGGACGGACCGAACCCCGAGCACGCGGCGGCGCTGCGGCTTTACGGCCGTTTCGTCGGCGATTGGGACGCCGAGATCACCGCCCATAAACCCGATGGAACGAAACACACCGCGCCCGGCGAAATCCATTTCGGCTGGGTGCTGGAGGGCCGCGCCGTGCAGGACGTCTGGATCATTCCGCGCCCGGCCGGCAGCCCGGCCTTGCCGGTCGCCGGCAATTGGTACGGCACGACGCTGCGGGTCTACGATCCTACTATCGATGCCTGGCGGATTTCCTGGTTCGATCCCGGTCGCTGCATATTCCGCCAGCAGATCGGCCGTCCACGCGATGCCGACATCGTGCAGGAAGGCACGACCGAAGCCGGCGACCTGACGCGCTGGAGTTTTACGGAAATCACAGAGGATTTCTTCCATTGGCTCGGCGAGGTCAAGCCGGCCACCGCAACCGATTGGCGGCTGGTGGTCGATGTGAGGGCGAAGCGGCGCAACGGTTGACGACGGCGCCGCTGTGCCCGTGATGCCGGGTGCGGTTGCGCAACGCGCGCTGCTGTGTGCGATGACGAGGTGCTAGGCTCCCCGAACAAGAAGCATTCATAAGGGGAGCGCACGCCCATGGCTGCAAGCGGTCTGCCCACCAACACGAGCGGGTTATTCGTCGAGCCGCGCGAGGACTGGCTCGCGCTGCATCAGGAGGAGATCATCGATCCCTTACGGCCGATCGTCGATCCCCATCACCATCTCTGGAATCGCGGGCACCGCTATCTGATCGAGGAGATGGCGGCCGATATCGCCTCCGGCCACAACGTCATCGCCACCGTCTATGTCGATTGCCGCTCGATGTATCGTGCGCACGGGCCAGAAGCATTCCGGCCGGTGGGCGAGGTCGAGTTCGCCAATGGCGTCGCCGCGATGAGCGCCAGCGGCGGTTACGGCAAGGCCGCGATTTGCGCCGGCATCGTCAGCCACGTCAATCTGCTGCTCGGCGATGCCGCAAAGCCGGTGCTGGAGGCCGAGATCGCGGCAGGCAACGGTCGCTTCCGCGGCATCCGGCATTCCTCGGCGTGGGACCCGGATCCTGCTGTCGCCGGCATGTATGCGAACCGGCCGCAGGGATTGCTGCAGGACCCGACCTTCCGCAGGGGCTTCGCCTGTCTCGCGCCGCTGAATCTGAGCTTCGATGCCTGGCTGTTCCATCCGCAGATCGGCGAGCTGACCGAGCTCGCCCGCGCATTTCCCGACACCAGGATCGTGCTCGACCATTGCGGCGGTCCGGCCGGAATCGGCCGCTTTGCCGGGCGACGCGAGGAGGTGTTTCCGCAATGGCGGGCGTCGATCCAGGAGATCGCCAAATGCGAGAACGTGGTGGTGAAGCTCGGCGGGCTCGCGATGTGCCTGCTCGGCTACGACTTCCATTTACGCGAGAGGCCGCCGTCATCCGAGGAGCTTGCCGCCGCGTGGCGGCCTTACGTCGAGACCTGCATCGAGGCGTTTGGACCCAAGCGCGCGATGTTCGAGAGCAACTTCCCGCCGGACAAGGGCCAGTGCAGCTACCAGGTGATCTTCAACGCCTTCAAGCGTATCGCGGCGCCCCTGAGCGAGACCGAGAAGACGGCGTTGTTCTCGCAGACCGCGAGCAACTTCTACCGGCTCGATTTGCCTTAAAAAGGATTGCCGTCATGACGAGAACAGGGGCCGGGATCTTGATCCCGGCCCCCGTTCCGTCGTGACCGCTGGGAAGCGTCCTTGAAACTGATTGAACTCTAGCCGGCGCCCATCAGCGAGGCCGGACGGCGCTCGCCGGTGGAGACGAAGATCTTCTTGAGCTTGTTGACGACGCGGATCAGGAAGCCGATCATCACGGGATTGGTCTTGCGGCAGAACGCGATCTTCTTGACGTGGCCTTCGACATGCCATTTGGCATGCGCGCCGTTGCGGAAGAAGATGACGTCGCCTGGGCCGTAGCGCTTCGGCGGCATGCCGTCGCTTTCGAGCACGATCGACCCTTCCATGATCATGATCGTTTCGTCGATATCGTAGTACCAGTTGAAGCGCCCTTCGGTGCAGGCCCAGATGATGGTCGAAGCGGTGCCGTCGGCGCTGGTGGACAGGATGTGCGAGCGCGACACCGGATTGCCTTCGATGATCCAGGACGGTTCGATCGGCCGGAGCTCGAGGTCTACATTGCAACTGCTGATTTCAATCAATGTACGCGACATCTGTTTCCCCAGGGGATAAATATGATCCGCCGGGTCTCGGCCCGGATTGTTCAAAGATGGCGGGAACGCTAGTAGCCGGTTTTTAATTCTTTCTTACGCAGGGGCCGACAATCAGCCGCAAGTTGCAGACGCGAAACGGTTAACGTCGCAATTTCCCTGCAATTTCGCGCACATGAACCCTTCTTTTCCGGGGTGCGACAAAGTGCGCGAAGCTATCTGAAAGGAGCCATGCCGATGCCCCTCACCCCGGAGATTCTGACAGCCGAAGGCGAGGTCATCGCCTGGCTCGGCAGCCTCGATGTCTCCTTCGCAACCGAAGAGGAGCCCTGGTTCACGGTCGACGGCATCGACAGCCCCCGGCAGATCGGCAGCGACGGCTCCGGCGGCGCGTTCGTGCTGCTGCCGTCTCAGAACGTGCTCTACGTCTCATCGGAAGGCCGCGCGGGAATCATCGCGGAAAGTTTCGAGGCTTTCGTCCAGCTCGTCGTGGCGCGCCCCTATTGGCTCGACATCCTCAAATTTTCCGCCGGCGGTGACCTCCATGAAATGCGGCGGGCGGCCGACGCGCTGGAGGCCACACTCGACGACGAGGACGACGTCAACGAGGCCCGCGAGCAAATCCGCAACGGCCTCGACTTGCCCGAGGCGAATGATCCGGTCGGTGCGCTCTACGACGCGGTAGCGGCCTCCGACGCCGTCGTGCGGGCCACCGACGGCAGCCCGTTCACGACGCTGTTCAACCGCTTCAGCATCGACAACAGCCCGATGCTGCGCAACGCGGCGGCGTAAGAGGTGCCTTGAGGATCCTTGCTCGGCCTGCATGGTTCGAGACGCGCCGTAACCGGCGCTCCTCACCATGAGGATCCAAGATGTCGCAACGAATCAAGACCTCATCCTGAGGAGCCCGCCAGCGGCGGGCGTCTCGAAGGATGGACTGCAAGACGCGTTACTTCGCCCATTCGCCCTTGCGAAACACCGGCACTTTGCTGCCGTCGGCCAGAATGCCGTCGATGTCGGTCTCGGCCGAGCCGATCATCCAGTCGATATGGATCAGGCTCTGGTTGCCGCCTTGCGCCGCGATCTGCTGCGGCGTGAGCTGCGCGCCGTTGACGAAGCACTTCGAATAGCACTGGCCGAGCGCGATGTGCGAAGCTGCGTTCTCGTCGAACAGCGTGTTGTAGAACAACAGCCCACTCTGCGAGATCGGCGAGGAATGCGGCACCAGGGCCACCTCGCCGAGACGGCGCGCGCCCTCGTCGGTGTCGAGCACCTTGTTCAGTACCTCCTCGCCGCGCGAAGCCTTGGCGTCGACGATCCTGCCGTCCTCGAAGCGCACCGCGATGTTGTCGATCAGCGTGCCCTGGTAGGACAGCGGCTTCGAGCTCACAACATGGCCGTAGACGCGCCGACAATGCGGCGTGGTGAAGACCTCTTCGGTCGGGATATTGGCGTTGCAGCTGATGCCGTTCTTGGAGAGCGAAGCGCCGCCCTCCCATTCATGGCCGTCGGCGAGGCCGATCGTGAGGTCGGTGCCCGGTCCTGAATACTGGAGCGCGCGGAAACGCTGGCCGTTGAGCCAGTTGGTGCGCTCGCGCAGCACCGCGTTGTGGCTCGCCCAATTGGCCGGCGCGTCCTCGCGATCGACGCGGGACGCCGCGAAGATCGCATCCGCAAGCTTGCCGATCGCGACCTCTTCAGGATCGTTCGGAAAGACCTGCTTCGCCCAGGACGGGCTCGGATAGGCAATGATGTTCCAGTTGGTGTCGAAATTGACGATCTTTTCCAGCGCGGGCTGATAGGCCATGGAATTGGCCTTGCTGGCGCGCGCGACCTTGGATGCATCTTCGCCCGAGAGCAGCATCGGATTGTCGCCGACGATGGCGAGACGCGCGGTGTTGTTCGAGAACGCCTTGGCCATGCCCTCGTAGAGCCAGTTGGCGGCGCGATCGAAGCTGTCGTCGTGGCCGTGGCGGTAGCGCGCCAGCGTCATCTCTTCGTCGGAGAGAATGGGCGTCACGATGCCGGCGCCGGCCTTGTACGCATGCACGGCAATCCGCCGCACCAGCGGCAACGCGATCGCAGGCGCCGTCAAAAGCAGATCCTGGCCGGGCCGCAAGCCCAGGCCCACCTTCACCGCCACCTCGGCCAGCCGGTCGAGCTTCACGGGATCGATGGGAGTGGAGGTGATGCGTTGATCAGTCATGCCGAATCCTCTGCCGAACGTCTCTCGCTCAATCTAAGTCTAGCATCGCGAGACACAAGTGCGCGAGTGCCTTGCGACACCCCAAAGATACGCAGTTTCGCGCATTTTGGTTTTCAACGCGTTGCCGATTTCAGCACCCGGTCGACCATGGCGGGAGCAAGGCCGAGGTAATTTTTCGGTGATGTCAGCGCCTCGATCGTGGCACGATCGATTCTGACGGAGACGCGGGAATCGGACGACAGTGCGTCCGCCAATGTCAGACCTTTCTCATTGGCGAGCCGGCAGGCGTCATAGACCACGTCATGGGCCTCCTGCCGCCCGATCTGCGGCGCGAGCCCCATCATGACGGCTTCGGCCACGATCAGACCGCGGCTGACGGCGAGATTCTCGTTCATCTTGCTTTCGTCCACGATCAGGCCGGCGAGCGCGAACTTCGCCTGATGCAACGCGCCGGCGGTCAGCACGAAACTCTCGGGGATAGCCATCCATTCGGCGTGCCAGGGCCCGGTGGCGCGCTCGAAATCCTGCACCATGGCATCCAGCATGAGGCCGGCGTGCTGGCGCACCGCCTTGGACGCCGCAAGCATCAGTTCCGAGGAGATCGGGTTGCGCTTCTGAGGCATGGTCGAGGAAGCACCGCGTCCCTTGACGAAGGGCTCGTAGACCTCCGCGAATTCGGTCGAGGCCATGATCATGACGTCGAGCGCGATCTTGCCGAGCGAGCCGGTGATGAGCGCCAGGAAATTGACGGCCTCGGCAAAACCGTCGCGTGCGACGTGCCAGGTCGAGGCGGGAACGCCGAGCCTCAGTTCGGCGCAGAGCGCTTCCTGCACCTCGAACCCCTTGTCGCCGAGCGAGGCCAGCGTGCCGGCGGCGCCGGCGAACTGGCCGACCAGAACGCGCGGCTTCAATTCACTGATGCGCTCGGCGTGGCGGTCGAACATCGCGAGCCAGATCGCGGTCTTGTAGCCGAAGGTCACCGGCAACGCCTGCTGGAGATGGGTGCGCCCCGCCATCGGCGTGTCGCGGTAGCGCTTCGAGAGGGCGGCGAGGATTGTGCGCAGCGCGGCGATGTCCTGCTCGACGATCTCGAGCCCGGCGCGCAGTTGCAGCACCACGGCGGTGTCCATGATGTCCTGCGTGGTCGCTCCCCAATGCACATAGCGGCCGGCATCGCCGCATTGCTTCACCATCTGATGCACTAGCGGCAGGATCGGATAGCCGACGACATCGGTCTCCTGCCGTAACAGGTCGAAATCCAGCGCGGCAACGTCGGTCCGCGCCGCGATCTGATCGGCCGCGTCCTGCGGAATCACCCCGCATCTCGCTTCCGCCTTCGCCAGCGCCACCTCGACCTCGGCATAGCGCGCGACCGTCGCGATATCGGAAAACACCTCCCGCATCTGCGGCGTGCCGAAGGCATCGCGGAACAGCATGGAATCGAGCACGGTGGTTGAGGCATGAAAAGCGGGCATGGGCGTTTCTTCGTGGTTGGTGTTTTGTGTGAGGGCAGCTTACGCACACGGAGCTGTTCGGCAATGGACATTCACTATTCGTCAGGTATTCAATGCTGTCGCGAAGGCCAGGACAACATAGGAAGCTGCCGCACGCCATTGCCTCAACACCGTCATTGCGAGGAGCCCTTGCGACGAAGCAACCCACGCTAGCTCCGCGGCGGCAGGATGGATTGCTCGCAACGCCGTGAGGAAATCGCGACAATCCGGCCGAAACGGCTTTATTCTAATCCAGGTTGCATTCCTCCCCGTAAATCGCATGGCTGCCATCACGCGATCGTGGTGAACCGGATAGGCCCCTTGGCGGACTCACAGACATCAGCCGAAATCCGTTTTGCTTTCATCATTGCCCGATGTTGCCTTGAGGTCTGAGTTTTCGACGTGCAGTTTCTGTTCCGGGATCACCTGCTCGATACCGACTTGCGCGAGCTGAGCCGCGAGCAGGTTCCCGTTGCCGTGGAGCCGCAGGTGTTCGATCTCGTTGTCCACCTCATGGAGAACCGCGATCGGGTGGTCAGCAAGGACGAACTGATCGACAAGATCTGGCACGGGCGCAGCGTCTCCGAATCCACGCTGACCAGCCGGATCAATGCGGCACGCAAGGCGGTCGGAGACAGCGGCGCAAGCCAGGCGCTGATCCGCACCATCTCACGCAAAGGTTTTCGTTTCGTCGGCGACGTCGAAACCAAGCGTGGGACAACCGCGCCGGAATCCGATTTCGGAGCCAAGCTTCTGCAGCCCCCGCTCCCGCTGCCGGACCGGCCGGCGATCGCAGTGCTGCCCTTCACCAACATGAGCGGCGACCTCGAGCAGGATTATTTCTCGGACGGGATCAGCGAGGACATCATCACCGCGCTGTCGAAGCTGCGCTGGTTCTTCGTCATCGCGCGCAACTCCTCCTTCGTCTACAAGGGCCGCGCGGTGCACATGAACGAGGTCGCGCGCGAGCTCGGCGTGCGCTACGTGCTCGAAGGCAGCGTACGGCGGAGCGGCGATCGCGTGCGTATCTCTGCGCAGCTCAACGACGTCTCGACCGGCAGCCATCTCTGGGCCGAACGCTACGACCGCGAGCTTGCCGACATCTTCGCGGTGCAGGACGAGATCACCGAGGCGATCGTCGCCGCGATCGAGCCGCAGCTCTATACCGCCGAGAGTTTTCGCGCCCAGCAGAAGCCGCCGGGAAGCCTGGATGCCTGGGACCTCGTGATGCGCGCATTGTCGCATTACTGGCGCATCACTCGCGAGGACAATGCCGCCGCGCAAGGACTGCTCGAAGAGGCCGTCGCGCTCGATCCCGCCTATGGCAAGGCACTCGGCCTGCTCGCAACCAGCCACATCTTCGGCGCGCATATGGGCTGGTCCGAGATGGCCCCGACCGTACCGATCGCCAAGCGCGGCGCGCTCGCGGCGGTGGAGGCCGATCGCGAGGATGCCTGGGCTCATCACGGCCTGGCATACACTTATTTATTCCGCCGCCGCTTCGACGACGCACTGGCGGAATTCGAGCTGGCGCTGAACCTCAATCCGAACTTTGCGATGGCGCACGCCTTCTATGGCGTGACGCTGTGCTACGCGGGACGATGGCAGAACGGCGATGTCGCGGCGCGCCGCGCGCTGCGGCTGAGCCCGCGCGACCCGCTCGCGGCGATCTATTGCGGCGTTGCGGCCTATGCCCGATTCATCGGCCGCGATTACGAAGGCGCCGCACAGATGGCGCGCGAGTCGATGCGGCAGCGCGCCGATTTCGTCGGCGCGCATCGCGTGCTGACGGCAGCCGCCGGAATGTCGGGCGATCCCGCGCGCGCGGCTTCCGCCCTGGAAGGCTTGCGCCGCGCCCAACCCGGCATCTCGCTCGCCTGGATCACGCGCGAGCTGCCGATGCTGCGGGACGAGGATCGCGAGCATTATCTCGAGGGATTGCGGCGCGCGGGGATGAGGTAGCGAATCTCTCCTCTCCCCGCTTGCGGGGAGAGGAAGAAAGCGCATCACTCCTGCATCATCTCGCCGCTGCCGCCGAATTCGGCCGGGAAATCCTTGAGCTTGGGCAGGCCGTCGCGCATTGGCAGCACCGTCTCGGCGTAGTTGACGTGGACGCCGGGCGCGAAGGCGAGGGTGGGGATGGCGGCGGTGAAGACGTCGATCAGGCCGAGCGGCGGATGGTTGGTCATGAGATGGCCGCCGCACTTCTTGCAATATTTGCGCTGGCTGAGCGGCGTCTTCGCAAAGGTCTCGACATTCTGAGCACCTTCGGTGATGCGCACGGCTTCGGGCTTCCATAGGCTGAAGGCGTTCACCGGACCGCCCGACCACGAGCGGCACGAGCTGCAATGGCAATAGCCCATCGCCTCCGGCGCGCCCGTGACCTCGATCGTGACTGCGCCACAGAAGCAGTTTCCAACATGTTTCACTAGGTCGTCTCCGTTGATGATTGTTCAGATTCGTCTCCCCGCTCCTGTTTGCCGATAACTCGGCAAGAACGAATGCGGGGGTCGCGACGAGCTTTGCTCGCACTGATAGCGTCGGGATGAGGGGGATTCACCCCGAGAAACGTTGAAGGTTGCGTCCGGCAAGCTCCGATACGCGCCTCGGCGCCGCCGCGCGTCCTCCTTTCGGGGGACGCGACGGAAAGACGCGCAAGCTATACCGACTTGCGCCAGGGAATAAGCATCGACACCCGTTGTTTGTACTGCCGGTACTCGTCGCCGAAGAGATCGATGAGGTCGTGCTCCTCCAGCGCGATGCCGACGAAGATGTAGAGCGTGGTCACGGCGGCGAACAGCAGATGGCCCGCGGTCATGACCGGCGCTGCCCAGAACGCGATGATGAAGCCGAGATAGATCGGATGACGGACGAACTTGTATAGCAACGGCGTCTTGAAGCGCGGCGGCGACGCCTCCTTGCCGACGAGATGATTGGTCACCTGATGCAAGCCGAACAACTCGAAGTGATTGATGATGAAGGTCGAGGTGAACACCAGGACCCAGCCCACCAGCGACAGCGTGACGATCGTCACAGCAAGATCCGGGTTCGCGACATCCCATACGACCCTCGGCAGCGGACGCCACTGCCAGAACAGGAGGAGCAATGACAGGCTCGCAAACAGCACATAGGTGCTGCGCTCGACCGGCTTGGGGACGTACTGCGTCCACCATTCCTTGAATTGCCGGCGCGCCATCACGCTATGCTGGACCGCAAACAGGGCCATCAGGAGCAGATTGATAATGACGGCCTCGGCCACGGGCGTGTCGGTCCCGGTGTCGATGGTCTTCGGCACCACCAGCCCCATGACGAAGCCGATGGCGTACAGAATGGTGACGAAAAACACGAGATACGCCGCAATTCCGTACAGAAATGCGATGAACTTGAAAATGCGTGAGCCCGCAACCGGGCCGATAGGATGAACCTGATGATCAATTTGGGTCATAAACAGCTCCGTTGTGCCAAAACGCCGGCACTTCATTGGTCGCTGCACCATGCCGCACCGGAGGTCTCAAGACTTTCGCGGACGGTTGATTTTCGCCTGAGACGACTTTGATTTTTGCTTGAGACGACAGAAACGTGCGATTTCGCTTTGAAAACAACGTGCTCGACGGCGACCTGCGGGAACTCACCTGCAGCGGAGCCGCCGTGCCGTTGCAGCCGCAGGTGTTCGATCTCCTGCTCTATCTGGTGGCGCAGCGCACCCGTGTTGTCAGCAAGGATGACCTGATCAGCCAGATCTGGAGCGATCGGATCATCTCTGATTCCGCCCTGAACAGCCGGATCAACGCCGCGCGCAAGGCGCTCGGCGACGACGGTGCGAGCCAGCGGCTGATCAAGACCATTCCGCGCAAGGGCTTTCGTTTCGTCGGCGAAGTCCGGGAAGAAGTGGCAGCCGCAACGGCGCCTGCGCAACCCGTCGCTGTTCTGCCGCGCGCCCAGGCGGACCGTCCGGCGGTCGCGGTGCTCGCTTTCGAGAACATGAGCGGCGATCCCGCACAGGACTATTTCGGCGACGGCATCAGCGAGGACATCCTCACCGCGCTGTCGAAGCAGCGCTGGTTCATGGTGATCGCCCGCAACTCGTCCTTCACCTACAAGGGCCGCGCGGTCCACATCCGGCAGGTCGCCGAGGAACTGGGCGTCCGCTACGTCGTCGAAGGCAGCGTGCGCAAGTCGGACAACCGGGTGCGCATCACCGCTCAGCTCAACGACGCCACGACCGGCAGCCATCTCTGGGCCGAACGCTACGACCGCGAGCTGGTCGACGTGTTCGCCGTGCAGGACGAAATCACCAACGCGATCGCCGCGGCGGTCGAGCCGCAGATTCATGCGGCGGAAAGTTTTCGCGCCCATCGCAAGCCCCCCGCGAGCCTGGATGCCTGGGATCTCCTGATGCGGGCGCTATCGCATTACTGGCGCGTGACGCGGCGGGATCACGAGACCGCGCGGGTGCTGCTGGAACGCGCGATCGGGATCGACCCGAACTACGGTCAGGCGCTGTCGGTGCTCGCGGCGAACCACATGTTCGGCGTGCATCTCGGCTGGGCCGAGCTTGCGCTGGTGGCGCCGGTGGCGGAAGTCGCCGCGCTCGCCGCGGTGCGCTGCGACCACGAGGATGCCTGGGCGCACGCCGCGCTCGGCAGCGTCTACTTCTCGACGCGAAGGCTTGCAGACGCACTGTCCGAGTTCGAGCAGGCGCTCGCGCTCAATCCGAACTTCTCGCTGGCGCAGGGCTATTACGCACTGGCGCTGTCCTATGCCGGGCGACCGAAGGATTCATTCGAGGCAGCGCAGAGGGCAATGCGGCTCTCGCCGCGCGATCCATCCCTGGCGATCTATCACGGCATCGCCGGCTATGCCCGCTTCACCGAGCGGCGCTATGGCGAGGCCATCGCGCTCGCGCGCGAGGCGATCCGCCACCGCGGCGACCTTACCGGCGCCTACCGCGTGCTGGCGGTTTCTGCCGGTATGACCGGCGACGGCATGGTTGCGGAGATGGCGCTGGGCGAACTCCGCCGCACCCAGCCCAACATCTCGTTGCACTGGATCGCGACGCAATTGCCGTGGGCCAACGAGGCCGACCGCGAGCACTATCTGGAAGGATTTCGGCGGGCGGGCTTACGCTAGACGATCCTCATGCCGGGTCTGCGTCGCGCTTCCGGCGCAGATGGACGACGACGTCGAGCCGCGCGATCTCGTGGCCCGGAAGCGCCTCGGGTATCCTGGTGAAGGTCAGGCCGTCGGTGACGTCGACCAGCACATCCTCGCCTTCGAGGTAGAAATGCGGATGCACGGACGTATCGGTGTCGAAGAACGACTTGATGCCGTCGGCCGCGATCCGGCGCAACAGGCCGGCTTCGGTGAACTGGTTCAGCGTGTTGTAGACGGTCGCAAGCGACAGCCGCAGATTGGCGGCCGTCGCTTCTTCATAAAGCCCCTCCGCTGTCACATGACGATGGGGGCAGAGGAACAACATTTGACCAAGCGCCAGACGGTGGCGCGTCAGCCTGAGGCCGGCATCGCCGAGCAGTTGCGCGCAACGTGCCGACGCCTCGTCCGCGAAGGAGATGGCGATATCGTCTGAATTCGCTTCGGGTGGGGTGGAATGGACGTTCATCGCCGATGCACTCGCAGTTGACCGGGCACGCGGGGCTTCACGCGTCCTGCCATCAGATCGCAGAAGCGGCAGCCCGGCTTTGATCCCGATCAAATCCGGAACGAGCCCGCCTCTGACCTATCGCAAGGCGGCCGAGTTTATTCCCGGCCAGAATAGCCGGACATCAATGAGGCTCGCATGTCCAAGCCGGTTCCCGACAAGGCAGAGATCGCGCTCGAATATCCCGACAAGTTCTATGTCGGCACCTTCGGGCATTCATCGCGGTTCGAGGCTCGCCTCGACGGCAGCGGCGTTGCGCTGGTGCTGCAGCATCCGGGGACGGCGGAGGAACGCAAATCGGTGCACCTGCAATTTCGGCCTGCTCGCCGGAATCCTGCGCGAGCTCGCGGGCAGTGTCGCGGCCATCCCCAAGGACGACATCGCGCACCGGGAGCAACTCGCGGATGCGCTTGCCGAGTTGCAACGGGTGCTGCGGCCCTCCTGAAGCCGTGCGGCGCGGCGGCGCCGGCTTGGCCGTCAAATGCCATAACAGGACGCGCTGTACATTTTTTGTGCGAACACTGTCGAGACTTTCATCTTGCGGCGCCGAACGAGACTGTGTGAGCCTCGATCCCGGATGGGGACTGGGATGGGCCGGCCATAGCTTTGCGCGCCATGACGTGCGAAGCGTTTGCGGCTGGTCTCGCTTGAGAAAGATACGACATGTCAAAACGAGTGTTGCTTGGTGTCCTCCTGGCTTGTGGTCTCGCGGCCCCGGCGCTGGCGCAAGAGCCGAAAGCGGGTGGAGCGATCAATGCCGTGATTCAGCCCGAGCCGCCCGGCCTGATGCTGGCAATGGTCCAGAACGGCCCGGTGCAGATGGTGTCGGGCAACATTTTCGAAGGCCTGCTTCGCTACAGCCCCAAGCTCGAACCGCAGCCGGAGCTCGCCGAGAGCTGGAGTGTCAGCGAGGACGCAAAAACCTACACATTCAAGCTCAGGAAGGGCGTGACGTGGCATGACGGCAAGCCGTTCACCGCCGCCGACGTGCTGTTCTCGCTCGAGATGCTGAAGCAAACCCACGCGCGTGCCCGCAACAATCTGGCGCAGGTCGACAAGGTCGAGGCTCCCGACGACTACACAGTGGTGTTCACGCTGAAGCAGCCGTTCGGCCCGTTCCTCGGCATCTTCGAGGTCGGCTCGATGCCGATGGTACCGAAGCATCTTTATGAAGGCACCGACTGGAAGACCAATCCCTACAACAACGCCCCCGTCGGCACCGGCCCCTTCATGTTCAAGGAATGGCAAAAGGGCTCATTCATCCGCCTGGTCAAGAACCCGAACTATTACGAGAAGGGCAAGCCCTATCTCGACGAGATCTACTGGCAGATCATTCCCGATGCCGCGGCGCGCTCGGTGGCGTATGAGACCGGCAAGGTCGACGTGCTGCCCGGCGGCTCGGTCGAGAATTTCGACGTGCCGCGGCTGTCCAAGCTGAAGGACACCTGCGTCACCGGCGCCGGCTGGGAGTTCTTCTCGCCGCTGGCCTGGCTGTGGCTCAACAACCGCCAGGGTCCGCTCGCCGACAAGCGGGTGCGGCAGGCGGTGATGTTTGCGATCGACCGCGACTTCGCCAAGGACGTGATCTGGAACGGGCTCGGCAAGGTCGCAACCGGCCCGTCGGCCTCGACCATCAAATACTATACCGACGACGTGCCGAAATACCCATACGATCCGGCCAAGGCCAAGGCGCTGCTGAAGGAAGCCGGCTACAAGGGCGAGAAGATCCGCCTTCTGCCGCTCGCCTATGGCGAGACCTGGCAGCGCTGGGGTGAAGCCGTGAAGCAGAACCTCCAGGACGTCGGCATGAACATCGAGACCATCGCCACTGACGTCGCCGGCGGCAACCAGAAGATCGGCGACTGGGACTACGACATCGCCTTCACCTATCTCTACCAGTACGGCGATCCGGCCCTCGGCGTCGGTCGCAACTACGTCTCCAGCGCCATCGCCAAGGGCCAGGTGTTCAACAACGTCGAGGGTTACTCCAACCCGGAAATCGACAAGCTGTTCGCCGACGGCGCGGTGGCGACGCCCGACTCCAAGCGCAAGGAGATCTACGAGAAGGCGCAGAAGATCCTGGTCGAGGACGTGCCGGTGGCCTGGATGCTCGAGCTGCAATTCCCGACCATCATGCGCTGCAAGGTCAAGAACCTGATCACGACCGGCATCGGCGTCAATGACGGCTTCAAGGACGCATGGCTGGACAAGTGAGGGCTGCCTCCGTCACCTCTCCCCGCTCGCGGGGAGAGGTGATCGCTCCATCTCTGTCGCTCCAGGTCACGTCACCGATATGATCCTCTAGATGCTCTCCTTTGTCGCTCAGCGTGTCGCGAAGGGCGTGATCGTCCTGCTTGCGATCGTCGTCCTCAATTTCTTCCTGATCCGGCTCGCGCCCGGCGATCCCGCCGTCGTGATGGCGGGCGAGGCCGGGGCGAGCGACCAGATCTTCGTCCAGCAGCTCAGGGAGAAGTTCGGCCTGGACAAGCCGCTGCCTGAGCAGCTCTTCATCTACGTCAAGGGCATTGCTACCCTCGACCTCGGCTTCTCGTTCCGCCAGCAGGCACCGGTCGCGAAGCTGATCGGCGAACGACTGCCCGCGACATTGCTGCTGACGCTGACGGCGTTTGCGATCTCGCTCGTGCTCGGCGTTCTCTTCGGCACCTTCGCCGCGCGCTTTGCCGGAACCTTTCTCGACACCGCGATCACCGTCTTCGCCCTGATATTCTACGCAATGCCGATCTTCTGGGTGGCGCTCATGAGCATCCTGCTGTTTTCGGTCACCATGGATTGGCTGCCGAGCTTCGGCTACGAGACCGTCGGCGCCAACCTCACCGGCTTCGCTCATGCCGTCGATGTGGCGAAGCACCTGATCATGCCGGCGATGACGCTCGGCCTGTTCTTCATGGCGACCTACACCCGCATGACGCGCGCCTCGATGCTGGAGGTGAAGCGTCTCGACTTCGTTAAGACCGCGCGCGCCAAAGGCCTCTCCGATGCCGTGATCCAGCGTCGCCACGTCCTGCGCAACGCGCTGCTCCCCGTCGTGACGCTCGCCGGCGTCCACTCCGGCACCCTGATCGGCGGCGCCGTCATCACCGAGACCGTGTTCGCCTGGCCCGGCATCGGACGCCTGATGTACGACGCCCTGCTCCAGCGCGACTACAATCTGCTGCTCGGCGTCTTCGTGATCTGCTCCGCCATGGTCCTGATCTTCAACCTCATCACCGACCTGGTTTATCGCCTGGTCGACCCGCGCATCGAATTCACCACATGAAACAGTTCTGGAAATCGATGCTGAGGAGCCCGAGCGGCGTCATCGGGCTCATCATCCTGCTCCTTGCGATCTCGGTCGCGTTGTTTGGTCCGATGCTGTTCCCGAACTCGCCCTGGCGCATGGTGCAGCGGCCGTTCCTGCCGCCGTTCACGCTTGCGACCGTGCCGCTCGGCACCGACGCGCTCGGCCGCGACGTGTTCGCGGGAATGATCTTTGGCGCACGCGTCTCGCTGCTCGTCGGCATGGTCTCCACCCTGGTGGCGCTGGTCGTCGGCGTTCCCATCGGCGCCATGGCCGGCTATTTTGGCGGCAAGGTCGACGACGCCCTGATGCGCTTCACCGAGTTCTTCCAGACCATTCCGAGCTTTGCGCTCGCGATCGTGCTGGTCGCGATCCTGCAGCCCTCGATCTATTCGATCGTCGCCTCGATCGCGCTGGTAAGCTGGCCGCCGGTCGCGCGCCTCGTCCGCGGCGAGGTGCTGTCGTTGCGCACGCGGGAGTACGTCCAGGCCGCGGTGGTCACGGGCCAGAGCAACACCTGGATCATCCTGCGCGAAATCCTGCCGAACACGTTGTCGCCGGTGATCGTGCTGGCCTCGCTGATGGTGGCGACCGCGATCCTGCTGGAATCCTCGCTGGCGTTCCTCGGCCTCGGCGATCCCAATCTGATCTCCTGGGGCTACATGGTCGGTGCCGGCCGTACCGTGATCCGCCAGGCCTGGTGGATCACCGTATTTCCCGGCGTCGCGATCCTGATCTCGGTTCTCGGGCTCAATTTGATCGGCGAAGGCCTCAACGACGCGCTCAATCCGCGGCTGTCCCGGGAGGGCCGCTGATCATGACCGCACCGCCCGCCGTCTCCATCAAGAACTTGCGGATCGCATTGCCCAAAGGCGCGGAACGGCCATTCGCGGTCGACGGCGTCTCGCTCGATCTGCGGCCGGGCAAGATCGTCTGCGTCGTCGGCGAATCCGGCTCGGGCAAATCGATGTGCGCGCATGCGCTGATGGGTCTGTTGCCTGACACGGTCACCGTCACCTCCGGCGAGATCCAGTTCGAAGGCCGCGACCTGCTCAAGCTCGACGACGACGGCTGGCGCGATCTGCGCGGCCGCCGGCTCGCGATGATCTTTCAGGAGCCGATGACCGCGCTCAATCCGTTGATGCGGATCGGCGACCAAATGGCGGAGATGTTCGAGGCGCACGGGCTGCTCACGCCGAGGGAGCGGCGCGCCAAGGCGCTGTCGCTGGCGCGCGAGGTCGGCCTCCCCGATCCCGAGCGCATCGTGCGCGCCTATCCACACCAGCTCTCCGGCGGCCAG
>NZ_JADPIT010000019.1:33243-38331 GCF_023073035.1 Bradyrhizobium sp. 62
CCATGATCGCGATGGCGCTCGCGCTCGAACCGGCGGTGCTGGTCGCGGACGAGCCGACAACAGCGCTCGACGTCACCACGCAAGCGCAGATCCTGAAACTGATCCGCAACCTCCAGCGCAATCGCAACATGGCGGTGATGTTCATCACCCATGATTTCGGCGTGGTCGCCGACATCGCCGACCAGGTCGTCGTGTTGCGCCACGGCAAGGTGGTCGAGGAAGGCCCCGCCTCGGCCGTCTTCAACGCGCCGCAGCACGACTACACCAAGGCGCTGCTCGCCGCCGTGCCCTCGATGGACCCGCCCGCCCGCAGCGCCCTCGACGACCGGGCCAAGGCGGTCGAGGTGATCGGACTGGACAAGACCTACGTCACCTCGGGCGGCTGGTTTCGCGAGGACCGCCGCGTCGATGCCGCGCGCGAAGTCAACTTCACGATTCTCAAGGGCGAGACGCTCGGCCTGGTCGGCGAATCCGGTTCCGGGAAATCGTCGGTGGCCCGGCTTGTGATGCGGCTGATCGAGGCTGATCGCGGCACCGTGCGGATCGGCGAGACCGATCTCACAAAGCTCGCGGGCAAGGCGCTACGCGCCGAGCGCCATCGCATCCAGATGATCTTCCAGGATCCGTTCGCTTCGCTCAATCCGCGCCGCAAGGTCGGTCATATCATCGCCGACGGCCCGATCGCGGCCGGTACCGATCCGAAAGTCGCGTTCGACCGCGCCCGCGATCTCCTCAAGATGGTCGGCCTCGATGCCGGCGCCCTCGAGCGCTATCCGCATGAATTCTCCGGCGGCCAGCGCCAGCGCATCGGCATCGCGCGCGCGCTCGCGCTCGAGCCCGAGATCATCGTCGCGGATGAGGCCGTCTCGGCGCTCGACGTCTCCGTGCAGGCGCAGGTCCTGAGGCTGCTCGAAGACCTCAAGGCCCGCCTCGGCCTCTCGATGCTGTTCATCACCCACGATCTACGCGTTGCCGCCCAGATCTGCGACCGAATCGCCGTGATGCAGCGCGGCGTCATAGTCGAGCTGAAGCCGACCGCGCAGCTGTTCGCCGCGCCCGAACATGCCTATACGCGCGAACTGCTCGCGGCGGTGCCGGGGCGCAAGGAGCGCGCGCCGGCAGCGTAAGTCAGCCGATTGCGGCTACTTCGGTCGAGGATTCGTGTTGTTCCAGGAGGGGACTGAGTTTGTTACGCCGACGGAGGGCTGGTTGGACGTTCCGACCGAGGGCGCTGTCACGGTGCCGACGGTCTGCCCGGAACTTCCGATAGTCCCTTGCTGTACCGGCGCTCCGGTGCGTCCGCTCGTGCTGCCTGGTGTACCTGTCGCCGACGTCTGTGCGTTGACAGCGAGTGGCGCTGCGGCCAATCCGAGAGCAATGAGTGCAGCAATGGAGCGTTTCGTTGTTGTCATGGCTGATCCTTTCGGGCGGTCTCTCAATCGCAATGCCGGTCGTCAGGCGCACGTGCACTGAGTGATCTACAACTCCGCGCGCGAGAAAATGTGCCGCAATGCCCTCACACCGCAGAGCTCAACACGTCATCACGAAGCTGAAGCGATCCGGCCGAACAGATGCGTCGTGAGACCGGCGCATCGCTGAGGTATCTCGTTCCACTTCAGGAACGGAATACTCACGGGCTTTTTATCCCTCGTGACCGCCCGCACGGCTGCAAAGCCGAAGCCGGCACCCCACATCCGCATGAAATGATTTCCATCATGTGATGATGGATTGAGGATCTATTGGAGCCGACATGGGCCAGGTTATTGAGTTTGTCTCGAAATCCGAGCGCGAGCGCATTCGCCTCATCCAGGAAGCGCGCGCGATCTACGACAGCATCTTCCCGCCGGCTGATCCGGTAGGCGAACGATCGAGCGGAGCCTCCGCGCGTGGCAGCGACGGAGGAAACCTCGCGTGATCAAGATCATTGCCGTGCTCTGCAACCTCGCCTCTCCAGCGAACTGTCATGAGCAAACCGTCACCACATCCGACTTCGCCGACGTCTCGATGCAATCGTGCCTGATGGGTGCGCCACAGCTCGCCGAATGGATGAACCAGCATCCAGCCGAGCGCCTCGCCGGATGGCGCTGCGTGATCGGCCAACAGGTCGGTCGGGGAATTTAGGATCGGGCTGCGCTGTCCCTGAACGATCCGAAATGCCTGGTCCACCGCCATGAACATTGCTGGTCGCGCTTGATCTTCTCTGGCCTTGCGACCGGCGCAGGGTGACCGGCATTGGCTCGCCGGACAGGCGCGCCTATCGGATGGGCGGGTTGGTGTTGTTCCAGGTCGGGACTGCGTTGGTCACGCCGACGGACGGCCAATTATACGTACCGATCGATGGCGCCGTGACCGTCCCGACCGACTGTCCGCTCGACCCGTAGGCTCTGGGCTGTGCTGCCAACGATCCGGCGCTCCCATAATTCGGAGCCACCACGCCGGTGCTGTAAGATCGGATTGACCGGTGCTTTTTGGCTTCAGCCGCGAACGGCGCGGCAAGCAGCCCGATGGTGACGAGGGCGGCGATGGCGGGTTTGATGCTTGTCATGGCTGATCACTTCATTCTGCCGCCCCCTTGGCATTTGTTCATTCAGCGGCGAATTTCCATGGGCACCCCATTCATAACTTCGTGCGCGGGCGAAGATGCCGCGGACCGGTTGCCGTTACCGCTCAGATGGATGCCGAATGTCTTGCGCAAGCCGATTTGTCCGGCTGGCGTGACGTGCACGATCCGCGTGTCGCGGTCCCGTCTCAGCCAGCCGCGCTCCAGGCAGCAACGTTGAATCTCTGCGCCGACGTGACCGGCGACGTGAAAGCGACGCTCGCTCCAGTCCAGGCATGGGCGGCAGAAGATTCGCCTGCTTCCGGATTTCGGCTCCAGCACCGCGCCGAACGCGGAGAGGAAATGCGTTCCGGAGGCCGTTACCTCTCCGCCGTCATCGGTGAGCACGACGTGCGCTTTGGCGACGAGGGCGTCGGCGATGGCGACGCCGAGATAGCCGGCCAGATGGTCGTAGCAGGTGCGCGCAAAGCGAAGTTGATCGTCGGCGATCGAGCGTGACTGATGACGCGGCGGAACCTCGATGGCGGCGACGGCCTTGATGCTCTCCAGCATCCTGGCCACCAAAGGAGACGCGATGCGGTAATAGCGGTTGCGACGTTTCTGCGTCACGATGAGCAGCCGCGCCCCGACCAGCTTGCCGAGATGTCCGCTTGCCGTCGACCTCGATATTCGCGCGCGCGCCGCCAGTTCGCTCGCGGTCAGGGCCTGCCCGCCCATCAGCGCCGCCAGCATCGTGGCCCGCGCGGTATCGCCGACCAGTGCCGCCACCTCGACCATGTTTGCCGCTGCGACCATGGAGAAAGCGTATCGCGACCGTCCCGGCACGACAACGGTGATGGTTTGGCCGCGGCCGAACCATTGGACGCCGAGCGCGCTCTACCGTGGCTCCGACACAATCCGGAGGCCCAGCATGAAACGCATCCGCGTGGAGCCGATATCGACCTATCTGGAGCGCCGCCGCAGAGGCCCGATCTATCCGGTCGTCGTCGTCGAAGGCTTCGTCTATCTATCCGGCCTGCCGCCATTCGATCCCGAAACGGGCGAGGTCCGAACACTACCGTTCGAGCGGCAGGCCGAGATCGTGCTCGACCAGATGAAATGCTGCCTGGAAGCGGCGGGGTCGTCGCTGGCGGAGGTGATCAAGTGCAATGTCTATTGTACGCCCGATCCCGCGCATTTCGCCACGTTCAACGAGGTCTATGCCCGTTACTTCCAGGACTGTTCACCGGCGCGCATCTTCCTGCACGTTCCATCTTGGCCTGGGCCATTTGACATCGAGGTCGATTGCGTCGCGCTGGCGAGGCAACATGGATGAGGTCAGGCGCGGATTGCCCGCCTTCGGATGGACCCGAATCAGCGCTAGTGCATTCACCTCATCGACTTCGCGTATTGAGGCGACATGACCGGTCCCGAACTAAAGCAACTCCGCCACGATCTCTCGGAGGTCCTCGAGCGCAAGCTCACCGCGGCCGACATGGCCCGGCTTTGCGGATTGCCGGAGAAGGGCGGCGCCGACACCATCCGGCGCTGGGAGGTGAGCGGCCCGACACCGTCGGCGACCAAGGTGCTGCGCGTGCTCGCGATGGCGAGCGAGCGCTATCCGATCCTGGAGAAGTTCGACGTGTTCGATCGTCATGACGTGCGCGAGGAAGACCGGCCCGCAAAGCGCGCTGCATTCCGCGAACAGATGCGCGATGAGGCGCGGCGCCGCCTTGGTTAACGAGATGCGCGCGCAAGTTACCCTGATAGCGCCGAGTTAAGCCTTCCTTCACCACTTCTTAAGCCGCCATTAAGCACGAAAATCATTTACAGCCCAATAAGTTAGGTTGGCTGCCGCTGTGCCACGGATGTGACAGCATTTTCGTCAAAAGCGAGCTATCTGCAGAACCAACGAGGCGCGGAAAGCGCGCCTGCCGCGGACCTAAGTGTTGGAGTTTGGACGATGAAGAAGATTCTGTTTGCGACCGTTGCGCTGCTCGTGGTGGGCGCTGCCGCGCCGGCGGTCGGTGCCGATCTCGGTAACCGCAATTACTATAAGGCGCCCGCGCCCGCCTATGCCGCGCCGATCTACAACTGGACCGGCTTCTACATCGGCGGCCATGTCGGCGGCGCGTTCTCCAGCGACAACAATTTCAGCGGCCTCTCCACCGGCAACAACGGCAACGGCCGTTTCCTCGGCGGTCTGCAGGCCGGCGCGGACTGGCAGTTCAACCCGAACTTCGTTGTCGGCGTCGAAGGCCAGTATTCCTGGCTCTCCGGCAGCGTCGGCGCGGTGTTCCCGGGCGGCGTCGCCTACACCAACGACCAGCGCGGTCTCGGCTCGATCACCGGCCGCGTCGGCTACACCTGGGGTCCGGGCCTGCTCTATGTGAAGGGTGGCTACGCTTATTCGGACAACAACGAGAAGGTCACTGTTGGCGGCGTGCCGGCGGCCTTCGTCATCACGGGCGATCACCGCAACGGCTACACCGTCGGCGCCGGCCTCGAATACATGTTCGCCCCGAACTGGTCGGCCAAGGCCGAGTACC
>NZ_JADPIT010000019.1:38341-59633 GCF_023073035.1 Bradyrhizobium sp. 62
TTTCGGCGACGCGCACTTCACCGGTGGTCCGCTGGCGGGCACCGGCAACTTCACCACCGACGACCACACCATCAAGGCGGGCGTCAACTACCGCTTCAACTGGGCCAACTCGGCGGTCGCGCGCTACTGAACGGTTACCAAGATCTTATCATGATGAAGGGCCGGCATCATTGCCGGCCCTTCTTTTTTCGCTGTGCGGAACGTAGGCAACCGATTGAGCAACTTGCGATTTTTTAACCTGGCCCGAGGATACTCCGCGGCGAAAACATAAAGATCACGCGTGGGGGAATTTCGATGGCGATCCGTCTGGGCCTTGGCCGTTTGCTTGGTCGTATCCGACCTCGTTTCAAAATGCCGACATGGGGCGTGCGCGGCAGCCTGTTCACGGCCTTCGCGGTGATCGCGGGCATGGGCCTCGTGATTGCAGCCGGCGCCGGCTGCGTCTTCAACCATCTCGGCAGCACCATGATGGACCTGAGCGGCCGCGACATCCCGCGCCTTTCCGCCAGCCTTCAACTCGCATCGCAAAGCGCAACGCTTGCGGCACAGGGGCCGGGCCTCCTGGCGTCGCCGTCCGACGAGGCGCTGAACGAACGCACCAAGAAGGTGCAGGAGATCCAGCAACTCGCCATGGCCAAGCTCGGCGAGATCATCGAACTCGGCGCCGACAAGCAGATCGCAACCGCGTTGCGCGACACCGCAAAGAGCATCGACGAGGCGACCCAGAGCCTGGTGTCGGCCGCGCGCGAACGGCTGGATACCGGCGCACTGCACGACAAGCAGTATGAAGCGCTCCGCAAGGCGCAGCTCACCTTCGTCGGTGCGGCCGGTCCTGCCATGCTGGATGCGCAAACGCGCCTGAACGCGATCCTCGGCGCGGCGGAAGTTTCCGCCGACGATGCCACCGAAGCCGCCCGCACCGTCTCTCAGGTCGCGACCATCTCCGCCAACGGCAATCTGATGGCCGCCGACATGATGGCGGCGCTGTCGGCCAACAACAGCGATACGCTGGAGGCGATCGAGAAGGAGTTCAAGGCGACGCGCGACCGCGTCAAGTCGAACCTCGAGGACCTGCCGAACATGGCCTCGATGCAGGCGGTGCGCGACACCGTGCAAAAGCTGTTCGCCTTCGGCGAAGGCAAGTCCGGCGTGTTCAAGATCCGCCAGAAAGAGCTCGACGCGATCGACTACGGCCAGACCATCCTGGACGAGACCCGCAAGCTCAATGTCGGCCTCGGCATCAGCGTGCAGCAGCTCGTCGAGGGCGTGCAGAAGGAGACCAACGCGTCGACCTTCCAGGCGCGACATGAGATCTCGCTCGCGACCACCGCGATGCTGGCACTCGGCGCTCTGACGCTGGTCGGCTCGGCGCTGTTCGTTTGGCTCTATGTCGGCCGCAACATCCTGCGCCGCATTCGCGAGCTTCAACGCGCCATGCAGTTGCTCTCGGCCGGCGACCTCGACACCGAGATCGTCCGCTCCCGGCAGAACGACGAGATCGGCGCGATGAAGGAAACGCTGACGGTGTTCCGCGACAGCATGATCGAAGCTCGCGCGCTTGCGAGCGAGCAAGACAGGGATCGCGTCGCCAAGGCCGAGCGTGCGGCGCAGATGGAGGCGAAGATTGCAGAATTCGAGGGCGCGGTCCGCACCGCACTCGACAATCTCGCGCAGTCAGCCAATTCGATGCAATCGACCGCACAGAGCATGTCGAACACGGCAGACCAGTCCAATGCGCTGGTGAACGCGGTTGCCTCCGCAGCCGAAGAGACCTCGGTCAACGTGCAGACCGTATCATCAGGCACCGAGCAGCTCTCGTCCTCGATCGAGGAGATCAGCAAGCAGGTCGTGACCTCGGCCGCGATCGCCAGGAAGGCGGTCGACGAAGCCGGCGCGACCGATGCCACGGTGCAGAGCCTCGCCGACAGCGCGAGCCGCATCAGCGTGGTGGTCGACCTGATCCAGACCATTGCCTCGCAGACCAATCTGCTGGCGCTCAACGCCACCATCGAGGCGGCGCGCGCGGGCGAAGCCGGTCGTGGCTTCGCGGTGGTCGCCTCCGAGGTGAAGAGCCTCGCGAGCCAGACCGCCAAAGCGACGGAGGAGATCCGCAGCCAGATCGCCAGCATGCAGTCAGTGACGACTTCGGCCGTCGGCGCCATCCAGGGCATCGGCCGGATCATCGGCGAGATCAACGACGTCACCACGACGATCGCCGCCGCGGTCGAGGAACAGGGCGCGGCGACCCGCGAGATCGCCCGCAACATCCAGCATGCCGCCGGCGGCACCAGCGAGGTTTCCAGCAACATCGTGGGCGTCTCCACGGCTTCGGCGGAAGCCGGCGCAGCGGCGAACGAAGTGCTCGGCGCCTCCGACGCGCTCCGCCGCGAGGCCGACATGCTGCGCGGAGAGATCGACGCGTTTCTCAACAACATGCGGGCGGCGTAGGCGCCGTTCCGTAACCCGGAATGACCGCTATGCGGACCCCGCCAGCGTCCTTTTTCGGCTGGCGCGGCGGGGGCGGCGGGTTTAAGTCGGTAGCATGAACGCAAAGACCGACACCGTGCAGTCCTCCGCCGACGCCCTGCGCTATCCCTGGGAACAGCATCCCGGCCCCGAACAGGTCGTCGAGGTGAAGCCCGGCGTGTTGTGGGCGCGGCTGAAGCTGCCGTTCCGCCTCAACCATGTGAACATCTACCTGCTCGCCGACGGTGACGGCTATGCCATGATCGATGCCGGCTTCGGCAATGAGGAGACGATCGAAGCCTGGACGAAGCTGTTCGACGGGCCGCTGAGGGGCGTCAACATCACGCGCCTGATCGTGACCCATTCCCATCCCGATCATGTCGGTCTGGCCGGGTGGATCGTCGAGCGGTTCAACTGCCCGCTGGTGATGTCGCAGGTCGAATATCTGCAATCGGTCTATCACCAGAACCGCGGCACCGAGGAGCGGCAGGAAGCGCAGCGGCTGTTCTTCCGCCGGCACGGCATGGACGAGTCGCTCACCGAAAAACTGCTCGGCCGCGGCCAGGACTACCTCAAGCGCGTCTCGGTGCTGCCCCCGTCCTACCGCCGCATCTCGCATGGCGAGGACGTCGTGATCGGCACGCGCCGCTTCAAGGTGATCACCGGCGGCGGTCACGCGCTCGACCAGGTGATGCTGTATTGCGCCGACGACAAGCTGTTCCTCTCGGCCGACCAGGTGCTGAGCAAGATCTCGCCGAACGTCAGCGTGTGGGCGGTCGAACCCGATCAGAACTCGCTCGGCGAATATCTGGCCTCGCTCGCCAGCCTTACGACGACTCTCCCCTATGACGTGCTGGTGCTGCCCGGCCACGGCGTGCCGTTCTACGGCCTGAAGACCCGCATCAAGCAGCTCGCCGATCACCACGAGGAGCGCTGCCGCCTGATCGCGGAAGCCTGCCGCGAGGTGCCGCAGACCTCGCGCGCCCTGGTGCCCGTGGTGTTCAACAAGCACGTGCTGGACGAACACCAGATGGGCTTCGCCGCCGGCGAACTGGTCGCCCACGTCAACTACATGATCGTGGAAGGCCGGCTGACGGCGGAGATGAAAGACGGCGTGTTGCAGTTCAGGACGACCTGAAGGCTGCGCTCAATTCAACGGATGGTGCAGAGCAACATTGCATCTCGCGCGAACTTGATCCGGATCAAGTTTCAAATCGCACGATAGGGCATTTTGCCCAAATGCCCCGCAGGTCCAAATGTGGGATAGCGCATAGACATTGGAGCTGGAAAAGCTCTAAGGATATGCGGGTCTTTGGTCGGTTCCGCTGCAGGTTTGACGATGGATTACGCCCAGTTCTTCAATTCCGCCCTTGATCGTCTCCACACCGAGCGGCGCTACCGCGTGTTCGCCGATCTCGAGCGCATTGCCGGCCGGTTCCCGCATGCGCTCTGGCACTCGCCGAAGGGCAAGCGCGACGTCGTGATTTGGTGCTCCAACGATTATCTCGGCATGGGCCAGCACCCGAAGGTGGTGGGCGCAATGGTCGAGACCGCGACCCGCGTCGGCACCGGCGCCGGCGGCACCCGCAACATCGCCGGCACGCATCATCCGCTGGTGCAGCTCGAGGCCGAGCTCGCCGATCTCCACGGCAAGGAAGCCTCGCTGCTCTTCACGTCCGGCTACGTCTCGAACCAGACCGGCATCGCGACCATCGCAAAGCTCATTCCGAACTGCCTGATCCTGTCCGACGAGCTCAACCACAATTCGATGATCGAGGGCATCCGCCAGTCCGGCTGCGAGCGGGTCGTGTTCCGCCACAACGACCTCGCCGATCTCGAAGCGCTGTTGCAGGCTGCGGGCCCGAGCCGGCCCAAGCTGATCGCCTGCGAGAGCCTCTATTCGATGGACGGCGACATCGCCCCGCTCGCCAGGATTTGCGACCTCGCCGAGAAGTACGGCGCAATGACCTACCTCGACGAGGTCCATGCCGTCGGCATGTACGGCCCGCGCGGCGGCGGCATCGCCGAGCGCGACGGCGTGATGCATCGCATCGACATTCTCGAGGGCACGCTCGCCAAGGCGTTCGGCTGCCTCGGCGGCTACATCGCCGCCAACGGTCAGATCATCGACGCGGTGCGCTCCTATGCGCCGGGCTTCATCTTCACCACCGCGCTGCCGCCGGCGATCTGCTCGGCCGCGACCGCCGCGATCAAGCATCTGAAGACGTCAAGCTGGGAGCGCGAGCGTCACCAGGATCGCGCCGCCCGGGTCAAGGCGATCCTCAACGCCGCCGGCCTGCCGGTGATGTCGAGCGACACCCACATCGTCCCGCTGTTCATCGGCGATGCCGAGAAGTGCAAGCAGGCCTCCGACCTCCTGCTCGAGCAGCACGGCATCTACATCCAGCCGATCAACTATCCGACGGTCGCCAAGGGCTCCGAACGCCTGCGCATCACGCCCTCGCCCTATCACGATGACGGCCTGATCGATCAGCTCGCCGAAGCCCTGCTGCAGGTGTGGGACCGCCTGGGTCTGCCGCTGCGCGAGAAGTCGCTGGCGGCGGAGTAGCTCCGGGTCGTCCCGCTTAACGACAACCCCAGTTCCCGCACCCGCACGGCAATTCGCTGTCGCCTGCGGCCGTCCAGCGCGCTAGAATTACAGGGAAAATGAGATCGGGCGCGGCCAGCGCGCGCCCTGGGAGAAGCACGCTCGCCATGCTGCACGATTGGGGCGTGATCGCCGCCGCCTTCGGCTATATCGGCTTTCTGTTCCTGGTGGCGAGCCATGGCGACCGCCGCTCGCCGGCCGGGCGCGGCCGCGCCTCGGGGCTGATCTATCCGCTGTCGCTGGCGATCTACTGCACCTCCTGGACCTTCTTCGGCTCGGTCGGCTTCGCCACCCGCACCTCCACCGACTTCCTCGCGATCTATGTCGGCCCGATCCTGATGATCGGGCTCGGAGCCGGCGTCCTCCGCCGCGTGATCCAGCTCGCGAAGGCCCACAACATCACCTCGATCGCCGACTTCATCGGCGCGCGCTACGGCAAGAGCCAGGCAGTGGCGGCAACCGTCGCGCTGATCGCCATCATCGGCTCGGTGCCCTACATCGCGCTCCAGCTCAAGGCGGTCGCCTCCTCGCTCGAAACCATCCTGAGCGAAGACCAGGCCTTCTCCCACATCCCGATCGTCGGCGACGTGGCGCTGATGGTGACGCTGGCGATGGCGGCCTTCGCAGTGCTGTTCGGCACGCGGCAGACGGACGCCACCGAGCACCAGCACGGCCTGATGCTCGCGGTCGCGACCGAATCCATCATCAAGCTGGTCGCCTTCCTCGCCGCAGGCATCTTCGTCACGTTCTGGATGTTCTCGCCGCACGAACTGATCGAGCGCGCGATGAAGACGCCGGAGGCGGTGCGCGTCATCAACTATTCGCCGTCGATCGGCAACTTCCTGACCATGACGCTGCTGTCGCTGTGCGCGATAATGCTGCTGCCGCGCCAGTTCCACGTCAGCGTGGTGGAGAATTCCTCGGACGCCGAGGTCGGACGCGCGCGCTGGCTGTTTCCGCTCTATCTCGTCGCCATCAATCTGTTCGTGATCCCGATCGCGTTCGCCGGCCTCGTCAGCTTCCCGTTCGGCGCCGCCGATCCTGACATGTACGTGCTGGCGCTGCCGATGGAGGGCGGCGCGGATCTGCTCAGCGTCGCCGTCTTCGTCGGCGGGCTGTCGGCGGCGACCGCGATGGTGATCGTCGAATGCGTCGCCCTCTCCATCATGGTCTCGAACGATCTCGTGGTGCCCCTGGTGCTGCAACGACGGCCCGAGGGGCGCACCGGCGGCGCCGATTTCAGCGACTTCCTGCTGCGCTCGCGCCGGCTCGCGATCTTCGCCATCATGGTGATGGCCTATTTCTACTACCGCGCGCTCGGCAACACCCAGCTCGCCGCGATCGGGCTCCTGTCTTTTGCCGCCATCGCCCAGCTTGCACCAAGCTTCTTCGGCGGATTGCTGTGGCGGCGAGCGACCGCGCGCGGCGCGATCGGCGGCATGCTGGTCGGCTTTGCGGTGTGGCTCTACACACTGTTCATCCCGAGCTTCATGGATACTTCCACGGCGGGCATCCTGCTGCTCCAGCACGGCCCGTTCGGGATCGAGGCGCTGCGGCCGCAGGCGCTGTTCGGCGCCGATTTGCCGCCGCTGATGCACGGCGTGGTCTGGTCGCTGTCGCTCAACATCCTCACCTATGTGCTGTTGTCGCTGGCGCGCCGGCCGTCTTCGATCGAGCTGGTGCAAGCCGATCTGTTCGTCCCCAACACCCTGGCGCCGATCTCCCCGAGCTTCCGGCGCTGGCGCACCACCGTCACGGTGCAGGACATCCAGACCACGGTGGCGCAATATCTCGGGCCTGACCGGGCGCGGCATTCCTTCGAGGCATTCTCCGCGCGGCGCAATGTGCGGCTGGAGTCCGGGGCGCCCGCCGATTTCGAGCTGCTGCAGCACGCCGAGCACCTGATCGCCTCCTCGATCGGTGCGGCCTCATCGCGTCTGGTGATGTCGCTGCTGCTGCGCAAGCGGACGGTCTCCGCCAAGGCTGCGCTCAAGCTGCTCGACGATTCCCATGCGGCGCTTCATTTCAACCGCGAGATCCTGCAGACCGCGCTCAACCATGTGCGCCAGGGCATCGCGGTGTTCGATGCCGATCTGCAACTGATCTGCTCGAACCGGCAGTTCGGCGATCTCCTCAACGTTCCCCCACATTTCATCCAGTTCGGCACGCCGTTGCGTGAAATCCTGGAATTCATGGGCGTGAGCGAGCCGGCCGATCCGATCGAGCGCGAGGCCATGCTGGAGCGCCGGCTAGTGGCTTACACCACCGACGGCGAGCCTTATCTCGAGCGCCTGCCCGACCGCCACATGGTGATCGAGATCTTGACCAACCGCATGCCCGGCGGCGGCTTCGTCATCACCTTCACCGACGTCACGCCCACGTTCGAGGCGGCCGAAGCGCTCGAGCGCGCCAATGCGACGCTGGAAAAGCGGGTGCGAGACCGCACCGAGGAGCTGACCCGGCTGAATTCCGAGCTGGCGTTGGCCAAGAGCGCGGCCGAAGACGCCAGCATCTCCAAGACGCGCTTTCTCGCCGCCGCCAGCCACGACATTCTCCAGCCGCTGAACGCGGCGCGGCTCTATGTCACGAGCCTGGTCGAGCGTCAGCACAGCGGCGAGGAGACGCGGCTGGTCGAGAACATCGACGAATCGCTCCAGGCGATCGAGGAGATCCTCGGCGCGCTGCTCGACATCTCCCGGCTCGACGCCGGCGCGATGACGACCTCGATCTCGAGCTTCAAGATGGCCGATCTGATGCGCTCGCTGGAGATCGAGTTCGCTCCGATCGCACGCGCCAAGAATCTGGCGCTCGTCTTCGTGCCGTGCTCGCTGCCCGTCGAGTCGGATCGTCTCCTGCTGCGACGGCTGCTCCAGAACCTGATCTCCAACGCGATCAAATATACCCCGCGCGGGCGCGTCCTGGTCGGCTGCCGCCGCCATGGCGCCTCGCTCAAGATCTGCGTCTACGACACCGGCGTCGGCATTCCGACGGTCAAGCGCAGCGAGATCTTCAAGGAATTCCACCGTCTCGAGCAGGGCGCGCGGATCGCCCGCGGCCTCGGCCTTGGCCTGTCGATCGTCGAGCGGTTGGCGCGCGTGCTCAAGCACGACATCGCCATCGATTCCAATGTCGGCGGCGGCTCGGTGTTTTCCGTGACGGTGCCGACGGCGAAGGCGATCACCCACACCGCGGCCGTGACCAGCGCAACGCCGCTCGCACGCACCTCGATCTCGGGGACCCTGATCGTCTGCATCGAGAACGACGCCGCGATCCTCGACGGCATGCGCACGCTGCTGAAGGCGTGGGACGCCGAAGTGATTGCGGTCGCCGATCCCGAGGGCGCGATCGCCGCGATCGAAACCGCCGGCCGCCGCGTGACCGGGCTGCTGGTCGATTATCACCTCGACCGCGGCAACGGCATCGCCGCGATCCGCGACATCCGCCGCCGCTTCGGTGACGGCATCCCCGCGATCCTCATCACCGCCGACCGCAGCCCCGCCGTGCAAATGGCGGCGCGCGACGAAAAGGTCGCGGTGCTCAACAAGCCGGTCAAGCCGGCTTCGCTCCGCGCCCTGCTCGGCCAGTGGCGCACGCAGCAGATGGTGGCGGCGGAGTGAGCCTCCGCTCTCAGGGCGCAACCCTCGTAAACACGTAGTCGCGGCTCTTCACACGAGCTTCGTGGCAGGCGAAGCAGGTGCGATGCTGAGCCTCGTCGACCGGCCTGCCGTTGACGAAGCGACCAAATCCCCAGCCGCCGGTCGAGGCATATTTTCTTGAATCCTTGACCATCACCTGGACGGTGGTGGCCTCACCGGGAATCGTCGCGGACGCAAATTCGGGGGATTGCTTCCGCTTCCAGGCGCGTTTGACCAGAATTGTGCCGTCCGGGAACGGAAGCTTGCCGCCTTGATAGGCATCGATCGCGGTGCTGTTGCCGACGACGGCACGCAGCTCGTCCAGGGGAGCCGCCTCTTCGGCCGGCGCGATCAGCTCCCACTGCTTGTAGCCTTCCGGGACAGTGACGCCGAAGATCGGCGAGGCATCGGCCTCGCCCTGCGCGAAAGCGATCGTGACCAGATACGGCACGCAGGTCAGGACAACGACGAGGAGGAGCACGGCCAGCACGATCATCGTCGTAGACGATGGAAATTTTGACTTTTCAGATTTCATTGTCGTCATGACGCCTCACTGAGCTGCGATCGCATATCAGGCCTGGGCCCGGCCTTGCCGGACCGAGGTGCTGCCAAAATCCTCACGCACCGCCGTCGGCGTCGATCACGGCCTTGGCAAAGGCTTCCGGTGCTTCCTGCGGCAGATTGTGGCCGATGCCGCCGGTGATCAGGCGATAGTCGTACCGGCCCGAGAATTTCTTAGCATAGGCGCTTGGATCGGGATGCGGCGCGCCGTTGGCGTCGCCTTCCATCGTGATCGCCGGGACGCTGATGACGGGAGCTGCGGCGAGCTTCTTTTCGAGCTCCTCGTATTTCGCTTCACCCTGGGCGAGCCCGAGCCGCCAGCGGTAATTGTGGATCGTGATCGCGACGTGATCCTTGTTGTCCAGCGCCGCCGCGCTGCGATCGAAAGTGGCGTCGTCGAACTTCCACTGCGGCGAAGCCAGCTTCCAGATCAGTTTTGCGAAATCATGCGTGTACTTCTCGTATCCGGCGCGGCCGCGCTCGGTCGCGAAATAAAACTGGTACCACCATTGCAGCTCGGCCGACGGCGGCAGCGGCGCGTTGCCGCGGCCTGGCTGGAGATCAGATAGCCGCTGACCGACACCAGCGCACGACAGCGATCCGGCCACAGCGCGGCGATGATGTCGGCGGTACGCGCGCCCCAGTCGAAGCCGGCGACAACCGCCTTCTTGATGTCGAGCTTGTCCATCAGTGCGATGATGTCGACGGCCATTGCTGCAGGTTCGCCGTTGCGCGGCGTCTCGGCGGAGAGGAAGTGGGTCGAGCCGTAACCACGGAGATAGGGAATGATGACGCGATAACCGGCCTTTGCCAGGATCGGCGCGACGTCGACGAAGGCGTGAATGTCGTAGGGCCAGCCGTGCAGCAGGATTGCGACGGGGCCGTTCGCAGGACCGACCTCTGCGTAGCCGACGTTGAGGACGCCGGCATCGATCTGCTTGATCGCGCCGAACGGCGCATTCGTCGCGGCCGAGCGCGGCGCTTCCGATTCGGCGCGGGCGAGGCCGATCACGCCGAGGCCGGCGGCGACAGTTCCCGCGGCGATGCCGAAAAACTGGCGGCGGTGCTGATCGATGATCTGTTTCATGATGGTGCTACCTTGTTGATGGTTGGAGGTGGTGCCGTCAGATCAGCGCGACCGTGACGTCGATGTTGCCGCGGACGGCCTTGGAATAGGGACAGGTCTGATGCGCCTCATCGACGATCCCGCGCGCGATCTCGCGATCGAGGCCGGGCAGGCTGACATCGAGGCGTGCCCTGAGGGAATAGGCGCCCTCGTCGAGCACCAGGTCGATCTCCGCATCTATCGCGCATTTCCTGGGGAGCTCGATCTTCCGCTTGCGGGCCGCGATCTCCATCGCGCCCTCGAAACAGGCCGACCAGCCGGCCGCGAACAATTGCTCGGGATTGGTACCGATGCCGGTGCCGCCCGGCGGCGACAGCTTGACATCCAGGCGGCCGTCGGAACTGCGAGATATCCCGTCCTGTCGCCCGCCGCTGGTGTGGGTCCGGGCCGTGTAAAGCAACTTTGCCGCCTGGGTCATGAAGGTCTCCTTGCCGTCGCACAAGTGACTAGCAGCGGCTGCCGCGACACACCCGTTGGGACTTGTGAGAAGTTGTGAGGTCTCCGCTCGCGCGCCTCACAGGGGCCTGCAACCGCAGTCTGATCGCGACGCGGGGAACGGTCTTGCCGGATTGCGGTCATCTGGCTATCCGGTCCGTTCGAAAGGATCAGGATTTCGCCATGACCGAGCCGGCCGACACCGCAACGGGAACCCTCTCGTTTGGGCCATTCACCGTGATGCCAAATGAAAGACTCGTGACCCGCGATGGCGTCGCGCTGCCGCTCGGCGCAAAGGCCTTCGACACGCTGCTCGCACTGATGTCGCGGCCGAACCAGGTCGTCAGCAAGTATGATCTGATGGCGCTGGTGTGGCCCGGCATGACGGTCGAGGACGCCAATCTCCGCTTTCACGTCGCGGCGCTTCGTAAGGCCCTTGGCGACGGCAAGGACGGTGCCCGCTACATCACCACCCTCTCCGGCCGCGGCTATTGCTTCGTGGCGCTAATCTCGCAGGTGAATATTCCGGCAGAGCGGCGCACCGCCGCGCGAACGGAATTGCCGCCCGTCAAACTGCCGAACCGGCTGCAACGGATGGTCGGGCGCGACGATGCGGTCGCCGCCGTCTCCGACAGGCTCGTCGGTTCCCGCTTCGTCACGATCACCGGCCCGGGCGGTGTCGGCAAGACCGCCGTTGCGGTTGCGATTGCTCACGATCTGCTCGCGACATTTTCCGACGCCGCACATTTCGTCGATCTTGCCGCGCTGAGCGATCCCGATCTCGTGATCACCTCGATCCTGCTGATGCTGGGCTTGCCGGCGCAAACCGAGGATCCCCTGCCTGCGCTGCTCGCGCATCTCAGGGACAAGCGGATGCTGCTGATCCTCGACAATTGCGAACACGTCATCGCCACGGCGGCGCCGCTGGCCGCCGACATCTTCCACGCCGCACCGCATGTCCATATCCTGGCGACGAGCCGCGAAGCCCTGCGGGTCGAGGGTGAGCAGGTCTATCGCTTGGCGCCGCTCGCCGTTCCGCCCGACAATCCTGGGCTGACGGCGGCCGCTGCGCAGACTTATCCCGCGCTTCAACTCTTCCTCGAACGTGCCACGGCCGGCGGCGCGCAGATCGCGCTCGACGATGCCAATGCCGCGATCGTCGCCGGGATCTGCCGCAAGCTCGACGGCATGGCGCTGGCGATCGAACTCGCCGCCGGCCGCGTCGAAGCCTACGGCCTGGAGCAGACCGCAGCACTGCTCGACGAGCGCCTCAATCTGCTCTGGCAGGGCCAGCGCACGGCGCCGCCGCGACAAAAGACGTTGCAGGCGACGCTGGCATGGAGCTACGGGCTCTTGTCCGACATCGAACGCCTCGTGCTACGCAGGCTCGCGGTTTTCGCCGGTCACTTCACCATCGACGCCGCACTCGAGATCGTGCCGGACGAACGTGTCGACCGCTCCCGCCTGTTCGACGCCATCGACGGCCTGGTGGCCAAGTCGATGGTCGCGGCGCGGCCGATCGGCGCCATGATGCGTTACCGTCTGCTCGACACGACGCGCGCCTATCTGCTCGAGATCGAGCCTGATGACGCGGCGCTCGCCGCCCGGCATGCGACCTATTACCGGCAATGGCTGGAGCAGGCCGGCACGACGTGGGCCACGGTGCCGAGCGCCGACGAGCGCGCGATCCACTTCTCCGCGCTTCACAACGTGCGCGCGGCGCTGGACTGGTGTTTTGGCACGGACGGCGATGCCAGCATCGGCATTGCACTGGCCGCAGCTGCAGCGCCAATTTTTCTCGCGATGTCGTTGCTGGTCGAGTGCCGGCGCTGGTCTGAACGGGCGCTGCTTGCGATCGATCCCTCCTCGCGCGGCGGCGCCAAGGAAATGCACATCCAGGCCGCTCTCGGACTGACCTTGATGTTCACGCGCGGCGGCAGCGAAGCGGCGCGTGCCGCGTTGAGGCGGAGCCTTGCGATCGCCGAGGCGCGCGGCGACGCGCCGAACCAGCTCCAGCTGCTCGGGCGCATGCATATCTTCCACGAGCGCATGGGACAGTTCGACGCCGCGCTCGGCTATGCGCAGCAAAGCCTTACGGTCGCCGGGACACTCGGCGGGGCCGCCTCCCTCGCCCTCGCCCATTCGCTCCTCGGTGTCTCCTTGCATCTTGCCGGCGAGCATCGCGACGCGCTGACGATGCTGGAGGCCGCCTGGCATGGGCCGGGCACGGAACGGATCAGCACCGTCTATGGCTTCGATCACCGCAACCGGGCCGGCATCTCGCTCGCGCGCGAGTTCTGGTTGCAGGGCCGCCCCGCGGATGCGGTGCAACTGGCCCGACAGACGGTCGTCGAGGCCGCGCAGATGGACCATCCGATCACGCTCTGCATTGCGTTGATCTGGGCGGTCTCGATCGATCTCTGGAGCGGAGACCTCGATGCCGCGGAAGAGAACATCGACCGCTTCATCGCCCATGCCGATCGCGCTCCATGGGCCCCTATCTTGCGGTCGGCCGCGGCGTCAAAGGCGAACTGGCGATCCGGCGCGGCCATGCCGCCGAAGGCGTCGAGACGATCGGGACGTGTCTGCGTGAGCTCCACGATGCCGGCTACGAGCTGCTCACCACGACGTTCAACATCGCGCTTGTTCAGGGCTTGATGGCGCTTGGGCAGATCGAGCGGAGTGCGTGCCTGATCGACGATGCGATCCGCCTCGTCGAGCAAAGCGGCGATCATCTGTACATGCCCGAGCTGCTGCGCATAAAGGGAAGGGTTCTCTTGGCGAGGCCCAAGCCCGACGCTGATCAGGCAGAAGCCCACTTCGTCCAATCACTGGAATTGAGTCGTCGCAAAGGCGCCAAAGCCTGGGAGCTGCGGGCCGCGATCGATCTCGCCGGTCTCCTTGCCGAACGCGGCCGGCGCGAGGAAGCGAGGCGGTGGCTTCAATTGGCGTATGAAGGCTTCGCCGCGGGCTCGGAGACAGCGGATATCCGGGCCGCCGACAAGTTGTTGCAAACATTATGACGCGGACTCGGTGCCGCTCGTGTCCCGGGCGCACCGCAACGCTCTTGCGCTGCTGCGCAGAGCCGGGATCCACGAGCGACACGGTACAATGCAGCGACATGGGCCCCGGCTCTGCAGCGCACCGTCGAAGCCTAGCAGCGCCGCTCGTCGGCACGAAGTTTTGGGCTCACGGAGAGCAATCCGCCCTGCCCTTGGCCTCTCGTACCCGAACGCTGCCGCGTCCACCGCAAGCCCGGCTCGCGAACGTGACGACCACAAGATCGCCCCTCAAGGATGAGCCGGGATGGGCGACACATACGCCAAGACCGAATTTCGGTAAAGTGGAATATTTTTCCGCGGTGGGATTGACAGGGGGACGACACAGCGAGCGCATCCGGACTACGGGACGCTCGCTCCATGCTCACCCCGTCGGGGTGCCCTGCTTCCATTGGCCGCCGGCGATCTTCGCGGCGGCGATCACGGCTTGGGTCCGGCTTTCGACGCCGAGCTTTTGCAGGATGGCCGAGACATGCGCCTTGATGGTGGCCTCGGAGACGCCGAGCTCATAGGCGATCTGCTTGTTGAGCAACCCCTCCGACAGCATCATCAGGACCCGGACCTGCTGCGGCGTCAGCGTCACCAGCCGGTCGCGCAGGCGCGTCATGTCGGGATCGGCGACGGCCGACAGATCGGTGTCTGCCGGAACCCAGACGTCGCCCTCCATCACCTTGAGGATGGCGTCGCGCAAGGTCTCGACGCCAAATCGCTTCGGAATGAAACCGGAGGCGCCGAAATCGAGCGAGCGGCGGATCGTGGCGCTGTCGTCGGAAGCGGAGACGATCACCACCGGGATCGCCGGATATTGCGCGCGCAGATAGATCAGGCCTGAAAAGCCGGAGATCCCGGGCATCGAGAGGTCGAGCAGGATCAGATCGACGTCGGAGGCCTGTTCCAAAAGCTTGGTCAGATCCTCGAACGATCCAGCCTCGTCGATCCTGGCCGAGCTCAGGACGCCCGCCACCGCCTGCCGCAGCGCGGCGCGGAACAATGGATGGTCATCGGCAATGACGAGATGGGTCGAGGGAGCGTTCATCGTTCTCTTGCTGGCAGTCGCACCGGGCCAGTAAGCCGGCGCGGGGCCTCGGTCAATTCTTTCCCGACCAGCCGTGGCATGCAAGTGGACATTATCCCTTTGCGGCAACGGGGTTAATCCACAGGCCGGCACTATGTTGCCGAATGGAACGCCCGCGACGTCAGGTGCGCGTCAGTGCGAAAGGCCGAAAGTCGTATTGGGGCGGGTTTCACGCCAATGTTACCTTGGGGACAAGGCTTGGGTTGATCCGGCATGACCGGACATCCAGGACGCGAGGAAACGATTTTTCGGGGAGCGACTCAATATGTCGACAATGGCTGTGTCTCAAGCAGGCGCGGGAGGGATGACGAAGGACGAACGGTTCGTCATTCTCGCCTCCTCGCTCGGTACCGTCTTCGAGTGGTACGATTTCTATCTCTACGGTTCGCTGGCCGGCATCATCGGCGCGCAGTTCTTCTCGGCCTATCCGCCGGCAACCCGCGACATCTTCGCGCTGCTGGCCTTCGCGGCGGGCTTCCTGGTGCGCCCGTTCGGCGCGATCGTGTTCGGCCGTGTCGGCGACATCGTCGGCCGCAAATACACCTTCCTCGTCACCATCCTGATCATGGGTCTGTCGACCTTCATCGTCGGCCTGCTGCCCAACGCGGCGACCATCGGCATCGCGGCCCCGATCATCCTGATCGCGCTGCGTCTCGCCCAGGGCCTGGCGCTCGGCGGTGAGTATGGCGGTGCGGCCACCTACGTCGCGGAGCATGCTCCGAACGGCAAGCGCGGCTACTACACCTCCTTCATCCAGACCACGGCGACGCTCGGCCTGTTCCTGTCGCTGCTGGTGATCCTGTTCACGCGCTCCGCGCTCGGCGAACCCGAGTTCGCGGCATGGGGCTGGCGCATTCCGTTCCTGGTCTCGGTGCTGCTGCTCGGCGTTTCGGTCTGGATCCGGCTTCGCCTCAACGAATCCCCGATCTTCCAGAAGATGAAGGACGAGGGGAAGAGCTCCAAGGCCCCGCTGACGGAAGCCTTCGGCAACTGGCAGAACGGCAAGCTCGTGCTGCTGGCGCTGCTTGGCGGCGTGATGGGCCAGGGCGTGGTCTGGTACACCGGCCAGTTCTACGCGCTGTTCTTCCTGCAATCGATCCTCAAGGTCGACGGCTACACTGCCAACCTGCTGATCGCCTGGTCGCTCCTGCTCGGCACCGGCTTCTTCATCGTGTTCGGCATGCTCTCCGACAGGATCGGCCGCAAGCCGATCATCCTCGGCGGCTGTCTGATCGCGGCGCTGACCTTCTTCCCGATCTTCAAGATGATCACCACCAACGCCAACCCGGCGCTGAAAAAAGCGATCGAGACGGTCAAGGTCGACGTAGTGGCGGATCCCGCAGGTTGCGGCGACCTGTTCAACCCGGTCGGCACCCGCGTCTTCACCTCGCCTTGCGACACCGCACGTGCCTATCTGTCGCAGTCGTCGGTCAAGTACTCGACCACGCCGGGTGCGGCAGGCTCCGGCGTGAAGGTGATGGTCAACGGCAAGGAAGTTGCCTACGCCAACGCCAAGGACGGCAACCCGGCAGTCCTCGCCGCCGTGCAGGGAGCCGGCTATCCGAAGCCCGGCGATGCGAGCATCGTGAAGATGGCGCATCCGTTCGACATCTTCCGTCCGCAGGTGGCCGCGGTCGTCGGACTGCTGTTCGTCCTGGTGCTCTTCGTCACCATGGTGTACGGCCCGATCGCCGCGATGCTGGTCGAACTGTTCCCGACCCGCATCCGCTACACCTCGATGTCGCTGCCCTACCACATCGGTAACGGCTGGTTCGGCGGCCTGCTGCCGGCGACCGCCTTCGCCATCGTGGCCTCGACGGGCGATATCTATGCGGGCCTCTGGTATCCGGTCATCTTCGCGTCGATTACCGTCGTGATCGGCTTGTTCTTCCTGCCGGAGACCAAGGACGTCGATATCAAGTCGACCTGATCGACGCAGATCCAGATCAACACCAACCGGCCGCGGTCTCCGCGGCCGGTTTTGTTTTGATCTCCAAATTCTTTGTTTTGACGCGTTTTCTTGACGCGAACCGGTATCCACTTCGCTCGAAAACGCTCTACGGATTGCCGATGAATTGCAGCACGATTTCGCGTCGGTGCGGGCGCTTGCGGTGCTCGATCAGGTAGATCGCCTGCCAGGTGCCGAGCGCGAGCTTGCCGCTCAGGACCGGCACATGAAGCGAAGTCTGGGTCAGCATTGTCTTGACGTGCGCCGGCATGTCGTCCGGTCCCTCGGCATCATGCGTCCAGCCGGCGTTCTCCGGCGCGAGTCGGGACAATGCCGTGGTGAGATCCACGAGCACGGAAGGGTCGGCGTTCTCCTGGATCGTCAGCGATGCCGAGGTGTGACGGACGAACAGCGTCAACGCGCCATCTCGCGCGCCTGCCTCGGCAACGAACTTCGCAGCTTCGCCCGTGAGGTCGGTGAAGCCGCGGCCCGGCGTCTGCACGGTCAACAGCGACGATGTGAGGGTGGTGGCCTGCACCGACGATGGCGCCGAGCGCGTGATGGATTTGGCTGATGTCATGAAAGTCTCGCCTGATCGAAAGCTGCCGTAGGGTGAGCAAAGCGAAGCGTGCCCACCCTGCATAGTCGGATAGATGGTGGGCACGGCGCGTCGCGCCTTTGCCTACCCTACGGCATCTCGCCGCGCGCTAAATCTTCCCCGACACGTCCTTCTGCACGCGATTGGCCATGTCGATCAGCCGGCGCCAGGCCCTTTCCAGGAACGACATCACGCGATCGACGTCCTGGTCGCTCGGCAGCGGGATCTCGATCCTGCGCTCGCCCTCGGCGGCCTTTGGTTCTCGTGCTTGCGGCTCCGCCTTCTTGAGCGGATCGGTCTTCGGCAGCGCCTCGTCGATCTTGCCCGAGACGGTCGGACCCGCCGCGAGCCGTCCCTTCAGCGTCTCGACTTCGGCCTGGAGCCTGCCGATCTCGGCGTCGAGCGCGGCACGTTCATCGGGCACCGCGTAGCAGGCCCAGCCGGCGCCGCTGCGGGTGCAGGTCGACACCGTGCCGGTGCGGCTGTCGAGCCGCAGCACGCCCTCGGGGATGGGGGTCATGCTGTAGCGGCCGTTTTCGCCGTCGGGCGCGGATTGCGCGGCGAGGCCGCCGGCGCTGACCGCCATCACCGCCGCGAACGCCGCCGCCGTAAGCCATGATGCTGTGGATGAATTCGCTGGTCTCATCGCGTTCTCCGCCACGACGGGCCGGTAGCACGTCCAAAGATGGCGCTCATAAAGGTGGCACTCATAAGGGTGGCACTTCTTGCAAATTCTACACCCCGGCGAGGCGATCCGCCGCTCAAAACGCGCCTCTGACATGAACGATCACGGCGCCCCCTTTGATCCCGGCAGCCGCGCGAAATGGCGACTGCGTCCGCCGATCAAGCGGAGACCTGCTGCGGTGCGGCGTCACGCTGTGTGCAGCGCTGCCGCTTGCGCCAATATTGTCAAATAAATCAGTCACATAACTGGAATGGACACAATCGTGACTTGGCTTGACTTGATTATGGGCCATCAGTATGGTCCGCGCGGCTTTTGAGGGTGGCGGGCGTAATTTCCATTCAGCCGCGGCGTTTCGGGTCTTCGTTGCATGACACAGGGCACGGGACACGGCGAGAATGGAGATCGCGATAGATCGCCCGAGGAAGCTGCGCTTTCCGATCGGCTCGGAAATCTTGATCAGCGGTTGTCCGAATTTCGCGGCCGCCACGTCAAGACCGAGCAACCCGCAGGTGACGGTGAGGACAGAGCGGCCAGAGCCTCGGCGATGGCGCTTGGTTTCCGGTTATCCTCCGAGTTGGTCGCCGGGGTCGTTGTCGGAGCGGGGATTGGCTGGGGGTTCGACCGCTTGCTGTCGACGTCGCCTTTCGGATTTATCGTGTTCCTGCTGCTGGGCTTCGTCGCCGGCGTGGTGAATGTGGTGAGAACGGCAGGCGCGGGTCAAAACAGGCGCGGTGGTTCTTAAGCGATCCACACCAGGAGAGGAATGATCGTGCCGGCTCGCGCCGGTACGGGCCGGGCCCGACCGGCAGACCGAGACCCGCCGGCATCGCCCGGCAGACCAAGAGATGCCGCGCTGATGAAAATCGATCCGATCCACCAGTTCAACATCGAGCCTCTCTTCACCCTGGGCCATATCGGCAACCACACGATCGCCTTCACCAATTCCTCGCTCTACATGCTGGTGGCGGTCGCGATCATCTCGATCCTGATGCTCGCCAGCGGCACGCAGCTGGTTCCCGGGCGCCTGCAGTCGGTCGCCGAAATCTCCTACGAGTTCGTGGCCTCGACCATCCGCTCGACGGCCGGCGCGGAAGGCATGAAGTTCTTTCCGCTGATCTTCTCGCTGTTCATGTTCATCTGCGTTTCGAACCTGGTCGGCATCATCCCCTACACCTTCACGATCTCGAGCCATCTGATCGTCACCGCCGCTCTGGCGCTGCTGGTCTTCTTCACGGTCCTGATCTACGGCATTGCCAAGAACGGCCTGAAATTCTTCTCGATCTTCGTGCCCCACGGCGTCCCCGGCTACATCCTGCCCTTGGTGATGTTCATCGAGATCCTGTCGTTCTTCCTGCGGCCGGTCTCCCACAGCGTCCGTCTGTTCGCCAACATGCTGGCCGGCCACATCGCGCTGAAGGTGTTCGCGGGCTTCGTCGCCATGCTCGGCTTCTCGCTCGGCGCCCTTGGCTGGGTCGGCGGCGTGCTGCCGCTGGCGCTCACGGTCGCGCTGTACGCTCTCGAAATTCTGGTCGCGTTCCTGCAAGCCTATGTGTTTGCGATCCTGACCTGCATCTACCTCAACGACGCCATTCATCCGGGACACTGAGCGGTCCGGGGAATTTCCACCCAAAACCCAATCTTTCTTCCAAGGAGTCTAAAATGGATCCGGCAGCAGCAAAACTTATCGGCGCGGGCATCGCATGCATCGGCATGGGCGGCGCAGGCGTCGGCGTCGGCGTGATCTTCGGCAACTATCTTGCCGCAGCCGTTCGCAACCCCTCGGCCGCTCAGGGCCAGTTCGGCAATCTGATCTTCGGCTTCGCCGTGACCGAAGCGCTCGGCATTTTCTCGCTGCTGATCGCGCTGCTGCTGCTGTTCGTTCCGCTCTGAGGACGATTTTTCGCGCGGCTTCGACCGAAGCGACGCGCATGACAGCAACAGGAGTAATCCATGGCTGAAAGTCATGGCGGCGCAAAAGGTCCGGCGGCGGGCGCCCACACCGGGTCCGAAGGCGGTCACGGTGGCGGCTTTCCCCCGTTCGAGAGCGGCACCTATGCTTCACAGCTGGTGTCGCTCGCGATCTTCTTCGTCGCGCTTTACGTGATCGTGTCCAAGCTCGCTCTGCCGCGCGTCGGCGGTGCGATCGAGGCGCGTCAGAACAAGATCGAGGGCGACCTCGCCGAAGCGCAGAAGCTGAAGGACCAGTCCGAAGCGGCGCTGAAGGCCTATGAAAGCGAGCTTGCTTCGGCGCGCTCGCGCGCGCAGGCCATCGGCAACGAATCCCGCGACAAGGCGAATGCGCAGGCGGACGCCGAGCGCAAGGCGCTGGAAGAGCAACTGGCGGCCAAGCTCGCCGAGGCGGAGAAGACCATCGCCTCGACCCGTGCGACCGCCATGAGCAACGTCCGCGGCATCGCGGCCGATGCGGCAGGCACCATCGTGCAGCAGCTCACGGGCGTGGTTCCGGACTCGGCATTGGTCAATGCCGCCGTTGATGCGTCCTTGAAGGGTTAATCGATATGTTCTTCGATCCTGAAACCTGGGTCGCCATCGCCTTCGTGATCCTGATGGTCGTGTTCGGCTATCTCGGGGTCTTCAAGAAGGCCATGACTGCGCTCGACCATCGCGCCGATCGCATCAAGGCCGAGCTCGACGACGCGACGCGCCTCAAGCAGGAAGCCGCCAAGGTGCTCGCCGACTACAAGGCGCGCACCGCCTCGGCCGAACGCGAAGCCGCCGACATCATCGCGAACGCGAAGAGCGAGGCCGAGCGCATCGCAATCGAGGCCAAGGCCAAGGTGGAAGATTTCGTCGCTCGCCGCACCAAGACCGCGGAGGGCAAGATCGCGCTCGCCGAGGCTCAGGCGGTGGCCGATGTTCGCGCCGCAGCCGCGGAAGCCGCCGTCCAGGCCGCCTCCACGATCCTGTCGCAGTCGGTCAGGGGCCAGGTCGCCGACGATCTGCTCGCCAAGGGCATCACCGAGGTTCGGCAGAAGCTGAACTGAGGGCCTCGCCTTCACCAATCAAGAAAGCCGGCGCCATGAGCGCCGGCTTTTTTGTTTGATAGTTTGCTTTCTCGTCGTCATGGCCGGGCTT
>NZ_JADPIT010000019.1:59724-68165 GCF_023073035.1 Bradyrhizobium sp. 62
CACTTGCAAAATCATTCGCTACTTCTTCTTCGCCCGCGCCTTCGGCTCGGGTGACAGCGCCTGCGGATCGAAGCCGACATAGAAGATGTAGCTATCGGCGTCCTTGGCCGAAGGCATCGGATAGACCAGATCCTCGGCCACGAAGGTGAAGGGGACGCTGCCGCCTTCCGACATTCCGACCGTGGTCCGGTAGGCCTTGGAAGCGATCACCTTCTCGCCGATGCCGCCATGCACCACGGCGACGCGCAGCGGCACCTCGACGCTCGCAGGCGCGCCGGCGGGACCGGCAATGACGCGGCCCTGGATGCCGATCCGGGCCGTGATATCGCCGCCATTGCGGGTGCATTCGCGGGCCATCTTGGTGATGGTGGCCTGGAAGCGGATCTCGTTGCCAACGGCCGGCTTGCCGGTGGCACCGACCGCGTAGGTGGAGGCTCCGGCACGCACCGTGACCTGCGGGCAATCAAGATCATCATCAGCCGCCGGCTGTCCCGGTGCAGGCGCCGGCTTGGGTTGGGCCGGCTCGTCCGACTTGCCGCCGAACAGGCCCTTGAATCGATCGGTCAGCGACTGCGCCGCGACTGGCGAGACGGAGACGAGCGCAACTGACAACACCAGCGCGACCGCTGCCCCCCGCCGCAACGCATTCCGCGGTGACCGAAGCTCCTGCACCATCAACACCCAAACTCCATGACGACATCACGGCCGATCACCGGCCGGGCTGCGCCGTTATATCGTCAAAACCGGCGAACCCAAGGCAGCAAACAAGCAGACTTTGGTCACATGGATAAGCGGGCTCAGCCGCGGAAATCCTCGTGCAGCAGGCCGAACAGCAAATGGTCCTGCCAGATCCCGTTGATGCAGAGATAGCGGCGCGCCAGCCCCTCGCGGGAGAAACCGCACTTCTCCAGCACCCGGATCGACGGCGCATTGGTCGGGATGCAGGCGGCCTCGACCCGGTGCAGATTGAGCTCGCCGAACAGCGTTGGCAGCAGCACCCGCAGCGCGGCCGTCATGTAGCCGCGCTGGGCGTGGGGCTTGCCGACCCAATAGCCGATGGTGCCGGCCTGGACGATGCCGCGGCGGACATTGGCGAGCGTGATGCCGCCGACCATGGCGCCGTCGAGCTCCCGGAAGATCAGAAAGGGATAGGACCGGTCCGCGGCGATGTCCTCGGAATAGCGGCGCAGGCGACGGCGGAAGCCGGAGCGCGTGAGATCGTCCGACGGCCAGATCGGCTCCCAGGGCGTCAGGTAATCGCGGCTGGACTCGCGCAGATGGGCCCACTGCAGGAAGTCCGACATCTGCGGCGCGCGTAGCAACAGGCCGTTGCCGCGCGGCGCGAGAGCGGCGGGTCCACTGGATGGCAGGCGGAAGAGGGCCATGGTGATGCTTCCCGGGGGCGGATCAACCCGTGCGCGGCTCCTAATGCAGCCGCGCCTTGGCGCGTGCCCGGGTCAATCCTTCCGCAAAAGACACCGCCGTGTCCAGACCCCTGCCACTGCCCAATGCGACAACCGCAGGGCGGCTGCGCGAAAGCAGCGCACGCGCCGCATCACGGGTCGATTCGACGCTGACAGCGTCGATCCGGGCCACCAGCTCCTCGGCCGTCTGGGGCCGGCCATAGGCCAGCACATGCCGGGCGAGCTGCTCGGCGCGGGACGAGCAGCTCTCCAGCGCCATCAGCAGCCCCGCCTTCATCTGCGCCTTGGCCCGCGCGATCTCGACCTCGGTCAGGGTCTCGACCGAATCATTCATGATGTCGACCACGACCTCCATCATCTCGGGCGCATCGGCCGGATCGGTGCCGGTGTAGAGGCCGAAGAAGCCGGTGTCGGTATAGGGGGCGTGGAACGAGTAGATCGAGTAACAGAGGCCGCGCTTCTCACGCACCTCCTGGAACAGCCGCGACGACATCCCGCCGCCGAGGATGTTGGTGAAGACCTGGAGCGAGAACAGCGACAGATCGGTCTGCGGCACGCCCTCCAGCGCCAGCGTCAGATGCGCCTGCTCGAGTTCGCGATGCACCACCTTGGTGCCGCCCTTGCCGAACTGCGCGGCTTGCGGCTTGGGACCCGCCGTCCCCTCAAAACTGGCAAAGCGCTGCTCGACCTCGGCGACCACCTGCTTGTGATCGACCGCCCCGGCTGCCGCCACCACCATGTCTGGCCCGCGGTAATGCGTCGACAGATAGTCGCGCAGCGAGTCGCGGCTGAAGGCACGCAAGGTCTTCGCAGTGCCGAGCAGCGAGCGGCCCATCGGCTGGTCGGGATAGCAGAGCTCGTTGAGATGCTCGAACACGACGTCGTCAGGCGTGTCCTGCGCCGCGCCGATCTCCTGCACGATGACGTTCTTCTCGCGCTCGAGCTCGTCGGGCTCGAAGGCCGGGTTGGCCAGGATGTCGGCGAGCACGTCGAGCGCGAGCGGCACGTCGGCCTTCAGCACCCGTGCATAATAGGACGTGGTCTCGGTCGAGGTGCCGGCGTTGAGGTCGCCGCCGACCGCCTCGATCTCCTCGACGATCTCGCGCGAGGAGCGCTTCGTCGTGCCCTTGAACGCCATATGTTCCAGGAGATGCGAGATGCCGTGCTCGTTGGGCTTCTCGTCGCGCCCGCCGACGCCGGCCCAGACGCCGAGCGCCGCAGTCTCGAGATGGGGCATCTTGTCGGTGACGACAGTCAGGCCGGACGCAAGCTTGGAAATCTCGACGCTCATCCGGCAACTCCCTGTTTCGCGGCGCGGCTGACCGACAGCACGAACCGCTCGACCTCGGCCTGGTCGTTCTTCATCACCTTCATGTGTTCGGATTTGGTCATCAGGCCATCGAGCCAGGCCGGCAGTTGCGGCCGCTGGCCGCAGGCCGCTTCGACCGCATCGGGGAATTTGGCCGGATGGGCGGTGGACAGCACGATGCTGGGAACCGTCCTGTCCGTGGTGTCGCGGTCGGCGACCGCAAGCGCGACCGCGGTATGGGGATCGACCAGCTCGCCCGCCTCGCGCCAGGCGGCGCGGATCGCGGCCGCGGTCTCGGTCTCGTCGGCCCGGCCCGCGTCGAATCCCTCGCGGATCGCGGCCAGCGTCGCATCGGGCAGCACGAAGCGGCCGGACTGCTTCAGCGAATCCATCAGACGGCGCACGCCGGCAGCATCGCGGCCGCCAGCCTCGAACAGCAGCCGCTCGAAATTCGAGGAGATCTGGATGTCCATCGACGGCGACGCCGTCGCGTGGACCTCGCGCACCTCGTAGATCCCGGTCTTCAGCGTGCGCGCCAGGATGTCGTTGACGTTGGCGGCGATGCCCAGGGTCCGCACCGGAAGACCCATGCGCTTGGCGACATAGCCGGCGAAGATGTCGCCGAAATTGCCGGTCGGCACGACGAAGTCCACCGCGCGCGCGGGTGCACCGGCGGCAACGGCGGAGGTGAAATAGTAGACCACTTGGGCGACGATCCGCGCCCAATTGATGGAATTGACGCCGGACAGCGACGTCGCATCGCGGAAGCGATGGTTGTTGAACATCGCCTTCACGAGGGCCTGGCAATCGTCGAAATTGCCCTCGACGGCGAGCGCATGGACGTTGGCCGCGCCCGTCGTCGTCATCATCCGCCGCTGCACCTCGGATATGCGGCCATGCGGGAACAGCACGATGAGGTCGACATTCTCGAGCCCTGCGAACGCGTCGACTGCAGCACCGCCGGTGTCGCCCGAGGTCGCGACCACGATGGTGGTGCGCTGGCCGCGCTTGGCGAGCACGTGGTCCATCAGCCGCGAGATCAGCTGCATCGCCACGTCCTTGAAAGCGAGCGTCGGACCGTGGAACAGCTCCAGCACGAACTGGTGCGGCGCCATCTGGCGCAGCGGCACCACCGCCGGATGGCGGAAAGTGGCGTAGGCCTCGTTCGCCATGCGGCCGAGCTCGGCGTCCGAGATCTCGCCGGCGACGAAGGGGCGGATCACCTCGACCGCGACCTCCCAATAGGGACGACCGAAGAAGCCGGCGATGGCGTCAGTCGAGAGTTGCGGCCAGGTGGCCGGCACATACAGGCCGCCGTCGCGGGCGAGCCCGGTCAGCATCACATCGCAGAAGCCGAGTTCGGGGGCCTCGCCCCGGGTCGAGATATAACGAGTCAAACTGCCCTCCAAAGGCCGGCCGAGCCTGGGCTCGATCCGCAAGCCTTTGATTTTACGAAATTACTTGTTAACAGCCAGAGGCTTTGAGCCACCATAAAGTGTTTTGCGGCATCAGGAAACCGCTTCGCGGCTGGGGCCATCCAAGGAAAAAGGCTGCCAAGGAAAAGGGCTGCGGCAATGCCGCAGCCCTCTCTTGGAAGGTCTGTCGTTCTGTGCAGACCGGTTTGGCCTCTTGGGGTCACCGACCCGCAAAAACTGTTCGCGCAAGCTTTCGTCGGCTGTCACGACATCGTCAAGGGACAAAACGGGATGTGTGAGAAAATGTTCCTGTTTTTCCCGACGGATTTCGACGCGGGCAAGCGTTCGCCAGCGGTCGTGCGTCACGCATTGCCGTTATATCCCGAACGACCGGACAGTTCAGGAACGAACAACGGCTGCGCTCATTGTGTCGGCGGATGGTGTCGGCGCTATCCATGCATTGCCCGGCTGAGCGCCGAGACCGGTCCGCCCGCCGAACCGGCAGCATCCTGGAGCAGCCGGTTCGGCGCCCCGGGCGTCAGTTCATCCCGATTTCCACCGCGATCCGGATCAGGTCGGAATGGTTCTTGGCACCGAGCTTCTGCTTGAGCAGGGAGGTGGTGTTGGCGACGGTCTTGTAAGAGATACCGAGCGCCTCGGCGACCTCGACGATCTTGTCGCCTCGCCCCAGCAGGCGGAGAATCTCGAGCTCCCGCGGCGTCATCTGCGAGGCGGGATTGGCCTTGATCGCCGCGCCGGAAAACGTCACGGCTTCCGCGAGCTGCGGTGAGATGAAATTGTCGCCCGCAACGACCTTGCGCACCGCCTTGAGCAGGATCCGGGGATCGTCGCCCTTGGAGACGTAGCCCTGCGCGCCCAGCTCGACCGCCCGCACCACGAAGGCCGGATCGTCGTTCATGCTGAACATGATGATCTTGGCGTCGGGATCGTCCTTGCGAATGCGCCGCATCAGTTCAAAGCCGGAGACGTCGGGCAGGCTGATGTCGATCACAGTGACGTCGGGCCGCTTGCTGACATAGGCGCGATGCCCGGATTTGGCGTCGGTCGCCTCGTCGATCCGGATCGAATGGTCGGAGGCGAACAGGGTGCGGCAACCGGACAGGACCACGGGATGGTCGTCGACAATCAGGACGCGGGTCGCCGGCTTGGCAGTATCTTGCATTGTAACTCTCTAGTTTTTCGACTCATAAACCGACGGGAACAAATGGAAAGAGCAAATCCGACCGATGCGCGTTAGAATTGACCTAATGTGGCAACGCCTCTCGTTCCGAACCCAACTGTTTCTGCCGCTCGGCCTGAGCTTCCTCGCCGCGCTGATCATGAGCGGCGTGCTGCTCCAGATCTTCGCGACCGACCAATTGGCGGACGAGAACGAGCCGGGGCGGCGTTCGATCCAGACCGTTGCCGCCGCGCTCAACAACGCCCTGCGCACCTCGAACAATCCGCGGCAGACGCTCGACGCCTTTGTCCATTCTCTGGACAACTCCTCTGATATCCAATTCCGTGCCGCGGAGATGGGTCCCGCGTCCTCAGCGAGGGACGGTCCGCGCAAGCCGCATGGCGTCCCGCGATGGTTTGTCGACCTGCTCACCATTCCGGACATGGAGGCGGCAGCTCCGGTGACGATCGGCGACAGGCGTGTCGGCGATCTCGTCTTCCGGCCGGACCTGTCGGCCGACCTGTTCGAGAAATGGATCGGCTTTCTCGCGCTGACCAGCCTCGTTGCCGTGCTGATGGTGCTCACCGGCACCATTGCCTATGTTTTCGCAGGATCGGCCCTGCGCCCGCTGCAAGATCTCGGCGAAGGGCTCACGCGGATGCGGCGCGGCGACTACGCCACGCCGATCCCGGTCGGAGGACCGCCGGAAATCCGGCAAAGCTGCGAGGAGGCCAACGCGCTGGCCGAAACGCTGGCGCAATTGAGCCAGGACAATCGCGACCTGCTGCACCGCCTGGTGTCGCTCCAGGACGACGAGCGGCGCGATCTCGCGCGCGAACTGCACGACGAACTCGGTCCGCTGCTGTTCAGCATCCGCGCCGGCACGATCGCATTGGCCGACGCCTCGCCCCCGGCGGGAAATCCCGGCAGTTCGGCGCAGGATGTGTTGCAATCGGTCGAGGCGCTCCAGCAGACCAACCGCCGCATCCTCGACCGGTTGCGACCGCTCTACATCGAGGAATTGGGTCTGGAGACCACCGTGCAGACGCTGCTCCGGAATTTCCGCAAGCAGGCGCCGTCACTCGACCTGACGGACACGATCGATCCGGATCTCAACGCGATCGACGGGCCGCTGGCTCAAACCGTCTATCGCGTGATTCAGGAGGCGCTGACCAACGTGTTGCGTCATGCCGGCGCCAGCAATGCCCATGTGCAGGCGACCTTCGCCGGCGAGGCGGTCGTCATCGAGATTTCCGACGACGGTGGCGGCTTCCCCGAAGGCAATTTGTTCGGTCGCGGCCTGACCGGCATGCATGAGCGCGTGCGCGCACTCAGCGGATCGCTGTCACTGCTGCGCGTGGACGACCGGACCTATGTGCGCTGCCGCCTTCCCGCCGGACCGGCGCGCGAGGCGCCGGTCACCGGCTAGCGTTTTCGCGAGGTGGATACCGGTTCGCGTGAAGAAAACGCGTCAAAACAAGAATCTGGAGTCTCTAGCAAGCACAGCCAAGCTGCGCGTTCTGTCGCGCCGGTTCGCACAGCGTGGCGCGGATCTTGCCGTCCGGGCTGAAGCAAAACGAGGCGCGGATGCGCAGCGCGCCGGCGACGGAATATTCGAGATCGATGCCGTGGGGCGCAGGATGGATTTCCTCCAGCCCAAAACCGGCCGACGAAAAAGCGCTGAGCCGCGGCTGCCAATAGGCTTCGAGCTCGCTCCGGCCGCGATAGTGCTGCGTGCCGTTGCACGTGCATTCGACCTGCGCATCGTCCGCATAGAGGTCGAGGAGCGTCGCGAGGTCGCCCTTCCTGCAGGCATCCACCCAGTCGACGACAATTCCCATCTGGTCGAAATCGCTCACGCTGCAATCCTGTCTGCCGCGAAAAAACGATGGCGGCTTAGGACCACACTCGTGAATGTGCGCTGAATGGTAAACCCCGGGCGATACCGGGTTCCCTAGGTGGATCTACGGAGCTCAGCCCCGCCGCCGCCCTCTTGCCCACACGGCGAAGGCGATGAGCACGGCGCCTGCAAGCGTGAACCAGGTGATGGCGTATTGCAGGTGATCGTCCTTGAGATGCACGTCGAGCGGCCCCGGCCGCGGAATGCCGTTCTCGGGCGCCGGCTGCTCGAGGTCGACATAGAACGGCGCAACCGCGCCCCAGCCCAGCGTGCTCGCGATCGCCACGTGATCGCGCACGAACCACAGCCGCTTGTCGCGGTTCTCCGCCGGAGTCAGCCAGCCGGGCGCCTCGGGGAAGCGCAGATAACCGGTGAACGAGACCTCCTGCCCCGTGACGAGCTTCTTGACCGCGCGATCCTCGACGCTGCGATCCTGCATGGTGTTTTCGACTAAGCCCGCATCGATCACCACCGTCTCCCCGCTCGGCAGCCGCGCCGGCAGGAACGCCCAGGTGCCGGGGCCCGACGCGTCCTTGCGCACGGCGGAGCCGGGGGAATAGACCATCGCGTCGGGCAAGGGCGCGTAGGTCGCGGTAAAGCTGACGCGGCGGAATTCATCGCGCGCGGGACTTAGCGCGGCCCATCGTGCCGGCGGCGGCAGAGCGACCGGTGCCTCCGCGAGGCGCTCGGTCAGTGCGGCGATCAGCTCGTGCTTGGCGATGCGGCGCTGCAATTGCCAGACACCGAGCACGATACAGACCGCGGTCAGGAATAGCGTGAACAGCGCGAAGCCGGCCACGCGGGGCTTGCGCGCGGTCTCGTTCATTTCGCGCGGTCGACCAGCCGGCCCGGCGCCGCCTTATGGTGGAATTGCAGCGCGATCAGCAGCGACTTCATCGCGCGCAACGGCAGCAGGGTCGTCGCGAGGATCAGCGGCAGCCACAACACCGCGTGCAGCCAGTACGGCGGCTGGTACTTGACTTCGACGACGAGCGCGCAGCCGACCACGATCGCGCCGGCCAGCATGATGATGAAGATCGCCGGACCGTCACCGGAATCGATGAAGGCATAGTCGAGGCCGCAACGCTCGCAGGACGGCGCTAGCGTCAGGAAGCCCGCATAGAGCTTGCCTTGGCCGCAGCGCGGGCATTTGCAGGCAAGCCCGCGCAGCGCGCTCTGCAGGACGGTGGCTTGCGGCTCGGACGTATCGGCG
>NZ_JADPIT010000019.1:68175-89480 GCF_023073035.1 Bradyrhizobium sp. 62
GACAGGGTCTATCACAGTTTCTGCCGAAACCCCTGCGCGCAAAAAAGCGAAAGGGCGGCCCCGGAGGCCGCCCTTTCTCGATCCGAAGTCAGCCCGCTTAGTGCGCGCCGTGGGCCATGGTCTCGGCGCCGTGTCCCCAGACATAGATGCAGAGGAACAGGAACAGCCAGACCACGTCGACGAAGTGCCAGTACCAGGCGGCGAACTCGAAGCCGAGATGCTGGGTCGGCGTGAAGTGGCCGGCATAGGCGCGGAACAGGCACACCAGCAGGAAGATGGTGCCGACCAGCACATGGAAACCGTGGAAGCCGGTCGCCATGAAGAAGGTCGCGCCGTAGACGTTGCCGCCGAAGGAGAAGGCCGCGTGGCTGTACTCATAGGCCTGCACGCAGGTGAAGAGCGCCCCGAGCACGACGGTGAGGATCAGGCCATATTTCAGGCCCTGGCGATCGTTCTCGAGCAGCGCATGATGGGCCCAGGTCACCGTGGTGCCGGAGGTGAGCAGGATCAGCGTGTTCAGGAGCGGAAGATGCCAGGGATCGAAGGTCTCGATGCCGTGGGGCGGCCAGGTGCCCGGCACGGCGCAGGCGCCGGCTGCCGTCCCGAGACCACAGCCGAACACCGCATCGCGGGTGGCGTGGACGGCGTCGGCCGGGAAGAGCGCCGCGTTGAAATAGGCCCAGAACCAGGCGACGAAGAACATCACCTCCGAGGCGATGAACAGGATCATGCCGTAGCGGTGATGCAGCTGCACCACGCGGGTGTGATCACCCTTGTACTGGGCTTCCCTGATCACATCGCCCCACCAGCTCGCCATGGTGTAGAGCACACCGACGGTGCCGACACCGAAGATGATCGGCGCAGCCGAGAACATGTGGTGCATCCAGGTGATCGCGCCGACCGCCATGATGAAGGCGGAGATGGAGCCGACGACGGGCCATGGCGAGGGATCGACCAGGTGGTAGTCGTGATGCTTGGTGTGCGCCGTTGCCATTTGCGGTCTCGCTCCTCAATCCCGTGCCTGTCAGGCACTTATCCCCTTATTCCAACCCCGGCGCGTGAGCCCGGAGATCAGAGATTTCCCTTGCGTTTGTCGTCTTCGCTGGCCGCGAGCGGCTTCACCACCGGATCTTTCACCGGATAGAACGTGTAGGACAGCGTGATCGTGTTGAGACCGTCGTTCTCGTGGTCGTCGGCAATCGACGGATCGACGTAGAACACGACCGGCATCTCGCGCTTCTCGCCGGGCGCCATGGTCTGCTCGGTGAAGCAGAAGCAGTTGATCTTCTGGAAATAGGATCCGACCGTCAGCGGCGCGACATTGTAGGCGGCCTGGCCTGCGGTGGTCCGCGCGGCCTGGTTGGTCACCGTGTAGAAGACGGTCACGACCTGGCCGATATTGACCTCGATCTCGCTCTGCTCCGGTTCGAACTTCCAGGGCAGGCCGGGCGCAACGTTGGAATCGAAACGCACCGCGATCTTCCGTGCGATCGGGCCGCTGGCCGGCGCCGAGGTCGCGACCTGGGTCGTGCCGTTGAAGCCGGTGGCGCGGCAGAACCAGTTGTAGAACGGCACCGCCGCGTAGGAGGCGCCGACCATCAGCGCGACCACGCCGCCACAGATCGAGGCGACCACCACGTCGCGGCCAAGCCCCTTGGCAGGCCTGCGGCCCTTGGTGGCCGTCCGGCTCTGATCCCGCGATATGGTCGGCTTCTGATCCATGTTTCCTACATCGGCCGGACGAGCACGGCCGGCCCCTTGACCATGGTCACGGCGAAGAACAGCACCACGAGCACGCCGAGCGCGAGCGCGATCGCGATCGAGCGCTGACGACGGCTCTTCTTCTGCGCCTCAGTGAGGACGATTCCATCTATCTCGGGTTTGTCGGCCATTCCTGCGATCATGCGCCCCCTACCATCGGCGCAAGCGCCCGGAACACGACCTCGGCCAGCAAGGTCGCAAACAGCGCAAACAGATAAAGGATGGAGAACGCGAACAGCTTGCGGGTCGCCCGCAGCGATTGGCTGCGCTCGCGACGGACATAGACATTGATGGCGAACGCCAGCATGCCGGCGCCGAGGATCAGCGAGACGATGCCGTAGATGGCGTCGAAATAGCCGAGCGCCCAGGGCGCAGCCGCGACTGCGATCAGCACGATGGTATAGAGCAGGATCTGAAGCCGCGTCGCGTCGGGACCGGCGACGTTGGGCAGCATCGGAATGCCGGCGCGCGCGTAGTCGTCGGAGCGGAACAGCGCCAGCGCCCAGAAGTGCGGCGGGGTCCAGAAGAAGATGATGGCGAACAGCAGCAGAGGCTCGACGTCGACCGTGCCTGTGACCGCGGCCCAGGCCACCACCGGCGGCAGCGCGCCGGCGGCACCGCCGATCACGATGTTCTGCGCGGTCCAGCGCTTCAGGCCGATCGTGTAGATCACGACGTAGAAGAAGATGGTGAAGGCGAGCAGCGCGCCCGCGATCCAGTTGACGAGGATGCCGAGCGTCATCACCGAGAAGAAGGCGAGCGTCATGCCGAAGGTCATCGCCTCCGGACGGGTGATGCGGCCGCGCGGAATCGGCCGGTTCGCCGTGCGCGACATCTTGGCGTCGATGTCGCCTTCGAGCGCCATGTTGAGCGCCCCGGACGCGCCGGCGCCGACGGCGATGCAGAGCAGCGAGGTGAAGGCCAGCACCGGGTGGAAATGCCCGGGCGCCATCGCCATTCCGACCAGCGCGGTGAAGATCACCAGCGACATTACCCGCGGCTTCAGGAGCGCGATGTAATCGCCAACCTCCGCTTCGGAGATGCGGGGATTGATGTCGACGGCATTGTGGTCGAGGACGGACACTAGATTGACTCGCTTCTTTGTCGAGCCGCGGCGCCCGTCACGGGCGCCGCGAGCGTTGGCTTACTGCACGCGGGGCAGCACTTCGAACTGGTGGAAGGGCGGCGGCGAGGGCAGCGTCCACTCCAGCGTGGTCGCACCTGCACCCCACGGATTGTCGCCAGCCGGCACCTTCTTCGCGAAGGCGTCGATCACGCAATAGAGGAAGATCAGCACGCCGAAGCCGGAGATGTAGGAGCCGACCGACGAGACCAGGTTCCAGCCCGCGAACGCGTCGGGATAATCGACATAGCGCCGCGGCATGCCCGACAGACCGAGGAAGTGCTGCGGGAAGAACACCAGGTTCACGCCGATGAAGGTGACCCAGAAGTGCGCCTTGGCGAGCCCTTCATTGTACATGTAGCCCGACATCTTCGGGAACCAGTAGTACCAGCCGGCGAAGATTCCGAACACCGCGCCGAGTGAGAGCACGTAGTGGAAGTGCGCGACGACGTAGTAGGTCTCTTGGAGCACGCGGTCGACGCCGGCATTGGCCAGCACCACGCCAGTGACGCCGCCGACGGTGAACAGGAAGATGAACCCCACCGCCCAGATCATCGGCGCGCGGAACTCGATCGAGCCGCCCCACATCGTGGCGATCCACGAGAAGATCTTCACGCCGGTCGGGACCGCGATGACCATCGTGGCGGCGACGAAATAGGCCTGCGTCGCCGAGGACATGCCGACCGTGTACATGTGGTGCGCCCACACCACGAAGCCGATGCCGCCGATCGCGACCATGGCGTAGGCCATGCCGAGATAGCCGAACACGGGCTTGCGCGAGAAGGTCGAGACGATCTGGCTGACCATGCCGAAGGCGGGCAGGATCAGGATGTACACTTCGGGGTGACCGAAGAACCAGAACAGATGCTGGAACAGCACAGGATCGCCGCCGCCTTCGGGGTTGAAGAACGTCGTGCCGAAATTGCGGTCAGTGAGCAGCATCGTGATCGCACCGGCGAGCACCGGCAGCGACAACAGCAGCAGGAACACCGTCACCAGGATCGACCACACGAACAGCGGCATCTTGTGCAGGGTCATGCCCGGCGCGCGCATGTTGAAGATGGTGGTGATGAAGTTGATGGCGCCGAGGATCGACGAGGCGCCCGCCAGATGCAGCGACAGGATCGCGAAGTCGACGGCCGGGCCCGGATGGCCCGAGCTCGACAGCGGCGCGTACATGGTCCAGCCGGCGCCGACGCCGTTGGCGCCCGGCTCGCCCTCGACGAAGGTCGACATCAGCAGCAGCGCGAACGACGCCGGCAGCAGCCAGAACGAGATGTTGTTCATGCGCGGGAACGCCATGTCCGGCGCGCCGATCATCAGCGGCACGAACCAGTTGCCGAAGCCGCCGATCATCGCGGGCATGACCATGAAGAAGATCATGATCAGGCCGTGGGAGGTCACGAATACATTGTAGGTGTGCGTCTCGTGGAAGATCTGCACGCCCGGATACATCAGCTCGGCACGGATCGCGATCGACATCGCGGCGCCGATGACGCCGGCGATGACCGCGAAGATCAGGTACATCGTGCCGATGTCCTTGTGGTTGGTCGAATAGACGTAGCGCCGCCATCCGGTCGGATGGGCGTGCTCGTCATGTCCGTGGTCTTGCGCGTGATCGCCGTGTGCCGCTGCGCTCGTTGCCATTTTCTAATCCTGCCTTGCGTCCCGATCGGACCTCTGGAGGTCCCGCCTTATGTCGCTTTCAGTTTCCTCGACCCCGTCACCCGGCGCTTACTGCGTCGGGCCGGCCGTGGAGGCGTAGGTGCTGGTGCCGCCGCTCGCGTACTTCTTCTTCGCGGTCTCGACCCAGGAGGCGAACTCCTGGTCGCTCACCACGCGGATAGCGATCGGCATGAAGGCGTGGTCCTTGCCGCACAATTCCGAGCACTGGCCGTAGAACATGCCGGTCTTGGTGGCCTTGAACCAGGTCTCGTTGAGCCGGCCCGGAATGGCGTCGATCTTGACGCCAAAGGCCGGCAGCGCAAAGGCATGAATCACGTCGGCGCCGGTGACCTGAACCCGGACCACCTTGTTGACGGGCACCACCATCTCGTTGTCGACGCCGAGCAGACGGGGCTGCTTGTCCTGGGCCATCAGCGAGTCGAACTCGAACTTGCCGTTATCCGGATAGGCGTAGGACCAGTACCACTGCTTGCCGGTCGCCTTGATGGTCAGATCCGCTTTCGGCACGTCGAGCTCGAGGAACAGGAGGCGGAACGACGGCACCGAGATACCGACCAGAATCAGCACCGGAACGAGCGTCCACGCCACCTCGATCAGCGTGTTGTGCGTGGTCCGCGACGGCACAGGATTGGCTCTCGCGTTGAACTTCACGACCACGATCACGAGCAGCGCCAGAACGAACAGCGTGATCAGCGTGATCAGCACGAACAGGAAATTGTGGAACCAGACGATGTTGTCCATCACCGGGGACGCGGACTGCTGAAGAGTCCACTCCCACGCAGCCGGTTGCCCGAGCTCGGCAATTGCCGCGCCGCCCGTCGCCAGCGTCAGACCCGCCACGGCCAATCCCAGCAAGTGCCGGCCCACCGGGCCCATCGACATCTTCATGCCGTTCGCGCTCCCCTAACGAAATCACCCCAAGTGCATTCCCCTATTTTCGGGAAACGCTTTATTCGATCCCCCCGTCTGACAAACCGCCGCGCAAGAATACCTCTAAGAGGAATTGGGGCCAGATCGCTAGAACGCCGAAATCAAGCCTCTCAAACCATAATTCTTGATCTATCGCAATGCAGTCTTGAGCCTCGTCTGTCAGCCATCACCCGCAAGATATTTCCTAGTAACATCAGACAAAATTACCATTTCCCGGGATGCTGCGGCTTGACAGCGGAATTGCCCGCGGTAGGCACTGGCAGACAGCCGCACAGGAACCTGATTCGGGCGGGCGACGGCGGCCGTGGCGGCGTGGAATTTGCTTGCGAATCGCCTTCAAGACGCCGTCATTCCCGTATCAGTCCGCCCGGCGCGAGCGACCCAGGCGAGCAGAGGGACCGACCCGATGGGGTTTTCGAGATCCATGGCAAGGCGAGCTAAAAGCCAGGCTGGCAGCCTCACGATGCTGATTGCCCTGCTGGCGGCGGTCGTCGTCCTGGCGCTTCCGGGCCTCGCCCATGCGCAGGGCGCGGTGCGCTCCGTCCATGGCGACTGGCAGATCCGCTGCGACACCCCGCCGGGCGCCCAGTCCGAGCAATGCGCCCTGATCCAGAGCGTGGTGGCCGAAGACCGCTCCAACGCCGGCCTGACCGTGATCGTTCTCAAGACCGCCGACCAGAAGAGCCGCCTGATGCGGGTGGTCGCCCCCCTCGGCGTTCTCCTGCCCTCCGGCCTCGGCCTCAAGCTCGACAACCAGGATGTCGGCCGCGCCGGGTTCGTCCGCTGCCTGCCCAATGGCTGCGTCGCCGAGGTCGTGATGGACGACAAGCTGCTCGGCCAGCTCCGCACCGCCAAGACCGCGACCTTCATCATCTTCGAGACCCCGGAAGAAGGCATCGGCTTCCCGCTCAGCCTGAACGGGCTCGGCGAGGGATATGACAAGCTGCCGTAGGGTGAAGGGCGGTTAGACCCGCGAATCCTATTGTTTCCGTAATGTGAGACTTGGCGCCCTCGCGGAACTGCCGGGAAACCATTATCTTGCCTCACATCCCCCGATAATGGACGGACGCATGACCAACCCTGCCACAACCTCCCTGCTCGACCGCGCCAATCTCGACCGCGACCAGGTTCGCAACGAGCTCGCGCGCGGGCTTGCCGGTGCCGACGACGGCGAATTGTTCCTCGAATACAGCCAGACCGAAGCGCTGATGTTCGACAATGGACGGCTGAAGCAGGCGACCTACGACACCTCGCAGGGTTTTGGCCTGCGCGCCGTCAAGGACGACGCCGTCGGCTATGCGCATTCCTCCGACGTGTCGCTGCCGGCGCTGATTCGCGCTGCGGACGCGGTCTCGGCGGTGCGCGGTGGTTATTCCGGCAGCTTCGCCGCGCCTCCAGCGCATACCAACGTGCGGCTTTATAGTGACGACAATCCGCTCGATGCCCCCGGCTTCGAGACCAAGGTCAAGCTGCTCGCCGAGATCGACGCCTATCTGCGCGACAAGGATCCGCGGGTGCGGCAGGTCAGCGTCAGCCTTGGCGCGACCTGGCAGGTGGTCGAGATCCTGCGGCCCGACGGCGAGAGCTATCGCGACATCCGCCCGCTCGTGCGGGTCAACGTCTCCGTCGTCGCGGGTCAGGGCGACCGCCAGGAGAGCGGCAGCAAGGGCTATGGCGGCCGCGCCGGCTACGCCGAATTCATCGAAAGCAAGAATTGGCGCGACGCCGCCGATGGCGCGCTGCGCGAGGCCCTGGTCAATCTGGAATCGGTTCCCGCCCCCGCCGGCGAGATGGACGTCGTGCTCGGGGCCGGCTGGCCCGGCGTAATGCTGCATGAGGCGGTCGGCCATGGCCTCGAAGGTGACTTCAACCGCAAGAAGACGTCTGCGTTTGCCGGCCTGATGGGTCAGCAGGTCGCGGCCAAGGGCGTCACCGTGGTCGACGACGGCACCATTGCCTCGCGCCGCGGCTCGCTGTCGATCGACGACGAGGGCACGCCGACCAACCGCACCGTGCTGATCGAGGACGGCGTCCTGGTCGGCTACATGCAGGACCGTCAGAACGCGCGCCTGATGAACATGAAACCGACCGGCAACGGCCGCCGCCAGGGCTATGCCCATGTGCCGATGCCGCGCATGACCAACACCTACATGCTCGCGGGCGACCGTGATCCGGCCGAGATCCTCGCCTCGGTGAAGAACGGCGTCTTCGCCGCGAATTTCGGCGGCGGCCAGGTCGACATCACCTCGGGCAAATACGTGTTTCAGTGCACCGAGGCCTACAAGATCGAGAACGGCAAGATCGGTGCGCCCCTGAAGGGCGCCATGCTGATCGGCAACGGGCCGACCGACCTGCATCGCATCCGCATGATCGGCAACGACCTCGCGCTCGATACCGGCATCGGCACCTGCGGCAAGAACGGTCAGGGCGTGCCGGTCGGCGTCGGCCAGCCGTCGCTGTTGATGGAACGCATTACGGTGGGTGGAACAGGCGGATGAGTGTCGAGAAGATAACTGTCCCCACCAAGCGGAAGAGCAGCGGCTGGGGCGGCCAGCTGGTGCAGCTCGCAGGCATCGTCGCGGCGGTGTTCATCGCCAAGGGTGCGCTGGCCGAGCCGTTCTACGTGCCGTCGGGGTCGATGGAGCCGACACTGTTGATCGGCGACGCCTTGATCGCCTCGAAGTTTCCCTACGGCTACGGCACCTCGTCGCTGCCTATCCAGATCAACCTGCCCGAGAGCGGCCGCGTGTTCGCGGAGACGCCGAAACAGGGCGACGTCGTGGTCTTCCGCTGGCCCGGCGACCGCTCGCAGGCCTGGGTCAAGCGCGTCGTGGGCCTGCCCGGCGACCGCATCCAGCTGCGCCAGGGCCAACTCTTCGTCAACGACCGCCCCGCCGAGCTGAAGCCGGACGGCGTTGGCGCCGCCGAGGACGATAATGGCGGCAGCGAACCTGCCTATCGCTATGTCGAGACGCTGCCGAACGGCGTCTCGCATCTGATCTTCAAGATGCGCGACAACGGTCCGCTCGACAACACGCAGGAAGTGACGGTGCCGGCAGGCCATCTCTTCGTGCTCGGCGACAACCGCGACAACTCCGCCGACAGCCGCGTGCCCTTGCGCTCCGGCGGCGTCGGCCTGTTGCCGATCGACAATCTGGTCGGCCGCGCGGATGCCGTGCTCGGATCCTGGGATCTCGGCATCCGGGGCCAGCCGGTGTGGACCTGGCTGTCCGGATTTCGCATGGCGCGGTTTTTCACCGCCGTGCATTGAAGGCCGAATGTCCTCACCTCTCTCCTGCACGCGGGAGAGGGAGAGCAACAGCGATGGTCCGCGACGAATTTCTGGCTCTCGCCCTGCGAAATCCGTTCAACGCAGCGATCCTCGATGAAATCCATCGCCTCGCGCTGCCGGACGCGTGGCTCGTCGCGGGCTGCCTGGTGCAGACGGTGTGGAACGTGCTCACGGGCCGCCCGATCGATCACGGCATCGCCGATTACGACGTGTTCTATTTCGATTCCGACACCTCATGGGAGGCGGAGGACGCGGTGATCCGCAAGCTGCACGCGCGGCTCGCGCATCTCTGCGCCAAGGTTGAAATCCGCAACCAGGCGCGCGTGCACCTTTGGTATCCCGGCAAGCACGGTCTGCCCTATCCGCCCTTGATGCGCGCGACCGACGGTATCGACCGCTTCCTCACGGAGAATACGCAATTGGGCATCCGCCCTGCCGGCGGGGATTTCGACGTCTACGCGCCGCACGGGTTCGACGACGTCGCGAAGCTGATCGTGCGACCCAATCAGGCGCCGAATTTTTCCGCCGCCAATTACGCGGCGAAGGCGGCACGCTGGAAGACGCTGTGGCCCGAGATCACGGTGATCGCGGCCGAGTGAGGTGTCGCTTTACCCTCCTCGTCATTGCGAGGAGCGAAGCGACGGAAGCAACCCAGACTGCGGCCGCGGAAGCAATTTTGGATTGCTTCGCTACGCTCGCAATGACGGCGGTGAGAGCTGCATGCTACCGCACCACGCCCGACGTGAACCCTGCCTTCCGCCGCGGCGGCTTGATTTCCTTTTTCAGGAAGCAGCGCGCTTCGCGTCCGGTGTAGCCGGGGCGGGCATAGGTGAAGGCGCGGCATTTGTTGTCGGCGGTGCAGGCGGCCTTGCAGGCTTCTTCGCCTTCGCCGTCCTTCATCTCGAAATTGCGCAAATCGCCGCCGGGGCGGTCGATCGAGGTCTCCACGCCTTCGACACGCGGCTCGATCACGCCGGCGCCGCGCACACCGGAGATGCAGCAGCTTCCCGGCACGCGCGCAGGCACTGTGTTCTTCAGCCAGCACACCGCCGAGCCGCCTTCGACGTCAGGATAGCTGAAGCTCCACGAGCGGCAACGGCGGTCGCGCTCGCACAGCAGTGCGCAATCCTCGGGATCGCCCGACGTGACGGGGGTGCTGAAATAGTCTCCGCCGGGCCGATCGAACGCCGTCTGGGCGCGCGCAGGCCAGCTCGCAAACGCGAGCGAAAGCAGCGCGGCGCAGGCCACGACGCTTGCCATGACGGCCAGGCGGCCCTTCCCCATCGGAACAGCTTTCGAGTTATTGACGACGCTCGGGTTTTTCAGCCGGCCATTTGATCGCCGCAAACCTGTACGGGCGATGAACGGCTCGAGTCCCGACCGTTGGGACCTTGGTCTAGAACGCGTATTCCGCGTACGCCGGTTCCACCGAGCCGTTCCACGGGCCCTTGAACTTGTCGAGCATCTCCTCAGCTGGCGTGCGGCCGGAATCGATGATGCGGTCAAGCGGCTCCAGATGCCTGGTCTCGTCGCGGCCGAGCTGGTCGATCCGGCCGCGCCGGCGCAAGCCGGCATGTGCCAAAGCGAGGCACTCCTTGGCGATCTCGAACAGATAGCGGTCCTTGATCCGCGACTTGAAGCCGAAGCGCGGCACGTCGTCGCGCAGGGCCTGACGCTCATGCGCGTTCCACTGCTTTACCAAGTCCCAGGCGGCATCCAGCGACACATCGTCGTAGAGCAGCCCGGCCCAGAACGCCGATAGCGCCGGCAGTCGGCCCCACGGGCCACCATCAGAGCCGCGCATCTCGAGATAGCGCTTGAGCCGCACCTCCGGGAAAATCGTCGAAAGATGGTTGGCCCAATCCGACAACGTCGGACGTTCCCCGGGCAAATTGTTGTTGCGGCCATCGAAGAAGGCGCGGAACGAGGAGCCCGAGACGTCGATGTAGTCCTCGTCGCGTTTGACGAAATACATGGGCACGTCGAGCGCGTAGTCGACATAGCGCTCGAAGCCCATGCCATCCTCGAATGCCCAAGGCATCATGCCGGCACGCGCGTTGTCGGTGTCGCGCCAGATCTCGGACCGGAAGGAGAGGAAGCCATTCGGCTTGCCCTCGGTAAACGGCGAGTTGGCGAACAAGGCGGTTGCGGCTGGCTGGAGCGCGAGCGAGACACGCAGCTTCTTGACCATGTCGGCTTCGGAGGAGAAGTCGAGATTGGTCTGGACCGTGCAGGTCCGGTACATCATGTCGAGGCCGTACTGGCCGACCTTCGGCATGTAATTGGTCATGATCTTGTAGCGGCCCTTGGGCATCACCGGGATGTCGGCGCGCGACCAGGACGGCGTCATGCCGAGCCCGAGAAAGCCGATGCCGAGCGGCGTCGCGATCTCGCGCACCTGCGCCAGATGCGCCATCAGCTCACTCTGGGTCTGGTGCACGTTCTCGACCGGGGCGCCCGAAAGCTCGAACTGCCCGCCGGGCTCCAGCGAAATCGCGCCGCCGCCGGTGACGTCGTAGAGGCCGATGATGTTGCCCTTCTCCATGATCGGCTCCCAGCCGAGCAGGAGTTTCATGCCTTCGAGCAGCGCGCCGATACCGCGCGGGCCTTCGTAGGGCACCGGGCGGTGGCCTTCGAGCGTGAACGGCGTCTTCTCATGCTCGGTGCCCATGCGGAATTCGGACGGGTCCTTGCAGCCTTCCTCGAACCACTTGACGAGCTCGTCACGCGATTGCAACGGCGTCATATCGATCTGGTCTCGCGCCATATCAGACTCTAATCAAAAGCGCTTCGATCGAACGCGCGTGGGTGACAGGGATGGTCCGCGCAGCCACCGGCTGCACGGACGAGCTGGTGTGCCGCGCGCTCATCGCGACGGCGTGGTTTCGTTGACGTGGGCAGGCGGCAGTTTCATCTCGCCGCACGAGCAGCCGAGACGGTCGAGCAGACCGCTGAGCTTCACGGCATCCGCATCGGACAGTTTCGAACCGACATATTTCTCGATCGCGGCCGAATAGGCGCCCCACATCCGCTTCTGCAATTCGCGGCCGGCTTCCGTGATCTCCACGAATTGGCCACGCTTGTCGATCTTGCATTCACGCCGCGAGGCGAGGCCTTCGTCGACCAGACGGTCGATCAGCCGCGATGTCGAATATTGCGGGATCAGCATCTGCCGTTCGAGTTCGACCGGCCGGAGCTCGCCCGAGGGCGCCCGTGACAGTTCGAGCAGCGCGTCATACCATGCCAACGGCGGGAAGCCGGCCTTCTTCAGGTCCTGCTCGACGCAATTGAGCACGCGGCTCTGCACCCGCATCAAGCGGATCCAGGCGGAAGTCGCCTCGGTCGATGGTTTGCGTTTCATGGTCCCGCTCAAGCTCGTCGCCCGTCTCTTACCCTATTCGATGCACCTGCATCAATCTTGACTATTTCAAGCAGATGCATGTAGTCGTTCTTTCGCCTGAGCCAAGCAACAAGAGGAGGAAATTCCATGAAATTGTACTATTCGCCCGGTGCCTGCTCGCTATCCCCCCATATCGCGCTCCTGGAGGCCGGCCTGCCCTATGAACTGGTCAAGGTCGATATCCGGGCCAAGAAGCTCGAAAACGGTGAGGATTATCTGAAGCTGAACCCCAAGGGCCAGGTCCCTGCGCTGGGCCTCGATAGCGGAGAGATCGTGACCGAAGGCCCGGTGATTGTCCAGATGATCGCCGATCAGGCCTCAGCCAAGGCGCTGGCGCCGGCCCACGGCAGCTCCGAGCTACAAGCTGCTCGAATGGCTGAACTTCCTCACCTCGGAGGTCCACAAGAGCTTCGGCCCGATGTTCGCGCCGGCGCTGAACGACGAGGCCAAGGCCTTCTTCAAGGACCGCGTCATGGGCAAGCTGAAATACATCGACAGCCAGCTCGCCGGCCGCGACTACCTCATGGGCAAGCAGTTCACGGTGGCCGACGGTTATCTCTTCACGATGCTGACCTGGGGCGACCGGATGAAGTTCGACCTCTCGGCGATGCCGAACCTTGCCGCGTACAAGACCCGCGTCGCGGCGCGGCCGCAGGTGCAGGAAGCGATGAAGAAGGAAGGGCTGATTCAGGCTGCCTGAGGCGCAGATGCGAAAGGCCGGATCGAGATCCGGCCTTTCGTATTTTTCATCCCGGCTAGGGGTTCAGAGAATCACGCGGCCGCCTTCTTCGGCGCGAAGCGGCCGTAGAAGGTTTCTCCCTTCGCGGCCATCTCCTCGAGGAGCTTCGGCGGGGTGAAGCGCGAGCCGTATTTCGCTTCCAGCTTGTGGCAAAGCTCGACGAACTTCTTGGGACCCATGAAGTCGATGTAGGACAGCGTGCCACCGGTGAACGGCGCGAAGCCGAAGCCGAGGATCGAGCCGACATCCGCCTCGCGCGGATCGGTGATGACGTGGTCCTCCACCGTGCGCGCGGCTTCCACCGCCTGCACCACCAGGAAGCGCTGCTTCAACTCCTCGACGTCGAGCGTATCTGGGTCGAGCTGCTTGGGCTGCAGCGCGGACAAGCCGGGCCAAAGGCTCTTCTGACCCTTGCCCTTCTCGGGGTAGTCGTAAAAACCCTTGCTGTTCTTGCGGCCCAGACGGCCCTGCTTCTCGACCAGCTCCACCATCAGCTTCTTCTGGTCGGGATTGATGGCGTTGGGGCCGAGGTCGGCTTCCGTCGCCTTCATGATCTTGAGCCCGAGGTCGAGCGCAACCTCGTCCGACAGCGAGAGCGGGCCGACCGGCATGCCGGCCATCTTGGCGCAGTTCTCGATCATCGCCGGCGGCACGCCTTCGAGGAACATCTCGTTGCCTTCGGCGACGTAGCGGCCGACGCAGCGATTGGCGAAGAAGCCGCGGCTGTCGTTGACGACGATCGGCGTCTTGCCGATCTGCCGGACGTAATCGAGCGCGGTCGCGATCGCGAGATCACCGGTGTTCTTGCCCTGGATGATCTCGACCAGCATCATCTTCTCGACCGGCGAGAAGAAGTGGATGGCGACGAACCGGCCCTGGTCCTTGAAGGATTCCGCCAGCGAGCTGATCGGAAGCGTCGAGGTGTTGGACGCGAAGATCACGTCCGGCTTCATATGCTCCTGCGCCTTGGCAAAGGTATCAGCCTTGACCTTGCGGTCCTCGAACACGGCCTCGATGACGAGATCGACGTCCTTCAGCGCGGAATAGTCCGCGGTCGGCGTGATGCGGGCGAGCAGCGCTTCTGCGTCACCGGGCTTGGCGCGGCCCTTCTTGATCTGCTCCTCGATCACCTTTTGCGCATGCGCCTTGCCCTTGTCGGCGCTCTCCTGGTCGCGATCGATCAGGACGACGTCGAGGCCGGCACGGGCCGAGACATAGCCGACGCTCGCACCCATGAAACCGGCGCCGATCACGGCGATCTTCTTCACCTTGGTCGGCGGCACATCCTTCGGACGGCGCGCGCCCTTGTTCAATTCCTGCATCGACAGGAACAGGCTGCGGATCATCGCCGCCGCTTCCTTCGAGCGCAGCACCGAGGTGAAGTAGCGCGACTCCACCCGCAATGCGGCGTCGATCGGCAGCTGCAGGCCCTCATAGACGCAGCTCATGATCGCGCGCGCGGCCGGATAATTGTCGTAGGTCTCACGGCGATAGATCGCGTTGCCGGCCGGGAACATCATCATGCCGGCCTTGGAGAACACCGGGCCGCCTGGCAGCTTGAAGCCCTTCTCGTCCCAGGGCGCGACGGCCTTGCCGCCGCCCTTGATCCAGTCCTTTGCCGCCTTGATGAGATCGGCGGCGGGAACGACGGCGTGAATCAGATTCAGCGCCTTGGCTTTCTCGATCGTGACCGGATCGCCCTTGAGCAGGATCGTCATCGCGTCCTGCGGCGGCACCAGGCGCGGCACGCGCTGCGTGCCGCCGGCGCCCGGGAACAGGCCAACCTTGACCTCGGGCAGGCCGAGGCGGGTCTTGGGATTCTCCGCCGCCACGCGATAGTGGCAGCACAGCGTGATCTCGAAACCGCCGCCGAGCGCGAGGCCGTTGATCGCCGCCGCCCACGGCTTGCCGGAGGTCTCGATGGAGCGCAGCACCTGCGAGAAGCGCCGGCTCTGCTCGAACAGCATCTGGTTCGCCGCGGTCTCGCCCTGCTCCTTGAAGACCTTTGCGTAGGCCTGGTTCATGCCTTCGAGCATGGAAAGATCGGCACCCGCGCAGAACGCTTCCTTGGCGGAGGTGATGACGACACCCTTCACCGCGGCGTCGGCCGTGGTCGCCTTGACGATCGCGTCGAGCTCGTTGGTCGAGGTCTCGTCGAGCACGTTCATCGAACGGCCCGGGATGTCCCAGGTGACCAGTGCGATGCCGTCGGAATCGGTCTCAACCTTGAAATTCTTGTAAGCCATGCTGGTTGCTCCCTACCCTTAGACGCGTTCGATGATGGTCGCGGTGCCCATGCCGCCGCCGATGCACAGCGTCACCAGTGCGGTCGCCTTGTTGGTGCGCTCGAGCTCGTCGAGCACGGTCCCGAGGATCATGGCACCGGTCGCGCCGAGCGGATGGCCGAGCGCGATCGCGCCGCCATTGACGTTGATCTTGGCGCTGTCGATGTCGAAGGCCTGGATGTAGCGCAGCACGACGGAGGCGAAGGCCTCGTTGAGCTCGAACAGGTCGATGTCCGACTTCTTCATGCCGGAGCGCGCGAACAGCTTTTCGGTGACGTCGACCGGACCGGTCAGCATCATCGCCGGCTCGGACCCGATATTGGCGAACGCGCGGATTCTCGCGCGCGGCTTCAGGCCGTACTTGCCGCCGGCTTCCTTGCTGCCGAGCAGGACCGCGCCGGCACCATCGACGATGCCCGACGAATTGCCGGCGTGGTGCACGTAATTGACGCGTTCGATTTCCGGATGCGACTGCACCGCGACGCCGTCGAAGCCGCCCATCTGTGCCATCATCGTGAACGCCGGCTGCAGCTGCGCCAGCGACTGCATCGTCGTCGAAGGACGCATATGCTCGTCCTTGGCGAGGATGGTGAGGCCGTTGATGTCCTTCACCGGGACGACCGACTTGTCGAAGCGGCCTTCATCCCAGGACTTCGCCGCACGCTGCTGGCTCTGCACCGCATAGGCATCGACGTCGTCACGCGAGAAGCCGTATTTGGTCGCGATCAGATCGGCCGAGACACCTTGCGGCATGAAATAGGCCGGCACTGCCATCGACGGGTCCATCGGCCAGGCGCCGCCGGAGGCGCCGATGCCGACGCGGCTCATCGATTCGGCGCCGCCGCCGATCACGAGCTCGTGCTGGCCGCTCATCACCTGGGCTGCGGCAAAATTCACGGCGTCGAGGCCGGAGGCGCAGAAGCGGCTGATCTGCACGCCCGGCACCGCTTCGCCGAGGCCCGCCTTCAGCGCGGCGAAGCGCGCAATGTCGGAGCCGGCTTCGCCGACCGGATCGACCACGCCGAGAATGACGTCATCGACGGAATCTTCCGGCAGGTTGTTGCGGTCCTTGAGCGCCTTGAGCGGCACGGTCGCGAGCGCGAGCGCGGTGACTTCGTGCAGCGCGCCGTCCGCCTTGCCGCGGCCGCGCGGGGTGCGGACGTGGTCGTAGATGAATGCCTCAGGCATGACGCCCTCCTGATGTGATGATCTTCTGGTCTTGATCGGGTCGCAGCGAAAGCGGCTTCAGAACGCTTCCGCCGGCAGTTCCATGATGGTGGCGCAGCCGGCCTGGATGCGCGCGAGATTGGCGGCGGTCTCCGGCAGCATCCGCTCCATGAAGAAGCGGCCGGTGACGAGCTTGGTCGAGAGATAGGGAGTCGCCCCGCTCTCGGCAATCTTGGCTTGCGTCACCTTCGCCATCTTCGCCCACATGTAGCCGAGCGCGACGAAGCCGAAGAGATTCAGGTAATCGGTCGCGGCGGCACCGGCATTGTCGGGCTTGGCCATCGCGTTCTGCATCAGCCACGTCGTGGCCTGCTGGAGATGGCCGAGCGAAGCCGAGAGCGGGGTAACGTAGGGCTTCATCGCCTCGTCGCCGCCGTTCTCCTTGGCGAAGGCCATGACCTCGCCGAAGAACGCCATGATGGCGCGGCCGCCGTCGCGCGGCAGTTTGCGGCCGACGAGGTCGAGCGCCTGGATGCCGTTGGCGCCTTCGTAGATCATGGCGATGCGGGCATCGCGCACGAACTGCTCCATGCCCTGCTCGGCGATGTAGCCGTGGCCGCCATACATCTGCTGCGCCTGCACCGCATTGGCGAAGCCGTAGTCGGTGAGGAAGCCCTTCAGCACCGGCGTCATCAGGCCCATGTGATCGTCGGCGGCCTGGCGGTCCTTGGGATCCTCGGAGCGATGGGCGACGTCGCTCTTCAGCGCGGTCCACATCACGAAGGCGCGCGCGGCCTCGTTGAAGGAGCGGATCGACAGCAGCGTGCGGCGCACGTCGGGATGGACGATGATCGGATCGGCCGGCTTGTCGGGCGCCTTGGCACCGGTGAGCGAACGGCCCTGGATGCGATCGCGGGCATAGGCAACCGCGTTCTGATAGGCCACTTCCGATTGCGCGAGACCCTGCACGGCGACGCCGAGGCGGGCCTCGTTCATCATCACGAACATGCCCTGCATGCCCTTGTTCTCTTCACCGATCAGCCAGCCCACGGCGTTGTCGTAGTTCATCACGCAGGTGGAATTGCCGTGGATGCCCATCTTGTGCTCGATCGAGCCGCAGACCACGCCATTGCGTGCGCCGACCGAGCCATCGGCATTGACGAGGAATTTCGGCACCACGAACAGCGACACGCCCTTGATGCCGGCGGGCGCGCCCTCGACGCGGGCGAGCACGAGGTGGATGATGTTGGGGGCGAGGTCATGCTCACCTGCCGAAATGAAGATCTTGGTGCCCGTGATCTTGAAGCTGCCGTCGGCCTGCCGCACCGCCTTGGTGCGGAGCATGCCGAGATCGGTGCCGCAGTGCGGCTCGGTCAGGTTCATGGTGCCGGTCCACTCGCCCGCCACCATCTTCGGCACGTAGGTCTGCTTCTGCTCCGGCGTGCCGTGGACGATCAGCGCTGCGGTCGCGCCCATGGTGAGGCCGCCATACATCGAGAACGCCATGTTGGCGGAGATCTGGAATTCGTTGACGGCCTGGGAGAGCGTCACCGGCAGACCCTGGCCGCCGAACTCGGTCGGCGCCGACAGGCCGAGCCAGCCGCCCTCGGCGACCTGCTTGAACGCCTCCTTGAAACCCTTGGGCGTGGTGACGCTGCCGTCATCGGCGCGCTTGCAGCCCTCGAGATCGCCGATGCGGTTGAGCGGCTGCAGCACCTCTTCGGCGAGCTTGGCAGCTTCGCCGAGAATGGCTTCGCGCACGTCGCTCGACGCATCGGAGAAGCCGGCCAGATTGTCGTAGCGGTCGATCTGGAAGACGTCGTTGAGCAGGAAGTTCACGTCTTCGACGGGGGCTTTGTAGATCGGCATGGTGGTCTCCCGGCAGGCCTTGAAGTGATGATGCTGGTTTAGGATTGGGCGGCGGCCAACTGCTCCGCCATCAGGCGATGCAGCATGTTGATGGCCTTGAGCGGCCGCACCATCACCTTGAAATGCGTGATGCGGCCCTCGCCGTCGAAACTGATGATGTCGACGCCATTGATCTCGATGCCGTCGATCATGGTCTTGAATTCGAGCACGGCGCCGCTCTCACTCTTCCATTCGCCGACATAAGTGAAGCCGGGACCGCCAAGCACCTTCTCGGCGCTGGCCAGATATTTGAAGGTGATGTCGCGTCCGCGCTGCGGCGCGTGCACGACGGGGCTTTCGAAGACGGCGTCGGGATGGAGCAGGTCCCAGAGCGCTGCCCGGTCATGCGACTTCATGTAGCCGTACCAGGAATCGAGGCCGGTCATTCAGGTGCCTCCCTAAAGGCAATGCAACTAAGGCTTCGGCAAAAAACGGGAAAACAACCCCATGCACAGTAGCGCGAAGGTTGATTCCATTGAGGTTTTCGGGGCGGTTTCTGCCCTCGTTTTTGGGTCGCCTCATATGCACATTGACGCATATGCGCCGATGCGCATAAAGTCAAGCCAATTGGTTAAGGTCGAGAACAGGAGGACCGGGTCATGGCTTTAGGCGACGCAATCCTCGCATGCCTGACGGAACGTCCGATGACGGGCTACGAGCTCGCCAAGACATTTGATTCCTCGATCGGCTTCTTCTGGAAGGCCGACCACCAGCAGATCTACCGCGAGCTCTCCAAGCTGCGCGACCGCGGCTACATCCAGGGCCGCGAGGTCGTGCAGACAGGCAAGCCCAACAAGCTGATCTATACGCTGACTCCGGAGGGCCGAACAGCGCTGCGGCACTGGGCCGCGCGGCCAAGCACGCCCCCCTCCATCAAGGACGACCTCCTGGTGCGGCTGCATGCGCTGGACAGTATCGGCCTCGAGCCCATGCGCACCGACCTGATGGCCCGGCTCGAGCACCACCGCGATCGCCACGAGAACTACGAGCGCATCCTGAAGAAGCGCTTTCCGGAAGGGGCGGCCTCCGGCGTGCTCGACCTCGGTAACCTGCTGCTGCTTCAGCTCGGCGCCCGGCACGAGCAGATGGTGGCCGATTTCTGTGAAGAGGCGCTCGAGGCCCTGTCGGCGATGAGCGCAAGCGGCACCGTGGTGGCGCTGGAGGACGGCAAGCGCGAGGGCAAGGGCTGAGGTGTCTCTGCTTCGTCATGGCCGGGCTTGTGTGCAAGCCACCCGCACCCCGCCGCCCAACTTTAAGACACCGTCAACGGGTTCCTTAACCCGTTATTTACCGTAACAGACAAAAGTCGGTTTTCGAGGCAGACGACCCGCGCCAAATCCGATTGTCTTTGCAACCGGCACGCGAGGGAAGACTGGAGGCGCCGGGTGGGGCGCCGGAGTCGGAACCGGACAGAGTCATGAATTCGCGCGTATCGTGGAGTGTTGACGGCATCGATCCATCCGTCCGGGAGCGGGCCGAAGCTGCTGCGCGTCGCGCCGGAATGTCACTCAACGATTGGCTGAACTCCACGCTCGGCGAGACCGCCCCGCCGAACTTTCGCGGACTTTACGACCAGCGTCCGCAAGCCCAGCACGTTCCGAGTCAACTGCCGAGTCACGTGCCGAGCCAGGAAAGCCGCGAAGTCGCCGACATCCACCAGCGGCTCGACGCCATCACCCAGCAGATCGAACGGATTTCAAAGCCGGCGCCGCGCCAAGATTCTTCGCGCCAAGATCCTTCGCGGCAAGACACTCCGCGGCAAGACGTTTCGCGCGAGCAGGGCGTTGCCCGCCAGCTCAACGACGCGATCTCACGGCTCGATGCAAGGCTGTCGCAAATTTCGAAGCCGCAGCAGGCTCCGGCACCGCGACAGGCCCCCGTTGAAACGCGCCAGCGCCAGGCCGATGCGGTCGAGCGCGCGGCAGCGCAGGTCTATCGCAGCTCACCGCCCCTGAGCCCCGCTTCGTTCGACGTCGCGGTCGCCGAGATCACGGCACGGCAGAGCGAGCTCGACGGCTTTACGCCCAGGCAGATGCCGCCGCGCGCCGCGCCCTCGATCGCGCCAGCGGCAGCTCCTTACGCGCCCCCCGCGCCGCCTGCCTACGCTCCGCCGCCACCGCAGCCGGGGCCGGATTTCTCTGCGCTCGAGCGCCATCTGCTCAAGATCACGAGCCAGATCGAATCGTTGCAGCGCCCTGGCAATACCGAGCAGGCGATCAACACGTTCCGCAGCGAGCTTGCGGAGATCCGCAACGCCATCACCGAGGCAATGCCGCGCCGCGCGATCGAATCGATCGAGAACGAGATCCGCTCGCTGCATCGGCGCATCGACGAGACCCGCTCCAACGGCACCGACGGTCAGGTCCTGTCCGGCATCGAACACGCGCTGTCCGAGATCAAGCAGGTGCTCCGCACGCTGACGCCGGCCGAGCAGCTCACCGGCTATGACGAGGCGATCCGCAATCTCGGCGCCAAGCTCGATCTGATCCTGCGCGCCAATGACGATCCCTCGACGGTCCGCCAGCTCGAAGGCGCGATCTCGGCGCTGCGCGGCATCGTCTCCAACGTCGCCTCCAACGAAGCGCTGGCACGGCTCTCGGACGACGTGCAGCTGCTGTCGTCCAAGGTCGACCAGGTCACCCGTGCGTCCGGCCAAGGCGACAGTTTTGCGGTGCTGGAGCAGCGCATCGCGGCGCTCACCGCCGCTCTGGAAACGCGCGAGCGCCCTCAGCCATCCGAGAGCAGCGAGCAGCTCGAAAGCGCGATCCGCGCCCTGTCCGACCGTTTCGACCGTATGCAGGTCGGCAACGACTCGGCTTCGACCTTTGCTCATCTTGAACAGCGGGTCTCGTATCTGCTGGAGCGGCTCGAGGCCGCCGCCGATCCGCGCAACGGCAATTTCAGCCGCGTCGAGGACGGGCTGCACGACATCCTGCGCCACCTGGAGCGGCAGCAGGCGACCTATTCAGCGCTCGCCGAGAGCCGCAACTCCACGCCGCCTGCCGATTCCGGCA
>NZ_JADPIT010000019.1:89528-91511 GCF_023073035.1 Bradyrhizobium sp. 62
TCTCCGACATCCGCTTCAGCCAGGCCGAGACCAACCGGACCACCCAGGATTCGCTGGAGGCCGTCCACAACGCCCTTGGCCACGTCGTCGATCGTCTCTCGATGATCGAGGGCGATCTTCGCAATGTGCGCACCGCGCCGCCCGCCCCTGCGCCGCAGCCGATGCCGATGCCGATGGCCGCTCCCATGGAGCCCGCGCCGATGGCGCGCGAGCCACGGCCGCAGCCACAGCAGCACCCGAAATACGATCCGAAGCCCGAGTTGCCCAATCCGGCCGCCGCGCAGGCGGCGCACGCCGCCTTCGCCGCCGCGCCGCGCGAATTCCATGCCGCCGCGCCGGCCGCGCCGCCGCCGATGCCGATGGCGCCGCCGCTTCCACCACGCGCGATCAGCGAAATCCTGGAGCCGCATACGGCGCCCACGCGCGGCGCGCTTGCGCCCGAACTGCCGCCGGATCATCCGCTCGAGCCGGGCACAAGGCCGGGTGCACGCATCGCCACGCCGTCGGAGCGCATTGCCGCGTCCGAAAGCGCGATCAGCGAAATCCCGGCCGCGCCCAAGGAGCCGGTGTCGTCGTCGAGCTTCATCGCGGCCGCGCGCCGCGCAGCGCAAGCCGCCGCCGCGCAGCCACCCGAGAAAACAGGCCGGGCCGCCAAGGCGTCTGTCGGCGGCGCAAAGGACAAGGGTAAGGCCAGCGATAAGGATGGCGGTTCGACCATCACCTCGAAGATCCGCTCGCTGCTGGTCGGCGCGAGCGTGGTCGTGATCGTGCTCGGCACCTTCAAGATGGCGATGAACCTGCTCGATGGCAGCAGCTCGTCACCGTCGCCGCAGGCGATGGAGAATTCGTCGCCCGCACCCGCGCCGCAGGCACCGCCGCCGGTCGAGAACAAGCCCGCCACGCCCGAGCAGGTCACGCCGTCAATGACCTCGCCGACCCCGATCGGCCGGCAATCCCAGAACAATGCCGCGCCTGCTGCCGCCAATTCTGGCAACTCGGCCTCGGTCGAAATTCCGCCGGTGCCTGCCGCAGCGCCGCAGCCGGCCTCCAGCGACGTCACCGGCGCGCTGTCGGGCACGAGCCGCGCGAAACTCGCGATGATCCAGGTGCCGCCGACCGAAAAGCTGCCTGACGGCATCGGTGGCCCCGGCTTGCGTACCGCCGCGATGAAGGGCGATGCGACCGCGGCCTACGAGATCGGCGTGCGCTTTGCCGAGGGCAAGGGCGTGGCTGCAAACTATGAAGAAGCCGCCAAATGGTACGACCGCGCGGCGCAGGCCGGCGTCGTACCCGCGACCTTCCGCCTCGGGACACTCTACGAAAAGGGTCTCGGCGTGAAGAAGGACGCCGACATCGCCCGCCGCTACTACACGCAGGCGGCCGAGCGTGGCAACGCCAAGGCGATGCACAATCTCGCGGTGCTCGACGCCGATGGCGGCGGACGCGGCGCCAACTACAAGAGCGCGGCACTGTGGTTCCGCAAGGCCGCCGACCGCGGCGTCGCCGACAGCCAGTTCAACCTCGGGATCCTCTATGCCCGCGGCATCGGGGTGGAGCAGAACCTCGCCGAGTCCTACAAATGGTTCACCCTCGCCGCCGCCCAGGGCGATGCGGACGCAGCAACCAAGCGCGATGATGTTGCCAAGCGGCTCGACCCGCAATCGCTCGCCGCCGCCAAGCTCGCGATCCAGACCTTCAGCGCCGAGCCGCAGCCCGACGACGCCGTCAATGTTGCGGCCCCGAACGGCGGCTGGGACAGCGCGCCGCAGGCCAACGCGAAGCCTGCGCCGAAGCCGGTTGCCGCCAAGCGCGCGGCGTCGGCGGTGCATTGAGAGGGGTCACTCAACCGTCTCTGACGAAAATCTGGACTGGTCGTCCTGGCGAAAGCCAGGACCCATTAACACAAGCGATCGTTGTTGGAGGACGGTGTGGCCACAGCCTGCCGCGATAACTACCAGTCGGGATAATGGGTCCTGGCTTTCG
>NZ_JADPIT010000019.1:91521-107246 GCF_023073035.1 Bradyrhizobium sp. 62
GAGCCACGGCTTCCTCGATCGCCCTCCTCACCCCCATTCACCACGCCCGAAATTCCTGGTCCCGCCCGCCGCCGAATTCCGCTATTGAGGGACGCGGCAATCGTTCTGCCCTCCTGCGAGCATTCCGCCCAACCGATCCGTCTCGCGGGAAGCGTGGTCTCTCGATGCAGCTCTATCTCCCGATCGCCGATCTTCCGGTCAACGTCTTCCTCGTGCTGGCGATGGGCGCCGCGGTCGGCTTCGTCTCCGGCATGTTCGGAATCGGCGGCGGCTTCCTGATGACGCCGCTTTTGATCTTCATCGGCATCACGCCGGCGGTCGCGGTCGCCTCCGTCGCGAGCCACATCGCAGCCTCGTCCTTTTCCGGCGCGCTTGCCTATTGGCGGCGCCGCGCGATCGACCCCGCGCTGGCGAGCGTGCTGTTGTGCGGCGGCGTCACCGGGACGGCGCTCGGCGTGTGGACCTTCACGCAGCTGCGCGCGCTCGGCCAGCTCGATCTGATGATCGCACTGTCCTACGTCGTGCTGCTCACCACCGTCGGCAGCCTGATGTTCTCCGAAGGCCTGCGTGCCCTGATGCGGACCCGGCGCGGCGCGCTGGCGCCACGACGCACGCATAGCTGGATTCATGGCCTGCCGCTGAAGATGCGGTTCAAGCGCTCCAAGATCTACCTCTCGGTCATTCCGGTCGTGATCGTCGGCATCCTGATCGGCTTCATCGGCGCCATCATGGGCATCGGCGGCGGCTTCATCCTGGTGCCGATCATGATCTACCTGCTTCGGGTGCCGACCTCGACGGTGATCGGCACCTCGATGGTCCTGACGCTGGTCACGATGCTGTTTGCGACCCTGCTGCATGCCGTGACCAACCACCTGGTCGACGCCGTGCTGGCGCTGATCCTGATGGTCGGCGGCGTCACCGGTGCGCAGTTCGGCGCACGCGCCGGCCAGAAGATCCGCGGCGAGCAGCTGCGGCTGCTGCTCGGCCTGCTGATCCTCTCGGTCGGCGTTCGCTTCGCCATCGAGCTGGTGATCCGGCCCGAGGACCTCTTCACCATCCGCGAGCTGGGGGTGAACGGATGATGCGCGCAGCTCTCGCAGTCCTGCTCGTTCTGCTGCTCGGCTCCGCCGCGCGCGCCGAGCGGCTGATCGTGTCGGTCTCCAACCATCGCGTCACGGTGACGCCAAACTATTCCGGCGAGGAGCTGGTACTGTTTGGCTCGGTTGAGAAGGACGCCTCCACGGGCGCCGACCGCAAGACCTACGATCTCGTCGTCACCGTGATGGGCCCGCGCGCCGACATGGTGACGCGGCGCAAGGAGCGTACCTTCGGGATCTGGATCAACACCGACTACCGTCAGTTCCTGGCGGTGCCGAGCTATCTTGCGCTGTTCGCCAACCGCTCCTTCGATGTCATCACCTCGCCCGAGATCGCGCGGCGCCAGCAGATCGGGCTCAACAACGTGCTGCTGACCCAACGGGTCAGCGGCGACTATGCCGACGTGGTGCCGAACGACGCGTTCCGCTCCGCCTTCATCCGCCTGCGCACCCAGCGCGGTCTCTACCGCGAGGATCCGAGCGCGGTGACGTTCCTGACGCCAACGTTGTTTCGCACCGGCATTCCACTGCCGGCGGAGGTGCCGATCGGCACCTATGAGGTCGAGATCAAGCTGTTCGCCGACGGCGCGTTCATCGGCAAGACCGAGACCGCGTTCGAGATCGTCAAGGTCGGCTTCGAGCAGTTCGTCGCCACCACCGCGCGGCAGAACGGGTTGATCTACGGCCTCGTCACCGCGGCGATGGCGCTGATGACGGGCTGGATGGCGTCGATTGTGTTTCGGAAGGATTAGCCGCATACGCTCGTCATTGCGAGCGCAGCGAAGCAATCCAGCTATTTCCGCGGCACGGATTCTGGATTGCCTTCGTGCCGCGGAAATAGCCTGGATTGCTTCGCTTCGCTCGCAATGCGACGGTGGTGCTAACTACGGCGCCTGCACCACCGTCGGCACGCCGGGCTCGAGCAACCGCAGCCGCGTCCCGAAACCCAGCACATCAAATGTCTTGCGCAGATCCTCGCTGTTCTGGCGGAAATGCGCCCAACCCTCCGTATGAACCGGCACGATCATCGCATCGGGGAAGGCGCGTGCGGTCTCGATGGTGTCGTTGGTGTCCATGGTGAGATGGAAGGGCCCGCGCGTTTGCGCGGCGCCGGCGAACGGCATCACCACGCCGCATTTGAAACGGCGCGCGACCTCGGCGACGCCATCGAACCAGGTGGTGTCGCCGCTGATGTAGACCGATGTGGTGTCGGTCCCGCTCGACGACACCACGAAGCCGATGACATCGCCTGACAGCGGCTCGATGCCGGCCGGGCCGTGACGCGCGGGCGTGGCGGTGATCGTCAGCGTGCTGCCGTCACGATCTTTCAGCTGCGCCGTGCCCCACGGCGCCAAACCTTCGACATGCCCGCCGAGGCGCTGCGCGCCGGCCTCGGTGGTCAGCACGCGCTTCACATGTTTGAGAAAGTCGCGGCCGGAATTGTCGAGATTGTCGGAATGCTGGTCGTGGCTGAGCAGGACCGCGTCGACCGGGCCGATTGCGTCGGGCCTCATTGCAGGCCCGATTGTCTTCTCCAGCTTTACGTGCGGCAGTTGATAGTCGCCCGGCGCATCGAAGGTCGGATCAGTGAGCAGGCGAAAGCCATCGATCTCGATCAGCGCAGTGGGACCGCCGATCAGGGTGATGGAAATGGGCATGATGGACTCCTTTTACGAGACGGATTTGGCGGGCCGCGTCACCAGGTAGATGCCGAGTGCGACCGGAATGATTCCGAGCAGATCGCGCGCCTCGACGTGCTCGCCGAGCACGAGATACGCAAACAGCATGCCGAGCGGCGGCATCAGGAAATGATAGGCACTGGCAGCCGTCGCGCCACACACTTTCAGGAGATGAAACCAGAGCCAGTACGCCAGGATCGAGCCACCGAGCACGAGGAAAGCAAAGGCGCCGATCAGGCCCGGCGTGAAGTCGATGGCATGAACATCGGCGAAGGTCAGCGCGACCGGCGTCAGCACGATGCCGGCGGCGAGATTCTGCACGCCATTGCCGATCCACAACGAGCCTTTTGGCGCGAGCAGCTTGAACAAAATGGTGCCGGCGACGAGGGAGGCAAGCGAGGCCAGCGAGAACACGATGCCGTGCAGCGAGTCGGTGCCGACGGACAGGCGGTGCCAGACGATCAAGGTCACGCCGATGATGCCGAGCAGGAGGCCGCTCGCCTTGCGCCACGTCATGCCTTCGCCGAGCAGAAGCGCGGCGAGGCCGGCCGTGAACACCGGATTGGCCGACACGATCAGGCCACCGAGGCCGGCCGAAACCGACTGCAGGCCGGTGTAGCCGAGCCCGAGATAGAGCGCGTTGTTGGCGACGCCGAGCACGGCGAAGATGGCGGCATCGCGCCACGACAGCGACCAGTCATCGCCGCGAACCAGCGTGGCGCCGAGGATCAGGATGCCGGCCAGCGAGAAGCGCGCGGCGAGCAGGATCAGCGGAGGGCAATGGGTCACGCCGATCTTGCCGGCGACGAAGGCGTAGCTCCAGAGCAGGCAGAACAGGCCGATCGCAAGCGGCAGCGTGTTGAAGCGACTGCGGGGAACGGAGATCGAAGGGGCGAGCGACATGAGGGACATTCTCCTGAGCCCTCGATCTAGACAGCCCGCTTGCCATTTGGAAATTAAATGATTAACTACCGATCAGTGGATTTTCGAATGGAGGCCGTCCATGCTCGATCTGGAGCTCCTGCGCAGCTTCGTCTCGGTGGTCGATGCCGGCGGCTTCACCCGCGCCGGCGAGCGCGTCCATCGGACGCAATCGACCGTCAGCCAGCAGATCAAGCGGCTGGAGGAGGATGTCAGCCAGGTCCTGCTGCATCGCGACGGCAAAGACGTGCGCCCCACCGAAGCCGGCGAACGGCTGCTGTCCTATGCGCGGCGGTTGTTGTCGCTTGCGGAGGAGGCACGCGACGTGCTGCGCCAGCCCGACGGCGAAGGCGCGATCCGGCTCGGCATTCCCGAGGATTTTGCCGCGTATCGGCTGGCGAAGCTGCTTGGCGCCTTCTCGCGCTCGCATCCGGGCCTGCGGCTCGATGTGCGCGCCGATCAGAGCAAGCATCTGGCGCGCGATCTCGATCGCGGCGAACTGGATCTGGCGCTGTTCAAGCGTGCGGCCGGTGAGAAGGGCGCCATTGCGGTGTGGCCGGAGCAGGTGCACTGGGTCACCAGCAAGTGCCATCCGATCCATGCCGATGTCGCCTCGGTGCCGCTGATCGGCTTTCCGCTCGGCTGCCTCTACCGCGCCGGCGCCATCCACGCGCTGGAAAGCGCGGGCCGCATTTGGCACATGTCCTATACGTCATCGAGCCTCGCCGGCATCCAGGCCGCGGTCGCCGCCGGCATGGGCTTGAGCATCCTGTCGGAGATGGCGATCCAGTCCGACCATCGCGTGCTGACCGCAAAGGACGGCTTTGCGCCAATCAACCGGACGGAAGTCGCGTTGATGGCCGCGCCGGGCGCAAGTCCCGCGACGCTGCGGCTCGCCGATCGGCTGGCTGAGTTCTGCGACGATGTGCAGGCGAAGGCGGCTTAACTGCACCGTGACGCGGCGATCGCGTGGACGCGGCGGTCGCCGAGCAAATGCGCGACCAAACCGTTCTTTGGAAAGATCTTTGCAAACGCCGCGTCGCGGATGCTGAGGCCGCCGGCATAGGCGCCGAAGGCGGGCATCACGGCGCGCATCCCGTCGCAGGCGAAGCAGCGGCGCTCCATCGAACGGCCGCGCGCGGAGACGCGAGCCTTGGGATGAAGATGGCCGGCGATCTCGCCGCTCGCGCCGGTCGGTTCGTGGCGGAAGGTGATCGCGCCGATCGCGACTTCGTCGGCGACGGTGCCGCCGAGATCACGCGGCAGCGCCGGATCGTGATTGCCTGAGATCCAGATCCAGTCACGGCCGGCCTGCATGGCGGCGACCGCGTCGCGATCCTCCGCCGACAGCCGTCCATGCGCGGTGCGATCGTGAAAACTGTCGCCGAGCGCAATGACGATTCGCGGATCATGGCGGGAGATGACAGCAGCGAGACGACTGAGCGTCGCGATGGTGTCGTAAGGCGGCAGCAGCACGCCGCGCATGGCGAAGCTGGAACCTTTTTCCAGATGCAGATCGGAGACGACGAGCAGGCGCTGCTCTTCCCAGAACAGCGCGCCGGAAAGATCGGCCGCGAACGTCACGCTGCTGATGCTGACATTCGAAACGCGCATGTCCTCGATATCCCCTGAACCCAGCGCGCCTGCCGTCACGTCAAAACCTGCTCTTATCCCATCGCCTCTTTGACGAGCTCGTCGGCAGCTTCGGCCAGGAGCTCGTCTCCAGCTTCGCCATAAACTGACTCGCGGCCGATTTCCAGCATCACGGGGACCGCGAGCGGCGAGACGCGATCGAGTTCCCGGTGTGTGATGCGGCCCTGGATGCGGGTGAGCATGTCGCTGAGGCGGCGCAGATCGAGCAGGCCGGTGGCGGCATCGGCCCGTGCGGCACGCAATAGCACGTGATCGGCCTGGTGCTTGCGCAAGACGTCGTAGACGAGATCGGTCGAGAACAGCACCTGGCGCCGGCTCTTCTCCTCGCCGGTGTGCCGGCGCGCGATCAGGCCGGAGATGATCGCACAATTGCGGAAGGTGCGCTTCATCAGCGCGGATTCGGCGAGCCAGGCTTCGAGGTCGTCGCCGAGCATGTCGGGATCGAACAGTGCGTCGAGGTCAATCCTGCCGTCCCGGATCATGAAGGACAGGTCGCCGAGCGCCCAGACCGCGATCGCATATTCGTTGGCGACGAAGCCGAGCGGCCTGGCGCGGGCACGCTCCAGCCGGCGCGTCAACAGCATGCCGAGCGTCTGGTGGGCGAGCCGGCCTTCGAAGGGGTAGCAGACGATGTAGTGCTTGTTGGCGCGGGGAAAACTCTCGACCAGCAGCTCGCGCACCGCGGGTACGCGCGAGACGTCCTTTTGCAACGACAGCCAATCGCGCACCTGCTCCGGCAAGGCGCCCCACGCGCGCCCATCATCGAGCAGGCGGCGGACGCGTTCGGCAAGATAGGTCGACAGCGGAAACTTGCCGCCCATGTAGGACGGCACTTTCGGGTCCTTGTCGTTGGCGCGCGAGACGTAGACCTGGTCCTCGACCAGGGTCTCGTAGCGCACCACCTCGCCAGAGAACACGAAGGTGTCGCCGGGGCTGAGGCCCTCGATGAAGGCTTCCTCGATCTCGCCGAGCAGCCTGCCGCCGCGCGCGATCACGCCCGTCGAGCCGCCTGCCTTGCCTTGGCCGCCGCCGCGCGAGCGCACCAGCCGCACCTTCAGCATGTCGTCCTCGACGATGGTGCCGACATTCATGCGGTAGCTCTGCCGCACCTTGGGATTGGCGACGCGCCAGCGCCCCTCCTTGTCCTGCTTGATGCGGGCGAAGCGCTCATAGGTCTTCAGCGCGTAGCCGCCGGAGGCGACGAAATCGACCACGTCGTCGAAATCCTGCCGCGTGAGATCGGCGTAGGGCGCGGCGGTGCGCACCTCGTCGTAGAGCTCGTCGGAGAAAAACGGTTCGCCGCAGGCGCAGCCGAGCACATGCTGGGCCAGCACGTCGAGTGCACCGATGCGTAGTGGCGGCGTGTCCTGCGCATTCTCCGCGATAGCGTCGATCGCGACGCGGCACTCCAGCACCTCGAAGCGGTTCGCCGGCACCAGCACCGCGCGTGAGGCTTCGTCGAGCCGGTGATTGGCGCGGCCGATGCGCTGCATCAGGCGCGAGGAGCCCTTGGGCGCGCCGATATTGACGACCAGATCGACGTCGCCCCAGTCGACGCCGAGATCGAGCGAGGAGGTACAGACCACGCCGCGCAGTTTGCCCGCCGACATCGCGTCCTCGACCTTGCGGCGCTGGGCGACGTCGAGCGAGCCGTGATGCAGCGCGATGGCAAGGTTGTCGTCGTTCATGCTCCAGAGGTTCTGGAACAGCATCTCGGCCTGGCTGCGGGTGTTGACGAAAACAAGCGTGGTCCTGTTGGCCTTGATCAGCTCGTAGATCTCGGGAAGCGCATGGCGCGCGCTGTGGCCGGCCCAGGGCAGGCGCTCGCGCGTGTCCATCATCTCGACCAGCGGCGGTGCCGCGCCGCCGGCAATGACGATGTCGGCCGCCGCTTCCTTGCCGCCGGGCTGCGGCACCAGGAAGCGCGCCAGCGATTCCGGCTCGGCCACGGTCGCCGACAGGCCGATGGCGCGCATCTGCGGCGCCAATCGCCACAGCCGCGCGAGCCCAAGAGACAGAAGATCACCGCGCTTGGACGTCACCAGCGCATGCAGCTCGTCGAGCACGATGCGCTTCAAGGAGGAGAACAGGAACGGCGCGTCGTCGGAGGACAGCAGCAGCGCGAGCTGTTCGGGCGTCGTCAGCAGGATATCAGGCGGATAGCGCCGCTGCCGCTGCCGCCGCGATGTTGGCGTGTCGCCGGTGCGGGTCTCGATCTTGATCGGCAGCGCCATCTCGGCGACGGGACGCTCGAGGTTGCGCGCGATATCGACGGCGAGCGCCTTGAGCGGCGAGATGTAGAGGGTGTGCAGGCCGCCGCTGCGTTGCAGGCTGCGGCCGGTGGAGACCACCGATGTCGCCGAAGCTTTGGGCGCAGAGCTCAGCTTCACCAACGTCGGCAAAAATCCCGCCAGCGTCTTGCCGGCGCCGGTGGGCGCGATCAGCAGTGCGGACCGGTCCTCACGCGCCTTCTCCAGCAGCGCCAATTGATGCGCGCGCGGCGACCAGCCGCGGGCCGCGAACCACGCCTTGAAGCGGTCGGGCAACAGCGCGGCAGACGCGGCCGGGATTTTGCGGATGCGGGGCGGCACGCATCACAGGTAAGCCGTGGGGCGGGGTTCGTCGAGGGGTGGGAGGCCTTCCTTACCCTCTCCCCGCTTGCGGGGAGAGGGTAAGATACAGCAGTGCTCGCCTCTACTCCGTCACAGGCTTGTCGGACACGATCCAATCCTTGCCGTTGAAGGTCGAGATGAACAACGTCTTCATCGGGGTGTAGTCGCCGGGCGTGTAGTTGTAATTGACGCCGTCGAGGAAGAACGGCGAATGGAAGCCGTCGAGGGTCGATGCCTGCTTGAGCACGTTTTCGCGCGTGAGCTCATCGCCGCAGCGGCGCAGAATCTCGCCCATGGTCACCGCCTGGCCGTAACCGGCGTAGGCGATGGTGTTGTCGGGATCGACGCTCGGCAAATAGGCTTTCCGCAGCGCGTCGAACGCCATCACGTCCTTATCCGCCTCCCAGGGGCCGGGCCCGGCATCCTTGGAGTAACGGATCGCGACGATGCCGGTCGCATTCTCGAGTCCGGCGGCACTGAGGATCGAGCGGCCGGTGGAGCCGGCCGACAGCAGTTGCAGCGGCTTCCAGCCGAGCTCGGTGACCTTGCGGATCGACTGCGACGAGGCCTTGCCGGTGGAGATGTTGTAGAAGACGTCGGCGCCGGACTTCGAGAGATTGATGAGCTGGGAATCGACGGTCGGATCGGTCAGATCGTAGGTCTGCTCCATGATCACCTTTGCGGCCCCGCCGGCGTCTTCCAAGACTTTCTTGAAGGGCCCGAGGAAGTCGCGGCCAAAATCGTCGTTCTGATAGAGGATGCCGACCTTGGCATTCGGCTTCACGCTGAGGACGTGCCGCGCCAGGATGCGGGCTTCGGTCGGATAGAGCGGCAGGCCCGCCATCGTCCATTTGAACTCTTTCGGATTATTCCACTTGGAGGCGCCGGTGTTGAGCAAAAGCTGCGGCACGCCCTTTGAGTTCAGATATTTGTGCACGGCGGTTTGCGGCGCGGTGCCGAGCGAGCCGTAGAGCGCGAGCACCTCTTCCTGTTCGACCAGGCGCCGCGTCGCCTCGACGCATTTCGGCGCGCTGTAGGCATCGTCCATGGTGAGGAATTTGACCTTGCGTCCGTTGATGCCGCCCTTCTCGTTCAGCATCTGGAAATAGGCCTCGCCGACGCGCCCGAGCACGCCGTAGAGCGAGCCGGGGCCGGAATGCGGCACGGTCTGCCCGATCTTGATCTCGGTGTCGCTGGCGCCGGCATCGTATTTCTTCTCGGCAGCCCAGACGGAGGGCGCGGGCAAGGTGGATGCCGCGATGGTGGCGAGCGCGGCGGCGCTGAAATCGCGCCGCGATGGATTCTTCGTCATTATTCGTTTCTCCCTGGTGCGCGCATTGTGCTGGCATCGCCGCACGGCTCGCAAGTGGGAAGTCACGGCTTTGCGACGCAATGACGCTTAAAGCGCCGCATATAGCGCCTAGACTCAAGTTTTCTCGGCGACCACGACGAGGCCGCGCACCGGCTCGTTGTTCTCGGTGCGTGGCGAAGCCTGCTCCAAAGTGAGGAGCTTGAAGCCGGCCTGCGCCATCGTATCGCGCACATATTCCGCCGAATGGGCATAGCGCAGGCCTTCGCCGAGAACGATGCCGCTGCCGTCATGAGTCTCCAGCGTGAACGCAAGCACGCCGCCGGGCGCGAGCACGCGCCTGGCTTCACTGAGCACCGGGGCGAGATCGGGGAGATAGACGAACGCATCGGCCGCGACGACGAGGTTTGCGCTCCCATCGCTCCTGCTGCGCAGGCCCTCGATCATGTCGGCGACTTCGAGCTCGGCATAGAGGCCGGTGGCGCGCGCCTCCTTGACCATGCCGGGCGACAGATCGATGCCGATGAACTGGTCGACCTGTTTTGCGAAGGCGGCGGCCGCAAGCCCCGTCCCACATCCGAGATCGATGGCGCGCTTGAACAGGGCGGGCTTCTTCGCGGCGACGCGGGCAGCCACCACCGCCTTGAAGATCAACGACGGCGCGCGATAGCCGAGATCGTTGATCAGCACGTGCTCGAAACGCGGCGCGTATTGATCGAACAAGGCCTGCACATAGGCCTTGGGCATTTCGGACAATTGCGCGTCGCCAAGGCGTATCAGATGCAAATGGGCGCCATGCTGATCGCTCGGGTCGGACTCGCGCGATTTGCGAAAGGCCGCAATGGCCTTGTCGCGCTCGCCGACTTGCGCGCGGATTTCGCCGAGCGTGAACCAGGCCGAGGTGAAATTCGGCGCAAGCTCGATGGTCTGCTCCAGCAGGTCGGCGGCGGCCGCCAGATCGCCCTTGAGCTGAAGATCGCGCGCGAACTCGAAGCGGCGGTCGGCCATGAGATCGCCGGAGGTCAGGAACAGGCGCAGGGGCATTGGGGAACCAGGAAGCGAAGTGGGCGGGTGACTCGAAGATGCGGGGTCGCGACCTATATAACAGGCATGCGTCCGCAAGACATCCTGCTGCCAGTTGCTGCCGGCCTATGCTGCAAGCCGGGCGGCTTCCATATCGACCCCGTCCGGCCGGTCGAGCGGGCCGTGATCACCCATGGCCATTCCGACCATGCCCGCGCCGGCCACGGCGCGGTGCTGGCGACGCAGGAAACGCTGGACATGATGCGGCTGCGCTATGGCGAGAATTTCGCCGGCTCGACGCAGGCGATCCGCTATGGCGAGGAGATCCGGCTCGGCGACGTCAGCGTGAAGTTTCACCCGGCCGGCCATGTGCTCGGTTCGGCGCAGGTCGCGGTCACCTGCAAGGACACCTGCATCGTCGCCTCCGGCGACTACAAGGATGCACCCGACCCGACCTGCACGCCGTTCGAGCTGGTATCCTGCGACGTCTTCATCACCGAGGCGACGTTCGGACTGCCGGTGTTTCGGCATGGCGATGCGGCCGATGAGGTCAAGAAGCTGCTGGCTTCGGTGGCGCTGTTTCCGGAGCGCGCGCATCTCGTCGGCGCCTATTCGCTCGGCAAGGCGCAGCGCGTGATCGCGCTGCTGCGCCAAGCCGGCTACGACGCGCCGATCTATCTGCATGGCGCGATGGAGAAGATCACGCATTACTATCAGAGCCGCGGGATCGAGCTCGGCGAGTTGCGGCCGGTGAAGGAGGTGAAGAAAGCGGCGCTCGCCGGCACCATCACGCTGGCGCCGCCCTCTGCGACATCCGATCTCTGGACCCGGCGGTTTCCCGATCCGGTCACGGCATTCGCCTCCGGCTGGATGCGGGTGCGCGCCCGCGCGCGGCAACGCGGCATCGAGCTGCCGCTGGTGATCTCGGATCATGCCGATTGGGACGGCCTCACCGCCACGATCGCGGCGACCGGTGCCGGCGAGATCTGGGTCACCCACGGCCAGGAAGACGCGCTGGTGCATTGGTGCCAAAGCACGGGCTTGCGGGCGCGGCCGCTCGATCTGGTCGGCTACGGCGACGAGGAGGAGACCGAGACCCCGCTCGCTGACGAGGCCGAAGCATGAACCGCTTCGCCGAACTGCTCGACCGCCTCGCCTACGAGCCCGGCCGCAACAACAAGCTGCGCCTGATCACCAGCTATTTTCGCGAGGTCGCCGATCCCGACCGCGGCTACGCGCTGGCCGCGCTGACCGGTGCGCTGAGCTTCAAACACGCCAAGCCCGCGCTGATCCGCGACCTGATCGCCTCGCGCACCGACCCGGTGCTGTTCGGGCTGAGTTACGATTATGTCGGCGATCTCTCCGAGACGGTGGCGCTGATGTGGCCGAAGGCCATGGGTGTCCACAACAATCCGCCACCCCCAACCCTCACCGAGGTCGTCACCACGCTGCGCACGCTCGGCAAGACCGAGCTGCCAAAACAGCTCGAGCGCTGGCTCGACGAGTTGGATGAGACCGGCCGCTGGGCGCTGTTGAAGCTCGTCACCGGCGCGTTGCGCATCGGCATCTCCGCGCGCCTGGCCAAGACTGCGGCCGCGGCACTCGGCGACAAGGACCCGCATGAGGTCGAGCTGATCTGGCCCGGTCTCGCGCCGCCCTATCTCGACCTGTTCGCCTGGCTGGAAGGCCGCGCCGACAAGCCGGTCAATCGCGATCCCGCGCCGTTTCGCCCGGTGATGCTGGCGCATGCGATCGAGGACACGGATTTCGCCGCGCTCGATCCCGCCGACTACATCGCCGAATGGAAATGGGACGGCATCCGCGTGCAGGCGATCGCCGGCCGCGACGAGCACGGCCGCATCACCGCGCGGCTCTATTCGCGCACCGGCGAGGATATCACTGGAAGCTTTCCGGATCTCGTGCCGGCGTTGCGGCTACCCGGCGCCATCGACGGCGAGCTTCTGATTCTGCGCGAAGGGCGCGTGCAGAGTTTCAATGTTCTGCAACAGCGGCTCAACCGCAAGGTCGTGTCTCCGAAGCTGATCAAGGAGTTTCCGATTCATCTGCGCGCCTACGATCTGCTCGGCGACGACGAGAACGATTTGCGCGAGCTACCGTTCGCGGAGCGCCGCGAACGGTTGGAGATTTTCATCGGCAAGGTCGACGATTCCCGCATCGATCTCTCGCCCACCGTGCCCTTCGCAAGCTGGGACGCACTGACCGCCGCACGCGCCGATCCCGCGAGCGCTGGTGCGGGCGAAGACGCGGACGCCGTCGAAGGCGTGATGCTGAAGCGGCGCGATGCCCCCTATCTGCCGGGACGGCCGAAGGGACAGTGGTGGAAGTGGAAGCGCGATCCGCACATCATCGACGCCGTGCTGATGTATGCGCAGCGCGGCCACGGCAAACGCTCGTCCTACTATTCCGACTACACCTTTGGCGTCTGGACCGCAGGCGCGGGCAGTGACGAGCTGGTGCCGGTCGGAAAAGCCTATTTCGGCTTCACCGACGAGGAGCTGCTCCAGATCGACCGCTTCGTGCGTCGCAATACCACCGAAAAATTCGGTCCCGTCCGCCACGTCGTGCACGAGCCGGACAAAGGCCTGGTGCTGGAGGTCGCCTTCGAGGGGCTGCAGCGCTCACCACGGCACAAATCCGGCGTCGCGATGCGCTTTCCCCGCATCAGCCGCTTGCGCTGGGACAAGCCGCCGCGGGAGGCCGACCGGCTGGAAACACTGGAAAAGATGCTGAAAGCGGAGGCGGCGGAGATTGAGGCTTAAGAAGCCCCGGGCGTGTGGTTGCCCGAATTAAAATCCCGTAAGCCGATTGACGCCCCCTCACGGGTTCCCCATGTCCACCGCCTTGCCCTATGATAGGGTCGAATCCCCTGAGGAGTTTGAGATGGCCCACGACGTCAGAGATTTGCCGGCCGGCCGCAGTGATGGCCTGAACCGCTTTCTCGGCGGCTCGCCGCTGGCGGTCGCGTTTCGCCTGGTGCTGCTCTCGATCCTCGTCGGCGTCGTGCTGGCGGCGATCGGCTTCGATCCCTGGAATATTCTCTACAGCATTCGTCTCTTGTTCCAGCGGTTGTGGGATCTCGGCTTCGATACCGTGAACTGGCTGTGGCGCTACTTCCTGCTCGGCGCTGTCATCGTGATCCCGATCTGGCTGCTGATGCGCGTTTTCGGCGCGCCGCGCAGGTAGGCCGTTAGTTTTGAGCATGATCTTGTCGGAAAACCGCTTCACACTTTTCCGGATCATGCTCTAGGGAGCTCGCAGCCGATGCAATTGCGCTTTGTCGGCTGCGGCGACGCCTTCGGATCGGGCGGCAGGCTCAACACCTGCTTCCACGTCTCGGGGCGCGAAGCCAACTTCCTGATCGATTGTGGCGCGTCGGCTTTGCCGGCGCTGAAGCGGCTCGAGATCGACTGCAATGAGATCGATCTCATCCTGATCACGCATTTCCACGGCGACCATTTTGCGGGGCTGCCGTTTGTTCTGCTCGACGCGCAATTCTCGCGGCGGACGCGGCCGCTCACGATCGCCGGCCCCAAAGGCATCGAGACGCGGCTGCGTGCGGTGATGGAGGCTCTGTTCGAGCACTCCTCGAAGACGAAACAGCGCTTCGAGCTGTCCGTCGTCGAGCTCGCGCCCGAGCAGAGCCAAAGCTTCGGCGCGGTGACGGTGACGCCCTACCCCGTCGTGCACGGTGAATCCGGCGGACCGTTCCTCGCTTATCGCGTCGAAGCGGAAGGCCGCACGCTGGCCTACAGCGCCGATACCGAATGGACGGAGACGCTCATTCCGTTGGCGCATGGCGCGGACCTTTTCATCGCCGAGGCCTATATGTACGAGAAGGTGGTCAAGAATCACCTCAGCCTGAAGACCTTGGAACAGCACCTTCCCGAAATCGGCGCAAAACGCCTCGTGCTCACCCATATGAGCGAAGACGTGCTGTCGCGCCTCGACGACATCGCCCATCTCGCCGCCGAAGACGGCATGGTGCTCGTGTTCTGACATGCACGCACCCGTTCACGTGAAGATCGGTTCCCGTCAGGTCTTCGCCATCGCAGGACCTGCGATGGTCGCGAACCTCACCACGCCGCTGATCGGCGTGGTCTCGACCACCGCGATCGGACGGCTGGACGATGCCGCGCTGCTCGGCGGCGTCGCCATCGCGTCCGTCATCTTCGATTGCCTGTTCTGGCTATTCGGCTTCCTTCGCATGAGCACGCTCGCCTTCACGGCGCAGGCGCTCGGCGCCGGCGAGACGCGCGAGCTGACTGCGATTCTGGTGCGCGGCTTCATCGTCGCGGGCCTGATCGGCATAGCCCTGATCGCGCTGCAACTGCCGCTGGCCGCCGTGCTGTTCGACCTGATGGGCGGCAGCGAAGGCGTTACGCGCGCGGCGAAAACCTATTTCGTGATCCGGATCTGGTCGGCGCCACTGGCGCTCGCCAATTATGTCATCCTCGGCTGGCTGGTCGGCCAGGCCCGCGCCAATCCGGCGCTCGCGCTACAGGTCGTCATCAATCTCGTCAACGCGGCGGCGACGATCCTGCTGGTGCTGGTCTACGACACCGGCATCGCGGGTGCTGCGATCGCCGCACTGCTATCTGAAGCGGCCGGATTCGGGCTCGGCATGATGGTCTGCCGCCGCTATGCGGACGGCGGGTTCGCGGTGCCATACGCAGAGCTGTTCGACCGGACCAAGCTGATGCGGCTGCTGGCGGTGAATTCCGACATCCTGATCCGCACCGCGGCACTGATCGCCGTGTTTCTGTTTTTCACCGCCAAGGGCGCACGGGCTGGCGACGTCACGCTGGCCGCCAATTCCGTGCTCAACAATTTTCTGCTGGTCAGCGCCTTCTTCCTCGACGGTCTAGCGAACGCAGCCCAGCAGCTTTGCGGCCGTACGCTCGGCGCACGCGACGCGAGGGGATTTGCGGATTCGACCCGGCTGGTGCTGCTATGGGGGCTCGGCTTCGCGCTGGTCGTGTCCGCGCTGTTCGCGCTGTTTGGGCCGAATTTGATCGATGTCATGACGGCGAGCGAGGCCGTCCGTCGCGGTGCGCGGGAATTCCTGCCGTTCGTCGTGCTCGCGCCCATTCCCGGCGTGTTCGCCTTCGGCTTCGACGGCATCTATATCGGCGCGACCTGGGCGCGCGAGATGCGCAATCTGATGCTGGCCTCGCTCGCGATCTTCCTCGCCACATGGTGGGCGCTGCAATCGTTCGGCAATGCCGGGCTGTGGAGCGCGCTGATCGCCTCCTACGTCTCGCGCGGCGGCTTGCAGGCCGCGCGCTATCCGGCGCTGTACAGGAAGACGTTTCCGAAGCAGTCGCTGTAACGCGTAGCCCGGATGGAGCGAAAGCGTAGTCCGGGGCCTTCGCGTCCGCGGATCGAATCCCGGATTGCGCTTCGCTCCATC
>NZ_JADPIT010000019.1:107256-113482 GCF_023073035.1 Bradyrhizobium sp. 62
CCGCGAAGAGCTACATCCCCGGCCAGGTTTCCGCCGTCAACGTGGCGGCGTCGGAGCCGACGATCTCGGAGAGAGAATCCCGCCCGGTGCGCAATAGGGTTGAGGTGAGGTCGCGCTTGATCTCGTCGACGAGGCCGAGGCCCTTGTAGACCAGCGACGAATAGAGCTGGATCAGGCTCGCGCCGGCGCGGATTTTCGTCAGCGCGGCGCCGCCCGAATCCACGCCGCCGACGCCGATCAGGGGGAATGCGCCCTCGACGCGCACATAGGTCTCGGCGACCATCCGCGTCGACAGCCGGAACAGCGGCCGGCCTGACAGGCCGCCCTGCTCCTTGGCGCGCATCTCCTCGCGCAGCGTGCTCGGCCGCGCGATGGTGGTGTTCGACACGATCATGCCGTCGACCCGGCGCGAGCGCGCGACCTGCACGACGTCGTCGAGCTGGGCGAGGCTCAGATCCGGCGCGATCTTGAGCAGCACCGGCGTGTCGCCGGCGCTCTCGCGCACCCGCTGGCGCGCGTCGATCACCCTGGCGAGGAGATCGTCGAGCAGCGCGCCTTCCTGCAGATTGCGCAGGCCCGGCGTGTTCGGCGAGGAGACGTTGACGGTGAAATAGCTCGCGACCGGCGCAAAGGTCTCGATCAGCTTGACGTAGTCATTGACGCGATCGGGCGAATCCTTGTTGGCGCCGACATTGACGCCGACGATGCCGCCGTGCTGCGCGCGCGCCGCGAGCCGGCGCAGGGCGGTCTCCGCGCCGTCATTGTTGAAGCCCATGCGGTTGATCACGGCCTCGTCGCGCTCCAGACGAAACAGCCGCGGCCGCGGATTGCCGCTTTGCGGTTTCGGCGTCACCGAGCCGATCTCGACGAAGCCGAAGCCGAGCCGCAGCAGCGCATCCGGCACTTCGGCGCTCTTGTCGAAGCCCGCGGCCATGCCGATCGGATTGGGGAAGTTGAGCCCGAAGGCACGCACCGCGAGCTTGGGATCGTCAGCCTGCGGCTTGCCCGGCGGCAGGAAGCGCAGGCCCTGGATCGCGAGGCGATGCGCATCCTCCGGATCGAGCCAACGCAACACCGGCAGCGAGAGAGCGTCGAAAGCGCGGATCACGGGGCAAGCTCCGGAACGTCGTGGCCGCCGTCGGAGCGCGTGTTGAGGTTCATCACGGCCATCACAGCGCCGAGATCGAGCTCGCCATAGAGATGCGGAAACAGCTCCTCATTGCGCGAACGCTCCCAGCGCAATGCGCTGCCGAGCGCATCGCCGTCGACCTCGACCAGGAACAGCGCGCGCTGCCCGACATAATGCTTCTGCAGGGTCTCGGGAACCTGGGATGCGGTCGAGAAATGGATGAATCCGTCGCGCGAATCGTCCGCGCTGCCGCGGTAGACACCCTGCCGTTCCGCCTCACGCCAGGCCGAGGCCGGACAGATTTTGTAGATCTTGACCACCGCTTACGCAGTCCTGTTTGCCCGTGGAGACAGCTCTTTGAGTCTCCTGGGGATTTTCGTCTCTCGTGGGTCGTTAAATCCCGGGCGGGACCGTAAAGGCCACCCTTGCCGAACTCAAGACTTAGACGCCGCCTCTTGCACCGAAAACGGAAAACCGATTGATTTGAGGATAGTTTTCCTGAGTTGCGACGGGCTGGACCTTCCATGGTCAGACAGGCCAAAGCGCAGAGGATGCTCTCTCACGACCAGATCTGGGGCGCGCTGGATCGGCTGGCGGAGCGTGCCGGCCTGTCACCGTCGGGCCTTGCCAAGCGCGCCGGGCTCGATCCCACCACCTTCAACAAGTCCAAGCGCGTCACCTCCGACGGCCGCGAGCGCTGGCCCTCGACCGAATCGATCGCGAAAGCGCTGGCGGCGGCAGATTCCTCGATCGACACTTTTGCAAGGCTGGTCGCCGACGAGGCAGGCGGCGGCCGCTCGGTGCCGCTGCTCGGCTTCGCGCTGGCCGGCGCGAGCGGCGCCTTCGACGAGTCCGGCTTTCCCATCGGCAAGAGCTGGACCGAGTTTGCGCTTCCCACCGCCGAAGACAGCCACAGCTTCGCGCTGCAGATTTCCGGCGAAGCGCTACAGCCCGCCTATCGCGACGGCGACGTCATCCTGGTCTCACCCGGCACACCGGTCCGCAAAGGCGATCGCGTGGTGGTGAAGACCAAAGCGGGCGAGGTCACGGTGGCAACGCTGAAGCGCCGCACAGCAAAGGTTCTGGATTTGCAGCCGCTCGATCCGCCACAGCCCGAGCGGACGATGGCAGCGAGCGAGGTTGCGTGGATCGCAAGGATTGTGTGGGCGAGCCAGTGAGGGGTGCTCCGCTGTCATTCCCCGCGAAAGCGGGGAATCCAGTACGCCGCGGCGTCTCGGTTCAGCACGGCGGTCTCTGGAATACTGGATCGTCCGCCTTCGCGGACGATGACGGTGAGTGCTGGACTCACGCACTCCGCGCCAGCGCGCCGTCAATCATGTTCACCGCGTTCTGCACGCCATACACCGCGACGAAGGAGCCGAAGCGCGGACCCTTCTCTTGGCCGAGCAGCACCTGGTAGAGCATGTTGAACCAGTCGAGTGTCACGCCGGGACGGCCGTCCTTGCCCTTCTTGACCTGGTCGAGGAACGGCTCGCGGCGGCCGATCTCGTAGACGACGTTCTGGATGTCCTCGGCCGAGGCGTCCTGCGGAAGCTGCGATAATGCATCCCGCAAATCCTGCAGCGCCGCGCGCTCGGTCTCGGTCGGTTCGCGGAACGTCTTTGTCGGCGCGACGAAGTCGCGATAATAGTTGATGGCATAGCCGACCATCGCATCGAGCTTGGGATGCGTCTGCGGGCTCACGCCGGGCCGATAGCGGCCAATGAAACCCCACAGCGTCTCGGCATTCTCCGCGTTCGACGACGACACCAGCGTCAGCAAGAGCTGGAACGTGACGGGCATATCGAACTTCGGCGGATGGCCGCTGTGGACATGCCAGACCGGATTGCCGAGCTGCTGCTTGGCGTCCTGCTTCGCAAAGCCGTCGATGAACTGCTGGTAGTCGTCGACGTTGCGCGGGATGACGTCGAAATACAGCCGCTTGGCCGCCTTCGGCTCGCGATACATGAACAGCGACAGCGATTCCGGCGAGGCGTAGCGCAGCCATTCGTCGATGGTGAGGCCGTTGCCCTTCGACTTCGAAATCTTCTGGCCCTTGTCGTCGAGGAAGAGCTCGTAGTTGAAGCCCTCCGGCGGCGTGGCGCCGAGCGCCCTCGCGATCGCGCCGGAGAGTTTGACCGAGTCGATCAAATCCTTGCCGGCCATCTCGTAATCGACGCCGAGCGCGACCCAGCGCATCGCCCAGTCGGCCTTCCACTGGCACTTGACGTTGCCGCCGGTGACCGGTGTCTCGACCTCCTGGTTGGTATCGGGATCGAGATAGGTCACCGTGCCGGCCGCAACGTCGCGGCGGATCATCGGCACCTGCAGCACGACACCCGTGGTCTTGCTGATGGGGAGGAACGGCGAATAGGTCGCGCGGCGGTCGGGTCCGAGCGTCGGCAGGATGATCGCCATCACCTTGTCGTAGGCAGCTAACATCTTGAGCAGCGTCGCGTCGAAACGGCCGGACGTATAATAGTCGGTCGAGCTCGCGAATTCGTAGTCGAAGCCGAAATGATCGAGGAAGGCGCGCAGCCGCGCATTGTTGTGGTGCCCGAACGACGGATATTCGTTGGAGAACGGATCCGGCACGCGGGTCAGCGGCTTGCCGAGATGCGCCGCCAGCATCTCCTTGTTGGGGACGTTGTCGGGCACTTTCCGAAACCCGTCCATGTCATCGGAGAACGCGAGCAGGCGGGTCTTGATCTTGTTTTCGGTCAGCACATGAAAAGCGTGCCGCACCATCGAGGTGCGCGCGACCTCGCCGAAGGTGCCGATATGCGGCAGGCCTGATGGCCCGTAGCCGGTCTCGAACAGCACCTCGTCCTTCGGGCTTTTCTTCAGCCGCGCGACAATGGCCTTCGCCTGCTCGAATGGCCAGGCGTTGGATTGTTCGGCGAGCGCACGCAGATCGCTCGGGTTCGCGGCAAGATCGATAACGGACATCTAAGGGGCCTCCGGGGCGCGGAAAATAGCGATTTCCAGGCAGAATGCAATTTTGCGGGGTACTGCCACCGCGCCGTCATTGCGAGCCAAGCGAAGCAATCCACTGCGGAAACAGCCTGGATTGCTTCATCGCAAGGGCTCCTCGCAATGACGGCAGAGCAGACAGCGAAGCTAAAACGGGCTCACCGAGAAGTACCGCAGCCACAGATCCGTGTAGCGGCCCTTTTCCCATACGCGGAACATCGCCCAGTTCAGGGCCTGGCGCAGCACGTCGTTGCCCTTGCGCACGGCGATGCCGATGCCTTCGCCGAAGAAGCGGCTTTCGACGAAGGGACCGCCGGAGAAGGCACAGCAATCGCCGGAATCGGTGCCGTTGATCCAGAACGCGAGCGCGATGGCGTCGCCGAAGATGAAATCGACCTCGCCCTTGCGCAAGGCGCCGCGCATGGCATCGTCGTTGGGATAGGGGTGCAGCTCGGCGTCGGTGAACATCGCCTTGAGATAGGCTTCATGCGCGGAGCCGGCGATGACGCCGACCTTCTTGCCCTCGAGATATTCGGGACGGATCTCCGGCATCACCGCGTCCTTGCGCGAGGCGAAGCGCGCCGGCACGCGGTAATAGGGGTCGGTGAAATCGACCCGGGCGCGGAGCTGCGGGCTCACCGCCATCGAGGCGATGATGGCGTCGCCCCGGTTGGAGGCGAGCGCATCGACCAGCGTCTCGAAGCGGCGCATCTGCACCGTGCAGGTGACCTTGATCTCCTCGCACAGCGCGCGGGCGAAGTCGACGTTGAAGCCGGCCGGATTGCCGTCGGCGCCGGTATAGTTGAAGGGCGGATAATCAGTCTCGGTCAGGAAGCGGATCACGGTCAGGCGCGACAAATCCGGCCGCTCCGGCCGCCGCCGCGGGTCCCAAAAGCCCGGCACGGCCTGCGGGGCGGCTTGCGGCGCGACCTGGGGTGAGGCTTGCGGCGCCGTTGGGGGCTGCTTGGCCGGGGCCTGCGCCTGCGCGCGCGGCGCAGCAGCGAGCAGGCAGACGCCGACGACCAGCCCGGTCAGCAAGCCACGGGCGGATTTGGACGATTTCGCCTGTTGCGATGGGGCCATCGGCTGAAAATGAACGAATTTCGTTGGGATCGGAGGGCCTTATAGCCCATCCGGCCGGGAACGCGAGCGCGGATTGCGGCCAATAGGGAAGCCTACAGATACCGCTTCAAGTCCACCGCGGCCTCTTCAGGCGTGCGCTTCAGGTTGAATGGCGAGACGAAGCGGCCGTCGCGGTCCATCAGATAGATCAGCGCGGTGTGGTCCATGGTGTAGTCGCCGTCCTTGGTCGGGACCTTCTTGGCGTAGACCCGGTAGGAGGTGATCACCTTGGCGGTCTCGGCAGGATCGCCGCTGAGGCCCTCGAGGTGCGGGTCGAAGCTCGACAGATAATCCTTCATCGCCGCCGGCGTATCGCGCTCGGGATCGACCGAGATGAAGACAGCATTGACCTTGTCGGCGTCCTTGCCCAACGCGCGCAGCACTTCCGAGATCTCGAACAGCGAGGTCGGGCAGACGTCGGGGCAATGGGTGTAGCCGAAGAAGATCAGGGTCGGCTTGCCCTTGAGGTTCTTGTCGGTGACGGCCTTGCCGTTCTGGTCAGTGAGCTGGAACGGGCCGCCGATCGCGGCCGGCTGCGCCACCTTGCTGACCCCACCCATGGCCCAGAATACGATCAGCAGCCCGAGGATGAGGCTTGCGGCGAAGGCGGTCGCGATCACCAGCGGACGGGCGGCGGAGCTCATGGGCGGAAAACTTCCTGTCGCGGGTCAGAAGCAGGCGGCGAAACCGGTCCTGATCATTTCGAAGAACACCTGGCTGCCGTAGTGGAACCAGAGCGCGAGCACGCCGAGCACGACCAGGCCGCCGACGCCAGCACCCGCCAACAGCAGCACGAACGGCATCCGGCCGGCAGTGGGCGAATTGTCCGATACAGGATGTGCGGGGTGCAGTGGTTGAGCCATGACAACGATCGGGGTGAAGGCCGGAATTCCCTGCCTTTCAAATAGGCGCTGGGACGGGACCGGGCAAGCGCAGCCGGCGGGTCGGAGATCAATTGGGGCGGAGGATCTCCATCATGCCCGGGCTTGTCCCGCCTGCGCG